>NZ_JBHUML010000001.1:0-50336 GCF_042684865.1 Salibacterium lacus
TTATCTGTAATGATCCAAAAGATCATTTGAATTGACAGACGCTTGACTTTCATTCAATTTTCAAAGGGCAGATATCAGCGCCGCTTAATCAGCGACTTTTATAATTTATCATTTCTCCAAGTGGTTAGTCAATAACTTTTTTGAAGAATTTCAGCCGCCGTCTGTTGTTCCCTCAACAGCGACAGTAACTACTTTATCACCGTACCCGTAGTGAGTCAACACTTCATTGAAATTTTTTATAAAATGGTTCACCTTATTGATTTCATCCCTGCTGTGCAGCAATTAACCATTTTCTTTCCCTGCAATTCTTTGTGACGTTCCCCTCTTGTAAATCGAAAGGAACGACCGCTGATGAAAGCCGCACTTTATGATATACTTTCACCACAGGAGGTATTGTATGGCATCAAAAGGAATGAACAAGATTAATCGAATCAGGACATTTGCCCTTTCCCTTGTCTTTATAGGGATCCTGGTTATGTATATCGGAATCTTTTTTGATTCCTCCCCCTTGATTATGACAATAAGCATGATTATTGGTTTTGTTTTTGTCATATCAAGCAGCGGGATTTATTTCTGGATCGGTATGATTTCCACGAACACCGTGAAGGTGGAATGCCCCGGGTGCGGAAAAGTAACCAAGGTACTGGGAAGAGTCGATGCGTGTATGTATTGTGATGAACCTTTAACACTCGATCCCGAGTTGGAAGGAAAAGAACTTGATTCATCCTACAACCGCGGATCTTCCCGGCATAAATCCTGACTCCGGAGAAAAAAAGGCTCTTTACGAGGTCATCCTCCTAAAGAGCCTTTTTTCCTTTTAATGAGCAACAGCATTGCAGTCCCGGCAGCTTCCGTATATCTCCATCCGGTGATCATGCACCTGAAATCCGGTAACCTGCTCAGCCAGGGTTTCCACTTCATCCAGCCCGGGATAATGAAAATCCACTATTTTTCCGCAGTCGGAGCAGATGATGTGGTAATGGTCGGTTGTTACACAGTCAAATCGGCTCGATGAGTCTCCATACGTCAGTTCTTTTACAATACCGACGTTTTTGAATACGCGGAGGTTGTTGTATACCGTAGCAACGCTCATGTTTGGGAATTTGCTTTCAAGTGCTTTATAAATGTCATCAGCAGTTGGATGATTCATTGTTTCATACAAATATTCCAAAATGGCATGACGCTGCGGAGTCATGCGAACCTTCGTATTTTTAAGCGTATTAACCGCTTCCTGAAGATGTTCGTTCGCCATCGTCATGCACCTCTCTTTCTCCATTCACCAATTATTACATTATAATTCTTATAAATAATTCTATAGTAAACACGGAAATATTGTCAATGAAGGTATCTCTCAGGAGTTTTTCCCTGGATTACCGAAAAAGGCTGCGTTCTCTGCAGAAAGAACAAAATACGTAAACCGGCGGGGGGCTTCCGACTGTCTGCCTTTTTTCGATTCAAGAGAGGTGCAGGCTTCTTCCAGGTGCAATTTCAAGTCTTCGAGATTTTCTTCTTCCACACCAAAAAGAAAGGTCGTACTTCCTTTTTTGATAAAACCTCCGCTGCTTGAAAGCTCTGTCATCCGGTACCCTTTTTGGTTCATTTGTTTTTCAATATGGGATGTATAATAATTGTTCACGATACAGATCATCAGCTTCATATTCAATCCCCCCGGCCATGATTTCTAATACTTTATTATATCACGTCCGTTTTTTCTGTAACACACAGAAGCAAGAAAGAATGACGCTTCCCTTCAGGAGATTTTTAGATTGTCTTTTATATATTGCAGCGTGTCCTGCACGTGATTTTTCACTTTCACGTTCTTCCATTCCTGAACAATGGTTCCTGTTTCATCAATGATGAATGTGGAACGGACAATCCCCATGTATTCCCTTCCGATATTCTCTTTGAGCTGGTGAACTCCAAAAGCATCAGCCAATTCCTTGTTTTCATCGGCCAGTAGTGGAAATGGGAGTTTATTTTTATCTATAAATTTCTGATGTGAATCCAGCGAATCCGGGCTGACACCGAGTATCTTCGTATTTTCTTCCTCAAAATCCGCTGACCAGTCCCTGAAATCACAAGCCTGAGTTGTGCACCCCGGGGTCATGTCTTTCGGGTAAAAATAAAGGACGACGTTTTTTCCTTCATAATCAGCCAGACTGATGCTTCCCCCGCTGCTTACGGGCAGTACGAATTCAGGCGCTTTCTTTCCTATCATATCTGACACGTTCATCATCCTTTCGTGTAATTCCAGAGGGCTGTTATTGGTCCTCTCTTCTTCATGATACAATATGTGTTGAAAGTTTTCATATAAGGAGGAACAATAATGGACAGAAAACAATCCCAGCACTTGTATAATGAAGCATGTGAACATATTGTCGGCGGGGTGAACAGTCCCTCCCGCTCCTTCAAAGGCGTCGGCGGCGGTGCGCCGGTTTTCATGGAAAAAGGGAACGGAGCGTACCTGTATGACGTAGACGGCGGCACCTATATCGATTACCTTGGCGCTTACGGACCTATTATCACCGGACATGCCCATCCTCATATTACACAGGCGGTGACGCGTGCGGCGGAAAACGGTGTTCTGTACGGCACACCGACCGTCCTGGAAAACAGGTTTGCGCGTATGCTGAAAGAAGCCATCCCTTCTTTAGAAAAAGTTCGTTTCGTGAACTCAGGTACGGAAGCGGTCATGACAACGATCCGGGTGGCGCGGGCTTATACCGGTCGTACAAAGATAGTAAAGTTCTCCGGGTGTTACCACGGCCACTCCGACCTTGTGCTCGTCGCAGCAGGGTCCGGACCTGCCACTCTCGGCTCACCAGACTCTGCGGGCGTGACAGAAAGCACTGCTGAAGAAGTGATTACCGTTCCATTTAATAACACCCAGGCGCTGCAGGACGTTCTCGACAAATGGGGGGATGATATCGCGGCTGTACTTGTAGAACCAATTGTCGGTAATTTTGGTATCGTTGAACCCGCGGAAGGGTTTCTGGAGCAGGTGAACGAAGCTGCTCATCAGGCCGGTTCTCTTGTTATTTATGATGAAGTCATCACCGCTTTTCGTTTTACATATGGCGGAGCCCAGGATCTTTATGGTGTAAAGCCGGACATGACTGCTATGGGTAAAGTGATTGGAGGCGGACTTCCAATCGGCGCTTACGGCGGAAGGGTGGATATTATGGAAAACGTTGCTCCCCTCGGTCCTGCCTATCAGGCCGGTACGATGTCTGGAAACCCTGTTTCCATAAGTGCCGGCATTGCGTGCCTTGAAGTACTTGGGCAGGAGGGTGTGTATGAGAATCTGGATCACCTCGGAAAACGGCTGGAAGACGGACTGCATCAAGTCATCCATGACCACTCCATTCCGGCAGTTATCAACCGGCGCTGCGGTGCATTGACCCTTTATTTCACCGACCGGAAAGTGACGGATTATGATGGTGCCGATGAAAGCGACGGCGCATTATTTCAGGACTTTTTCCACCTTATGCTGGATCAGGGAATCCATCTGGCTCCGTCCAAATACGAAGCATGGTTTTTGACGACAGCCCATACCGAAGCAGACATTGATCAAACAATCGAAGCTGCGCGCCATGCTTTCGACCAAATCGGGAAAAACAGACAGTAAGTGATTACATTACCCGGTGAATGGGAATACAGGATGGATAACAAAGGAGGGACATGACATGCAGAACGAAGAAACCAAACAATGGCTTCAGGAACCGGTTCGTTTGATGCGGAACAAACTTCTTCCCAAAGTGCCCGGGCCCGTCAAAAAGCAGATTGAAGGGGAAATCGAAAGACTCGAAGACATATTTCTCGATTACCGCTCCCCTCGTTTTGCCATCGTCGGCCGCCGCGGGGCGGGCAAATCCACATTTATTAATGCTGTTTTTCAGGAACCAGCTGCCAAAACCGGTTCCGTTAAGGCGCAGACAGGACGCGGGGTGTGGCATTCTTTTCATAAAGACAATGCAGCGTCAGGTGCCATGGATATTCTCGACACCAGAGGCATCGGGGAAGGCTCTCATCCAGAAGAAGAAGCTGATGAAGCTGATTCTCTGGAAGAAACCAAGCGCTCCCTGCGCGAAAAAAGTCCCGATGTATTTTTGTTTCTTGTAAAAGCCAAAGAAGTCGATGCCCGGATTCAGGAGGACATCGACCAGCTTCAGGAACTTCGTGCGTATGTTGAAGATGTTCACCAGTATGTCCCTCCTGTTATCGGTATTGTCACGCAGGTGGATGAACTCGATCCTGTGCATGATACAGAACCCCCTTATGAAGTAGAAAAAAGAAACAACATCGATCACGCAGCCTCTCATCTTGAGGACAAACTCAAAGATCAGATAGAAGGCGTTATTCAGGTGTTTCCGGTTTGTGCGTACCTGGCCTTTAAAGATGGAGAGATCGTATACGACCGGCGCTGGAATATGGAAGAAACTCTCCATTACCTTTTGGATCACCTGCCGGGCAGCACCTGGCTGCAATGGGCAAAAATTACCCAGGCTGCCGAAATCCAGCGCAGTATCGCCCGTTCGATTGGTAAAAGCGCTTCTCTTATCAACGGAGGTTTTGGAGCACAGCCTGTGCCTATTGCAGACATGCCCGTCATCACCGGAGTGCAGATCTCGATGATTACAAGCATCGCCTACATTTCAGGACGCGACCTCAACCGCAAAAGCATTCTCGAATTTCTCGGCGCCCTCGGTATTAACATAGGGGCGGCTTATGCCTTTCGTCAGGCGGCTCGGTCGCTTAGTAAAGTCGTTTTTCCTGGAGCCGGTCATGTCATTTCCGGAACCATCGCTTCAGCTGCAACATGGTCCCTGTGCAAAGCGGCCATTGCCTATTTCATTGACCGTCAGTCTGCCGAGCAGGCAAAAAAGATTTTTGAGAAGACACGCCGGGAAGAAGAACCACCGCAGAACTAAATGCCGGCCACCATGTGGAAAGAAAGGACTTGGAACGTCTCATGAGATTAGGGGCACGAATTTTCAAAACCGGGCTTGCCATCATCGCTGCCATCTACGCTGCTTCCTGGATCGGACTGGAACCGGCTTTCTTTGCAGCCATATCAGCAACGTTCGCTATTCAGCCTTCCATCTACCGGTCTTATCAAAGCATTCTGGAACAGGTACAGGCCAATGTTCTCGGCGCCGCCATCGCCATTGTATTCACACTGGCATTCGGCCATGAACCTTTTGTAATCGGAGCGGCGGTGATGCTTGCCATCAGTATTATTCTGAAACTGAAGCTGGAAAGCTCCGCCATTTCGCTTGCACTTGTTACAATCATTATTATTATGGGCCGTCCCGGCGACAGTTTTCTTATATTTGCGCTGGAACGGTTTTCCCTCGTTATGCTCGGGGTGCTGGCAGCCTTTCTCGTTAATATTTTGTTTTTTCCACCAAAATACGAAACCAAGCTTTACTATAAAATGACGGACCTGACAGATGAGGTCATCCGCTGGACCCGCCTTATACTTCGTCATGAAACGAATCAGCAGAGTTTGAAACACGATATACCCAGAATTAATGAATCTATTGTAGAAATAAGTAACTTGTATCTTTTCTTCAAAGAAGAGAGAAGTTATTTAAGAAACCATAAGCTCGTAAAGGCGCGGAAAGTTGTCCTGTTCAAACAGATGATCACCGCACTGCAGCATATCTTCACCATTCTTAAATCAATCCACCGGCACGAAAATGAACTGTACCACCTTCCTGAGGATATGCAGAAACAAATCAAATCCCAGCTCGATCATCTGATGGACTATCACGACCGGATTCTTCTTCGTTACGTCGGAAAAGTAAACACCCAGCTCCCCGGAGACATGGAAGAAGAAGTGATGACCGGAAAAACGCAGCTGGCCGAACAATTTATGAGAATTTATGATGAAGAAATACACCTGAAGGAAGAGTGGTTCCATGTTCTTCCGGTTGTTGCTCATATTATGGAATACCAGGACCACCTTGAACATCTGGACCGGCTCGTGGAAAGTTTCTTCAGCTACCATCAGGATGACAACACGGTCTATATCGAACAGGACTAAAAAGAGTCTGGGACAAAAATAAAATAAGCACAGGAAAGCACGAGTCACGGGTATCCCGCAGGAAGCGGGAGGCCCGTGACGTATTTCCACCGGATCATGACGTTGGAGGGCGCACCGGCTTATGAACGATTCCTTTCTCTTTTCAGGCAGCGGGGCGGGCTCTTGGCTGTGTCGGCCCGTTCCTTTTTTCCTTTTCCCGGTGAACGCAGCGTAGATTGGTTCAATGAAAAATGCCGGACGATTCAAAAGAATCGTCCGGCATTTTTCGTTTCTTTTAAAGGTTTTCTCGCAGACTCTTTCTATACATCCTGCACATCATACAGTCTCCTGTAGGAACCGTTTTGTTTCATCAGCTCTTCATGCGGACCGTCTTCTACCACTTCCCCGTTTTCCATCACAATGATGCGGTCGGCGTGGGTGATTGTGGATAATCGGTGCGCTACGATAAATGTCGTCCGGTCCCGGGCGAGCGCCTCCATCGCTTCCTGGATCAAATGCTCGCTTTCAAGGTCGAGCGCAGACGTTGCTTCATCAAATATCAGCATCGGCGGGTTTTTCACAAACACCCTTGCAATCGCGATGCGCTGCTTTTGACCCCCGGAAAGTTTGACTCCTCTTTCACCTACCGGCGTGTCATAGCCTTCCGTAAGATTCTGGATAAAGTCATGAGCATTGGCAGCTCTGGCTGCTGCTGTCACTTCTTCATCGGTTGCATCCGGATTCCCCATGCGGATATTCATCTTCACCGAGCCGCTGAATAAAATATTATCCTGAAGTACCATGCCGATTTTATCCCGGAGCGATTGAACCTGATAGTCCCGGATATCTCTTCCGTCCAGTTTGATTTGTCCTGCTGTGACATCGTAAAAACGCGGAATTAAGCTGACAAGCGTACTTTTTCCGCCGCCGCTCATCCCGACAAGGGCTATGGTTTCACCCGCTTTCACGTTCATGTCGACCGAATGAAGGACCTCCTCGCTTTCATCTTCATACTGAAAGGATACATTCTCAAATACTACGTCTCCTCCGGCATGTGTGAGCGGGACAGCATCCTTCCTGTCTTCGATGTCGTATTTCTCATCTATAAATTCAAACACACGGTCCATCGAAGCAATGGACTGAATAAGCGTGGTGGATGAATTAATCAGCCGCCGCAGCGGAGCATACATCCGCTCCATATAGGTAACAAATGCTGTCATTTCCCCAACCGAAAGACCTGATGTAATCACGAAATAACCGGCTGCCATAATGACCAAAAGGGGTGCAATATCCGTAATCGTATTCACGACAGCAAACGTTTTGGCGTTCCACTTCGTATGATCAACCGCCTTCTCCAAAAAATTGCTGTTGCGTTGATCAAACTGTTCCTGTTCATAATCTTCGAGCGCAAAACTCCGGATAACATTCATCCCCTGCACCCGCTCATGAAGGTGTCCCTGCACATCAGCAAGAGCCTGCGAACGGCGGGCGGTTAAGTCACGGAGTCTCGTATAGAAATAATTAATAGAGATAATATAAAGCGGGAACATCGACACAGCAACAAGCGTCAGCCAGCCGTTCATCGTAAGCATAATAAAAAGAACAATAAGAATGGTGGCCATATCAAGCCAGATATTCATCATTCCTGTAATGACAAAATTCTTCGTCTGTTCCACATCGTTAATAACCCGGGAAATAATTTCACCTGCTTTTCGATTGGAATAAAAGCGCAGGCTTAATTTCTGAATATGAGTGAACAGTTGATCCCTGATATCATAAAGAACTTTATTTCCCGTCCACTGGGCAAAATACTGGCGGTAGTACTCCACCGGCGGCCGGGTGACCAAAAAAAGTACGATGGCCCCGCCTGTTATCCAGAAAAGAGTCGATAGTTTTTCTCCTGAAGCCATATTATCTGCCAGTATGATTTCATCTATCACATGTGCAAGAATAAGAGGGGTGAGAAGCGGAATTCCAAACTTCAACACCCCAATAATAACGGTTAACACAATAATTTTGTTATAAGGCTTTACAAATTGTAAATATCTGCGGATACTGCCCATGGTTCACCTCAATCTACCGAAAAAAGAGAAACCGCTCGTACCATTTTTCCACAAAACCTGGTTCAAATGGTCCTTTACGCTGGTAAATCCAGCTTTGCAGTTCTTCAAGTCCTTCCGATACCTTTCGCTCCAGTTCCGGAGGGTAGTTCATTTTTCTTTTGTGCAGCTCGTACTCATCTTCATCGAGAACATGATAGGTCATATCAGGGAATATCTTTATATCCAGATCATAGTCAATATATTTTAATGCTTCTTCGTCCCACACAAACGGCGTGCCGACGTTACAGTAAAAATGAATGCCGTCGGAACGGATCATTCCAATCGTATTAAACCATTTATCGCTGTGAAAATAGCAGATGGCAGGCTCTCTCGTCCGCCACACCCGCCCATTTGCTTCATGAACGCGGATACGGTCATTTCCACCGATGATTTCTTTGGATGTCCCTTGAAGAATAAAGGTTTCTTCCCAGATCCGGTGAAGAGTGCCGTCATGTTTATAACTTTGTATTTCAATTACGCTGCCTGTTTCCGGGAAATCCATGCCTTTCTCCTTCCTGCTGCAAAACATAAATACGTAAATATTCCTGCCAACTTATTATACATCCAGCCGGTTATGAAGAAAACCGATGAAGCTTTTCCAACTGCCTTTACTTCATACGATTTGACGTTTATGTGCTATGCAGGAAGGGAAATTTCTTTTTAAAGAAGAAAGGATAAGGAGGGAGACACTATGCCAAGAAAAACACCTGATCAAGAGTATGAAGAGCGTCATATTGAAAAAAAGGAAGACAACTCAAGTGTTGCTGCGACCTTTATTAAATACGCCGCTTACGTCATTATATTTTTCGGATTTTTATGGTTTCTCGTACAGTATGTATTCCCCATGCTTCCGCAGTAAACGAAAATAATGATACATGCGTATGCGATGTAAAAAGACCTCTCTGGATCAAAAAATCCAGAGAGGTCTTTTTTACTGTGTTCGTTACTGCTGTTGTTGATTCTGGTTTTTCTTCTGCTCAGACTGCTGGTTCTGTCTGCGGACTTCCTGTGCGTCTGTTTCACTTGCAAATTCGGTCTGCTGACTTTGATTCTGTGCAGAAGCCGCGTTTTGACGGCGTACTTTCTTTGCGTCGGTTTGTGAAGCGTTGTTTTGCTGCTGGTTGTTCATAGCCATTCTTCATCACCCCCACATCGATTAATCTGCCCGCTCGTCCGGCAAATTATCCATCCCGGTGGTGGTAATATCAGGTTAAAAGCGAAATGCCCCCATCAATGACAATCGTCTGTCCCCGGATCATGGACGCTTCATCCGACAAGAGAAACATCACCCCGTCGGCAAGATCCGTGGTTGTCACCATTCTTCCGGCCGGCGTCCGTTGTTCTGCTTCCCGGATCAGCTCCTCCCTGTTCGGAAAATGGGTAAGAGCATCCGTGTCGACCGCGCCGCCGGAAACCGCATTCACGACAATTCCCTTTTCTGCAAGTTCCACTGCCAGATACCTCGTAAGCGCCTCCACGGCCGCTTTGGAGACACCCACCGCCGTGTAGTTTTCTAAATAACGCCGGGCGCCGAGAGAGCTGAGACTGACTATTTTTCCTCCGTTATTCTTTTCCATCAACACCGCTGCTTCCTGAGCGCAGAATAGCAGCGCCTTGCTGTTGATATCCATCGTCCAGTCCCAGTGACTTTCCTCCAGTTCCATTGCCGGACGCAGAACACCGGAGGCTGCATTATTTACAAATACATCCAAGCGTCCGAAGTGCTCGTCAATGGCGGCGAACAATTCCTTTACCTTTTCCGGTTTTCCTACATTTGCTTTCACCGTTAGTGCTTTCACACCGTATGTTTCAATTTCTTCTGCGGTTTCAAGAGCCGCACTCTTACTTCGTGCATAATTAATAACAATATTATATCCTTTGGCGGCCAGCTTCAAAGCAGTTTCTCTGCCGATGCCGCGGGTACTTCCGGTGACGAGAGCTGTTTTTTGTTCCATCGTCTCCTCCTTTCCAGGCACCACATCATTATAACGTATACACTCCATCCATCCCACAAAAATAATGTAAAAATACCGGTATCCTATGGAGGAATTCCCCTAGTGTGATTTTTTACCACACCGGGTATAGATATTCTAAACAGGACAGGAAAGGAGAATTTCCATGGAACGTCTCACGTATTATGTCGAACTGGAACAGCCTATGATGGGCATTACCGACATGAAAACAAGCGAAAATACGATTCAGTATGAAATACACGCCACACCTGATGAAAAACATGAACTGGAAAAAATGATAAACAACGTACAGCATGAAGCGCTGAACGGTGCAGATATCATGGGACGTGTACATGATGAAACGAAAGCCGATCAGGCCAAGCGCGAAATGAAAACAGAAATGCAGGAGCTGTATCAGAAAATTTACGAGCTGGGCGCACCGGAAACAAAAGAATTTTTCCGGAGTCAGGGACTGGCGTAATGTATAAAACCTGTCCATCCGCGGGATAGTAATGGCACTTATGAAACAGGAGGCAGAAAACGTTGGATAAACAGACGTATTATGTGAACCTGAATCCAATCAGTATGGATGATGTCAGCCGCGTGAAAATACCGGACAGCAATATGATTCAGTATGAAATTGAGGCCGATCCGGAGGAACTCAAGTCCCTCGATGTGCTTTTGAATGAAACACAGGCTCACGACCTGGAATCACGCAACCTGTTTACGTTCCGCCATTTTGACGAATCGATTGAAGAAACCGACCGTCACGAATTTCAGCGGGGCATGGATCATGTGCTGGAGAAGATTTATGAACTCGGCACTCCGGAAACGAAACAAAAAATAGAGGAGGCCCATATTCTGAATGACGACCCCAAACGGAATATGAGAAAGCCTCCCCATTAAATTTTTTCTACATGTTCATGTTTGACTGTCCACCGTCGACATTAAGGCTTGCGCCGGTGACCCATGACGCGCGTTCTGAGGCCATAAAGACAGTCACATCGGCAATTTCCTCAACGGTTCCAAAGCGCCCGGCCGGAATCTGCTCCTTCACAAACTGATTGATTTTTTCCGGATTTTCTTCGAGACGTTTCTGCCAGTTGCCGCTCGGATGAAGAATGGCTCCTGGAGCGACCGAGTTCACCCGGACTCCAAAAGGCGCCGTTTCATCAGCGAGCGCTTTCGTAAAGCTGATCATGGCGGCTTTTGCGTTGTTATAAGTGGCCTTCCCGCCGGATTCCCTTCCGAAAATCGAAGAGATATTAATAATACTGCCGCTCTCCTTCTCTTTCATGGCAGGAAGAACAGCCTTACTGAACTGAACCGCCGATAAATAATTCAGCTGGATGGCCTCTTCGAAGGAAGAGAGCGGTGTTTCTTCAATACTGCCGCCGCTGCTCCCGCCGACATTGTTGATAAGAATGTCTATGGAACCAAGCGCTTCGACCGCTTCATTGTACGTCCGATCCCGCTCTGCTTCTTCTTTCAAGTCCGCCTGAATCAGGTGCATGCCTCCCAGTTCTTCCTGTGCCTGCTGCAGCCCTTCTTTTGATCTTGCTGCAATCGCAACTTCTGCTTCCTCGGCCAGAAACCGGGCAGCAATTCCTTTCCCTATTCCTTTTGAGCCGCCGGTAATGAGTACACGTTTTCCTTTTAGTCCTAAATCCATGAAGATGCCTCCTTTTCTTTTTGTTCATCGAGTATTTTTTGATGGGAAACAGGAAAGGCATAGTTCTGGATTTCCTCCCAGGTTACCCACCGGCAGTCCGGATCCTGCACGTTACTTTCTGTGGTCCAGGCTTCAAAAACGGTGATGTACCATATTAAATGAGAAAAAACATGTTCCACTTTCTGAACCGGTTCTTTGATTTGAGCCGTAACTCCGTATTCGCCGGAAAGATACTGGTGCAACGCTTCTATCCGTTCTCCGTCCCGGGGCACTTCCGTATTTGGAAACTCCCAGAGTCTGGCCAGGAGCCCCGTCTCCCCGCGTTGATGAATAAGAATCTGTCCGTGTTCATTTTTCACCACCGCAGCAGCCATATCTTTTGCTTTCGGAGCCTTCTTTTTGGCTTTTACCGGAAGGTCTTCGGCCGTACCCGCCCGGCGCGCTTCACAGAAACTCTGCACCGGACAGAGGAGACACCCCGGAGATTTCGGCGTACAGACGAGCGCCCCGAGTTCCATGACAGCCTGATTAAATTCAGACGGCTTCACCTCTTCCAGAAATGGAGCCACAAGGGATTCAAACCGTTTCCTCGTTTTTGCTTTCCCTATATCATCAGAAATATTGAAAATCCTTGAGAACACACGCATCACGTTTCCATCCACCGCAGGTTCGGGTTTTTCGTAAGCGATGCTCAGCACCGCCCCTGATGTGTACGGCCCTACCCCCTTCAGCGACGAAAAAGCATCCCGGTCTTCCGGTACCCTGCCTCCGTATTCTTCCACCACTTCTTTCACCGCGGTCTGCAGGTTACGCACTCTGGAATAATAACCAAGACCTTCCCATGCTTTCATCACCTTTTCTTCTTCGGCATACGCGAGAGCTTCCGGGGTGGGAAATTCATTCATGAAATGATAAAAATACGGGATAACGGTGTCCACTTTCGTCTGCTGCAGCATAATTTCGGAGACCCATACTTTGTAAGGATCCTGGTCCTGCCGCCAGGGCAGTTCCCGTTTATGATGGTTGTACCACAAAAGCAGCGCGTCCTGAAATTCATGAATGGTGTCTTCATCGGGGTATGTGTGCATATCACGTTCCTCCTGTCTTTTCTTCCAGTTCATCGTTTTTGGAGACAAACCCCCAGCAGTGGAGGTTATCCAGACCGCCTTCCAGGCATTCGTCCAATTTTTTAAATACCGGATGATTCTTTGAACGACGAGCCTCTTTTACGGTATGATATACAGACAGGCTTTCGAGTTCGAACATTTCGACATACAAGCCGTTCTGATCTACGGCTTCAAACCACTGGAAAGCAGACGCGCCGAAGTCAGCCAATGCTTCGACGGTCTCCTCCATGAGCTGCCTGTACCGCTGTTCTTTGCCGGCGGCGATTTTATACTCTATAAATATATGTATTTTTTTCTGCATACGGTTTTATTCCCCTTTTTATGCGTTCTATAATCGGGTATAACTAATACAGCCGGGAAGATGCGGAGGGAGTCAACGTGATTGAAGGAGGACACCGCGAATGGATACAGCTACACATGTTGTGATGGGGGTCGGAATTGGTGCACTTGCTGCGCTCGATCCGGTCGTTTCCGAGACTCCCGCTTCCATGCAGACCGTCATGGCAGCTGTTATCATCGGCTCCCAGGCTCCGGATTTCGATACCGTACTGAAGCTGAAAAACAACGCTGTCTACATACGATATCACAGAGGTCCGACCCATTCGATTCCGGCTGTTCTGCTCTGGCCGCTTGCCGTAGCAGGCACCGTATTCGCTTTTTCGCCGGAAGTATCGTTTCTGCACCTTTGGCTTTGGACGTTTCTGGCGGTATTTCTGCACGTTTTTGTCGACATTTTTAATGCGTACGGAACACAGGCGCTTTCTCCTTTTAACAGAAGGTGGATGGCGCTCGGCGTCATCAATATTTTTGATCCACTCATCTTTTTTGCCCATATCTTTGCCTTTATATTGTGGCGGTACGGGGCTCCTCCCGGGCTGACGATGATTCTGCTCTACACCGGTCTGATTTTTTATTATATCTGGCGGATGCTCGCCAGAAACAAGGTGTTGCAGCTGGCCCAGCAGTTTCATCCCGGAGCGACGCATTTTTTTATTTCACCAACATTTAACTGGTACAAATGGCATCTGGTTATCCGCACGGCCGACAGGCTTCACGTCACAGAAGTCCGTAACGCCAGGCTCCGCTACCTGGAGAGCTATCCGTTTGAGCCGATTCCTGATGACATGGTTATCAATAAAGCCCGCGAGGACAAAAATCTGGCTGCCTTTCTCTCGTTTTCACCGACATACCGCTGGATTGTCTACGAGTCCGGCAGCGGCTGGGAAGTAAAATTCATCGACCTTCGTTACCGAAGCAAAGGCTGGTATCCTTTTGTTGCCGTCGTCCGGCTGCATCAGGATTTATCCGTTCACACGTCCTACACCGGCTGGATCTACAGCGACGAAACATTGGAAAAAAAATTAAAGCAGGGAGAAAAACAATAAGTTTTTCTCCTTTTTTATTCTCTATAAATGGTTGAACCTGCTGTTGGTTGGTTCGTACCGATGCAGGTGCGGTCCGTACTGCTCCAGCCACTTTTTTACAATCGTTTCGGTAACCTCCGGTCCTTTGTACTCCCGGCCGGACCTTGCGCGGGTGGCTTCAAAGTCTTCCCATAAATGTTCGACCCAGCTTCTTGCCTGCTCCGCACTTAATTCCGGATTCAGCAACCTCAGCTGGTCGGTCAATCTCTCAAAAACAGGTTCCATCATTATCATCCTTTCTACAGCGATGTTGGCTTCACCTTATCCAACAGTGAAATCGGCACCGCTTCGAGCTTGTCCGACCGTTCTCTGAATCCCCAGGCGAACACTCCGTTATAATATTTCACAAAAAAAGTATTCGCCTCCTGTTTGAGGGCATAGCGCTGCCCGGCCATGAAATCATCGGGATTGAGCAAATACGCTTCAGCCATAATACGTCTTTGTTCCTGAACGGCGAAATCACTCGCATTCCCAAGCTGCTGTGCTTTATTTGATTTCTCATGAAGTTCACGGATTTCGTCCCATAATTCCTGTTCGGTCATCTGACTGTACTTCTTCTTCATCATGCTGCCTCCTTTCTCTGACGTCCTCCAGAAATTCCTGAATGACAGAAAGCGGAAAACCTTTCCGGTATAAGTGTTCCTTCAGTTTCATTTCCAGCGTATAGCCGTCATATTTGTCCTTCCATTTGCGGAGTGCCTTCTCCCCCTGCTGGAATACTGCTTCCCGCTGTTCTTCCTCAGGCTGCTCCAGATCCGCTCTATTCCAGGCCTCCTGGGCGATCTCCCTGAAAAAACCTTTTCTCATCAACGCGTTCATGAGCCTGATTTTCATTGCAGAGGCGGACTCATTCTTTTTAGGTTTCCCTTTTTTTTCAAGAAAGGTATCCGCCGCTTCCAGCTGCATGTCCGGCGTGAACTGCAGGAGCGCCTCATCGGCAAGGTGCTCCGACACCCCTTTTTGATAAAGCTGTTCTTTAATAACCACCGGGCCTTTATCCGATGTATTCATTTTCGTGCGGACAAAAGCCATCGCAAACTCTTCATCCTGCAGAAAGCGGTATTCTTTCAGACGGCTGATTGCTTTTTCCACAGCTTCCGGTTCATATTCTTTTTGGTGCAGATACTGTCTTACCTGATATTCCGTACGCATCGAGCTGGCTAAATAGTGAAGCGCATCATTCCAGCATTTCCGCTTTTGATCAGCCGCCTTTATCGCTTCGATGTCATTCTCGGACAGTGTCATTCCTTTTTGAAGCTGCCACTCTACAAGAATTTGTTCGTCTACGCTGAACGCGTATTCCTCTTTTTCTCCATCTTTCAAAAAGACATTAAAACGGTCCGATCGTTTTTGTTGTGTTGTCAGTTTGGCGATTTTCATAAACGTTTCCTCGCTTCCAGACTGGAATTTGAAACGGTGATGTGATTATCTGCTGTCTGATCAGGGTATAAATGACCAGGAACAGGATACTTCAACCCGCACCTATCGAAAGGGGCATGTCATATGAATATTGCGATTACCGGGGGAACCGGTTTTATTGGTTCGGCTTTAACCGGTTACCTGACCGGACTTGGACATCATGTTTATATTTTAACAAGAAACAGCACCAGCAAACAGAATAAAGATCTCATTACATTCGTCGAATGGCTCCATCCTGACTCCCGGCCGGAGGATCACCTTCCCGTTCTGAATGCCATCGTGAACCTTGCCGGCACTTCCATCAATAAACGCTGGACAGCGGAGAATAAAAAAGCCATCCTGCAGAGCCGGCTCGAAGCAACAGGAGAGATCCTTCGAGTCATCCGGGCGCTCGATCATAAACCTGACGTTTTGCTCAATGCGTCAGCAGTCGGCTGGTACGGAACATCAACAACGGCCGAATTCACCGAAAACAGCACACCGGTGAGCAGAGATTTCCTTCAGTACGTTTGTCAGCAGTGGGAAAAGGAAGCGGGCCGCGCCGAGGAGGAAGGGGTGCGTACCGTCTTTGCACGATTCGGGCTGATACTCGATGATTCAGAAGGGGCGCTCCCCCTTATGATGCTTCCTTATAAATTATTTGCCGGCGGACCTGTCGGAACCGGCAGGCAGTGGTATTCGTGGGTACACCTTCAGGATGTCATCCAGATGCTGCATTTGGTACTTACCCATAAGAACGTGGAAGGCCCGCTCAATATCACCGCACCGAACCCTGAACGGATGAAAGATTTCGGGAAAACACTAGGGAACAAACTGAACCGTCCGCACTGGGCACCGGTTCCTTCGTTTTTCATCCGGAACCTGCTTGGCGAAATGAGCCTTCTGATTCTCGAAGGGCAGAAAGTAATACCGCAGAAAGCACTGGCACAAGGCTACACCTTCACCTATCCAACGCTCGACAAAGCGCTCCATCATATTACTTCATAAAACAGGCATTCCAAAAAGAAAGCCCGGTGCAAAAGGTAGCAGACCGCCCTCAAAAACCCTTGATTGTCAGTATACACCATTGTAATAGAAAAAACGTCTCCGGTTCCCTGGAGCAAAGAAAGAGTGCGATACAAAACAAAGTGCCGAGCGATTTATATTAAGAATCGCTCGGCACTTTGTCTTGTACGAATAGCTTCATCAAAACTAGTTTAGAATAATTTCCCGTGTTTGTAGAGCAGGGATGTGAGTCTTCGCAGAGCTATGGAGTAGCAGGTAAAGCGCATAGTGTGTTCGCTGTCGTGAAAGTATTCTTCAAATACCTTCTGCAGCGTTGATTTCATCTGCGCTCCCATTTCTTTTACGATTTCATCTTTGGAATACATTTCCGTCACGCGGCTCTGCTTCCATTCGAGGTAGGATACGTGCACCCCGCCGGCGTTGGCCAGAATGTCAGGGATAATCACTTTGCCTTTTTCCTGCAGATGCAGATCCGCCTCGACCGATACCGGAGCATTTGCCCCTTCCACGAGGATATCAGCTTTTATATCTTTCATGTTTTCTTTTGTTACCTGATCTTCCACCGCCGCAAAAATGAGAACGTCTACGTCCAGAGTCAGCACGGCATCAGGAGCGGCCGTTTCAGCTGTAATATTATATTCGTCAAGCTGTTCTTTCGTGTTCGGAAGCCGTTTATATCTGCTATTGTATTCCTCCAGCTTCTTGATGTTCAGTCCTTCCGGATTCATCAATGTAACAAACTGATCGGATACTGCCGTCACTCTGTGCTTCACATCAGAACAGTTATAAGCTTCCAGTGCAGCGACACTGCCGACATTTCCAAAACCCTGCACCGCCATATCCACCGGATCTTTCTGGATGAATTTTTCATACAGGTTTTCAAGGGTCTGCCACTGATTGGTTCTCGCTTCATGGCGCGCTTCTTCCTTTTCACGTTTCTCTGCAAACCATTCATTCAATAAATAGAAGTAACTGAGGTACGTACCGATGCCTGTAGATTCCCGGCGTCCTCTGGCCCCATTATTTTCCACGCTTTTTCCTGTGAACGATCCGCTGTAAGCCTGACCCGGATGGATCGTTTTGTATTCTCCCACCATCCAGTCAATAATGCGTTCATTCGTTCCAAGATCCGGCGCGGGAATATCTTGAGTCGGTCCGATATTCAAGGCAAAACGCTGTACGTATTTTTTACTGACAAGATTCAGTTCACGCTCGGTAAAATCACGCGGATTGATGTCCACTCCGCCTTTCGCCCCGCCGAACGGAAGACCGTGAAGCGCATTTTTGAGCGTCATCAGAATCGCCAGGTTTTCCACCTCGCTTTCTTCGATATTGTCACTGAAACGAATACCGCCTTTATAGAATCCGCTTATGTTATTGTGCTGCACCCGGTACGCCGGAATCCGGATAATCCCTCCGTCTTCACGGGAGACGCGGATGTAGCTTTTAATGATTTTGTCCGTCGTTTTAAGTATTTCACCGGCGGACTCCAATGTCATTTCGCGCTCGGAAGAATCGTCCATCTCCAGAAAATCTTCTTTTTCTTTCAGGTCTTTAATCACCTCTTCAATCAATACTCTCGTCTGAGAGCGGTCCATAAAACAGCCTCCTTTAGTATGTAGTCTACCGCTTCCATTACCTATTCCATGACATTCCAAACCTTAAATCGGCGGATTTTTTCGAAAAAAGATTTTGATGAGGTCGAAGGTCTTAAATCCAGCGGTATAAAAGGAAAAACCAGAACCGTATGTTTCAAATCGGCTGTATAACCTATTATACCCAAGCATTATGTAAGCGTGACTGTCTTTATTAAGTGCAACGCTTAATAACGCTTAGTAAGCGCAATTAATCCAATTCAACTGCATTTGAATTTTTTTTCTGTGCATCCTATGATTAAACAAGAAACAAAGGATAACAAACATTTCCTGCCGGCCCGGATCCTTCCGGAACAGGATGAGGCGCGGGAAACAAAAAGTTTGAGATTCACACTCGGGAGGAATAAGTTATTAAAGTTCTTATTAATCAAAACGAAGGTGATCAAAAGATGGGAACAAAACAAAATGGCACTACCGTTACAATGGATGCATTAACTTTTGAAAAACCGCAGGTCGAAGATGGCAGGGACATGTGGGAGCTCGTAAAGAATTCCACACTTGATCTGAATTCGTCCTACAAATACATCATGATGTGCGAATTTTTCGCTGAAACGTGTGTCGTCGCAAAAGACAAAGGAGAACTGGCAGGGTTTGTCACAGCTTTCATCCCTCCTGAAAAACAGGACACTGTTTTTGTATGGCAGGTAGGAGTGGACCCTTCCCAGCGCGGAAAAGGTCTGGCATCCCGTTTGATTAATGAACTGCTGGAACGTGTCGCCGACAAAGATGTGAAATATCTGGAAGCTACTGTCACACCGTCCAATGAAGCGTCCCAGGCGCTTTTTAACAAGACAGCCAGAACCTATGGTACAAACTGTGAGGTTTCCGAATGTTTCGCAGAAGAACTGTTTCCAGGAGACGAACACGAAGCTGAATTAACGTTCCGCATCGGACCCATCCACCAATAAAAGGCAAGCGCCCCGGTCAATAAAGGAAGATTACGAAGGAGGATCCATCATTACAATGAATGAAAACGACCTTGGTATATTTGAGAAGTACGAATCGGAAGTACGCAGTTATGTCCGCGGCTTTCCTACTGTCTTTCATGAAGCAAAGGGATGTAAGATATGGGATATGGACGGAAACGAATATATTGATTTCTTTTCCGGAGCCGGCGCCCTGAATTACGGCCACAATGATGAAAATATGAAACAGAAGCTTCTCGATTATATCCAGGAGGACGGCATCACCCACTCTCTGGATATGGCGTCAAAAACGAAAGGGGAATTTCTTCAAAAGTTCCATGACGTCATCCTCGAGCCACGTAACCTGAACTACAAAGTCATGTTCCCCGGACCAACAGGCACAAACAGCGTGGAGAGTGCTCTGAAGCTCGCCCGCAAAGTGACCGGACGCACAAATGTCGTCAGCTTCACACACGGTTTCCACGGCATGACAATCGGCGCACTTTCTGTAACCGGAAACGCCTTTAAACGGAACGGCGCGGGTATTCCCCTCAGCCACTCCTATACCATGCCGTTTGACAATTACCTGAATGACATGGAACAGGAAACAGATTTCATCGAACGCATTCTGGATGACAGCGGCAGCGGCGTGGAGATGCCGGCAGCCTTTATTCTCGAAACGGTACAGGGTGAAGGCGGCCTGAATGCTGCGCGCATGGAATGGCTTCAAAAAATAGAAAAAATCTGCCGGGACCGGGACATTCTTTTAATTGTCGATGATGTTCAGGCAGGTGTCGGCCGCACCGGAACATTCTTTAGTTTCGAACCGGCAGGCATCACACCTGACATTGTCTGCCTTTCCAAATCGATCGGCGGCTACGGTCTGCCCCTCGCGCTCACCTTGATTCATCCGGATTATGACAAGTTTGAGCCGGGAGAACATAACGGTACATTCCGCGGCAACAACATGGCGTTTGTCACAGGAATGGAAGCTCTGAACTACTGGAAAGACGACAGCCTGAGCAAAAGCATTCAGGAAAAATCCGAACGAATTTACACGTTCCTGGGTAACATGATAGACAAGTATCCGCAGCTCCAGGGAACCCACAGGGGCCGCGGCTTTATGCAGGGTATTGCATGCGGCGTGGAAGACATGGCAGATGCCGTAGCGGCAAAATGCTTTGAACACGGTCTGATTATGGAAACAGCCGGTTCCGACGATGAAGTCTTCAAACTATTCCCGCCTATTACAATTGATGACGAGAATCTTGATAAAGGCCTGGCTATTCTCGAAAAAGCAATCGAAAAAGCAGTCGAAGAAAAAAATCCTGTAACGACGTAGAAAAGTGAAGTTAATCCGGGAAGGCCTTGATAGAAGGACAGTCCGATCAGGCCTTCCCCATTTATGTAATGTTCCAACTACAATCCATGCACTACACGAGGAGGCTTTTTCATGAAGGTAGTAAAACTCGAAGATATCATCGGCACCGATCAGGAAGTGGATGACGGCAACTGGGTCAGCCGGCGTCTTATTCTCAAGCAGGACAACATGGGGTATTCCGTTCACGATACAATTATCCGCGCAGGTACGGAAACTCATATATGGTACAAGAACCATCTCGAGACTGTCTACTGCATTGAAGGGGAAGGGGAAGTGGAGACCCTGAGCGACAATAAAATCCACCCTATCTCGGCCGATACGGTGTATGCGCTGGATAAGCATGACGACCATATGCTTCGTGCCACCAAAGACATGAGAATGATCTGTGTGTTCAATCCGCCGCTCAGCGGTCGTGAAGTTCACGATGAAAACGGGGTTTATCCTGTAGATGACGAGTAAGAAACATATGGAACAGCTATAGGAAGAATGGGCAGTTTCCAGAGGGAGGACAGCACTCCTTTATGGAGGCTGCTTTTTCTTTTATAAAAAGGGAAAAGCTTGGACAGGGGTCCGCCTGAAGCGATTTATTCGCTGGTAAACATTTTGTTATACTTCTTCCCAGTATGAAAAGCATAGTTCTACCTCAAAAAGCCGGGCTGGGAGTATATTGTTTGAAACCAGGAACGGAACCCTCCCGTACAGTATGATATGTACTTAATCATAAGAAATGGAGGAGAAAAAGATGGAGTTTCTGGGATTGGGCATTGCTGCCGTTTTTCTGTTCTTTCTCGTTATACTGTTTCTACTCAACATTATTACAAGTATCTGGTCATACCGTGACGCGGTTGCGAAAGGGAACAGCAAGGAATTCGCCCTGCTGATCCTTCTCGGCACGCTGTTTTTTCCGCTGGTCGGCTTGATCATTTACTTGTTTATCCGCAATCGTTAATGAAGGTATTGCGTTTTGAATTCGACATTTTCCGCGTCCATGCCGATTTTTTTCAAAAATGTCCGTACTTCCTTTATTGATTTTGCGGGATATTGAAAATCGCAGATGGACGGTCGGTTTTCCTGAAAATCAACCGTTGCAAAGCAGAACGTTTCTTCCTCTGCATTATAATAAATCAAGAGCGGTAAATGATGTTCCGGGTGCGTAACCTCACCCTTATACACATGATAAGACATCGTTCCTGCCAACTCCTTCATGGGGGTATCGTTTTAGTATTACTGTCATCTTATTTGCATCGATTAAAGATGGCAGGGCATGAAGCCTATTCCATTTTATCATGACAAGCTTCTTTCTATCAGCTGTCGAATGTCATAGCCCCAAAAAGAATCATGCCAAAAAGAGGCTTCTCCCGTACGGAAGAAGCCTCTTGTATATCGTAACGCCCTTTTGGAAGGTGACGCCGATACTGTGTTTTAATGCTGCCCGGCGATGATTAGTTCAACGCCGTGTTCCTGCAGCACTTTCTGCATCTCCGGCGGAGGCGGGACATCTGTAATGACAGCATCTGCTTCTGCCAGCCCCATCCCCCGGTAAAAATGCTTCTTATAAAACTTCGTGTGATCCGCGAGTACGTAAACCTTACCGGCGCGGTCCGCCATTTTCCGTTTCACGGCAGCATCTTCCTCATGCGCGTGATAAAACCCGTCCTCACTGACCCCTATGACACCTATAAAGGCCCGGTCCGCGTAATACCCGGCCAGTTTTTCCAATGTGCCGGGACCATATAAGAAACGATGTTCAGGGTGTAGCCGCCCGCCAAGCAGATAGATATCTGTTTCCATTTGATGAGGAAGCCGTTCCGCATTTTCCAATGAGTTTGTAATAACGGTAAGCGGGACAGTGGTAATCTGCTCAGCGGTAAACTGAACTGTCGTGGAAGCATCCAGCATGACCGTTTCCCCCTGTTTAATACGTGAAACGGCTTCCAGTGCAATATTTTGCTTCTCTAAGGACGCACGTTCCAGGCGTTCGCCGTACCCTTTTAGTGTTTCTTTGACAGCTGAAAGCATAACACCGCCGTGGGTCCGTACGACCATTCCCTGTTCTGCCAGCTTCACTGTATCCCGCCGCGCTGTATCCCGCGAAATACTGAATTGACGGCACATTTCCTGAATGCTCATGCGCTGATGCTGTTTAAGATACTGAAGAATGGCTTCCATCCGTTCTTCCTGATACATACCGCGGACTCCTTTTCTTCATTTCTCTTTCATTGTAAGCGAAATACTTAAATTTTTCAATGAAAATCCTTATAATGAATGAAACCTGCTGACAGAATCAGCAGGTCGTCATATTTCTTATTGTTTCACCGCTTCAGATACCTCGGTATAGGGATAACCGAGGGCTTCAGCGACCGCCTTGTACGTGACGGCCCCGCCGGCGGTATTAATTCCTTTTTCCAGAGCAGGGTTGTCCGCTGCTGCTTTGTGAATGCCGGATCCTGCAATCGCCAGCGCATAAGGAAGTGTCACATTCGTCAATGCGATGGTCGAAGTGCGGGGAACAGCACCCGGCATGTTGGCTACCGCGTAATGAAGAACGCCATGCTTTGTATAAGTAGGCTGGTCGTGGGTGGTAATCGTATCAGCCGTTTCGATAATACCGCCCTGATCAATCGCGACATCGACAACGACCGATCCCGGCGTCATCGATTTGATCATATCGTCGGTCACCAGTTTCGGTGCTTTAGCCCCGGGGATAAGGACCGCTCCGATGACAAGATCGGAATGTTTCACTTCTTCTGCGATATTCATCGGATTGGACATCATGGTGCGGATGGCACCGTGATACAGGTTGTCAATCTCGCGGAGACGTTCCGGATTCACATCGACAATCGTGACATCAGCCCCAAGACCCTGCGCGATGACCGCGGCATTGGTTCCGACGATTCCTCCGCCGATGATGGTTACTTTTCCCCTTTTGACGCCCGGAACACCGGACAACAGAATCCCTTTTCCACCTTTTGGTTTTTCGAGAAACTGGGCCCCGATCTGGGAGGACATCCGCCCTGCCACTTCACTCATCGGTGTCAAAAGCGGCAGCGTGCCGTTCACTTCCACTGTTTCATAAGCAACCGACGTCATGCCGGACTCCACCAGCGCATGAACAAGGTCGGGTTCGGCCGCAAGGTGAAGATACGTAAACAGCAGCAGATCTTTCCGGAAATAAGAAAATTCCGATGTAAGCGGCTCTTTTACTTTCAGGACAAGATCGGCACTGTTCCATACATCTGCGGCTTCTGCTTTAATTTCGGCTCCAGCCTCTTCATATTCCGCGTCTGAAAATCCGCTTCCTTCCCCTGCCGATGTTTCCACCAGCACGTGATGACCGGCTTCTGCAAAGGAATGCACACCTGCGGGTGTCATAGCCACCCGGTTTTCGTTATTTTTGATTTCTTTTGGGATTCCGATAATCACTGGCATTCACCTCCGCTGATAACTTCTGCTTTTAGTATAGCCGAAAAAACAGAGGGTACGCATCATGAAGCTTCCAGAAATAAAACGATCCAATTTGTGAAATTTCACAATCGATGGTTCTTACTATTTCATCTCTTCCATGGTCATTTCCAGCAGCAGCGACAACTTGTGATAGGCATTTTTTAAGTCTTTTTGAATGATGTCTTCCACCCGCCTGATGCGGTAGGACATCGTATTCACATGCACATGCATCATTTCCGACGCTTTTTTCATATTGCCATCTACATGCAAAAACGTACGGAGACTATCAAACAACTCGGTTTGATTTGCTTTATCATATTCATGAAGTGCTGTCAAAGATGGATCGCCCTCGGGGTCCCTGTTTTTCTTCTTCTTTATAACATCGGCGTACCGGTAAAAACCAAGTTCTTCATACCGCAGAAACGGCGAACGGTCTCCGGACAGCTGCCGGTTCACTTCCAGAACGTGAAGCGCTTCTTCGTAACTTTGTTTGATGCGGGAAAGACTCCGGTACACACTTCCTGCCCCGGGCTGCATCTCCTCAATCTGAAACCGCTCCTTCATCATGACTGGAAAATCGTGCAGAAACAGGCGGATGCCCTCTTCTGAATAAGGATAGACCGGTTCGGCCAGAAATACGATTCTGTTTTGATCTCTCGTATGAAAATAACTTTTCACTTTTCTGGACGTATTCATCACATAAATTATTTTGTCATAAAGGGAATCATCAAGTGTTATTCCGGACTCCAGTACAATAACGGCGCTGCGGGACGGAAGAGCGTTGAACCAGTTCGAAAGCTGTCCGGCAATCTCCTCTTCTTGTGCTGCATCACCGGTCAACAGCCGCCAGAAATAGTCACGACGGTGCTGCTGCATTGCGGTATGGCTGGTCTGCACCTGCTGCAGCTGTACAATCGCTTTGGCGGCGGCTTTTTTTAAAAACGCGGCATCCTGCTCTTCCAACGAACGACTGCCTTCAAGCACCCATATGTAACCGAGGATGTCTTTGTTGTTTCTGACCGGCGCTGCCATTCTTCTCCCAAGACCTATATCGTGGATTTCAGGAATACGCACCGGCTCTTCGTTCTGGTGAAGTGCCGGTAGAATGCCCTCTTTCCACAGTTTGTTAATGACATGCTCCGGAACGCGTCTTCCAATGATGGTGGATACTCTGGCCGCATCGGTATGATCGTCATGGGTACTGTAAGCCAGAAGGCGGTGACTGCTGTCTTCCACGGTGACCGGTCCCTGCATCATTTCACTGATGCAGTCCGCCAATTCTTCCATCGATGAAAACGTACGATCCAAAGCGTTGTGTTTATCCAACAAGCGCCTCCCCCCTTTTTACAGTTTTTACCTTCCAAGAAAAAAGTCAAGCACTTTCGATGTACCGCTCACCTGGGCATTATACATTTCCGAGTAGCCGCAGTTTTTACAGTAAACGACGATAAAACGATTATTCTGCACATCAAAAAAACGGCTGAATCCGGTTCCTGATACGGCAATTTCTTTTGTGCCGGCTTCCTCATGGCCGCATTTCATGCATCCCTGTTGTTCCATATATCATATCTCCTTCTCTAAGTACTTATCATGTATTACGGCTGGTTCTCCTCCGCTGTTTCAGTTGAATTCAGTACTTAACCATATATACAACGCGGCGTAACTGGCGTAGGGGGACCACTCTTTGCTCTTCTCCTGAATTTCTTGCACCGATGGTTTTTCTTCCCTGCTCCAGAGATGTTTCAGACCATTTTGTATACCGATGTCCTTTGCCGGAAGCAGATCCGGACGACCCAGTCCGAAGAGCAAAAAGCACTGAGCCGTCCACGGGCCGACCCCGCGGATGGCGGTTAGTGTCTTCATGATTTCCTCATCCGGCTTTTCTTTAAGTGTCTCAAGATCCAGCTTTCCTTCCACTATCATTTTGGACGTATCAATGACGTATTCTGCTTTGCTGCGGCTGAACTGAAGCTCTTTCAGTTCAGCCGGCTCAAGCCCTGCAATGTGTTCCGGCTCCGGATAAAACCAGACATCATCGATCATCTCCCCGTATGTCTCTACAAAACGGGACGACAACGTATAAGCAAACGACATGTTCAGCTGCTGATGTATAATCGTTTTCATAAGGCACCCGTACGTTTCGAATTCACAGACGAGCGGCGTTCCGGCAAACCGTTCAAACAACGGCGCAAGATCCGTTGAATGAAAGTGTTCGTTGATTGTTTCAAGCGGCCGGTTCCATAAAAAAATAGATTCAGCCTTTGCGGCGGCGGCATCGGGAGGTACCGTGTCTCCCGTCAGATTCACGTTGTACCCTTCTTCGGTCCGGTAAAAGCGGAGTGTGATGCCTTCGGCTTTTCCATTATGTGCGACGGGGATTTTCAGCCTCTCCTCTTTCTCGTCGAGGTTGTGCAGCGGATCTGCGCCGAGACGCCGAAGCATGACAGGCACATTGTAGTTCCGGGGCAGGCTGATTTCTTCGTTCCACATCATCCGGCCCTCCTTTTTTCTTTTCATTGTACCATGCTTACGCTTATTTCCTAAACTTACTAGTCCGGGGTATGGAAGCTGTTTGATAGAATAAAAGTATTCCTGTCAGAAAAAAGGGGGGTACATACGAATGACTATCGCTACAGATCTTGCAACAATCCGTATTCTGGGATCCCTTCATCAATCCCTCACAGATTCTCCACTTTCGGAGACCGTGGAAACGTTATGCCGTGAAGTAGATTACATCGACTGGGCCGGCATTTATTTTTATGAAGAAGGTCAAACAAAACTGGCGGCCTGCGCATCAACCGATGCAGAAGACGCGGCCCTGCAGAGCCGGCTCGGCTTTCCGATCCACCTGCCGGACGGCACCGAAACCGGTGTGCTTGTCGTAAAAAGCAGACAGTGGATTGTGTTTGACGTCAATGACGTGCCAACACTTGAAACCATTGCTTCAGAAATTGGACAACAGAATGGGTAACCATGGATAACCAAAGACACTAGTGCCGCTCTCCGGCAGCAGGTGGTCTTAAAACTGATTCCAGAGGACAGTACCGGATTGTTTTCCGTGTGCATGTCCTCTGGAACTTATTTATATCCAAGATGATAATGTTACAAGAAGGGAACATTTTCTTCAGAGGTAAGAACGAGGTGGTCAAGATTCTGAAAGGTGTAGCCCTCTTCGCGGCATTCATCAATCACCCGCGCGAGCGCATCGGCATTGTCTTCAGAAACCGAGTGCAAAAGCATAACCGCCCCGGGATGAACTCTTTTCATAATGCTGCGGTAGGCGTGATCTGCTCCGTGCTGGCTTCCGGTCTCCCAGTCCACGTACGCAAACGACCAGAATACATTCGTGTACCCCAGTTTTTCGGTCTCAGCAAGGGTCCGCTCATTGAAAGTGCCTTTTGGCGGACGCAGGTACTGCATGTCCCGGCCGCCTGTCTTCTTCTGGTACTCGTCGTTCACCTTTGCCAGTTCCTTTTTCAATTCGTCCCGGTTCAATTCCGGAAGGCTCGGATGACTCCAGGAATGATTCCCGATGATGTGGCCTTCCTCTTCCATCCTCTCCACCAGTTCCGGGGCTGACTTCAAATAATGACCTGTCACGAAAAAAGCAGCAGGTACCTCTTTTTCTTTCAGCACATCGAGAATATCACCGGTATAGCCTTCCTCGTACCCATTGTCAAAGGTGAGATACAGTGTTTTATTCTCCGGTTTCCCGATGAAATAGCCGTTGTATGTCTGAAGAAGTTCTTTGTATTCCGGTTCGGTATCCGCCGGCTCATTATTTTCAGCGGGCTTGAAATTCCATCTGTAGATTTCTCCGGCATCGGCCATGCCCCACTGAAAGAAAAACCAGAAAGACAGAACGAAAACAGCACTGAGAGTCCGCATACCGATTCTCCTTTTTTATCTAGGTTTTGTTATCACGAATTTTTTATACTTTATTGTTACATTTTTGTGCAAAAATATTTTCAATTTTTATTGTAGTCTATATAATAGACAGCTGACGTAATCATTAGAAAGGATTTTATACATGAACGATTTAAAGAAAAAGAGTGTGCTGCAGCGCATGCTTGACGGTGTGGAACGCATCGGGAACAAACTTCCGCACCCGATAACACTGTTTGCGATCCTGGCGCTCCTTGTTATGATAGTCTCCGCCATTCTCGCTCCCTTCAATATACAGGTGGAAGATCCTGCTGCTGAAGGAGAAATGCTGACCGTCACAAACCTGCTGTCGGGAAGCGGCATTGAGTATATATTCACGAGCATGGTGGACAACTTTATTAACTTTGCGCCACTCGGTGTCGTTCTTGCGACGATGATCGGGATTGGTCTGGCAGAGCGGACAGGCCTGATCAGCGCGGCCCTGCGCGGGTTTGTCATGTCGATTCCATCCAAATTACTTACCGCCGGGCTTATTTTTGCAGGTATTATGTCCAATGTAGCAACAGACGCCGGCTACGTGGTGTTACCTCCGCTTGGGGCGATGCTGTTTGCCGCGCTTGGGCGCCATCCACTAGCCGGCCTGGCCGCGGCATTTGCCGGGGTATCTGCCGGATTCAGCGCCAACCTGCTGTTATCAGCACTGGATCCGATGCTTGGGGAACTAACTTCCCAGGCCGCTGCTACCATTGATCCAACGTATGCAGAAGGCATGAACAATGCGATGAACTATTATTTCATGATGGTCTCCACCATAGTACTGACCATCGTCGGAACATTCATCAGTGAAAAAATTGTAGAGCCCCGTCTTGGCTCCTATCAAGGGGAAGTACAGCAGGAATCCCCAGAGCTCACATCCCCGGAAAAGAAAGGAATGCTGTGGGCTGTCATTTCCTTTGTCGTATCAGCCGCCCTGCTTTCGCTGCTGATTGTTCCTGCCGGGGCCCCGCTCCGCGGAGAAGACGGAGCTATTGTTAATTCTCCATTTATGAGTGAACTGGTAGTCACCATCCTGATTCTTTTCTTCATCCCGGGGCTGGTCTACGGCATCGTCACAAAATCGATCAAAAGTGACAAAGATGTTGCCAATCAGTTGTCGGACACGATGGCGTCAATGGGCATGTTTATCGTACTTGCTTTTACGGCCGGACAGTTTGTCGCGTATTTCAGTGAAACGAATCTTGGCACCATTCTAAGCGTTGTCGGAGCAGACCTGCTCGACCGCTGGGAACCAGACGGCATTCTATTAATCCTGGGCTTTATTTTGATGGCAGGGTTCATCAATCTGTTTATCGGCAGTTCCTCGGCCAAATGGGCTATGTTAGCACCGGTATTTGTGCCGATTATGATGCAGCAGGGATATTCGCCGGAACTTACGCAGATGGCGTACAGGGTGGCAGACTCTGCAACCAACATTATAACGCCGTTAATGACGTATTTTGCTGTTATCATCGCGTTTGCCCAGAGATATGACAAAAATATGGGCATTGGCTCTTTAATCTCGGTGATGCTCCCCTATTCCATCGGGTTTTTGGTTATCTGGTCCATTCTGTTGATCGTCTGGATGCTTCTTGGCATCGATCTCGGGCCCGGATCCCCGATTCATTACAACGGATAAAAATAAAGACCGCGCTCCACCATATTTTGTGGCGCGCGGTCTTTTTTTATTATTTTAAATGGTGATACTGATTAATGTAGTGAATAGTGAGTCTGCCGTCTTTCCAGCTGATTTTGCTGACGCCCGTATTGTCAATTCTAAATGGACGGTGCAGCTTATCCCAGTCCTCACCGGCAAGCAGATACATCAAAAAGATAGTCAAAAATCCGCCGTGAGACACAATCGCAGCCGTTTCTTCTTCATTGATGCTTTTCACAAGATGATACAGCTTTTCGCAGCGGACCGTGATTTCTTCATCGGTTTCCGTTCCTTCAAGGCCCGAACGCAGAATCGTCGTCTGCCGGACTTTGGGGTACATCTCATAAATCTTTTCTCTCGTCTTCCCTTCAAGAGGCCCCAGATAAATCTCCCGGAAATCCTTCGACGGGACTGCCTTTTGTTTTTGATATTTCTCTATACCTGCCGCCGTTTCTCTGGCGCGGGTTAGATCGCTGGCGTAGAAATGGTCCAAGGGCAGATCAGCCATCGATTCCCCGAGCAGGCGGGCCTGTTCCCTGCCCTTGGCCGACAGTTCAAAATCCGCGGCACCCTGCACTCTCGCCTTACGGTTCCCTTCGGATTCCCCGTGTCTGATTAAGTACACAGCCATGCTTATCTCTCCTCGTTTTCCTTCCAGTCCTGTTTGAACTGGCGCAGTTTCACTGCAGTGTCCTGCAGTATCTTCTCTATTCGTTCGATTTCGCTTTTCTGCAGGTCATCCTCGTTTTCCATCTCCCCAAGCATTTCCTGCATCAGCGTCATTTTCTGCTTCAGATAATGGATCTGGCGCTTTTTTTCATGTACAGGGGTTCCCATCACACTATCCTTTCTGTTTCTCATCCCGGAAAATATCAATGTTCCGCCATTTCCCGAACTTGAAGTACACAGCAGCCGCTGCTGAACTTAAGATAAAGCTGCATCCGACTCCGATGCCGATACCGGTCTCGCCGTAAATCGAAGAAAACAGCCATGCCAGCGGAAAGCGCAGCGCCCAGAACGAAATAATGTTAAGAACGAGCACCTGCAGTACGGCCCCGGAGGACCGCACTATTCCGTTGAGGACAAAATTAATCCCGAGAAACGGATAAAAGAAAGCCACAATGCGCAGATACTCTGCGCCAAAAGAAATTGTTTCCTGATCATCAACAAACATACCCATTAACAGTTCAGCGCCGAGAAAGACAAGGGCGCTGATCGTTAGCGACACACTGAAAATAAGGATCAGTCCGCTTCTGGCAATATCCCCGACTCTGTCCCAGCGCGAGGCGCCAATGTTCTGTCCGGACATGCTCGTAATGGCGGAGCCGAGTGTTGTAGCAGGCATCATAATCAAGCTGTCAAGCCGCTGGGCAGCCCCGTACCCGGACACGACTGTTTCCCCGAAGGAAGTCACGACCGTCATGATAGCGAGCACTCCCCCGGAGATGGCCATCATCGAAACTCCTGAAGGGAGACCGAGTTTAAAAATCCGTTGAAATTCCGCTCGCGGAGGGAGGTTCGGAATTGTAAACGGAAGGCCTTTTTTGAAGATGGAATAAATAATTCCAAACAAAAACGCACTGCCCTGAGCGAGCACCGTGGCCCAGGCGGCACCTTCCATCCCCCAGCCAAATCCGGCAATAAACAATGGGTCAAGAATCATATTCAAAAGGACGGCTAAAGTAATAAAACGAAGCGGGGTTTTACTATCTCCGATTGCACGAAGAACGGTGCCGATAAAGTTATAGCCGAATAAAAACAATATCCCCGTGAAGTTAATGCGGAGATAATTGACTGCATCGGTCATCATCGACTCCGGCGTGCCCATCCATGTCAATATGTGCGGTGCCATGACAAAACCGATGACCCCGAGCAGTATTGATAACGTACCGAGAACAAAGACAAACGCGTTCAACGATCTTTTCAGACCGTCTTCGTCTTCTGCTCCTTTCCTTTGGGACAACACCGTCAGCGTTGCGCTGTTGATACCAATCACAAAAGAAAGGATCGTGAATACGACCGTCGATGAAATCGATACAGCCCCTAGTGCTGTGGACCCCAGTAAATTACCGACCCATAAACTGTCTATAATCTGATAAGAGCTCTGAAGCAGATTCCCGATAAAAATAGGAAACGCAAAAAGAATCATTTTGCGCATAATACTGCCTTCTGTAAAATCATACTGCCTGTTTCCTGCCATGCTTCTCGCTCTCCTGTACCGGTTTAAAGACTGTTTGATTCTTTTTCCTGTCAGCCGGTCTGTATTTCAAACGTCTCCGAAATATCGATGCTGTCTTTGACAGATTGCACCATGGAGCAATGTTTGCGGGTCCACTCAATGTTCTTTTCCATCTTGGTTTCATTTATATTATCGGCCTTCACGATAAAATGAAGATGAATACTTTGAATTTCATCGGCTCCTTCACCGCTTCTGGTCACTTCTGTCTGAATCTGAATATCGTGGACGGTCTGACGCCGTTTTTCCATGATTTTACGAAGAACGCCTCCGCTGCAGACAGCCACTGATGAGACGAGCAGCTGATAGGGACGGTACCCGTATGTCTCATCGGAGCACACCTGAAGTGTACCGTATTCCATCTCTGTCGAAAAACCTTGTTCCTGCATTTCAAATTCCATGATGTAACACTCCTCCTTCTCCACAATAAATCTTAGACTCCCTGAGTGTATCATGACGCATATCGCTGTGTCTTTTCCATCGTACCAAATGCGGTGCAGATTGCCACTCCATCTGCTTTACACCCTGCCCTCCGGGAATAAAAAAGCCGGGCTCGCTGCCCGGCTTTTTGTTACCGTACTTCTTCGTCGTATACTATATTCAGTATTTCATGAGCAGGCTTTGAAATGAGGTTTTTCGTCACCTTGTTAATAACGGTTGCGTTGAGATGTTCTTCTACGTCTTCGATGGATTCTTTACTTCCTATGAGGTATACTCCCCGCAGGCTGCGGTCCTTGATTTCCTTATCGAGCACGGAGGCCAGTTGTTTATACCAACGGTGTCTGTTTTCCTCAAACCTCTGCTGTACTTCATCCACCTGCGTGGACCCCGAAGAAGTGCGGTCCGATGAGGCATTCCCTTTGTACTGTTTCCAGTCTTCGGATTCTACTTCCCAGCTGAAATGTTTTTCGTCCCGGATTTCACCAAGCGCGGCATCAATTAACACGACGTCGCTTTTCTGAACAAGAAGAATACCAACAGCTGGAAATTCCGCCTGCAGTTCTTCAAGCTGGTCGACCACCGGATAGCTTTCCCAGTGGAATGCCGTCTCGACCGGAACCTGGAGGATTTTTTCGACATGAAATTCACCATCAGCCGACGCCATGAATACAAATCCTTTCTGCAGGTTCATCTGCTGGTCGTAGATTTCCTTGTTGGCTTGTTCGGCCAGTTTTTTATAGGCTTTCTCTTCCTCTTTAGTACCGCTTGTTTCGATATATTCCTTCAAATGTTTCAGTCCGTTTTTCAGACGGATTTTCCATTCTCCTCCGTGCTGGGAGCCATCAGCGAAATCTGTATTTAAATAAATGGTAAGTATACCCGTTTGATTTTCCTGTTGTTTGTACGTCTTCAATTCGTCAGCTAAAGTCATATACACATTTCCTCCTCATGCAGAATATCATCCTGTTATTTTTGCTACGGTTAATATAACCTTTACAATCCAGATATAAACTACAAATTCAAAGGGGCAGCGGGATTTCTCTATCAAGCCGCATCCTGCATGATCCTTACCCTGTACATTAAAAACGGCCCGGATCCCCGGACCGTTCTGAGTTATGACTGATCGTCTGTTGTTGGCAGTTTCTCCACATTTTCCGCCTGCTCAATCTGCTTTTGTTCCGAATCTTCCTGATTCAGTTCTCTTATTTCACGGGCTGTCTGTTCGGCCTGACTTTTTGCCGATAACGCTGTTTCCTTTAGATGTCCTGCGCGGTCGGCGATATCCTGCACGTCATCAGATGCCGACTGCAGAAGGTGGGACAGTTCATTGGAGGCCCCTTTCACTTTGGTGATAAGTTCCTCCCGGTTTTCTGAAAGAAATGAACTTACGTGATTCACTGTGGAAGCTGTCTGTTTCGTGCCGCGTACAATCGATGTTCTCGTTCGTTTGTTAAAAGTCAGCACAGCGGCGGCAGCTGTTACTCCTCCTGCAATCAACCCGATCGTCCATCCCCTGCTGGATATGTTGTTTTTTGTCTGCTGCATAGGTTTATCCACCTTTCCAATGAACCCTGGTTATTTACGTATTAGTATGTACTTACCACGAATTGATTAAAAATATTCTTCAAATTTCATGTCGAAGTACGAACCTAGTTTCATTATAAAGAATGTTCGCATCTTTTCAACCTGTCAGCATCCCAATTTACGTAAATTAAAAGTATTCAAAAAAAAGTAACATTTTATTCATTTATTATGTTTTTTTATTCGTTATAATGGAAATGGTAGGAGAGAGAAAAAAATAAAAGGATGGTGGAGTATGAGAAAACCAATGCGTTCTTCAATGGAAGATTTGATTGCTGAAAACAAACAGGAGCTTTTAAGAGATCCGTCCGCTATAAATGAGATAGAAAAAAAGCTGGATGAGAAAAAAGCAAAAGAAGTGTACGTGGAGACTCAAGACGAAACGAAGCGGGTGCAGTAAAAACAGCCCCGAACCTCTCCAGCAGATGAAGAGAGGGATTAAAAAGATATAGGTCGGATAAAAGGGGGTGTATCAAAAAGTACAGCTCCTTTTTTATGGAAGAGGCGGAATCCTTTCATACCGTCCTTGTATCCGGATGGGAAAGCATCCGGCTTCAGCACATCCCGGCGTATTAATAAGCGCCTCTGCCTGTCTTTCAGCCGGCCGTGGACACTATGTACGTTGTCCGGCAGGTTAGTGTCCATGGAGCTTCCGATACGGAATAGTCTCAGGCCTGACTCAGGTGCCGGACCATGCTTATCTGTAAATAAGGAGTTGTACCAATAGGTTCAGCTCCGGAAATACAGCAAAGCGGCTGCTTTTGATACAGCCTCTTTTACAATACATATCATGTCTTTTCCTCTTTTTTCAGCTTGTCATGAATCAGCCGGTAGGTCAGCTGCTTTTGTGCTTTTTGTTCATTTAGAAGATGGTGGCGGGCTTCGTTGATCAAAATTCGTTCCGAGCGCGGGAACAATTCCGCATACGCTTTTAAATTATGCTTCCACTCCAGCGTTTGATCCTTTGTGCCCTGCAGGATGGCGATCGGTTTTTGAGATGGCTGCTTTTTCATGATATTTCGTTCCCACTGAAACATCGAATGTACCCAGGTCAACGGGATGGTATCACCTTCGAGCGGATCATTTTTCAACTGTTCCATAAAAGCTTCAGCACCGGTAGACATCCGAAACTTTCGGGGTAGTTCGTTTTGCATCAGAGACACAAGCGGTACTGCCATTTTCACCAGGTGCCATTGATTGGAGCGGATAAGAGGCGAGACGAGCACTACGTTTTGAAACATTGCGGCGTCCTCTGCGCTTAATAAGTAGTCGGCAAGAACCGCCCCTCCCGTGCTGTGCCCGACTCCATGTATCTTCTCTGTTCCCTCCAGACGAAGCTTGGATAATACAGCAGAAAGGGATTCGCGGTATTCAGCAAAGACCTCTGTTTTCCGTTTGGGCCCACCCGAACACCCATGACCGGGCAGATCAAACGCTGCCACATGATAGCCGTGTTCTGTTAAAAAGCGGATACCGTCAGCATGAACACCGGTATGATCAAACAGACCATGCAAAAACAGGACAAGCGGTGCATCATGAGGTTGACGAAACATCTGATAAAACAGGTAGTAACCTTGAAACGGGACATACTGCGCTTTATGCTCCACGTGTTGGAACGAAAGGTTATACCGTTGTCTGTAGGTGGATATATCCGGGGTGTAATCCATTCTGCTTTTTTCCTTTCTTTTATTTCCTCAGCCGGATGATCTAAAAATCCCATCTCAGCCTCATCATATTATCATCCAGTGGATATTGTAACGATATTCCTGTCTCTTCCCAACGCTTTTCCCATTGTTTCTGATTAAACTCATTCGTAAACGGTCCAGAGGCCTTTTTGTGCCTTCAAGATCCAGAAAAGGGATGGTAAAACAGTATGCAGCGCTCTATCAGGTGAGAATCCATCCGCAAAAAAAGAGCTGCCCGTCTGCCGGACAGCCCCTGCGCCATATGGCATTACTGCATTCTCGGATCGGAAAGCAGACGTCCCAGTTCTTCCATATGACCGGTTTCGTCTGTGATGAAATCTTCCAGTCTGTTCTGCAGTTCAATCAGACCGATTGCTTCTGCCTGTTTGGCCCGCTGCTTGTAACGTTCGATTGTATCTTCTTCCGATTTTTTGGCAGCTTGAAGCATTTCCTTCACGTCATCGGTCTGTTTGATGTCAGCCGGTTTTGTTGTTGGTTCGCCGCCGAGCGTTTTGATTTTTTCTGCAAGATAGAGCGCATGTGCCTGCTCGTCGGTTACTTCGCCTTCAAAAAACGGCTTCAACACCTGCCGGTACATGCCGGAGACGACGGCTGCGTAGTTGTTGTACATGATGATTGCTGCATATTCATGAGCGAGGTCTACATTTAGTCCATCAATTAATTCTTTGGTTTGATTGTCCATTGCTATGCCTCCTTCAGTACGTTATGAAAATGGATATCCATCAAATATCTATCTACATTTTGAAGTGTTCCCGGTCCGTAAAAGCCCTAAACTTCCGTTTTTCATACAGCTGATTACGATGTTACTCAAAGAGTTCCAGAAACCGGCCGTATCCTTCTTCCTGCAGTTTTTCTTTCGGTATGAAACGCAGGGCGGCGGAATTCATGCAGTAACGGAGCCCTTCCGGCGGCGGTCCGTCCGGGAATACATGCCCGAGATGGGAATCTGAATTCCGGGTCCGCACTTCCGTTCGTCTCATCCCCATCGTCGTATCGAGGTGTTCGATGACTTTCTCCTCTTCCAGCGGCTTCGTGAAACTCGGCCAGCCGCAGTCTGATGCAAATTTTTCTTTGGAGGAGAAAAGCGGTTCTCCGTTGATGATATCAACGTACAGACCTTCGTCCATCAAATCCCAGTATTCGTTTTGAAACGGGCGTTCCGTGCCGTTTTTCTGCGTCACCTCAAACTGAATGGGTGTCAGTCTTTTTTTCAGATCTTCCTGACTTTCTTCTGCCATTATGCTTCCCCCCAGTACGTTTGTATAAATCCAGCCCGGCCTGACCCTTTTTTGTAGAGCTGGTAATGAATTTTATTTTTGTGGTGGTAGTCCTGATGATGTTCCTCCGCCTTGTAAAAAGTGGAGGCAGGCAGGATCGGTGTTATAACCGGTGACTGAAAAGGACCACTTTCATCCAGTTCTTTTCTGGACTGTTCTGCTGTTTGCTTCTGCTTTTCATCATGGTAGAAAACCGCAGTCTGATACGATTCTCCGCGGTCATTAAACTGTCCTCCGGTATCGGTTGGATCAATTTGTCTCCAGAACGTGCGGAGTAATGTATCATAGCTGGTCTTCTCCGGATCATATTCCATCTGCACGGCTTCCACGTGGCCGGTTGTATCAGAGCAGACTTCTTCGTACGTCGGGTTTTCGGTGTGTCCGCCTGTGTAACCGGCTGTAATGGAATACACGCCGTCCAGTTCTTCAAATGGACCGACCATGCACCAGAAACATCCCCCGGCAAACGTCGCAAGCTTCGTTTTTGTATTCAAAGGGCCGACCCTCCTTTCATTTCTCTGTTTCTCATTATACCACGCATACTTCTGCAATACTCCTGAAGTGCTTGGTGAAAAAGTCCGTCATTCGTTTGGATCCGGTTGTGGTTGTCCCGGGGAGGTACGGTTCCGAGTAGACACTACACCTGCCGGCAACATGCATAGTGTCCATGGATGTCTGCCGGAACCCACTAACTTCTGATTTCAGCAGCGTAGTGTCCCTCAACTCATAATGCGTGGACACTACCTGCTTATTTCCCGGTGGTAGTGTCCATGCCCCGGTGACCGGCCGTACGGGCATGTGCTGCAGTGGAATGATTTTTGCTCCCATCCAGGATACAGAAAAAGGGCTGTACCTTTTTGATACAGTCCCCTTTTTCATGGTTTATTGCAGCTGTTTGAGAGATTCGCGGTTAAAGGCCGGGAGATCGTCCGGTGTTCTGCTTGTTACAAGATTATGGCAGACGACGACTTCCTGGTCGTAGACGTTTGCCTTCGCATATTCCATGTCAACCTGAATGGAAGCAAAGCCGGTTGCATTACGTCCTTCGAGTGCTTTTGCCGTAATCAGCAGCTGCGGACCGTGGCAGACCGCAAATACCGGCTTGTCTTCATCCATGAAGTACTTGGCAAAGGTTACAAAGCGCTCATCCCCGCGCAGCATATCCGGGGAGAAACCTCCGGGAATGAGCAGGGCATCAAAATCAGATGGCTTCACGTCATCGATGGAAGCATCCACGGTGACACTTGCTTCTTTCTGCTTGCCTTGTATGGTTTTTCCTTGTTCTTTCTCAATAACAGTGAGAGTATGACCTTCGTTTTCAAACGCTTCTTTCGGGCTCGTAAATTCGGAGTCCTCAAACATATCTGTCATTAATACAGCGATGTGTTTACTCATACGTAACAACCTCCCTGTTTACGTTAAATCGTTTCGCAGACAATGCTGTACCCGACTTCTTTCACCGTTAAACATCTTCACCTTATTTCCTGCCGTAATCTGCTTTGATTTCCCCCCAGGCTTTCGTGTTCCATTTCAAAATCCGGTTCGAGGGTTTATTCCGACGAAGCCATTCTTCTGCTTCATCTACGAGCTTCCATATTTCTTCGGTTTCCCCGGTGCGTGCCAGGCTTGAGTTCGCCTTGTTTCGTTTCACCCATAGAATAGCCGTATCCGAATCGGAGTATACCGGCATGTCACTGTTTTTTTCCTGCAGGTACCGTAGAGCATGAACGACAGCCAGAAATTCGCCGAGGTTGTTGGTGCCTTTTTCAATCCCGGGATGAGCAAAGACAACCTCCCCGGTTTTTGTATGAACGCCTTTGTATTCCACAAACCCGGGGTTGCCGTGAGAGCCGACATCAACAGATATGCTTTCTTCTATGTAGGAAGAACCGGGTGCTGCAGATGGTTCGGATGCGGCGGAGCGTCCGTCTTGAAATGCCTGCTCCGCTTCTCTTTTTGAAGGAAAAGACTTAAATGAAGCGCCGGCGAAACCTTTCACCTGCTTCTCGCACTCCGGCCAGCTTTCATAAATCCCCGGCTTTCTTCCTTTCCATACGACATAATACTTCTTTTTTGCTGCCATATGCCCCTCCCCTTTCTTTAGGTACTGCTTTTATTATTCATCCATGTAAAATCGTTGAAAAATCGTATCCTGTTGCACCGGGTATACTTCGTACCCGCATATGTCATTAATGATGGTTTGATTTCTCATCACCGAGAGTGCCAGATTCGTTGCCGCCGAGCCATGGGAATGATCCAGATTGGTGAGCACGTAAATATGATGGGAGCGCTCGTCACGAAAAACAAGACGATAGGTGTCGCTGACTTTATACCGCTTGTCATCTTCCCATTCTATTTTACTGCCGAGCGCGTAGATCCACTCCGGCACATTCGGTGTATAACCTGTAGCAAACACTGCCTTGTCCGTGCGGTGGACAAAGGTCTGATTTTTCTCCCACTGGCGGCAGGTCAGCTCGTACATACCATCCTTTTCTTCCAGACCGGTCACTTCCGTCATCGGCTGCAGCACAACCTGCGGATCTTCGCGTTCAATCGCGCGGTGATAAAGAAGGTCATAAATGTTCATCAGGGTCTGCTGTTCGATCCCTTTCCTGTTTTTATCGAGCTGGGGAAGTGCTTCAACTCTCGTTTCATAATCAAGCGTCCGGAAGTAAGACACGTAATCCGGGGAAAAGACTTCCCTGGCAAGCTTCGCCGCTTCGGACTGAAAGAACTCCGGAGACCGGGTCAGCCACGTCAGCCGGTACCCGTAGTGTTTTTGATCCTGCAGCAGATCATGAAAAATTTCAGCCGCACTCTGGCCGGACCCGACGACCGTCATAGTATCCGTGTCCTTCAGTTCTTTTTTCTGCATGGCATAGTCACTGCTGTGGTAAATGTCGTCGTCCCCTCTGCCGGAAACAACCGGAGGCAGCTTCGGGATACTTCCTGTTCCAACGACTACATGACGGGTATAGTAAGTGGCCGTATGATTGGTGTCCACATTCCGTACCGTAACCTGATAACACCGGCCGCCGTCCTGCACGTTCTCCACTCTGAAACCGAACCTGCAGGAAGGAAGCTGAACGGCCACCCATTTGCCGTACGCATTGTACTCCCGTCTTGGAATGTGAAGGCCTTTATAGAAATAAAACTGATACAGACGGTTCTTTTTATGTAGATAATTGAGAATGCTGTAAGGGCTGGTCGGGTCGGCAAACGTGACAAGATCCGCGAGAAACGGCGAGTTCAGCACTGTTCCTTCAAGCAGCATCCCCGGATGCCATTCAAACGATGGGTGCTGTTCGAAAAAAAGAGCCTGCACATCTTCGAGAGGCTCAAGAAGTGCTGCCATGCCGAGGTTGAAGGGGCCGATGCCGACCCCGATAACATCATACGTGTTCGTACCGGCCATATGTCATCTTCCTTTCCTTCGTTGTCCATCTTTTCGTTTTACTCGACCCTGAGCACGCCGGGGAGATCGAGGAAAGAGCGGACATTGGTTCCGCTATCCCGGTTTTTTTGAAACCCCCTTAAAAAGGAGATAACAGCGTACCGGATGTCCGGCCACCCATTTATACCGCGTAAAAAGACAAATAAGGGATTAGATATCCAGCCGCTCCAGCCATTTCGTTAAAGCACCACAGCGGCAGCAACACCAAATAGGAAGATAGGAATGTTGTAATGAAGAAACGTCGGTACGCACGTATCCCATATATGATGGTGACGGCCATCCACGTTCAGCCCGGATGTCGGGCCGAGCGTACTGTCGGATGCCGGTGAGCCTGCGTCTCCCATCGCTGCTGCAGATCCAATCAGAGCAGTAGTGGCAAGCGGCGAGTAACCGACACTGAGACAAAACGGTACAAACAGTGCCGCCAGGATTGGAATCGTGCCGAATGAGGTGCCGATTCCCATTGTCACGACAAGGCCAACAAGAAGCATAACAACTGCTGTTAAAATGCCGGCGCCTCCTCCTGCATCGACCGCCTTGCTCACCAGTTCCTGAACCGCTCCGGTTTCTTTAAGAACCGTCGCGAAGCCGGAAGCGGTCAACATTACAAAAGCAATCATACCCATTAATCTAATACCTTCTCCAGCCAGTTCATCCCCGTAACGGAAAGGAACCACCTGAAATACAAATAAGAGAATAATACCGGTGAGCGCTCCGTATATGAGGGAGCCGTCCATCAAAAGCTGAACAATAAAAGCTCCCAGAACAGCGATAATGGTATAAAGCTGCTTCAAGCCAAACGATGTGTCCGGTGTTTCTTCCGTTTTGGAAGAAGCATTCGAAAGGTCCGATTGGGCTTTTGGTTCTCTCGGCCTGCGGTATGTGATAAAGACCGCTGTGAAAAGACCTACTACCATACCAAGGACCGGCAGCAGCATGGCTTTCCATATTTCACCTATTGCAATATCCAAACCGCCGGAAGCCATTTCTTCTGATATCGTTTCGTGAAATATATAGCCGTAGCCGACTGGTATCAACATATATGGCGCTTTTAATCCGAACGTAAGGGCGGAGGCTACCGCGCGCCGGTCCAGTTTCATGTTATCAAATACGTGCAGCATCGGCGGTATCAGGATAGGAATAAATGCGATATGAACCGGAATCAGGTTCTGGGACAGACATGCGGCTGCGGCGATTGCCATGACCAGGAAACCGCGCTTCCCTTTAAGAAGTTGGAGGAGATTACGCACGAGTACACCAGTTATGCCGGAATAACCAATCATCGCAGCAAACACACCAAGCAGGATATAACTCATTGCCGTTTCCGCCTGATCGCCCATGCCGCCAAGCAGCATTTCCAGTGCATCCCCCGGGTTCAGTCCCGCCAACAGTCCAGCCGAAATACCTGCTGTCAAAATAGCCAGCACTACATTCACCCGCAACAGGCTGAGTACTATCATAATCCCCACAGAAACCAAAACAATCATCATAATAAAAAGACCCCTTTACTTCTTCAACTCTCTGCCAAATTAAAGTATAAGGGGATGGAAATTTTGATGCAATCCTTATTTTTTTACGATTATGTCACGAACCAAGTTCCGCAGTCTCTGCTTCAGGTCCTTGGCAGCGGAAGGAGAATGGCCTTCGGTGGATACCGCAATATGGTATTCACCTTCCTGGAAAGAGGCCGGGAACGCGGCATTTCCGTTTTCCGGATCGTCTGCTGCATTCAGAAGCTGGTGCGGATGAACAGTTTCTTTAATGATACGGCACGCCTCCGGATCTCCTGAAGCGGAAACAATTAAAAACGCCGAAGATAAATAATCCGGCCGGCACACATCTTTCACCCAGTGAATCTCATCTTTTTCGTAGAGGGCCCGGACCTCTTCCTTAACTTCCGGGGCAACAACGACGATGTTGGCTCCGGCAGCAGTCAGTTTGCTGATTTTCCGGGAAGCAATCGTGCCACCACCGATTACGACGACAGGCTTGCCGGTCAGATCCAGAAAAAGCGGGAAATTAAACATTTTCCCCGCTCCGTTCCGCCCAAGCCGGCAGTTCCATTGTTTCCAGTGTCCGCTGCTTCAATACTTCCTGCAGTTCTTCATCATAACCAAGATAATCGCACAGTCTCATATCCGGTGCCGCCGTTTCGTTCATCCGTTCTATTTTTTCCTGCATTTCCTGCATTAACAGCCCGGTAAACATAAGGTAGGGCACGACATAGACGCGTTCGGCGCGGCTTTGGGCCGCAGCTGCGAGCCCTTCATCAAAAGAAGGGGAAGCTGCCGCAAGAAAGGCGCTTTTCACATTCTGCCCCTCTGTCCGCTCCTCGAGACTCCCGGCAATACGGTAGAAATCCCGGAGCGCGTTATTGTCACTCGATCCACGACCGACCAGGAGAATATCGGCTTCTTCCTCTCTCGTCCACCCCTGTGCTTTCAGGCGCAGCATCAACACATCGAGCATTTTCGGATGCAGACCGAAAGGGGCTCCGTATTGAATGGTCAGATGCGGGTAAATCTCCTGCACTTTCTGCAGTTCCGCCGGGATATCTTCCTTAATATGCCCGGCGGTGAGCAGAAGAACCGGAACAACCGTGATGATATCCGCTCCCTGTTCCACACAACGGGCAGCCCCTGCCGGGATATCCGGTTCGGACAATTCCAGAAAACAGGTTTCCTGCACGGAGCAGGGGACGGACTTTTTCGTTTCTTCCACAAAAGCTTTCATTTGTCTGCTTCCTTCCGGTACTCTGGTACCGTGTCCAACGTAAAGTACAGCACGCATCAGACTGACACATCCTTTCATTCCTGGAGAGAATGGGTACGCAGTTCATGCAGCAGGGTTTTTGTATCCGGAGACGACAGGGTGATATCAGGAGCTGCACCCGCATCCTGAAGTGTTTTTTGTGTTTCAGGGCCATGAGCGGTTACGGTCTTATTAGTCAGCCATTTTACAGGAGATATCCCGTGTCTGTCCAATTCCTTCCATAAGATGTGAACCGCCTGAGAAGAAGGGATAACGATGGTGTTTATCCAATCATTTTGAAGAAGGACAGCGGTGGCTTCGGCTGTGTTTTTTTTATGAATAAGGCGGTGGCTCACCCATTTCTGTGAAAAAAGGCCGGCTACCCTGCAGGCATGTTCCGGGCCGATCCAGAGACTCTCCTCCGGACTTGGACTTTCATTCGTGTACTCAGCAAACAAGCCGCAGGATTCCAGTTTCCTAAGCGTACGCAGGGATTCTGTTGTAATCCGGCCGGGAAGGGTGCGGATGTCGATTCTGCTTTGCTTCAGCTCGTCCAGCAAAACATCGACACTTTCCTCGGCCGCAATGTGAAGATGATGAAACGAGCGAAGAGGTGCAGGCGGTTTCGTTTCCCGTGTGTCCACGGTATAACCCGGCGCTTCCAGCACTTCCGCGCCGAAAGAACGAAGGGACGCAGCCATAGTACTTTCGCGGGGGGACGTTTTCACGACCCATACAAACCGTCCGAACAGGGGTTTCTTTTCCATCCATTTTAATTTCCGGTGCAGCGCGGCGGTTTCTCCGACAATGGTGATGGCAGGATTTTCTATCTGGTGCTTTTCAGCTTCTTCCTGAATACGTTCAAGCGGTGCCTCCACCACCCGCTGCCTGGAAGTGGCTGCCCATTCTATGACAGCCGCCGGCGTGGCCGGGTCTTTTCCGTTTTCTATCAGTCTTCGTGCAATCGCAGCGAGGTTTTTCCTTCCCATGTAAAACGCTGTTGTATCAATGCCGGCAGCCAGCGATTTCCAGTCAACGCCGGGCTGGCCGTCTTCTGCTTTCGTATGACCGGTCACCGCCGCAAAACTTCCCGATAAATCCCGGTGTGTCACCGGAATTCCGGCATACATCGGTCCTGCCATCCCAGCGGTAATACCAGGTACCATTTCGTAAGTGATGCCGGCTTCTGCAAGTGCTTCTGCTTCTTCACCGACTCTTCCGAACATGCCCGGATCTCCGCCTTTCAAACGCACTACCGTGCACCCTGCCCGGGCTTTTTCCACCATAATATCCTGAATGGTTTCCTGACGGAGGTGGTGGCGCTGCGGAAGTTTTCCGCAGTAAATGTACTCCGCACCTTCCCACGCGTATTGCAGAAGAAGCGGATGAACGAGTCGGTCATAGAGAACAACGTCTGCCTTTTCGAGACTCTCTCTGCCTTTCACAGTAATAAGACCGGGATCACCCGGTCCTGCGCCAATGAGGAATACATTCCCTGATGTCATATTTTCATCCTCCCCGAAACGCCTTTCCCTCTAATGTTAGACAAGGCCTTTCTGCTGAAGAACGCCGACGATGTGATGCACTGCTTCTTCTATCGACTGGTCCTCTGTGTTCACAACCACTTCCGGTTCATCCGGTTCTTCATATGGTGCGCTGATGCCTGTGAAAGAAGAAATTTCACCACTTCTTGCTTTCGCATACAGACCTTTTGGATCCCGGTCTTCACAAATGGAGAGGCTGCAGTCTACATGAATTTCGATAAATTCATCATCAGCCAGAAGGCTGCGGACCTGTTCTCTGTCTTCTTTGTAAGGGGAAATAAAAGCAGTGCTTACAATCTGGCCGCTGTCGACAAACAGTTTTGATACCTCTCCGATACGGCGGATGTTTTCCTGACGTGCATCCGGTGAAAAGCCGAGGTCCTGGTTCAAGCCGTGCCGGACGTTGTCCCCATCGAGCACGTAGGTTTGTTTATTATCTTCAAACAGTTTTCTGGATACCGCATTGGCAAGGGTGGATTTGCCGGATCCTGAAAGCCCTGTGAACCAGAGCACAAAGCTTTCATGTCCGTTTTTGCGGTTTCTTTCGGTGCGGCTGACAGAAGCGTCATGCCACACAATATGGTTGGTGTCCGTCGATGCCATTTCTCTGTTCCTCCCTCTTTCGTTCAATCAAGATACCGTTTCCTGCATCCCTTTAATCAGTACTTCCACGACTTCCGGACGGCTGAATTCACGCGGCGGCATCTCGCCATTTTTCAGCATTTCCCGTACTTTCGTGCCGGAAAGAATGACGTGGTGTTCTTTGCCGTGCGGGCATGTTTTGCCGGAGGCCATATTTTCGCATTTCGTGCAGTAAAAGCTGTGTTCAAAGAAAAGTGGTTTGATACCAAGTTCCTCCGCCGTAAATTCGCGGAAAATATACTGGGCATCATACGTCCCGTAATAATCACCAACTCCGGCGTGATCCCGTCCGACGATAAAGTGGGTGCAGCCGTAGTTTTTGCGGACCATTGCATGAAAGATGGCTTCCCTCGGCCCCGCATAACGCATGGCTGCCGGAAACACTGCCAGAAACGTACGCTGCTCGGGATAATAATCTTTCAGCAGTACTTCGTAACTCTCCATACGCACATCCGCCGGAATATCTCCGGGTTTCGTTGCACCGACAAGCGGATTCAGAAAAAGACCATCAACGGTTTCAAGAGCCGTTTTCTGAATATATTCATGGGCGCGGTGAACCGGGTTGCGTGTCTGGAAACCTACAACCGTTTCCCAGCCTTTTTCTTCGAAGGTTTTCCGTGTCTGGGCCGGTTCGATGTAATAGGCGTCGAACTGCTCGTGCACGATATCTTTCACGAGCGTAATGTCCCCGGCCACGTAATGATCCGGGCGGGAATAGAGATTGTTCACACCAGCGTGGCCGGAATCGGTCGTGCGGTACACTTTCTCCGCCTCATTTTCTTTATCCGGAGTGAAGATTTCTTCCACGTCAATCACACCGTACGTCGTTCCCTGGTACACAAGCCGCGCTTCCTTGACGGACTGGAGTTCCTCCGCTTTCTGACTGTCCACCGGCAGTGTGATGGGAATACTCCATACCGTTCCATCGCTGAGGCGCATCGTCTCCACAACAGAGCCGTACTCCCGCTTGTTCAAAAACCCTGTCAATGGACTGAATGCTCCGTTTGCGATTAATTCAAGGTCTGATACAGCAATGTCGTCGAGTTCTACAGCAGCCTCAATGCCGCTGGTCTCTCTCTGAAAATCCTTTCTGTTAATCAGTGTACCTCCGTTTGGGATACTAGCCGTCATCGTTACAACAATCCTTTCCTGTCTGGTGATTATTTATGGAGTCCGCACTCCGTCTTACCCTGGCCGCTCCAGCGTCCGCTCCTAAGGTCATCTCCTTCAAGTACTTTCGCGGTGCACTGCATGCAGCCGATACTCGGATAATTCTGGTCATGCAGCTCATTATAAGGAAGGTCAAACGCCTGGATATACATCCAGACATCATTCCATGTCCAGTGAATGAGCGGGCAGACTTTAACAGAGGAGAAACGGTTATCCTGATTGACAAACTGGGTGTTTTGTCTGGATGGAGACTGTTCTCTCCGGAGTCCCGACATCCAGGCGTGGTATTTACTGAGCTCGTTTTCAAGCGGTTCCAGCTTACGAATGGAACAGCACCGGTCAGGGTTGGTTTCCCAAAGGCGTGGTCCCTCGTGTTCGGCCTGCTCTTCCGGTGTCCATTTCGGCCGCAGCATCTTAATATTTAATGAGGGATAGCGCTCTTTAACACGGTCGATCAATTCGTAGGTTTCCTTAAAATGAAAATCGGTATCCAGAAATGCGATGGTCGCATCCGGTTTCACCTTGCTGATCAAGTCAATCAGAACGATACCTTCCGCGCCGAAGCTGCAGGCATACACAAGGTCGTCTCCGTAATTGTCATAACTCCAGCGTATCACATCACGCGCGCTTTTTCCTTCCAAAAATTCATTTGCTTCTTCTATATCAGCGGGATCGAGTGTTTCATAGGTGATCATTGGATACCCTCCTATCCGCGGATGCGAAGTACACATCGGGATTGTTTTAATTCATAGTATGCCTATCGAGATTATATGTTTAGTTGTTTATCGTTATTTTAGATAGTATTCTGAAAAAAGTCAATGCATCTGCTTGAATCTTTTCCCATCTTTATATTGGAAAGACAGCGTTATACTTACCTGCCGGAGGAGCGTAATCGTTGGCGGATGCTTTGGCGGTGTGCCATAATAGGAGCAAATACTTAGAACCTTGGAGGGTGCAGACGATGCGCGTTATAGATAATGAAGGAATTACCGACCCCCGTATAAATCTTGCTCTGGAAGAATTCGCGCTGTATCACATGGACCTTGATAAAGAAGACACATATCTTCTGTTTTATGTGAATGAGCCATCCATTATTATTGGGAAAAATCAGAACACCATCGAAGAAATTAATGTTGATTATGTAAACGAACACGGTATCCACGTTGTCCGCCGGCTTTCCGGAGGCGGGGCCGTCTATCATGACCTTGGCAACCTTAACTTCAGTTTCCTGACCAAAGACGACGGAGACAGCTTTCACAATTTCAAAAAGTTCACCCAGCCCGTTGTAGACGCACTGAACAGCATGGGGGTTCCGGCGGAACTGTCCGGGCGCAATGACCTGCAGGCCGACGGCAGAAAAATCTCCGGCAACGCCCAGTTCTCTTCCAAAGGACGGATGTACAGCCACGGGACATTGATGCTCGACTCAAGAACCGAAAATATCGTCTCCGCGTTGAATGTAAAAGACGAAAAAATCAAATCCAAAGGAATCAAATCCATAAAAAGCAGAGTCGGCAATATCAATGACTACCTTGAAGAACCGCTGTCCGTAGAAGAATTTAAAAACCTGCTTCTCCGCTATATTTTCCAAGACAGCACAGAGATACCATTCTACACGCTAAGCAGCGAGGATTGGGAAGAAGTCCACCGGATTTCCAATAAGCGGTACAGTAACTGGGACTGGAATTACGGCAAATCCCCGGCCTTTGATATTCATCGTTCGCATAAATTCGATGCCGGCTTAATCGACATCCGGTTTAATGTAAAAAAAGGAGTTATCCAGTCCTGCAAAATATACGGGGACTTCTTCGGGACAGCGGAAGTGGCTGATATCGAGCGTACACTCGCGGGAACAAAGTATGAGATGGCTGCCTTAAGAGAAGCACTTGCCCCGTTTAACCTGCAGGAATATTTCGGTCCGATTGAGGACGAAGATTTCTTCTCCCTCCTGTACTAATGGAGGTTCTTTAGGGCAAATGTATGTCTTTCATCCGACCCAGGTGCTGAATTCTGTCGATTTCTGCTGCTGATTCTAAGCTATTCGCCCCTTACCGACTGCTTTTAGGACTTCTACAATGGGGAAAAGAGTCAAATAAGTGCAAGAAGGGTGAAAGACATGCTGACAAATGCAGAAATTGGAATTGATTTGGGCACCGCCAATATTTTAGTCTATACAAAAGAAAAAGGAATTGTTTTGAACGAACCATCTGTGGTGGCGCTGAACTCCAATACGAATGAAGTGCTTGCTGTTGGAAGTGATGCCAAGAACATGGTTGGAAAAACACCGGGGCAGATTGTTGCGATGCGGCCGTTGAAACTCGGGGTCATCGCCGATTATGACGTGACATCGACCATGCTCAAACATATTATGAAGCAGATCAGTAAAGAAGGCGGATTTACGGTACGGAAACCGAAAGTCATCGTCTGCACACCGTGCGGGTCGACCTCGGTGGAGCGCCGCGCCATCCGTGACGCAATCATGAGCTGCGGCGCCAAGTCGGTCCACCTCATTGAAGAACCCGTTGCCGCTGCGATCGGAGCCGATCTGCCGGTGGACGAGCCGGTAGCCAACGTTATTGTCGATATCGGCGGCGGCACCTCGGAAGTCGGTATTATTTCCTACGGCGGGATTGTTTCCTCCCAGTCGATACGGCGCGGCGGAGACAACCTGGATGAAGACATCATTCAGTACGTCCGAAAAACCTACAATCTGCTGATCGGCGAGCGGACAGCCGAAGAGATTAAAATAAATATCGGCAATGCAAGTCCCGATCACGAAGAACAGTCCATCGAAATCAGAGGCCGTGACCTTGTTTCGGGTCTGCCGAAACCGGTTGTTCTGTATTCCGGAGAGATTCATCACGCCATCGCTGAATCACTTGATCATATTCTCGAAACCATCCGCGAAACGCTGGAAACCTGTCCCCCTGAGCTTAGCGGGGACATCGTGGATCAAGGCATCATTCTTACCGGCGGCGGAGCTTTGTTAACCGGCTTGCAGGAGTGGCTCAGTGAGCGCATCATCGTTCCCGTCCACGTCGCACCGAATCCACTCGAGGCTGTCGCCGCAGGAACCGGAAAATCTCTGAAAATTATCGATAAGCTGCAGGAGGCTTCCGTATAAATTTTTCTGAAGCACCGGCTCGGCTTACAAAATAAAAGAGTCTGGGACAAAATCTATATCAGATAAAAAAAGAATGCCGAACGATTTTTTTAATCGTTCGGCATTCTTTATTGCTGAGACAAACCGCTGCGCCAACATGCTCCGCTTTTACTCCAGAGCACAAGGGCGGCATCGGTTCGCAGGGGCTCATCGTGTCTTCTTTGCACCCGGCCGTTTCAGGACCCGTTGGTCGGCATCGAAACCGCACCTGAACGGATCCGGCCGTACGGACGCAGAAAATGCGGGCGTTTGTTAGCTGTGTTCAGGTTGGGGGGACGGACATTCGTTGCAAATGGGTTCTAAGGCACTTTAGGGAGGAAGGGACCCCCTAAAACGTCGTTCGGCATAACGCCTGAGGCACTTTATAGTATCCGGCGCGTCCATAAACGTCAGTATAAATGATTCCGAAGGCACTTTAGAGGGTTTGATACCCCGGTAAACGTCATTATGAACGAATCGAGACTGCGTGCAGCGGAAAAATGAACGGGTCGACGCAGCAAAGAGCCCGTGTTATTGCAGGAAAAGGGAGAGAAATAGTCCCGAAGGCACTTCAGGGGGGAAAGGCCCCCCTGAAACGTCGTTCGGCACATCGCCGAAGGCACTTTATGGTATCCGGCGCGTCCATAAACGTCAGTATAAATGATTCCGAAGGCACTTTAGAGGGTTTGATACCCCGGTA
>NZ_JBHUML010000002.1:0-1218292 GCF_042684865.1 Salibacterium lacus
GAAGTTAAGCTCTCCAGCGCCGATGATAATGAAGGGGCAACCCTTTGTGAAAGTAGGACGCCGCCAGGCTGGACAATTCCTTTATGAAATGTTAAAATGCTCAGGTATCACATCATAAGGGAAACATATTACATATTCCACAGTAGCTCAGTGGTAGAGCTATCGGCTGTTAACCGATCGGTCGCAGGTTCGAATCCTGCCTGTGGAGCCAATTTGGAGAGCTGTCCGAGTGGCCGAAGGAGCACGATTGGAAATCGTGTAGGCGGTGTTGAGCCGTCTCGAGGGTTCGAATCCCTCGCTCTCCGCCATTTCATTACATAAAGAAAGGCCCGTTGGTCAAGTGGTTAAGACACCGCCCTTTCACGGCGGTAACACGGGTTCGAATCCCGTACGGGTCACCATTTACATATGGAGGGTTAGCTCAGCTGGGAGAGCATCTGCCTTACAAGCAGGAGGTCGGCGGTTCGATCCCGTCACCCTCCACCATCAATAAAACACATCGCGGGGTGGAGCAGTTCGGTAGCTCGTCGGGCTCATAACCCGGAGGTCGCAGGTTCGAATCCTGCCCCCGCAACCAATTTTTAATAAACATATTTCAAACGAAGCAAAAAAATGAAACAACATTTCCCTACCTCAAAAGAAGGTCGAGAAAACAAAAAAGTGAAGGAAGGAACGTACCTCAGTACGTGACCTGACGACACAAACGCAGTTAACGAAGAGATTCGCTTCCTTGCTTTTGGAAAGAAGAACCAAGAAAGTCAAGGAAACAAGAGAGTGGAGGAGGGAATGTACCTCAGTACATGACCTGACGACACGAACGCAGTTGACGCAGAGATTCGCCGCCTTACCTTTTTGAAAGAAGAAACAAGAAGGTCAAGGAAGCAAGAGAGTGGAGGAGGGAACGTACTCCAGTACGTGACCTGACGAGGCGAACGCAGCTGACGCAGAGATTCGCCGTTTATTCTTTCAAAAAAGGGCCTGTGGTGTAGCGGTTAACATGCCTGCCTGTCACGCAGGAGATCGCGGGTTCGATTCCCGTCAGGCCCGCCATTTACTTACTTTCATATCTTTGTTATGATATGAGCAATAATGAATAACTCTTTCACAAGATGGCTCGATAGCTCAGTCGGTAGAGCAGTGGACTGAAAATCCTCGTGTCGGCGGTTCGATTCCGTCTCGAGCCACCATTTTGTGCCGGTCTAGCTCAATTGGCAGAGCAACTGACTTGTAATCAGTAGGTTGGGGGTTCAATTCCTCTGGCCGGCACCATTTTTAAAAAATTGGAGGGGTAGCGAAGTTGGCCAAACGCGGCGGACTGTAAATCCGCTCCTTCGGGTTCGGCGGTTCGAATCCGTCCCCCTCCACCATTTTGAAACAGGGGTATAGTTCAAAGGCAGAACAGCGGTCTCCAAAACCGTCAATGTGGGTTCGATTCCTACTACCCCTGCCATTTTTATTTCTTTTTTTAAATGGCGGTTGTGGCGAAGTGGTTAACGCACCGGATTGTGGCTCCGGCATGCATGGGTTCGACTCCCATCAATCGCCCCATTCTACAATTTGGGCTATAGCCAAGCGGTAAGGCATCGGATTTTGATTCCGTGATGCGCTGGTTCGAATCCAGCTAGCCCAGCCACATGCGGAAGTAGTTCAGTGGTAGAACACCACCTTGCCAAGGTGGGGGTCGCGGGTTCGAATCCCGTCTTCCGCTCCAGTTATCACAATTTGTGCATGGGTATCATATGGTACCACATGGCGGTATAGCCAAGTGGTAAGGCACGGGTCTGCAAAACCCTTATTCCCCGGTTCGAATCCGGGTACCGCCTCCACTTTACATCTACCTCTGCCGGGGTGGTGGAATGGGCAGACACACAGGACTTAAAATCCTGCGGTTGGTCTACCAACCGTGCCGGTTCAAGTCCGGCCCTCGGCACCAATTTATATTTGGTACTTAACAGGATGGCGGTGTGGCGGAACTGGCAGACGCGCACGACTCAAAATCGTGTTCTTCGGAGTGTGGGTTCGAGTCCCACCACCGCTACCATGCTTATCAATATAATCGTTAATGCACCGATACCTGCGTTCCTGCAGATATCGGTTTTTTATGTGGTTCGAGCTGCTGCAACGGCTTAACACACCCATCTACAGTATTTTACGACTTGTGGTCCCGCTGATAAAGCTGCCCCGTATCTTTTTTTAGTGGGGCCGGCGCTTCTTGTTATTTTCAATCATGAATTGAAGGCCGTATAACAAGGGAGCCTTGCAAAAGAAATAAAGGAAAAACTGAAATGGGTTGAATCGGATTAATTCAGCGACTTTTAATTTTTTGAGTATTTGTATTAATACAAAAGCAATAAAAGAATTAACGATTGCATTAAACAACAAAAAAGGCCGGAAGCATCCGTATCTCCATTTTAATACCCACATCGTGATAATAAAAAATGGACCAATATTAAAAGGGAATTCCCCGGAAATATAAGACGTCGGCTTATTATAAAAGATCCACCATTTCTGTTTTTTGCCGACCTGGACATGCAGTGCTTCCAGTAATAAGATAAGTATCGAAGCAGGGAGATATCTTTTTATATGACGTATCCCGTAAAAAAGCAGGGTCAGCCATGAAAGGATAATCATTGTCATATTGATGATCCATTGATGTTTCAATGACATATTTACTTCCACTCCTTCCTTCATAGGATTTTCCTTTGCTTTTTTACTATTCATTCACAAAGGATAAATGTGAAGGCTGCTTCACTTTGGGTTTTTACAAACTTTATCATTTGATGTGATACTTTGAGTATTATCCGGGGTTTCAACGGGACGGGATAAACGTTTTTCGTATGTATTTCAATGAAACATCGAGTGTTTCATAAAAGTTTTTACGTAAGGGGGAGATTCCTTACAGCGGAAGCTTTTTTTCAGGGGGCTGCAATCATTGTTTTAACACCTTTACAATGATTGCAGAGCCAATAGTAAAACCCCCGCTTCACCTTCATTGGGTGGCAGGGGTAATTTTATAAACTTATTTCGACTTTTTATCAGAAGAGGAGGAGTTTTTGGATTTATGCTTTTGTTTCATCTCTTTTTCTTCGATATTTAAATCTTCCAAAGGGATGAGATCTTCATGAATGGTAGGCGGCGGATCTGAGGTCGTACGGAGATTTTTGTTTTTATCACGATTTTGCTTTTCCGTCATGGAACAACCTCCTTTTCATCATCTATATCTTTGTTAATACCCTGCATGAATCATGAAAAAACATAAGAGTCAGGTGCTACGTTGTCCGCTGTCTCTGTTATGCATTGAAATTTCCGTGATTTTAATGAAAACTTCCGCAGCAGGGGCACCCTTATACTGCGGAAGTTTTTTCAGGACGGCGACAGGTGTTGAAGCTGCGGCTCGTTTTGATTCAGAAGATAGATACTGCTTGTCCCGCTGTGAAGCTGAATGAACATGGTGGAAGCTGCCTGCAGCAGCTTCTCTGCTTCAGCGGCTGGAAGGGAAGGGGAAATATAAAAGAGCTGAACAGCGTTTGTTGTTTCCGCCGTTGTCCTGGTTCGTCCAGCATCCACAACAGGACTGCCGAAGGGGCCTGTATGATCAAAAGCGGCCAATTTGCCTTCCATGTTGTTCATCCGCCCATTCAACCCTTCCATCACCTCCTCTTCCTGTCCCCGTCTGATTTTGATATAATCATTCAAGGCATCTCCATCATAAATACCGACCGGCATGTCGTATTGAAGCGAAAAGAAGTTGTTCACATCTGCCGCGGAGTGAATAAAGGGGAGATCTTTTCCACTGCTGATTCGTTTTAAAAGCGCTTCGTTGGAAGGACGGTATCGTTTGGGGTCGATTCCAAGTTCACGGAAGACACCGCGCCACTCTTTGACTCCTTCGTACTCATCGACAGGACGTTCATCCAGATCAGTGCGCACCGTTTCCTGAAAGTATTCGAGACGACCTTTCAGCATGGACGGTGAATCAGCCACGACAATATTTTCATATACAATAATACCAATCTTAAAATCAGGTATTCGTTCAAACAGGTTTTTCTCCATCGAAAAGAGCATATTCTCACCTCTGCTGCCAATTGTTGCGTAGAGTGTACCATATCCAGTATGTTATATAAAATATGAAAGAAGGGAGCGAAATGATGACAGGAGCAGAACTTAAAGAAAAGATTGCTGCCTACAGCAAAGAAATCGGAATTGATAAAATCGGTTTTGCTTCGACAGACCCTTTCCTCACATTAAAGGACAGGCTGATTGAACAGCAGCGCCTTCAGTACCATTCCGGATTTGAAGAACCGGATATTGAAAAACGGACCGAACCGGAGCGTCTGCTTCCCGAAGCAAAGACGATCATTTCGATTGCTCTGGCTTACCCTTCCAAAATGGAAAATGAACCAAAAAGCAGAAAAGGGGACCGGCGCGGAATGTTCTGCCGTGCTTCCTGGGGGGTGGATTATCATAATGTGCTGAAAGATCGTCTGCAGAAACTGGAGGACTATATCCAGGAAATCGCCCCCGAAGCACGAAATCAGTCGATGGTCGATACCGGAGAGCTCTCCGACCGGGCGGTTGCCGAACGGGCCGGCATCGGTTGGAGCGGCAAAAACTGTGCGATTATTACGCCGGAATTCGGATCGTATGTGTACCTTGGGGAGATGATCACCACGCTTTCGCTGGAGCCGGATAAAGAAATCACGGACCAGTGCGGGACGTGCAACAAGTGTGTGGATGCCTGCCCGACCGGCGCTCTTGTTCAGGGAGGACAGCTGGATGCAGGGAGCTGTATTGCCTATTTAACGCTGACCAAAGGATCTCTGCCCGAACGCTTCCGCAAAAAAATAGGCAACCGGTTGTACGGCTGTGACACGTGCCAGACGGTGTGTCCGGAAAATAAAGGAATGGACCACCATCAGCATGAAGAATTCGAACCGGATCCGGAAGTGGTTAAACCCAGTCTGGAGCCGCTTCTTACCATCAGCAACCGTGAATTCAAAAATACTTTCGGCCCTATAGCTGGTTCATGGAGAGGAAAGAAACCGATACAGCGCAATGCCGTTCTCGCTCTTGGCACGTATAAAGCCGATGAAGCATTGGATTCGCTTGTTCACGTACTCCACCGGGACCCGCGTCCGGTTATCCGGGGTTCTGCGGCCTGGTCGCTCGGCCAGATCGGCACAAAAGAAGCTGTAGAAGCATTGCACGAGGCAGGGCAGCAGGAAACCGAGGAGGACGTGCAGGAGGAAATCGCTAACGCCAAAGCCCCGCACGCTGTTCCATAAGGAGATGATGGTATGAATGCCCCGCAGCCTTTGTTATACCAGGAAATGAAAAGCCCCGTCGGATGGATTACCACCGCAGCTACATCGTCGGGACTGTGTGTGCTGCATTACGGCAGAGTCGATGACGTCATAGAGCAGATCACACCCTGGCTGACTCGTTACAGCCTTTCCCGCCGCTTTGAAAAAGACAGCTCTGACACTCACGGCATTCTTAAGCAGCTGGATGAATACTTTGACAGACGCCGGCATTCTTTTGACCTGCCGCTGGATTTATACGGTACCGCCTTTCAAAAAGCAGTATGGAACGCGCTGTACGATATTCCGTACGGAGAAACGAGGTCCTATAAAGACATTGCCGAAGCAGTACAGTCTCCGAAGGCGGTCCGGGCCGTCGGCATGGCCAACAATAAAAATCCTGTTTCTCTTGTCGTTCCCTGCCATCGTGTGATTGGCAGCAATGGAAAAATGGTGGGATACGGATCCGGCGTGGATAAAAAAGAATACCTTCTGCAGATGGAAGGAAGCGTTTCTGCTCCCTCCTGAAAAATAGAAAGGCATCCGCTTTCCTGCGATGCCTTTCTATTTTTCTACATCCCAAAAGGAATGACCGCTCTTTCTCCTTAATAGAATGAGTCAGTGGCAGAACAAGTAGGAGGAGGGGTGAGGATGAAGAGGAAGTGGTTGGAATCCTGGGAAAAGCACTTGCAGCAGTGGGTCTCTTTTCAGCTCCAGCGCAGCCAGGCAAAACCGGCTAAAACCATCCCGCAGGAAACAGAGATGCTCCGGCGTTTTAAGAAAACCCTCGAACGCAGAGGCGCAGAACTTCTGAAAATCAAAATCAAGTGTCATCCCTACCGGCTGCAGCGGTTTGAAAAACAGGAACATATCTACTATAAGCTTCATCTCATGCGGATTTTAAAAATCAAAGAACAGTATCATATGGAAGAACAGTGGATACCAAGAATGATGAAAACACATGACGGACATGTGATCATTGATCAGGAGCAGCCCCAGCCGGCACAGAGGCCGTTTCGTACAGGGAAGCCGATCTATCCGGAGCAGCGTTTTTTTTCGTATGACCGTAGAAAAGCTGTGCAGTATGCAGAAACGTGGTGGAATGATTACCATCCTGATTATCAGGCGTTTTCGGATAATTGTACGAATTTTATCTCGCAATGCTTACGGGCAGGGGATGCTCCAATGCGGGGGCAGCCGGACCGGGGGAGCGGCTGGTGGTATACCGGCGGGAACTGGAGTTACAGCTGGGCGGTCGCGCATTCGTTCCGCTGGTATTTAAGCAGTTCCGACAGCGGATTGACAGCAGCGGAAACCGAAAAACCGGAGAACCTGGGGCTGGGGGATGTGATCTGCTACGATTTCAACGGAGATGACAACTGGCAGCATTCCACCATTGTTACCGGGTTTGATGGAAACGGGGAACCCCTTGTTAATGCACAGACTTCAAACAGCAGAGCACGTTACTGGACGTATGAAGATTCTACGGCGTGGACACCCGCCATCCGCTATAAATTTTTTCAAATTGGACAAGGGTGAAACAAGCATTTCGAAAAAAGATGTGATATAATACGTGAGGTTTTATCAAGATATCAGCTGACCATCCGTGGAAGTTCTCCCCGGATGAATGTTTTATTTTCCAGTAGTAGATGAGGTGCACGTTTCATGAGCAATCACATTGTTTTATACCATCCTGAAATACCAGCCAACACGGGGAACATTGCCCGCACATGTGCAGGGACGGGGACATTTCTGCATTTGATTCGGCCGCTCGGCTTTTCCACTGAGGATAAAATGCTGAAGCGGGCCGGCTGTGACTACTGGCCGGATGTGTTGATTTATTATCACGATACACTGGAAGAATTGTTTGAAGAATGGCCGGAGGGCGAGTTTTATATGATTGAAACAAATGGCAGCCGTCTGCACACTGACTTCTCCTACGCGGATCCGGCCAAAGACCATTTCTTTGTGTTCGGCAGTGAGTCGACAGGCCTTCCGGAAACCATCATCGACCGCCACCAAGAAAGATGTCTGAGAATTCCGCAGAACGAAGCGGTTCGTTCTTTTAACCTGTCCAACTCGGCGGCGATCATTGCCTTTGAAGCCCTCCGCCAGCAGCAGTTCCCGGGATTATCCTGAAACAGGCAGCAGAAACGGAAGAAAAGGGGCGGTTTCGTGAACCGCCCCTTTTCATTGCATATTAGTGTTTGTGAGGCTTGTCTTCAAATCCTGCAGACAGAACCGAGATCATGAACGTGACGCACAAGCCAATCAATAGTACCAGTTTCATGTATAAACCTCCTCGCTTGTGTTTGCTGTTTTCCATTATACCTGAGAACAGGTCGTCTGTGAATGAAGGAAAAAGGTGGCTTCATGTTTTTGGTAAAAAAGACAGCTGCCTGATATAATGAAAGCAGTATACAGTTTCCTCCAGGTGGAGGAATTTGATTCAGAAAGGATGATGGGAATGTACGTTGTGATGAACGAACTGCATGTTCCGGACGACGCAAAAGAAACGATGCAGGAAAGGTTCGCCAAAAGCGTGGAACATATGAAAAATACTCCCGGCTGCATCGATTTTATGTTTCTGGAACAAAACGAAGAAAACGGCAGCCAGGTTGTATTTACAAAGTGGGAGTCGAAGCAGCATTACGAAGATTGGGTGAACAGTGATGCGTTTAAGAAAGCCCATCAGCATTCCAGTGGGGAGGAAAAGAAGAGCGCCGCGACTGGAAGTACATTGAAAGCATATGATGTCATCCATCATTTCTAGCGGCCCATGCTGAAGCTGCAGCTTATTATTCTGCAGCTTTTTTTCATGAAATGATCAACTCAACGACGAGGATTGTGGTACGGAATGAGAAATACATATTTAACAAGTCATTTTCCGCTGTTTTCGATTTTACTATTCAGCCTTTCGTTTTCCCTGTATAGTGAACGACAAATTTCAGGCTGGCTGAAAGATGTTGGTCTGTACGCGGGGATGCTGGAATTTTTCAGTGCCGGTGGAATACAGCTCACCCTTCTTTTCTTTTTGGTTCTGTTCTTTTTTATGATTTTTTCTGCGCTGAAATTAATCGCGGACACGTTAATGGAGCTGTCATTGCTGTTTTTCTCCAAAGACGTGGAAGGAATCGAACTTGCCAACCTGAGGAAGGGAACCTGGATTTATCTTGCCGGCAGTGCAGCTTCTTTTCTGTTTATATGGATGCCGCTTGGGATGGTATGCTGTTTTCTTGCGGCGACTCTCGTCTATTTCGTGTTTGTCGTATACCATATCTCGGATTCCCTCAGCGGAGCCGGCATGTTCGGTCTCATTTTCTTTCATATCACGTTTTGGTGCGCAGCCGCCGCCGGCACCTCTTATGCAGGCTTTCGTCTGTATAACAGCCTGATGAAAAGCCTTCCTATTTAATAAAAAAGGCTATTTATTTGAAAGTCCTTCCGCAATGTCTTTCCAGAGCTCCAGGTGGGTGCTGCGAAGCTCTGTCTCCAGAGTGGCCGGATTATCCTTCCCGACCCACACCCCTGTGGTATAGCGGTTATTATAGCCGGCAAACCAGAGATCGTGGTAGCTGTTGGTCGTGCCTGTTTTGCCTCTCCATTCCCCGGTGCCGGGGTCAGCCCCGCGGCCGGTCCCTTCTGTTATAACACTTCTCATCATGTGCCGGAGTTCCTGGTTGGTCTGTTCACTCCAGACAGAGCGGCTTGTCTCCTCCCATTCATAAAGCACCTTTCCCTTGCTGTCCGTGACTTTTTCAATGGCACGGGCGGACCGGTAGTCTCCGTTATTTGAAAAAGTGGTATATGCTTTGGTCAGTTCAAGAAGGGAGACGCCGCGGGAAAAACCGCCGAGAGCAGCTGCATAATGATGATCATCTGCATCCACACGGGAAAAGTCGAAAGATTCCAGGTAGGAAAAGGACTGCTGTATCCCGGTTGTTTCAAATAAACGCATGGCTGCTGTGTTATACGAGCGGGCCAGCGCCGTTTTCAGAGTGACCTGCCCGGGATAGCCGCCCCCGGCGTTGGCAGGGCAGTAATCGTGAATGCAGTAGCGGCCGGCATCGACATAATTCTGTCTGTCTGCTCCGTTTTGATCCATATACGGGCCGTACACAAGCAGCGGCTTCATTGCCGATCCGGGCTGGCGGTAAGCCTGAAATGCCCTGTTAAACGTATAAGGTTCATAGTTTTTCCCGCCGCTCAGCGCCTTAATCCGGGAGGTGCGGTGATCCAGCACAACGGCTGCTCCGTTCCCGTTTTTTCCTCGCAGCTGCCTGTTTACTGAAGCTGTCACCTCGTTTTGCAGATCTGGATTCAGAGATGTTTCAATATGAACGCCGGACGTCAGGACCTCCTGCACGCGGTTCTGCAGCTCTGCTTCAATGTCTGCCTTTTCTTTTCCGCCGGCATTTTCCATCCGCCGGGCAAACCCTTCTTTTACACCGATTAACTGTTTTAACTCATGCTCCACGTAAAACGTATAATCCGGATGCAGATTTTGTGTTTCGGTCACATGCAGCTTAACGGGCGTTTCTTTTGCTTCATCAGCCCGGGCCTTTGAGACAGCACCGGTTTCCTGCATCTTCGTTAAAATCCATTCCTGCCGTTTTTTTGTATTCGCTTTTTTGGTCAGTGGATCATAGTGGGACGGATTGGCAGGAACAGCTGCTAGAAAAGTGGTCTCTGCAAGAGTAAGTTCCCTGCTTGATTTCCCGAAATAAAAGTGTGCAGCCGTTTCAAATCCATAAATGCCATTCTGAAAGTAAATCGAATTAATATAAAATTCCAGAATTTTTTCTTTGGAATAATCCTGCTCCAGCTGATACGAATATAACACTTCGGTTAATTTTCGGTTATACGACTGCTCGTGTGTCAAAAACAGGTTCCGCACGGTCTGCTGGGTAATTGTACTTGCTCCCTCTTCAATGCTCCCGGCCTGCACGTTCACAGCAAGTGCGCGGGCCACAGCGGACATGTCGACTCCTTTATGTTCAAAAAAATGCCTGTCCTCCGTCGACAAAAAAGCCTGTTTCACAGAATAGGGAATGTCTTCGATGTCCAGGTAACGCCGGTTCAGCCCCTTGGACAATTCAGAGATAACCCTCCCCGTTTCATCATATATATAACTGTTTCGTTCAATCGATGGATCGCCGATTTCTGTGTCTTCCAGAGTCTGCTCAAAGGAGACGGCTTTGTTTTCTTCCCCGAAAGCCCCCAAAAGAAAAACAGCAAACACAGCCATAAACAAGGCAATACATAGGTATCCGGCTGACATTCTCATGTTTATTCCCTCTTTTTCACTGGACAATTTGTACTTCTGTCTTTATATCGGCAGAATACCCGGTTATGTTCCACCTTTTTTCGCATAGGGATAGAAGTAATACACGGACAAAGCTGTCAGGCATAGTTACTGATCAGAACCATTTATTATGCGCCGAAAGGGGAGGCTCGCACGTTGGAGATTATCAATAAAATACGGGAGCACCGGGAAAAAGAAAAGCAGCTCGAGTGGAGAGGCACGTTCAAGGAATACCTGGAACTGGTGAAGCAGTACCCTCACATAGCTCAGTCCTCACACTCCCGCGTATATAATATGATAAAGGATGCAGGAGTGCTTGAAAAAGATAATCATAAGATGTACCGTTTTTTCGGCGAGGATATTTTCGGACTCGAAGAACCTCTGGAAAAACTGGTGGAGGAATATTTTCATTCCGCGGCACGGAGACTGGATGTAAAAAAGAGAATATTAATGTTGATGGGCCCGGTGAGCGGGGGTAAATCAACGATTGTAACCATGCTGAAGCGGGGGCTTGAGGAGTACTCCAGAACAGATGCCGGCGCGGTTTATGCGATAGAAGGCTGCCCGATGCATGAAGACCCTCTTCATCTGATTCCGCCGCACCTCCGGGATGAATTTTACGAAGAATACGGGATTCATGTCGAGGGCCATCTCTCGCCTTTAAATCTGATGCGTCTGGAGAAAGAGTACGGTGGAAATATTGAAGATGTGATGGTGGAGCGCATTTTCTTCTCTGAAGACAAACGTGTCGGCATCGGCACGTTCAGTCCATCCGACCCGAAATCACAGGATATCGCGGATTTAACTGGCAGCATCGATTTTTCCACCATTGCGGAATACGGATCAGAATCCGACCCGCGGGCGTATCGGTTTGACGGGGAGCTGAACAAAGCGAACCGCGGTATCATGGAGTTTCAGGAGATGCTCAAATGTGATGAAAAGTTTCTCTGGCATCTGCTTTCTTTAAGCGAAGAAGGAAACTTTAAGGCCGGTCGTTTTGCGCTGATCAGTGCGGATGAACTGATTGTGGCTCATACGAATGAAGCGGAATACAAATCGTTTATTAACAATAAAAAGAATGAAGCGCTGCATTCGAGAATTATCGTGATGAATATTCCTTATAATGTAAAGGTGAGTGAAGAGGAGCGTATCTATGAGAAAATGATCGCGGGCAGTGATATGGCCGATGTTCACATTGCGCCTCACGCACTCCGGACCGCTGCCATTTTTTCCATTTTAACGAGGTTGAAAGAGCCGAAAAATCAAACAGTGGATCTTGTGAAAAAGATGAAACTGTATGATGGGGAAGAGCTCGAAGGGTACAAAGATCAGGATGTGGAAGAACTGAAAAAAGAATATCAGGATGAGGGAATGGATGGCATTGATCCTCGTTACGTGATCAACCGGATTTCCTCGGCGATCATCCGTAAAGAAGTGGAATCGATCAACGCCCTGGATGTGCTTCGTTCTCTGAAAGAAGGTCTGGATCAGCATGCCTCCATTTCGGATGAAGATAAGGAAAGGTATCTTGATTTCATCGCAGCTGCCCGCAAAGAATACGATGAAGCGGCCAAAAAGGAAGTCCAGAAAGCATTTGTGTACTCCTACGAAGAATCGGCCAAGACGTTAATGGATAATTATCTGGATAACGTAGAGGCTTACTGCAACAAAAATAAATTAAAAGATCCCCTCACCGGCGAGGAAATGAGTCCTGATGAGAAACTGATGCGCTCGATTGAAGAGCAGATCGGTATTTCCGAAAACGCCAAACGGGCGTTCCGGGAAGAAATTCTGATCCGCATTTCCGCTTATGCCCGAAAAGGGAAAAAATTCGATTACAATTCCCACGAGCATCTCCGGGAAGCTATCCAGCAGAAACTGTTTGCGGACCTGAAAGACGTCGTTAAAATCACGACATCCACAAAGACGCCGGATGAGTCCCAGCTGAAAAAAATCAATGAAGTGACAGCCCGGCTGATTGATGAACACGGCTACAATTCTGTTTCCGCCAATGAACTGCTGCGCTACGTCGGAAGCCTGCTGAACAGATAAATTAAAATGGTGCTCCGCCCCCTGTGACCGGTACAGGTCATGGGGGTTTCATGTGTCCACTTTTCTATCAATTGCTCATAACGTTGAAGCATGATACATTATGAAAAGAGATAGGATGGTGGACAGAACATGAATACGATAGCGAGGGAAGTTTGGGACTGGATCAAAACATTCGCCGTGGTAGTTATCATTGTTTTAATTATACGGACATTTTTCTTTGCCAATTACATGGTACACGGTGAATCCATGATGCCGACGATTGAAAATGGAGAGCGGCTCATTATAAATAAAATCGGGTACGAATTTTCCGAACCGGATCGTTTTGATTTAGTAGTATTTCATGCCAACGAAGAGAGTGATTATATCAAGCGGGTGATCGGACTGCCCGGAGATGAAATCCGGTATGAAGATGACACGTTGTATGTGAATGGAGAAGCTGTACAGGAAGAATACCTTGCCCCATATCGAAGCGAGGCGGAGCGTGGACCGTTCACCTCTGATTTTACACTTGAAGAAGTAACCGGCAGCGAAACGGTACCCCAGGGTAAAATCTTTGTGCTGGGGGATAACAGACGAAACAGCATGGACAGCCGCCGGATCGGTTTTGTGGATATGAGTGAAGTCGTCGGTGAAGCAAACCTCCGGTACTGGCCGGTCGACGAGTTTAGAGTGATGAGATAAGAAAGGGGGCTGTATCAAAAGGTGCAGCTCCTTTTTTTCAGCAGGAAAAGATCGACCGCCTGTACTGATAAGAAGAGGCAGACTGGAAGTTTCGTTTTATTCAGAATAATGTTGCAAATGCGTCCTGTTTCCCGCATACGATAGTAGTAGTCCAACTTTTTTTATAGAAACTACAGGGGAAAGGGGACCCTACTATGTCAGAGAAAGCAAACCGCAGTTTCGTCATTTCAAAGGAAAACTGGTCCCTGCACCGCAAAGGCCATCAGGATCAGCGCCGGCATCAGGAAAAAGTCCAGGAAGCTGTACGGAATAATCTCCCTGATTTAATTACCGAAGAAGATATTGTGATGTCAAACGGTCGTGATGTGGTGCGGATACCGATACGTTCCATGGATGAATACAAAATCCGTTATAATACCGAAAATAATAAATACACCGGGCAGGGAGATGGGAGCAGTGAAGAAGGGGATGTCATAGCCCGTGAACCGGGGGGACAAAAATCTGAAAAAGGGTCACGCCCGGGGGATCAGGCAGGAGAGGATTACTACGAAGCCGAAGTGTCGATGGCCGAACTCGAAAAACTGCTGTTCCATGAAATGGAGCTTCCCAATCTCCGGCAGAAGCAGCAGGATGATCTGATCATAGAGGATATTGAATTTGATGATATCCGTAAAAAAGGGTTAATGGGAAACATTGATAAACGCAAAACCATCCTGTCCGCCATAAAACGCAACGCGATGGAAGGAAAAGCAAAGATCAATCCGATCTCAGAAGAGGATCTCCGTTTTAAAACGTGGAACGAAAAAATAAAACCGGAATCCAAAGCAGTTATTCTTGCGATGATGGACACGTCCGGATCGATGGGACGCTGGGAAAAATTTATGGCACGCAGTTTTTTCTTCTGGATGATCAGGTTCCTGCGGACGAAATATGAGACAGTCGATATCGAATTCATCGCCCACCATACAGAAGCGAAACGCGTCAGTGAAGAACAGTTTTTCTCCAAAGGTGAAAGCGGCGGGACCATCTGTTCATCCGCTTATGAAAAAGCACTCGAAACGATTGAAAAGGACTATCCCCCGGAACGTTATAACATCTATCCGTTCCATTTCTCTGATGGAGATAATTTAACGTCTGATAATGTAAAATGCCTCCGTCTTCTCCGCGAACTGATGGACGTATCGAGCATGGTCGGTTATGCCGAAGTGAACCAGTTCCGGAAACATTCCACCCTGCTGCAGTCTTACCGCGGCATCGAAGACGAACGTTTCCGTCACTATATTCTGCAAAACAAAACAGACGTATTTGAAGCGCTGCTCTGGTTTTTTTCGAACAATAAGGTAGAGACGGCCTGAGACGGTGAAGAGGGAATAAAAAGAATACCAGTACGAAAAAGGGAAAAGAATACAGGATAGATAATAACCCGGACGCTGGTACGTCGTACTTTGTGAGACAGGCGGCATCGTCCGGGTTTTTCAGATTCCATTCCCGTGACCCGCGCTTTTCCGGCTGTTAGTGGACATGGCCGGTGTCTTATATTCGCAGTAGAACAGTTGCGGGGATAGACTGCATCTTTTTTCTCCACACGAAAAAAGCCGCCTGGGAGAGCGGATGCTCATCCAGGCGGCTTTTGGTATGATAGGAAAACAGTAGTAGTCTGTCGTATAAAAGACTGGTCGGGATGACAGGAGTTGAACCTGCGACCCCAGGCACCCCATGCCCTCAAATCCCATCATAATAGGATTTTCACACTACATATTCAAATCAATGAAATGTAACCACTTGCTTTTATTAACTATAGATAACACTATAAAGGATATAAAAATATCTGTCAAATGGTTTTCTGAAATTTAATAGATTTTCCATCACAATCCATAGAAATACCATCTGTATCTAATGTGTACTTTATGTATAGTTATCTATACCAATATAGACCTAATGGTCATGAAATGAATATAATTAATGAGAATGGACTGTGTGGCTTTGTGTGATGGTGCGTCATCGGCGACGCAGGGGGGCAGGGGGTATCTGGCAGTCCTTCACAAAGACCACCAGAATAGCATATTTGATACGCAGGTTATTTTCAAAAGTACTGTCATATCAGTTTTTACTCACAAAATAGTATAAGTAGGGGCTTTTACTCACCTATCACTCAAATATGAGGGATAGACTTTTTCCCAAAAAGAATATTGATATGACAGTCCTGAGCCGAGTTTATCCCTGAATCGGGAAATAGTATATCGAGGTTGCTGAGAGCAACCAACATAGAGCAATTAAAAAATATCATAACAAAACAGACAAAGAACGTTTGACATACTTTGACCTAAATGTTACGATAGTTTTATCAGTATTTAAATTAAAATATAGAATTACATAGTACAATTAGAAAGCCTATATTTAGTGTACATATGTAAATGCCGAAAGTCAACTACTAATTTAAATTTCATTTTCTTTAAGGAGGTGTCTAAAATCTAATGAAAAAGTGAATAGAAAGTGCAGTATAGCAGGGATTTGACAGTAGAAAATAATAATCTTAAAAAAGGAGAAATCAAAAATGAATGAAATGAATCACATGCTACACGAAGTTACAAGCGAGAGACTGCAAGGACTGGTGATGAAAGCAGTTAGGGGAGAAGTTTTAGATGGAAGTGAAAAAGATGAACTGAAAGACCTTTTCATCGACGACCAGAAGATGTGGGCATCTGACATCAAGGAAACATATCAGAGTTTACAACAGGCTTATAGTGAAAAAAAAGAAATGACTACTATTTTGAATGACATGAAAAATGACAAAGATGAACGTCAAAAGGATTATTATAAAATGTCCTCTTTGTACAGTCTTGCTGAACATTTCATCGTTCAACAGGGGTTGGAAGAACAATACATTAATTTCATTGATAATGTAGCAGAGAATGAGACATTAAAAGAGTTTCAAAAACCTGCTAAATTCCAATCTGACATGTACGCCATTGGAACGATATATGATGAATACGGTCATATGAAGGAAGTAGAATAGTTTTAAACAGAATCGCTATTAGTAAATGAACATGAAGAAAAACAATGATTACAAAAAGGAGATTAAAACAATGATTACAAACATTATTAACTTAAAAAATCGTAAAAATAGGAGAGAATTAATCTATGAAAACTTTAAAAGATTTTATTGTGACTTATCAGGAAGGCGAAGAACGAGCACTTGAAGATTTAATTACATACAAAACCAGACCAGTAAACAACGTTCAAATGGTTGATGGAATAAGAAAAAAGGCAAAATCAAGAATACATTATCTTCATTTTACCGACTATCGTATGAACACATTGCTGTATTCGATGAAAGAGAAATATCACTGGATTGATGAAGGTGATGTAGATGAAGCGTTTTTATCACTGTTTTATAAAATATTGCCTAAAGTGGATACTACCAAGACACCAGCGGAAGTAGTAAGTTATGTTACTAAACGAATTAGGTTTAAGATGAACGATGAAATTAAAAATCTTGATTTATCTGACCATGAAATAAGCGAATTCATGCCTGCTCAGAGGGAGCAGTATACGGGCGAAAAAGCAGATGAAAGTGGAAGTGTATATAATGACTTTCAATTATATGACTGGAAACTCATGGAATCGGGAAATCACTATCATGACTTTCTGAAACATATTGGCGGTATAGAAAATGTACTGACGGAAGAACAGAAAAAAGTTTTTAAAATGCACGAACAGCATATGACGCAAGAGGACATTGCCACGGAACTAAGTAAAACACAGAATACTGTGTCCCTAACAATCCAGAGAGCAAAACAAAACGTTGCACATGCGTGGATCACCTTCAGAACAGTGAAAGCATTACAAGAAGATAGCACTGCTTACAATGCTATACAGAATTTTTTAGAATACTATTATGCCCTCGATGATGTAGCACAAAATGTTGATTATTTTGCATTTGTCGTCCAGTTTTTACGTAAACATATACATAAAGACGATACAAATTTTGAGTTAATGCAAGAGAATAAAGTAGATTATCGTATGAGTGTGATTGATGTACTTTATGATTACATGAAGGGAAACATGGTTGTACGATTAATTCAGTACCTACAAGGCACAATAAGTTTACAGCGAAATGAGAAGGACAGAATGACCAAAAGAGTTATAAAAGCATTCATGGAGTTTCTAGAAGAAGGAATTAGCCCTGATAGTAAAGGCATAGAGAGACAATTGAAAGTGTTTTATGACAGGGAAATCAAGAACAACATAAACGAGTATATCGAAGAAGATAGAAAAATCAATGATACATACTGATACATATTAAATGAATACAAAATTTTGCAATTCATATCTATATCATAACTGACTTTAATAGTAGAGGGAAATTTTAATTTTCTTTTTAGCCATTTGTACAATATGGCACTCATTTTTATTATTCCTTGAATTAATTCCCATTATGATAGGAATATACCTCACATAATTAAGAAGTAGTAGCCCCTTGTATCCTCCTTTGGGCTGCTATTTTTTTAATTTTAAACACTCATATTTTTGATTGAAAGGGTGATGAAAACATGGCAGAAATTAAATCAGCAGGTTATCAAGCAATTAGAGATTTTATCCAATCCAATTGGACATACATTGAAATCAAAGATGATTCAGATACAGCAGTATTGCGTGTATCTCCATCTGATAGTCGTGTTTCATGGATTCACACAGCAGGAAATCAAACGTTACAGATTCAAATTGTTGTAAAAGGTTCTGATTCTGATATTTCCATTCCGCAGACGTTTGCTTTATCTGCAATTTTTGATACTGAATCAGGTGGAACAGCATACAGTGAGGAATCATTCACTGCTTTTACAATGGAATCTGAAGAAGATGAAATTACAGTTGTCCATTCTATTCAAGTACCGCAAGTTTAAGGCGGTGATTAGATGATAGGCACAGGAACACAGTCAGACCCATATGTTCTTGAAACAGCAACAGATTTAACAAGTGTCAGTAATGATGATACTACATGGTCTTCATACTTTGAATTAGCCAATGATATTGATATGGAAGATGGCAGTATCACGCCTATTGGCTATAGAGGGAATGGTTTTACAGGTTCTTTTGACGGAAAAGGATATGTCATTTCTAATCTAAACATTACATATGAGAATCGTGCAGGAATATTTGGCTCTATTGGTTTTTATGCAACAATTAAAAATTTAGGTGCAGACAACGTAAATGTAACGAGTGATGATTCACAAATAGGCGTAATAGTTGGTGCTAACTATTCCTCTACTGTTGAAAATTGTTTTGTCAAAAACTCAACAGTTTCAGGGGCAGGAAGCCAAGTTGGTGGAATAATTGGATATGGTAATAATCCAAAAGCGATTAATTGTAACGTTTTGAACGTCAATGTGGAAGGTGAATCGGAAGTTGGTGGATTTTATGGTTATGCTCAATCAGATGATTCTTCATACTTTACAGAAAACTGCTATGCAGTAGCAACTGTTGTGAAAAGCACAATGACAGATTCTACATATGGTGGATTTGTCGGCAGTATTAATACAAATAGTGGATATAGGCATGATTTTACAGATTGTTATTATGATTTTGAGTATTTTGGAGAGCAAAAAGATGGTGCTTCAGGGGAAGATGTTTCCCCAAAAACAACACCAGAAATGCAAACACAGTCAACATATTCTGGTTGGAATTTTGATGAAATCTGGACGATAAATGATGGAGAGTATCCTACACTTCAAGTATTTATAGATGAGTCAACTTTGCCTGTTCAAGAATCTGTAGAAGTATCAACTTTTATTCCATCTATTGAATCAAATACTACTAAAACAAAGGTAACAGCAAAGAATACAGATACCTATATCAATACTATTCAGAGCAAATCTGAGCGTCACCTTAAAACAACTAGAAGTATTATGACCTACACTTCACCAATATATTCCAACGCTACACAGAGCCACAGAAGTGTACGCACGTCTGATGTTGGTGTTCAATCATGGCTATTTCCTATTCATTCAGGCACAAAGAGAGTTGCAAAAGGACATATCAATGCAACATCTTACATCGAAAAAATAGTAGGCAGTGTGAATGTGCCAACACAAGATATAGTTGTAAACGCAACGGTTTCTTATATCGAAAATCCGACAAATACAGTCATACAGCAGAATCCTACATATACAATCGTTCAGGAGAATCCTTCTGATGTGGAGGTGGTGAAATAATGGCATATACAGGTGATACTGTCAGAATGAAAGTGTATTTTCGTTCACTCGAAGGCAACGCTATCAATCCCAATGATGTAACTTTGACACTATTCGACAAAGAAAAACAAGAAATAGAATCAATGACTTTAGACACCTCGAATCAGGAAGATGAAGGTGTCTATTTTTATGACTATGTGATACCCGATGACAAACAAAAGATTATCTTTGAGTTTCGAGGGTCAATCAATAATAAGCCAATCGTAAGCAGAGGAACGATTGAGCCAACATTTTATTAATCTTGGAAGAAGGAGGTATCAGAAATGGCAGAAGAAAACACTACATATTCAGAAGAACAGGTTCAGGAACAAATTGAACAGGCAAAACAACAATGGAAAGAAAATGAACTGAATCCTGTTGTTCAGGAACGTGATGAGTTGAAGCAATACAAACCTGATGAAAAATCTGAAGAACAGAAGAAAGTGGAACAAAAGGAAAAAGAATTGTTTGAAAAAGAAGTCAATATTGAATTGCAACAAAAAGGGTTGGAAGATTTTGCTGATGTGATTCAGGTTTCTAACAAAGAGGAACTAAACAATATGATTGAACAACTTGAAAAGGTTGTGAATCAGCGTAAACTGGATAACTCGTATCAGCCGGAGAATCACAAACAATCTGATGAATATTCCAACGCTAAAAGCAATGGAAATACAAAAGATATGATTAAAGCATTGTTTTCCAGCAATTAAAACTTGGAATAACACTTAATTAATAAAAAATAGGAGAGATGTAAAATGTTTAAACATGAGAATTTTGTTGAAGGTCAATCTATTGATATGCAAGATGTAATTTACCAAACAACACCAGTAGTAACGCCATTTACTACTTTTGCGATGGCACGTCAAGTGGGTGCGACTTCTCCCCAGGTTAGTTGGCTTACAGAGGAAATTGATGAATCCAGTGCCAAAACAATGGCTGAGGGTGCAGACGCTCCGGCATATGTTCAAGATACTACTGGTATCAATGACAACTACTTAGAAATCTTTGGTGCTACTGCTACTGTAAGTAACACTGCACAAGCGTCAAACGCTACTGGTATTAATGACCTTCTGGCAAAACAAGTATCCAACAAAACAAAAGCAATGAAGATGAGAATTGAGGACAAATTGATTAATGGTACTAAAGGTTTCAGTAATGGTAAATATACAACTGGCGGTATCCTTGAACAAATTGATTCTGCACAGCAGGTAACTGGCTCTACTTTTGACCAGTCGGCTTTTGAAGAAACTCTTTCTGCTCTATATCATGCAGGTGCGAATGACAGCATGACTGTATTCCTTCCTGCAAGTATGAAAACACAAATCAACAATTTTGAGGACGTTACTTTCCTTGCACGTGATGGAGAAATTGGCTTTGATACAGAGGTATATTCTTCTGTATACGGTCAGGTACGTTTTGTACTTTCTGAAAAAGTCGGTGCGGATAAACTATTTGTAGTCAATGGTGACTATCTTGAAATGCCGACACTTATTCCATTTAATGGTACACCGCAACCTGTCAGCGGTTCTAAGCAATCGGTATACCTCGAAACACAAACAGGTATTACGTTGCTGAATCCGAAAGCCGCCGCAAGTTTCACAGTAACTACAGCATAATATTATTAGGGTAGGCTTATGCCTGCCCTTTTTATTTATAATACTCAAAGAGTGAGAAAAAGGAGTAATAAAAATGAAGGTCAGGCATATTTACCATATCAGAAGAAAAGAGAAGAAAATTCCAATGGAAAAAGTTGCAAACTATATCGGCTGTAGTCAATCTATGGTTAGTCGATATGAAACAGGCGATTGTGCCTTTTCTGATTTTAAACTTAAAAAATACAAGGAATATATAGATAACTATAATCCAAAAAAATAATCGAAAAGGAAGGTGACAAGGTGAGAGGTTGGTTCACTTAATTCTCCTTTTACTCTAAGTAAAATTGAGATTGTATAGCCCAAAATATAACTGCTATACATGAGAGTAAAAGGAGAATTTTTAATAATTGTAGTCAGTCGTGTCATTGGTTTGTGAGATGGAGAATTAGGTGATTAACGCTTCATCTAATTTATGAAAGAAAGATTAAAAGAACGATTCCCTGCATGGTGCGAGGATTTTACAAAGGAACAGCATACAACGTGTTTAACAGACGATTTAGATTCTTTACTGGGGTGCAGTATTGAAAAAATGGTGAAAGGAAATCCAATCAATCATTTCTATAGTTTTGACCAATTATATACTGCTGATAAATCAGATAAACGCAAAGCAATAGGCGTTGATTTAGCGTTAAATGAAGGCAAAAGTTGGTGCAATCACGTTGTTAGGATTCATGAAGATGACTATGTAAATCCAGATACAGCCAATATAAACGCTGTTTTGAACGTCCACAAAGGGAATTATTTTCAGAAATACGCCATGTCAACAGCATTGATGATGTGGTCTTATTATCAACTTCCTTTGCCAGAATCAGAGGAAGGAAAAAAGTTATTATTATCCATTGATTCATCATTTTTAGGTCACTATGATAACAGGTTTAAAGGCGTACATAACGCTTATTTGAGAGAGTTAGGTTTTGAAGAATTAATTAATTGTTTGGATAGAACAAGTAAAAAAGAATTTTTTGACATCCAACAGAAATACAATACCAAAGCCAAAATAAAAATAGATGGCAATGGATATTTATATACAAAATTACCCCTTGCAGAATTGCAGGGGATTTTTAATGTGCCATTGGAGTTGCCACAACAACAATTTCAGAAAACGCATGAGTTTGAATCAAAGGAAGGTTCTACATATACCACTAATAGCAAAAACAACCTTCCACATCTTGTTAGTTTTGCACTTACAGGAACGAAAAAATTTAAATATACAACAGTGAACTAGGAGGAATAATCATGATAAAAGCAAGCGACATGTTCTTTTGCTATAACAAAAATCTAGCCCAATATATCAAATCAAGGGGTATCTACAGTATTACTACTGCCATTCACCCCACTACAGGGAAAATGTTCACCCTGTTTCCGAAATCGGAAGAACTACAGCAAGCCCTAAACGAATATCACAATCACAATCATAATCAATAATCTAATCTAAATTTATAAGCGAGGTACTCAGGAGGTAAACACTATGGAAGAAATTCAAAAATATCTGCACGATGAATCAGGAAAAAGAAAGATATTCATGCCCAACGAAATATTTGAGGACTTCAAAAACAACATAAGTAAAAGACCGCAGAGAGCGTTTGCTTATGCTTATTATTATTTAATCACTTATCTATATAGGTATTGCTTGTGGAATCCTGAACTCACTCAAAGCAAACTCAAAGAGATACTAGGATATGCAGGGAATAATAAAGCAGTAAACTATCTCATTAAGCAAAATGGCGTTCTGGAAGAATTGAACTACATAAAAACAACAAAAGATATTCCTTTAGATTGGGAATTTACAGACGATGATGATAGGGAATACATAGAGTTTTCAACGGTATCGGATTTTGAAGAAAATATATTACAAACATTGAAATATCCTAAGAATTTCAAAATAAGAGAACCATATAAGGCATTTTGGCGTTCAGAAGAAGATGAACACTATGGAACGTTCTATGATGTATCCTATACTCACCAGATTCCATTTAGAGTATTTGAGTTTTGTATGACCAATGAAGATATTGGTGTGATGGGGTTTTATCTATATGCTTATATAAAAAGTAAGAATCAGATATTTGAAAATGGATATGATGTATCTTTTGAGAATCTAGCCGATGAGGTTGGATTCTCTTTTAGTGCAACGGAAAAATATTTAAACATACTCAGAAGGTACAGAATGGTGGTAGGCATTGTGAATATGGAGTTTGGGGCTTATGTACGTGGTTTGCCGAAAGAAGAACGTTGGGCAAACACATACTTTGTGAATGAACCTTATCAATTTTCTGTTGAACCTATGCCTTATAAGAAAGCAAAAATGATTAGTATGGATACTTATTACCAGAAGAAAGAACATAAGGAACAGATTGCTGAGGAAATAGATGATTTGTTTAGCGACTAAATTGGAAAGGTTATTTTTATAGGGTACATATAACATACTATATTATTTTTATTATTAATATATTTAAATAAATAAAAAACTATATAATATTGTCTATTACATGTACCCTATATTTTTAACCTTTCCACATAATCAATAATCAAGGGGTGTAAATATGCTAGAAGAAAGCAACAGAAATATAGAAGAAATGAATATATCATTAGAAGAAAACCTTAGAGTGTTAGAACAATTATTAGAAAACGTCAAGGCAGGTGAACGAGTATGAACATATATGAAGCGTTGCAAAGCCCAAAAATCTCATATGTCAACAAACAATACTTCATCTGGAAACATGGAATACGTTTTGACCAGACACTTGAACCTATGGAAGAAGAACGCTTTCTCAGGCACGTGAATAGGAAAACTTTCAACGGATTCATAAAGTGGGAACGTACCCCAGAATATCGAGCGTTATTATCGATTTATTTTGATTCTCTTATGGCTAATGATATGGAACAGATATATCATACCGTTTCAGAAAAGGCAAAAGAAGGTGAAGAAAAAGCAGTAAAACTGTACCTCACTTTAACAAAAGAAATGAAGGAACAGCAAAAAGTTGCAGAAGAAATTTTAAAAGGTGATAAGGAAGAAAAAGAGAAAGATGACGGATTAGAGTTAAATTAATGTCTGAGAGAAGGCATACAGCGAAATTAGTTATTGTTTTGTGATACCACGTACAACTACATACACCACAAAGGATGATGTCTCTTGGCATTGTCCTTTTTTAATTAATCAAGAAGGAGGAATAATCTTGACACTAACAAAAGACCAAAAACTTCAACGAGTTATGGATGACTTTAATCTTTTTAGTAAAAATTTTATACATATTATTGACAATCAGAACGATAAAGTAAAATTAAAATTAAATCAGGCACAAGTTGAATTAAATGAGTTAATGGATAATAATAAGTTTGTTGCTTGTGCTAAGGCACGTCAAGGCGGTATAAGTACTTATGTCTTAGCAAAGGCAATCTGGAGAGCAGTTACTAACGAAAACGAGAATATATTGATTGTTTCTTATAGAAGGGATTCAGCCAATGCGCTATTTGAAAAACTAAAAACAATGAATGAATGGTTGCCCAGAGAAGATTATCCTGAATGGTTTCCAGAAATAAAGAGAGAGAACAGGGAAGAGTTACTTTTTAAGAATGGAAGCAGGATAAAAAGCGTTTCAAGCGGTAATAAGAGTATCGGACGCTCAGAGACTTATTCGTTCATCCATATTTCTGAGTATGCCTTCTTCCAGAATCAGGAAATGCAACTGATGAGTGCAGAACAGGCACTTGCAAAAGGACACCAAAGCAGGCTAAGTATAGAAACAACATCGAATGGAATGAATCATTGGTATCATTTGTTTCACAAAGCCATGAAAGGTGATAGTAAGTACAAACCTTATTTCATTCCCTTTTATCATGAACTTTATAAGAAACAATTCAAAGCCGAGTATGATGAAGCAGAAAAGTGGTTCTATGAGTATCACAAAGGGGAACGCCTTAAGCCCAAAGATTTAAAGGAAGAAGAAAAGCAATTGTATGAACAGGGTGCAAACCTGAAACAGTTAATGTGGCGAAGATGGAAGTTGCAAGACTTATCATTGAATGATTTCAAACAGGAATTTCCATCTAATTATAGGGAGAGTTTTATTTCTACCGGATTATCTGTTTTTGACCAAAGTATTGTATTAGAACGCATGAATAATACTATACCAACACTTTCAGCAGATGAAGTAGAACCTGAAATGCCGGACGTGATGAAGAAATATGTGAACAAAGGATTGAATGTATTTTACCTTCCGAAAGCAGGAAAACGCTATTATATGGGCTGTGACGTAAGTGCTGGCGGAGGTGGCGACTATTCTGCAATGGCTATATACGATGAAGATGGGCAACAAGCCCTGACATGGCAAGACAACAGAACGCCTGTATATCGCTTTGCAGAGATAATTAATGAGATGGGGATTCTCTACAATGACGCTCTTGTTGTAGTTGAAGCCAATAGTTATGGCACTCCTTTGCTTGAAAGATTGAGAAATGAGTATCAATATATGAATTTATACAAACAGCGAACGTTTGACCAGAGGGGCAGAAAGAAAATGCAACTTGGATTTGTCACTACTTCATCAAGTAAAAGTATATTGATAAGCGACTATAAGGAGAATTTCGAGCGTGGACTTATTAATGTTGAATGTCCTGATACTCTTGGACAAATGCAAATTTTTGTTGAATTAGATGGAAAGAGTGGAAATAAAAAAGGTGACAAGAATCACGATGACCTCGTGATAGCGAACGCTTTAGTTACTCAGGGAATGAAGTCAGGTCAGTTTTATGTATGATTAGGCGTTTACTTATTAGTAAGCGTCTTTTTTAATGGAAAGGAGATGAAAACATGAGTTTACAAGAATATATTCAAGAAGAACACGAAGGCAGAGAGCAGTGGTTTCTGGAAGAAGTTAGCAGTGTACAGAATTATCAACGTGTCAAACAGATACATAATTTAAAGGATTATCTTGATGGTAAGCATAAGATAGCAAACAAAAAGCCGGAGATGTGGAACGGTGAGGAATTTCACCCTAGACGAATGGTACTTCAAATTGCTAAAACTATATTAAATTATCAATCAGCATTCTTATTGCAGAATCCTGTGACTATCACTGGTGAAGAAGATATTGTGCAGAGGTTTCAGAGAATAAATAAAAAAGGGCAATACGACCAGATAAATCATCGGATACTTGATAAGGTGTTAAAATATGGTAAGGTTGCAGAGTATGTTTACTTAGACGATAAGAGAAAGATACAGAGTAAACTCTTTGACCCTGCTGATAGTTATTATGTTTACAATCATGAGAATACTCTTGTGGCTTTTATTGAAGCGTTTAATGCTGATGGCGTTGACCACTACACCATTATCTCAGAAGATACAGTAGAGAAATGGAATAATCGAGGTGGCAAATTGAAGAAAGTGAAAGAGTATAGCAATGTGTCAGGACTTCCGATTGTATATCACAATCAAAATGAGTTGAGTGAAGTTGAGGGCAAATCTGATTTAGAGGATATTATTCCTATCATTGATGAAATTGAAGAATTGATTAATAGATACTTTGACGCTTTTCAAAAGTTTGTAAGTCCTATTCCTGTATTGATTGGACAACAGTTGAAAGGAAAGAATCAAGCATTACCAAAAGATGTAGCAGGTGGAGGTGTGAATCTGGAAGAGTTTGGTGATATGAAGATGTTATCAAATCAGTTGGACTTCCAGAGTTTCCAAGCCCTTCATGAGACATTGATGTCTAGTTTATTGGACGTTTCTGCTACACCTGCTGTCAGCATGAACAAGACAGATATTAGTAATCTGAGTGAAGTATCAATCAAGTTACTATTTCAACTTGCAAGCGTGAAAGCGTCTATAAACGAAATGTTTATGAGAAGTGGAATATATGAACGCTTTGAGAAGTTTAGAAATATACTTGAATTGCAAGGTGAGACATTCTCTGATGAAGAATTTGAGAGTTTAGATATTGTATTTCAGCATAATATGCCTAGTAATGATTCAGAGGTTATTGATAATTTAGAGACATTGAAGAACATTCAGGGTATATCTATGGAGAGTATTCTTGAACATAGTCCATACACTACTGATGTGCAGAGAGAGTTACAGAAGATTCAAGGTGAGACAAGTGAGAGTGGCTCAGAAGATGATACAACAAATAGTGATGAGGACAGTATAGAATAGACATATGTTGTGTCAGGTGAGAGGATATGTTGATAGGGGGATATAAGAAGGGGAAAGTTGTGTGTTGTGATATGTGAGAATGTTGATGTGACGGGAGATTGTGATGAGGGTGATTTTCGTTGAATATAGTCGCCCTGTTACAATAGGGTATTTTACTTTACTGTACTAAAATTTGATATAATCCAATAAAAATGATAATATAGAGGTATCAGTATTAAAAAATTGAAGAAATTGGAAGGAGAATACAGTCCTATCACCTCGGTGTCTCAGCACCTTCACATATCCTATATTATGGCAGTCACAACGGAGCATATATTGTTCCGATTGTCAAATAATACACCTTTGTTTACATAATGCATATTATAGGAAGTGAATTTACGTTATTTTAACCTTCCATATACGTATGTATGTTCCCTATGTATATAAGGGAAATTATATGTTGATGGTATGATACTGGTATAATATGGATACCCCAACCTCCATAAGAGGGTGTATCACTAACCACATTTTACACGCACAAAATTTTCCCTTTATCCTTCAATATTTCTCCCTGAACAATTTCCTTTTATCTTTCTACAAATTATCCTCTATTCTTTCTTATCTCTGTTTTCTTTTCTCTGCAATATTCTTCACCAGACACACGTACCAACAAACTATCACAACCAAAAAACTAGAATTTTCATTAGAATTGTCAATCTGTAGTTAATTTTCCATCTTTCCTATGATAGAATAGTCTCAAATGACTACATAGGAGTGGCTAATTTTGAATGAATTGAACAAAAATGAAAAAAGGATATTATCAGCAATTCTCTTGATAGGTTTTTTCTCGTCATTTGTTTTAATGTTTATTTATAGTCAATTGGCTGTTTTGTTTTTCATTTGCATGCTTGTCTTTTTGGGTATTGGGGTGGCTTTAGGTAATAAGGAATTAAAGGAAAATGAAAGACGATTAGATGATATGATTAAAGGAAAACTTCGAGAAAATCATTTTCATAATGAAGAGTACCATTTAGGGCAAAATCAACTTTCAGGTATGGCAGTCGATGAAACAAGTGAAAAAGTTGCCATATTTGGTAGACAGACACCTGAACAAGATTTTTCATTCACTGTCGTAAATTTTGAAGATATTATTGAATCCGCAATTGTTGAAGATGGTGAAACAGTTACTAAGACTTCCAGAGGTAGTCAAGTCGGAGGGGCATTGGTTGGTGGTGCACTTGCTGGTGGTGTGGGTGCAGTTATTGGAGGTTTGAGTGGAAAACAGAAATCTAACGAAACAGTGAAAAAAATGAGTTTAAATATAGTAGTTGATAGTATTCCAAATCCAGTACATGAAGTTAATTTTTCTAATCGGTATTTAAAGAAAAGCAAACCTGAATATAAGAAGTATTATGATTTTGTTAACAATTGGCACAAAATGATAAGCGTAATTATTAAACGGAATGAAACTGAAAACTGACAAAACGAAAAAGAATTAGATTGATTAAGCGTACAAATCAAAATAATCATTTAGGAGTAATTATTTATGAAAAGAATTCTACAAATAATCGGGATTGTATTTATTGCATCAGGTTTAATTTTTGGATTAACTCAAATTTCCAACTTAAACGAGCAACATGAAACGGTTCAATACTGGAAAGATTCGGCTGATGAAAGTTATGATAATGAACTTATTCAACAGGAATATCGCACTATTCAAAGTGCATATAAGACCGATTTGACTCTTACATTGGGAACAGTCTTATCTGGAATAATTTCAGGAGTGTTTTTCTTAGCACTGGCAACAATTATTGCATTACTTCAAAGAATAGTAAGAAATACTGAAGTGGAATCAAATACGTCTACATACCAACAAAATAATGTAGCAGAATAAAATTATCTTTGTAAGTGCCCCCAATCAGGGCACTTCTTTTTTATATACTTAACTTCCCCACGTGGGGAACAAAATAATAAGGAAAGGAATTGATAAAATGACCAACTTACAACGCCTAGAAATGGAAGTGAAAGATATTTCCCTTTCTCAACAAGAAATGAGCGTATACCTACAGGAATCGGATTTAACACCACATTCAGAATACCAACCAGAGAACAAAAAACTAGTATTGCAATCGGCTCTTTCTGTTCTGGAATCAATCGCCAATCAACCTTCCCAGATGAAGAATTACACAACAGAAGATATAAGTATCTCAGCATTTTCTGATAATATTCAAAGCAGAATTGACCAGTTGGAACGCAAAATTAGGCAGATGAAATCAACAGAGGAAGATACGTCTTTCTTTATGCTATTCCGTCCATAATAGGAGGTGAATTATATGGAAATAAATAAAACAGCAACACAGGATTTCTCTTTTCTTTTGAGGGAAATAGGGCAGGAAATAAAGATTAATGACCAATCAGAAACAGCCATAATCACAAAGAATACATATACAAATGACTATGATGATAGGATTTTATCAACGCTCATACCTGTACAACGTGGTGATATGATTGAATATAACAATGCTAATTGGGTTGTATATTCCGATATAGCCGGAGAACAACGTTTCAAATACAAAGCCCAGATACGCCATTTACCACATACGCTGTCTATTCAGGTGGATACAAAAACAGAAGTTGTTGGAGAAGATAGTCTGGGGCGTCCTATTACAGAAGAAACGCCTATTTTTACTGATGTGGATTGCTATGCTCAACAAAACAGCGTGATGACCACTGAAGGACAGATACGTTTGGTGAACGGTGATATTATATTTACTACTGCCGATAACGAACAGGCAAAAGATATTAGCGTTAATGATACCTTTGAATTTAATGGTACTGTGTATCAAATATATGCGGTTGATAGAACTGATTTAGGGCTTATTCACATTAACGCTGAAGTGAATTAACTTTCAAGAAAGTAATCCCAAAATTCCATACGATGTTGCACATTGGAAGGGTCGAATGTATCAGGTGTATATATCGGTTCTTCCAGCCAATTCACATTAGGATACGTTGGTAATTCTTCTTTCGGTGTTTGTATCTGGGCGTATTCTTGTTGACGTTCAACCTTTTCATATTCATTTAAAAGAGTATCAGTCACTTTTTGCATGTATGCAGAGCCATATTGTACGGACTTATCTTTCATCTTCAATTCAAATAACCGGAACAATCTATCGCTATCACATATATATTTTTCTTGTTTAGATTTTAAGACAGTAGTTTCACTTTGATATTTTGTGCTTTCAGGTTGGATTGTGTCACCTTTTGTCTCTTCATCACCGTCTGCAATTTTCGGGGTGCAATAATAAGGCAAAATAACAATAACATTACTGCTATTACCACCTTTTTGCGGACGCATGACGGGAATACGCTTGATGATACGTTTCGATTCCAGAGACGATAGGGCATAGTTGACCATACGTATTGATTTTTTGATTCTATTAGCCATATTCTTCACTTTCAGGTATGACGTACCGATATACTTTACTGAATGTTGCGACAATAAGGTTAATAACATATATTCTGTTTGATTCATGTGAACATACTGAAAGATACTATCTATATTCTTATTCAGTTTCTGGACGGAATTGAAAAGGGAATATTCGTTTGCAATATAATAATGACTGGAAAACATACTAAAAATACCTCTCTTTCTGTAAGGGAATATATGTTCGATAAACCTGCACAGAAAGATAAGGTACTTATCATTGCAAAAATCAATAATATGAAATATAATTAAAGTACATTCGTTTTGTATCTTTCTGTATGCAGTTATCTGTTTTGCAGGAAGGGGAGGGCTAGAGTGTGCCAACACTCTAAGCCCTTTTTATTTTGCTTATTCTTCATTATCTCCATCTTCTTCAGGGAAAACATCAGCAATATCTATTGTGTGGTCATGAATGGTATCAGGTGTAATGACTTCATCATTCACAGTACACAGTTGCATGTCCACTTTTTGGACAACAAATTCATTGATTTTCTCCTGTGCTTTTTGCAATGCTTGTTCACGGTTTTCTTCTTCAACCGTAAAAGATGTTGGTAGGGTAACCATAGCGAAGGCTTCATACTTCATTTTAATTCCTCCAATTTTTAAATTGTTTTTTGCAATTTACGGGCTTTTAATTCTCCTTCTGAGAACCAATCATAAGTGCCACAATGCGTGCAATGATAGTTTGTGATTCTACCATTTTTATTGTTACTAAACACACTGTATCGGTCACAGCGGTAACAAAACTTTTCCAATTTATCACCCCCTTTATAGGATATATCTATTATTAAATATCTAGGTTATTCAAAGCATTATACTTTTCATTGGCTTCAGCCACTTCATTTCCAAAGAAGTGAAGGTATTTTTGTGTGGTTGCAATATTGGTGTGCCTGAGCATTTTCTGCAATTGGCTTATATCTCCACCGTTCTCAATAAATTTTTTAGCGTAATAATGCCTGCAAGTATGGGCTGATACCCTTGTGTTTGGAAAATTCATAGCACTAGCCACCCTTTTAAAAATACATTTCACAGCGTTTCTAGTCAGGGGCTTATTCCTACTAGTTACAAAAATATAGTCCATCGAAGTATGAAACTTCTTCTCACAATGCTTTTGATATAAGGACAATTCTTTCATAAGGCGTTCTGTGAGTGGCACAGTTTCTTGTTTTCGACTTTTAGGTTTACTTACAACAAGAGAGCCATTATCATAATTCACATCAGTCCATCTAAGGTTAATGGCTTCAGATAGGCGTAATCCGGTAGAAATTAACGTCAGGAATAAGTTGTAATCTCTTATAGAGTAGAATGTTTTTTCTCTGCGATTCATACGCCGAAAATAAGAGATTATCTGCTGTACTTCTTCATCGGTGAATACATGAATCTGAATATCTTCTTTTTGCTTTTTGATACCAGTAACAGGATTCTCATGTACAATTTTTTCTTCTGTAAGCCACCTGAAAAATGCGTTGACGTATTTGTGATGATTGTTTACAGTCGTTGCATTGTTCCCTTTTTCTTGTCGATGAAGGAGATATTCTTTGATATGGCGTTTGGTTACATATTCAATATTTTCAATACCTTTTTCTTCAAGAAAAGCGTGAAAAGGTTCAAGGACTGCTTTGTAACTCACCATTGTATTTTCCGTTACATTTTCAAATTTCTTTTCTGTATATAATTCATCAATAGCGAATCTTACCAACATAAAAAAAACCACCTCCATTTTGATAGAAGTGGTTTACCATTCATTGATTAGATTGTAGTGTTGACCTCTTTATGTTTGAAAAGGGAAAAAACGCTGTATCCCTTGTCAAATTAGGACTGGTCGGGATGACAGGAGTTGAACCTGCGACCCCAGGCACCCCATGCCTGTGCTCTACCAAGCTGAGCTACATCCCGTTTCAATTGGACAATATTTATTATATTATAACCAGAAAGGTATTTCAATCCTCTTGTTTATAAGTCTTTTCCCGATCACTGAAAACACCGGCGCTTCTGGTTTAACGCCAGTGTTGTTCAATAAACTCATCCCGGCCGGATTTTCTGCGGTCTTCGAGGTATGCTTTTTCCTGCTTTTTGTAGAAGTCCTGATGATACGTCTCTGCCGGGTAAAAGGTGGAAGCGGGCAGTATTTCGGTTACAATCGGCTCTTTAAAACGGCCGCTGTCTGCTATCTGCTGTCTTGTTTTTTCCGCCTGCTGTTTCTGCATGTCGTTATGATAAAAGATGGCGGTGCGGTACTGCGGTCCGCGGTCGTGAAACTGTCCGCCGTCATCGGTCGGATCCACCTGGGGCCAGTACAGCGAAAGCAGTTTTTCGTATGGAAACACCTCCGGGTCAAACTGAATCTGAACGGCTTCGCGGTGGCCGGTTTCCCCGGTTTTAACGACTTCATATGTCGGGTTTTCTGTATGCCCGCCGGTGTAGCCGGACGTAATGCCGTGGATGCCTTCCATCTGATCGAATGGTTTAACCATGCACCAGAAACAGCCTCCGGCAAACGTTGCTTTTTCAATTGAATTTTTTTCACTCATTGGTCTCCCTCCCCGTGGATGTCATACCTGAAAAATTATAGCAGAGAAGAAAGTTAAAAAACAAACAAAGGAAATTTTCGTTCAAAGTGGAAAAGTGGTCTCATTTTTTTTATGATGGAAACAGACATTGTTCACAGAAAGGAACCAGCCCATGTTTCAGGATGAAAAAATTATTCCCGCCGCCCGCACGGAAAAAGAGTTTGAAAAGATACTGGAAAGCCCGCAAACTTACGTGGTTCTGCTGAACTCAAGACTGGCTCAGTTGAAAAGCATGACACAGATGGCCTCGCGGGCCGGAAAAAAACTGATTGTTCACGCTGATCTGATTCAGGGGCTCGGACATGATGAATCAGCGGCTCAGTTTCTCTGTCAGCAGGTGCGGCCTCATGGATTGATATCAACGAGAAAGCAGGTGCTGACTACCGCTAAAAAACACGGTCTGTTGACAGTGCAGCGGTTGTTTCTGATTGATTCCAGCGCGCTTGAAACGAGTTACAAAATCGTAGAAGAGGTGGAACCGGATGTGATTGAAGTGCTTCCCGGAAGAATGCCCGGGATCATCCGGGAAGTAGCAGAAAAGACCGGCGTTCCGTTGATTGCCGGTGGTTTTCTCCGCAGCAGACAAGACGCGGAGGAGGCATTTGAAGCCGGGGCGGAGGCTGTTACAACGACCCGGAGAGAACTGTGGAGGGAACGATTTTCCAATCGGTGAGCAGTAGATAGATAGATTCGAACAGTAAATATCCGAAAGAGGGTGTGACAGCAATGGACTGGAAAGAGAATTGGAAGCGCTGGAGTGAAGCAATAGGCTTGGATAAAGATTTAAAAGAACAGCTCGAAGCTGTGGAAGAAAACGAAGAAAAGCTGGAAGATCATTTCTACAAATACCTTGAATTCGGAACAGGAGGCATGCGCGGTGAAATCGGTCCGGGGACGAACCGCATGAACCGGTATACCATCCGGAGGGCGGCTGAAGGCCTGGCGCGGTACATAGAAGAACATGGCGCAGAGGCCAAGGCAGAAGGTGTTGTCATTGCGTTTGATTCAAGGCACCGCTCGCCTGAGTTTGCCCTCGAAGCAGCTCTGACGCTTGGAGCCCATCACATTCAGACCTATATATTTCAGGAACTGCGCCCAACCCCCGAGTTGTCCTACGCGGTCCGGCACCTTGAAGCGTTTGCCGGTATTGTTGTAACCGCCAGCCATAACCCGCCTGAATACAACGGGTTCAAGGTGTACGGGAAAGACGGGGGGCAGATGCCGCCGGCGCCCGCCGAAGCCTTGATGGAAAAGGTGGAATCCGTCGAGAATGAATTCACGGTCGAAACCGCCGATGAGAACGAAATGAAAGCATCCCGTCTGTTGAAAGTCATCGGGGAGGACATGGATCATGCCTACAATGATGACCTGCAGACGATTATGCTGCAGCCTGATATGGTGCAAAAAGACGGGGGAGAGCTCTCGATTGTCTTCACTCCGCTGCACGGGACGGCAAATATTCCAGTGGTTCGTCTGCTTGAAACAAGCGGATTCACCAATGTTCATGTGGTGCAGGAACAAGCGCTCCCGGACCCGGAATTCTCCACCGTGAAAAGCCCGAACCCCGAAGAGGAAGAAGCTTTTGATGCTGCAAGAGCCGCAGGGGAAAAAGAAGGGGCGGATATTCTGATTGCAACGGATCCGGATGGTGATCGGATCGGCATTGCAGCCCGCCGCGAAGATGGAAAGTATGAACTGTTGAGCGGTAATCAAACCGGTGCGCTAATGCTTGAATACCTGCTTTCTGAACGCCAAAGGCTCGGTCTGCTGCCGGATAACGGTGTTGTTATGAAAACCATCGTTACATCGGAGCTCGGACGCGCTGTGGCAGAGCATTACGGGCAGACGGTGCTGGATACGCTGACCGGTTTCAAATTTATCGGAGAAAAAATAAAACAATTTGAAGAGGACGGCACCCATTCGTTTCAATTTGGTTATGAAGAGTCGTATGGTTATCTGATCAGCAGTGTCGTGCGTGATAAAGATGCGGTACAGGCTGCACTCACCGTTTCAGAAATGGCGCTTTGGCATAAAAACGAGGGCAGGACGCTTCATGACGCGCTTGGCAAACTGTACGAAACGTACGGTTTCTATAAAGAAGGCCTTGATTCGATTACCTTAAAAGGAATGGAGGGCAATGAAAGAATTGAAGCGCTTCTTAAGAAATTCCGGGAGACACCTCCAACCTCCCTCCATAACAATCAAATCACTGTCATTGAAGATTATCAGACACAGGAGCGGACAGTGGTTCCAGATGGGCATAAGGAAAAGATCGAACTTCCGGTGTCCAACGTGTTAAAATATGTACTGGAAGATGGCTCGTGGTGCTGTATCCGTCCTTCCGGTACGGAGCCGAAGATAAAATTTTATTTCGGGGTCCGCAAAGAGACGGAATCTGAAGCAAAAGAAGCACTTTCCCACCTGAAAAACGACATGATGAAGATGGTGCATGAACACGTTTAAAGGCAGATAATCATTGGAACCTCCAGCCCGGCAGTCACCGGACTGTTCCTGTTTGTATCGATGGATGCAGGAGCGGATGCTGCCATCTGCCGGCCGGTTTGAAATGGAGAACTCCGGGAATCTTCGTTTTCCGGAGTTTTTCGTGTTCATATACAGCGATAAAAACCTGTTACACAGTTGAAAAGGAGAACACCATGTCAAGTGACTGGCTTGAACGCTATTTAACAATTCTTCGATTAAAGCCGCAGCCGCCGTCCCGTAAATTTCTGAAACGAATTATTCGTGCCCACGTCCGTACCTTTCCGTTTGAAAATGTCAGCAAGCTTCTGATGGCACGCGATGCAGAAACGATAGATCATGTCACGGACGTGTATACCTTTCTCACAGCTCATGAGACGAATCAGAGTGGAGGGACATGCTTCACCCTCAATGCCTGTCTATTCCAGCTTCTAAAGGCTCTTGGTTTTGAAGGGTGGTTGATCCGTCCGGGGGAGGAGCACATGGCGATGGTTGTGAAAGATCCGGGTTCGGACAACAGGCTGCTTTATGTAGACGTAGGGACGACCGCTCCGCTGTTTGAACCGATTCCTTTCCACGGAAGAAAACGAGGTATTCCGCCTTTTGCCGGGGAACGGCTGTTTTTTCTTCCGGGAAACGAACCCGGGATTTATACCTATATCCGAACGAGAAACGGACAGATCACCCATAAAAAATGGACGTTCTCGATTTACTCGGCGATGCAGTTTGCCGACTTTACACCATGGATTGCCTCCACGTTTCAGCACGGAGCATCGTTTATGAATATGCTGCGCTGCCAGTTGTGGGAACCGGATCAAAGAAGAGGGCTTTCCCTTGTAAACAGAACGTTTACCATCCGCCACGGTAACGGTTCCGTGCTGACAAAAGATCTTCCCGATCAAGAAGCTGTTCAGGACGTGCTTTCCAGGGAATTCAGAATGCCGGATCTTCCGGTCGAAAAAGCTCTGGAGCAGCTGAAATACCAGGGAGTCGACATCTTCAGCCGCACGTAACAAACCATAACCGGTTCCGCTCTATACCGGTACACAAAAAAGCTGAATCCCGCATCCGGAATTCAGCTTTTCCTTCATGAATAGTATCAATAAAGAACAGTGAAGGAGCCTTTATGTTCGACGTTGTCCGCCGGGGAGATATCGACGTCCGTTACCGATGCAAAGCGGTGGCCTGCTTTGACGGCCTCTATAAATGCATTCATTTCTTCTTCGTTTCCTTCCGCTTTGATTTCAACGGTACCTTCTATTCGATTTCTAACCCAGCCGTTTATGCCGGCTTTTTTGGCTTCTGTCACCGCAAACTGCCGGAACCCGACTCCCTGTACGGTTCCGTGGACAATCAAATGACGTTTCAGCATCGTGACACCTCCTAAAAGGGATTATACCTTTTTAAAATACATATCAAACCAAGGGTCTTCTTCCACGTGCTCCGGCGTTTCAGAGATCACGTGGGCCTCTCCTTCTTCGTCGGCAGCAAGCCAGATCCCGTATTGATCCTGAAATGCCGGATAAAAATAATCTGCTTTAAAAAGTACCTTCGGCGGATCGATTTCCACAACATCATGCCCAAGCTTTTTGACAACATCTTTTTTGCATTGAACCAGTTCCACAGTTATCACCCGAATTTTTGTCAGCCCCGAAGATATCGAGGTTTTTCCCTATTGTACCCCGATTCCTTATCTTCCTTCAATCCATAGCTCACAGCATCAAGAGGCATGCTTTGCCGCTTGTTTCATATAGTGGAACTAACAGGGGAGGAGGGACACGATGCAGACACTTGAAGAAAAAGAACTGCGAAAAGCCATTGACCGTATAACGGAGACAGCAGAACACTTCGGTCTCGATTTTTATTCAATGCGCTATGAAATCTGTCCGGCGGATATCATATACACGTTTGGTGCCTACGGGATGCCGACCCGCTTTTCACATTGGACGTTCGGGAAAAATTTTCACAAAATGAAAGTCCATTATGATTTAGGTTTGAGCAAAATTTATGAACTCGTCATTAATTCCAATCCGTGCTATGCGTTCCTGCTGGATAACAATTCGCTCGTGCAGAATAAATTAATTGTCGCCCATGTGCTCGCCCATAGTGACTTTTTCAAAAATAATATCCGATTTGCCGGCACACGCAAGGATATGGTGGAAAGCATGGCTGCAGCGGCCGAACGTATTTCCCGCTATGAAGAACTGTACGGCCGCCGTCGTGTGGAGGCCTTTTTGGATGCAGTGCTTGCGGTGCAGGAGCATATTGATCCTAGTCTGATCCGCCGGGAAGGAGAAGAAGAGGAAGCTGGAGGAAAAATAAAGGAAGATGCCGGTCCCTATGAGGATCTTCTGCAAATCGGGGAAAAGCCGAAAACAGAAGAACCCTCTGCCGGGAAGAAAAAGTTTCCGGCCCGGGAAGAAAAGGATCTGCTTCTTTTCATTGAAGAACACAGCCGTGAGCTTGAAGACTGGCAGCGCGATGTGCTGACGATGATACGGGAAGAAATGCTGTATTTCTGGCCGCAGCTGGAAACAAAAATTATGAATGAAGGCTGGGCCTCGTTCTGGCATGCCCGGATTATGAGAGAACTCGAACTCACATCGGAAGAAGGAATCGAATTTGCGAAGCTGAACGCCGGGGTGATTCAGCCATCTCGCACGTCCGTGAATCCGTATCATCTGGGCTTGAGAATTTTTGAGACGATTGAAAAGAGATGGGATAATCCTGACGAATCCCTGCAGCGGGCCGGCGTGAAGCCGGGAAGCGGACGAGATAAACTATTTGAAGTCAGGGAGCTTGAGACCGATACGTCCTTTATTCGCAACTATGTGACAAAAGAGCTGGTGCAGCAGGAAGATATGTACGTATTCCAGAAGCAGGGCCGTGATTACACGATTGTGGATAAAGAGTGGCGGCAGGTGAAAGACCAGCTGATCCGATCAAGAGTGAATGGCGGGTTTCCTTATCTCGTCGTGACAGACGGGGATTATGAAAAAAGAGGGGAACTGTATATTACCCACCGCTACGAGGAAGAAGAGCTGGATGTGACGTACCTTGAGAAAACACTCCCTTATCTGTATCAGCTGTGGGGGCGGAGCGTTCACGTGGAAACCGTTCTTGACAACAAACCGGCTTTATTCACTTACAATGGATCCAGGGTGTTTCGAAAGAGTCTTTAAAAAAACCGGGAAGCTCTCTGCAGGGTAGAGGGGCTTCCCGGTTTTTTGTCTGCGAGGGCTGGTTCTATTTTTCCGCCCATTCTCCGCCGCGCATGACCGGTTCGGATGACCCGTCCGGCAGAACACCGTCAATATCCATTTCTGCGCTGCCGATCATAAAGTCGACGTGTGTGATACTTGAATTGAGCCCGTGTTTTTCTTTTTCCTCTTTGGTCATATCGGCTCCGTTTTCAAGACAGAACGCATAGGCGCTTCCGATAGCGAGATGGTTCGAAGCGTTTTCGTCAAACAAGGTGTTGTAAAACAAGTCTCCGGATTGCGAGATCGGTGAACTATGCGGAACGAGAGCGGCTTCTCCAAGGAAATGGGAGCCTTCATCGGTCTCAATCAGATTTTTTAATGTTTCTTCTCCCTCGCCGGCGCTGTAATCGGTGATTCTCCCGTCTTTAAAATGAATGGTGAAATCATCAATAATGTTACCGCCGTAGTTCAGTGGTTTCGTGTTGGTAACATGGCCGTTCACGCCGGTGTTTTCCGGGACGGTGAATACTTCTTCGGTCGGCATGTTGGCGATGAAATGGACGCCGTCTGTATTAGGTCCGCCCCCGCCGACCCAGATATGTCCTTCCGGCAGTTTGACAGTAAGATCTGTGCCGGGTGCTTTGTAATGAAGTTCGCTGTATCGTCTTTCATTTAAGACGGCAGCTTTATCGCGGAGTTTTTTGTCGTGGGATTCCCAAGCGCCGGCCGGGTCTTCAACATCCGCACGGACGGCTTTAAAAATCGCGTTCCATAATTTTTCTTCCGCTTTTTCTGTTCCATCTTCTGGATACACTTTTTTGGCCCATCCCGGTGAAGGGGTTGCAATCACAAGCCAGCTTACTTTGTCGGACTGGATGTAGGAGCGGAACGTTTCCATCGCTTCGCCGGCAGCCTTATTGGCATCAGCGATTTTTTTCTGATCGACTCCCTGCAGTAGATCGGGATCGGTGGATTTGACCGTAATAAAGGCCGCACCGTTTTCGGCGAGTTCTTCCCGCCCTCTGGCAATCCACTGCGGGAATTCCTGAAAGGCTTCCTGCGGGGCTTTATCATATTTGATTCTCGTCAATGCTTCGTCCACCCAGTCGACGTGTACGTTTTTGGCGCCGGTGTCGTACGCCTTTTCTGCCAGCAGCCGGACAAAGGACGCCGAGGTGATAGGGGCGGAGATAAACAGTGTCTGTCCTTCCTGGAGGTTCACTCCTTTACGGACAGCCAGATCCGCATAGTTATGCAGCTTTTCATCGAACGTTGTCATCGTTATCCACCTTCTCTGACGGAAATTTTTGTTGAGGTATCATTGTAACATATCTTTGCCGCGCCACTCAGATGTGAGGCTTTTTTTAGGATAAACAGAGAAAGCAGAAAAAAATCACCGTTCTGTGAAAAGAATGGTGATTTTTCTAAGAAGACAGTTTTACGTCTTTGGACACTTCTCCCGGGACATCAAGTTTCTGCCGTTCCTTAAAGTTATGGATGTCAGCGACGAAATTGACCGGCATCGAATGTATTTTTGTATTATATTTTTGAACCGTATTATTATAAATAAGAACAAAGCGGTGGATCTTCTCTTCCGCCTCCTTCAGTTCCTGTTCCAGATGGAGAAAGTCTTCATGCTGAAGAAGTTCCGGCTGATCATCTTTTACAGCGAACAGGAGATGAAGGTTTTTAGTAAGTTCTTCATTAATCTGCACCTGTTCCACACGGGAGGTATTGGGAGAAGTCAGCCTGCTTCGCAGTTCCACTATTTTTTCCAGGATATGTTGTTCCTGTTTCGCATATGGCTGTGCGATATCAATCAGAGATGGAACAGCCTGGACCCGGCGGTCTAATTGTGTTTCAACCTGCGCCCAGGATTCTTCCACCCAGGAAAGAAATTTAATCAGTGCATGATAACCGACAATCCAGCATATCAGGGCACCAATAATGACAATGCCGAGAACGATACCGAAGATGGACAAGAGGCTCCCTCCTTTCTCCCTTGTATACCCAGTCTGATTCAATATGTAACGGGTGATACTGTAATACTATTCTTTAGGTCAGTATATCATGATTGGATGATATTAGTAAGCCAGACCTGCTCTTCTACAATGAAAGGATTCTTCCCCCGATACAAGCTGGTACAAAAAAAGAGCCGTATCTCCGGTTGTAATACTCTTTCCGTCTTCGGGCAGGAAGTCGGCTTCGGTCCGAAACGTTCCGGAGGCCTCTCCTTCCGGGAGATACGTCGGACAAACTATGGTCCAGTTTAACGGGGACTGCCGCAGCAGCTTGTAAGCCTCGGCATGATCTTTGGCCGCTGTTGTGCTGCGTCGTTTTGATTCGTCCGTTTCAAAACGGAAGCTGGCAGGATTCTGCCGCGCGTTTAAAATGCCTGCTGTACCGGTGGAAAGGATGCGCTGCATGTTTTCCTGTATCATCGCGTCGATAATGAGCGGGAAAGCACGCTGCAAGGTATTTTGTTTGTCCGTTCCGAGCGTACTGATAACGATATCTGTACCGGAAATCGTCTTTTGTACGTCTTTATCTGTCAGCACATTGCCGCCGATAACCTGCAAAGCGGGGTGGCTGCCGAGTTTCTCCGGCGACCTTGCCAGCGCGCGGACGCTGTATCCGCCGCTTAGGAGCATGGCAAGCAGCCTGCTTCCAACTCTTCCTGTTGCTCCGAATATGGAAATGTTCATAGCCTCATCTGTCCTTCCATCGCTCAACATATCTTTTCTCTATAGAAACATACTTCTGTTTTCGTTACAAATCATACAACGGTACTATGGCGTTTTTTTGTAAAACCACCATGGTTATTACCTGAATTTACTATATCATTCACAGCATAGTGTTTGCGAATCGTAACAAACTATAGGTACCAAGAGGAGGTGAGACACATGGCCAACAACAACAGTTCCAATCAACTGGTCGTGCCTGGCGTACAGCAGGCAATGGACCAAATGAAGTATGAAATTGCACAGGAATTCGGGGTTCAGCTTAGTGCAGACGCGACCTCCCGTTCCAACGGCTCCGTTGGTGGAGAGATCACCAAGCGTCTTGTACAGATGGCTGAACAGCAAATGGGCGGCCAAGGCCCGCAGCAGTAATTAAATATCATGGCTGGAGGGGCTGTCTGAAGGTGCTGCATTGCAGCACCGGGGCAGCCCCCTTTTTTACATAGCACACAGCCCACGAAAATGAGACGCTTCCGACTACGCTTGTTCATAATCGGAAGCGTCTTTTACTCTTCAAAGATGATGGCAGTCCAGGTTCTTGTTATTTACCGGCGCCGGGGTGGTTCTTCTTTTTGGATATCCCGGGCTTCTTCCATTTGAGTATGATCCTCTGAGGAACGGACAGTACCTCCTGCCAGTCCTTCGTTTATCATTCGATCTTCATCGAACTGAAGGTTATTGTCTTTAGCTTTGTGTTCCAATTTATCGCCCTCCTTTCGTTATCAGCCTTCCCCTTCTTCTTTTGAATATGTAAGTCGCGGCGGCCGGGAACCTTGTAGGCTGTTATTGCTTGCTCCGCCGAAGACAAATTGATAAAGTGATATTGGCTGAAAATGATGAACAACATCCCAAATGGGAGGCGGGAGTACTCCCCCTCTGCAGACAGCGGAAGACATAAAGGCGGATAAAGGAGTTTATACATGGATACGTTCGTAATGATTGTGGTGATGACAGCGGTAGGATCTCTTATTGGCGGCGCGACAAATTCCCTTGCCATCCGAATGCTGTTCCGCCCGTTTCAACCGCTGTATATAGGAGGTTTGCGGCTGCCGTTCACTCCGGGACTTATTCCAAAACGAAGGAAGGAAATGGCAGAGCAACTGGGGACGATGGTTATCACCCACCTTCTCACCCCGGAAAGTCTCCGGCAGAAACTGAAAAAATCCGATTTTCATGACACTCTTCAGAAGTGGCTGGCTGAAGAGATGTCCACGTTTCTTCATCAATCTTCTACATTGAGGGAGATAGCGGAAAAAACCGCCGGCAGAAAACTTCCTCTCGAGGAAAAGGGGCGTGGATACGTCCAGCGGTCTATGGACCAGTGGCTCGAAAAAAATAAAGATAAGCCCCTGCAGGATATTATTCCTGAATTGGTGATGAACAAAGCCGATGATCTGATCCCGGTTTTTGCCTCAGAGGTGACCGAAAAGGGGGCGGATTACTTCCGGGGAGAGGAAGGGGCCCGGCAGCTTGAGCGCCTTCTGGATAAATTTCTGCAGGGAAAAGGATCGATGATGAATTTTTTGGGCTCCATGTTCGGCAGTGACAGAATTATTGAGAAGCTCCAACCTGAAATCGTGCGTTTTTTTGAAGATGACACCTCGGAGACGTTTGTGAAAAATATACTGGAACGGGAATGGGGAAAGTGGAAACAAAAGCCGCTGTCTTCGATTCAACCTCACATCCATACGGGGACGGTCTCCAACGAGCTGGTATCGTTTCTGGAAAATGAACTGCCCGCACTCGAATACCTGGACCGTCCCTTGTCGGAATGGGCTCCGTCCTATGCAAACGTTATCGCAGACCGCCTGCTTCCCGGTGTAGTCAGCCGGATGCAGTCGTTTCTCATCGACCGCCTGCCCGGTCTTTTTGCAAGGCTTCAGCTGGATGAGGTCGTTACAGAACAAGTTAACGCTTTTTCAGTGGAGAGACTGGAAGAGATGGTTCTTTCAATTTCACGACGGGAGTTTAAAATGATCACTTATCTCGGGGCGCTGCTCGGTGGTGTGGTTGGGTTATTCCAGGGAGTGATTGTGGTTCTTTTTTCCATTGGATAAAAAGAAGAGAGAATCAGGTAAAACGGATGATTTCTGCGTTTCATTCATGTTATGCTCGGTTAAGATTGTAAAAAGGAGGACTATGTAATGTCCAATGTATACGACAAAGCACGCGAACTATCTCAGGATTTGAGAGACAGTGATGAATTCCAAAATCTAAAAAACCTTCATGAAGAAGTGGAGCAGGACGAAGTAGCCAAGCGTATGCTTGATAACTTCCGTTCCCTGCAGCTTGATCTGCAGCAAAAGCAGATGCAGGGCGAGCAGCCGACAGAGGAAGAAATCACGCAGGCGCAGAAACAATTTGAAATGGTGCAGCAGCATGAAGTCATTTCCAAGTTGATGGAAGTGGAACAACAGATGAGCACCACGATCCAGGATTTAAACAAAATCATTACCGAGCCTCTTGAAGATCTTTATGGTAACCCTGAAGATCAAATGGGAGAGCAGGAATAATCATAGCAAAAGAGCCGGCAGAACAAACTGCCGGCTCTTTTTGATCCACACGGCATGTTCTAAGCGGGGAAGCATCTGCATAGGATGACGGTAGATCAGGCCAGGCGCCAAGGAGGGACATGACGTGGGATATCGACTGCTAGCCATGAGCATTGATGGAGTCCTTTTGAAGTCCAATGACAGAATGAGCCGGGAGACGAAAGAAGCTGTAGATTTTGTTCGAAATAAAGGGGTATATACTCTTCTCGTAACGAACCGCAGTTTTGGAGCTGCGAAAAAAGCGGCCCGGCATTTAAAGATGGAGCATGAAATGATCTGCCACGGTGGGGCACTTACAGCCGGACAGTCCGGCACGCCGATTCTTGAAGCTTATATGCCCGCTGAAATGGTGTATGATGCCACTGTGTGCATGGAAATGTATCCATGCCGCATCCAGCTGGAAAGCCAGGATTATGAATGGGAAAACAAAGAACCGGCTTCGAAAAATATGCTGGGAAAAATTCAATTCAGCCTGGGAGAAGGACTTTTTCAGCCGAAGACGTATACAGACAGGGTGTCTGCGGCCGCGGCGGAAAAGCAGTTGAGTGCGCTTCGTTTGTTCGGCCATTTCGAAAGCACCCGGGATGCTGAACACTGCCGCGGACTGCTGGAGGAAAAAATACCAGGTATCCGTGTGGACCAGCAGGAAAACAGTTTAACGATAAAAAAAGAGGAAGCATCCAAGGAACATGCATTGACCTGGTTAATGTCCGAACTTGGCATTGAACCTGAAGAAATGATTTACATCGGTTCCGGGACAGCTGATATCTCAGTCCTTGATATGGCCGAAATCGGCGTAGCCATGGGACAGAGCCCGGATGAAGTAAAACAGCATGCAGACTGGATCACAAGGTCCAACGATCAAAACGGCCTGGCCTACATGGTAAAAGAAGTATTCCGAAAGCAGATGAAAGTGGAAGTGTAATATGGAGGGAGCTGTTCCTATCAGGGCAGCTTCCTTTTTTCATGTTCTAGACCCAGGTTCATTTATTTGAAGTGACCTTTATAAACGGGTTCGTGGAAGCGGCGTTTTCCATACGGATAAAATGTTCATGAAACGGACGCTTGGGTATCTCCCCTTATGTTGTTTAAGATGGAAAGGGGGAGGTATGAAATATGGCAGCTTCCAAACGCCGGAAACGATTTTCATCTGCATTCCTATTGTTCATCATGATGTTTTTTGCGGCAGTCGTGATATGGAACGTCATGCCGGAAAAGGAGTATTCCCCTTCTCCTTCCCGTGAAGAGAACGCACCGTCTTTTGCAGAAAATGAAGTACCTGAAAAATACCTTTCAATATATAGAGAAGCTGAAAATGAATATGGTGTGTCGTGGGAAGTGCTGGCAGCGGTTCACCGGGTGGAAACAGTATTTTCCACAATGGACGAGCTGGAAAGCCCGGTCGGTGCTGTCGGCCATACCCAGTTCATGCCCTGCTCCTTTATCGGCTGGAGTTATGAAGGGTGTCAGGGGAAAGGGGATATTGACGTTTCCCGTGAAGCGCTGACAGATACAGCAGCCATTGAAGAACACGGCGGTTACGGAGTGGACGCGGACAACAGCGGAAAAGCAGATCCCTATAATATGAAAGACGCTGTTTTTTCGACGGCTAATTATCTTGCCGCGAACGGCGCAGCTGATGGGAGCCTGCGGGATGCGCTGTTTCAATATAACCAGGCGGACTGGTACGTGGAAAAAGTGCTTTCCTTTTCCGATGCCTATGAAAATAACCATAAACCGGTTTCTCTGCCGGATGCAGAATCATAGGTCCCGGGGATTTTTGCCACTGCACATCCGTCCTGCTTCCTGAATAGAATGTCTGTGAAAAAGGAGGCGGATGTCAAGATGAACCCGATGCAGATGCATGAGATATGCAGGCAGAATATCGGACGCTATGTCCTGGTGCAGATGAACAACAACGAACAGATAGAAGGCTATATGGAAAATGTGGATAACAACCATGTGTACATGTTGGTGCCGGAAAACAATTCCGCACCGATGGCCGGTCCGAATGCACAGGCAATGCCGGGCGCCGGCGGTAGCAATCAGCCGGTGAACCGGCAGTATCCCGGTGGTTACGGCGGCTACGGCGGATATGGCGGCGGACATGGAGGATACGGGGGATACGGGGGATACGGCGGGTACGGTCAGGGAGCCCGCTTCCGCCGGCTCATCCTGCCTTTGACCGCCCTCGCAGCGATCTCCACATTGTTTTAAATACCGGGTCCGGGCATATCACGGACTCTGAGAAGAAAAAAGCGTTTCCGGTTATCAGAAAGGACAGCCGGAAGCGCTTTGTTTGGTTTTTAAGCAATTTCTAAAATATACGACCGTATGTTCACGTTTTCATGATATAATAACAAAATAAAGCATGCAGGAAAGGCTGAGATGCACGATGAAACTGCGGTTTATCCATACTGCCGACCTCCATCTCGGATCCACTGTTCCGGCGGGGGCAGGGGCAGAACGACGATTGAAAGAGCAGCTGGAAAACAGCATAGACCATGCGGTGGAACATATGGTTCAGGATGCGGTGGAACTCCATGTTGATTTTATGATTATCGCCGGAGACCTGTTTGACCAGGAGAACCGCAGCCTGAAACATCAGATCTTTTTGAAGCAGCAGTTTGAAAAACTGAATCAAAACAAAATTCCCGTTTATCTGATTTATGGCAATCATGACCCGGTGGACCGCCGGTACGCTCCGTCCGGATGGCCGGAAAATGTGTATGTTTTCGATACGGAGCCGGAAATGAAAATATTCCATAAACACGACGCGCCGGCTGCCCATCTCTACGGGTGCAGCTACAAAGGGAAAACGCAGCAAAACGTGGCCGCGGAATTTGTAAAACAACCTGGGGCTCCTTTTCATATCGGGCTTTTGCACGGAGAGGAAAAAAAGAAAGACAGTCACTCCTACGCCCCGTTTCTCAAAGAAGAACTGGAGGAAAAGCGTTTTGACTACTGGGCGCTCGGTCATATACATACAAGACAGTTTTTGTCGGAACGAATCGGTTATCCCGGCAATATTCAGGGACGTCACCGCAATGAAACAGGAGAAAAAGGGTACTCTTTGGTGGAGCTTGATGAAGAAGCCGTTGAGGTGACGTTCCGGCAGGCAGCAGGTGTTGTATTTGCGGCATTGGATATTTCGATTGAGGACTGTTCCGGTTTTGATGAGCTGACAGACAAAGTAATCCGCTGCGTATCGGAGCTGGAATACGAGCAAGCGGCCGGATTGTGGCTTGAGATCATATTGAGCGGACGCGGTATGCTGAGCGATTACCTGGAAGAGGAGAAAGAAGGATGGCAGGAAGCCTTAAACAGAATCGGTGAAACAGAGCGTCCATTCTTTTATGTGTACCGGCTTGAGGATGCTACGATTGCTGATCTGCAGCAGGAAGGACTTGAAAAGGAAAACCATTTTCTTGGTGATGTCCAAAGAGCGGCTGCTAAGCTGAAACAGGAGTCAAAGCAGCTGGAAGAGACATGGAGCGTGTTACATCAATCGAAAGGACCGGGCATGTATCTTTCCCAGGATCGTGAAGAAGAGACGCAGGATGTGCTGGAAGATGCAGAACGGCTGCTGTGGCAGCTGTGGGGAAAGGAGACGGCGGATGAGGATTGAAGCACTCCACATTTACGGCTTTGGAAAGTTTCAGGATGAAAAGATAACAGTGGATTCTTCTTTTCACGTTTTTCAGGGGAAGAACGAAACGGGAAAATCGACCATCCGTGCATTTATCCAGGCTGTGTTGTTTGGTTTTCCAAGCAAAAAAGAACAGGCCCGCCGTTATGAGCCCAAAGAAGGGAGCCGTCACGGAGGAAGCCTCACCATACGGCTGGAAGATGGGACGCAGGCAGTAGTGGAGCGGACCGCCGGAAAAAAATCAGCCGGGGAGGTTCTCGTTTATACCGGAGACGGCAGACAGCACGGAGCAGAGTGGCTGGAGGGATTGTTAGGAAGCCTCGACCGTGGGATGTTTCAGGGGATTTTCTGTTTCGGCCTTGAGGGATTGGGCGAGATTCAACAGCTGCAGGGAAGCGATTTAAATCAGTATATTTACGAAGCGGGGATGACGGGCACCAAACATATTGCTTCCATCGAAAAAAAGCTTCAGCACCATCTGGATCAGCTGTATAAACCAAAAGGACAAAAACCTGAAATGAATGTCCTTCTCCAGGAACTTCATGAACATAAGAAAGAACTGCGGGAGTGGGAAGCCAGATTTGACACGTATGACCGTCTCGTCCGTCAAAGAGAGGACATAGAAAGTAAACAGGCAGAACTCAAACATAAAAAGGCTGACCTGAAGGTGGAAAAGGAGCAGCTGCAAAGGAGAAAGACGCTGCTTTCTGTGTATCGTGAATTACAGGAAGTCTATCATCATGTACAGAGGCTGGAGCCGTTTGAACACGTCTCGCTTGATTGGGAGGAACAAAGCACCGCTTATCATGAGCAGCGAAAAGAGGCCGCCGCCGAGGAAGAAAAGCAGGCGCTTGCCGAGCAGCAGCTTGCCGGAAGAAATCAGGGAGCTGCGGTGAACCGGGCGGTACGGGAAACCCGGGACAGCATTTATGCCCTGAAGGAGAAGCTTCCTGTGTATCGAAAATACAGGGAGGACTATAACCGGCTCCAGCAGGAAGCAGCCCGGCATAAAAAAAACCTGGAAGAAAAACAGCGTCGGCTTGGGATTGCGGAGGAGTCCGAACTCGCCGGAGCCAGGACGACGATGAGCGCTGAAGAAGAGCTGCATGATATTACTGAAAAAGCGAAGGGGCTGCAGGAGCGCATCCGGCTTCTTGAGGAACAGGTGCAGCAGCATCAGGATCAGCTTGCGTTACTGCAAAAAGATTTGGATACTCATGAACAGTATCGTCGTTCTGAAGAAGAGAAACGGCACAGCAGGGACGCTGTCGATAAGCAGCAAACAGGGAAAAACGGCACCCGCCCGCTCTGGCAGCACCCGGTCCTTTTGCTGCAGCTGGCTTCCGTTATTTTTTTCACTTTGGGAATGTGGGAGATGATAACCGGTCACTGGCTGATGGGCTTGATTATGTTCGGAGCCGGGTTGTCTGCTGCTGTTCTCTGGATTTTGCAGCACCAGTTCCGTGCCGGGAAGAGCGGTGCTGATAACCCGGACAAAGATACCGCGCAGCAGACAGCGGAACTTCATGCAGATCAGCGTCTGGAGACAACGATCCGGGAGAAACAATGGGAGTATGACCGCGAAGTCAACGCGTATCAGTCCACGCTGGATAAAAAGCAGGAAGCCCGGGAAAAGCAGCAGGAACTGGAGGATGTGATGGAGAAATGGGCCGCAACGCACGATATCCCGTCCCCGTCATCGCTTCTGCAGGCCTCTGCCTTTTTTACCGCCGTCCAGGAATGGCAGAAAGAACAAAGACAGCTGCAGACGGTGGAAAAGGAAATAAAGACGCTGGCCCAGCTTCTTTCTGATATCGAACAGGAAACAGCGGAAGCGGCTGCTGCAGCAGGTATCTCCGCGGAACCGGTGGAAAAAACCATTCATGCGGCATTGAACATAGTGGAAAAGGAGGAAACGAAACACAGGGAGTACGAGCAGGACCTCCGGGACTGGGAAACGGTGCGGAGCCGTAAACACTACTATAGAGCGAGAAGAGAGCAGGCAGAGCATTCGATTCAGAATCTGTATCATTTAAGCGGAGTCCACTCCGAAGAAGAATTTCAGCAGGCCGTCGAGGCAAAAAAACAGTATAACGAATGGAAAGCCAAAGAAAACTGGCTGCTGGACAGGATGCGTCGTTCTCTTGCTGACCAGGAAACGACGGCTGCATGGTTTGAAACATTCGAAAACGATGACCGTGATCCGGATGAAGCGGTTCAGGATATCGAAGAAACAGAGCAGGAACTGGATACTGAAGAAGATGGGTACAGGAATAAACTGGCCGCTGTACATCAGGAAATCCGGACCGTTGAAGAAGGCGGAACGTACGAACAGATGCTGCAGCAGTATGAAGAGAAAAAGTCGAAACTGCACCATCTCGCGCGAACCTGGAAAACATACAGGGCAGCCCGGGAGATACTGAATGAAGCAAAATCCATGTATGAGCAGGAAAGACAGCCGGAAGTCATCCGCAAGGCTTCCTCGTATTTTTCCTATCTGACAGCATCGCATTATGAACGATTATTTGCCCCGCTTGGTGAGGAAACGTTTATCGTTGAAGACAACCGCGGATTTCGTTTTACGCCGGAGGAACTGAGCCGCGGCACAGCGGAACAACTGTATTTGTCTCTTCGCCTCGCTTTGGCAGAAAGCTATCATCACAACCAGACCCTGCCGTTTATTTTGGATGATCCATTTGTTAACTTTGACAGGGAACGACAAAGCATGGTTTTTTCTCTTTTGACAAACCTGTCGTCCCGCAGACAGATTTTGTATTTCACATGTGAACATATTCCTGAATCACCGTCCGGTATCAGACACCGTCCTGTTTCTTCTGAAGAGAAGGCAGCGGATGCCGGCGATTCATATACGCGCACGCTGCTCTGAGCAGCGGACGAAGATGAATCAGGGCAGACTGATGGACGACATTCTTGTTGGGAAAGGAATCGGATGAATGAATAATTATGTCGTATATTTAGTGGAAGATGAAGCGAATTTGTCGGAAGTACTGAAAGCCTATATGGAAAAAGAAGGATGGCAGGTCACCGTGTATGAGAACGGTGCCGATGCGCTGGAAGCTGTCCAGGAACCGCCTCATTTGTGGGTGCTCGATATTATGCTTCCCGGTACGGACGGATTTCAGGTTCTTAAAGGTATCCGCGAAGAAGAGGGCGATGTACCGGTTATTTTTATTTCTGCGAGAGATCAGGATCTCGACCGCGTTCTTGGTCTTGAAATGGGAAGTGATGACTACCTGGCGAAGCCGTTTCTTCCGCAGGAACTTCTTATCCGGGCGAAAAAACTTCTCTCGCGTGTCTATGGTGCCGGCAGCCAGGAAAGCAGAAAAATCGAATTGAATGATTACCTGATTGATCCCGAGGCCCGCGTCATCACGGACCGGGAAAACCCGGAAGAACCGCTGGATTTAACAACGAAAGAAATGGACCTTGTGCTTCTTCTCACCGAAGACGTGGGAAAGGCTCTTTCCAGAGAAGCCATTATTGAAAACGTGTGGGGCGAGAACTATGTAGGATCCGAGCGGGCCGTAGATGATGTCGTACGGCGTGTCCGCAAAAAAATGCCCCGCATTCATCTTGAGACACTCTACGGTTACGGATACCGTATTTTATCCTCATGATGAAGGTAAACTTGACCCGGCGTATCTGGTTTTCTTTTATTGCCCTGGTGGTGCTGATGGGATTAACCGTCGTGATTGTTTATCCGATTTCCATTAAAGGTACTCTGACAGAGGAAACCTACCGGATTATTGAACAGGAGCAGGCGCGCATGGCGAATCCATTCAGCGAACATTTTTCGCTGCCGCAATCGGAAATGAATTTTATCGAGCGGAGGGAAGCCGAACGTTCGGTCGGGCATGTCTTTTTGCTGGACGGCGAACAGCGGGGGGAACCGGTTCCACCGGATGATGTCCTGAAAGAAATGGTCCAGAATGCAGGCAGCCAGGAGGAGCAGAGAGAAAGGTACGAGTTAACCTACAATGATGCTACGTTGTTCTACGTCATTACCCGGATTCAGTCTGACGGGGAGGAAGCGTATCAAATTTCTTTTATGTGGGATACGTACCGGGATTTAATGGTGAACCGGTTATGGGAACGGCTGATTTATCTTCTTGTTATTGCGAGTCTTTTGAGTCTGCTTCCGGCCATTTGGCTGAAACGGTACCTGCGTCAGCCTTTTCGTGAACTGGGGAATCGTTTTGAACAGATTGCCAAGCGGAACTGGAAAGAGCCGATCCGCTGGGAAGGGGATGAAGATTTTCAGAGATTGTCCGATCAATTCGAGAAGATGCGTCAGAATCTCATTCGTTATGACCGCTCCCAGAAAACATTCATCCAGCATGCTTCCCACGAACTGAAGACACCCATCATGGTCGTGAAAACGTATGCGCATTCGGTGAAAGATGGAGTGCTCCCTAAGGATAATCTTGAAGACACCATGAATGTTATTCTTGATGAAACGGACCGCATGGATAAACGGGTCAAAGACATGCTGTACTTCACTAAACTCGATACCCTTCAGAAAGAAACAATCAACCTGGAAGAGATGGTGTTTGGGTCTCTTGCTTACCGGATTGAAGAGCGCTTCCGGATGCAGCGGGATGATTTGACGTTTGTTATCCAGGGGCCTGATGTGAAACTGAAGGCGGATCCTGAGCATCTTCAGGTCCTGATGGAAAATCTCGTGGAAAATGCAATGAGGTACGCCCGCGACACTGTCTGGATGTCAGCGGAAAACATCGGGGAAGACGATATTTGGATCCGTGTCCGCAATAACGGCGAACAGATTCAGGAAGAAGAAATGGCGTCTTTGTTTGCGCCGTTTCGAAAAGGTAATAAAGGCCAGTTCGGTCTTGGTCTGGCTATTGTGCATCGTATCGCGGAGCTGCATCACGGCAAAGCCGATGTAGAGAATCTCGAAGACGGGGTGGAATTCCGGATTTTTCTGCCGAAAACCTGACATAATAAAAATAAACAAGCATATACATGGGAACACAACCGGACAAGAACAGGAGGTCATTATGGATCAACGACCGAAAAAAGTACTGCTCACTCTCATTGGTTTGTTCGTATTGCTTGTTGTATGGCAGCGTTTTGCAGGAATAACAGCTGCTCCATCCTGGGTTCTACTGAGCGGCCTCGGCATTGTTTTCAGCGGTTTCATGTGGTGGAAAACAAGCCGCAGTGAAAAAGAAGAAGATGACCGCTGGATTGAACAGGAAGGACGGGTCTTTATCCGCAGAATGGAAGAGGAGCGGGAGAAAAAACGCGCCTCCTCCTGACATGGCTTTCAACCAAAAGCTTCAAAAACAGAATCCACACCGCCGTCATTTCTGATAAAAAGGAGCCGGAACATTTCCGGCTCCTTTTTATGTGCGCCTGTTTATCTATGTTTTTCTCCTGCTTATGAGGACTTGGTGTTCTGAAGCTGTATCCAGTCTTCGTACAGGGCGTCTTTGATCTGAATATCGGATTCATCCATCAGCTTCTGCATCCATTCCTCTTCCGTAGGAATCTGCTCCCTGCGTACTGCTTCTTCCACGTCTTTCTCGAGATCTTCATACGTCGTTTTCCGGTCGAGCACTTCGATGATATGATAGCCGAATTCGGTTTCCACGGGGTCGCTGATGCTGCCCGCCTCCATGGAAAACGCTGCTTTTTCAAAGGGTTCCACCATCTGTCCGCGTGTGAAAGTCCCCAGTTCTCCGCCGCTTGATGCTGAACCGTCCGTCGAGTATTCACCGGCGAGTTTTTCAAAGGAAGCCCCGTTTGCGAGCTTATCTTTTACTTCAACAGCTGTTTTCTCATCGTCTACCAGAATGTGACGGGCAGACACGGACTCCAGCTCTTCCCGGTGTTCTTCATAATAAGAACGCTTGTCTTCCTCTGACGATTCAACAGCTTCGTTCATCTGCCGGCGTACAAGCTGCGGCTGCAGCACGTCTTTTTTCAGAGAGTCGATGGAATCAACCGGAAGCTGGAACTGGGACTGAAGCAATGCAAGCAGCTCTTTATCTGTTTCCACTTCATATTGTTGTTTGAGAGTCTGTAATTCCTGTTCCACCTGCTTGGGCTCTATCTGCAGCTGCTCTGCTTTATCCTCGATGATTTTAGTGTGCACCATATCCTGGAGCACCTGCTTTCCGTAACGTTCCCTTAATTCTGCTGTCAAAGCATCCTCTGTAATGGTCGTGTCATTAACCTGTACGACGTCCCCGGTGGTATCAGCCTGACCTTCTCCCGTACAGGAAGCCAGACATACTACAGCTGTCAAAGCTGTCCCCGCTTTTAGAATTAATTGATACAAATTCCTCCAACCCCCTCATGAAATGTCCAGCTTTTAGACAATCTATATCATACCACAAACCATAAAAAAAAGAAAAAACGGGTGAAAAGCCTAAACAAACATCCGGGCAGCGACATAACATATTCCAGAAAGCGTGTTAGGAGGTGGTGAAATGTCAAAAGGGTATTACGGCGGCTTCGCTTTAGTTGTCGTCCTTTTCATTCTGCTGATTATCGTAGGTGCAGCCTGGTATTAAATCTTGAGGAGAGGAGGAAATACTATGGGATATGAATATGGTTCTCAGTTTGCGCTGATTGTGGTGCTGTTTATTCTGCTTGTCATCGTAGGCGCTGCCTGGATCTATTAACGAAAAAAAGCTTTCCCGATTTATTCGGGAAAGCTTCTTGTACATACAGAAACCGCATCCATCGTTTAGATGAACCACAATTCGACGAATGTGGATGTAAGAAGGATTGTAAGCAGAATATTAATGGTTCTGAAAATTTTCGGCTGGCGTTCTGCCGGTATCTCCTTTTGGACACAGAGGGCATTAGTCATAGAATTTATTACGAATAAATAGGTCAGCGAAAATAATCCGAACAATGCAATCAGCATCTTTTTACCCCCAATACCATGTATCTATTATACCTTAACAAAAGATGTTGTAAAAAGATAGTTTTTTTCTAGTACAATATAAGAGAAAATATGAGAGAAAACGAGGTCTTTCAGGAAAGCAGGTGAAAGTATGCATAGTCGTGCCATAAACGTATGGAAGTGGGCGTTTTTCATTCTGGCAGGCGCTCTTTTGTTGAGTATAATCCTTTTGTTTTTCTGGTTCACATCGCCGTCGGTAGACAACGGAGAAACTGGATCCGAAGATAACAGCGCCGGCGGAGAATTCCAGGAATATTTCACGGTACAAGCCACGACAGATCAGTTGAATCAACTGCTTCAGGAAGAAGCAGGGTCCGAGCAGGTCAACATTCAGTTTGCCGGAGAAACGGCAGAGGTGACGGCCGGAATTGATTTTCTGGGACGGAGCATTGAAGCGGTCATGACATTTGAGACAGAAGCCGTGGAAAATGGAGATCTTCTGCTGACGCTGCAGCAGGTATCTGTCGGAGCGTTCAATCTTCCCAATCAGCAGGCGATGACGCTGCTTGCCTCTCAGGCAGATCTTCCCGAAGCGGCGGATATCGATGCAGAGAACCAGCAGATCCGAATTCGGATGAACCAAATAACGATTGGAGATGATTATTCGTTAAGAGTGGAGCAGTTTCAGCCGGAAAATAATAACATCGTGTTCAACGTAGGGAAGTAAAAAAAGCAGCCGTTATACCGGCTGCTTTACTAATATATCGAGTCCATTTCTATTTTGTTCAATATAGCAGTGACGCGGCGCGCCAAGAAGCTGCTTGATATAAATCAAGTCATATACCGCAAGACCGGAGTTAAAGGAAAACACCAGTACGAAGTAATGCATGAGCGAAGGAAAGAGAAAGGCCCCCGCTGCAGCACCAACGTTGATGATGCAGGCTGGAAAAATCATGGCTCCGATATAGTAATTGCGGGTAACGGGTCTTGTGAATTTAAGAAACTGCATTGCTTTTCTTTTTCGTCTGAAAAGTAACCGGCTCCAGTCGATGTGGACCCCCGCAAACCGCAACGGTATCACATGAAGAAAGGTGTGCACCGGAAACAGTAATATCAGAAAAAGCAGGGTGTGCAGCATACTAAGTTCCGTATACGCATCATTTCTATGATACAGGCTCAGGCCGAGGTAGCCGAGAATAAACGTGACGATTATCATACTGAAAGAAAATATCATCAACCTGGAAGTATGATAGTCTCTTTTTACATTAATGGATTTCCAGCAGTTCACGGGAGATCCCCCCTTTCAATTCTTACGTGAATAATGTAAGGCTTGCACCTGCAAAAATCAATAGGCACGGCAAAATCCATAAAAAGAAAAAGAATTTCGACAATTTAAAGAGTCGATAAAGCGAATTCACATCCTTAAGGTCAGGAATGGAACACCTATTTTAAATGTAAGCTGCAGGACAGTTCCATGCAGTTATTCAGGTATACAAGGCAATGAAAAGGGAAGCAGCATGAAGAAAGATCCCAGGGTTTTTCGGCATAAAAAGGGAGGATGGTACAAAACATCATCCGTCTGCCGCAGGCGCCGCATGATGTTTGACCATCCCCTTATTCCCGCTTACCGAAAAAGGCGCTGTGCTCTTTCGAGTCAGATACGCCCCGGTTCATTATACAATACTTTCGTACTTCCGTGTATTTGGTATACGTTACATCGAAGGTCCCGAGGTTGTTTTTTCTTCAGGAACCAATGACCCGTTTTCTTCGGTGAACTCTTCATCGAACGTATTGATCGTCTCTTCGAATATATGCATAAAATCTTCTCCATACACATATCGTATAATCGTCAGGAGTTCGGTGAAATCAGGAAATTTTCCGTACAACTCTTTCATTGGAAGGGCTCCGTCATACACGCTGTACGTATCAGGCTCATATGCCTCAATGGTTTCGAGAAACAGACGATCCCCCTCACCGGTCAGCTCAATATACGTATTTCTTTTATCATCTGCATTTTTGGAAAAAGATAAAAGACCTCTTTCCTCGAGCTTTTTTGAGAAATTAAATGCGGTGGACACATGCATGACACCGAATTTTGCAATATCGGAAATGGAGGCACCTTCCAGATGATAGGCAATCCATAATATTTGATGTTCGTTAATATTAAGATTATAAGGTTTTATCCACTGCTGCCAGTCCTTTTCCACTGATTTCCATAGTGCTTTGGTTAACTGGGCAAATTTGTGGCAGAACAACATGGATTGTTTTGTAGAAGCTGGAGAATGTTCCAATTATCTGCCTCCTTCCAAGTATTATTGTAATAAAAAGATATTGTGTGTTCTTACATAAAGATGAATCGACATTTATTGAGGGATTATTCAGACTCTTTACGAATTCGTTCATTCAACTCCGTAATGGAATCGGAAATTTCCTTGATTTGTTCCTGAATGCTTTCCATTTCCGGCTCTACTTCCTGTTTGTAGCGGCTGTAGGTTTTTTTCATCTCCTGGGTAAGGCCGTCTACCGCTTCGAGCCCCTCAGTGGCAGCATAACGCCAATCATAAACGGCTGCCCGCCCTTTTCGGGAAAGAAGACGGTTCACGTTTTTCCAATTGTACTGTTTCATGTATTGTCTCGTTTCATCCCCGGATGCCGGCGCAGAAAGGAGGGAAGCAATGCCTCCTGCCATCAAACCTGCAAAAAGTCCGGAAATTAATGATTTCGAATCCACGATACCACCTATCCTTTCTCTCCTACGTTCTTTCTTTCTATAAATATTATTCTCTGATAACAGTATAGAGAAAAATCAAAAAAATGAAAAGAACAATCTGCTTTTATTAGTTAGAAAAATAGCAGGATGGAAAAAGTAATCGCTTTCATATTTTAGGGATCACGAATCGACACTTCTTTTTACATCACGCCGGATCAACAAAAAAACGCCGGCTGCGCAGCCGGCGTTGACAGGGTGGATGACCCGGGGCTATCCGTGCTTTTTATGAAAGTCCAGCATAAACGTGCGGAGAGCCTCGCATGATTCGAGAGATACTGCATTGTACAGCGAAGCCCGGCATCCGCCGACAGAGCGGTGGCCGTTCAGGCCGACAAATCCTGCTTCTTTAGCTTTTTCAAGAAAGGTTTTGTTCAGCTCTTCGCTCGGAAGGTTAAAGGTGATGTTCATGTTGGAACGGCTGTCTTTTTCTGCGTGTCCTTTGTAAAATCCGCCGCTGTGGTCAATCGTGTCATACAGCAGGGAGGCTTTTTCGTTGTTTCGCTCCTGCATTCCTTCGGCGCCGCCGCGGTTTCGTATCCAGTCGAGCACATACCTCAGCATATAAATCGCAAAAGTCGGCGGTGTGTGATACAAAGAGTTCTTGTCCGCATGCGTGTCATAGCGCAGGAATGTAGGAATGGACTGCGGTATCTTATGAAGCATTTCTTTTTCTATAATAACGATGGTAACGCCCGAAGGACCGAGATTTTTCTGGGCGCCGGCATAAATAAGCGAGAACTGATCCACCGGGACCGGTCTGCTTAGAATGTCACTGGACATGTCGGCGATGATCGGCGACTTCCAGTCAGGCAGTGTCTGCCACTGTGTACCAAAAATCGTATTATTGGATGTGATGTGAACGTAAGCATCCGTCTCATCTACATCCATATTTTCCATCCCGGGGATGTATGTGTAGTTATGTTCGGCAGACGACGCCCCGACCTTTGTCTGACCGAGAAGCTGCGCTTCCTTTAACGCTTTTTCCGACCAGGAACCGGTCAGGATATAGTTGGCTCTGCCGCCGTCAGGCAGAAAATTCATAGGGATCATTGGAAACTGCAGGCTTGCTCCTCCCTGCAGAAACAGGACCTCGTGGGTATCCGGCACCTGCAGCAGTTCTTTGATACCGGCTGCTGCTTCGTTGTGTACTTCTTCATACTCCTTGCTGCGGTGGCTTAATTCCATGACCGACATTCCCGTGCCGTTGAAATCAAGCATTTCCTCCCCGGCCTTTTTCAGTACTTCCTCGGGAAGAGCAGCCGGGCCTGCGTTAAAATTATGAGCTCTTGTCAATGTGCTTCCACTCCTTCAATGTATGTCGGAGCCGCCTGTCTGAAACGTGCAGAAGGTGGTCGACGTAATAAAAATAAATGGTTCTATAAATGGCTGTTGATGCGTTTGGCGACAGCCTGCAGATCTTCGGAAGTGTAATGGGAGCTGTTATCCTCAAACACAGGCTGAAAACCATCATCCGCTCCGTATCTCGGGATGAAATGCAGGTGGTAATGAAATACCGACTGGGAAGCGGCGGAACCGTTGTTGTTGATGATGTTCATTCCGGCGGGCTGAAACTCTTCTTTGATGGCGTTTGCGATTTTTGGAGCTGTTTTAAAAAGATGGGCAGCCGTATCTTCATGTAATTCAAAGATATTTTCCTGATGATCCTTTGGAATCAGCAGGGTGTGACCTTTCGTGGCCTGACCGAGATCGACAAAGGCAAGGCAGACATCATCTTCATAAACAACCGCAGCAGGTATATCTCCGGCGGTGATCTTGCAGAAAATGCAGGTACTGTCGTGTGTCATGGGCAACGCTCCTTTATATTTAATAGTATATCTTTATTCTATCAGTCCGCTCATGCATCGGCAAAAACAACTCTGGATTGTTACAAAAATAAAGCCGTAATGCTATAATCTGTTTAGTACAAATAAGGAAAAGGAGGACTTCCATGTTTGTCCCCCTGCTATTAACGGATTTTCTTGACCGCGCGGTGTCGTTGTACGGAAATAGGACGGCAGTGATAGATGGGTCAAAAGAAGTAACATACGAAAAATTAAATTATAATGTTAATCAACTTTCCCGTGCGTTAAACGATCTCGGTATCAAAAAAGGGGACAAAGCAGCATATTTAACCCGTAACTGTCAGGAAATGGTAGAAGGATATTACGGAGTATTTCAGACCGGGGCGGTGATGACTCCGCTCGGTACAGGTCTGAGCCCTGAAGAATATGTATTTATTCTGAATCATAGTGAAAGCAGGGTGCTGATTGTAGAAGAGGCGTTGTATCCGCGCATCTCTTCCATTACAGACCAGCTTGAAACGATTGAACATATCATCGTCATTGGAAAATCTCCGGTGTCGGAGGGATGCCTGCATTACGATTCATGGAAAAATCAGTTCCCGGGTTATGCATACGACCGGGTGGAACTTGAAGAACAGGATGTTGCAACGCTGCAGTACACACGGGGGACAACCGGCCAGCCGAAAGGAGTGCTTACTGCCCATCGCAGCAACTACCTGCACGCCTTATCAGCTATGCACCATCTCCGGGTGAGTGATGGGGACCGGCTCCTGCATGTGCTGCCCATGCATCACGCGAATGCCTGGGGGGCTCCATTTATTTACACATCCAACGGGGCGGTTCAGGTTATGCAGCAGGACATGGAAGCGCGTGTTACAGCACATAATATCGATGCCTATCATATCACGGTGGTCCACATGACACCTCCTGTGCTGCAGAACCTGCTGGAGTACTACAAAGAAAAAGGCACCGCTCCAAAAAACCGTGATGTGCGTCTGGTCGTATCCGGAGAAATTCCTCCCCGTGATATTGTGCACCGGGTGGAAACGGAACTGGGCTGGGAATTTGTGCAGGTCTACGGTATGACCGAAACCTCCCCGCTTGTTGCTGTGTCAGAGGTGAGACCCCAGCATCAGCATCTGACAGACAATCAAAAAGAAGAGGTGAAGGCGAAAACCGGCTTTCCCATGATCGGCGTCAATGTGAAAGTTGTCGACGATGAAGGAGTGGAAATTCCACGTGACGGGGTGACGAGTGGTGAGATTATTATCCGCTCCAACCATGTGATGGAAAGCTACCTCAAAAATCCGGACGAAACATCACAGTCCATCAAGAACGGCTGGCTTCATACAGGTGACCGTGCTGTAATCGATGCGGACGGATACATTGAAATCAAAGAACGGAAAAGAAAAACGGCATATACATCCCCTCATGTGGATACGACGCCGTAGAAGGAGGCACAATCATGATGGAGCTTCTTGAACTGAATCAGGTCAGTGGAGGTTACAATATCCACAAGCCGGTCCTGCATGAGCTTGACTTTCACGTGCAGGCAGGCGAGATGGTTGGTCTTATCGGGTTGAACGGAGCAGGAAAAAGTACAACCATTAAACATATTCTAGGCTTGATGGAGCCGGCAAATGGCGATATTCGGATACAGGGAGTGCGGTGCCGGGAAGAACCGGAAACGTACCGGCGGACCTTCACGTATATTCCCGAAACGCCTATCCTGTATGAAGAACTCACACTGTGGGAGCATTTAAGGCTGACGGCGGCCGCTTATGGAGTCGAAGATAACCTGTTTGAGGAACGGGCCGCCAGCCTGCTGAAAGAATACCGGATGGAAAAGATGAAACACTGGTTCCCAAGCCACTTTTCTAAAGGCATGCGTCAGAAGGTCATGATTATGTGTGCCTTTCTTGTGCAGCCCAGTCTTTATGTTGTGGACGAACCATTTGTCGGTCTTGACCCTGTGGCCATCAAGTCACTGCTGGATATGATGGAGGAGAAAAAACAGGAGGGAGCCGCCATCCTGATGTCGACTCATATTCTGGCTACAGCGGAGCGGTACTGCGACCGTTTCATTCTTCTGCATGAAGGACGGATCAGGCATCAGGGAACGCTTGCGGAACTGCGCGAACAGACAGGCATGCCGGAAGCCGATCTTGACGACTTATACATAGAAGTGACCAAAGGGGAAGTTTGATGAATATACAATCGCTGTGGAAAGACCGTGTCCAGACGTTCTGGTATCAAGCCGTGCGCTATCTGCGCCTGATCGGCAACAGCGGCTTTATGTTCAGCCTGTATGCTCTGTTTCTGGCCGGTGGATATTTTTATCCATCGTTTATGGAATGGCTGCCTTCCTCGGTCCCGGTTCCGCTTCTATTTACACTGCTTTTTGCATATCTGTTAACGAGATGTCCGCTCCGCACGTTTCTAAAAGAAGGCGACCTCGTCTTTTTGCTGCCGCTGGAAAACCGGTTAAAATCATATTTTAGAAAATCGGTTATCTATTCATACGTGTTTCAGTCGGCATCGGTTGTTATTGTGTTTTTGCTGCTCGGTCCGTTATTTAGAGACCGGGTCGCTGATGACAATTTGTACATGTATACGGTCCTGCTGCTGCTTCTTGTCATCAATGGTTGGAATTACGCTTCATTCTGGGCGGAAATGCGGTTCCAGGAAGAATCCATCCGTTTTAAACATACAGCCGGCCGTGCGGTTTTAAATGCAGGAGCCGGCTACCTTCTGTTTCACGGGGCTCCGCTGTGGTTTCCGGCGGCGGTCGTTATTCTGATGGTGTTTGTGTACGTCTTTTATTACTACCCGCTTCTCGGCCGTCATCTGCTGAAATGGGAAGTGCTTCTGCAGCAGGAGCAAAAGCGTTTGTCCGCATTTTACCGGTTCGTGCGCTCGTTCACCGATGTCGGGTACGTCAAGACAGGGGTGAAGCGCCGCCGCTGGCTGAGTGCGCTGATGGACCGCTGGGTCTGGAACAAAGGCTCCGTGTTCTTGGTTCTGTTCGGCAAATCCTTTATACGATCGGGCGAATACTTCGGCATGTATATCCGGTTAATACTGGCCGCGGGGCTCGTTATGTATGCTTTTCCAAACGACTGGTTCCGGATGGCGGCTGCGTTTCTTTTCCTTTACATGACAAGCGTACAGCTTCGAACTCTCTGGCATCACCTCGACGTGACCATCTGGCCGGACCTTTATCCGGTGCCGTTTGAGCATAAACAAAACGATTTTAAAGCACTCGTGAAAACACTTCTTGTCATTCAAACGTCCCTGCTTACTGTCGTCTATCTATTGACAGCGGGTTCATGGTTGCCGGGTGTGGTTCTATTTGGTGCAGGTCTGCTGTTTTGTGTTGTGTATCCATTATCCCAAAAAGACAAGGCGATGATTCAGCCGGATCAGGAGGCGTGATCATGAACGATTACGAACAAAAAGCGCTTGAAGAAGCCCGGGTGTGGCTGCGGCAGCTGAAAAAACCACAAAGCATGACGCGCAGCGCGGCGGCAAGAGTGCAGGGCCGGATTAACCATTTGATGCCCGGAGCGTTTCACCGCTCCATGGGGAAGGCTGTACAGCAGATGACAGGAGGCGTATTGACAGGCTCGGATTATCTGCCGAATAAAAAATTATCCCCGGCTGAAACGCTTGAGGAAGCGGATCAAAAGCTTGAAGAGCTGATCCCGTTTTACCAGAGAGGGGCGGCTGTGGAAGGAGCCGGGACCGGGGCCGGCGGCATCCTCCTTGGAGCCGCAGACTTTCCACTTCTGCTGGGTTTCAAAATGCGTTTTCTTTTTTCCGCGGCGATGATTTACGGGTTGGATGTCCATGATTTTCGGAACCGGCTGTATCTGCTCCACATTTTTCAGGCGGCGTTTTCCAGTCCGGAGAAACGAAAAGAAACCGCGGACCGTCTCGAGACGTGGGACGACTATATCAAAGAAAAACCGAGAAAATTGGAGATTGCTGAAGAATGGGACTGGACGGCATTTCAGCAGGAATACAGAGATCATATTGATCTGGTGAAAATGCTGCAGCTGATGCCTGGTTTCGGCGCTGTCATAGGTGCAGCTGCCAACCATCATCTGCTGGCGCAGCTGGGAGAGGCCGCCAAGCAGGGGTACCGCTGGAAGTGGCTGATGGAAAAAGAAATGTGAAAGAAGTCCGGGCTGCTCTGTTTAGAGCTGCCCGGACTTCTTTGGTTGGATTGGTCGTGCAATGGGCACAGAATCCCCCGGCAGGATGGTAGTGTCCACACCCTGGCTGCATTCTGTTTTTCATAACGTTTACTTCATCAGGCCGGTTCGTAATCGATGACGGCTTTGCCGAGAATTTTAGCGGCCAGAAGAATGGCCCGTTCATCAATATCAAACTTCGGATGGTGATGGGGATACGGTGTTTCCCAATCAGGATGGGCTGCACCGGTGAAGAAATAGGAACCTTTCACGTGATGAAGATAATAGGCAAAGTCCTCGCCTGTCATCTGTGGTTTCATGTATTCTGTTTCTGTTACACCCGGCACTTCAGCAGCGCAGGAGGCAAGAAATTCCGCTTCCCGGGCATGATTTTCGACAGCAGGATAACCCCGGAAATACCGGAAGTCCGCTTCTGCCCCGGCACTGTCACAGGCCGCTTTTGTCATGCGGTTCAGCTCCTGTTCAATGGTGTCCCGTACCTCGTTGTTGAAGGTGCGGACCGTGCCGACGAGGCGGGCCTGGTCGGCTATGACATTAAAAGCGTTCGCTGCTTCAAACGACCCGACCGAGACGACCGCGGATTCCTGCGGATCGATACGGCGGCTGACGAGCTGCTGGATTGTCGTTACGAGCTGCGAGCCGATAACGATGGCGTCTTTCGTGAGGTGAGGGGTGGCCCCGTGTCCGCCCTGGCCGATAATATCTATTTCAAACCGGTCGGCCGCTGCCATCATGGGGCCGTCCTTGTACTGCATCACCCCGTAAGGCACCGTTGCCCAGAGATGTGTCCCAAAGATGACATCCACGTCGTCCAGACAGCCATCTTCAATCATGGCTGCTGCACCGCCGGGAGCCAGTTCCTCCGCATGTTGATGAATAAAAAGAATGGTGCCGGACAGTTCGTCCTGGAGTTCGTTCAGTGCCTTGGCAAGAACGAGCATTTCAGCCGTATGTCCGTCGTGGCCGCAGGCGTGCATCACGCCGTCGTGTTTAGAGGCAAACGACAGGCCGGTTTCTTCCTGAATCGGAAGCGCGTCAAAGTCCGCCCGCAGCGCGATAACAGGGCCGGGTTTCCCGCCTTCGAGTCTTGCGGTCACCCCGCGTCCGCCGACTCCCGTATGTACAGTGTGCCCGAGTTTGCGGTGGTACTCGGCAATATAGGCAGGCGTTTCTTCTTCTTCAAAAGACAGTTCCGGATATTGGTGAAGGTAACGCCGGATCTCCACCATTTCATCATAGCCCTGGTCAAGCAGCTCAAATAACTTCTGTTCCATAATAAACCTCCTCCGTATTAAATACTGAACGGATTGAATTGGGAGAAATACGCAGACAGCATCTGAAAATAACCGGTGAAAAGCAGAATGCCGAGCGCAATCATAATAACGCCGCTTCCCCGCTGAATCCGCGGGAGCCATCTGTTAAGCCGTTTTAATTTATGCAGGGATTTCGAATAAAGCAGGCCGACGATCAAAAAAGGAAGACCCAGCCCCATAGAGTAGATGAAAAGCATAAACAAACCAGTGTACATGGTTTCAGCCGAACCTGCCAGTGTAAGAATACCACCGAGAACCAGCCCGATACATGGGGTCCAGCCGGCAGCGAATACCAGCCCGAAAAACACCGCGCCGGCAAAACTCGTTGATTTTTTCGGCGTTCGGTGTATTTTCTTATCGGTCATTAGTGCTTTAATGGATATAAGTCCGGTCATCTGCAAGCCGAACAGAATAATTACAATACCGCCCACCTGCTGAATGACCTTCTGATTATTTTCAATTAAAGAGCCGAGCGCGGTGGAAGTAGCACCGAGAACCATAAATATCAACGTAAACCCGAGAATAAACCCAAGACTCCGCGAGACGATAATCCGCCTTCCAACCTGCACTTCCCCATCTGCCACAGTGGCCCCTGTGAGCTGGGCAAGGTAAGCCGGGACGAGTGGAAAAATACAGGGGGATAAAAAAGAAACAACCCCTGCACCAAAAGCGAGCCAGATGCTGATGTCATTCACTGATACCCCTCCTGTTTGTTACTCCGTGATGCCAAAAATCCAGCCGGAAAAGCGGCTGTATCTTAGTGTACGAGCGGATGCGGGTGTGCATGCCCGTCCTTTTAGTGTGTGTAGTGAGCAATATATATTTTATCATATCATGATAGCATTGAGCGGGGGAATTGGAAATTCAGGATGCAATTGGACAAGGTTTGATAAAAGTTGTTAAAATCACGCAGAATAACAAAAGCTGTGAAAAAAGATGCCGAAAAAGAGGAGAATACTTTATAATAGCAGCAGAACGTATGTATATTGAAATTATCGTGCAACATGAAGGAGCCGCTGTTCGAAATGAAAAATAAATGGGTGAAATGGGGTCTTCTGCTCATCGGATTTATGCTGGTCAGCGCCGGTATATATTTATCGTCAGTTGTGATAGGCGCAGCTGCCATCGATGAAAAACAGCTTGTTATGAACGAAACGTCTGTGCTCTATGATGAAGATGGTACCAAACTGGCAGAGCTCCATCAGGAAGACCGGAACGTTGTACAGGTTGAATCGCTCCCCGACCACGTAAAGCAGGCGTTTGTTGCGATTGAAGATATGCGTTTTTATGAACACCAGGGTATAGACCCGCGCGGCATTCTGCGTGCGCTTTACCGTGATATTCTTGCGGGAAGTATCGTGGAAGGCGGCAGTACGATTACCCAGCAGCTTGCCAAGAATTCGTTTTTAACCAATGATCAGACCCTGCTGCGCAAAACGAAAGAAGTATTGATTGCGATGGGACTGGAACGAAAATTCAGCAAGGATCAGATTCTTGAATACTACTTGAATCAAATCTACTTCGGGCACGGGGCATACGGTGTGCAGTCTGCAGCCCAGCTCTATTTTAATAAAGATGCGGCCAAGCTGTCGGTGGATGAGGCCGCTATGCTCGCAGGCATTCCGAAAGCACCGTCGAATTACTCACCGGTGGATGATGCCAAAGAGGCGTTGGACCGCCGCAACACGGTCCTCTCCCTGATGGAAGAGCAGGGGTATGTAGGAGCGGAGGAGGCTGTCTCCCTTCAGGGGAAGACGCTTCCCGATACGCTCCATGAAAGAGAAAACAGTCCGGCTTATTATACGTATATTGATATGGTTCTAAACGAAGCCGAAACGAAGTATAATTTGTCGGCTGAAGAGATATACCGGGGAGGATACGACATTGTCGTCCCAATGAATAAAGAGATGCAGCAGGCATCGTATGATCTGTTTCAGCAGGACTCTTACTTTCCGGAGGGATCAGACAATGTTCAAGGGTCTTTTTTCATGATGGATCACCAAAGCGGTGGTGTGGCAGCGGTGCAGGGAGGAAGAGACTACGTACGTCAGGGGCTCAACCGTGTCACAGCCAAGCGCCAGCCCGGTTCGGTCATGAAGCCGCTCGCCGTCTACGCTCCTGCACTGGAATCGGGAAATTATCAGCCGTATTCTCTCCTTCAGGATGAAAAAACAAGGTATGGCGACTATACACCGAAAAACTATAACGACGAGTATGCAGGCGAAATAACAATGAACAGGGCGCTTACAGAATCGACAAATGCGGCGGCGGTGTGGCTTTATGATCAGCTTGACCGAAGCACGACCTCGGAATGGCTGGAATCTGCGGGGCTTGATATCGAGGATAATGGTTTAGCCGCGGCGCTTGGCGGATTGTCGGAAGGGCTGTCGCCGTATCAGATAGCTTCCTCTTATACAGCTTTTGCTAATAATGGAGAGACAACGGAAGCTTATTTCATTTCAAAGATAGAGAATCGTGACGGGGAGGTCATTGCGGAGGCACAAACCTCAACGAAGCAGGTCATGAGTCCCCAGAATGCCTGGTACATGACCAGAATGCTGCAGAATGTGGTGGAGGAAGGGACCGGCACCGCTGGTTCTACGACGTACCCGCTTGCCGGTAAAACCGGGACCACGTCTTTTGTAGAGGTGGAAGGAGCGACGAGGGATGCCTGGTTTGCAGGCTTCACTCCGCAGTGGACCGGCGCATTGTGGATGGGATACGACCAGACGACCGAAGAACAGTACCTGCAGGCCGGCAGTTCTTTCCCGACCCGGCTGTTTAAAGATATTTTAAATGAGGTGCCGGAAGAATCGGATGTCCGCACCGCTTTTGAACAGCCCGACGGCGTACAGGATCTTGAAGCGCCGGTGGAGATGGGAAACGTGGATGACTTATCTGCGTCCCTGAGTCTTCGCGGAGGCGGTCTTTTCAATGTCCAGCTGGAGTGGACGGCTGCCGAAGATGAACGCGTCATCTACAGAATCTACGAAGTGACAGACGGGGCGAGCAGGAAAGTTACCGAAGTACAGGGAACAGGAGAGCATACGATTGAAGGAGTGAACATCTTCAACATGAAAGAGTATATGGTGGTTCCCTATAATCCCCAGACCGAAAAAGAAGGCGAAGCTTCCAATGTGGCAGAAGCCTCGATGGGATCGATTTTCGGGGGCGGATAATAGAAGGAGCAATGCGGGGTTGTCCATCCAAGGGCAGCCCCCTGCTTTATTTATAGGGCTTCCATTGCCCAGGGCGCCCCGCGCTTTTTTATATCTATCCATTTTATGAACAATGGCTGGAAGTGCTGTACATGACAATGCTTGTGGAGTATGGTAAAAAGGGTATGGAAAGATAGACGAATGCAGGAAAGCCGCTGAATGAACAGGCTTACAGGAACAGGAGGAAATGGCTATGACCGAACAGAAAAAAAACATGACGTTTCTGCAGGCTGCAAGAAAAGAAGCAGTGGACCATGTCCCGGTCTGGTATATGCGCCAGGCGGGCCGTTCACAGCCGGAGTACCGCAGACTGAAAGAAAAATATTCGCTATTTGAGATAACAAGAGATCCGGAATTGTGCGCCTATGTAACGAAACTGCCGGTAGATCAGTACAATACCGATGCTGCCATTTTGTACAAAGATATTATGACGCCTCTTCCTTCCATGGGGGTTGAAGTCGATATTAAGCCGGGAGTCGGCCCGGTCATTCATAATCCGATTAAGCATCACGAAGATGTCGATAAACTTGGGATGATTGACCCCGAACAGGAAGTCCCGTTTGTACTGGACACGATCAGTCTGCTCCGGGAACAGCTCCATGTCCCGCTGATCACGTTCAGCGGCGCACCGTTTACGCTCGCAAGCTATATGATTGAAGGCGGCCCGTCCAAAAACTACTACCACACAAAAGCCTTCATGCATGCCCGGCCCGAGGCCTGGCAGGCACTCATGGACAAGCTCGGGGATATGACGATCCGTTACGTGAAAGCACAGATCCGGGCAGGAGCGGAAGCCATCCAGATTTTTGATTCATGGGTCGGAGCGTTAAACGCAGCCGACTACCGCCGCTATGTAAAGCCGGTTATGACAAAAATATTTGAAGAACTGAACCACGAGAACGTTCCCATCATTATGTTCGGAGTAGGGGCTGGACATCTGATACAGGAATGGAACGACCTGCCGCTTGAAATTATTGGTCTTGACTGGCGCACGTCTGTGTCAGAAGCGAGAAACCAGGGAGTGAAAAAAGCCCTCCAGGGGAACCTTGATCCATCCCTGCTCCTTGCACCGTGGGACGCTATTGAAGAACAGGTCAAACCGATTCTCGACCAGGGCATGCAGGAAAACGGGTTCATTTTCAACCTGGGACACGGCGTATTTCCGGAGGTAGATCCGGATACGCTGAAACGGTTAACAGCATTTGTTCATGAATATACACAGAAATAATAAAAGGGGGTCATCCTATATGGCAGTGAAAATCGGACTGCTCGTGATGGCATACGGAACACCTCGCAGCCTTGATGAGGTGGAATCCTACTATACGCATATCCGCCGCGGCAGAAAGCCGTCGGAAGAAGCGCTTCAGGATTTAATTTCAAGATATGAAGCAATAGGGGGCGTTTCCCCTCTGGCCAAGATTACAAACAATCAGGGCCGGAGCCTGGAGCAGCGGCTGAATGAGCGGACAGAAGATGTCGAATTTCATTGGTACCTCGGTCTGAAGCACATTGATCCGTTTATTGAAGATGCCGTGGCCCAGATGAAGGAAGACGGTATCGAAACAGCATACAGTATTGTGCTTGCGCCGCATTTTTCTACATTCAGCATTAAATCATATAACGGCCGGGCGCACGAAGAAGCCGAACGTATTAACGGCCCGGAGATCCACTCTGTTGAGAACTGGCACGACGAACCGAAGTTCATCGAATACTGGGTGGATCAGGTGAAACGCACGATGGAGCAGACGCGTCCGGATGAAAAGACGTGTGTGATTTTTTCAGCACACAGCCTCCCGGAAAAAATTATACAGGCCGGCGACCCTTATCCTGAGCAGCTTGAAGAAACAGCGAAATGGGTTGCAGAAGGAGCCGGTATTTCTGATTACGCGATCGGCTGGCAGAGTGAGGGGAATACACCGGATCCATGGCTCGGCCCTGATGTTCAGGATTTAACAAAAGATCTCCATTCCAATTATGGATACAATGCTTTTATATACTGTCCGGTTGGATTCGTGGCGGATCATCTTGAGGTTCTGTTTGACAATGATGTCGAGTGCCGGCAGGCCTGCGGGGAAGTTGGTGCGTCCTATTACCGTCCTGCTATGCCGAATGCGGAGCCTGAATTTATTGATGCACTGGCAGATGCCATTTTAAGAAAAAGGCAGACAGAGGCAGAGAGTAAGTGAGGAATGGATCATGAAAACAGCTATAATTGGAGGCGGCATTACCGGACTTGCAGCCGCCTACTATCTGCAGAAAGAGATTATGACCAATTCACTGGATATGGAATACCATCTTTTTGAAAAAGATTCACGTCTCGGTGGCAAAATAAAAACGGACTACCACAAGGGTTTTGTTATTGAGCAGGGTCCTGATTCTTTTCTCGCCCGGAAAGAGAGTGCTTCCATCCTGGCAAAAGAAGTAGGCCTTGAAGAAGAATTAATATCAAACAACGCCAGCGGCGCCTATATTCTGAAAGGAAGTTCCCTGCACCCGATTCCGGAAGGTTCTGTGATGGGAATTCCGACTAAACTGGGTCCTTTTTTAACGACAGGGTTGTTTTCCATACGTGGCAAACTGCGGGCAGCAGGGGACTTTATCCTGCCCCGCTCCAAATCAGAGACAGATCAGGGGCTTGGTGTTTTTTTCCGGAGACGCCTTGGAAGTGAAGTGGTGGATCATCTGATTGAACCACTTTTGTCCGGTATTTACGCCGGAAACATTGACCGGTTAAGCCTTCAGGCGACGTTTCCCCGTTTTTTTGAAGTGGAGCGGCAGTACCGGAGCCTCATTCTTGGAATGAAAGGGGAACGCCCTTCCTCCGGAGGCGGGCGGAAAAAAGCTGGTTTTTACAGTTTGACGAAGGGACTTCAATCGTTTGTGGAAGGTATTGAGAATCACCTGGATGAAGATGCGGTCCACAAAAATTCCGGTCTGCAGTCGATCCGCAGAAAAGCAGGGCAGTATGAGCTCATCTTCAACGACGGGAGCACGTCTCTGTTTGACCGGGTGATCATGACAACCCCGCACGATGTTACCGCAGCGCTGCTGGGTTCAGACGTGCTGAACGAAGAACTTGCTTCCATTCCCGCAACGTCTGTCGCGACGGTAGCGATGGCCTTTGATGAAAACCAGCTCAGCGGTGATTTTGACGGTACCGGATTTGTCGTTTCCAAAAAGAGCGGATACACCATCACCGCCTGCACCTGGACACACCGCAAATGGGACCATGCCGCTCCTCCCGGAAAGGCGCTGCTTCGCTGTTATGTGGGAAAGCCCGGCGGCGTCGAAGTGGTCGAAAAATCGGACGAAGAACTGGTGGATATTGTTCTGAAAGATTTGAACCAGGTGATGTCTGTGGACGGTAAGCCGGAATATTCCAATGTCACACGCTGGCGTCACGCCATGCCGCAGTATGAAGTAGGACATTTCGAAAAAATGGAACGTATAGCAGACCATATGAAAACAGAATTTCCCGGCATCTACATGGCGGGAGCCGCATTTGAAGGGGTTGGTCTCCCGGACTGCATCAGCCAGGGAGAGCAGGCCGTGCGCCGTTTGATGGAACAGTAATCGATGTGGGGAGCCGGCCGGACTCCGCCGATTTCGACAGGCAGCTGATCCGGTGGAACCCCGGCCGCGAGCCGGTGCGGCCCTTGTGCTCTGGAAAAAAGCAAAGCATGTTGGCGCAGCAACGAAAAATGCCGAACGGATTTAAAAAATCGTTCGGCATTTTTCGTTGCTTTTAAAGGTTTTGTCCCAGACTCTTTCTTCATGAACCGGATTTTATCCCGGCTTTCCTGCTTCCATTACTTCTTTTAGTTCCTGCTGGTTACTGCTGGCTCTGCTGTACCTGCTGCAAATCTTGCTGTGCCTGCTGCAGATCCTGCTGAGCCTGTTGGAACTGTGGTTGAGCTGTCATGCTGGTCTGCTGCTGTCCGGCCTGCTGTAATTGCTGCTCAGCCTGCTGCAGCTGCTGCTGGCACTGCTGGAGTTTCTGTGGATCGTTGCCGGCATTCTGCATATTCTGTTTGGCTTGCTGGATGGCTTGCTGCGCCTGCTGCATTTGTTGATTCTGGTTTTGCTGTGTCATCTAAAATCCCTCCATGATTGTGGATTTAGTGGAGCACTACGTAGTGTGACCGCAGTTGCTCAAATTATGCATGATGATGCTGAAAGACAATCGGTATGATACAATATACTATACCTTCAACAACGGCAGATCAGGAGTGTAAAACGATTGGATGAACACAGAGAGTTGGATATTCTAAGACATGCAAGGCATGACTGGATGAATGTCATACAGATTATAAAAGGTAACCTTTCCCTGAACCGGACAGACCGGGTGGAGGAAATACTAAATGACACGATACGCAGATCCGAGCATGCGAGCCGTCTCACGCGTCTTGGGATACCCGGGACGGCTCTCTTTCTGCTGTCGTTTAACTGGGAACCGCACCGGTTTGCGCTCGATATGGAAGTGACCGGAGAAGTCCGGGACTGTTCAAACATGGAGGAATGCTGGTATGAAATAATTTCCTCGTTTACACAGCAGCTCGATGCGGCTGCTTCACCGGGAAAAGACAATCAACTGCTGATTACGATTCACACGGAGCAGGAACCTTACGTGGAATTTGATTTTCAGGGCAGCATTGAAAACCGTTCCGGGCTTCAGGACTGGCTCGCCGTTTATTCGGACACCGGCAGATGCCGCATCGACCAAGTTATCTGGAATGAAAAGGAATTAGTCTTTGTATTGACAAGTGAATGAGGTGAAAACATGTTTATAGATAAAGTGAAAATATACGTGAAGGCCGGTGACGGCGGCGATGGTATGGTCGCCTTCCGCCGTGAAGCCTACGTCCCGGACGGCGGCCCCGCCGGCGGCGACGGCGGCAGAGGCGGAAACATTGTTTTTGAAGTGGATGAGGGGCTGCGTACGCTGATGGATTTCAGGTATCAAAAGCATTTTAAGGCCAAACGGGGCGAAGACGGCCGCTCCAAAAATCAACATGGAAAAAACGCAGAAGATCTGGTTATTTATGTGCCTCCTGGTACGACGCTGCGCGACAGTGATACAGGAGACGTTATCGCGGATTTAACGACCCACAAGGAACGTTTTACCGCTGCCCGCGGGGGAAGAGGCGGCAAAGGGAATACCCGTTTCACAACCCCGGCCAACCCCGCGCCGGAGATTAAAGAGAACGGAGAGCCGGCACCGGAACGAAACATGGAATTGGAACTGAAACTGCTTGCAGATGCCGGTCTTGTCGGTTTTCCAAGTGTCGGTAAATCTACGCTGCTGTCGGTCGTTTCAGCAGCCAAACCCAAAATCGGTGATTACCATTTCACCACCATACAGCCGAACCTCGGTGTGGTGGAAAGTGAAAACGGGAACAGCTTTGTCATGGCTGACCTTCCCGGGCTGATTGAAGGCGCCCATGAAGGGACAGGGCTCGGCCAGCAGTTTCTCCGCCATATTGAACGTACGAGAGTGATTATCCACGTCGTTGATATGTCCGGGTTTGAAGGAAGAGACCCATTTGAGGACTATGAGATGATTAATGAAGAGTTGAAACAATACAACATGCGTCTGCTGGAGCGTCCTCAGATTATTGCAGCCAATAAGATGGACATGCCCGGGGCCGATGAGAACCTGGCTGCATTCCGGGAAAAGATCCCGGAAGAAGTGAGTGTGTATCCCATTTCCTCCCTCACAAAAGGGGGACTGACCAATATGCTGAGAGAAACAGCGGAACTTCTGGAACAGACACCTGAGTTTCCATTGTATGAAGAGCAGGAAGAATCAAAAGTGGTGTACCGTTATCAGAAGTCTGAAGCGCCGTTTACAATTACCCGGGCCGATGACGGTGCATTTGAGATTTCCGGAGCAGAAATCGAAAAAATCTTTAAAATGACGGATATGACAAAAGATGATTCGATTAACCGTTTTTCCCGGAAGATGCGGCAGATGGGCATCGATGAAGCGCTCCGGAATAGAGGGGCCAAAGACGGCGATACGGTTCGTCTGCTTGACTTTGAATTTGAATTTATTGAATAATGACGGGTTCCGGTTTGTTTAAAAAATGAATGCAGCGCAGCGAGGAACGCGGTACCGCGGCTGCGCTGATTTCAATCCGGCTGGTGGTGAACGGATGACAGAGAAAATCGACAACTTTTATCTGGTCAGGCAGGATATGCTGACAGAGGCGATGCAGAAAACACTGGAGGCGAAATCTCTGCTTGAAAGTGGGAAAAAACAGAAAGTAGCAGATGCTGTTCATTCTGTTGACTTAAGCAGAAGTGCGTTTTACAAATACAGGGACGCTATTTTTCCTTTTCACACTGTCATTAAGGAAGAAATTATTACGCTTTCGATTCAACTCACCGACATTTCCGGCTCGTTATCCACGCTGCTGCAGGAAGTGGCGCGGGCGGAATCGAATGTGCTGACCATCAACCAGACAATACCGCTGCAGGGGAGAGCAAACGTAACACTCACCATTGATACGTCGGCACTTCGGATGGAAATCCGCTCCCTTGTGCAGCGTCTTGAACGGATGGACGCAGTGGAAAACGTGGAGATTGTCGGGTCAGGATCGTTATAGGAAAAAGCACAGTTCACAGTAAGGAGTGGAGAGTCTGATATGACAATGAAAGTTGGGTATCTTGGTCCGCAAGGGTCATTTACGGAAGTGGCAGCAAAGGCGGTAATGCCGGATAGTGAACGGAGCTCCTTTCCGACAATACCTTCCTGTATGGAAGCTGCGGCGGAACATGAAGTGGACATAGCGGTCGTTCCGCTTGAAAATGCGATTGAAGGCTCCGTCAATATGACACTCGATTACTTAATTCACAAGCACGAACTGCCGATTACAGCGGAGGTGACGGTGCCGATTGAACAACACCTGCTCGTTCACCCGGACCGGACGAACAATCTGGAGCAGATCACCGACGTTTATTCCCATCCGCAGGCTATTGCACAGTGCCATGAATTCATTCAGCGGGAACTGCCGAATGCAAGAATTCATTATACGAATTCCACAAGTGCCGCTGCTTTGGAAATTCAGGAAAATCCAGAACGAAATGCTGCCGCTGTGGCCAACCTCCTGGCCGCCGGAACGTACGGCTTAACCCCGGCCAGAGAGAACATTCATGACTACGGCAACAATCATACCCGTTTTGTTTTTGTTTCTGATTCCAAAAAGGAGCCGGTTCTAAAAGAAGCAAAAACACATAAAACGACCATGGTCATTACATTGCCGTCGGATTATTCCGGAGCCCTTCATCAAGTGTTGTCGGCTTTTTCATGGAGAAAGCTGAATTTGACGAAAATCGAATCAAGACCGATGAAAACCGGCATCGGGAATTACTTTTTTGTGATTGATGTGGAAAAAGAGATGGATGATGTGCTGCTTCCAGGTGTCATTGCTGAAGTTGAAGCCCTCGGCTGCGGTGTCCGGGTGCTGGGAAGCTATCCCTGCCTTCTTTCTTCAGAAATAGATCATACAAACAAAAAGGAGCTGTCCCCTAAATAGGGACAGCTCCTTTTTATTCACGCAGCGTATGTTCAGGTCAGTAAAAAACCATCCTCATAAAGAGCCTGTTTGATTTCTTCGATGACAGCGTCTGATCCTGCTTCCAGCGTGTGCATGTGTGTTCCATCGGTTAATTCGGAGAGCAGTGGTGCACTGGTTTCCTGCAGACTTTCAATGAATTTTTTCACATCGCGGCGGCTTGAGAGCATCAGCGGTGCAGAGATATCGCCGTAGAAAGGATGCTCAATCGACACATCAATCACCCGGGCTCCGTGATCGACCATAATGTACAGTTCATCTTCCGTTCTGTGTAAATCCGAGGAGTGAAAGCAGGCAAGCCGGCGCCGGACCTGATGGTGCTCGGGTTCTGAAAGCATAACGTAACCCTGTGACGTAGCAAGGATAGGGTGATTTTTTGCTTTCAGCAGCGACATATCCTGAACAATCACCTGCCGGCTGACGTTGGTCCGCTCTGCCAGATCTTTTCCTGTTATCGGATTTGAGGTGTCCTGCAGCCACTCCAGAATCAGCGATCTGCGCTGTTGTCCCGGTATTTTATCGGATTGATTTCCCATTGCCATTTCCTCCATTACATATATCTGACTGTTATTTTACAGCAAAGGTGCCGGTATGAACAGCCGCACCGGGTAATTGTGCATATCCTGTATTCCTGCGGCATATGCTTGCTGTAGATAAGACGTTCGAATATAGAACGGACAAACGCAGTAATGGAAGCAAAGCAAGATTTTTGGATGATGGTGAAGGAGGAAAAACATGCAGATTCATATTGCACAAAAAGGTGATACCTTATGGAAGCTGGCACAGCAGTATAATGTTTCATTCGAAGAAGTCAAACAGGCGAATCATCATTTGGCAGATCCAAATCAAATCATGCCGGGAATGAAAATAAAGATACCGGCAAAAAGTGTGCAGGTAAAAAAAGAAGAGCCCAAGGCCGATCAGCAAAAAGAAAACCAGCAAAAGCAGGAGACGGTGAAAGAGAATATGAAGCAGCCTTCCGGACAACAGGCGAACGTCCCGCCCATGTACCAGCCGGCTCCGATGCCATCCCATCCTAACGCGCCCTCGTCAGAAGAAAATCATTATAATATGAATGTCCATTTTTATCAGCAGGGCGGGAATCAAAAGCAGAACGAACAACAGCAAAAACCCGAAACTCCATCATCAAAGCCAAGTCCGAAAAAACCCGAAGATGTTATGCCGTCCCAGACGAAACCACCTAAAATGCAGCAGAATCCAGCGGCGGCTGGAGCTCATATGACAGAAGAAAACATGGCAGGTATGACAGAGCAAGGTCCATGTATGTATATTCCAGTGGTTCCGGTTATGCCTCCTTGTCCTCCAGCCGGTACCGGACACCCGCATTCCTTCTCCCCTGTGATGTCCTCTCCATGCTCTGGTCCGGACATGCAGCAGCAGATGATGCCGATGGCGCCGCCGCAGCACATGCCGGGGATGCCGATGCCTCCTTCTCCAAATAGCATGGAAATGGGATGGATGCCACAGCCCGGACAACCGGAAGGGATGATGCCGGGTGGTATGATGCAGCCGGCAAATGAAAACAGCTCCGGTAAAAAACGCGAAACAGACGAAGGAAATCAATATACCGGAAATGGTACAGGGTATGCAGAGATACCGGAATCATTCGGCAGCGGCCCGTATTCCCCGTGGATGAATCCTTACCGGCCGCCGCAGTCCTGAAGGGTTTAGGTAAAGGACTACCGTTATTACCTCTAAATAACAGTGTAAAATCGCCTCCTTGAACCAAACTAACAGGTGAAAGGAGGTTTTTTAATGAAGAAAACAGCGATCACGTTGACAGCCTGCGCTCTTATCGCCGGCGGTTTCACCGGATGCGGCAATGCCGAAGAAAATCAAGGCGCCGCACCGAACCGGTACAACACAAATACCAACTACGATCAGACCGGTTACAATGACCAAGGCAGCCGACGCGGGGAAGGTCCAATGACAGACATGATGACAGAAGATGACCGGATGCAGGGCGGTGCCGCTAATTATGGACGAAATAATAATGATAATGGCTACCGTGGACAAATTGGTGACCGTCCCGGTATGGTAGGCGAGCGCGGCATGCTGAATTCGCGGAATGTCAATGACGGTGCTGCTGAAAATACGCCCCAAAATCAGAACATGAATAACAACGGCGGCAGTAATGCAGAAAACAATGGACAGGCATCGGACATTGAAACGCAGGTGGAAAGTATGGAAGGCGTCGATGACGCGCGAGCCATCGTCCATGGTAAGGATGTCGTAGTCGGCATTGACACACCGGAAGAAGGCAAAAAAGCAGAACAGCTTGCCGGCAAGGTGAAGAGCAAGGTTTCATCCAATATGAACAACAAAAATGTTCATGTCACCCACGATGCCCAGAAATTCGGCGACATTCAGAAGCTTGGGGATAATATGGAAAACGGAAACGGCCTTAATGAAGCCGGCGATACCATCAATGATATGATCAACGATATCGGAGATGCAGCAAGCAGACCATTTGAAAACAGTTAATCGAAGGTAGAGCGTTCCACCCTCAGGAAGCGGTGGAACGCTTTTTCATTTTTAAATAAAACCGTTCACACATATCTGTATCAGAAAAGAGACACGCTTTGCGATGCCTCCTTCCTTCAATGTTTGGGCTGAATATGCTATATTTTATAAATGGATAGAAAGAGGAGGAATGAACAATGGCAGGACATTCCAAATGGCATAACATAAAAAGAAGAAAAGAAAGCCAGGATGCCAAACGCGCAAAAGTATTCACGAAATTGTCGAAGGAAATATTCGCTGCGGTCCGGGAAAGCGGCGATGATCCCGATACGAATCTTCGTCTGCGGATGGCTCTTACCAAAGCAAGAGCGGAGAACGTACCGTCGGACAATATAGAACGAACCATCAAAAAAGCTTCCGGTGAAAGCGGGGCTGTGGACTACGAAGCCTTCACGTATGAAGGCTACGGCCCCGGCGGTGCAGCCGTGCTCGTCCAGACATTGACCGAGAACAAAAACCGAACCGTATCGGAAGTCCGGCACGCTTTTTCCAAACATGGCGGCAATCTCGGGGAAAACGGCTGTGTATCGTTTATGTTCAACCGGAAAGGACAGTTGATCATTGAGCGGGAAGAAGAAATGGATGAAGAGGACTTCACCCTTGAAGCTATTGAAGCCGGAGGCGAAGAGATTGATTACGACGAGAACTGGTTCTATATCCAGACCGAGCCGGACGATTTTGAAAACGTAAAAAAGACCCTCGAAGACAACGGATATACGTTCTCGAAAGCGGAGATCATTCTGTTTCCGGATGTGAATACAACCCTGAACGATGAGCACGCGGAGAAAATGATGAAACTTATTGATGCGCTGGAAGATAACGATGATGTCCAGAATGTCTATCACAATTTCGAAGTGGAAGAAGAGCAGTTAGCACGTCTTTCATGATTCAGAGAATAAACCCTCAGACGGACGGGCACGCTGTCCAGTAAAAAAGGGTGGATTTTTCTTGAATAAAAAGACAATAGGTGCAGCTTTATGCATTGTTCTGCTGCTGGGTTCAGCCGCGACATTTTTCCACGACGATCCGTCTTCCTCGTCTGAGAGAAAATCGGGGCCTGCCCGTTATACCCTGATTCTGGAGCAGGAAATGCCGGACGGAGAGATGGTAACCGAGCAAAAGATGGAGACGGTGTGGTCGGTGGAAGATTTCTGGATGAAATACAGAGACTGGAAGGTAGTGGACCAGAACCAGGAAGAAATCACACTGCGCCGGTCCGGACGCGGCAAATGAACTGGTTTCTATCACGCGGTAATTCTGCTATGATAGAAGGAAAGCATGTTCGGCAGGAGAAGAGGGAAATGACGGTTGATTGAATTTTTACGAGGAACCATTGTACACACAGAACGCGAAACGTTGACGCTTGAAGTGGGAAATACCGGCTACTTGATCTACTGTGCCAATCCTTTCGTGTTTAACAGGCAGGAAGAGGAAGTAACCATCTATACCTATCAGTATGTCAAAGAGGATGTACTGCGGCTCTACGGTTTTCCTACGAGGAAAGAGCGGGGGCTTTTTGAACAGCTTCTGCAGGTGTCGGGTATCGGGCCGAAAGGAGCACTGGCCGTTTTGGCTGCCGGCGCGCCGGCTCAGGTTGTACAGGCGGTGGAAGAAGAAAATGAAACCTTTCTTGTGAAATTCCCCGGCGTCGGAAGAAAAACAGCCCGGCAGATCATTCTCGATCTGAAAGGAAAGCTGACGGAAGTGATGGAGGATACGTCCGGCACAGCCATGCCTTCTGCAACGGAGGAAATAGAATTCAATGAGGCGCTTGAGGAAGCACTGGAAGCCTTGAAAGCCCTCGGTTACGGGGAGAAGGAAATCGCGAAAGTGAAACCGGCGCTTAAAAACGAACAGTTAACGTCGGATGAGTATGTAAAAAAAGCATTGCAGTGGATGCTTTCCTAAACTGATAAGGAGCAGGTGGTGCTTCAATCATGGAAGAACGAGTCGTTTCACAATCGGCATACGCTGAAGACGATGCTGCGGAGAACAGCATACGGCCCCTTGATTTCAGCCAGTATATCGGTCAGAAAAAAGTGAAAGATAACCTGGAAGTATTTATTGAAGCGGCCAAAATGCGGGAAGAGAGCCTGGACCATGTCCTTCTTTACGGCCCGCCCGGTCTTGGAAAAACCACCCTGGCCATGATTATTGCAGGTGAAATGGGGGTTCATATCCGCACGACGTCGGGTCCGGCCATAGAGCGTCCGGGCGATCTGGCTGCTGTTTTGACCGCTCTGGAGCCGGGGGATGTTTTGTTTATCGATGAAATCCACCGGCTTCCGCGGTCGGTCGAGGAAGTGCTTTATCCGGCAATGGAGGATTTCTGTATTGATATTATCATCGGAAAAGAATCAACGGCACGGTCCGTCCGCCTCGATCTGCCCCCATTCACATTAATCGGGGCCACAACGAGAGCCGGCATGCTTTCTTCCCCGCTGCGCGATCGCTTTGGCGTGCACGCAAGACTTGAATATTACGAAGAAGAGGATTTGTCCCGCATCGTCACCCGGAGCGGGGATATGATGGGGGTGGCTGTCGAAGATGATGCTGCCCGCGAAATGGCAAGACGTTCGCGGGGAACGCCGAGGGTGGCAAACCGCCTGCTGCGACGGGTCCGTGATTTCGCGCAGGTGAAAGGAACGGACCGGATTTCTCTGAACGAAGCGGATTCTGCGCTGGAGAACCTGCATGTGGATAAACTGGGGCTTGATGACATTGACCACCAGCTGTTGAACACGATTATCACAACATTCCGCGGAGGACCGGTAGGGGTGGAAGCTGTAGCTGCCGCTATCGGGGAAGAGGCGAACACGCTGGAAGACGTATATGAACCGTACTTAATGCAGATAGGCTTTCTCGTGCGCACCCCACGAGGGCGGATGGTGACGCCGCACGTCTATGAACATCTGCATCTGGAGGTGCCGGGCCGTGAATGATATTCCCAAACTTCTCATCGGCCTGGGTGCAGCGCTCGTTATTTTCGGGCTGATCTGGCAGGTTGGCGGCAGGTATATCCCGCTTGGCAGACTACCCGGTGATATCATCATCAAAAATGAAAATTCAAGTTTTTACTTTCCAATCGTGACATGCATCGTCGTGAGCATCGTCCTTTCCTTTGTGTTTTATATTATTGGACGTTTCCGGTAGATGAATGCTGTTCTGATCCGTGTATGGAGAGACAAAAGTGAGGTATAAGAGATAATGAATGTGGAGGATTTTAATTTTTCGCTTCCGGAAGAGCTGATTGCCCAGACCCCGCTTGAAAAACGGGATGCATCCCGGCTGATGGTGCTGGATCCGGAAGCAGAAAAGACGCACCATGACTCGTTCCGGAGTATCCTGGATTATCTGGATGCCGGCGACTGCCTCGTGCTGAACGATACGAGGGTACTGCCGGCGCGGCTGCATGGAGAAAAGGAAACAGGCGGCCGGGTGGAAGTACTTTTATTGAAACAGGAAGAACAGGACGTCTGGGAAACCCTGATTAAACCGGCAAAGCGGGTGAAACCGGGCACTGTGCTGTACTTTGGAGGAACAAAGCTGCGGGCGGAATGCGTGGATACGCTGGAGCATGGCGGACGGCTGCTGCGTTTCAGCTATGACGGTGTTTTTCTTGAAATACTCGAAGAACTCGGGGAGATGCCGCTTCCGCCTTATATCAAAGAAAAGCTGGAAGACCAGGAGCGGTACCAGACCGTGTTTGCTAGAGAAGAGGGTTCGGCAGCTGCTCCTACAGCCGGTCTCCATTTCACACAGGATCTACTGACTGAAGCGAAGAACAAAGGGGTGCATGTGACAACCATTACGCTCCACGTGGGCCTTGGTACCTTCCGGCCGGTCGAGGCGGAAACGGTGGAAGACCATCACATGCACGCCGAATTCTACCAAATCAGTGAAGGGACGGCCGTCCTCTTAAATGAAACGAGAGAAAACGGCGGGAAGATTGTGGCAGCAGGTACCACATCCGCCAGGACACTGGAGACGGCGGCGGATGAGAACGGAAGGTTTGAAAAGGTATCAGGCTGGACCGATATTTTTATTTACCCCGGTTACACGTTCCGTGGTGTTGACGCGCTGCTTACCAATTTCCACCTGCCGAAGTCCACCCTCGTTATGATGGTGAGCGCCCTGGCGGGAAGAGAATTTTTGATGGAAGCTTACCAGGAAGCCGTCCGGCACCGCTACCGCTTCTTCAGCTTCGGGGATGCGATGTTTATTATGAAGGGAAGTCAGCATAGATGGCAGCAGTAACATATGAATTAAAAAAGACATGTAAACAGAGCGGAGCGAGACTGGGAACGATACATACGCCGCACGGTTCCATCGACACGCCGATGTTCATGCCGGTCGGAACGCTTGCCACGGTTAAAACACTCAGTCCGGAAGAGCTGGAGGATATGAACGCCCAGATCATTCTCAGCAACACGTATCACTTGTGGCTGCGTCCCGGAGAGGATATTGTACAGGAAGCGGGCGGCCTGCATTCGTTCATGAACTGGGACCGTCCGATTCTGACCGATTCCGGAGGGTTCCAGGTGTTCAGCCTCAGTGACTTCCGCAATATTAAAGAAGAGGGCGTGCATTTTCGCAATCACATCAGCGGGGAAAAGCTGTTTTTGTCACCGGAAAAAGCGATGCAGATTCAGAATGCGCTCGGCCCCGACATTATGATGGCACTTGATGAATGCCCACCGTATCCTGCCGAAGAGTCCTATATGAAAGCGTCGGTGGAGCGGACGTCCAGGTGGGCGGAGCGGTGCCTTGAGGCCCATCAGAACAAGGAGACCCAAGGGCTTTTTGGCATTATTCAAGGCGGAGAATATGAACATTTGCGTAAACAATCGGCAGATGATTTGATTTCGCTTGATTTTCCGGGTTATGCTATAGGCGGACTTTCCGTAGGAGAACCGAAAGATGTGATGAACCGGGTGCTTGAATTTACAACCCCGCTCCTTCCTTCCCACAAGCCAAGATATTTGATGGGAGTCGGATCAGCGGACTCTCTTATTGATGGAGCCATCCGGGGAGTGGACATGTTTGACTGCGTGCTGCCGACCCGCATCGCACGTAATGGAGCCTGTATGACAAACCATGGCCGCCTCGTTGTACGTAATGCAGCTTATGCAAGGGATTTCAGCCCGATTGACAGGGATTGTAACTGTCATGTATGCCGGAATTATTCCCGCGCGTACATCAGGCACCTCATCAAATCCAATGAAACATTCGGTTTCCGTCTCACGTCCTATCATAATCTATACTTTCTGCTCGACTTAATGAAAAAGGTGCGGGAAGCGATTATGGAAGACAGACTTCTCGATTTCCGGGAAGAATTTTTCGAGCAGTACGGATTTAACCGGCCGGATGCAAAAAACTTTTAGCTTATCCTTCAGGTTCTGTGTTAGCCTGTACTATAGGGAAGTAATGGAAGGAGGGGAACGATGGCACCATTTATTATGCTCATATTGATGGCGGCGATTTTCTATTTCCTGCTGATCCGCCCGCAGCAAAAGCGGCAGAAGCAGATTAAGGAAATGCACGCGAACATGCAGAAAGGCGACCGTATTATTACGATCGGCGGGATGCATGGCACGATTGACGCCATTGATGAAAATAAAATTGTACTTGCCGTTGACGATGACAACAAACTGACATTTGACCGTAACTCTGTCAGAGAAGTCGTCAATGAAGACTAACGGCCGCTTGCTTTACATAAGCGAATGCCCCTTTTGAACACGTGTGCGTTGAAAACCAAGAAGACTGCCCGGCACACAGCCGGGCGGTCTTTTTTTTTGTTTGTTTCAACGTGATGCGGAATGAACCCCGATCACTCCTCCGAAAGCTGCGCATGCGGCGAATGCAGCGAAATACAGGAGCTGCCCGGCAGTAATGGTACTGTCAAACCCAAGGTATTCAAGCAGCGCGAAAACAAGAATCATACCTGCAGCTGCGGTGGCCCCGGTAATCATTCCTTTCTCCTTCGTTTTTCTTCCCGCAAAGAGACCCCCGGTAAAAAAGCTGATCATGGCGGTTATCAACAGCAGCCAGCGCACAGAATCCTCGGACACGGACGTAAATCGCAAAACGGTTGCTACAACTATGCCTGAGATGAGCAGCATACCGATAATGACAATCATACCGGTGCCGGCTCCGCGAATTTTCCCTGTTCCTTCCATCTAATTCTCCTCCTTTGCTTTGTTTTATGCTTATGGACAACACCACCGAAATAGAAGAACAATATAACAAAATAAACAGAATCCTGATTTTATGTTCAGACTGGAAGAGGAGTTTCATAAACTTGTACAAACCGTAAAAAAGGTGGTCGCTTTCGTGCAAGACGTTCTCCCTGCCTTAACAATCTTTATCATCAGCTATGCGCTGCTTATAGCAGAAAAAGGGGACCGTGTCCTGGTGGCTTGTTCAGGCGGTTTATTCATGGTCCTCTTCGGGATACTGGACTTACATCTCGTTTTTTTTCGTTACATAGACTGGCACACGATTATTCTGCTCCTGTCGATGATGATCATCGTTTCCATCACAAGTCAGAGCGGCATGTTTGAGTATGCTTCAGTCAAAACAGCACAGCTCGTACAGGGGAAACCGGTACCGCTGCTATTTCTATTGTCCGTGCTGACAGCGGTTGGTTCGGCTTTTTTAAACAATGTAACAACGGTTCTGCTCGTAACACCGGTTGTATTCACGCTCACGAACATGCTGCAGCTGAAGCCTGTTCCTTTTTTGATGGCGGTGATCGTAACGTCCAATATCGGCGGCACCGCTACACTAATCGGCGATCCGCCGAATCTGATGATCGGACAGGCTGCAGCAGGATTGACGTTCAATGATTTTTTAGTGCATCTCGGTCCGCCTGCCTTATTCATTTTTATCTTAGTCACCGCCGGGCTCGTGTATTATTACCGCGGGGAATGGAAAGGAAAAAGAAGAACAGAGGTCCGGCAGCAGTTACAGGATTTGAAAGCATCCGACTATATTACGGATAAGAGCCTCCTATTTAAATCCGGATTCGTCCTCGTCCTTACTATCAGTGCTTTTATGATGCAGCCGCTGCTTCACATGGAAATTACGGCCATTGCGATGGCTGGGGCTCTTCTGCTTCTCTTTTTAACGAAAGACGATGCGGATCCGGAGAAGGTGTTTCAGCGGATGGAATGGACAACTATCTTCTTTTTTGCGGGGCTTTTTATGCTCGTCGGGGGTCTGGAAGAAACCGGTCTTCTGGAAGAGCTGGCACGGGGGTTGATCTTTATGACAGAAGGGGAGATGACAGCGACTGCCTTGTCCATGTTGTGGATTTCAGGGATTGTGTCCGGGTTCGTTGACAACATCCCGTTTGTGGCGGCGATGATTCCAGTCATTCTGGAAATGGAAGGGTACGGCATCGGGGATCTGCGTCCCATCTGGTGGGCCCTTGCCCTTGGTGCGTGTCTCGGCGGAAATGCCACCCTGATCGGAGCGACGGCGAATGTTATTGTAGCAGGGCTTGCCAAAAAGGCCGGTCACGGCTTCAGTTATATGGACTTTTTTAAAATAGGCATGCCCGCCGCCATTCTCTCTCTCCTGGTGTCCACTATCTATATTTACTTTCGTTATCTTATGTTTTATTAAGACACATGGAAAAAAAAGAGCAGGCTATACTAAGGGAGGCAGAGTGAAGCAAAGGTGGATGGATAGTGTGGAAATATGGACAGTGGTGCTGCGGACAATCGTGGTGTATTTTTTTCTTTTGATTGTCCTTCGATTGATGGGAAAACGCGAGATTGGGGAGCTTTCCGTCCTCGATTTTGTCATTTCGATTATGATTGCGGAACTGGCTGTCGTGTCGGTGGAAGATACAGATGTATCCTACGTGAGAGCATTCACTCCGATTCTTGTCCTCTCTCTCCTGCAGATCGTTCTTGCCTGGTGGTCGCTCAAAAGTGACCGGATGCGCCACATTCTGGACGGCCGGCCGACAGTGCTTATCCGGGAAGGAAAAATCGATGAAAAGGCGATGAAAAAGCAGCGCTATAATTTTGATGACCTGCTGATGCAGATCCGTCAGAAGGATATAAAAGATGTCTCCGATGTTGAATTTGCCATCCTGGAGCCTTCAGGTGAATTGTCCGTATTTGAAAAAAAAGAAGAAGCGGAGGATCTTTCCTATCCGCTTCCTTTTATCATTGACGGTCATATTCAATGGGATCATCTTGAAAAGGCCGGAAAAGATGAAATGTGGCTGCGGCGCGAACTGCGTAAAGGGGGGATTGATTACGTGAAAAAAGTGTCCTACTGCGCGATGCAGGAAAACGGCGTATTGTACATTGACGAAAAAGACGATTAACGTATAGAGGAGATTTTGCGCCAGTGGGACCAATTGAAATAACCGGCTGCCCACAACAACGCAGCAAAAACAAAACCTGCGCCTGCGGATGCAGTCAGTAACTCGGCTAACTCTGGAATCGCCGGTTCCCACCAATGCAGCAGAGCATTGGTTCCAAACACGGCGCACGCGGCGGCGGCTGGAATGAACAGTGCTGCTCTTCCTTCCAGAATCATGCCTGCCGCTTTGGTAACCACCTTAAAATGAAGCAGTGTCACAAGGACCATGTTGACGGCAACGGCAAGAGCAGCCCCGGTGATGCCAAGTTCCGGCTGTGACGTAAAAAGAAACAGCAGACTCATTTTGATGACCGCACCGGAGAGCGTATTGAACATCGCGGTTCTGGCAAGATTCATTCCCTGCAGTACAGCCTGAAGGGGACCCTGCATGTACAAAAAAAGGCTGAAAGGCGCCATGACCTGAAGCAGATAAGCACTTTCCGGGGAATCATACATAACATTCATTACCGGATGGGCGAAGACAAACAAAAAGCAGGCACAGAAACTTCCTGCTATCAACCCTGTACGCAGTGTCTGCCGAAGTCTTCGTTGTATCATACCGTAATCCCGCGCAGCAGCTGCTTCACTGACAGCGGGAACGAGGGCAACCGAGAATGAATGGGTGATGAACGTTGGAAGTAGCAGCAGGGGAATGACAAAGCCACTTAACTCCCCGTACTGGGCTGTCGCAGCGGCCGTGCTGAATCCGGCGAGAGCGAGGCTGTGGGCGATGATGATCGGCTCCATAAACAGCGATACAGAACCAACAAGCCGGCTCCCGGTTGCAGGCAGGGCGACGGCCATCAAATCCTGAAAAACTCTGCCTCCGCCTTTCAACGAGTGAAAAAACCGATGCCGCAGCGGCAGTGGCTTGTCGTGTTTGAAACGCCACAGCATGTAAAGGAGGGAGGCTCCTTCCCCGGCAACAACAGAAAGCATGGCCCCCGCTGCCGCAAACTCAAGCCCGTAAGGAAGAAGCGCATTCGTACATACAGCGACAAGGGAAATCCGGACGACCTGTTCGATCACCTGGGAGACTGCCGTCGGCTTCATATTCTGTTTTCCCTGAAAATACCCGCGGAGTACCGCCGAAACAGCTGTCACCGGAATAATCGGGGTGATGGCAAGAAGAGAATATAGAGCTCTTTCATCCGTAACAAGATGCTTTGCGAAAAACGAGGCGCTCCATACTAAAAATATAGTAAAAATAATACTCAAAATCCCTGTGACTGTAAGAGAAACGGCAAGAATCTGCTTTATTTTCCGGTTGTTATGTTCCGGCGCGGCTTCTGCTGTTAATTTGGAGATCGCCACAGGAAGCCCGAGTTGTGTTAAAGTTATAATTAAAAGCAGGGTTGGAAACGCCATGTTATAGAGCCCGATTCCTTCGGCGCCGAGAATGTTTGCGGTGACGATTCGATTGATGAAACCGAGAATACGGGTCGTTAATCCTGCAGCAATCAATATAATTGTTCCTTTAATGAAAGTACGTGTCCCCATAGCCGCCCCGCCTTCTTCGTAATCATGAAGCTTCAAAAACTGAAACGTGTTTTCATGTATATGCCAAAAACAGGGACGAGCATGACAATTTTAAAAAACAGGAGGACTAAAAAATGAAGACCAAGCCATTTGAAGTATGGAAAGAAGATATAAAGCCGGCGCTGGAAAGTAAAGTGGAGGAATTTCACCGGTTTGGGTACACGAGCGTGAAGGAGGAGGATATATGGGCGCTCACGATGAAAAAACTGCAGAAAGAGGAAGTCAGTCTCCGGATACACTCCCTCGTCCAGGCGGTGCTGCATCTGTCCATCCGTGATTATATGAATGACGTAACGATTGCCTCCTATAAAGAGAGCGCTTCCCTGTATTCATCGGAAACGGCTCTGCAAGAACTGCTGGAGGATATCGACGCTGGTGGTTCATCGGACCGTCATTTGACATGACAGAAAATCCATCAGTATAATTAACCTGTTGCTGACACAGGTATTGGTAAATTTGTACATAATCAGCCGTATTCCCTGGCAGCGCCCGGTTGCTGAAGCTGCAGTGCCCGCCCGGCAGCTGCTTTTTTCCTGCGCTCCAGGCTGTCAGCACTGCCGGGAAAATGGGAGCAGTCCGCGTATCTGTAAAAGGGTGCCGGCTGAAGGAGGATGGAGCGTTCATGATAAAGAAATGGAGAATTGTCACGTTTTTTGTGATTATCCTGGCACTCGCCGGCGTTATTTCGCAGACCGTCATGGGAACCGCCAAAGGAATCAACCTTGGTCTTGACCTGCAGGGCGGTTTTGAAGTGTTGTATGAGGTCACGCCTGCCGAGGATGGCGAAGAACTCACAGATGAAACAATGCAGGCCACCGTCAGTGCGTTGAACCAGCGCGTAAACGTTCTCGGGGTCTCGCAGCCGAACATAACGATTGAAGGAGAAAACCGAATCCGCGTGCAGCTCGCCGGAGTGGATAACCAGCAGGAAGCAAGGGATCTTCTGTCCACGCAGGCGGAACTGAGTTTCCGGGACGTGGATGACAATGTGAGATTAACCGGCCAGGCTCTGCAGGAAAACGGAGCCAGTGTCGGATTTGACCAGGCGAACAATCCGGTCGTCACGCTTTCTTTGAAAGATGCCGATAAATTCGGACAGGTGACAGAAAACATACTTGAAGAGTACAATCCGCCGAATAACCGTCTTGTCGTCTGGCTTGATTATGAAGAAGGGGATTCCTTCCGTGAAGAAGTCCAAAAGCAGGATCCGAAATATTTGTCGGCGCCGCAGGTTAACAGCCCGCTTTACCAGCAGGACATTCAGATTGAAGGGAATTTCGATGTGGAGGAAGCGGAATTTCTCGCGGAAGTACTGAACTCCGGGTCGCTTCCGGTGGACATGGAAGAGATATACTCAAACGCCGTCAGCGCATCGCTTGGAGAGCAGGCGATGGACAACACCATTTTTGCCGGATTCATCGGCATCGGCTTAATTCTTGCCTACATGATCGCCTATTATCGTTTTATGGGTGTTATTGCGGCTGTCACGTTGTCCGCTTATATTTACATCGTTCTGCTCATCTTTAACTGGATGCAGGGTGTGCTTACGCTTCCGGGTATCGCAGCCTTAATCCTCGGTGTCGGGATGGCGGTTGACGCCAATATCATCACCTATGAACGGGTGAAAGAAGAGATCAAATCCGGCAAAACCATCTTATCGGCATTTAAAGCAGGAAGCAGACGGTCCCTGTCTACTATACTGGACGCCAACATTACAACAATTCTTGCCGCCGGTGTACTCTTTTATTACGGAACGAGCTCGGTACAGGGCTTTGCTGTCATGTTGATTGTCAGCATTGTGACAAGCTTTCTTACGGCAGTGTTTGGCTCACGGCTGCTGCTCGGCCTTTGGGTGCAGAGCAGAATTTTCAACAAGAAACCGCGGGTATTCGGTGTAAAGGAGAATCAAATCCATGAATCCCAGTGAAAATAAACGATCCATCCCATTTGTCAAACACAGGAAAAAGTTCTTCACGTTTTCGGCGGTCTTCTTTTTAGCCGGTATTATTCTTCTTTTCACTGCCGGTCTGAATCTCGGTATCGATTTTCAAGCCGGCTCGAAAGTGGAAGTGCTTGCCAATGATACATTGACGGCAGAAGAAGTGGAGCAGCAGTTCGCTTCCATTGGGGACGGTTATGAACCAGATGAAATTACGCTTGCCGGGGACAACAATGAGTTGGCTTATGCCAGCTTTATCGGGACGCTGTCTCAGGATGAAATCGCGGAAATTCAGACGTATTTCGGCGACCAGTACGGGCAGCAGCCGACGATAAGCACGGTTTCTCCGCAGGTTGGCAAGGAACTCGCGCAGAATGCGCTCATTTCGGTTCTCATCGCATCGATCGGCATCATACTGTATGTCACGATACGGTTTGAATTCTGGTACGGGCTCGCTTCGATTGCTGCCCTGATGCATGACGCGTTTTTCATTATCGTCGTGTTTTCGATTGTGCAGTTTGAGGTCAACGTGCCGTTTATTGCAGCCGTGTTAACGATTGTTGGTTATTCCATTAACGATACGATTGTGACCTTTGACCGGATACGGGAGAATATGAGCTATGAGGAGGAAATCACGTCCTTCGATGACCTTGCCAGAGTGGTCGATCTCAGCTTAAACCAGACGATTGTCCGTTCCATCAACACAGTGCTGACTGTTGTGTTCGCTGCAGGAGCGATTTTCCTTTTCGGCGGCGAAGCGATCCGGTCGTTTTCGTTTGCCCTTGTTATTGGTCTTGTGGCAGGAACGTATTCCTCTTTGTTTCTCGCATCCCAGCTTTGGCTGTCCTGGAAATGGAAGAGCATCCAGCGTGGATGGAATAAACCTCAGAAAGAAGAGGAACCGGAGGATATGGAACCAGAAGTCTAAGTCATGGTGTACCACCATGACTTTTTCCTTGATATAATGCATACACATTCTTGTGAAAATGGGGGTTCAGGCCGGTGGATACAGAAGATAAACGATACCGTATGGTACGATTTGGGGCTATTATCGGAATAGCCGGGAATGTGCTTCTTGCCATCTTTAAAGGGATCACAGGGATTATGACGGACAGCCGCGCCTTGACGGCGGATGCTGTTCATTCCGCCTCGGATGTGGTTGGATCTGTTGCCGTATTAATCGGAGTGCGCGCGGCGAACCTCCCTCCTGATCGTGACCACCCATATGGACACGGCAAAGCGGAGTCGGTGACAGCCATTATTGTTGCGGTTCTGTTGTTTATAGTCGGAGTGGAAATCGGTCTTAATGCACTGCAGGATCTTGGGGAGCCGGTCTCCATTCCAGGAACGGGTGCACTGTATGCCATTATATTTTCGATTATAGTCAAAGAAGGTATGTTTAGGTACAAACATTTCCTGGGAAATAAGTTTAACAGCGAAGCACTTATCACGGACGCCTGGCACCACCGTTCCGATGTTTTCTCATCAGCGGCAGCGCTTGCCGGAGTGGGAGCTTCCATCGCAGGAAATCATCTGAATATTAGCTGGATGCTGTACGGAGATCTGGCTGCCGGACTCTTTGTCTCCATCTTAATCATGAAAATGGCCTGGACGCTCGGAAAGACGTCGATTCACAATGCTCTGGATCATGTTCTTCACGCGGAAGATACCCAGGAAATGCGTGAAGAAATCAGCAGTGTGGAAGGCGTCCTGCATGTTGATGAATTTTTTGCAAGAGAGCATGGCCATTATGTCATTATTGATATCAAGGTTGCTGTTGATCCTTCCATAACTGTGCAGGAAGGCCATGACATCGGCAAAGAAGTAAAAGAACGCCTGCTTTTGGATGCGAAAGTGAAAGATGTATTCGTGCACATTAATCCTTACGAAGAAGAGTGAGAGGGAGGTTTTTATTATGAGAGGGCAGTCCGCGTTAATACTTGGTGCTGCCGCAGCGCTTATTATTGCTGTTTTTGCTGTTATTAATGTAGACGGGGTGGAGGTTAACTACATATTCGGGACGGCGGAATGGCCGCTTATTCTGGTCATCCTTGGTTCCGTTCTGATGGGTGCTGTCATTACCGGTTCGCTTGGAATTATTAAAGTGTACCGGCTGCAGCAGGAAATCAAACATCTGAAGCAGGGAAAAAGCAGCAATAAGGAGAAACAAAACGCCTCATCCTCTGAAGCATCACCCGAAACCAGGAATGAAAACCGGGAAAATTCATCATCGCCAAAATAACCACCCCCCCAGAATCCGACTCCACTAATTGTAACCCCTGCCCTGCTTTAGTATAATGAGTAGGTCAGGGGTGGTTTTTGTCATGTTAAGACCAAAAACACGCTGGATGATGGAGGAGGCTGATTTTTCCGGCAAAGAACAGCTGGAAAAGGAACTGAATGTCTCCTCGATGACCGCAGCGTTGTTATCCAAAAGAGGATATCGTACAATCGAAGATGCTTCCGACTTTCTGAAAAAATCCATGGAGGACCTTCATGACCCGTTTCAGCTGAACGGCATGCAGGAGGCCGTGGAACGCATACATCAGGCAGTGGACGATAATGAAAAAATACTTATATTCGGCGATTATGATGCAGATGGAGTTTCAAGCACCATCATCATGATTCATGTATTAAAAGAACTGCAGGCCGATTTCGGCTGGTATATCCCGAACCGGTTTACCGAAGGATATGGCCCGAATATTCCAGCACTTGAGCAGGCAGCAGAAGAAGGGGCATCGCTTGTTATTACGGTGGATACCGGAATAGCTGCTGTTCCGGAAGTGAAAGCAGCGAACGAAATGGGGCTGGACGTCATTGTGACGGACCACCATGAGCCGCAGCCGGAACTTCCCGATGCTTACTGCATCATCAATCCCAAAAAACCAGGCTGCCCGTATCCATTTAAAGAACTGGCCGGAGCCGGCGTGGCGCTTAAAACCGCCGAAGCGGTGCTGGGATCGTTCCCGTCTCATTTACTGGATATCTTCACAATCGGAACGATCAGTGATCTTGTTCCCCTTCTTGACGAAAACAGAATTCTCGTCTCCCGTGGACTTCAGGCTCTTTCGGTATCCAAAAAACCCGGAATTCAGGCATTGAAACGTATTTGCGGCATAGAAGAAGGACCGATGGAAGAAGATAACGTCGGCTTTGCGATCGGCCCCCGTATTAACGCGGCAGGGCGGATGGAAGCAGCAGATCCCGCGGTTCACCTGCTTGCTTCCACGTCGCAGGAAGAAGCCGATGAATGGGCCAAAATGATAGACGGACTGAACAGGGAACGCCAGAAAATCGTGAATGAAATGACAAAAGAAGCGGTGGAAGAAGTGGAAAACAGCTATCCACCGTCGGAAAACAGGGTTCTCGTCATTGCAAGAAAAGGATGGAGCCCCGGGGTTATCGGTATTGTTGCCTCGAGATTGATTGAACAGTTTTACAGGCCTGTTATTGTTCTCGGCATTGATGAAGAAACCGGCGAAGCCAAAGGTTCTGCGCGCAGTATTGAAGGGTTTGATATGTTCCGGGAACTGTCCGAAAGCAGGGATATTCTTCCTCATTTCGGCGGGCATACAATGGCAGCCGGCCTGACGATGAACGCAGGCGACATTGAAGAGCTGAGAAGACGGTTGGAAGAGCAGGCTGCTGTCTCCTTGAACGAAGAGGATTTTATCCCCTCTACTATGGTGGATATGGAAGTCCCGATCAGGGAAGTTACGACAGAAGCGCTTGACGAACTGCAGAAGCTGGGACCGTTTGGCACAGGCAATCCAAAGCCGGTGTTTATGCTGGGGAATGCAGCACTTACATCCAAACGAAGAATTGGAAGCGGGAAAAACCATCTGAAACTTGAACTGGAGCAGGACGGGAAGCGTCTGGACGGTGTAGGCTTTCACCTCGGTCATCTGGATGACCATACAACAGAAAATGCTTCGGTCCGCGCGGTTGGTGAACTATCCATTAATGAGTGGAACGGCTACCGGAAACCGCAGTTGTTTCTTAAAGACCTTGCGGTGGATGAATGGCAGCTTTTCGACAAGCGGCAGCAAAAAGATATAGAAGAGACAGTAGGGCTTCTTCCTGATGCAGATACGATCGTCGCAGCCTTTCATGAAGAGAATGCCCAGCGTCTCCTTTCCAGGTTTCCGGAAAAAACAATCCTTACCGCCCGGGACGTCTCTTCTTCTCCAAGACAGGCAGCCAACCTCGTCTTTGCCGATATGCCCGTGCATATGAGCCACCTTGAAAATTGTCTGGCACAGGTTCAGGCCGTGGAGAATGTGTATGTCTTTTTCCGGTCCGATGATGTTCTTTACTTTCAACTGGACCCCGGACGGGAGGACTTCAAGTGGTATTACGGCTTTTTGAAGAAACGGGAAAGCTTCAATCTTGAACAGCACGGGGAAGAACTGGCCCGCAGAAAAGGATGGAAATACAACACCATTTCTTTTATGAGTCATGTGTTTTTTGAGCTGGACTTTGTTACAATAGAAAACGGTATTGTCAGCATGAAGGAAGCGCCGGCAAAACGGGATCTGCATGACTCAGCTTCCTATCAGAAACATAAAGACCAAAGGGAAGCAGAACAGGTGCTGCTGTATTCTACATACACCCAGCTGAAAGAAAGGTTGGCACTTTTCATCCAGGCAGCCGCTGGTAATAACGAGACAAAGGAGAAAGTAGGCAATGGATTTTAAAGATTATATAACTATTATTGAAGATTACCCTCAGGAAGGCATCCGCTTCAAAGATATTACGACGTTAATGCAGAACGGTCCGGTTTATAAACAGGCGGTCGACAAAATGGCTGCTTTTGCGGCGGATCGTCAGATAGATGTCGTCGTCGGACCTGAGGCCAGAGGATTTGTGGTCGGCTGTCCGATTGCTTATTCGCTGGAAAAAGCATTTGTTCCGGTCCGCAAAAAAGGAAAACTACCTCGTGAAACAGTGGATGCAGACTACGGTCTGGAATACGGGGAGTCAAGTCTTTCCATCCATAAAGACGCGATCCTGCCGGGCCAGAATGTATTGATTACCGATGACCTGCTTGCAACCGGCGGGACGGTGAATGCCACAGTTCAGCTGGTGGAAGAGCTGGGCGGAAATGTGGCGGGTATGGCTTTCATGATTGAACTGTCGTATTTAAGCGGCAGAGACAATCTGGATGGCTATGATATCTTTTCTCTCGTCACATTCGAATAATTGTCATCAAAGGTGCTCTGTTACAGAGCACTTTTTACTATCCATGATGTTGTGCCGCTGATGTTTTCTTCGTTTTTCGACAAATTTCTTTATCCTTTACAGAAATAGAAATTTTAAAGATAATATACTATACGAATCATTTTAGAAAGGCTTGCAGGGTGATTGAATGACCATCGATGAAGTGCTCGAAAAATCCAGAGAATTTTTGACGGAGGATGATGTTTCTTTTCTGCAGCGTGCTTATAAATATGCCGAAGAAGCTCATAAGGACCAGTACCGCAAGTCCGGCGAACCCTACATTCTGCATCCCATCCAGGTTGTTGGAATACTGGTCGAACTTCAGATGGATCCGGATACGTTGGCTGGAGCTTTTCTGCACGACGTCGTAGAGGATACGGAAGTGACAGTAGAGGATATCGAAGAAGCATTCAATGAGGAAGTCGCTATGCTGGTGGATGGTGTCACCAAGCTGAAAAAAATAAAATATAAATCGAAAGAAGAACAGCAGGCGGAAAATCACCGCAAAATGGTGGTGGCGATGGCCAAAGATATCCGGGTCATTTTAATCAAGCTCGCTGATCGTCTGCATAATATGCGCACCCTGAAGCATCTTCCTCCGGACAAGCAGCGGAGAATTTCAAATGAGACGCTGGAAATTTTTGCGCCGCTTGCCCACCGGCTCGGTATATCCACGATTAAATGGGAACTCGAAGATACGGCTCTGCGCTACCTGGACCCCCAGCAGTACTACCGCATCGTGAACCTGATGAAGCAAAAACGCGCGGAGCGGGAGCAGTATCTGGATGAAGTGATTAATGAAATAAAGAAAAATATGGATAAGACGAATCTCGAAGCATCCGAATTATACGGGCGGCCCAAGCATATCTACAGTATCTACCGGAAAATGGTGAAACAGAAGAAACAATTTAATGAAATCTATGACCTGCTGGCCGTTCGTATTATCGTGAAAAGTATTAAAGACTGTTATGCGGTACTTGGAATCATTCATACGTGCTGGAAACCGATGCCGGGACGCTTCAAAGATTATATTGCAATGCCCAAAGCCAACATGTACCAGTCCCTGCACACAACGGTTATTGGACCGAAAGGGGAGCCGCTCGAGGTGCAGATCCGCTCGGAGGACATGCACAGCGTGGCAGAATTCGGGGTTGCCGCGCACTGGGCCTACAAAGAAGGGAAAACGGCGTCGGGCACGTCTCTTGAGGACAAGCTCACCTGGTTCCGGGAAATCATCGAATGGCAGAATGAAACAGCGGATGCCCAGGACTTTATGGAATCGCTGAAAATGGATCTGTTCTCCGACATGGTCTTTGTTTTTTCACCAAAAGGAGATGTTATCGAACTTCCGCGCGGGTCGGTGCCGATAGATTTTGCGTACCGGATTCATACGGAGATCGGCAACCGCACGATTGGTGCAAAGGTCAACGGAAAAATGGTCCCCCTTGATTATCAGCTCAATACGGGGGACATCGTTGAAATGCTGACGTCCAAGCATTCCTACGGTCCGAGCCAGGACTGGCTGAAACTGACCCAGAGCTCCCATGCCAAAAATAAAATCAAGCAGTTCTACAAAAAAGAACGGCGTGAAGAAAATGTATCAAAAGGCAGGGACATGGTAGAAAAGGAACTAAAAAACCAGGGCTTTGATACAAAACAGGTCATGACCGAGGAGACAAAACAGGACACAGCGGAAAAGTTCAGCTTCACAAGCGAAGAGGACATGTTCGCAGCGGTTGGATATAACGGTGTCAGTCCAAAACAGGTCGTGACAAGATTGACAGATAAAATCCGCCAGCAGCAGGAGGAAGAAGAAGAACAAAAGCCGGTCGCCGAAGCGGTTAAAGAAGTGACAACCCAGACGGAGTCCCAAAACACAGGCGCCGGTGTGAAAGTAAAAGGGATGGACAACCTCCTGATCCGGCTCTCCAAATGCTGTAACCCCGTCCCCGGGGATGAAATCATCGGTTTCATTACGAAAGGACGTGGAGTATCGGTTCACCGCAAAGACTGTCCGAACGTAAAAAATGTAGAAGAAACTTCCCGTCTCCTGGAAGTGGAGTGGGAAGCAGCCAACGACCAACGCAAAAACTACAGCGTCGACATCGAAATTACCGGATACGACAGGCGCGGTCTGTTAAATGAAGTCCTGCAGGCGGTAACCGAAACAAAAACCAACATCACGGCTGTGAACGGCCGTTCCGATAAAAATAAAGTGGCCGTTATCGATGTAACGATTTCGATATCTAATATAGATCATCTTCACCGGGTGGTGGAAAAAGTGAAAAAGCTGTCCGATATTTATTCGGTGCGGCGCAGGGTTCAGTGAAACGGACAGGAAAGGATGGGAACGATGAAAGTAATCATTCAGCGCTCAAGCGGCGGAAGCTGTGAGGTGGATGGAACCGTCACCGGCTCGATTGAAGATGGTATAGTGGCACTCGTTGGATTCACTCATGAAGACACCGATGACGATATCAGCTGGATGGCGGAAAAAATCGTAAACCTTCGCATCTTCGAAGATGCCGAGGGAAAGATGAATGAATCCCTGCTGGACCAGGGAGGGAAAATCCTGTCCATTCCCCAGTTCACTCTTTACGGGGACGCGAGGAAAGGAAGGCGGCCGAATTTCATGCAGGCCGCAGCACCGGAAAAAGCAGAATCCCTGTTCGAGCGGTTTAACGCACGGCTCGCTGAAAAAGGGGCGGAAGTGGAAACCGGCCGGTTCGGCGCGGAAATGAATATTTCTTTGACGAATCACGGACCGGTGACCTTCGTGCTGGATTCTCCTTCCTGAAACTCCCTTGACAATCCGCCTGGAGATTCGTATGATATATATCAGTTATGAAAAGATAAAGAAAGCTGACGACAGAGAAAGTAAACAGGAATAAGGCGTTTCAGAGAGGAACTGCTGCAGCTGAAATCAGTTCCACGTCCCCCTGTTGAAAGACACTCCCGAGGCTTCGTTTCGAAGGCTTGTGAAGCTGGTAGGGACGGACGTATTCAGGCGTTAACGTAAAAGAAGCGGAAATATGCGCAGCATATTTCAAGCAGGGTGGCACCACGGGAAAAACTCGTCCCTCGTATTATACTACGTAGGGGGACGGGTTTTTTTAATGCCGCAATAAGTCGTAGAAAGGAGCCTTAGATATGAATATACGTATACCAAGAGGAACGCAGGATATTCTGCCGGGGCATTCGGAAGAATGGCAGTATGTGGAACGTATCTGGCATGACATCTGCCGCCGTTACAATTACGCAGAAATTCGTACTCCTATATTTGAGCAGACGGAACTGTTCCAGCGAGGGGTCGGTGACACGACCGACATTGTACAAAAAGAAATGTATACATTCGAAGACCGAGGCGGACGAAGTTTGACGCTGAGGCCTGAAGGAACCGCATCTGTTGTTCGTTCTTACGTCGAAAACAAGCGGTTCGGCCTTCCGGACCAGCCGGACAAGCTGTATTACACCGGTCCGATGTTCCGTTATGAACGGCCGCAGTCCGGAAGAATGCGCCAATTTGTTCAATTCGGGGTGGAAGCTGTCGGCAGTGCCGATCCGGCAGTGGACGCGGAAGTTCTCTCCCTTGCGATGGAATTTTACCGGGAAGCCGGATTGAAAGGGCTGAAGCTTGTTCTGAACAGCCTTGGCGACCAGGAGAGCAGAAACGCCCACCGCAATGCGCTGATCAGCCACTTCAAGCCGCGGATTGACGAATTCTGCAGCGACTGTCAAAGCCGGCTGGAAAAGAATCCGCTCCGCATTCTGGACTGTAAAGAGGACAAAGACCATCCTCTTATGCAGAATGCACCATCCATTCTGGACTATCTGAATGAATATTCGACAAAGTATTTTGAGACAGTGAAAGAAATGCTGAGCAAAATGGATATCCCTTATGAAGTAGATCCAAATCTCGTGCGGGGACTTGATTATTATAATCACACGGCCTTTGAGATTATGATTGAAGGAGAAGGGTTCGGCGCCATTTCCACTCTGATGGGCGGAGGACGCTATAACGGACTCGTCGAAGAACTTGGCGGTCCGGAATCCCCTGGTATCGGCTTTGCTCTGAGTGTGGAACGACTGCTCATGGCTCTTGAGGCCCAGAACGTGGAAGTTCCGATGCAGGCGGGACTGGACTGTTATCTTGTAACACAGGGCGAAGAACCGGATAAAGATGCAGCAGCGCTTTTGACGGAACTCCGCCGGGCAGGGATAACCGCAGATAAGGATTATATGAACAGAAAAATGAAAGGACAGTTTAAAGCCGCCGACCGGCAGCAGGCTCTGTTTACGGCAGTGCTTGGAGAAGAAGAATGGAATGCCGGAATAATCAACCTGAAAAACATGCAGAGCGGCGGCCAGGAGGAAGTAGCAATCAAAGAACTTCCAGCCCGTTTGTCCAAGCAATTGAAGGAGGAAAAAAAATGATAGGTCGAACGCATTATTGTACAGATATTACGGAATCAACGATTGGTTCCGTCGTTGAATTAAAAGGATGGGCCCAGACGAGACGTGACCTCGGCCAGGTGATTTTTATCGACCTGCGTGACCGCAGCGGCATTGTGCAGATTGTAGCCAATCCGGAAATTTCTCCGGGGGCTCTTGAAACGATGGATAAAGTAAGAAGTGAGTATGTGCTGGATGTAAAAGGCACCGTCGTAAAGCGGGATGAGGAAACATTTAATGAAAAAATTCCGACCGGCACCGTTGAAGTCCAGGTCGATGAAGTGACGATTCTTAATGACGCGAAGCCGCTGCCGTTTCAGATAGAAGACGACACGGAGGTATCAGAAGATGTCCGTCTGAGATACCGCTACCTTGACCTGCGACGCGCGGGGATGCGTGAAACATTTAAAATGCGCCACCGCACGACGAAGCTGATCCGGGATTTTCTGGACGAACAGGATTTTCTTGAGATGGAAACACCAATGCTGACCAAAAGTACACCGGAAGGCGCACGTGATTATCTCGTACCGAGCCGGGTGCACCACGGACAGTTTTATGCCCTGCCGCAGTCTCCGCAGCTTTTTAAACAGCTGTTGATGGTGTCAGGCTTTGAAAAATACTACCAGATTGTACGCTGTTTCCGGGATGAGGACCTCCGTGCAGACCGGCAGCCGGAGTTTACACAGGTCGATATTGAAGCATCTTTCATGAATACAGAAGATTTCCTGCCCATGATGGAAAACATGATGCGCCGGGTCATGAAAGACATTCATGACGTGGATATTGAAGCGCCTTTTAAGCGTTTGACGTATGAAGAAGCGATGCACCGCTTTGGTTCGGATAAGCCGGATACCCGTTTTGGAATGGAACTGGTAGAACTGAGTGATATTGTGAAAGACAGCGGCTTTAAAGTATTCAATGACGCTGTGAAAAACGGTGGTATTGTGAAGGGACTGAATGTTAAAGGCGTTGCTGACTCCATGTCCCGCAAAGAAATCGACGACCTGGCAGAATTCGTTGCGATTTACGGTGCGAAAGGGCTCGCCTGGCTGAAGGTCGAAGAGGAGCAGCTGAAAGGCCCGATCGCCAAGTTCTTTACGGATGAAGAAACAGCAGAGCTGCGGAAAGCAATGGATGCCGAAGCCGGAGATCTGTTGTTCTTTGGTGCCGACCAGAAACAGATTGTCTTTGATGCGCTTGGAGCGCTTCGTCTGAAGTTTGGAAAAGAACTTGGTCTTATTGACGAGAATGCCTTTCATTTTCTGTGGGTGACAGAATTCCCGTTAATGGAATATGACCCGGAGACAAAGAAATACTCCGCCATGCACCACCCATTCACCAGACCAATACCTGAGGATATCGATAAACTTGAGGATCGTCCGGAAGAAGTGAAAGCAGAAGCTTACGATCTTGTGTTGAACGGCTATGAGCTTGGCGGCGGTTCCCAGCGTATTTTCGAGAGAGACCTGCAGGAGAAAATGTTTTCCGCGCTTGGTTTCAGCCGCGAGGAAGCAGAAGAACAGTTCGGTTTTCTGCTGAACGCATTTGATTACGGCACTCCGCCGCATGGTGGAATTGCGCTCGGGCTGGACCGCCTGATTATGATTCTCGCCGGAAGCAATAATCTGCGGGATACCATCGCCTTTCCTAAGACAGCAAGCGCCAGCGACCCGTTAACCGGAGCTCCCGGAGAAGTCAGTGACAGCCAGCTTGATGAACTGGATCTGAAAGTAATTCCCCGGGAAAAAGAGTGAGACGGAATTAAATGTGGTCAGTCTTCCGGAACGCGGTGATAAAAGGGGAAGGATCCGTTTTGATCTGAAAGGTGCGTACGCCGCTGGTCGTATGCAGATAGAGAAATCCTATCTGACCGGGTTCCCAGCGGAAGGATATGTCAAATACGTCGCGCAGCGGATAATGGTGAACATGACTTTCAATCCTGTCTTCGTATAAATCAAGCCAGCCGCTGTATTCCTTCTGTTTTTTCTCGAGCCATTCAATCGTCTGTTCCACGTGAATGACTTCCTGTCTGGCAAGCCGGTTGGCGTCTTTATGTTCATTACTCATTTAGAAGCGGACGTCCTTTCTTCTGGTTGGTTTCATGACCTTGAGTCCAACCTATACCCTGATCAGCCGTTTGTTAACCCCTCTTCTTTGAAAAAACAGGGGCTTTCCTTCATTTTCAAAAATACCGGCAGAAAAGAGGACTCATTCTTGACCACCGCATCGATCCATGCTATGATGTAATCAATCAATTTGAAGAGTCCTGAGGTGTACGTGGGACACTAATCGTTTTGAGCCAACAGTTTTACATTGGGAGCCCGGACGTTTCAATTGGAATGACACGCCTCTTTATTGTGGAAGTCTGAACAATTGAACAGGGCACCCACCTGCCGATGCAGGCTTCAAAACCAGGTCAGTTTGACGGCACATCGGGACTCTTCTATTTTTGAAAGCAGTAACCCCAGGGGATTACTTCCTCTGGGGTTTTGTATGTTTTCAGACAGAAGATAATCAGGAATTTCTTCATTCCAGGGAGCAATTGTGAGATAATGAGAAGCAGTGATTTTCAGGCATTCTCCATCTTTTCCAGATTTCCATTCCGGTCCATTCGGAAAAAGTTGGAAACCTGATTTGTCTCCTCGGTAACAGCCATTTCTCTGGCCCGGTTCATCATATTTACGATGGTGTCATAATCCTGTTTTACGGCCAGATAGTCGTTCGTTATTCTGTTGATTTCCTGCTGCAGTTTTTCATGCCGGGATTCCAGCCGGGCGATGGTTTCTTCGGACGTCTCTGACAAGGCAGGTTCCAGCCGTTCCAAAGCTTTAATGATAGATTCCAATGTTACATACGAAGGTTGACTGTTTTTCTTCAGGCTGGAAGCGGCCTGATGGGCTGATTTTTTTAATTTTTGTTTACGTTCCCGTTTAGCTGTTTTAACTTCTTGCTGATACCTGGACCGCACGATGGCATTCCAGCGGAAGCCGCATGCAGCTGATGTTCTGTCCAGTGCATCTCCTGCTTCATCAAAAGCATGCAGCTGCGTGCTTCCATCCCGGATGTGCTGCAAAATGGTATCAGCAAGAAAACGATCATCCCGGTCGGACCAGGCATCCTGTCTTACACTCACAGCTCGATCTCTCCTTTCGGTTTCCTGTCCATAGATTGACAGGTTCTAGTGTAGCCTGGGAAGAAGGGATGTATACCTGGGACAAAAGCGGGGAAGAGAAACCGCGAAGCAAGAAGATGTGGACTCGAGGTAGGTGAGAAGAATGAAAACCCTCCGCTCCAAACTTTTACTTATATTTTTAGTGATTACCTGTTTGCCGCTTACGGTGGCAGGTATCATTTCCTATCAGACACAGAAAAATGATTTAACGAACCGCATCGAACAGACACTGTTTATATACTCGGACAATCTATCGGTGGCGGTGGAAGATATTGTGCGTGAGCGGCTTTTTGATCTTGAACAGTTATCGGACAATCCTGTGTTGATGGATGAAGAGGCGGGAAAAGAAGAAATGCAGCAGGAATTTATGAAATTTATACATAACCATGAGCTGTATTACGGTCTTATCTTTGTCAGTCCACAAGGGCAGGTCACTGTTGATACAGATGGCACCGTAGTTGGAAACAATGTTTCTGAAAGACAATGGTTTCAGGAAGCAAAAGAGGGTGGTGTGTTTCTGTCAGACATATTCAACTCCCCCGTCGTAAACAGTCCTATCCTTGCGATGGCAGCGTCGGTGGAGAACGAAGAGGGAGAGGTTATCGGTGTCCTTTCTCCTTCCTTTGATCTGGAAAACCTGTGGTCGTTTTTATGGGAGCGGACCAGTGAATATTCCGCGCAGCAGAACAATTTAAACCCATCAGGAGACACCTTTATTTTGAATCAGTCCGGGGATTATATTGCCCATCCTGATCAGGACTATATCCTGGAGAAAAACTTTCTTGAAGAATCACACAAGAACATGAGTACTATGGAAGGATTCGGGGAACAGCCCGGTCTTATTCACAATGAAGAGACACAAAGTGTGAGTGCCATTGCGCCTGTAGAACAGATGGAGGGGTTCAGCAATGATTGGTATGTCGGAGTATCGGTTCCTGAAGATGAAGTATACGCCCCGCTCCGGAGCCTGCTTTGGAAATACGTGGCCTTGTTCAGCGTTGTACTGTTAATCACAGTGACGGCGGTGTTTAAGCTGTCACGCTATATCACCTCCCCGGTTGAAAATCTGGTATCGGCTGCCAGTTCTTTTGCGGAAGGGAAAAAAGTAACACCGCTTCATTCCAACGCGTATGAAGAAATTAACAAGTTGAACCGGACATTCAATGACATGACAGAGCGTCTGGAAGAGCGGGAAAAGGCCCACCAGAAGTCCTCACTGATTCTCGAGGCAACAGATAACGGCGTTATTTCGATCAACCGGGAAGACCTTACGATCACGACATTCAACCGGACGTGTGAAAATCTTTTCGGCTGCAAAAAAGAGAAAGTGCTGGGCCGCCCCCTCCATGAAGTGAAGGAAATATGTCCGGAATTTGCTTCTTTCATGGGACATGTTCCGTTGTCTGACGACAGGGACCACCGTTCAACGATCTTTGAATTTGACTGCACGATTCATGGGTGGACTCACTCTTTTTTCCTCAGTAACACACCTCTTCCATCGTTTGAAAATGACGGCAGAGTGGAAGATTTTCTGTTGGTATTTAAAGAAATTACAGAAAAAAGGGAGATGGAACGAGAGCTGCTCCGCAGTGAAAAGCTGAAAGTAATCGGCCGGCTTTCGGCAGGTTTTGCCCACGAAATCAGAAATCCGCTGACAACCATCCATGGTTTTATGCAGTTGTTCAAGGAATCACCGGATGCAGGCGGGGTGAGCAGCTATCACTATCAGATTATCATCTCGGAAATTGAGCGGGTGAACAGCATCGTGGAAGATCTTTTGACGATTGCCAGACCGGACAAAACAGAGGACAAAGATTATATCAATGTGAATGAAATCCTGGCCCATACTATCTATTTATTCCAGGCACGTGCCGATCACAGCAATATTTCGGTGGAACAGGAACTGGATGCAGAACTTCCGAAAGTGTACGGGGAAGATAAGAAACTGAGGCAGGTATTTATGAATCTCATTAAAAACGCGGTGGAAGCGGTGGAACACAATGGTCACATTTTCGTAGAGACAAAGAGCCGTTCTGATTTTTCCCGGCAGGGCGTGAGTATTCGTATCATGGATGACGGATGTGGAATGGATGCTGAAACACTGGATAAACTGGGGAGTCCATTTTATACAACGAAGGCTGATGGTACCGGGCTCGGGCTGATGACCTGCTTTCAGATTATTGAAGAAGCAGGCGGCAGCATTGATGTGCACAGTGAGGAAGGAAACGGCTCCGAATTTGACATTTGGCTGCCGGTACAATAAGGAAGTATGGATGATATCGGCGGTTTTGCTGAATTACCGAAGGCACGCAGCAATCACTCAAAAAAAAGACAGAAGAGCCCGTCAGGTTCTTCTGTCTTTTTCCATATTGTAATAAACATCGGCCAGCGCACGTTCGAATTTACCGGTGGTTTTTGGTACATAATATTGATCATGTTTGACAGCATCAGGGAGATACTGCTGGGGAATCCACCCTCTTGCATCATGGTGCGGGTACTGATACGTATTGCCGTGTCCGAGTTTTTCAGCACCTTTGTAGTGAGCGTCTTTCAAATGAAGCGGAATGTCCGGCGTTCCGTGTTTCAGCAGTGCTTCCCGGGCCTGATCAAACGCTGTATAGGCACTGTTTGATTTAGGCGAAAGGCATAGTTCCACGACAGCATCGGCAAGGGGAATTCTTGCTTCCGGAAAGCCGAGACGTTCCGCTGCTTCCACAGCGGCAAGTGCCCTTGGTCCGGCCTGCGGACTGGCAAGGCCGATATCTTCATAGGCGGTAACAACCAGGCGTCTGCCGATGCTGACAAGATCCCCTGCTTCCACCAGCCGGGCGAGATAATGAAGAGCCGCGTTTACATCGCTGCCCCGGATGGATTTTTGGAACGCAGAGAGTACGTCATAGTGGGCATCACCGTCTTTGTCATGCTGGAAGCTTTTTTTCTGAATGCATTCTTCTGCCGCAGCAAGGTCGATGGTAATGGTTCCGTCTTCATCCGGAGGCGTGGAGAGCACCGCCAGTTCCAGAGCACCAAGAGCTGTACGGAGGTCTCCGCCGCCGGCTTCAGCGAGATGACGGGCGGCATCTTGCTGAAGTTCAGCCTGATAGTTCCCGAGGCCGCGCTCTTTGTCCTGAAGAGCATAGTAAAGCGTGTCCATCACCTCTTCGATGGAAAGGCGCTGCAGCTCAAAAATCTGACAGCGGCTCCTGACAGCGGGGCTGATGGCGTGGTAGGGATTGGCTGTCGTCGCGCCGATCATGATAATCAACCCTTTTTCCAGGTGGGGAAGCAGAAAATCCTGCTTCGTTTTATCAAGGCGGTGTACCTCGTCCATAATAACGATCAGCTGGTTGGAGATCTTCGCCTCCTCGACCGCTATTTCCATATCTTTTTTGTTATGTTCGACCGCATTCATCATTTTAAACGGTATATCTGTGCTTCCTGCTACCGCGGAAGCGATGGATGTTTTTCCGGTGCCCGGCGGACCGTACAGAATCATCGACGTCAGTTTTCTCGTCTGAATCATACGCTGAAGCAGTCTGCCTTCGCTGAGAAGGTGGCTCTGCCCGATAACTTCGTCAATAACCCGCGGCCGCATCCGGTACGGGAGCGGCTGCTGTTTATTCATAAGAAACGCTCCTTTTATGCAAGAACATCAGTTCTAATATAACACATTCAACGGAAACATAACAGAGAAAGATGGATCGTATCAATCAGCTCTTATGCAAAAGACGGCCTGTTCATGCTATAATAACAAAGGATTAAATCGAAATAAGCAGAAGCCGGATACCGGGTGTTCTTGATGGGAGACGTAAGATAGGATGGAGAGAGAATTCGCAAAACATGAACACCTTTTGGCAAGGTGGCTTATTTTTATGCTCGGGATCATCATCATGTCCTTTGGCATTGCGCTTATGATCAAAGCCGAACTTGGGAGTGCCCCGTGGGATGTACTCCATGTCGGGCTCCAGCATCAGTTTGGTTTGACCGTCGGTACGTGGAGTATTATTATCGGTATTGTTATTATCGGGCTGTCGTCCCTTATGGAACGACGTCTGCCCCAGGCCGGCAGTGTAGTGAATATGCTTATCGTCGGGATATTTATCGACCTGTTTTTATGGGTCCTGTCCACCCCGGACTCCTTCCTGATGAGACTGCTCATGCTTATGGCGGGAATTATAGTGATAGGATACGGCATCGGTACGTACATTGCTCCGGGATGCGGGGCGGGACCAAGAGACAGTTTAATGCTGGCCCTGCAGAAAAAAACAGGTTGGAAGGTCTCCCGTGTCCGCAGTTTGATGGAAGTGCTAGTTCTTATTATTGGTTGGGTTCTTGGAGGCCCTGTTTTTATAGGAACCATTCTGTTTTCGCTTGGAATCGGGCAGGTGGTGGGATTTACTCTCCCTCAATGCACAATAATGGTGAACCGATTGTTAGGAAGAGGTGGAACGCGTGAAAATATCAACCAAAGGTCGTTACGGACTTACGATTATGATGGCACTGGCTGAAAAGTACGGAGAAGGGCCGGTGTCGCTGAAATCTATTGCAAAAGAACATGAGTTATCAGAACATTACCTGGAGCAGCTGATTGCCCCGCTGCGAAACGCAATGCTCGTAAAAAGTGTCCGCGGTGCGCACGGCGGCTATATGCTGACCAAAAACGCAGCCGACATTACGGCCGGCGACATTATCAGGGTACTCGAAGGCCCGATCAGCCCGGTGGAGGTTCTTGATGATGAAGAACCGGCAAAACGCGATTTGTGGATTAAAATACGGGATGCGGTCAAAGATGTACTGGATAACACAACACTTGAGGACTTGTCTTCGTACAAAGGAGACGACGACCACGAATATTACATGTTTTATATTTAATTCACCAGGCGGGAGGGTGAACCAATGTCCGCTATTTATGTAGACCATGCGGCGACTACACCTGTGTCGCCGGAAGCTGCGGCTGCCATGATGAATGTGCTGCAGTCTGACTTTGGCAATCCGTCGAGCATTCACGCCCACGGAAGACAGGCGCGCAAAACGCTCGACGAAGCACGCCGGACACTGGCGGCCACAATCCATGCCGCTCCGGAAGAACTGGTACTTACAGGAACCGGAACAGAAGCTGATAACCTGGCTGTCACCGGGTACGTGCATGCTCATCAGCATAAAGGAAAACACATTATTACGTCTGCCATAGAACATCATGCCGTGCTGCATACGTGCCAAAAATTAGAAAAAGAAGGATTCGATGTGACGTACCTGCCGGTGGATGAAGAAGGCCGGGTGCATGTTGATCAGGTGAAACAGGCGGTGACAGAAGAGACGATACTGATTACAATCATGCACGCAAACAATGAAGTCGGCACCTTACAACCGGTAGGCGATATTGCAGCGTATGCAGCAGAAGAGAAGATAGCAGTGCATACCGACTCGGTTCAGTCTTATGGACTGGAGAAACTGGATGTGCGTGAAACGCCTGTGACGATGCTTACTGCCTCCTCGCATAAAATAAACGGCCCGAAAGGAGCGGCATTTCTGTATGTACGAAAAGGAACGACGCTCACTCCGGGTGTGACAGGCGGGGAACAGGAACGGAAAAGACGCGCCGGCACGGAAAATGTCCCCGCAGCCGCCGGGTTTGCTGCTGCAGCAGAAGCCGCAGTGGCAGACAGGCACCGGCGCCGGGAACATGCGGAAGCACTTAGAAACTGTTTTCTTGCCTCCTTACGGGAACATGAGGTATCGTTTATGGTAAATGGTCCAAACGATCATTATCTGCCTCATATCGTCAATATTTATTTTCCCGGGATCGAAGTGGAGTCATTTCTGGTACGCCTTGATATGGAAGGGATCTCCGCATCAAGCGGGTCCGCCTGTACCGCCGGATCTGTGGAACCGTCCCACGTCCTGCAGGCGATGTATCAGGACGACAAACGGGCGGAAGCATCTGTGCGCTTCAGCTTCGGAACGGAAAACACAATGGAAGAAATGCAGCGGCTCGCTGCCGTTATAAAAAAGATTACGGACAGCATGATGGTGGATATCTTTTAAATGGGAGGTGAAGTAAATGACTGGAAACAATAAACGACCGGCGGATACAAAAGTGGTTGTCGGTATGTCAGGAGGGGTGGATTCCTCTGTCACGGCCGCCCTTTTGAAAGACGAAGGATACGATGTTATCGGAATTTTTATGAAGAACTGGGACGACACCGATGAAAACGGCGTCTGCACAGCAACGGAAGATTATGACGATGTCATCACCGTCTGCAATCAGCTGGATATCCCGTACTATGCCGTGAACTTCGAGAAAAAATACTGGGATACGGTGTTCACCTATTTCCTGGAGGAGTATCAGGCCGGACGGACGCCGAATCCCGATATTGTGTGCAACAAGGAAATCAAGTTTAAGGCTTTCCTGCAGCACGCCTTAACGCTCGGCGCTGATTATGTGGCCACTGGTCACTATGCCCGTGTGCATACAGAAGAAGACGGCACTGTATCGATGCTGCGGGGAGTGGACTGGAACAAGGACCAGACGTACTTTCTTAATCAGCTCAGCCAAAAACAGCTCTCCCGCGTGATGTTTCCGCTTGGCAGCCTGCAAAAGCAGGAAGTAAGAGACATTGCACGGGAAAAGAATCTGAGCACAGCAGATAAAAAAGACAGCACCGGCATCTGCTTTATCGGCGAGCGGAACTTCAAGGAATTTCTGAAGTCCTACCTGCCCGCGCAGCCGGGAAATATGGTAACACCCGACGGCATCGTCAAAGGTACTCATGAGGGATTGATGTATTACACCCTCGGCCAGCGTCAGGGTCTTGGAATCGGCGGTCCCGGAGAACCGTGGTTTGTGCTCGACAAAAACCTGCCGGACAATGAGCTGATTGTCGGACAAGGATACCACCATGATGGACTTTATTCCGAAGGACTGTATGCTTCAGGATTCAACTGGATCGACCAGGCCGAACGGACAGAGCCGCTCACCGCTGCAGCGAAATTCCGTTACCGGCAGGCCGACCAGGAAGTAACCGTGTATCCAAAAGCGGACGGCAGTGCCTACGTGGCATTTCATGAACCACAGCGCGCCATCACACCGGGACAGGCTGTCGTATTGTATGACGGGGACGTGTGCCTCGGAGGCGCGACGATTGAAGAAGCGGTGAAAACGGGGGAAAGCGTGGTATCGTAACCGCGTTTTCCCTTTTTACTATGACCGCAAAAAGGAGAATCAAGATGGACGAAAATGAACAGGCAATCCAGGCGATATCAGAGGGAGAACTTGAAAAAGCACTGGAACTTCTAAACCAGGCGATCGAAAAAAACCCGGATGACGCGACCGCTTATATTAATTTCGGCAACATCCTGTCCGAAGCCGGAGAACCGGAACGGGCGTTGTCCTTTTACGATCAGGCGCTGAAAATAGATCCGGAGGCGGCTGCAGCTTATTACGGGGCAGGAAATGTGTCTTATAATGCAGAAGAATACGACAAAGCCCTTCACATGTACCAAAATGCCAATAAAGCCGGTCTTGATGACGCCAGTCTGCACTATATGACGGGCCTCACCTATTATCAGACGGAGAAAATCCCCCATGCGCTTGCGTGCTTTCAGCGGGCGGTGGAATGCGACGAGACCGACACCGAAGCGCGCTTTTACTACGGGATGTGTCTCGCACAGACCGAACAGATTGAGGAAGCCGCAGCACAGCTGAAGCATGTGGTTGAAGAGGACGAGACGCACGCAGATGCGTGGTACAACCTCGGGGTGGCACGTCTTATGAACGAGGAAGTGGACCGTGCCATCTTTTGTTTCGATAAAGCCGTCGAAGCACAGCCCGATCATATGCTGGCCCGTAATGGACGGGAACAGGCGGAAAAACTACGGGAAGAATAAGGCCCGGAAGGTGGTTATCATGACGAATGTTTCCATGGCCGGAGAATCTTATATCAGTGGCACGGTTATACATATTATTTTTCGGAATGAAGAAAACGGCTATACCGTGCTGCTTGTGAAAGTCCAGGAAGCCTCTGAAGACTGTCAGGAAAATAAGGTTACAGCGGTCGGCCATTTTCCGGTTATTGAAACCGATGAACGATACCGTTTTGAAGGACAATTTAAGGAGCACCCCCGATTCGGGCGCCAGTACCACGTACAGACGTTTCAAAAAGAACTGCCGACCGAACGGGAGGCTTTCATCCATTATCTGGCGAGTGACCGGTTTCCGGGCATCGGAGAAAAAACAGCGGAAAAGATGGTGGATACATTTGGTGAAAATGTCATTACCATCATTCTGGACGACAAAGAAAAGCTGAAAAAAATAAAAGGGCTGAATGAAAAGACAAGGCAGAAAATTTATGAAGCGATGCTTGAAAATCAGGGGATGGAAAGGGCCATGACGATGCTGACCCAATACGGGTTTGGAATGGATCTGGCTGTTAAAATATATCATGCATACCGTGAAACGACATTTGATGTTATTCAGGAAACACCGTACAAGCTCGTGTGGGATGTGGAAGGTATCGGGTTTGTAAAAGCCGACCGGCTCGGCCGCAGTATGGGAATCGGCCTGGATGATCCGGAGCGTTTGAAAGCAGGCCTTCTGTATGTGTTGTATGAAAAAACCATGCAGGGTGGCCATGTTTATGTTCCGCACGAGTATCTGCTGGCCGAAACCGGAGTGCTTTTAAGCGGAGAGGATTTCCAGGTGGATACGGAGATGCTTCAAGCACCGCTTCTGCATTTAATGGAAGAAGACCAAATGGTGGAAGAAGAACAGCGGGTGTACCTGCCGTCTCTCTATTTCGCAGAAAAGGGTTTTGTAACGAAAATAAGACACATGACCGCTTTTCAGGAAACAGAGGTTTCCTACTCCGAAGCAGAATTTCTGAAAGCCCTGGGGGAAACCGAAGAAGAGTTCGACATTGAATACGCAGAGCACCAAAAAGAAGCAATCAGACAGGCTCTCTCTTCTCAGCTCATGATATTGACGGGTGGTCCCGGGACCGGAAAGACAACCGTAATCCGTGCGATTGTGCAGATGTTTTCCAAACTACACGAGTTTTCACTGGACCGCACGAAATACAAAAAAGATGAACCGTTCCCGGTGCTGCTGGCAGCTCCGACCGGCAGAGCAGCAAAACGGATGAAAGAATCCACCGGTCTGGAAGCTTCCACCATTCATAAATTACTGGGGTACAGCGGCGAAGGAGAAGAAGACGTATTTGAAAAAGACGAAGACGAACCGCTGGAAGGAAAACTGCTTGTTGTAGATGAAGTGTCGATGGTTGACATGTGGCTGGCAAACCAGTTGTTCCGCTCTATTCCAGAAGGCATGCAGGTGATACTCGTCGGGGACGAAGATCAGCTTCCCTCGGTCGGCCCGGGGCAGGTGCTGACTGATCTTATGGAGTCAGGCATAGTGCCGGTTACCGCCCTGTCTGTCGTGTACCGCCAGGCGGAAGGATCGTCCATTATCCAGCTGGCCCACTCCATTAAACAGGGAGCGCTGCCGCAGGATCTGCCGGAGGCCTATGAAGACCGGCGCTTTTTCCCCTGCAGCAGAGATAATGCAGCTGACCTGATTGAGCAGGTATGTGCCGGAGCGTTTAAAAAAGGATACCCGCCGATGGATATTCAGGTGCTGGCACCGATGTATAAAGGCCCGGCCGGCGTGCACGAGCTGAACCGGAGGCTGCAGCAGCTGTTCAATCCCCCGGAGAGTAAATCGCGGAAAGTGACATTCGGCGATGCGGTCTACTCGAAGGGAGATGTCATTTTACAGCTCGTCAATAACCCGGAAGAGCAGGTATACAACGGAGACCGGGGGATGGTGGAAGCAATTTTTGAAGCAAAAGAAACCGTCGATAACCAAATGCAGATTGTTCTTTCTTTTGAAGGAAAGGAAGTCACCTATTCCCGTCAGGATCTAAACCAGATTATGCTTGCCTATTGTTCATCGATTCATAAAGCACAGGGCAGTGAATTTCCGATTGTCGTTGCACCTGTGTTGATGTCCTACCGGAGAATGCTGAAACGTAACCTGCTGTACACAGCCATAACGAGAGCGCGGGATTATCTGATTATAGCCGGGGAGGAGCGTGCCATCCGGTTTGCGATTGAAAATGAAAGCAAAGATGAACGGTATACGATGCTGAAAGAAAAACTGACAGAAAAAGAAGAATCAGATCCGGAAGAAGTGGAAGACATCTGAATGAAGCTGCTGTTGTGGTCCGTTTTCCACGTATAGAAAAGAACAGGTAAGGGCAGGATGGATACTGTTTTTAAAATCATAATGAAAAGGAACGGTATGCCTTATGCACTGCCCATACTGCAAATCAAAGTTAACGGGAAAACTCGGAACAAATCATTATTACTGCTGGGACTGTTTCGTCGAATGGACGGTGGAAAACGGGGAATACACCCTTTATCAAGTCGAAGAAGACGGTTCTCTGTGCTGCCTGGACGATCTGTTTGGAAAGCACTGGTACCTTGAAGACGAAGGGTAATCAGTAATCGTTTGTTTTTCCGGAATTGACGGAAGGTTCGTGATAGCGGTATTCATAAAGCGCCTGTTTTTGTTCCATCCTAATCAAAAAGGGGTGGAACTGTTTATGAAGCCTGAACGAATAGGAATATGGACGCAGCGTCTTGTCATTATTGCTTTAATCTTCGTGCTCTTGTATGTTGTCTACCTGCTCCAGCCGGTGTGGATGCCGGTTCTCGGCATGGCTTGGAGAGTGCTTTTTCCTTTTTTGACGGCTGCCATAATTGCTTATCTGCTGCATCCCCTGATTGATGTGCTGCACAAATGGCACGTTCCCCGCCCGCTGGCTATATTATCCGTGTACATCTTTTTTTTCGGCGGCGGAAGCTGGCTCATCTGGTATTACAGTCCGGTCGTTGTTCAGGAATTGCAGCGCTTTATCCAAAGTCTGCCGTTTTATATAGATCAGACATATGAATGGATGACGAAGTTTCACCGCCGGGTGGACATGCTTCCTTCCGGGGTTCATGATCACATTGAACTGTCCTTTCGGGAAACAGAGAAAAGAGCAGCTGAAACACTGCGTGGGTTGGCAGGACGCTGGAAAGACCTGCTGGATGCTGCAGTGACACTGATTCTCCTGCCTTTTCTCGTGTTTTATCTATTAAAAGATTACCGCGCCTTTCAGAAACTCGTGAAGCGGTATACCCCTCGGAAATGGCAGGATGAAGCCCACCTGCTTGCTGTTTCCATCGATGAGGCACTAGGAAGTTATATCCGCGGCCAGTTTATCGTAGCCGGTACGGTTGGTCTGCTGTCGACAGTTGCTTTGTTTTGGATGGACATACCAAGCGCGCTTATACTCGGACTTTTTATCGGCTTGACCGATATCATCCCTTACTTCGGGCCGATACTTGGAGCTGTACCTGCGGTTATTGCAGCCGGCACGGTATCGATGAGCAAAGCCGTACTGACCGGAGCTGTACTTTTTGTTATCCAACAGGTGGAGGGCAATCTACTGTCCCCCTATATTGTCGGCAGAAATGTCCATATGCACCCGTTGATGATCGTATTTGCTCTTCTGCTGGGATTTGAAACAGCCGGGGTAATCGGCCTGCTTCTGGCTGTCCCGCTGTTCGTCGTTGTCCACCACGTGATTCGTACGTTTCATTCTTATAAAAACGGCAGAGAGAATGAAGATTGACATATATCGTGATATCTTATATAACTAAAGAAGCATGGAAATACCATATGAAACGTGAAGATGGGAAAAGTAGACGAAACCCCCCGTACAGAGACCGTTTTACGAGGCTGCGATAAGACGGCGGGACGTTCCGTTGAAAGCTGTCCCGGAGCGCAGATAAACACTGCCGTAACGCTGCGTTAAAGCGTAAAAGTTGACAGGCTCTCTGGTGGAGTCTGTAAACAGGGTGGTAACGCGAGACATCTCGTCCCTGCATGGAGCGGGACGGGATTTTTTTCGTACATATATAATGAAGACAGGAGGAATCATGGTATGACGGTTCATACGTCTGCAGAAGTAAGACAGCAGTTTCTTGATTTTTTCAAAGAAAAAGGACATGATGTAGAGCCAAGCGCATCGCTTGTGCCTCACGAAGATCCGACTCTTCTCTGGATAAACAGCGGAGTGGCGACGCTCAAAAAATATTTTGACGGCCGTGTCATTCCCGGGAACCCGAGAATGGTGAACGTCCAGAAGTCGATCCGCACCAACGATATTGAAAATGTCGGCAAGACAGCAAGGCATCATACCTTTTTTGAAATGCTTGGGAATTTCTCCATCGGAGACTACTTCAAAAAAGAAGCCATTGAATATGCCTGGGAGTTTCTGACGAGTGAGCGCTGGATTGGGTTTGAAGAGGAACGGCTTTCGGTGACTGTTCATCCGGAAGATGAGGAAGCTTATGAGTACTGGAAAAATGATATCGGTATTCCTGAAGAGAGAATCATCCGCCTGGAGGAGAATTTCTGGGATATCGGGGAAGGCCCGAGCGGCCCGAACACAGAAATATTCTATGACCGCGGACCGGCGTACGGGAGTGACGCGGCAGATCCGGAGCTTTATCCCGGAGGCGAAAACGAGCGGTACCTTGAAATATGGAACCTCGTTTTCTCCCAGTTCAACCATAACCCGGACGGAACCTACACCCCGCTCCCAAAGAAAAATATTGATACAGGTATGGGTCTGGAGCGGATTGTATCTGTCATTCAAAAAGCACCGACCAACTACGATACGGATCTGTTTCTCCCGATTATCCACCGTACCGAACAGATTGCCGGGGTGACGTACGGCTCGTCAGACGACAATGATACAGCACTGAAAGTCATTGCCGATCACATCCGTACCGTTAGTTTTGCGATCGGGGACGGGGCGCTTCCTTCCAACGAAGGACGGGGATACGTGCTCCGGCGGCTGCTGCGCCGGGCTGTCCGGTACGCCAAAATGATCGGACTGGAACGGGCGTTCATGTTTGAACTGGTTCCTGTTGTCGGAGAAATCATGGAAGATCATTATCCCGAAGTGAAGGAAAAAGAAGCGTTTGTTCAAAAAGTCATAAAAAATGAAGAAGAACGTTTTCACGAGAGGTTGAGTGAAGGTCTTGCCATTCTCTCGGATATCATGAAAAAAGAGAAAGAAAACAACAGCAGTGTTATTTCCGGTAAAGATGTGTTCCGGCTCTATGACACGTATGGTTTCCCTGCAGATCTTACGGAAGAGTACGTAACCGAAGAAGGGTTCTCCATCAACGAGCAGGAATTCGAAGAAGAGATGCAGGCCCAGCGTGACCGGGCACGTGCAGCCAGAAAAGACAGTGGATCCATGCAGACACAGGATGCCGTGTTGTCTGACATAACGGTCGAAAGCACATTCATAGGGTATGACATGCTGCAGACAAAAGCAAAGATACAGGTGATGGTGCACGACAAGGAAGTCATTGACACGATTTCAGAAGGGATGACGGCCCATGTCATCCTGGACCAGACTCCGTTTTACGCCGAAAGCGGCGGTCAGGTCGCGGATAAGGGAGTCCTTTATCACAATGAGGCAACAGCGGATGTAGTCGATGTCCAAAAAGCACCGAACGGCCAGAACCTTCATACCATTACCGTAACCAAAGGCTCATTCGGGACGGGTGCGGATGTAGACGCCGTTGTGGAAGAACGCAGCCGCGTGGATATCGTGAAAAACCACACAGCCACCCATCTTCTGCATCAAGCGCTTAAAGACGTTCTCGGGGAACACGTCAAGCAGTCCGGTTCTCTTGTTGAACAGGACTACCTCCGCTTTGACTTTTCCCATTTCGGGCAGGTTACCCCGGAAGAAATGGAACAGATCGAACAAATGGTAAACGATAAAGTCGCCCGTGCGATTCCGGTTGTCATTGAAGAAATGAAGCTGGAAGAAGCAAAAGACATGGGAGCCATGGCGCTGTTCGGGGAAAAATACGGAGAAGACGTACGTGTGGTGCAGGTCGATGATTACAGTATCGAACTGTGCGGCGGCTGTCACGTTAATAACACGGCGGAAGTCGGCATTTTTAAAGTGGTGTCGGAAGCCGGTATCGGCGCCGGGGTCCGCCGTATAGAAGCCGTAACCGGCAGAAAGGCATTTGACTACATTAATGAACAATTGTCCCTTTTGGAAGAAACAGGCGCACTGCTGAAAGCCAAGACAGTAAAAGAAGTGCCGCAGCGCGTCGAAGCTCTGCAGCAGCAGGTGCGGGAGCTGCAGCGTGAGAACGAATCCCTGTCTTCCAAACTCGGCAACATCGAAGCAGGCAGCCTGATGAATGAGGGGGTGACTGTTGACGGTGTGTATGTCATTGCCAAAGAAGTACAGGCTCCGGATATGGACGCTCTGCGAAACACAATGGATGAATTGAAACAACAGCTGGATTCCGGTATTATTGTGCTCGGCACTGTTAATGAAGGAAAAGTCAACATCACTGCCGGTGTAACGAAAGACTTGATAGAACGGGGCTATAAAGCAGGGGATATCGTGAAACAGACTGCTTCCATCTGTGGAGGAGGCGGCGGTGGCCGTCCGGATATGGCACAGGCCGGCGGCAAAAATCCGGATAAACTTCCGGAGGCTCTGGCAGCCGTGGAAGACATCGTCCGTCGTTCATAAGACACCAATTGTTTGCGTTTTGAGATCCGGGCGCAGATGTCTGCGTCCTTTGGATCTGCAGGAGGAAGGTTCATTCTACGCCTGTACAGGATGCCGTCTGCTTTTCTCAAATCCATTTCCTAAACAGGGATAATTAGTGTACAATAAGGACAGGCTTAAAACGGCTGTTACGGTTGATACCGTACGTTCAGAAAGCGGAAGTATGTAGGCAGAGGAGGTGTATGGAATGGATTATAATGACAGCACCATGAAGTTTAATGTCCAGGACGAAACGACGGACAAAGACGCGGGGGATGTACTGCTGGCGGTATATGATGCCCTTGAGGAAAAAGGGTACAATCCCATCAATCAGATCGTCGGCTACCTGTTGTCCGGTGATCCTGCATACATTCCAAGATATAAAGAAGCCAGGACGCTGATTCGTAAATTGGAACGTGATGAAATTATAGAGGAACTGGTACGTTCTTATTTAACAGCGCACAGGAAGGAGAACGAATGAAGGTACTGGGGATCGATGTTGGAAATAAGCGCATAGGAGTGGCAGTATCCGATGCGCTGAGGTGGACCGCACAGGGACTGGAGACGATTCACGTCAAGGGGGAAGATCCCCTGGAATCGTTCCCCCGTATTCATGAACTTCTAAAAGAACATGAAGCACATGAAGTTGTCGTCGGACTTCCAAAAAACATGAACGGAACAATTGGACCGCGCGGAGAACAGTGTCTGGATTTCGCGGAAAAATTAAGAGAAGAGTATGATGTGCAGGTTTCCATGTATGATGAAAGACTGACCACCCGGGCCGCAGAACGGACCTTGATTGAAGCGGATGTCAGCCGGAAAAAAAGGAAAAAAGTGGTCGACAAAATGGCTGCCGTCATGATTTTACAGGGATACTTAGATCAGGAACAATCAGGTTCCATATAATGGAGGTATAAAAATGGCTGAAGAAGAAAATGAGCGTATTGTGATTCCGGACGAGGATGGAAATGAACATTTATTTGACCTGCTTTTTACGTTTGATGTGAATGAGACAGGTTATTCCTACATGGTACTCACGGCTGCCGGGGATCAGGAGAGCGAAGAGGAAGAAATTGAAGTGTTTGCTTTCCGGTATGAAGAAGGAGAAGAAGAGGGCGAAGAATTATCTCTTTATCCGATCGAAAGCGATGAAGAGTGGCAAATGGTCGAAGAGATGGTTGAAACGTTCAGTGCAGAGGAAGATGAGGAATAAGTTTTTTCCTTCCAAAAGTCTTGCGGAGCAGTGCTCCGCAGGATTTTTTTTCGTCTCCAGGGGATTATTGACGGATACTGTATAATGGAATCGATGGGAGGGGAAAACAGCAATGTTTCGACGAACAACAAAAGAGGGCCTGACAGAAAAAGAGAGGCAGGCCGGTATTGTCAGAAAAATCATTCTAATTACCCTGGCTGTTCTTGTGACGCTGGCCGCGGCAGCTGCTATCGGGGGCTGGCTGTACATATCATCTTCTTTGGAGCCGGTGGACAAAGACTCTGAAGAGCAGGTGTCAGTGGAAATACCAATTGGTTCGAACGCTTCCGACATAGGTTCCATACTCGAGGATGCAGACGTAATAAAGAATGGGATGGTATTTCAGTACTACGTGCGCTATAAGAACGAACAAGGATTTCAGGCGGGCACGTATGAATTGTCTCCTTCCATGAATATAGATACTATTATTGACCAGCTGAAAGAAGGAACAATGATGAAAGAGCCCTCTTTTTCCTTTACGATTCCGGAAGGAACGTGGTATAAGGGTATCGTTCAGACGATGGCAGAGGCGGGCCCCCATGACGTCGAAGAAATCAGGACAAAGCTTGCCGATGAAGAGTATCTGAATCAGCTGATTGAAGAACACGATGCTTTAACAGACACGGTGTTGAATGAAGAAATACGACATCCACTCGAAGGCTATCTGTTTCCTGCCACCTATGAATTTGTTGACGAAAATGCATCAATTGAAGAAATCACCACCCGCATGATTGAACAAACAGAGGAAATTATGGTAGAATTTTCGGAACAAGTGGAGGAGTCGGATTATACGTTCCATGAACTCTTGACACTTGCTTCCATTGTCGAACGGGAAGCCAGGCAGGAAGAAGATCGTCCGAAAATTGCCGGCGTACTGTTCAACAGACTGGAAGAAGGAATGCGTCTGGAAGTAGATCCAACGGTTTCTTATGCGATGGGAGAGCATAACTACATGACGTCTACAGAAGATCTGCAAACGGATTCTCCTTTTAACACGTATCAACATACCGGAATTCCCCCGGGACCGATTGCCAGTCCGGGACGTTCTTCCATTGAGGCTGTCATGAATCCTGAAGATAATACCTATCTTTTTTTCTATGCACGGCCGGGCGGAGAAGTCATTTATAATGAAAAGTATGAGGACCACCGCGAGGTTCAGGAGCAATACCGGCAGGAATGGGTGGAAGCCCGGGAGGAATAAGGGAAACATGGCGGACAAGAGGTCATAAATGAATCCGCAGAACGGCTTCTCCGATCCACAAAGGGGGAGGCCGTATTTTGTAGTAAAAATAAAAAGGGAATCCCTGTAAAACAAACAGGGATGTCTGTTTTCACTCCCAAAATCAAAAATACAGAGGACAGCTTATGAAAGATCAATCAGCAATACAAACGTACATGGAATGTCTGCACGGAGACGATCATACACTTTTTCGTAACATGGAGGCTTTGGCACAGCACGAAAACATTCCCATTATGGAAAAAGACGCGATGGAAGTTGTGCTGCAGCTTTTAAAGCTCCATGACAGCCGCCGCATTCTGGAAATAGGAACAGCAATCGGCTATTCCGCCCTGCGGATGGCCTCGGCCCTGCCTGACGCGCGTATCATATCCGTGGAAAAGAATGAAACAGCACATGCAAGAGCGCTTGAATTCAGGGAAAGAAGCGGTTTGGCGGACAGAACGTCTTTTTACGCATGTGATGCCCTCGATGGGGAGGCGTTTCTTGACGAAGAAGATGCGTTTGATGTACTCTTTATTGATGCTGCAAAGGGAAGGTACAGAGATTTTTTTGATACGTATTTTCCTTATGTAAAAAAGAACGGACTGGTGATCAGCGATAACGTGTTCTTCAGGGGGCTGACAGCAGAGCCGGAGAAAGCTTCCGGAAGGCTGCGGCCGATGGTCGATAAAATCCGGACCTTTAATGACTATCTATCCGCCCATCCGGATGTACGGACGTCGTTTCTTCCTGTGGGAGACGGTGTGGCTGTCAGTAAAAAGACGTAAAAAGACGTAAAAACGTTTGAAATTCAGCCGGAGGATGCGTATGATAATGGCAGTATAAGCCAAATGTTGTTTGCTTTTCCGGCTTCCTTAAAAGATGATCATGCAGGAACATTAATTGGAAAGAGGAGTGACAGTGATATGGCAGAAGAAAAACAGCACTACATGACAGAAGAAGGGAAACGTAAACTCGAAGAAGAATTTGAACAATTAAAAACAGAAAAACGGCAGGAAGTCGTTGAACGAATAAAAATTGCGCGTAGTTTCGGTGATCTCTCGGAAAACTCGGAATACGATGCGGCCAAAGATGAACAGGCGTTTGTAGAAGGACGTATCAATCAAATCGAGCAGATGCTGAAAAACGCTGTTATTATAGAAGAAGACACGACGAATAATTCGGAAGTCGCACTTGGAAAGTCAGTGAGATTCAAAGAAATTCCGGAGGGGGACGAAGAGGTGTACACCATTGTTGGAAGCGCTGAATCTGATCCACTGGAAGGAAAAATATCCAATGACTCCCCGATGGCCCAGAGTCTTCTCGGACGCAAGGTAGGCGACCGCGTTACCGTGAATACGCCTGGTGGAGAATTCAACGTTGAAATCGTGGAAGTAACGTAACGTTTTTCCCTTTATGAAGGAGAGAGCAGTGTCTGCCCGGCGGACACTGCTCTCTTTTCGGTCCTGGATCTATTATGATAACGGCACTGTTATAGGAAAAACGGTATAATTTCTATTTTCCCCTCGCCACATCGGAAAAAATTTTATATGATATGGGTAGACACGTTATGGAAATAGACCATACAGGCAGGTGAGAAGGATGAACAATGACCAGGGATTTAATGAGCAGAATCGATATGAGATGAGAAGACGAAAGCGCATGAACCGTGTTTTGAATGTCTCTATACTGGCAGTAGGGGCGCTTATTCTGTTTTTTGCGGTCCAGCTGTTTCTGCCGGGAAGTCAGGAAACTGCGGAAAATGACGTGTCAGAGCCGCAGCAGAGTGAAGAGACAGAGCCATCGGAAAAGGAGACAACCGAAGAACAGACGGCTCCGGAGCAGGAACAGACCGCACCGGATGAGAACCAGAACACGAACAATCAGCAGGAAAATCAAAACCAGGACAACCAGCAGAATGAAAACCAGACGCAGGAAAATAGGGACTCAAATGAGGGCCGTTCGACAGAAGACAGCAGCAATAACGATACAGACAGCGAAGAAAGTGACAACGGCGAAAATGCTGTTTCCATTCCTGAAGGCGGCGGTCCAGATCAGGAAGAATGGGAGCCGATTGGTACAGAACAGTCCGGCTCGTTCCGTCATGATTTCGACTCAAGCAGTCAGAACTGGGCGGAAATGGAAGCTGCACTTCGTTACGCTTCCGGAATAAGCAGCGGCGAAGCTGAAGTATGGCGTATTGAAAACGGCGGAGGATCCAATCGAGCCGTAGGATATATAAGTACGTACGAAAACAGACAGACACCTTACAAAGTAACAATCGAATTTGTGGAAGACGAAGGATGGAAACCGGTAAATATAGAGCGGGCGGATTCCAATCCGGAATTATAAAAATAAACAAGCCGGAAAGGGACGTATAGGAAAATGAAAATAGCAGTAATCGGTGCGATGGATGAAGAAGTGGAATTGTTAAAATCGAAACTCGAAAACCGCCGCGAAGAAGAAAGCGGCGGCACCCGGTTTTTTTCAGGGAAGATGTACGGAGCGGATGTGGTGCTTATCCAGTCGGGCATCGGCAAGGTGAACGCAGCCGCTGCCACAACGCTTGTACTTGAAAAATACAAGCCGGATCTTGTGATCAATACCGGATCCGCGGGCGGGCTTAACCCCGAGCTGAACGTCGGGGACCTCATCGTTTCCAAAGAAGTGCGCTATAACGATGTAGATGCTACAGTATTTGGGTACGAATACGGCCAGGTTCCGCGCATGCCTGCTGGATACAGTGCTGACGCGGAACTGGTGGAAGAAACATTAACAGCCGCCTCCGCAGAACATATTCCTGTCAGAGACGGCCTTATTCTGTCGGGTGATTCGTTTATGAGCTCCGACAGCCGGATTGCATTTTTGAAAGAAACGTTTGAAGAGCCGCAGTGTGCAGAAATGGAAGCAGGAGCCATTGCCCATGTCTGTTACCGCTTTGATGTGCCGTTTGTTATTATACGAGCGCTCAGTGATGTGGCGGGAAACGATGCAAAACAGTCCTATGAGGAGTTTCTCGTACAGGCGTCAGAGAACTCAGCAGCCCTTGTGTCAGCGCTCATTGAGCAGAAAATGAATTAGGAGGAAAATGCCGGCATTCCCTCCAAAAACGGCCGGATCTTCTTTCTCTTTATCTATGATACGATGAAGAAAAAGGAGGGTCAGCCGGATGGGACAATCAAAAACAGCTCACGCAGGAAGAGCCGAAGATTTCCGTTCCTTCAGCAGAGTTTTAATCACGGCTTCCTGTTTTCTGTTTCTGGGACTGTTGCTTCCGGAAAGTATTCCGGCAGCCAAACAGCCTGAAATACTGGTCATCATCGGTATATTTACGACCGCTTCCGTTGTACTCCACTACGCAGGGAGTAAAGAACGGCAGCGGGCGGAAGAGGAAAATCAGCAGTTGTAATCAAGGAGAGGCTGTTTCGTCTACGAAATGTTTCATGATTCTGGCGGTTAGCCCCCAGATGACGTAGGAACCGTAATAATAAAAATACTCGTGGTGTGTTCCGGCACTCCAGGCATAACGTTTTCCGTTTGGTATGGATTCGAATGGGAACCCGGTTTCGGGCTCCACCTGCAGGTGAATGAGATGTCTGTCAGGCTCATTTTCTATGAAAAAAGAAAGCGGTACGGTAAACAATGTATCCACTTCTTCCTCATTGGGTTGAAAAGAAGCAGCCGGATCCAGAAAACCGGCGTAAGGAAAAATAATCTGACGAAACGGAGATATGATTTTATCGAGGCTGCCGGTAATGGCAGCCTCGTTTTGACGTATGCCGGTTTCTTCGCAAAGTTCACGAACGGCAGCCTCGGCAGGACTGTTATCCGTGCGGTCCACCATGCCGCCGGGAAAACAAATTTCACCGGGTTGGCGTTTCATGTGTTTGGCCCTTACTTCAAAGAGAACATAGATATCATCCTCTTTTTCTATTAACGGCAGGAAAACAGCGTAATGCCGCATCTGATGTTCGTCTATAATTCCCTGCCGGCGCCCGGAGAGCCGGCTGGTTATATCGTTTTTATTCAACCTTGGTCCCCCACTTTCTCCTCCCCGTCTCTGGACGGTTAAAGGTGTTTTTCAAACCACGCTGCCATATGCTGGAGGCGCTCCACCCTCAGAGCCGGAGCTCCATTTCGACTCAAATCGTGACCGGACTGGGGAAAACGCAGGAACATGGTTGGTTTCTCCAGATACTGCAACGCTGTAAAAAGCTGCTCGGCCTGTTCCATCGGGCAGCGGTAATCGTTCTCTCCATGCATAATCAAAAGCGGCGTATGGATGTTTTGCACGTATTTCAGCGGAGAGTGATCCCAAAGCTTATCCGGATCGTCATACACACGTGCGCCAATCTCCCAGTCCGTGAAGAAAAAACCGATGTCACTGACACCGTAAAAGCTGGTCCAATTGGATATGGAACGCTGTGTAACGGCTGCTTTAAACCGGTTGGTATGCCCGACAATCCAGTTTGTCATAAATCCTCCATAACTGCCGCCAGTTACGCCGACACGTTCTTTATCAATGAAGTCATATTGTTCGATGACATGATCGACCGCTGTCATTAAATCAGTATAATCTTTCCCCCCGTAATCGCCGCGGCAGGCGTTAACGAATGTCTGTCCGTATCCATGGCTTCCGCGGGGATTGGTATACAGCACTACGTATCCCTGTGCGGCAAGCATCTGGAGTTCATGAAAGAACGTATTGGCGTACATGGCGTGGGGGCCGCCGTGTATTTCAAGAAGCAGCGGGTAGCGTTGTCCTTCCTCAAAGAAAGCCGGTCTCATAAGCCATCCTTGAATGTCCCAGCCGTCTTCCGCTTTGGCTGTGACAGGTTCCGGAATGGAAAGATGCACGCTCTGAATAAAGTCTGCGTTGACGTCTGTCAGGCGGACCTTTCCTTTCTCCGGTTTTTCGATTTTATAGAAATCACCGGGGTTGGAGGGGTCGCTGATTCCCGCAATGAAAAAATCAAGACGTGGGTGATACGAAAATCCAAATACATGATTATCTTCTTCGTGAACCGGAGTGATTTCCCCTTCAAGATCCATTTGATAAATCCCTGTATTTCCGTTTTCACTGGCACTGAAGTACAGGTGTTTTTGGTCCTGTGCCCAGACCGGCGAAAGATCCTCCTGCCCGGCACGCAGATCACTCACTGCCGCATCCCCGATCTGTACGTCCCATTTTATCGTCACGCAGCGGCGCTCTTTTGTCAGAGGATTAATAACCCATACCTGGTTCAGAGTGGCTCCCTGATATTCCAGCTCGTGGCCGATGCAGGCGATTCTGTGTCCATCATGGGACCAGCTTGCATTAGAAAACACACCGGTTGAATCTGTCAGCTTTACTGTATCCCCCGTTTCGGTATCGATAATAAACAGATCCAGCACAGAAGATACATCCTCATCCGGATTACGGTTGGCGCTGAAGACAATTTGTCTGCTGTCCGGCGCCCACCGGGCCGAATGATGGTCGAAAGGACCGCTTGTCAGAACACGCGTCTCTTTTGATTTCATGTCCAGCAGAGCAAGCTGTGTCCTTCTGCCGCGGTGGAACCCGTTTCCTTCGCTTTTATATCGAAGACGCTCAATCTTAATTGGTTTCGTTTCATCCTTATCCGGACTTTCTTCCTCTGAGAAAATATCCTCATCGGCGCGGGCGGACGTTGTAAACAGCAGGTATTTTCCGTCCGGCGACCAATCCGGATCGGAGATACCATGTTTCAGGCTGGTGAGCTGACGCGGTTCTCCTCCCGCCGCTGACATGACCCACAGCTGATGGACACCGGAACGATTGGATACAAAGGCAAGTTCCGTTCCGTCGGGAGACCAGCGCGGTGAGTGATCACGGACCTCCCCGAATGTCCACTGCACCGGCATATCGTCTGTAAAGTGATGAATGAACAGGTGCGAATGATACTCTGTGTCATGGCGGACGGATGTTTGCACGTACGCATATTTTTCCCCATCGCTTGATAAATAAGGATCGTGAACAACTCGAATCTTCCTAATATCTTCAGGCGTTACAGCCCGTTTTTGATCAGCCAATGAAACGTCCTCCTTTTCTTTCCTTCCCCTCGGAATGCCACGAATCATGTCTGCATAGGAAAGCAGGAGGTGAAAGACGTGTCCAGGGGAAATGTTGTGAAATTAGTATAGTAAAGATAAGGAAAAACCTCAACGAACACAACCCGGATGTGATGGAGAAAAAAGGAGAGATAATCTGACAAACTGAATGAAAAGCTGGTTGTATCACTCTATACTAACACTTAAGGAAACTCCTATTCCTTTTGCCGACTTTTTACTTTCCTTGTTGGCATCTCTCTCTCCACTTGAAGCTGTCCGGAGGTTCGCTTTCCGGGCAGCCCTTTTTATTTTACGTCCACGTACTCGTAGTCAACCATATCGTATTTACGGCTGTATTTTACGTGCAGATCGTACCCTTCAAAATACCATCCGTCCTTTTCTTCCACATAAAAAACAATGCCGTTTTCTGTCGTCTGCGCCCACGGTTCATAGGGTTCGGCCTTAGTTACACCAAGGGAAAAGCCCGGATGGATAGGGGAGTGGCCGCCGTAGCGGGCAAAAAACCGAATCGAATCCCCTTCCTGTGCCTCCATTTCCTGTTCAAACCATTTTAACGCGGGTGCGCTCAAAGAAATATTCATGTCTGACAACCTCCCTGCCGTATTTTATCTATGTTCCAGTTTCCCCTAATGAAGAAGATAAAAACAATGCCGCTTGGACAAACAACGAAACCTCCTCCGCTGCATAGAATGTCAAAGAGAGGAGGGCGATACCATTGTCCGGAATTCTTGCTGCCGCACTGCTCATTATGAAGGAATTGGCGATGTTTGTCTCGTATGTCAAAAACAATGCTTTTCCACAGCCGCTGCCGAAAGAAGAAGAGAAAATACATCTGGAACGAATGCAGCAGGGAGACCAGTACTCCCGTAATCTGTTGATCGAACATAACCTTCGTCTTGTGGCCCATATCGTCAAAAAATTTGAAAACGCCAAGGAAGACACCGAGGACCTGATATCGATCGGCACCATCGGCCTCATTAAAGGCATTGAGAGCTATTCGCCTGAAAAAGGAACGAAACTTGCTACCTACGCGGCAAGGTGTGTCGAAAATGAAATACTTATGCATCTGCGGGCGCTCAAAAAGGTAAAAAAAGATATTTCACTGCACGACCCGATAGGAAGTGATAAAGAGGGCAATGAATTGCCCCTAATATGTTATACGTATTTAGGAGCAAAGGTATGAGGGAGGCGAGGGTAAATCACAAGTTCGAAGTCATCTAAACGCTGCTGTTTGTTTTTGGTGTAAACGGCTTTCTCGATTACTGACTTGAGAAGGGCGTTTTTCTTTTTGATGTCGTCTGTCTTCTTATATAAATCGAGGACGTTTTCGACATGGGGGATAATGTTTTCCTGGGCTGCTTCTCTTTCCTGCAGCAGTTCCATCTCTGATTGAGCGTTGGCAATGTTTGTGTTGATGTCATTAATGCGGTCGGAGATATTTTGCGATCTTTCCAGGAAGGTTTCCTCGTCATATACTCCGCGCTCAAGAAAGTCATGCAGCTTCAGTTTTTGTTTGTTCAGTTCCTTTAATTCCTTTTCCATGGATTGAATGGAGTTCTGTAAGATCTCAAGCTCGTTGGCATCTTCGTTTGACGTGTTATCCTCATTTCCATGATCCCAGTCAGCTTTATAGCGATCCAGCCAGTCTTGTAGGCCATTCAATACTTTCTGCTCCACGAACTCAATTTTGGAACTGCGGCAGCCGCAGTTTTTAGCGTTATTACACATGACGAATATTTTACCGTCTGTATAAGGGCGCCGGACCATGGTTTTCTCACAGTACCCACATTTAACAATACCGGCAAGGGGATTCGTTACACGGCCGCCAAGCTGATAAGGGACGTGATATCGTGTTTTTAAAATATCCTGGGCTTTTTCATACAGTTCCATGGATACAAGAGGTTCATGCTTACCTTCAACGTCCACCCATTCATCACGGGGGCGCGTTCGAGTGTCTTTGATTTTCCCTGGTGTCGTAGACTTCTTAATATCCTTGCGCTTCCACTGCAGCCGTCCGGCGTATACAGCGTTTTTAATGATGTTGAGGACAGCGCTTGGTTCCCATAGTTTCCCTGTGTAGGAAGGAGCGCTCATTTCATTGAGACGGTTCGCAATCTCAGCGCTGCCTAGGCGTTGATTGGAGTTATCCTCTGTGTACCAGGCAAATATCTTTCTGACAATCGGTGCCTGCTCAGGGTGGGGGACAAGAGTGCGGTGCTTTCCATCTTTGTGGATCTCATAGCCGTATGGAGCATTTGTAGCGATGTAATTGCCTTCTTCGATAGAGCGGAGACGGCCACCCTGCAGTCGGCGGTTAATGATCTTAAGTTCTTTACGGGACATGAAGGTTTCAAACTCGGTGTATTCCTCATCCCACTCATCGGAAAGGTCATACGTTTTCCGCGTGGTAATGATTTTTGTTTTAGCAGTACGGAAGGTGTCCAGTATCAAGCCCTGCTCCTGCATGTTGCCGCGGCCTAAGCGGTCAATATCCATTACCAAAACAGCATCATATTCGTTGTTCTCGACCTCTTTAAGCAGCTCGAGCATCTCGGGCCGGTGGACCAGGCTTTCCCCGGACACGATTTCCTGGCGGATCTTGGTCACGTTGAGGTTCAAATTCTTGGCTATTTTGAAGAGAGCGTTCTTGTGTTTGGCCAGTGTCTCACCATCGCCGCGGGCTTCTGCTTCAAGGTCAGCGCGGGATTTACGCAAGTACATACAAACGTTTTGCAAGGTGTAGCACCCCATTAGTATTTTGTTAAGTGTTTGTGTTAATATTTTATTAAATGTCAATATGTACGTTAGACAAATCTCTACGAATTGTTTGAATTAAAAGCATTCGATAATCAATTTGATTGTTTAATATTTCTTCGAGATCAGGATTAATACAGTTTTTGAGCTCATCGAGTTCTCGATAGTGATCATTGATGTTTTCAAAGGTATTTTGATTTAAAGATTCAGCCATCACATACTTAGCGTTGTGCCATATATCTGTGTTAAAGAGAGTGACACTGTTAACTTTATCATTAAAATCTGCTTTTTCTTTTATTTGAGAAAGCACTAGTTCATTATGTTTGAGTTCTGATTGTAGTAATGTAATCATATTACTAATGTTCTGAAGTTCTTTTATTTTTTCTTCATCTTTTTGCGATTCAATTTGATGTACAGCTACAACGTATGCTATTAAACCACCTAATATTCCACCAAAGAAATTACTAGTCGCAGTTAAGACGTTGATAAAATACGTTGACTCTCCTAATAGCCTTAAAACAAAAACGCTAAGACCTATTCCAAACATATAGATTAGTATATAGCAAAAAAAATTTATTAATTTATTTTCTATTGAAATTTCAAATATATTTTTTAAATATTTTAAAGTCCTTTTTTTGTTCATTTAGTTTTATCCCTTATATAATCTTCGAATTGCTTATTTCTGCTCGATGTTAACATATATGTAGTTTCGTTTGGACCTAAGACCTTCTTATAATCAGACATGGTGGAAGACTTTCCCAATAAATCATTATCCAATGCTTCGATTTGTGTTTTTGATTGATCTCTATCATCGAAGAAGCTACAGTCTTCCGGTGGTTCCATTAATTTAAAATAAACATGAACATTATGAGGATCTTTTTCAGGCAATACTAATTTTCCACAATCACATTCAATTTCCTCATCGATACTAAATATTTTATGTTGAGATCCACATTCACATTTATAAAATATAACTGGTGAAAATAAACTAACCTTCACTCCTATATTATAAAACATTAACGATGTATTATGATCTACATTCATTGTTAGCGAAAATTTAACAGGGCTTAAATTGCCTCTTTCAAAATTTGTGGTATGATCTTTTATAAATAGATCAAATTTTTTAACTTCGTTATCAAAGATATTATGTAAAGGACTATTTTTGTGATTTAAAATAGCTTCTAATTTTTCGCAATACATAATCATATATCTCCTTTTTATAAGAGTTTTGGCAAAATAGGACGAGTCTCAGTTCATTATGCTTTTCTGTGTGAAAACTCACTCCTAATCTTTTTCTATCTGGTGGGTCCATAAATTGTATCGTAGAAAGATTAATGCGATGCGACTCATCTAAACGTGCTTTTAAGTCATAGTAAATACTTGTGTCTAATAATGAACTATTTACATCGTTTGAGCGAGTTCTTGCTTCTCCTATTGCATCATCAATAAACTTCACATATGTTGGATATCCATTTATATCAAATATATCTTTAATATTTTTCATTTTTAAATGGCCATAATCTTTTTGAAATTGATATTTATAAAAATAATTTAGTACGTGCTTATTCAACATATCATAATCTTTTTTTGTTAGCGATATAGAAGAATCTATAGATTGTGTCCATTTTTTAATACTTTGGTTAACATCGTCTGAAATATTATTATTAACTTTATCTACTGAATCAGCTAAAATTGGTTCGGTTAAATTTCTTAATAGTTGCGTGATAATATTTTGGACTTTATCGGGTTTCATCATTAAATTTATTTCAAAAGCATTTTCCAACTCTTTAGCAATCTTTTGTCCCTCATCTGAGATATTAAAAGAACCTAATGAATCGTTATTCCAATCTTTCATTCTAATAAAAACAAGTTTGTTTTTAACATCAATTTCAACAGGGATATATTGCACACAATGCCTATAATCTTTGTCATAAATGAATTTGCTCAAAATAATTTCAATACTGGTTATATTAGAGCCTTCCTTGTGTACTGATGTATACAAAAGTCTTTTTTTTCCCTTGGGAAGCTTCTGTCTAATTTTATTAAAATGAGGAAAACTTGTGATTTCCTCACCTGAATGGTACTTAAGATTATTAATAAATCGTATTATTTGATTTTCATAATTTAAACTTTTTAATTTACTAGAGGTTATTTGAAAAATAAAAATATGGTTCATCTTTCCATATCTAAAATTATCAAGCAAGAATTCGTCTACATGTTCATTATCTATTTCGTCTTTATTGATTAATGAATTCAATATATTTTCATACATTGTGTCTTCACTTATGTCCTGATAATTGCCAGATCGATATTCTTTTTTTAATGCTTCTGAATGTTGGGTTTGCAAAAACTGCTTAATATTATCGTGACCAATTGATCGTAACACTGGTTTAGAAATGCTCTGGCTCAATTTAATACCTCCAAATGTAAAACGTGAAAACTATAACGATAAATAGACTTATCCTATAATACTAAATACTCATACTTTAATGGGTGAATTCGACAAAACTAGACACTAATTTACATCAATAATCGCCATTTATCGCAACAAAAGCGTTAAATCCATGGACATTACTTCCTCCAGGTCTTCGACAAGCATGATAAAGTACTCAGCTTCATCCAACATAGCTGGGTCATACCCGCTGCTTTCCAGCCGGGATTGAACCATACCGATATTGATGGCAAAGCTGGCATCATCGAACGGATCTCTGACGAGTTCACCCATATCGACAGACAGAATAGCCAAGTCAGCAAAATCTTCTTCATAGAAGCACTCCACGCTCTCAGGAACCGTGTAAAAAAGAAGGGAGCCGCGCTGCTCTCCATCTGTCTTAACAAGTACCCATTTTGCCTGCAGTTCACCATCAATCTCTTCGTAATAAACCCACATGGTTAATAACCTCCTGACCGGTTTGATTCTTGAGCTGATTCATTATTTTCCATGTCTCTCGAGTCCACTGGCTTGGGTTGTAAGAGCGAGATTTGAGGCTTCCTTTATACTCTGACGCCTTAGATTGTACTATATCAGACCGATAATTTCGGGATAATTGTTCCATTCTTTGTTTAACGATATCGACAGGCAACACTAAGTATTCAGCGATTTCAGCAGGTAGCATATTACTTTTCAGCAGCGGCCTCATAAATTCGTAAGGCATAGCTGCAAACAAACAAAACGTATGAGCTTGTCCCTCTAAATATTGTTTCATCATAAGAGGGAGGCGGCGTTGATCACCGTGGTGTTTTAGAACGTGCCCCAGTTCATGGAACAAGTCGTAACGTTGTTCATACTTAGATTTGAAAAGATTAATAAATATCACAGAAAACTCACCATCGGATATAGAAGTTGAACGAGTTTCGGTATCTTTTAGGACGATATTAAAAAAATTCACCAAGTTCTCCGTTTGTAAATCCTCTAATGAAGAAATACCACGTTTGCTGTACTCCGCTTCAATCCATTCTTCTAAATGTGTTTTAACCAATAGACTCACCCTTTATCAAACATACGTTCGACATTAAGTTTAAAAGATAAGCCTTGTCGAAACAAGGCTTATCATAATCATTCGCTTAGATTGATAACTTCAGTAACAGAGCCGAATATCCCTTCTTGAACTTCCACTTGCAAGTCGTCTGCTTCCGCAATATCAGGGGCAACATCGAAAACCACTTTTCCGTTTCTTTCCGATCCAGGGTTAACTTCTTCCAAAAAGAAGGTATCGCCCATTGTGCCATCTTCGTTCTGATTAGCACTCATGGAAGCCATCTCATCGGCTTCAAAGGTGGTTTCTCCCTGCTTCAGTTTCAAATAACCACTATTAACAGTGACAGCTTCATTTCCATTATTTTTGAATGTTATGTCAAGTACTAGATACATATCGCTTGCCTCTTCTGGCAATGAGGATGGCCCTACTTGCTCAGCAGTTGATCTGTTATTAACTGTATATTCAACTGCTCCAACTTCAACGGTATCACCTATAGAATATGTTGGTGCTTCTTCTTCAACTTCTTCATCGCTACCGGAAGAGTTGTCACTTGATTCTTCTCCGTTACTAGTTTCAGTGTCAGCTGATGTTTCTTCAGATCCGTTTGATCCAGAATCGCCACCCGATGTTTGTGAAGTATCATCACCGGAAGCAAAGATACTAATGATAATAATTAAGACGACTAATCCCCCAATAGAAGCAAGACACCCAATGCCGACTTTTTTCATAAATAAGACCCCCATATAAGAAAATTCACTTATATTTTACCTTTGATTATGACAAAAGTCTACATTTTAGTTACTTTCTTCCTTCTTCCCATTTCCTTTTCGCTTCTCGGAATTGTTTCAGCATTTCCTCCAGGTACTCTTCTTCATCCTCGGAAATTTCGCCGTCTCGGAAGAATATACTGGGCTGTTCAGGCGTCGGATCATCGGTGCGGCCGAGTAGGTAGTCTGCAGAAACCTCATAAAGATCAGCGAATTTACTTATTAAATCAGGATCCGGATTAGAATGTCCATTTTCATACCTCGATAACTGATAGTTAGTTATATCGAATTTTTTAGCAGCTTCTTTTTGATTAAGGTTGGCTGCTTCTCTTGATTTTCGCAACCGTTTAGGCCATACATTTTCCATTATGAGTGCCTCCACTACTTATTCCTCCCTCTATAATACCAAGTTTGCACATAAAGCAAAAACTAATTGCGAAAATCGCTATTTTATTGTTGACTTTGCAAAAATCGCGATATATAATGAAATCAATTAATTGCAATTAATGCAACAGATGGGAGCGAGAATATGGAAACAGTGAAGCTTGATAAAATCAAGCAACTCAGAAAAGAAAGAAAGCTATCTCAAAGCGATATGGCTGGTATATTAGGCTTTAATACACTATATCCTTATCACCGAAAAGAAAGCGGCGAGCAAGCTTTCACTGCTGATGAATTGCATAAGATAGCAAAACATTTCGGTTACAATTTAGAATATTTTTTTGAAGTCAATGTTGCGAAAAATGCAACAAAATCAACATCAGCTTAAGAATTCATGACCAGCCGCACTCAAACCGATGACTCGGTCACGCTTCATCTGCAGCATTCCTGCTTCGGTGATCCGGTCAATATGTAAGTTGATTGTGCTTGAATCTTCTTCCGGAAGGTAAATACGAGTTACTTCCGATAGATCGAAACTGAGCAGGCCGTCAGACACAGCTTCAACGAGTAGCAGCAGTTCACGAGTGAGTTCGGTATTCAAAAAATCATCCTTTCAAGGGAGGTAAGAGAATGAGCAATTTAATCACTTTTCAATTCGCAGGACAGCAAGTACGAACGGAAGTCATTAACGATCAACCGCACTTTTTACTGAAAGATGTATGTGACGTTCTTGGGCTCCCGCAGGTTTCCCGGGTGAAAAGCCGCCTTGAAGATGGGGTTACTGCCAGTAAGGTCATCCAAGATTCGTTAGGGAGAGAGCAATCGGCGACCTTCATAAACGAAAGCGGCCTTTACGACGTAATCATGGACAGCCGAAAACCGGAAGCCAAACAGTTTCGGAAATGGGTTACTTCCGATGTCCTCCCATCAATCAGAAAGCATGGCGCTTACATGACGCCGGAAAAAATTGAAGAAACGCTGATGAATCCAGATACCATCATTCAGCTGGCGACCAATCTGAAAGACGAACAGCAGAAACGACAGGCAGCCGAACAACAGCTTTTGCAGGACAAGCCGTATTCCACTTTCGGCAAAGCCATGTCGAACTCAAATGCGGCGGTGAACGTCGGAGCTTTTGCCAAGATGATTTACGAGCACCACGGTCTCCGGATCGGCCGTAATAAATTGTTTGCTTGGATGCGAGAGCAAGGATATCTGATTAAACACGGCCGCGAACGTAATAATCCCAAACAGAAATACATCGAAAAAGGGTGGTTTGATACGAGCGTGACCTTGATTAGTCGTACAGAAGGTGACGTCGAGAGCGTTACCACTCTTATTACAGGAAAAGGGCAGGTCGATCTCGCAAACATTCTTATCAACGAGTATATGGAAACATCCACTTAAAGAAGGAGGGCAGTCCACATGGATCAGCCGCATAAAATGTCACGAGGTGATGCACCAATGACTGACAAATATCAAGATCAATCCATGGAGTATTACGACGGAAACACAAAAATCAAGATTGTTGATCCGGGCCCGGTTTCTGCTGAGAAAGTGGAACGTATTTTAGAACAGTTTCATCGAATTGGTTGGTCTATATGGAAGGACCTGTCTATCGAAGAACAAAAAGCTATTAACGCAGAATACGACAAGCAGCGGGCTGATTAAGCCTGCGCGAATGGACAAGTTATCTATGATTCTATCGTACATTGAAAAATCAATTACTAGGAGGCAAACAAAATGCAGAACAAACCAGCGAAGGCGAGGCTTTATAATCCTTCAGCGATACCAAAGATACTTCAAACGGCTAGAGAGCGGGCGATAGTACCCGAACATCGAACCAAACGGTGGTTATCGGAGTACCTGGGAATTACATTAAATCGGCTGACTAATGTTGAAAATGGCACAGCCCAGGCACCCTTAGAACTATGCGTGGAATGGTGTGAAGCTGTTAAGGACGAAGAGGCCCAGGAACAGATTGAACATATCTATGGATTGAGCTTACCACCAACTGATCCAAGATTGCTTGAAAATGTAACAGGCCAGTTAGCGAATTTCGAGACGGAACTGGAAGAAGCGAAAATAGCGGCAGAGGAGATACGAAGACTGAGTCAGCGTTATCGTCCCTGGACCGGCTTTACTTCTCGAGATATTGACGTCTTACAAGAAAATGTGGCTCGACAGATATTAGATATTCAACATGCTGCAGATTGCTTATTAACTTCAATGAAACGGCAATGGGGATTGAATTTGGACTATGTTGAGGCGCAATGGATCAACAAGGCCATCAGCAATAATGTGATTATGCATAGAGTAAGCGATTATGAAGCCTTGCGAAAACGGCGGACTGATCAAGAGCGAATGATGCAGCTGGGAGGGCATAAATGAAATTAATTACTGATTTTGATGTGTTTGAGCATGAGTTAAACAAGCTACCCGAAGAATTAAAGCAAAAAATAGAAGAGGATGATAAGGGAAGAGAAATTTTTATTGGAGCAAAGATCCAAGTTGAAAAAAATACTGCTCTGATAATGCTTTTAACTTTGGAAGACATGTCTATTTACACGTATCTACATCGCACCGGTAGCACATCAAAAGATCGAATTCCTAGAGCTTATATGAAACTGTTTCAAGATTTAGAAGAAAGATTGGAGGAGATGAAATGAAAATAAGTGATGAATTGCTTGATTATGTAGCGGACGCGGATATGCACACAAAGATGAAAAACGTGCCTTATTCTACGGATTTAAGAAGTGTTGTAACCGTCGATTATCTTTTGGAACGCCATATAAAAAAAGCACCAGCTGAGGGTACAGCTAGCACTTAAGTGGGGTACTAAATTCTAGCTACATTGTAGCACTTAGGTTGATAAGTGGCAAGCCAGGACTGCGGCCTGGTCTTGCCGCAGGGGGCGGGAGCTATTAACGATGTTCCTGACTCCTGCGGTGCGACCGCGCCAGAAAGGAGAAATGATAACTATGCAAATTGAAAATCCCATGGTGTTACGGAATCCTGTGTTGGATCCAGATGAACCGGATTTAATTGGAAAGTGTGAGGATTGTGGCTGCGACATTGTAGCCCATGAGGAAGCGTTACTATTTGAAAACGATGTGCTTTTACATGAAGATTTTGCATGCTTAGCCAACTATATGCGAAAGCATGCTGTGAAGGTGGGGGAATCGAAATGCTAACTGAGAAAGATATTACATTTTACATCGTACAGCATATTAACGTTCTTGGGATGGAAAAGGGAGTCGATCAAGTCGCGAACCGATTGGCTTTTGACCGCGAAGATGTCCTTAACATTTACAAACAAAGAAATGCCGACCAGATGGCGGTCTGATCGGCACTTTAGGAAATATCGCATAACTATATTGTATTTCAATATTTCCAAAAATACAAGGAGGCTTGCTATGAGTGTTGTTATGACAAGAACAAAGGATATGGACAAAGCAGACTGGCTGGAATGGCGAAAGAAGGGAATTGGTGGGAGCGATGCTTCCGCAGTTCTAGGTGTCAATAAATATAAATCGCCGTTTGAGGTCTGGAACGAAAAAACAGAAGAACATGTGGCAGATGAAGAGGATCCAAGCGAAGCGGCATATTTCGGAAACCGATTGGAAGATTTGGTGGCTGAAGAATTTCAAATGCGAACAAACAAAAGAGTACGACGGAAAAATGCGATGATGCAGCATCCTGATTATCCTTTCATGCTGGCAAATGTAGACCGAGTGATTGTCAAAGAGGATGCCATTCTCGAATGCAAAACAGCAAACCAATTTTTCGCTAAGGACTGGGAAGAAGATCAAATCCCGGATGCGTATCTCGTTCAGGTACAGCATTATCTCGCTGTGACAGGCAAATCAAAAGCCTATATCGCTGTTTTAATCGGCGGTCAGAAGTTTGTATGGAAAGAGATTGAACGGGATGAAGAGCTGATCAACATGATTATCCAACAGGAGAAAAACTTCTGGGAGAACCATGTTATGGCGAATGTACCGCCGGCCATAGATGGATCCAGCGCTGCCGAGCAATACCTAAACGAACGCTTTCCCCAACAGGAAAAAGAGAAAGTGACCAACCTTGGTGTCCATGAAAAAGAAGCACTTCAGAAGCTCGATCAAATAAAAGCTGATATAAAAATGCTCGAGAAAGAAGAGAAAGAAATCAAGAACAATATTAAGTGGCAGATGCAGGACGCGGAGCTGGGGTATGTGAACGGTTATGAAGTGTCATGGAAAAATATCACCGCCAATAGGGTGGACACAGCAAAGTTGAAGCGAGAAAAACCGGCTCTAGCTGATGCTTACACTTACCAATCTCAGTACAGAAAATTCACCTACAAGGCATTATAGGAGGCTGTGATATGGCAACCAACCAATCTTTGAAAAACAACCTTTCGAATAAACAGAACGGCCAGGCGCCGTCAAATACGCAAGGAACCACTTTAAAAGGATTACTGGAAACACCCACTATTAAACGTCGGTTTGAAGAGAATCTTGGTAAACGCTCCAGCCAGTTTGTTACCAGCATTGTGAATCTATATAACGAAGAGAAGATGCTGCAGAAATGCGAGCCAATGAGTGTGATCAGCTCGGCCATGGTAGCAGCTACGCTGGACTTACCGGTCGATAAGAATCTCGGCTATATGTACATTGTTCCCTACGGTAATAAAGCAACACCGCAAATTGGTTACCGCGGCCTGATCCAATTAGCGCTGCGTTCCGGACAGTACAAAAATATCAATGTCGTAGAGATTTATGAAGGGGAGCTAAAGAGCTGGGATCGATTAACAGAAGAAATCGAAATCGATTTTGAAGCGAAGGAATCGGACAAAGTCATTGGATACGCCGGATACTTTGAATTAATTAACGGATTCCGTAAGACAGTGTACTGGTCCAAATCTGAGATTGAAGCGCACAAGAAGAAGTTCAGCAAGTCGGACTTCGGTTGGAAGAATGACTGGGATGCTATGGCTAAGAAGACGGTGCTGCGGAACCTGCTTTCGAAGTGGGGCATTCTCTCCATCGAGTTACAGACGGCCTACACCGAAGAAAATAAAGATCCGTCCGAGCGCAAGGAAGTGGGCTCTGATATAGATTACGTTGACGCTGAAGTGTCAGAGGTTAAGGAAGAAGCAGAAAACGAATCCGAAGCCAAAACAGAAGCTACTGAGCCTGCGCAGAACGAGATGCAAGACGTGCAATGACACACAATATACCGATCCCCGACTTCTATGTAGGTCTGACAAAAGGTAGTGAGAACCGGGGACGGCTCTTTAAACAGTATGTCCAAAGTTACATTCATAAATCCTATCCGGAAATGAGACTGTTGAAAATTGAGGGCATGACGGCGATCTGTGAAAGGAGATAATCCTATGCAAGTAAAGGCGCCAACTAAGTCACAAAAAACAGCACATCTAAGAGAAATTCCTTCATAAGGGGGTGAGACGGTGTCCGACACGTATTTTCGAGTATACTCCGGGTTACTCACTCCTCACCATAAGAAAAAGATAGGAGCAGCATTGTGGGAGTTCTTATGGTGCATTGATCGAGTCACCAATGAAAGTGAACAAGAAGGGCAAAAGTCGGGCACTGTTCTTGGTGGCTCCCCTGTATCATACAGCGATGTAGCAAATGATTTAGGAGTAGGCAAATCAACAGTAAAGCGCAATTTTGAACGGTTGGAAGAAGAAAACTACATTCACCTGAAACGAACCCCATATGGACATATCGTGACGGTCAACAAGTCAAAAAAATGGGGTGCCAAAAATGAGTATTCTGAGAGTGCCAAAAATGGCACGGGTGCCGAGAATGAAACGCGGGGTGCCAAAAACGGCACGCAGGGTGCCGAAAATGACCACTCTAATAAAGACAATACAGAGACACTACAGGGACAATACAACGTTGTTGTTGGTAACAAGCGCACGCGAGAGCAAGAATATCAAGACCAGTTAGATCAAATCACGGATACATTCATGGCATATCGCGGGAAGCCGGGCACGCCTCCCAGGGCCTCCGATTATGACCATGCCAGAGCAATATTAGAATCTGGGGTTTCTGCCACTGAAGCCTTAGCCGGAATTAAACAGGCGTTTGACAATTTTAAACCAAAATATACCGGGGATGAAATCACTTCTCTTGGCTATTGCAAAAAAATAATTTTGGCCAATCATTACGCCAATAAGCAAAGAAAGGAGGCATCGGCTAATGCAACAAGTACAAGCCGGTATGCAGGAAGTTATGGCCAAGCTCAGGGAGCGAGCAGAACAGGCGAGAAGCGATCCATCACAGGCGGCCAAGTCGGATGGATTAAGCCAGGAAAACGATCCTGAGTATGACTGCCCGAAGTGCAAGGACCAGACTGGGTATCTTGAAATCAGAGACGGTTACGAAGTCTGGGTGCGCTGCAGTTGTATCAAATGGCGCCAAGCACAAAAGCTGAAGCGGTCTAGCGAGATCACGGAAGAGTTCCGGAAGCTAGGATTCAAAAACTTTCGGACGTTCGGGAAACCGGAATTGATACTGGGAGCCTACGATTGCGCCTATAACTATTTTCAGAGCTTCGAAGAAATTAGAGAGAAGCGGCAGAACAGCATTATGTTACTCGGACAGCCGGGCACAGGGAAAACGCATCTTCTGATGGCTGTAGCCAACAATCTCATGCACAAAAAACAAATCGGAGTTCATTATTTCCCTTATGTCGAAGGTTTCAACGATTTTAAGAGTGATTTTGACAAGCTGGAAGAGAAGCAGGAGCGCATGAAAAACGCTGACGTGCTGTTCATTGACGATCTGTTCAAGCCAGCAAAGGGAGTGCCACGGGCTACCGACTGGCAGGTGGAGCAGACCTACGCCGTTATCAATCATCGATACTTGAATTACAAGCCAATTATGATTTCTTCAGAGCTTCCAATTGATCAAATGGTTGAAATCGATGAAGCTCTGGCAACCCGAATTTATGAAATGTGCAAGGATTATCTGGTGCTGATACAGGGCGACAAATTCCAGCTCAATCATCGATTGGAGGGCATGACGTGATTCAATCAGCAATCTATTTCCGCGGCCAAAAGGTTCCGGCGGAATTGTGGGAGAAACGAAAGGCTCAGCTTATGGAGATTTATTGGGAGAACGAACGGAAGCTGAAAGAAATGGAGGGTGAGGAGTATGGAGCTAAGGGGTCAGGTGCTTATTAAAGAATTGGAGCAGCAGGGATTTTTCTTGGCTTTGGATGGTCGGATGCTGAACGAACTTTCGGTACAGGAACTGGAACGTGAGAAAGTCAGGCTTCCTGAAGTTATACAACTGTAGCGAGTATGACGGATTATGCGAGTGAGGGGCATATTACATGCCCCAGCTTTTAAAATATTCAAAGAATCCCATGCCCATCGGGAAGAACCATATATAAGCGCCTAAAAGTGTAACTCCGGATAGTAGAAAGTTATCAACTGGTTTTGAAAACCTATTAAACAGAACCTTGTAAAGTAAACAAAGACCACTGATTGTGACTATTAAAACCACAGTAGGTCCAATAAACATCATGGTATTAAAATCTACCCCTTCAGTGATATTCATTATGTACCCCTTTCAACAGATTGTTGGTTAAATTTTACTACAAAAAAGTATCTTTTTCATCATTTTTCAGTTCGAATTACGACGATTATCAACTAAAAGAGACCCTAACAAAAGGGGCTCAACACAAATCCGGGAACAAGGGTTCCCTTCCGAATTTTATTTTATCATGCGGAAGGGAGAAAAGATATGACTATACAACCAAATACGATTTACAACATGGAATGCATCGAGGGGATGAAACAGATACCAGATAACTCCATCGACATGATTTTATGTGACCTTCCTTATGGAACGACGCACTGCAAGTGGGATGAGATTATCCCGTTCGATCAATTATGGGAGCAATACAAACGCGTCATTAAAGACCGTGGCGCCATTGTACTCACAGCTAGCCAGCCGTTCACTTCTAGATTGGTCGCAAGTAATATGAGCTGGTTTCGGTATGAGTGGATATGGAAGAAAGGGAAGCATACAACAGGGTTCCAGAACGCTAAACGTATGCCGTTGAAGAACCATGAGAACATCTGTGTTTTCTATAAAAAGCTTCCGACGTATCACCCGCAGGGCTTGCTGCCGTTGGTCAAAGTTAAAAGAAAGAAGAGGAAAAGCACAGGTGGGATTTTTAAAGAGGATGATCAAAGCTTAATGAAAGATCACACGACGACGCATACCAACTATCCGAAGTCTATTGTGGATTTCCCGAGAGATAAGAACACCTTTCATCCCACTCAGAAACCTTTAATGCTCTTTGAATACCTGATCAAGACTTACACTAATAGAGGCGATACGGTGCTGGATAATTGCATGGGGGCGTTTACGACAGCAGTCGCGGCGGATAACACAAGGAGGAACTGGATTGGTTTTGAGCTCGACAAAGAATATTGTCATGAGGGCCTTAGACGTATCAACGAAAACCGACATGATTTAGGTATGACAGAGGTGAGAATTACCGAATGAATGGACAATGAATCTATTAGAAAGGTTGAGGAGGGACAGAATGAAACAAACGCAGGGTAATAGAGGGATGGGGTTTGAAAACCTAGTGAATACGGCGAACACGCAGTACAAGAACAAGGGGCTGGCGCTGATCTCGAAGCGCCCGACCCCAGTTAAGGTGCTGCAGTCGAAAGGAACCAACATTCAAAAGGCGGTATGGGAAGCGAAGTCCAGCGTGGATTACTCGGGAGTCTATAACGGCAAGGCCATCGAATTCGAGGCTAAGAGCATAGGCGGCAAACGATTCGATCTTAAGAACATCCATGACCATCAGATCCAGCACCTGAAAAATGCAGAGCAACATGGAGCCGCTGTGTTCCTTCTCATTGAGTTTCGGGATACTCGGGAGGTATTCTTCACGCCACTATCACTTATTACACTGGCGGCGAAAAATGCGGCGCGGGGAGGGCGTAAATCGATTCCTATCGATGACTTTCAGATTTATACGGATTTAGTGAGGCAGGGCAGAGGGGTTCCTTTAGATTATTTGGCTTTCGTGGACAGGCATGTGGAGAAAGTGACCGGTTGAGAACAATAAAAAAGCCGCCCCTCTCGGAGCAGCTCACCACTATAGCTAGTATATCAGGGAGGGGCTACTATGAAAAGAATGCAAGAAATCGACATAAATCCTAGCACTGGAGAACTAGATATTGATATAATGGAACAAAATTCCTCGTTTGCCATTGTGGTGTCTAACGGAAAAGCAAAGCTGACGGAGCTTCCGGATCATGGAGAGGCTAAGATTGTCATGCATCAGGGCAAAGTAAAGAGGATAAGGTTTGATGAGGGGGAGGATTTTTGAGTATTGGTGAAGTTGTAACAGTTATTATTATGGTGTTTGGTTTTCTTATTTTAGGGTTAATAAAAAAGACTCCCGACCATGTACTGAATAGAAGTTTAGAAAGTTTTAAAAGCGATTTGCAAAAAGAATTGGTTAATTTTAGGATATCAGGAGAAAACTTACATCCGGCAAAAATTGAAGAATATATGCATTTCACTAAAGTATTTACACAACTTATGGAATTAAGTAAATTAAAAGACCCAGAAAAACAAGTCGAAGAACAAAAAAAAGTATATGATGGCTTAACAAGATTTGGTTTTTCGGCTATTCTTTTTGGTAGTGATGAAACAGTGAAAAAATATGTTGAGATAAGAAAATATACCACTCTACCATCGGATAAATTAGGCGAAAATGAAAAAGCTCTAATGCTTTTATTAATGAGTGAATTAATTATTTTGATGAGAAACGATCTAGGAAATTCTAATAGTAATGTTTCTTCTGATGATTTTATGCAAATAGTAATAAAAGATTGGGAGATAAGCAAGGAAGAATTTAAAAGAAAAGCTGGTAATGCAATTAAATTATAATTTTCTATGGAGTTTAGCAATTTAAAAATTATGAATTAAATAAAGAAGGTCATTTAGGTAACATGGAAGGGTTTAGAGTTATTGTGACTGATCGAGAGGATCAGGTTAAAATGAGGGGAAAGATCTTGAAGTTTAATAGTTATAAATAAGAACAGATTTTCTTAAAAATATTTTAAGGAAGTATATAAATTCCGCCATATTAAACGGAAAAACTTAGTTGCAGTGAAGATAGGAGGGAGATCAATTGGGGTAACAGTTATACTAGGGGCTGGAGCAGCTATAGATATAGGCGCTCCAGCCACATTGAGAATAACAGATATGATTACTAAAGGTCACTTAAGCAGATCAGAACCTTGGGTTTTTATCAGGGAGTTAAAAGAAAAACTTGATGATTACTACAATTGTAAAGCAAATTTTGAAGACTTACTACACTGTGTTGAAACATTATTAAATTATACAAGACCTTTAAAAGAATTGAATTCTAAACATAAACCTGTTTTAGGGGAATTCATGCAAATTATTGACCCCAAATATATTAATCATCTTAATTTATATAAGTCCAAAATTGAAATATTAGAAACCATTTTTGAAGAAATAAGAAAATACGATTCAAAATTTAATGTTCCTGAAAATCACAAATTTTATTCTAACTTTTGGTCTGATTTATGCAATTTAGTTTCAACTGATATATATAATTTGAATTATGATAGAACAATACAGAATTCTTTGATTGAAAACGGTATAGAATTTGAAGAGGGTTTTATAAATGATCCCCTTAGAGAAAATGTGAAGAAATTTAATCCTGAGAATTTGTACTCAGCTTCAAATAAAGTTGTCAATTTGCATGGATCTATTTACTTCGGTTTTAAAAAAGATCTTAGCAATGAAGACTTGCTGAATTATAACTTTCAAGATCTTTATTTACATTTATCTAGTTTAGATGCTAAAGAAACTTGGGGTAGGAAAACGGGAAGGTCTGATATACTAACACAGTCAGGGGAAAAAGTTATTTCATCCCCTATTATAACCGGACTGAGAAAACTAGAAAAACTTAATGTTGCCCCTTTTAATTTTTATCATTCATTGTTACCAATGAGTATTGTAAATAATAGTTCCTTGCTAATAATAGGGTATTCATTTGGAGATGACCACATTAATTCTTATATAGAAAAGCACAGGCTCATTCATGGGAAAAGTAGCAAAGTATGCTTAATAACATTCATGGATAAAGAGGATAAAAAAACCTGGCATCATAATATAAGTGAAATGAGTAAGCTGACTGGTTTTATTAATCATGAGATGTTTTCTTTTATTGCTAAAGCATCAAATGAATCAAATCCAGAGACTACTTTTGAATATAAAAATCCCCATGAATCACGTGATAAAAATTTCAGAATGTATTTTGGGGGATTTAAAGATACAGTAGATAACTATAAAAAAGAGATCCTGGAATTTTTAAATTCTTAAGCGTTCTAGCAGAGGACGCTTTGATTTACGGTTACAGCTGTGGATCTTGAGTCTCATAAAAAGAAGTGACAAATTGTCATGAACCAGGGCAAAAAAGAGGTCAAAGATGATGAGGGGGAGGAGTTTTGAAGGAATTATTAATTAATCCTGGGTTTTTAGGTTCTTTATCTGGGGCTGTGATTACAGGAACCATTGCTTTAATTGTTATGCAGGGAAACATAAAATTCGAACGGAACTTAAGAAACAAGGAAGAATTGAAGAAATATATTAAAGAAGCAACTTATCTTAAGATGTATGTAACAAGGTTAATCAGCACAATGAATCAATATACTAAATATCAAAGGGAAGAAGAGAATTTAGGTCAAGCTACTGACCAAGATGGTTTTCCTACCGACGAATTAAATGAAATCATGTTCGCAAAAAACATGATTGAGGAAGACGTTAAGCGTTATATTACTAAAATAAAAGGTTCAAAACGGGAGGACATCTTAGAAGAATACTTTGATGATTATCTAGAGATTATTGATATTACTGAAACTGGCATTGAGTATTTTTGGGAAAGAAGTATAAAAAATCGTACAGACGGGGTGGCTGACATTTTAAATGAAGAAATTAAGAAGCTTCAAGAGTCAAATGAAAAATTAAAAAAATCTATAGAAAAACAGCAAGGTAAAATAAGTGAGATTTAAAACTATCTACCTTACTAAGGGTGAAAAATTTGAACAAAACTAACGAAAAACTGGATGTTATTATTGAACTATTAAGTAAACCACCTTCTATTTGGTACGATCTCTTTATTGCCTTTTCAGGAGCGTTTGTTGGTTTTGCGTCTGCTCTGTTGATTCAACATTGGGTAATAAAACGTAATAGAAAAGAGAGATTACAAGAATTTGATAAATATTATATAGGGATAGAGAGTGCTGTTGGGAGTGTAGATAAGAGAATTGAAACATGTATTTCAACAAAAATGAAAAGTGATATCGATTTACATCTAGCGATTAATTCAGCGCAAAAACTCCAGAGAGACTTAAGGAATATCCCGCACGAAGTTATTCCACATGATATATTTCAAATTCGAAGGAAAATGTTATATGATATTTCCGGAATGTTAAGACATCTGGAAATGTTTTTAGAATTTATTGAAGCAATTATTATATCTGAAAAAATTAAAATAGAAGAATTGGAAGAATTACATGAACGATTTGTATCAAATCACCAAGAATTAAAAAATAAATTGAAAAAAATACGTTAGTTCTACCAGCTCACTGGAGGACGCTCAGATTTACGGTTACAGCCGTGGATCTTGGCGTCCTCTTTTTTATTGATTGGAGGGTGCTGCATGACCAAGAAAAAGCCGAAAGAGAAGCTGACTGACAAGGATTTGAAGGAACTGATGGGTGTGAATAGACCGACGTACGGACGTGGCAGCGGTGGATCCATAAAGCAAAAGGGGCGATTCTATGAATAAGCGACAAATCGAAGCGCTGTTGAAAGATTATCACTGGATGATGAACAGTATTAAACTGCTCCGTGAATCAATGGAGGATGCCGGAGAGAAACTCACAGCCCAATATGGTATTGAATCCGTTATGCCGAAAGCACAAGGTGGTGGCCAGAGTGATCCGGTGGCTAAAGAGACAGCCAGACGCGAAAAGCGTTGGAACAAGGTCGCTCAGTATGAGGAGAAGGTAAAGCTCATTCAAGATCGTATTCACTTGATCAAGGACGACCGGGAAGTTGAGGTGTTGCATTGGTTACTCGAGGGGAAATCTTTAAGGTGGATTGGTAAGCATATGGGATTGTCTCACTCTCATGTGAACCGTATTCGAGAATCCATTGTAGGTAAAATTGCAGAAAATGTTCCAGAGGTTCCAAATGTTCCAGAAGAAACAGATTTTGCGGTAGTTACATCCCCATGCTAGACTGGAAGGCAGGACGGGGTGGACATAGACTCCATTACAGCAGGATACAAAATCGTACAAATCATAGACCCTAACAGGTCTTATTCTTTAAAATAGAGCCATCACTAAAACTTAGGACGGTGGCTTAAATATGACAATTGGTAGTTTACTCTTAAATTTATTTTTAGGTTTAATTTCAGGGTCGGTTGTTTCTTGCTATTTTAAGAGGAATGAAGAAGAAAAAGAGTATAGAGAGTCTGTTTATTACGAAAAACAAAGTGTCGCATTTCATCTCCAAGAGGTTAGAGGAGAGCTTACGTTTTTAATTGATGAAACTCCAGACAAGTATGATATAAAGCAGGTAAAACGTATAGCAAGCAAGAGAGTAATGACTGAAAATTTAGCAGCAGGAAAACATAACTATACAATCAGTGAACAAGATAAAGACGCTCTCTTAAAATACAGTAAAAAGCTTGAGGAAATTAAAAGTGGAATTGATACCACCATAAATAATGCACGTATCAAAAAATGGGACGAGGAGATAGCGAAAATTATGATTGACGTTCTAAAAATCAAAGTACAAAAAACTCGAACGAACGGCCGTGGAGGGGGAAGGACGTAAATGGCAGCCGACCCATAAGAAAGCGGAGCAGGATTACCTAAAAGGCATAGAATAAAAGGAAAATGAGTGTTTGTGATTACCACACAATTGGCGAACCATTGAAACGGATAACCATCCTTTTTTTCTATGAAGGGGAATATCAATGAAACCATATGCCAAACAATTTTATAAATCAGCAGCCTGGCGGTATTGTCGTCAGGCTTATTTTGTGGATTAAGATCAGGAGTGATAGCTCATGCCCCGTAAACCAAAGAAGCCCTGCAGTTACCCCAGGTGTTCGGCCCTCACGTACGACAGGTTCTGTGACGAGCATAAGACTACATACACCAGGCAGGCAGATAAGAAGCGCGGTACAGCTACCCAGCGTGGCTATGATGCCAGGTGGCGGAAGGCCAGAGCCTGGTACTTGAAGCGTCATTCGCTGTGTGTCCATTGTCGCCAGAAGAATCGATACACACCGGCTGATGTTGTGGACCACATCATGCCACACCGTGGAGACTATGGGCTGTTCTGGGATGAAGAGAACTGGCAGAGCTTATGCAAGGCTTGCCATGATAAGAAGACTGCGAAGGAGGAATGAGAAGATGAACAGCACAGTACAAGTTAATGTCAAAGATATGAAGTCCGTGGGGAATTTGATTGAAGATGCTTGTAGTCTTGGCGAGGAATTACTTGAGAAAGAAGAATTGACGACAAGAGAGAAAAAGTTTTTGTCTACTCTTGATGAAGTGGTGGATAAATTTTGAGAGGGAGGGCGGGTCAAATCCCTAGAGAGTTTTCGCTATAGACCGTCGGGGCAGTCACGCGCGAAATTTCGCGATATTCGATGAGAGGGGGTAACGACGATGACCCAACGAGGAAGACCACCAAAACCATCCAATTTAAAAGTACTAGAAGGAAATCCGGGCAAGCGTCCGCTGCCCGAAGATGAACCTAATCCGAAACCAGTTTCTCCTAAACCTCCGACCTGGCTGAACACGGATGCTAAAAAAATGTGGAAGCGGCTGGAACCGGAATTGGAAAGCATGGGTCTGCTGACTGTTGTGGACGGTGAAGCTTTTGCTGCTGCTTGTCAGAGTTACGGCGTCTGGCTGGAATGTGAAAAGTTTTTCAAAAAGAAAAATCCTGAAACTGGTCAACGATACGGGCGGACGTATGAATATACAAACAAAGCCGGTGCCACGAATATAACGGAACGCCCGGAAGTGAAGATAGGGCAAAAGGCGTTGGCTGACTTCCGCGCTTTCTGTTCAGAGTTTGGGTTGACACCGGCAAGCCGAACCAGGCTTTCTACGAAATCCGGAGATAGCGAGGAGGATCCGATGGAACAACTGTTAGGTGGTTAGACTATGTACTTTGACGAAGCGAAAGCCCAGCGGACCATAAAATTTATTGAAAACCTGAAGCACACAAAGGATCCTTGGTATGGTGTAAATTTTGAACTGCTACCTTGGCAGCGTGAGATCGTATCCGATGTTTTTGGGACAATGAATGAAGACGGCTACCGGCAGTACAATACGGCTTACGTTGAAATCCCAAAGAAAAATGGGAAGTCCGAAATGGCAGCGGCGGTTGCTCTGTATATGCTGGGAGCTGATGGGGAACGCGGTGCAGAAGTTTACGGCGCTGCGGCGGATCGGCAACAGGCATCCATCGTTTTTGATGTGGCCATGGAAATGGTAGAGCAGAGCCCTGCTCTGAAAAAGCGTATCAAGCCGACCACCTCTCAAAAGCGGATGATTTATAAGCCGACCAATAGCTTTTACCAGGTCCTGTCTTCTGAGGCGTTCACCAAGCACGGACTGAACGTCCATGGCGTTATCTTTGATGAGCTGCACGCGCAGCCCAACCGAGAATTATATGATGTACTGACCAAGGGCTCAGGGGATGCCAGAATGCAGCCTCTGTTTTTTCTTATTACCACGGCGGGCGATGATCCAGACCGGACAAGCATCGGCTGGGAAGTCCACCAGAAAGCCCTTGATGTTTTGCAGGGACATCGGAAACTGACGAATTTTTACCCTAAGATTTATGGATTGGGCGAAGATGAAGACTGGACGGATGAGGAAAATTGGAAGAAAGCTAATCCCAGCATTGGTCATACCATCCGCATAGATACCGTGAGAAATTGGTACGAAGATGCGAAAGAAAGCCCAGCGGAAGAAAAAGCCTTTCGGCAGCTGCGTCTTAATCAGTGGGTGAAAATCAAAACCAGCAAGTGGCTCAGTTTGGATATTTGGGACGCTTCGACAGGTGCTGTTATTCCAGATAAGTTGAAAGGCCGGGAATGCTACGGCGGGTTAGACCTATCCAGCAAAATTGATTTAACTTCCTTTGTGTTGATATTCACCCCAACGGAAGAGGATCCAAATTACTACGTCCTCCCTAAATTTTGGATTCCAGAAGAGAATATCAAGGAGCGAGTGCAGCGGGATCATGTTCCCTATGATAGCTGGGTCCAGCAGGGATTGATACAGACAACCCCCGGCAATGTCATCGATTATGACTTCATCAAAAAAGAGATCATGGATGCTGCGGATATGTACGACCTGCAGGAAGTTGGATATGATAAATGGCATGCTGAACAGATAGCCATACAGCTGGAAGAGCAGGATATCAATATGGTCCCTGTTATCCAGGGGGCCAAGTCCATGTCCGAACCGATGAAAAATATTGAGGTTCTAACCCGGAAACAGCGGCTGAAGCATGGTGGCCATAAGGTGCTTCGTTGGAACTTGAGTAATGTGGAAACGAAAATGGATGAAAACGAGAACGTAAGACCGGTCAAAGGGAAGTCAATTGAACGAATAGACGGCTTTGTTGCTATGGTAAACAGCATGGCCAGAATTATCGTCTATGAAGACGATTCGTCCGTTTACGAGAACAAAGGCATTAAGGCCTTTTAAGGAGTTGGTCCGGTGGATGTAAGCGACATTTTAATTTTGACAGGCATTTTACTCATTGGCATTGGGCTATTTCTTATAAACCCAGTGCTTTTATTATTTCTAGGAGGCGGCCTTTTTATCTTCTTAGGCTGGACCAGAGAGGAGGTGACGTATGGGGCTGATAACGGATTGGATGAAAACGAGAACAAGCAGCACGAGTAATTTGGCCAGGCCGGAAACTTGGGCTATGAATATGTTCCGTGGCGGTAAATCAAAAACAGGCGTAAGCGTGAACGAGTATAAAGCGATGCAGTCCACGGCGGTATTTGGGTGCGTCCGAATCATATCAGAAACGATGGCCACACTCCCCCTGCCGGTTTACCGCCGGCTGGAGCCACGCGGAAAGGAACGTGCAAGAGATCACCATCTGTATGATCTTTTGCAGAATAAACCAAACGATGAAATGACGGCATTTACATTGAGGGAAACGCTCTCTGCTCATCTTTGCTTGTGGGGAAACGCTTATGCGGAAATTGAGTATGACGGAGCCGGGCGCCCGCGCGCGTTATGGCCGTTACTTCCTAACCAAACCTGGCCTGAAAGGGACCAGCGCACATACGAGATCTTCTACCACGTGACAACGCCGGATGGACACTATGTGAAGTTGCCCGCATCACGGGTGCTGCACATCCCAGGGCTGTCGCTGAATGGGTTGACGGGGCTTTCTCCTATCGGCATGGCCCGGGAAGCGGTCGGGTTGTCGCTGGCAACCGAAGAATTTGGCGCTAACTTCTTTGAAAATGGCACCAATATTGGGGCCATAGCGGAGCATCCAAAGCAGCTAACGGAACAGGGTTCTAAGAATCTGCGTGAAAGTATTAATGACACGTATGCTGGGCTAGGTAAAAGCCACCGCGTCATGTTGCTGGAAGAGGGAATGAAGTTCCAAAAAATAGGAATACCGCCTAATGACGCGCAGTTTCTGGAGACGCGGAAGTTTCAGACGGAAGAAATCGCCCGCGTTTTCCGGGTACCGCCGCACATGCTGGCTGATCTGAGCCAGGCTACCTTTTCGAATATCGAGCAGCAGTCCTTAGACTTTGTAAAAAATACGATGGGACCTTGGATAAAACGTTGGGAGCAAGCCATCAACACGAAGCTGTTTGGCAGGGACGGCCGCAAACACTATTTTGCAGAATTTGTGTTAGATAGTTTGTTGCGTGGAGATATCAAAACAAGGTATGAGGCGTATGCGATTGGCCGGCAGAATGGGTGGCTTTCCGCGAATGATATTCGGGAGAAGGAGAACGAGAATCCCCTTGACGGCGGCGATATCTATCTTGTGCCGCTGAATATGGTGCCGGCGGATAGCGTTACCCAGGATGATAATGACCCTGAACCTGATCCACCTCCTGACAGTCGTTCCGAAAAACGATCAGCTACCAGAGCACAAAGAAACGGTGTGGAGATTCGGGCGCGAACGACACGAAGCCACAAGCGCATGTTTAAAGAGGCTTTCCAGCGTGTGATTAATCGTGAGGAAGCCGATGTGATGCGCCAGGCGAAAAAACAGATGAGAGATCAAGAACAATTCGACAACTGGCTTTCTGATTTTTATAACGAACATGAAGATTACTTTGAAAAACAGATGATGCCGGCGTTGATGTCCTTTGGGGAAAACATTTTCGGGCAGGCAGCTAGTGAAGTCGGGGACGATCAAGATTTTACGCCAGAGGCTAAAGACTTTCTCCGGGAATACCATGCTTTAATGTTTCGAAGGCACGCCGGTCAGTCTGTCAAACAGCTCCGGACAGCCATGAATAACGCCATAGCTAATAACGAGGACCCTGTAGAAGCGCTGCAGGGTCGTTTTAATGATTGGAATGAACATGACAGGGCAGAGCAGGAAGCCTCAGAAGAAACGGTTCGTGCCGGCAGTGCTGTAGCAAAAGAAGCATGGATTGCTGCTGGTGTTATGAAAATACGCTGGGTTGGTGACGGCTCCCCCTGTGAGTATTGCCAGGAGCTAGACGGTCAGGTAGTCGGTATCAAGTCTTCTTTTGTTCGAGAAGGCGATGATGTAAACCCCGATGCTCCGGATGGAGGGTTAAAACCTTCCTCAAACATTAGCCATCCACCTTTACATGACGGCTGTGAATGCTCGATTGCAGCTGAACAAAATTAGAAAGGGTGAAAGTATGCCAACGCCTTTAGAATTACGCTCTGCTACAGCAGAGAAATTGGAAGAACGCTCGTTCGATATGACACGAGTTGAAACCCGTGAAGAAGATGGAAAAAACATTGTCGCTGGATATGCGGCGGAGTTTGAAAAAATGTCTGTTCCTATTTTTGGGTTCCGGGAGAAAATCAAGCGCGGCGCTTTCAGTAAATCGCTTAGCGATAACACCGTAAAGGCATTATGGAATCACAATACAGATATGGTGCTGGGAAGTACAAAGACCGGAACGCTAAGGCTGAACGAAGATGAGAGAGGCCTTGCGTTTGAATTGGATATGCCAGATACCAGTTGGGGCAGAGACGCTTTTTCCAGTATAAAACGGGGGGATGTTGATGGTGTCAGTTTTGGGTTTCGAGTCATCCAGGATGAGTGGGATCACTCGGATCCGGATGAAGCGATTCGGACGTTGGTGGAGGTGCAGCTGCATGAAATCAGCCCGACTGGTTTCCCTGCTTACCCACAAACCTCCGTGAGCGCTCGCTCTGTGTTGGGTTCCGTTGGGATTGATTTTGACGGACTGACGAATGTTATTAAGCGTTCGGAAAACGGAGCGGAGCTTACAAAAACAGATCAAGATCTTATACGTTCCACGGTGAAAGTCTTGAATAAATATGCCGGTGATGTCCAGGAGGGCGCACCGGCAGACGAGCAAGAAGCGCAGGAGCGCAGTATTGCTATGAGAAAAGCTAAATTAAAATTACTGGAGGTTGAAAACGATGGATAGAATTTTAAAGCTACGTCAAGAAAGAGCAAGATTGGTAAAGCAGATGCGGGAATTGATTGAAACAGCAGAAAGTGAGAAGCGCTCCTTGGATGAAGAGCAGTATCAGCGCATGGAGAAGGAAGTGGACCGGCTTGGAACAGAGATCGAACGAGAAGAACGGCTGAACGGTATTGAGAGTGAAATGGACCAGCGGGACGGTCGTTCTGCTCACCAAGATCCTAGTCAAGATCCACAGGGGCAGGAGCAACGTAACGTGCACCCGCGTGCCACAGAAGAATACCGTAATGCTTTCTGGAGAGCTCAGCGTGCAGGACGTAACGCTCTCTCCGCCGATCAATACGATCAACTCATGAACACGGAAGTGCGTGCTCTTGCAGTTGGTACGGACTCCGCCGGAGGTTACACTGTACCGGATGAATTTGAACAGCAGCTTGTTCAGGAACTGGAAGAACGTAATATCATGCGCGGACTTGCTACGGTTATTTCTACGTCTTCTGGCGCTCGTGAAATTCCGATTGAAGCGGATAAGGGTTCCGCGGCATGGTTAGATGAGGAAGCAGAGTACACAACTAGTGATGCTGAGTTTGCCCAGAAGGTGCTGAACGCGTATAAACTGGGTCGTATTATGAAAATTTCAGAGGAACTGCTTAACGATTCCGCCTTTAACGTGGAAAGTTACACCAGGAACTCCTTTGCACGCTCTTTCGCGGAAGCAGAAGAAGCAGCGTTTGTGAGTGGGGACGGATCGAATAAACCAACCGGTGTGTTCCAGGACGCCCAGGAAGGCCATACAGCTGCGGCTACTGATGCTGTCACAGCCGATGAGCTGATTGATTTGTTTCACTCCCTGCGCCGTCCGTATCGTCGCCGGGCCACTTTTATGATGGGTGATTCCACAGCAAAAGCTATCCGGAAACTAAAAGACAGCAACGACCAATATATCTGGCAGCCAGGGCTGCAGGCGGGACAAGCAGACCGCATTCTTGGTCGTCCGACAGCCATTTCTGACAACTCCCCAATACTTGCCGCCGGGAACTCTCCTATCCTGTTTGGGGATATATCCTATTACTGGATTGCAGACCGCCAGGGTCGTGTTATGCAACGTTTGGACGAGCTGTATGCTGCCACTGGACAAGTTGGTTTCCGCATGCGCCAGCGCGTAGACGGCAAGCTGATTCTTCCAGAAGCCGTGAAGAAACTTACAATGGCATCAGGATCCTAAGAATAGGGATTTTCATCCTTCTTCTCTCTTTTTATAGAAAGTAGGTGATGGTATGAAAGTTGAAGTTGTAAGAAATATCTCCGGCATTGGTTTCAGCTACTCGAAAGGCGTGCAGGATATAGACAAAGAACAGGCCGAAAAGCTGATAAAAGCCGGCCACGCTAAACCAACCGGCGAAGAAACAGCTACAAAAACCGCAGCGGAAGACACTACGACGAAGCGGAAGCACCCGGAAAAGAAAAAGAGTGATAGCTGATGCAGCGTAAATTGATTACTCCAGCTGCTGAATTGCCTGTTTCCCTCGGGGCATTGAAAGACCATCTACGGATAGAACACGATGATGAAGATGTCAGCCTGGAAAGCTACCTTAAAGCGGCTACCAAACACGCGGAACAAGTGCTAACGTACCGGGCTTTTATGACCCAGACGTGGCAGTTGATTCTTTCTGATTTTCAAGATGAAATATTGCTCCCCTATCCACCTTTGCAGTCAGTAAATAAAGTAACCTACAGGGGTAAAGCAGGAGAGGAACACGAAGTAGATGCTTCGATGTATATTGTGGATACTGATTCCGAGCCAGGGCGCATTGTCCGTAAAAAAGATAAGTCCTGGCCAACTGATTTAGATCAACACAACTCTGTCACTATTGAATTTACGGCGGGGTATGCTTCTTCTGACGATATTCCGGAAAACTTTAAGATTGGCTTGCTAATGCTAACCGCACACTTTTACGAGAATAGAGAGCCGGTACTTGTCGGCAGCATGATAAACACACTCCCTTTCACAATAGAAGCTTTATTTGAAAGGGTGTATACCGTATGAAACCGATACGAGCCGGAAAATTTAAACACCGTATTTCAATCTTGAAAGAAGATAGAGTCAGAAAGCCTGGTGGAGAATATGAGACCGACTGGGTGGAGCATTTGAAGTCACGGGCACGCGTTGTACCGCTCTCCGGTTCCGAACGTTATGAAGCGCAGCAGGTACAGTCTACCATGTCTCACCGTGTGGAGATGCGATATCGCCCGGGCATCAAACCGCAGATGCGCGTTGAGTATGATGGTCGTATTCTTAAAATTGAAGCTGTGTTGAATTTGGAGGAAGCAGACCGGGAGCTACACTTGATGACCAGTGAGGTGGTTACATGAAAGTAGAAGTCGAAGGCCTAGAAAAAACAATGAAAAAGCTCGATGATTGGGCTGCGGCTAAACAAAAAGGCATCAAAGATAATGTGTCTTCCACTGCTAAATTAGTGGAAGCATCCCAGAAAAGTAAAGTAGCTGTGCGTTCTGGTGATTTGAAAGATTCTATCGGCATTGTAGAAGAAGACAACGGCTTCACTACGAAAGTGGGGCCGAAAAATCCTGTTGGTAAACGCGCTCATTTCACGGAGCTGGGCACTGTGAATCACGGAGCCACTCCTTTTATTCGTCCTTCGGCTGAGATGAACAAAGCGCAATTTGTAGCAGGTCTGACGAAAGAGCTGAATACACCATGATTGTATCCTTTTGGGATGTACAGGTTGCATTGGACACCAGGCTCTATAACGATATTTCTGAGATGGTGACAGGCGTCTATGACAATCCTCCGGGTGGTGTAGAGTTTCCGTATGTCAATTACGGCGCTCCGACTAGCACACCGTTTGATACCAAGTTATCTCACGGCGCAGAAATCACCTTTCAGATTGACATATGGAGTCAAAATGGAACGAAAGAATGCTCTGTTATTATGGGCGCCATAGAGGAAGCTTTGGAGAATGAACCGTTGCCGATGGGTGACGGATTTTCTATGGCCATGAAGCGTTTGGAGTACGCAGAGATTTTAGACGATCAAGACGGAAAAACCAAACACGGGGTACTGCAGTACCGCGTGATAATTGAAAAGGAGGAATAGAAAATGGCCCGTGGCGTTAATTTTTTAATAAAAGTGAACACTGCCAATTCGGACACTCCTTCCTATGAAGCTGTTGCCGCTCAGCGGAGTGGTACCTTTAACAGGGGTTATGACACAATTGACATGACCAGCAAGGACAATAGCGGGTGGCAGGATTCCGATTACGGAAACGGTAATTGGTCCATCAGTGGCAGCGGGGTGTTGGAAGAAGAAGACCCAGCTCTTGATGCTTTGGATGCAGCATTTTTGGCGGCAGAAACCGTAATGGTGCAGTTTGAGTTTGCGAGCGGTAAAAAGTATGAAGGGGAGGCGGTTATCACTGATTTCAGTATAGAAGCGCCTCACGATGATGTAGCAACGTATTCTCTGGAGCTGACTGGCAAGGGTAAATACGAAGAAATTGAAGCATCCGCATCATAATCAGGAGAGGGTGAGCCCCTCTCCTTTTCTTTAAGAAGGAAGGTGACGATATGACAGAAATAACATTGGGCGGCGAAAAACGACAATTGCGCTTTTCCCATATTGCCATGAAATCGATGGAAGAACACTACAATATGGGGCTGGCACGGGTTTTCAAAGAGGTAGACATGGAATCAATCGATAACATGGCCGTGATGATATGGGCATGCCTGCGCCGTTTTGATAAAAGTGTAAGCATGGATGATGTAGAAATATGGCTGGATGACTCTATCGAAAACGGAGAAACGTCCTATGAAGAGATCGGGGAGAAGATTCAGGAAGTGTTCCAAAACAGCATGCTGGTAAAACAGGCGACACCAGAGTCTGAAGACAAATCAAAAAACAAAACAGGGGCTTAGATTGGGGGAGGCGTGAGCAGTACGCTTATGGTTGGCTTGATCTAAGCCCCAGTGAATTTTGGGACATGACACCGCGGGTTTTTGAGTTAAAGCTAGAAGGTTTGATGGAGAAAGAAGCCTGGACTGCGCTGCTGCAGAGGAAGGCGAAAACGGAGAAAAAGGTAAGCCTGGATAGCTTGTTAGGAAGAGAACCGGAAGTAGATCCAGACAAGGTTGTATCCATCAAAGAACATCAGGACTTGATGAAAGAAATGGAAAAGAAATTTGCAAAGTAACTCCTGTTTCAGGGGTTATTTTTTGTGCCTTGGAAAGGCAGGTGAAACAGAATGGCTACACTGTCAGAAATGAGCGTCAAAATCGGGGCGGATACCTCTGGCTTTGAAAAAGGGATGCAAAACGCAGCCAAGAAAATGGACTCTGTCGGCAAAGGAATGCGGAATGTCGGCGGTGCTATGACCAAATGGGTATCCGGGCCGATGGCTGGCGCGACAGCTGGACTTGGAGCACTTGTCGGCAAGACTGCCCAGGCAGGAGACGAGGCTGCTAAAAATGCCCGAAAAGTCGGCGTCAGCACGGAAGCTTATCAGGAATACCAATACGCGCTTGGCCAAGCGGGCATGAGTTCAGAGGATACAGACAAGGCCCTGGGGCGCCTTAACCAACGTATGGGGCAGGCGGCTGCTGGTAACGAAAAGTACGCAGACGCGCTTACGGGTGTGGGCGTGAACATGGAAGACGTGAAAAACGGCTCCATATCAACTGATGAAGCTATGATGCAGTCTCTTGAAACGTTAAGTGGTATGGAAAACGAACAGGAAAGGGCTGCAGCTGCTACCGAACTGTTTGGTACCAAGATGGCTCGTGAAATGATGCCGGCACTTGAAGCTGGGGCCGGAGGCATTGAAGATGCCCGTAAAAAGGCGCAGGAGCTCGGCATTGTTATCGGTGACGAAGCTGCTCAAAAATCAGAGGCTTTTAATGACAAAATGGAAGACTTGGGCGCGCGCATGAAAGGGCTGGGACAGGAAATCGGTTCTAAGCTCATACCTATCATTATGGACCAGCTCATTCCTGCGTTTGAGAATAATATTCTCCCTATGTTTGAGAAAGTCGGAAATAAAATCGTCGATGTTGTGGACTGGTTTACAAACCTCAGTCCTCAAATGCAAGGGGTGGCTGCAGCTGGTGCGGCTTTAGCAGCTGCCCTGGGGCCGATGCTTGTGGTTCTCGGAAGTATTGTCAGCGCCGTTACGAAGATCACTCCACTATTTACGGCGTTGGGGACTGTCATGGGGACGGTATCAGCCCCAGTTTTGGCTGTTGTGGCAGCTGTCGCCGCATTAGCTGCAGGACTGGTTTACCTCTGGAACACGAATGACGACTTTCGAGAAGCGCTTATCAGCGCATGGGAAAAAATAAAACAGGTCGGCATGACCGTGTTCAATACTGTTAAAGATTTTTTGTTACAGACATGGGAGCAGATTCAGTCCGAAACAAAGGCTGTTTGGGATTCAATCAAAAGTGCTGTACAGACAGTGATGGACGCTATTTCAAATATCATTGAAACCGTATGGTCGTACATTCAGACGCAATGGGATAAATACGGAGAGTATATTCTGGATGCTGCTAAGTCGATATGGGATCTCATTAAAACAACAATTGAGAATGCCATAACTATTGTCTCTAATATCATCCAGACGGTGATGAACCTCATTTCCGGCGACTGGGAAACAGCCTGGCAGAACATCAAGACGATTGGCCAGACGCTCTGGGATCAGATTAAAGCTGTGGTAGAGACAGCTATTGATATTGTGAAAAACGTTATCCAGGCCACAATGAAAGCCATTAAAAACATTATTCAAAGTATCTGGAACGCTGTTAAAGGCGTTATTCAATCGGTGTTAAATAGAATTAAAAACTTGATTTCAAACGCATGGAACGGTATTTCTAGTACAATTAGCAGTATTTTGAATGGGGTTAAGTCCACCATTAGCAGCATATGGAACGGCATTAAAAATACAATTTCTACCGTTGTTAATAACATCAGGAGCACGATAAGTGATATTTTTAATTCTTTATCTGATGTTGTAACTAGTGCTATGGATAACGTTAGTGGGGCAGTAAAGACAGGAATAAACAATGCGTACGAGACTATAACGGGCATAGTTTCTAAATTTTTCGATGCTGGTAAAAACATTGTTACGAGTATCGCTGATGGGATAAAAAGTGCAATGGGAAAAGTAACAGGGGCTATGGAAGATATGGTAAGTAAGGCTCGTGATTTCTTACCTTTTTCACCTGCAAAAGAAGGCCCTCTTAAAGATTTAAATAAATTGAATTTTGGAGGACCTATATCAGATTCTATATTAAAAGATAAAAGAGTTATCCAAAATGCCATGAATTCCGCATTAACAGTGAATGAACCCAAGATGAATTTAGGATCAACGTCAACTCCTTTAGAAAAGAAACGGAGTACAAAGGGAGCTGATATTAGGCTGAACCAAACGATAAATGGCATTCAGCCTGGTGATGTACAGCGTGAAACACAACGCGCACTTCGACGTCTAGCAACAGATTTTAATGTTTAGGAGGTGTCGATGTGAAAAAGAGAATTGAATATATCCCGCCGCATGGGGGGAGCGTAATATTCGGCACTTTCACACCGTTTCGTTTGATGGAAACGGAAGGATTCGGGAATACAAGGTTGTCTGAACAGGTGCAACGATCCCCATATCAAGTGGGGGAGTCATTATTAGGGGTAAGGGCTGATTCTCGCGTGCTAACCATGAGAGTGAAGGTAATAGGAAATAACACAAAGGAGCTAGACGAATGGAAAAATGAGCTTTCCAGAACTTTAGCCATGGACCCTACAACTGCTTTAAATGACGTACAAACAGGATTATTAAGATACTACCGTCAAAATCTAGCTACTGTCGAACTTCCTGTAATTCCAAGGGATAGTCCTCAATATTCCGATGAAACCCACCGTATATCAGAAGCTGATATAGAATTTTATAGCCCACATCCCTACTGGCGTGAAACGCAAGATACTTTTATAGAAATGATGGAATCGGGCGGTTTTGAGTTCCCAATGAACATGCCCTTAGAAATGTCCACGTTTAATTTACAGCAAGAAATCGAGAATCAAGGTGATATTCCGGTTCATCCTTTCTTCCGGATTTATGGCTCTGTCACGCAGCCACGGTTAATGAATTTAACCACCGATGAAATGATCGAGATATCAGGCAGTGTTGCGGAAGGGGAATATGTAGAAATTCAAACTGGGTTTGGGCGAAAGAGAATTGAGATAGTGCAAAACGGGACGAGAGAAAACGCCATGAATCGGTTAAATATTAACAACAGCACGTTCTTCCAGCTACAGCGGGGGATAAACACGATACGCTTTGAAGCGGATCAAAATACGAGCGGCAGGGCGCTTGTATATTGGCGTGCTAGATATGGGGGTGTGTAAATGTTCTATCTTTTAGATGGATCAACGAGAGAGCCAGTTGCTATCTTCGAGGACTATCAGAAATTAGAATGGAAGCGGTCTTTATATAGGCCCGGCACGTTCAATATGACGATAAACACAAACCAGTATAACGCACGGTATCTCCAAAAAAGGACAGTTTTTATACCTGATAATGATGAGCCAGTATTTATTGTAGAGCAAATAGAAGCTAAGGAAAATGAGAACGGAAAAGAAGATGAAACAATGACAGTTACGGGCCGTTCTATTGGGGGGATGTTTGAAGAGAGAATAGCCCTACCGCCAACCGATGATTCTCGTGACAGAGTTGACAACGTACCAGCAGAACACGCCATAAAACACTATGTCCGGCAAAATGCAGAATCAAACGCGGCGCCAGTTCGTCGTGTTCCAGGATTAGTGATTCAAGCCGGACAAGGACGTGGGGAAGCTATCACGTATAATGCACGGTTTCAAACCGTGTCCGAAGTACTCGAAGACATTGGAAATACTACCGGTTCAGGTTGGGAGATCCTTTTGAACGACAATAACGAATATGCGTTTGATACCATCCACGGCTTAGACCGTAGCGAAGACGTGTTCTTTGATGTGGAGTTTGATACCGCACTTTCTCAAAGTTGGTTAACCAGCGATATGGACCAAAAAACCTTTGCTTATGTCGCAGGTCAGGGTGAAGGCGTCGACAGGCAGATGGTTGAATACTATTTAGCTGATGATGAACCTGCAGGTTTTGACAGGCGAGAACTATTTGTAGACGCGAGAGACACCGATAGCGACTTGGACCAAAGAGGGCGCACGAAACTAAAGGAAACAGAAGAAGAGGATATATTCGAGACAGAAGTAGATCCGTTCGGCTCCTTTCAGTATCGCCGCGATTGGGATTTGGGTGATATTGTCACCATGAGAAATCGGAGATGGGGAATACAAAAAGCTGTCCGTATTGTAGCGGTGAAAACAGTTATTCAGGATGACAAAGAAATCATTACGGTAGAAGTAGGGCGTCCGTGGCCAACGATTAAGAGCAGGATTGAAACCCTGACAGAAGATGAAGCAGGGAAGAGGGTGTAAATATGCAGAGATACGCTTTTTTCAATTCAGAAGATGGCGACAGAGTTTATAGCGCGGAAGATTGGGCGCGTATATTCTCTCGTATAGCCAAAGATGGATACGTCGACGGAGAAGAAGAAGAATTAGAGGTATCAGCTACAGACCCCGAAACATTAGGGGTTCGTGTAGGGCTTGGCGCAGCATGGGTGCAAGGCCGCATTTACCAGATATACGATAGCGCAGAAACCTTGTCATTATCAGATGCAGACCTGGACAATCCCCGCATTGATCGAATTGTCGTTCGCCTTAATTACAGTGAAAGGCTGATCGAAGTTGCAGTGAGTGAAGGGCCACCTTCAACAAACCCTGAACCACCCGAGTTAACGCGTAATTCCTCTGCTTATGAATTATCATTAGCCCAGGTATATGTAGCCCCAGGAGTCACCAGCATTTCTGATACCGATATTACAGATGAACGGGAAGACGAAGAATTATGCGGGGAATCGTATTCTCTGGTAAACCGACCACTGGAAGAAGATTTATATAATCACCTGGCTAACAACGTTGTTCATGAAGTCGATTCTGATAATACGGAAATGACTTATTCCGGCGACGAATTGACCTTTGTGGAGGATTATAAAAACGGGTCCCTAGTAAAACAAACAGAGCTCACCTACTCAAGCGGCGATTTAACAGAAGTAAGGGAGCGGTATTATGACAACGAAGGCCATTTGACTGATGACTATACGTTGGTGCTGAATTATTCAAACGGTGATCTAACTTCTGTTACAAGGAGTGAAAATTGATGTGGCCAGTATTTGCAAGAATAGGGCGGGTAATATCAAAGCTGAATGAATTGGAAAGCACAATAGATAACATTATGAACCAGGTAAACACGATTGACAGTAATACAGACAGCCTAGAAAGTCGGTTGACTTCATCCAGGGCCAATAATCTTGATGATATAAGACCGAGCCATATAAGAAGTATTCAGTCTATTTCAGAAGGGATAAATTCAAGTGACGGACCCGGTGTATCTATTAGTATTTCCTCTGTCAATACCAGTAAGTCCTCCATTATAATGCACAATTCCGGAGATAGTAGTGATCCCGGAGGAAACCATCCTACGGTTTATTTTGAAAGTAGTAGTGAAATAACGGTTCTAAGAGATGTGGAAACAGGCAGTATATATTGTGATATTCAAATAATAGAATTTTGGTAAGGGAGGGGATAAAATGTTTTATTCAATTCAATTAAGAAAAGACGATACTGTAAAAACGGTGGCTTCTACTCCTGAAAAGTTAGAAGGGGAAAATATTATCCAGATAGACCCTGAAAAATATAAAAATCCTGGAGAAAGAAGAGGATTGATTTTCAAAAAGTACAACCGAAAAACCGGAGAATTTGAGGAACCGAACGCCGATTAATAGGGCGTATTTTTTATGCTTTCTTAAGGGGGCCAGTATGGAAGATAAGGTGGATGAAATCAAACATCGTGTAGAAAAAATAGAGGCATGGAAATCAAAAACGGAAACACGCATTGCTATTGTTGAAGCAGATGTGAAGACAGTAAAGAAGCAGCTTGGAAAAATCGAAAGTAACACCACTTGGCTCCTGCGGTTAATTGTAGGGGCTATTTTATTAGCTTTGTTGAGAATCTTATTTGAAAGTTCGATTATTTTATAAGGAGATGATGTAGCATGACGGAAATTTTGGCAACAGCAACGGCAGTGGCTCCAATTACAGCAGCATTAGTAGAAGCATTGAAGAAAACGGGATATATCCCGAAGAACCTCACGCCGATCTCAGCCTTGCTGGTCGGTTTTTTACTTGGCGCAGCAAGCTTACCTGTTTTTGAGATAGCTTTAGCTCATGCCATGTGGGCAGGTGGAATATCAGGACTCGCTGCTGTTGGCCTGTTTGAACTTGGCAAGCAGTCGAAAGGAGGTCGTACTAATGCCAATGATCGCACTTGATATTGGGCACGGTTCCGATACATTTCCACCTGACAAAGGAATATACCGAAATGGTAAAGCTTACCCGGAACACGAATTCAACTCTGATGTGGCCATGCGGCTCCAGGATATCTTGGAACGGCATGGCATTTCTGTTTGGCTGCCGCAGCCACCGAACTCAAAGGAAGTGAGTCTGACAACCAGGGTCAATGCAGCTAACAGACGTGACGTGGATCTTTATTGGAGCATTCACGCTAATGCCGGAGGGGCATGTGGTGTGTGTTCTTTCTACTGGTACACCTCAAACACCGGTAAAAGGCTGGCAAAAATGTTTGCAAAGCACATGGAAGCAGCAGGTTTTGAGACGCATGGAGATGGCACACATGCTTCTATGCTTGGAAGTTGGACTAACTTGTATGTCTGCCGTAAAACAAGCATGACAGCCGTTCTAACTGAAAATGGGTTTATGGATGATGACGGCGATTTTCAAGGTATATTCGGTAAGGACAAAGAAATATACCGGCAGTGTGTAGCTGAAACACATGCAAAGATACTCTGCGAATACTTCGGTATCCCGTATAAAAGTGTGAAATCAAAGGAGGAAGACGACATGAATGAAGTACTTGATGGCAATACAAAGGCAGCCTGGACACCAACAATCAAAAGGTGGGCGGATCCAGAACAGCAGCGAAATCCGATTGGCCAGTCCTGGGTAGAAAAAATCGAAAATGATGAAATGACGTATTCTGAGCTAATACGGTTGATGGGAGAAGAGAGGAAAAGAGGACTGGCATAAAAAAGAGCAGGAGGCTTTACTCTTGCTCTTTTTTTATTTAAAAGTTGATTGAATGTAATGTTATCATGATTTGCCTAATCGCTTTTAGGAGAAAAGTGACATTTTATAGGATGGCTATTTATAGAAATCATAGAGGTTTTGAATGATTGCTGATATACTAAAGAGTAGCAATAATGTCAAGGGAGGATTGAAATGAAAAAAATATCACGCTATATCTGTTCCTTCATGTTAATGTTACTCCTTCTTAATGGTTGTGGTTTAAATAATGGCGGGAATAACAGTTCAAGCCACGATATATTTCAACATAAGGGATCTGTGATTGGTGATAACAGTGCAGTAATTAATATAATTGGGCAATTGCAACGCAATCAGGAATTCGAGGAATTATCGCTTGAAACAAAAGAAAAACCATATGGAATGAGTATAAAGTATGGAAAAATCGATTCAAATATAACAGAAAAAGAATATAAAGAGACAGCAATTCATAACGCAACCTTCCTATTTGCGTTAATTGACAATGCGGAATGGGTTACCTTTGATTTTGACGATGATAAATATAAAATCGATAGATTACAACTACAGGATTGGTATGATGAAAATTTAAATAAATTTACTAATGAAGAAGAATTAGAAACCTTTGTCCAAAAAACAATAGACGAAAATAAAATAAATCAGTTTTTTACAAAGAGTTAACTTCTTCTTTATGAACGAGTAAGTTAAAGGAAGAAACTCGAAGAACGTATACATATAACATAAGAAGGGCAATGAAATTTCTCTTATCGATGTACTTGAGGAAGACGGCCCGGATGTGGCGGATCTGATTCAGCTGAATATGGAAAAAAAGCAGGTCGTCGCTTTTATGGATGTTCTCGATGAACGCGAAAAGGAAGTCATCGTCTTCCGGTTCGGGTTGGAGAAAGAAAAAGAAAGAACACAACGCGAAATTGCAAAAGAGCTCGGGATTTCCCGGAGTTATGTCTCCCGTATTGAAAAACGGGCGCTTCTTAAACTATTTCAGGAGTTTTATAAACAGCAGAAATATGGATCATCTACCGGGAACGCCAGAATAAATTTTATGAAGTAATATTAAACAACACACTCATTCAGGTGTAGGTGAATATCATGATGCTGAAGTGATTAATGAAAGGAGACAGCTCAGATGCAGAATGGTTATCAACCCCGGTGGGACCATGAGTATGAACGCAATATGCAGAAACAGTGCACACAGTACATGTATCACGATGTCGTAGTCACATTCAAGGACGGCAGCACAGCAGATGGTATTATTGAAAATGTGGACTCCGAAAAAATGCAGATGCTTGTCGGAGAAACGATGATGGCAGACAGCCATGAGAACGAGAGCAGCCGACAATACGGGGGAGGCTACGGCTACGGTCCGGAGCGCCGGAGATATCGTCGTTTCCGCCGCAGACAGTTTCCACTGGGAGCGCTGGCAGCGCTGGCGCTGCTTCCGTATGTCAGCCCCTATTCATACGGTTCCTATTATCCTTATTACTAAAAGAATAGTGGACGGAAGTACGAGGCTTCTGTCCACTATTTTTTCTTAGATGTTTTCCCGAGTTGATTAATGTATTAATGACTCCAGTTTTGTAAAAGTGGAATGAAAAGATGAAAAAAAGGTGACGCTTAGTTTGGGAAAGCTTCTCCCGCAATTATTATTTTCATGCTGACAGCAGGCACGGCAGTGTACGAGATGATCACAAAAAAGCTCCTCCCTCCGAATGGAGAGAGAAGCTTTGAAAGCAGGACAGGCTCCCGTGTGTATTTTTCGGCTCTTTGGATATGTTTCTCTTACGTTTCAAGGGAGCCTTTTTTGTCCTGATTAGTTGACAGCGTCTTTCAGCTGCTTTCCTGGACGGAACGCAGGGTTTTTCGTGGAAGGGATTTCGATTTCGTCTCCGGTCTGCGGGTTGCGCCCTTTACGTGCCGCACGTTCGCGTACTTCAAAACTTCCAAACCCAACGAGCTGGATTTTATCGCCTTTTTTCAACGTTTCTGTGATGCTGTCGAATACAGCGTCTACCGCTTTGGAAGCATCCTTTTTCGAAATGTCTGCCTGTTCGGAGACAGCATTGATCAAGTCTGTCTTGTTCATTACATAACTTCCTTTCTTTCCAAGAATATAGAGCCTTTACAATACAAATTTACTTACGAATCCTTGATATGTCAAGTAATGACGGGGAAATTACACAAAAAATGCCCGGGATTTACGTCTAGTATCGTCACATGACGTCATTTTATAACCCCTGACAAATAAAGGTTTTACATTTTAAGTAAATCAGTGACGTGAAGAAGGGCTCTGTTTTCGTTTTTTTTCCTTCAACTGATCCTGAATGCTGGAGTCCCATAATGTGACACCGGTGTGATAGGCCGCCCTTGAAATCAAATGACCCCCAACCGGAGCTGTGATGAAAACAAATACAATACCAAGCAGTATCCGGGCGCTGTACAGCCCTTCGCTCACTGCAAAGAAAAGAAAGGCAGCAATCAGAATACACATGACGCTTAATGTGGAGGCCTTTGTTGCCGCGTGACTCCTTGTATAGATATCGGGCAGTCGTAACAGACCAAAGGCGCTGATCAAACTCAAAACAGACCCTGTCAGCACGATGATACCGATAATCCAGCTGCTAATCTCGTCTGCGCTCAATGACAACACCCTTTTCGATAAATTTAGAGAACGCTACGGTTCCAATGAAAGCCAGTATCCCAAGAAGCAGAGCCACTTCAAGATAGGCTGTCGTTTCCTGAATAAGGGAGACGACGGCTGTGAGGCTGATCAGGTTAATTCCCATCATATCCAGGGCAATGACCCGGTCCGGCATGGAAGGGCCTTTGGCTGCTCTGTACAGTGTCAGAAGAATCGAAAGGGAAAGAATGGCGGCTGATACCGTGAGTATTCCCTGTATCATGTGCGGCTCACCTCCTGGATTGCTTTTTCAAAAGAGTCCCGGATATCTTGTTTGGCAGCTTCTGTATCGGGCAGATGCATCGCATGAATGTACAATGTTTTGTTATCCGGGGAGACATCGACGACGAGCGTCCCCGGGGTCAGCGTGATTAAACAGGACAGCACCGTCACCTCCCAGTTACGCTGAAGATGAATATCCATGGCGAAAATACCCGGCTTGATTTTTAGTTTCGGCTGCAGAATCTGTCCCACCACTTCCACAGCGGAAAGAATCAATTCCTTCAGAAAGATGAGAATGAGCTTCACTACTGAATAGATCCAGCCGAAGTAAAAACGCTGCGGAAAGAATCCCCGTAAAAAAAACAACACAGCCACACCTATGGCATATCCGCTGATAAATGATGCGAAGGTCCAGGCATCGTTCATAAACATCCAGATCAGGGCCATAAGAAGGTTGATCATTATCTGAAATGTCATCGTCATTACTCCTTTAGCACGGCATCTATATAGATTTGCGGGTCATGCAGCGTTTGGGCAGCAGTAGAGGCCAGTGGATAAATGGTTTCAGCACCGACCCCGATGAAAACAGAGACGGCGATTAAAAACGCACTTGGCAGAAGCAACCCTTTCGTGCTGCCGTATTGATCCGCTTGTTCAAGCTGTATTTTTCCGTAAAATCCGTATAAAAAGATACGGATCATCGAATACAGCACAAGCAGGCTGGCGGCCATCATCACAGCGATAATAACGTACTGACCGGCTTCAGCCCCTCCCTGAATGATTAACAGTTTTCCGATGAATCCGCTCAAGGGAGGTACCCCGACAAGAGCCATGACAGCTGTGAAGAACATCCAGCCAAGCCGGGGATGGTGCTTGATGAGCCCGCCCATATTCTTTAAGTGACTGGTGCCTGCTGCGATAACCATCGCCCCGATCAGTAAGAAAAGCGCGCCTTTAATGATAATATCATGGATCAGGTAAAAGATTGCTCCAGCCATACCGGTCTCTGTCAGCGTGGAGACGCCGAAAAGGACAAAACCCACCGCAGCAATCACGTTGTACACCAGTATTTTTTTGACGTCCTGGTGGGCAACAGCTCCGATAACTCCTATTACCATCGTACACGCTGCCAGTACCGCAAGCAGCTGGTGGGTGAATCCCGTGTCATGGGTGAAAATGATGGTATAGGTCCGAAAGATCGAATACATCCCGACTTTTGTAAGCAGCGCACCGAAAACAGCCGCGATGGCAGACGGCGGCGCAGTGTAGGATGCCGGAAGCCAGAAGTACAACGGAAACAGGGCACCCTTGAGACCGAATACAATCAAAAACAAAACGGCAATAACAGTCAGAATTGGAGCATCTGTCTCCAGGCTGCCGATCCGCTGGGAGAGCTGAGCCATGTTGAGTGTTCCTGTTACAGCATATAAATACGCAACCGCAATGACGAAAAATGCGGACGAAATAATGTTAACGAGCACGTATTTAAACGATTCCCGAAGCTGCTTTTTTGTACCGCCGTGCACGATAAGTATGTAGGAAGAAATCAACATTACTTCAAAAAACACAAACAGGTTAAAAATATCGCCTGTAAGGAAAGCTCCCATGACGCCCGTAATCAAAAACTGATAAAAAGCGTAAAAATAGAACTGTTCCCGTTCTTTTCCGATGCTGGACATTGCAAATAAAAGAATGGGAAGACTCACGACAGCCGTTGTAGTCGTCAACAGCACAGCGAGCATGTCCCCGACCAGAACGATACCAAACGGCGGAGTCCAGCCGCCGAGTTCAAGGGTTTGAATCCCTTCTCCATGGACCGTCCACAATATAAATACAGTGACAGCGATCAATGCCGCTGCGGACACGGTGCTCAGAACCCGTTGGAAGCGAACCTGCTTCCGAGGGAAAAGCAGTAGTATTCCTGTAAGAAGCGGCAGTAAAATCGGCCAAATCAACAAATTAGTCATAGGAATCCGTTCCTCTCATGTTTTCCGTGTTGTCCGTTCCGTTTTCGTTATAGGCCCGGTATCCGAGTACAATAAAAAAGGAAGTCACACCGAAGCTGATAACAATCGCGGTCAGAATGAGCGCCTGCGGCAGCGGGTCGGTGTAGGAAGAAGCCTCAAGGCCAAGAAGGGGCGGCGCTCCAGTTTTGAGACCGGCCATCGTCAAAAGCAGAAGGTGGGCACCGTGACTGATAACCGAAGTGCCGATAATGATTCTGATAATGTTTTTGGACAGCACGAGATACGTTCCGCCCATGAAAAGAATACCGGCTGCAACAGACATTAAGATCTCCATTAACGATCCTCCCCTATGGTCTGAATAATGGTGAGGGTAATTCCGACAACCACCAGGTATACACCAATATCAAAAATCAGTGCGGTGGCGAGTTCCAGTTCCCCGAGTACAGGAAAATGGCGATAGCCGTAAGTCTGGGACAAAAATGGGAGATCAAAGAAAAAAGATCCCATTCCTGTTCCGACGGCAACGAGCAGACCGGCTGCTGTGACATGTTTAAAATCGATCGGTAAAACACGCTTGACCGTTTCAAGATCATAAGCGAGCAGCAAAAGCACGAGAGCGGAACTTGTCATCAGTCCCCCGATGAATCCGCCGCCCGGTTCATGGTGTCCATTAAAGAAAATAAACACCGAAAACATCAAAATAATAAACAGGACGATATTGGTAACTGTCTGCAGTATGACATCATTTGACTTCACAGCTCATCCCTCCCAGCCAGTCGAAGTCGGATCATCGTAAATATACCGGCAGCCGCAATGCCGAGAACGAGTATTTCAAGCATTGTATCGAATCCGCGGAAATCAACAAGAATGACGTTCACCATGTTCCGTCCGCCGGCTTCTTTGTAACTTGCTTCCTTGAAAAAGCCGGATATGGACTCAAACATTCTCGAACTTCCGGCAGAAATCCCGATCAGAGTGACGGTTATACCAACGGCGGCCGAAATGATGAAATTCACGGCTTTGAAGCGTATAGGCTCCAGGTTTTTGGCAATCTGCGGCAGATGGTAAAAGCATAAAAGAAACAGAGCCACCGACACGGTTTCAATAATAAGCTGTGTTAAGGCAAGATCCGGTGCCCGGAAAATGACGAAAAACATTGCGACGGTATAACCTGCAATACCAAGGCCGATAATCATTGTCAGCCGGGATGTGGTAAACATCATGATGCCGACAGCGCCAATCAGCACAAGGAAAAGAATGCTCTCGTATATCGTAATCGGAGCCGTGTCCGATACGTCGATTGTAAATGCGCCTTGATAAAACATCGTGATCAACAGACATGCTGCGATAAAGGCGAAAATGTAGACCAGATAATGACGGATGAAACCGTTCATGTGAGCGCCCATAACTTTTTGTGAAAGCATTTCGCCTTTGTTGAGCGTCTGGTCATACAGGTTGTTAAACGATAACTTTTCCGGTAAAAGCCGGTAGACGCCGGTCCACTTTTTCATCCCAAGGTAAAGAAGAATGCCGGCGCCGATGACTCCCATCGTCATATAAAGTTCTGGGCTCCATCCGTGCCAGAAATAGATATCGATATCAAACTGTTCGCCTCCCTGAAGCAGGGCAGGAAGGATGGAGGCCATGGCAGGCGCGATAATCGTGTAGGATAACACGTTCGGGAAAAAGCCGATAACAATGACAAGACTGACGAGCACAATCGGCGCAAGCAGCATCCCAAACGGCGCTTCATGCGGTTTGGTGTCCAGCTTTTCTTTCTGGAGCGGGCCGGTGAATGTTTTAAACACGACGATCATGCTGTAAATAAACGTGAACACACTCGCAATCCAGGCCACGACCGGAAACACCATGCCGAGTGTTTCCATATTAAACTGCTGGAATTCGGTAATATTCACCATAGACGTAAAAAACAGTTCCTTACTTAAAAAGCCGTTGAACGGCGGCAGTCCGGCCATCGAGAAACTGCCGATGGCGGCAATTGTAAAGGTGATCGGCATGATCGTGATCAGCCCGCCGAGATTACGTATATCACGCGTCCCGGTTTCATGGTCGATAATACCGACCATCATGAAAAGGCTTCCTTTGAAGGTGGCATGGTTAAACAGGTGGAACAGGGCGGCCGTTGTTGCTCCGATAAACATGTTATTACTATTAGCTCCGTCGAAATGAAGAGCTGCCGCACCGACACCGAGCATGGATATTATCATGCCGAGCTGGCTGACGGTGGAGTAGGCAAGTATGCCTTTCAAATCGGTCTGACGCACAGCCGAGAAAGATCCCCAGAAAAGGGTGGTAATACCGAAACCGGCAACAATCCAGAGCCATTCACCACTGAGTGCAAACACCGGTGTCAAACGTGCAATCAGATAAATGCCGGCCTTTACCATCGTTGCCGAGTGCAGGTAGGCACTGACTGGTGTAGGTGCTTCCATCGCATCCGGCAGCCAGATGTGAAAGGGGAACTGTGCGGATTTTGTAAAGGCGCCGAGCAGAATCGTCAGCATGGCAGGCAGAAACAGGTCATGCGAAACAATGCCGGATGACTCGGCGATTGTCTCCTGAATGCTGAATGTTCCGGTAATGGAATAGAGAAGCACAAACCCAACGAGCATCGAAAATCCACCGAGCACTGTAACAAGCATCGATTTCAAAGCGCCGTACAGTGACTTTTCCCTTTCATACCAGTAGGAAATCAGCAGAAAGGATGACACACTCGTCACTTCCCAGAACAGATAGAGGACCATCATATTGTCGGAAAGAACGACGCCGAGCATCGCACCCATAAACATTAACAAAAAGGTGTAGAACGTATGTAATGATTCTTTTTTCTTTGATAAGTAATAAATGGAGTACAATACAACGAGTGCGCCGATCCCTGTGATGAGCAGGGCAAACAACAGCCCCAGCCCGTCTACATAAGCATGAAAGTTAATGCCAAGGGATGGAACCCAGGGAAAGACGGCAGAAACTGTTCCTTCTTCTGATGTGGTTGGTATGTACTGTAGAAAATAAACAAACAAAATGGCTGGAACGATGAAGACAAACCAGCCGGTATGTATAGACGGTATTTTTTTGTACAGCAGGGGAACAAACACAGCAGCAAGGAATGGAGCGATGATGGCAAGATGAAGTGCTGTAAACATATAGAACCTCCTTAGCAGTTTACGCGCTGCAAATTCTTTTCACATTATAACTTATATTCACCAGCCGTGCATCTGTAAGCATCTGTTTTTCAGGGCGTTTGGGCATTACTGATATATAGGTAGAAACAAGAAAATAAAAATTTTGTGAATGAAAAATCAGGATACGGTTCATAGTAATAAAAAAAGAAAAGGAGCATATCATGAAGCAGACCCATCTTTTTCAAGGGGGCGTGTTTTTTCTTCTTTTTCTGTTTATCCTGAGCGGAGCCTGGGTGGCGGATCAATATGTTGAACAAAAACGGATGGAAGCCTTTTACACGTATCCGGAAAATACAGAAACGATTTTACTGTCTGACGAGCCTGTGGAAAAAGACACGTTTGCACCAAGAGAATATGTTAAAATAAAAAGCCTTTCCGGATAGGGTGTACTCCGGAAAGGCTTTTTACTACTATTTCCCTCTTACATGGTTATAACCGGCTTCATGCATTTTTCCTGAAGGGAACGGTTCTTGATTTCCTGCTCAAGCACTAAAATAAAATCATCATTTAACTGAAGACGCAGAGCTTTTTCATACGCTTCAATCAGTAATTCATCCGATAACTGTTTCATAAGAGGGCACGACACCTCCTTGACGGTCTTCCTGTTATTACAACCTGGGTATACGGTCTGCGGGCTGCTCGCAGGTATGATTCCATCAGGAATTTCCAGCGTAATGTAGAAATAGTGTACCATGATGCCGTTGTAAGAACAACCGTTCGTTTTATCCACAGAGGCGGTGGATAAGTTGTTTATAATAGCTGCATGAAGTCTGAAAACCCTTCCTATTTCAATTTTTTTCATACGGAAAAAGTTATCCACATACAAGTTGATTTAAAATAATGTCGAAAACTTTTCATATACGGGTATGGTTTGAAAAATACCGTTTTTAACGATATACTTTCCATTTAGCAGGTGTTTGTACGGAGAAATTGAAAGGTAAAAGGGTGACACCGTGATTAAACAATTTATGCCCAATGAATACCTTCCGTCTGTTTTCGACTTGAACCTTGAGGATTTAAGCGAACGGCGGATTAAAGGGATTATTACAGATTTAGATAATACGCTCGTGGAATGGGACCGTCCGGAAGCGACGCCGGAGCTCCTGGACTGGATGTATTTTGTGAAACAGCAGGGTTTTCAAGTCACGATTGTATCCAATAACAGCAAAGAAAGAGTCAGTTCTTTCTCAGAGCCGACCGGGATTCAGTTCATCCACTCAGCGAAAAAACCGATGGGACACGCCTTCCGGAAAGCATGCCGGAACATGGGGCTGAAAAAAAGTGAAGTGGTGGTTATCGGCGACCAGGTGCTGACAGATGTATTCGGGGGAAACCGGGCTGGATTTTACACCGTGCTGGTTGTGCCGGTGAGCAAGAATGACGGACTCTGGACGAAAATTAACCGGGGTGTGGAACGCATGGTCCTGCGCCGTTTAAAGGAAAAAGGATTGATACAGTGGGAGGAATCAAGGTGAAGGAAGATAAACTTATCTGTCCCGGCTGCGGGGCGGGTATTCAAACAGAAGACCCGGAAAAACCGGGATACGTACCTCCGGCAGCGCTGAATAGAGAGATTGTGGTCTGTATGCGCTGTTTTCGTCTGCAGCATTATAATGAAGTGCAGGAAATTCCACTGCGAAACACCGATTTTACAAACCAGCTTCATGATCTGGCCAAGGAGGATGCTTTAATCGTAAAAATTGTAGATGCGTTTGACATCGAAGGAAGCTGGATACCGGGCTTTCAGCGCTATATCGGTCGAAACGACGTGCTGCTTCTTGTCAATAAAATGGATCTTCTGCCAAAGTCCATTAATGAAAACCGGCTGAAAGACTGGATACGCAGGGAAGCAAAGGAACAGGGGCTTAAACCGGCAGGTGTTATGCTCATGAGTGCGGAGAAAAAACAGAGCGTGGAGAAAGCAGCGGCCAAAATGGACGAACTGCGGCACGGGAAGGACGTCTATATTACCGGGTGTACCAATGTAGGGAAATCGACGTTCATTAATGCATTGATTGAAGCGTTCGGCGGAGATGAAGAACAGCGGATCACCGCTTCAGGGTATCCCGGCACGACGCTTGATTTAATTGACATCCCGCTTGATGACGGCCGCAGTATGTATGATACCCCGGGTGTTATCAATGAACGGCAGCTGGCGCACTATGTAAGCCGGAAAGATTTGAAGGCCCTGACCCCTTCAAGGGAAATCAAGCCTGTCATTTATCAGCTGGAAGAAAAACAGACACTGTTTATTGCCGGACTGGCAAGGATGGACTTTAATGAAGGCAACCGGAATTCTTTCGTTGTGTATGTGGACAATGAATTGTTAATCCACCGGACCAAGCTCGATAATGCTGATGCATTGTATGAAAACCATAAAGGGGAGATGCTGTCCCCGCCCGGCAGAGAAACACTTGAGGAGATGCCTGCCTTTGCGGAGCATACATTTCATATTAAACAGCCGAAAATGGACATCGTTATTTCCGGTCTCGGCTGGATAACGGTTGTGGAACCGGATGCGGTTGTGACCGTTTATGCGCCGAAAGGCACCGGTGTTACAATAAGAGAGGCGGTGATCTAATGAGTCGCGTGTTACATGCAGAAAATTTGTATGGGGTGATCGGTCATCCTGTCGGTCATTCCCTGTCGCCTCTTATGCACAACGACCAATTTCAGCATCAGGGGCTGCCTTCTTTTTATCATGCATTTGATGTGCTTCCGCAGCATCTTGAGGAGGCGGTGCAGGGACTGAAAGCTCTTGGTGTTTCAGGATTTAATGTTACTGTTCCGCACAAAATTGAAGTGATGCAGTACCTGGACGGGCTGGACGAAGAAGCCCGGTTAATCGGGGCGGTGAACACGGTCGTAAAGGAAGAAGATGGCTGGATCGGCTATAATACCGACGGAGAGGGATACGTGCAGTCGCTGTTGACAAAAACCGGGGATACGTTCTCTGATGCTGATATTCTTGTTATCGGTGCCGGCGGAGCGGCTCGTGCAGTAATAAGTGCTTTGACCGGTCATGGGGCAAAGCGGATAACCCTTGCGAACAGGACTTTTTCCAAAGCACAAGCTTTACAGGAACATGTGGCAGAAAGAGCCGCCATCCGCGCACTGCCAACCGAAGAAGCAGAAAAAGAAACGTCCTCATTTGATATTATTATTAACACAACATCTGTTGGTATGTCCCCCCACACCGAAAGTATGCCGTGGCCGGTCGAAAACCTGAAGCCGGGGTGTATCTGCAGTGACTTAATATACAACCCGCTGAAGACGAAGTGGCTGCAGGAAGCCGGGAAAGCAGGGGCGGATATTTTGAACGGAACAGGAATGTTTGTCGGACAAGGGGCCATTGCTTTCCAAAAATGGACGGGCGTACAGCCCGATACTGAACGCATGCATGATGTAGTGATGAAACAACTTGGAGGGAATTAAATTGTTGACGGGAAAGCAGAAGCGATTTTTAAGAAGAAAAGCACACGGACTTAAACCGGTATTTCAAATCGGGAAGGCCGGAATAACCGATAACCTTGTGAACCAGACAGCGGATGCGCTCGAAGCAAGAGAACTCATCAAAATCAATATGCTCCAAAACTGTATGGAAGATAAGCATGAGGCTTCTGATTCCCTTGCGCAGGGAGCCCGCGCTGACGTGGTGCAGGTTATAGGAAACACCATTGTGCTTTACAAAGAATCAAGTGAAAATAAAACGATTGACCTGCCGTCCTAGAAGGGATATATGATATGAAGAAAAAAATCGGTCTGCTCGGAGGGACGTTTGATCCGCCGCATCATGCGCATCTTATTATCGCTCAGGAAGCACTGACCATTCTGGAACTGGATGAAGTATGGTTCATCCCGGTGTATTCACCACCTCATAAGTCCCGGGATTATATGGCCGGGCCCAATGAAAGGCTGCAGATGACAAAGCTTGCCGCAGAGGGAAACCGCCATTTTTTCACTTCTGCTGTTGAACTGGACCGAAAAGGCCCTTCCTATACGCTGGATACCGTGAAACGGTTGAACAAGGAGTACCCGGACACTGACTTTTATTTCATTGTCGGCGGGGATATGGCAGCCGGCCTTTCATCCTGGAAGAACATAGAGGAATTAATGCAGCGTGTTACGTTTGCTGTGATTGACCGCCCCGGCTACTCTTTTCCAAAAAGTGGAGAAAGAATGTGTTATATTGAAGTTCCCTTAATGAATATTTCATCAACGATGATCAGGGAAAGAATCCAGCAGGGCAGAAATATCCGATATTATCTGCCGGAGCCCGTTCGGACTTTTATTAAGGAGAATAAGTTGTATGAATAGGAAAGAAGCACTTGAAACAGTAAAACCTCATTTGACAGAGCACCGCTACAGGCATACATTGGGAGTAAGAGATGCGGCGCTCACCTTGGCTGAAAAGCTGGGTGTCGATCAGGATAAAGCGGAAATGGCTGCTATTTTTCATGATTACGCCAAATTCCGCTCCAAAGACGAAATGCGTGGTATTATTAAGGAACAGCAGATGGACGAGGATTTTATTCATTACGGGGATGAACTGCTCCACGCACCGGCCGGCGCCCACTTGGTGAAAAAGGAAATCGGCATTACCGATGAAGAAATACTGTCCGCGATTTTTTGGCATACTACCGGCAGACCGGGAATGTCTGATATGGAAAAAGTTATTTTTCTCGCGGATTATATTGAACCGAACCGTAAATTCCCCGGCGTGGAACAGGCCCGGGAAAAAGCAGAGACCGACATTGACGAAGCGGTCCGTACAGCACTGTCTAATACGGTAACCTTTTTACTTCAGAAAAACCAACCGGTATTTCCCGGTACGTTAGAAGCCTACAATGATGTAACGTTTAAAAAGCAGCAAAACGAAGGAGGAGAATAAATGGAAGGAAAGGAACTACTCGAACTGGCCGCAGGTGCTGCTGATGACAAGAAAGCAGAACAGCTCACTGCACTTGATATGAGAGGGATTTCTCTGATTGCGGATTATTTTCTGATTGCTCATGGTAATTCGTATAAGCAGGTTCAGGCTATTGCCCAGGATATCAAAAAGCAGGCCCAGGAAGCAGGTAAAGAAGTCAAGCGTTTGGAAGGGTTTGACGAAGCAAAGTGGATTCTCATCGATCTTGAAGATGTCATTGTCCATTTGTTTCATAAAGATGAACGCCCGTATTATAATCTTGAAAAATTGTGGGGAGACGCTTCCACGGTAGACCTGGAAACAGTATCCAACTAGAAAGAGGTTGAAACATGGGGACTTACGCCGGCTTCGCTCAAGTGTATGACCGCTTGATGGAACAAGCTCCTTATGACGAGTGGCTCCTATGGATTAAGAAACTTATGGAGCAGGAAGATTCCCGGCCGCAAACCATACTGGATGCAGGCTGCGGAACGGGAACCATTCTTGTTGATCTTTTCGAAAGCGGATATGACGCAGAGGGGCTCGATGCCTCCCGGGATATGCTTGATGCCGCGGAGCAGAAACTGAGCGAGCGTGGTATTGCCCCGGCCCTTTATCACGAAGATATGCGTGCATTTCGTCTTTCCGGCTCATACGACGCGGTGGTTTCTTTTTGCGATTCGCTGAATTACATCACGGAGGAATCAGAGCTGCACGATACTTTCACCGCTTTTTACGAGCATCTGAACGACGGCGGGTCGCTTGTTTTTGATGTTCATTCGACCGGTTATGTGGAAGACGTGCTGCAGGATTTTTCTTTCGCTGATGCAGCCGCTGATGCAGCCTACATATGGAATGTCGTTCCCACCGGAAGAAAGTTGGAAGTACAACACGATCTCTCTCTTTTTATCCACCGCCGTGACAATGTGTATGAAAGATTTGACGAACGCCACCTGCAGCGTACGTTCCCTGTCTCGATATACTGCGCTGTTTTAGAAACATGCGGCTTCGAGGTCTGCGGTATTTACGGAGATTTTACCTTTAATGCTCCGGGAGAAGAGACGGACCGTATTTTTTTTCATGCAAAAAAAACTGTACAAAACCGTTCTGCCGGTATAAACTTATAAAAAAGCAGGCTTATTCTTCTACAAAAAGAGATGCCATTTCTTCTTTATCATCTTCGTATTTTTGATGAGTACGACCGATCAATTCCTCAAACATGCCTGCGCTTAACCTGCTCAGCACTTCCAGTCCTTCTCCTGTTACACCACCCGGTACATTGACTTTTTGGCATAGCTCCGGCAGGCTGTAGTGTTTTTCAGACAGCAGCCGGCCGTATGCCATCATCATCTTTTCCGCAAGCTTTTCCGCCTCCCCGTATTCAATATCTGTTTCGTCTGCAGCGGCCTCAATAAAACACTGTAGAAGGTAACTCATAAATGCAGGACCGCAGCTGACAATGTCGCTTGAGACCCGAAGCGTTTTGTCGGTAAGAGGGACGGGGTCACTGAATGTGCCGAGCCACTCTCTGAACACGACTTTCTCTTTTTCTGTCCAGTGGCTGCCGAACGTGAGAAGCAGTGGAGCGGTACCGGTTTTGTTTGCAATGGTAGGTACGGTCCGTACAACTCTCCGTGCCGGAAGACGTTCGAGATCTTCCAGCAGCACCGGACTCGTTATTGTTGCTACGATATGTTCCATCGTCAGATATTTTTTCAGTTCGTGAAGCAGCGGTCCGTATTGTTTCGGACGAACGCAGATAAAAATCACATCTGTACCGGCGAGCAGTTCTTTTATGCTGCCGGCTGCATGAACAAGTGGGTACGAGGCCTGAAAGTTTTTGTTTCGTTCAACCGACCGGTTATAAATATACAAACGTTCCGGCGGTACACTGTTCTGTTCCAGCATGACTTCAGCCAGCATTCCTCCCATATTTCCCGTTCCGATCAATCCTATGTTATCCACGCTGATCCCTCCTGTTTGCATATTCTGTAACAATCCGACTCCCACATCCTATGCGACAAATCTCTTAACTATTCCGCAAAAAAATGAAGGAGGTGAAAATCATGAACCGGAATCTGATGTACGCGGTTGCAGCAGGAAGTGCTGCTGTTGTTGTGCTGGTGGTTTTTCTTCTTTTGTTCTTATTTGACGGAAAAGGAGGGGGAAAGAACACAGAGAGGGAGGACGTGTTCTGGGAAGAAGAAGAGACGGCTGAAGCAGAAAAAGAAGAGACATCCGGACAGAAAGAGAAAAACGCCGGTCCTGTACATGTCGTTATCGATGTGAAGGGGGCGGTGAAAGAGCCCGGGGTATATGAGCTGAAAGAGGGAAAACGGGTGATAGACGCAATCGATGAAGCAGGCGGCATGACAGATCATGCAGAACCAAAGGCGGTCAATTTTGCTGAAAAGCTGTACGATGCGATGGTTGTCCGCGTGCCGGAAGAAGGGGAGGAAGAGCTTTCTGTACCAGGTTCTGCAGCGGAAGAAGGGGAAAAAGTCCGCATCAATTACGCAGAAACTGCGGAACTTGAAACGCTGCCGGGCATCGGGCCTGCCAAAGCGTCAGCCATTATTTCCTATAGAGAAGAGGAAGGGTTTTTTGAAAGCGGGGAAGATCTGCTGAATGTGTCGGGAATCGGCGAAGCATCACTTGAGCAGATGAAGGAAAGTCTGTCCTTTCATTAAATATAAAAAGGATTTCAACTATATGAATATTTTGATAATATAAAGAGGAACGCTGATATGAAAGGGGATATACAAGTGAGCGAACAAGATTGGAATTTCGAAACGAAAGCGGTTCACGCCGGGCAGGAAGCAGACCCAACAACGCAGTCGCGTGCGGTGCCGATTTATCAGACTACTTCTTATGAGTTCAAAGACACCGATCAGGCGGCGAATCTCTTTTCCTTGTCGGAATTTGGGAACATTTATACAAGGATCATGAATCCCACCCAGGACGTGTTTGAGAAACGAATGGCTGAACTTGAAGGAGGAGTCGGGGCTCTTGCGGCCGCGAGCGGAAGTTCCGCTATTCAGCTTGCAGTGCTGAATATCTGCGGCGCAGGCGATGAAATTGTTGCGTCAAGCGGACTTTACGGCGGTACGTACAACATGTTTGTACATACTCTCCCTAAGTTTGGAATTACCGTTCATCTCGTAGATGGAACCAACCCCGAAGCGTTTGCCGGAAAAATCAACGATAAGACAAAGCTCGTCTTCGGTGAAATGATCGGCAACCCGAACGGGGAAGTGTTTGATATTGAAGCAGCAGCAGAAGTTGCCCATTCCCATGACCTTCCTTTGATCGTTGATGCCACAGTCGTTACACCGGCACTCTGCCGTCCGATTGATTACGGTGCGGATATCGTTGTTCATTCCGCGACCAAATTTATCGGCGGACACGGGACAACCCTCGGAGGAGTGATTGTAGACAGCGGACGTTTTAATTGGAACAACGGAAAATTTCCGGAACTGAGCGAGCCCGACCCAAGTTATCACGGTGTAGTGTACACCGAAGCAGTCGGAGAATTGGCTTATATTCTCAAAGCCAGGGTACAGTTAATGCGTGATCTCGGCCCGGCTCTTGCTCCGATGAATTCCTTTCTTCTTATTCAGGGACTGGAGACACTTCATCTTCGGATGGAAAGACACTGTGAGAATGCGGAGAAAATCGTTGACTATCTTGAAAAAAGCCCTTACGTGGAATGGGTGAACTATCCGGGGCAGCCGTCTCATCCTACGTTTGACAAAGCGGAAAAATATCTTCCCAAAGGCAAAGGCGCCATTCTTACATTCGGCATTAAAGGGGGAGTGGAAGAAGGAAAGGCTTTTATCAATGCCTGCAAACTCCTGTCCCACGTTGCCAATGTCGGCGATGCTAAGACGCTGGTCATCCACCCGGGGAGCACCACCCACCAGCAGCTGACCGAAGAAGACCAGAAAGCGGCCGGTCTGACGCCGGATCTTATCCGTATATCTGCCGGTATCGAGCACGCAGACGATATTATCGCAGATATTGAACAGGCGCTTGAGAAAAGCCAGCAAAGCGTGACGTGAAAAAAGACACCGTATGGTTTGTATGGAGTGGGGCAGCCGCCGTCCATTTCGTCGTTTCAGGCGGGATATGGGCAGTCGGAGCGGCGGTGTGCCCTCTCTTTCTTTTATTGTTCCGAAAGAGCGCTGCATCTATTGCTGTTTTCATCCTCGTATTGATGCTGTTTTCGCTGCGCGCGGTATGGGTGGAGAACGCTCATGTTTCTTCGTTAAGCGGAGAAGAAACCGTCATTCAGGGAACAATTGAAGATGGACCGCACCGGGATGGCAGTCTTGTCCGCTATACCCTCCAGAAACAGGACAGCGAAAGAGTCCAGATCCGTTTAATGCTTCAGGAAAAAACGGAAATACCCATCTCCGCCTCCTACGCTCCAGGCAGTATATGTTCTATCCGGGGAGCCTTAAGTTATCCTTCCACTGCTTCCAACTTTCATGCATTTGATTACAGGCGGTATGTAAAACAACAACACACCTACTGGGAAATGGAGGCTGCCTCTGTGGAGGACATCCGGTGCAGCGGTATGAGCCGAAACCCTTTGTATATGTTGAAGGGATGGAGATACGAAGGCGTGCAGCGTATTGACACCGCATTCCCGGAACCACTGAAAGGTATTGCGGCAGCTCTTTTGTTCGGTGAACGGGACCTGCTTGAAGCAGATACAGAAACCGATTATCAATCGCTTGGATTAATCCATCTTCTTGCCGTATCAGGTCTTCATGTTGGACTTCTTTGTGCCATGCTTTACTTTCTGTTGCTTTGTATAGGACTGACAAAAGAAAAAGCAGAGTGGGTCCTGCTTATACTGCTGCCTTTTTATACGATACTCGCCGGGGCTGCTCCTTCTGTTCTGCGTGCGGCAGGTATGGTATCGGCTTTTATTATATGGGACAAAACGGGAAGAAAAAGCATGGATCCTTTTTTCGTTCTCTGTCTTGCCGCGCTTCTTTTCTTATTCATCCATCCTTATTACCTCTACCATATCGGCTTTCAGCTGTCCTTTCTTATCAGTGCGTCTCTTCTTCTTTCGAGAAACATATTACACCAAAAGAACAGATGGAAAATGGCTTTTTATGTGAGTGTTATCGCTCAGTTTGCCGGGCTTCCTGTTATTTTGTTTCATTTCTATGAGTTTTCGTTCCTAAGTATTGTCCTTAATCTCGTGTTTGTACCTTTCATTTCTGTTATTGTCCTTCCGGGTGTCATCGTTTTGTTTGCCGTTTCGTTTCTGAATGCGGCGCTGTTTTCTCTGGCTGTGGTTCCCCTGCAGGAGATTGTATCATTTGCTCATGTCATGCTGTCTGCTGCCGGAAGCTGGAATGCGTTTACGTATACCGGTGGAAAACTGTCCCTTGTTTTAACCGGATTACTGGGTACTGCGGTTTACTTATTTTTCATCCGGCTTGAACAAACAGGAAGGTACCGCCGCCTTCTGCTTCCGGCTCTGCTTGTTGCGGGAACGCTGACGTTTCAGAAAGCTCTTCCGTACATGGATAACCGGGGCTACGTTACGATGCTTGATGTCGGTCAGGGAGACAGTTTCGTAATTGAACTTCCGTATCGCAGGGCCGTCTACCTGATTGATACAGGAGGTGTGCCGGATTTTCCGAAGGAAGAATGGGAAGAAAGAGAGGAGCCGTACGATCCGGGAGAGGATGTTGTGGTGCCATTTTTAAAGGCAGAAGGAATCACGACTCTTGATAAATTGATTCTTACGCATGGAGATATTGATCATTATGGAGGTACGCCCGCCTTACTCGAAAATGTGGGAATTAAAGAGGTTCTATACGGAAAAGGCGGAAATTTTAAAGAGGCGGAAGCGGCCCTGCTGGATACTGTATGGAAAAAGGGGATTCCTATCGTTCCAGCCGGCCGGGGACTGGCCTGGCATGCAGGAAGCAGTTCGTTTCAGGTGCTTGCTCCTGACGGGGATGAGCCGGCAGGCAATGAACGTTCCGTTGTTCTGCGGGCTGACCTTGGAAATACGAACTGGCTGTTCACAGGGGATATAGGGCGGTCAGGGGAAGAAGAACTGCTGTCTGAGTTCCCGGATGTAAAAGCCGATATTCTGAAAGCTGGACATCACGGCAGCCGCACCTCCAGTTCACCGGCATTTATCGAGCAGCTGGGAGTAAAGGCGGCGCTAATCTCCGCCGGACGCTGCAACCGTTTCGGGCACCCGCATGAAGAGACACTGGAAACGCTTGAAAAAGCGGGAGCACAGGTCTACCGGACAGATGCAGCGGGAGCAGTACAAATTACGTTCACCGAAGACCGCATCCGCGGAGTCCGGCAGGCGGCACCAGAAGGCGGTCAGAACTGTGAAGAGGGGTGAGGAAGAGCTGGTCATCTGCACTGGAATAAGAGAAGCTGCCCCGGTTGGACGGGACAGCTTGTTCCTGCTGCAGCGCACGGCGCAGTATATGGAAACTCGGAAGAGATCAGAGTACCATGTTCATTGAGTCCGTTTTAAAAGCCGCCTGCCACTTCAATCACCGTAGCTACTACCATGATAATGGTGAAAAAAGCAAAAGGCACAACGAAACCGACGACAGAGTCGATCAGGTCATTACGTTTACTCTGCACGTCCCTTTCAAATTCATTCACGGCCCATTCCCTCCTTATGGATGCACTTCTTCGTTCATTATAAGACAAGTAAGAACAAAAATCCATATCTGCTTCACGATTCTGTCAGGTCGAATAAAAGAAGGGTGACACTGCCGGAGCTGTAAACAGTTGTCACCTATAACCGGGAGGGACATAGGATAAACTAAAAAATGAACCCCGGATATCGTTGATAAAAAGTTGTCCTAGGCCTTTTTATCAACGTTTATAATAAATGGAAAGTGCCTCACGTGCACTTTCCTTTTCCCTCCTTGTTGCCAAAAATAACGAGGAAGCATAAGATGGAAGGAAACGAACATTGCTATAGGGGTGCTGCATGGATGGACTACATTCCGCTTTTAAACGACATCGAAAATCAAAATATCGCGCCGCTTTACTTATTATATGGAACAGAGGCGTACTTAATAACCAATGTGATGGAAAAAATAACGGCAAATACGCTGGCTGAAGAAGAACGGGATTTTAATCATTCCGTCTATGACATGAAGGAGGTCCCGGTGGAGACGGCTCTGGAAGAAGGGGAGACGCTGCCTTTCTTTGGGTCGGGACGGGTCGTCGTACTGAAAAACTGCTACTTTTTAACAGGAGCAAAAGACAAAGAGAAAGTGGAACATAATCTTTCTTATCTGGAAGAATATATCGACAATCCCCCGAAAGAAACGGTCATGATTTTCACCGCTCCGTATGAAAAACTGGATGAACGGAAAAAAATCGTCAAAAAGCTGAAAAAACAGGGTGTTTTTTTGGAAGCTTCTTCTTTTGATGAAAAAAATATGGGGCAGTGGATCGAACGTTTCTGCGAAACAAGGGGCGTATCGATAACATCCGGGGCGAAAGAGAAGATGATGCAGCTGGCCGGGAAAGATATGATGATGCTGTCTTCGGAGATGGATAAATTGGCGTTGTACGCCGGAGAGCAAAGGCAGATTACAGAAGAGATGGTGGAGGAGCTGGTCCCGCGCAACCTTGAGGACAATGTATTTGAATTGGTGGACCACGTCGTGCACGGCCGGGCGGAGCAGGCGTTTCGCATTCACTATGACCTGATGAAACAAAATGAAGAGCCCATTAAAATCCTGACCCTCCTGGCCAGACAGTTCCGCATGATTCTGCATGTTTATCAATTAAAGAAGACAGGCTATTCCCGTCAGAAAATGGCGTCGAGGCTGAAAGTACACCCTTACGCTGTAAAAGTAGCGGAAGAACAGAGCAGAACGTATTCTGAAACCCGGCTGAAAGAAGTACTTCAGAAACTGGCCGAAGCAGATGAACGGATAAAAACAGGAAAAATGGACAAACACCTGCAGCTGGAACTAAGTATAGCCGGTCTGGCAGTATAAGAAAGGCGCAAGCGCACGGGAAGAAACCCTGAGCGGCCGGCCGCTGAAGCCGGACCTCAAAACACCGGCATTTTATACTTTTTCATCCATAAAAAAACGACTCTGCAGAGGAGTCGTTTTCATTATTACTGCGCGATTTCGTTGAAACGCTGATTCATTTTTGACTTGGCTCTTGCTGCTGTATTTTTATGAATCATCTTTTTGTCAGCAGCTTTGTCCACTTTTTTCGTCGCCAGGGAAAGAAGATCTTTGGCACCTTCTACATCCTTGTTGTCTGCCTTCTTGTTGAATTCCTTGATGGCAGTGCGCATGGCTGACCTGAAGGCATGCTGCTTGACGCGCTTGGATTCATTAACAATCACGCGTTTTTTCGCCTGTTTAATATTTGGCATGTTGTCACCTCCCTTGTTTTGTTCCATTTTGCACGTTCTGCAGAGAATGAAACACAAGAGGATTCTATCAAAAAACAGATCGACGTGCAAGGCGAATAACAAGCTTATTCCAGTACATACTACATAACAACAGCAAATCAGGATGCAATGAAAGCAGGTGGATAAGATGGAACTGGATATGTCTTCCTACAATGTGCGTACCGATCTCGCAGTGGAAGAAAAAGAACTGTTGGAAGAAAAGGAACTGAACCGCCCGTCGGACCAGAATATCGAAAGCGGTATCCGGGTTCATGAAAAAGAAGAAAACGGCGTCAAAATAACGAACGTAACCATCACGGAAGCAGGCGCCGAAAACACAGGTAAAGAGGCGGGCGAGTATCTGACCTTTGAAGCACAGGGTGTTCGTAAACAGGACACGGAACTGCAGCAGGCCATGGAAGCCGTACTTGCCCGGGAAACAGCGGGTTTTTTAAAACGCCTCGGCATTAAAAAGGATGCTGCCTGTTTAATTACAGGCCTTGGAAACTGGAATGTAACCCCGGACGCTCTTGGCCCTATGGTTGTTGACAAGCTCGTTATCACCCGCCATCTTTTCATGGAAGCGCCGGAACAAGTGGAAGAGGGTTTCCGTTCTGTTAGTGCTTTTTCCCCGGGGGTGATGGGGCTGACCGGGGTGGAAACGAGTGAACTTATTGCGGCGGCAGTGGAGAAAACAAAACCTGATTTTGTGATAGCCGTTGACGCCCTTGCTTCCCGCTCGATTGAACGGGTGAACACCACGATTCAAATGTCGGATACGGGCATTCATCCCGGCTCCGGTGTCGGCAATCAACGGCGTGAGTTAAGCAGAAGAACGCTCGGTATTCCCGTCATTGCGATAGGTATACCAACGGTGGTGGATGCCGTGACGATCACGAGCGACACTATCGATTTTATGCTGAAGCATCTTGGCAGGGAAATGAAAGACAAAGACGCTCCCGGCGATGCCCTGGCGCCGGCCGGTATGGTCTTTGGCGAAAGAAAAGAACTGCATGAGGAGGACCTTCCGGCTGATGACAAGCGCCAGGCTGTGTTTGGTATGGTAGGCGGTCTGGAAGAACAGGAAAAAAGGCAGTTGATTCAGGAAGTTTTAGCTCCGCTGGGTCACAATCTGATGGTGACGCCCAAAGAGGTGGACGTGTTCATGGATAACATGGCCAATGTCGTCGCCGAAGGATTGAACGCAGCCCTGCACGAAAGTATTTCCCAGGAAAGCACCGGCACGTACACAAAGTAAAATGAAAATGAAGGTATTTTAAGAGTCTGGGACAAAACCTCTATAAGGTAGAAAAATGCCGAACGATTTAAGAAAAAATCGTTCGGCATTTTATGGTACATCTTCCATCACTTCGTCAAAATAGGGCTCTTTCCGCGGGCACGGCTCGAGCCTCCTCGGGAGAAACCCGCTTCCTGCGGGGTCTCGAGACACGTGCTGTTCCCGCAGGAGAAGCCCTATTTTGACTACGTTCAGGATGCGTGTTACCTAAAACGTTCGTTTTTCACTCTCTGTTTTTAATTTTGTCCCACACTCTTTTTTAATAAGACAAATATAAAGGGGCTTTGTTTGGGGCCATCTTCATGTCCGGATGCTCTCTCGGGCGTCCTGCGTTTTTCTTTTAATCTCCCGTTCTACTCTATCAGTTTTTTCTCATAGAGTAGAACAGGGAGGGAGCGGCATGTGGAGTGAAGTGAAAAATAAGCAGAACAAAAATATATGGACAAGTCTCCGTAAATGGGCGGCAGGAACCATAGGAGGGTTGTTGTTTATGATGGTTTTTATTACCATTCTCACGGCCGAGGGGCAGGACAATTTATTTTCTTCCAGGCAGTTACATACATGGAGTTCAGAAATTCAGCAGCATCTTCTTCTGTCGGCCTTTCAGTTTGAAAATCATTATTTCGATCAGGCTGTTCCACCTGAAGAAGAAAGCACCCCGGTGCCGACTCTGCTGTTTGAGTTTCTAACGAGACTGGATTTTCATGAGCCGAGAACGATGCTGGGTATGGAAATACCGGGTTTTGCGCTGTTTGATGGAAATATCGTAGTGGCCGGGGAAGGAACGGATTTCACGACCATGCCGATAGAATCCGCACCACCTATGGAAGTGCTGATGAAAGAGAGAAAGGCGGCGGATGATAGACTTCAGGTGCTCGATACGGAAGAAGAAACAGAAAATACGCAAACCGGGGAAGCCGTCGCTCACATCGTTCATTCCCACAGCCGCGAATCGTATTATCCGGAACTTGAAGAAAATGCCGACAGCGCTTTTCACCAGGATGTCAACATCACGATGGTGGGAAAACATCTTGGAAAGGAACTGGAAGAAAGAGGGGTTCAGACTTTCGTTGATACGACGGACATTACACAAAGACTCCATCAAAAGGGATGGGAATTCCCGAGATCTTATGACGTGTCCCGTAACGTTATCCAAAATGACATAAAAGAAAACAAGCAGCTGGAAATGTTTTTTGATCTGCACCGGGACTCCCAGCCCCGGGACGTCACCACTGTGACGGTGAACGGAGAAACAATGGCCAAGACCTTTTTCGTCATCGGAAAAAACCATCCTCAGTACGAAAAAAATCTGGCCATGGCAAAAGATTTAAACAGCAGACTGGAAGCCTCCTATCCGGGACTGAGCAGAGGGGTGCTTACCAAGGGAGGCGGCGGTGCAAACGGGCGGTATAACCAGGATCTTTCTGAACAGTCTGTCCTCGTTGAAATCGGCGGCGTCGAAAATACTCTGGACGAAGCGTACCGTACAACAGAGGCGCTGGCGGAAGTGATCAGTGCCTACCATGAAGAAATGAACAAATAAAGAGGAGGATCGTTATGAGAATATTGACCATTCTGCTGGCAGCGGCGGTATTTTTTCTGGTTGGAATGATGACAGGTATCCATGTGTCCGAACAGTACCGGGAGCGGCCGCAGGACGTATCCCGGCCTGCTGCATACGAGCAGGAAGAAACCGTAACAAAGGCAGTCGAGGGAGAAACCGATACAGAAGCAAAACTGCTCGAACGCCAGAAACGGTTGAAAGAGACAAAGGAAATCAATGTATTTTCTGATATTGGAAAGAGACTGGATGTGTTTGCGCCTGCTTCTGAGTCTTCCCGGGAATATTGAAGTGAAGGTTCCCTGTTGATATAATGAAGGATAGTGTCAGTGAGCGGCAACCTTCGCTGCAAAAGGTGCAGTGTTATAATTAGCAGGAGTGATAAAAGCATGAGTGAGGAAAACAGAGAAAGCAGGCAGAAAAATATCAGAAACTTTTCGATTATAGCCCATATCGACCACGGGAAATCGACGCTTGCGGACCGTATTCTCGAGACGACCCGTTCGCTTCCCGAACGCGAAATGAAAGATCAGATGCTTGACGCTATGGATCTGGAACGGGAGCGCGGCATAACAATCAAACTCAATTCCGTCCATTTAAAATACGCCCATACCGACGGCGAAGAGTATACGTTTCATCTCATAGATACACCGGGACACGTCGACTTTTCCTATGAAGTCTCCCGCAGCCTGGCCGCCTGTGAAGGGGCGCTTCTTGTCGTTGACGCTTCGCAGGGAATTGAAGCGCAGACGCTTGCGAATGTTTATTTGGCTGTAGATAATGATCTGGAAATCATCCCCGTCATTAATAAAGTCGACCTGCCGAGCGCAGAACCGGAAAGGATAAAAAAAGAAATTGAAGACGTGATCGGGATCGATGCTTCCGATGCGGTATACGCCTCTGCGAAAAGCGGACTCGGAACCGATGAAATACTATCTCAGGTGATCGATAGAATACCGGCTCCTTCCGGAAAGATAGAGAACCCGCTGCAGGCGCTCATTTTTGATTCGCTGTATGATACATACCGCGGGGTTATCTCCTATATCAGAGTGGTGGAAGGCTCGATTCGTCCAGGAGACAAAATCAAGATGATGCAGACCGGAAAAGAATTTGAAGTGGGCGAGGTTGGTGTGTTCACCCCGAAACCGGTCGCAAGCGAAGAACTGACCGTCGGGGATGTCGGATTCTTAATCGCCAACATCAAAAATGTCAGTGATTCAAAAGTAGGCGATACCATCACCCATGTCAATCAGCAGGCAGCAGAACCACTTCCGGGCTATAAAACGATGAATCCGATGGTGTTCTGCGGTATGCATCCGGTGGATGCGGGCGACTACAGCGCACTTCGGGATGCCCTCGAGCGGCTTGAGCTCAATGACAGTTCCCTGCAGTTCGAAGCAGAAAGCTCCCAGGCCCTTGGTTTTGGCTTCCGGTGCGGCTTTTTAGGTCTTCTGCACATGGAAATCATCCAGGAGAGGATTGAAAGAGAATACGGCATCAGCCTGATTACGACAGCGCCAAGCGTTATTTATCATGTTTATTTGACTGATGGAGAGGTGCTCGAAATTGACAATCCATCCAATATGCCGGACCAGCAGAAAATTGAACTCGTGGAAGAGCCTTTTGTAAAAGCAGCCGTTATGGTGCCGAATGATTTTGTCGGCGCGGTAATGGAACTCTGCCAGAAAAAAAGAGGGGAATTCACCGATATGCGCTATCTCGATGAAAACCGGGTGAATATCGTGTACCACCTCCCGCTCACCGAAATTGTGTATGACTTTTTTGATCAGTTAAAGTCCAATACAAAAGGGTATGCTTCCTTTGAGTATGAACTTACCGGATATCGGGAATCCAATCTTGTCAAAATGGACATTCTGCTCAACGGAGAGCCTGTTGATGCGCTTTCAGTTATCGTACACCGTGACATGGCATATGAACGCGGCAAGATTATTGTGGACAAACTGAAAGACCTGATTCCGCGCCAGCAGTTTGAAGTGCCGGTTCAGGCAGCCATCGGCAACAACATCATCGCACGTTCCACCATTAAAGCCATGCGCAAAAACGTACTTTCCAAATGTTACGGCGGTGACGTCACCAGAAAACGTAAACTTCTTGAGAAACAAAAGGAAGGAAAGCGCCGGATGAAAAGTGTCGGCAAAGTAGATGTGCCGCAGGAAGCGTTCATGTCTGTCCTGCGGATGGATGATGACCAATGATGAGCGCACAGACACAGGTTCTGTCATCTCCGGCTTCGATTTATGTTCACATCCCTTTCTGCAGATACATCTGTTTTTACTGTGATTTTAATAAATTCTTTATTGAAAACCAGCCGGTGGATGATTATATTGAACACTTGGGGCAGGAAATGAAGCGCACCCTGCCGGAAACAATCCCTGTTGATACCGTTTATGTTGGAGGAGGGACACCGACAGCCCTCTCAACAGAACAACTGCGCCGGGTGCTCCGGGACGTAAAAGAGCGTACGGACTCCACCCGCCCGCTGCGTGAATTCTCGGTGGAAGTGAATCCGGGAGAAGCGGACCTGGCTAAGTTTGACATGATGAAAGAAGAAGGGGTCACGCGCCTGAGCATCGGGGTCCAGACGTTTAATGACACCCTTCTTGAGAAAATCGGCCGGGGACATTCGGCGGCCGAAGCAGTAGAGACCGTTCAGCTGGCAAGAGAATCCGGCTTTGATAATATATCGATCGATTTAATGTTCGGTCTGCCGGAGCAGACGATGGAAGACTGGAAAGACACCGTGAGCCGGGCTGTTCATCTTGATATTGATCACGTTTCCGCTTATTCGTTGAAAATCGAGGAAAAAACAATGTTTCACAACTGGTACCGGCAGGGTAAAATAAAGCCGCTGCCGGAGGATACGGAAGCAGATATGTATGAAGTGCTGGAAGAAGCTCTCGATGATGCCGGATTTCACGCCTATGAAATAAGTAATTTTGCGAAGCCGGGTAAAGAAAGTGAACATAACAAAACGTACTGGAAAAACGAAGAGTATTACGGCTTCGGGGCAGGCGCCCACGGGTATGTGAACGGAGTGAGATACGCTAATCTTGGTCCGCTTCCCCACTATTTAAAAGCGGTGAAAGCAGGGGGGGATCCGGTGAAAGATACACATGAAGTGTCGCGGACCGAGAACATGGAAGAAGAAATGTTCATGGGGCTCCGGATGAAAGAAGGCGTATCGGCTCAGCGTTTTTACCGGAAGTTCAACTGCTCATATTATGACATTTATCCGGAAGCGCTCCAGGAACTGACGGAGGATGGGTTGCTTTATGATTCGGGAAGCGCCCTGCAGTTGACGGAAAAGGGGAGACTTCTCGGCAATGAGGTGTTTGCCCGTTTTCTTCTGGATGAAGAAGGCTGACAGACCGGATTCTCTTCCGTTTATGGAAAAACATTCTGTTTTGTTGACAAACATCATCCCTTTTGATAACTTTACAATAGATTTAGCACTCGGATATCCGGAGTGCTAACAGAGGTGATGTTGTCATGCTGACAGACCGGCAGTTATTCATTTTACAGGCTATTGTAGATGGTTATATTCATTCTGCGGAACCTGTCGGATCCCGCAGCTTATCGAAACAGAGCGGCATGAGCTACAGTCCGGCGACGCTCCGCAACGAAATGGCGGATCTGGAGGAAATGGGTTTTCTGGAAAAACCGCATTCTTCTTCCGGGCGCATCCCTTCTGAGCGGGGCTACCGTCACTATGTAGATCATCTACTGCTACCTCATCAGCTTTCGAGCAGGGAAATTCATGACTTAAGGTCATTGTTTGCCCGGAAGGTAATGGAAACAGAGCAGGTGGTAAAGCAGTCGGCGACGATATTGTCTGAATTAACGAGTTATGCTTCCATCGTACTCGGGCCTGAAATATTCGAGTCGAAATTGAAGCAGGTGCAGATTATTCCGTTAAATGACCGGAACGCTGTAGCTATTCTCGTCACCGATACCGGACACGTCGAGAATCATACCGTGTCGCTTCCGGAAGCCCTGAACAGCAGTGATCTTGAAAAAATAGCTAATATCCTGAATGACCGCCTGCGCGGGATTCCGCTGTATCAGCTCCAGAATAAGATTACGACAGAAGTAGCCGGGCTGCTGAGACAGCACATAACCAATTACCGGGAAGCTTTGTCATTCACCGAAGAAACCCTTCAGAAAAGCAGTGAAGAAAAAGTGTATTACGGAGGGAAAGCCAATCTGCTCTCCCAGCCGGAGTTCAAGGACGTTGATAAAGTCCGTATGATTTTTGAACTGCTTGAAGAAGACCACACGATGCATGAACTGCTGAAACCGGAACAGAGTGGATTAATGATACGTATCGGCCAGGAAAATGCGAATCAGGCATTTGAAGACTGCAGTATCATCTCAGCTTCTTATTCCTTTAACGGCAATCCGGTTGGTACCATCAGTATTGTTGGTCCGACGAGAATGGAATATCCACGGGTGATCGGTCTTATTGAGCATTTATCCAGAGATTTGTCGAAAGTTCTGACAAACTTGTATACGGACCGCTCGTAAAGCTCCGGTCACTGTTTGGAAATAATCGCGTGCAGCGGGAGGTGAACGTATGAAAGAGAATTATACTTCCACAGAAGAAGAGGCAAAAGAAGAACAGGAAGAAACCGCAGAGGCAGCTGATGCCCGGGACACGTCAGTTGAACAGGAAGATGTAAAAGAGCCTGCTGAGGAAACAGAATTGGAAAAGGCACAGAGAGAAGCAGCCGAATGGCAGGACAAAGCTCTGCGCGTTCAGGCTGATCTGGACAATGTGCGCCGGAGGGCAAAAGAAGATAAAGAGCGGGACGCAAAATACAGATCCCAGTCTGTTATTGAGTCCCTTCTTCCGGTCCTTGACAATTTTGAGCGGGCTTTGAATGCAGCGACAGACCAGGAAGAAGACGGTTCCCTTCTACAGGGTGTCAACATGGTTTACTCCCAGTTTTTCGAAGCGCTGCAGCAGGAGGGTCTGGAAGTTATACCGACCGAGGGGGAAACATTTGACCCTCATCAGCACCAGGCGGTCATGCAGGTGGAAGAAGAAGGGTTTGAATCCAATCAAATCGTGGAAGAACTTCAAAAGGGTTATAAATTAAAAGATAAAATAATCCGTCCTGCTATGGTAAAAGTAAATGCATAAAAAAACAGAAAAAGTATTATAGGAGGCTGACGAGACAATGAGCAGAATTATAGGAATTGACCTTGGTACAACGAACTCCTGCATCGCAGTAATGGAAGGCGGCGAAGCACAGGTTATCCCGAACCCGGAAGGTAACCGCACTACTCCTTCTGTTGTTGCGTTTAAGGATGGAGAACGCCAGGTTGGGGAGGTAGCCAAGCGCCAGGCTATTACGAACGAAAACACCATCCAGTCCATCAAGCGTCACATGGGAACGGAGCATACCGTTGAAATCGAAGGAAAAACGTATACACCGCAGGAGATTTCCGCTATCATTCTCCAAAAACTCAAGGATGATGCAGAAAGCTATCTCGGAGAAACAGTAACGAATGCCGTTATTACGGTTCCGGCCTATTTCAATGATTCCCAGCGCCAGGCAACAAAAGATGCCGGTAAAATCGCGGGACTGGAAGTAGACCGTATCGTGAACGAGCCGACTGCGGCTTCTCTTGCCTATGGTCTGGACAAAGAAGACGACCAGACAATCCTTGTTTATGACCTTGGCGGAGGTACATTTGACGTATCGGTTCTCGAACTTGGCGAAGGATTTTTTGAAGTAAAATCAACGTCCGGCGACAATAAGCTCGGCGGGGACGATTTCGACCAGGTTATCATCGACTACCTTGTCTCTGAATTCAAAAAAGAAAACGGCATCGATCTTTCCCAGGACAACATGGCAGTGCAGCGTTTGAAAGACGCAGCGGAAAAAGCGAAAAAAGATCTGTCCGGTGTGGCTCAGACTCAGATTTCCCTGCCGTTTATTACAGCAGACCAAAACGGCCCGAAACACCTGGAAATCAGTTTGACCCGTGCGAAGTTCGATGAGCTTTCCTCCGATCTTGTGGAAAAAACCATGGGACCTGCACGTCAGGCACTCAAAGACGCTGATATGAAAGCAACAGACATTGATAAAGTCATCCTTGTGGGCGGTTCCACCCGCATTCCTGCTGTACAGGATGCAATCAAGAAATTAACCGGCAAAGATCCGCATAAAGGCGTGAACCCGGACGAAGTGGTAGCCCTTGGTGCAGCTATTCAGGCAGGTGTTCTGGCCGGAGATGTGAAAGACGTTGTACTCCTTGACGTGACGCCGCTGTCCCTTGGTATTGAAACAATGGGCGGAGTAACCACAAAATTAATCGAGCGTAATACTACGATCCCGACGAGTCAGTCCCAGACATTCTCGACTGCTGCTGACAACCAGCAGAGTGTTGACATTCACGTGCTTCAGGGTGAACGTGAAATGGCCGCGGACAACAAGTCTCTCGGCCGCTTCCAGTTGAGCGACATTCCGCCGGCTCCACGCGGTGTTCCGCAGATTGAAGTAACGTTTGATATCGACGCCAACGGTATTGTGAACGTACGTGCCAAAGACTTGGGTACAAACAAAGAACAGTCCATCACGATCACTTCATCGTCCGGCCTTTCCGAAGATGAAATTGAGCAGATGGTAAAAGATGCCGAAGAGAACGCAGAAGCCGACAAAAAACGTAAAGAAGAAGTAGAAACCCGCAACGAAGCGGACCAGCTCGTCTTCACAACAGAAAAGACACTGGAAGATCTCGGTGAGAATGTAGATCAGTCCGAAAAAGACAACGCAGAAGAAGCGAAGAACAAAGTGAAAGAAGCACTGGAAGGCGAAGACATCGAAGCTATCCAAACAGCTAAAGATGAACTTCAGGAAATTGTTCAGCAGCTTTCCACTAAGCTTTATGAGCAGGCAGCCGAGCAGGCGCAGCAGGCTCAGGAAAATGAAGGGGATTCCGGTGACGATGCAGTAGACGCGGATTACGAAGAAGTAGACGACAACGATAACGACAAAAATAATAAGTAATTCCCGCCCCTTTATGAGTCATTTGCACAGGGAGACGAAATAGAAAAAAGTCTGCACGAGGAGTTGTCCCGAAAGAAAGGTTAAGCTGAGCTTTGCTTAGGGTCAGCTCCTTTCTTTTTTTGTGCCTCCAGTTTTGAGGCGGACTTGAAGAAATGAAGACAGGAATGATAAGATAATCCTTATGGATTAGTGAACGGGAGTGGATGCAAACGATGAGTAAACGCGATTATTATGAAGTGCTCGGTGTCAGCAGCGAAGCCTCTGACGACGAAATAAAAAAAGCATACCGGAAACTTGCACGTCAATATCACCCCGATGTAAACAGTGAAGAAGGCGCGGAAGAGAAGTTTAAGGAAGTCAAAGAAGCCTACGATGTATTAAGTGACTCACAGAAGAAGGCTAATTATGACAGGTTCGGCCATTCTGATCCAAACCAAGGATTCGGCGGTGCCGGCGGCGGAGCCGGAGACTTTGGCGGTTTCGGCGATATTTTCGATATGTTCTTCGGCGGCGGCGGCCGCAGAGATCCCAATGCGCCCCGCCAAGGCGCCGACCTGCAGTATACGATGACGTTGTCCTTTAAGGAAGCAGCTTTCGGTAAAGAAACCGACATTGAAATCCCCCGGGAAGAAGAATGCGAGACCTGTGATGGAAGCGGTGCAAAACCGGGGACCAGTCCGGAAACGTGTACGAAGTGCGGGGGAAGCGGCCAGCTGAATATTGAACAGAACACACCGTTTGGCCGTGTCGTGAACAGACGCGCCTGTGACCAGTGTCAGGGAACCGGACAAACCGTGAAAGATAAATGTTCGACCTGCGGCGGCCGGGGCAGTATAAAACGCAACAAGAAGATTAAAATCACTGTTCCTGCCGGTGTGGATTACGGACAGCAGATCCGTGTTGCCGGTGAAGGAGAAGCAGGAGCCAATGGTGGTCCGCCGGGAGATTTATTTGTCGTATTCAATGTACAGTCCCATGAGTTTTTCGACCGGGACGGCGACGATGTTTACTGTGAAATGCCGCTCACGTTTGCCCAGGCAGCCCTTGGCGATGAAATAGAAGTACCAACGCTGCGAGGTAAAGTGAAGTTGAAGATCCCGGCAGGAACACAAACCGGAACAAACTTCCGTCTGCGCGGAAAAGGTATTCCGAATGTGCACGGCCGCGGTCAGGGCGATCAGCATGTAAAAGTACAGCTCATTACACCGAAAAAACTCGATGAAAGACAAAAAGAATTGATCCGTGAGTTTTCCGAATTAAGTGGGGATGAGCAGGTGGAAGAACAGCACCAGAATTTTTTTGAAAAAGTGAAACGCGCGTTTAAAGGTGATTAATTCTGCCCGGCAGAGTCTTTAAAAAATGGAGCTGGTGTTAGTGAAATGGCTGGAGTTTCGAATTCATACAACCCAGGAAGCGGTGGAGCCGATTTCCAATATTCTGCATGAGGGCGGAGCAAGTGGAGTGGTGATTGAAGACTCTGAAGATCTTTACCGCGACTGGGATGGAACCGAGGATGAAATTTACGATCTAAACGGCTCAGAGTATCCGGAAGAAGGAGTTGTACTGAAATCCTACTTTTCGGTAAGCAGCTTTGTCGGGGAAACGCTGGAAGAAATCAAACAGTCTATCAATGATCTGCTGCTGCATGATATCGACATCGGACGAAATGAAGTGAGTATTACCGAAGTCGAGGAAGAAGACTGGGCCCACGCCTGGAAACAGTACTACAAACCGGTCAAGGTGACGGACACTCTCACTATTACTCCTTCCTGGGAGCCTTATGTGCCTGAAAGCAGGGAAGAAAAAGTGATAGAACTTGATCCCGGGATGGCTTTTGGCACAGGGACGCACCCAACCACCGTTTTATGCCTGCGGACCCTTGAACAGGAAATCAGGGGGGGAGAAGAAGTGATAGATGTCGGCACCGGTTCCGGCGTACTGGCTGTTGGCGCAGCCAAATTCGGAGCAGCAGGTGTTCTTGCACTTGACCTTGATCAGACAGCAGTGGAAGCCGCCCGTGAAAACACTGCGTTCAACCATGTGGAAAATACGGTGACGGTGAAACAAAACAACTTACTCGATCATGAAACCCGCCAGGCTGACATCATTATTGCCAATATACTGGCCCACATCATTATCCGACTCGCTCCTGACGCATGGAGGGCTTTGAAGCCGGGAGGACTTTTCATCACTTCCGGCATTATTTCAGGGAAGAAAAAAGAGGTCATGGAAGCATTGGAAAAAGAGAACTTTGAGGTTGTTCGTACACAGGACATGGAAGACTGGACAGCTGTAACAGCTGTGAAAAAACAGAAGCAAAAAGTCCGGGGTGGATAACGTGCAGCGTTATTTTGTAGAACCTGAACAAATGACGGAAAACAATGTAGTCATTACAGGGGAAGATGTCAAACACATTTCCAAAGTCATGAGGCTTGAGCCCGGAAGCCATATCGAATGCCTGAATAATCAGGGGCGCCGGACACACTGCAGGATCCAAAGCGTGGATAAAGAGACGGTGGAGGCAGACATTTTGGAAGATATAAAAAGCAGCCCGGAACTTCCGGTTTATGCCGCTGTCGCCCAGGCGTTGATTAAAGGAGATAACCTTGACCTGGTCGTGCAGAAGGGAACTGAACTGGGCGCGCGCTCCTTTCTGTTGTTTGCAGCAGGTCGATCTGTGGTAAAATGGGATAGCAGTAAAGTGGAGAAGAAACTCCAGCGGCTCCGCAAAATTGCCAAAGAAGCAGCGGAACAATCCGGAAGACAGTACATTCCGGATGTTTCGTATTATGCCTCCACCCGTGACATGATAGAGGCAGCTTCGGCATATGAAGCGTGCCTGTATTTGGATGAAGAAACGGCAAAAAGCGGTGAACATCAGGCTGCGGCAGATATTTTTTCTTCCCGCCCTCCATCCATTCTGGCTCTTATTGGTCCAGAAGGTGGAATCAGCCGTGAAGAAGCACAGGCTCTTGATCAAAACGACTGCCGGCCTGTCAGTCTGGGGCCGCGGATTTTACGGAGCGAATCCGCTTCTCTCTATTTTCTTTCCGCCCTGTCCTATCATTATGAAATATTGAGGTGAACATATATGTCTTCTGTTGCCTTTCATACCCTTGGCTGTAAAGTGAATCATTATGAAACAGAAGCAATCTGGCAGCTGTTTAAAAATGCTGGATATGAACAAGAAGAATTCGAAAAAAGTGCAGATGTCTACGTCATAAACACCTGTACCGTCACCAATACCGGTGATAAGAAAAGCCGTCAGGTGATCCGTCGTGCGGTGCGTAAAAATCCGGATGCAGTGGTGTGTGTAACAGGCTGCTACGCTCAGACATCGCCTGCTGAAATTATGGATATTCCAGGCGTGGACGTTGTGGTAGGAACCCAGGATCGTTCCAAAATGATCGGGTATATTGAGCAGTTCAAAAAAGAACGGGAACCGATTAACGGAGTAGGAAACATCATGAAAACGCGGGTATACGAAGAGTTGGATGTTCCTGAATTCACGGACCGCACAAGAGCGTCCCTGAAAATACAGGAAGGCTGCAACAATTTCTGCACGTTCTGCATCATTCCATGGGCCCGGGGCCTTCTACGCTCCAGAAAACCCGAAGATGTTCTGAATCAGGCGCATCAGCTTGTAGAAGCCGGATATAAAGAAATTGTACTGACCGGTATTCATACCGCTGGATACGGCGAAGACATGAAAGACTATAATTTCGCCGCTCTCTTGAAAGAACTGGAAAAAGTGGAAGGTCTGAAGCGCCTGCGGATTTCGTCCATCGAAGCCAGTCAGATTACCGATGAAGTCATTGATGTTATAGACCGCTCCCGAAAAATTGTCAATCATCTCCATGTGCCGCTGCAGTCCGGTTCCGATACGGTGTTGAAGCGGATGAGAAGAAAGTATACGACAAAATATTATGCCGAGCAGCTCGATAAACTGAAGCAGGCCCTTCCGGGTCTTGCTGTTACCACCGACGTCATAGTCGGATTCCCCGGTGAAACCGAAGAAGAATTCCGGGAGACGTATCAGTTTATCAGAGACAATAAATTCTCCGAACTGCACGTCTTTCCATTTTCAAAAAGGTCCGGCACACCGGCTTCCAAAATGGACGGCCAGGTGGACAGCGACATCAAACAAAACAGAGTGCAGCAGCTGATTGAACTGTCGAATCAGCTTGCAAAAGAATATGCCGGCGATTATGAAGGCAGAGAGCTCGATGTTATACCGGAAGAAAGAGATGAAGAGACAGGGCTTCTTACCGGTTACTCGTCCAACTATCTGCGCGTTAAATTTGAAGGAGAAGAGGAATTGACTGGTTCTATCGTCAAAGTGAAGATTACAAAAGCAGGATATCCCTATAATATGGGCGAATTTATCAGAGAAGCCCGGGAAGAAGAAGACAGAGTGCTTGCATAGCCTCAAGAAAGGGTGAAGGATATGAGTAGTTCCCTTGCTTCCACCATTGATCACACACTATTAAAACCTGAATCCACTGCTGAACAGGTGGAAAGCCTGTGTCGTGAAGCGGCAGAGTATGAGTTTGCATCGGTTTGTATCCATCCGTCCCATGTGGCTGGTGCAGCTGCCATTCTGGCAGACACCCCGGTGAAAGTGTGCACAGTCATCGGTTTCCCCCACGGTGCGGCGTTGTCTTCCGTAAAAGCCTATGAAACAAAAGAGGCCATCAGACTGGGGGCCTCAGAAGTCGATATGGTCATCAATATAGGAGCGCTGAAAAGCGGCAGAGAAGATGAAGTACGTTCCGATATTGAATCGGTTGTTCAGGCGGCTTCCGATCAGGCGCTCGTTAAGGTGATTATTGAAACCATCCTTCTTTCTGATGAAGAAAAAGAAACGGCATGTCGTGCTGCTGTTCAGGCAGGGGCGGATTTTGTCAAAACCTCGACAGGATTTGCAGGCGGCGGCGCCACGCTTGAAGACGTTAAATTGATGAAGCGTGTGGTCGCCAATCAAGCGAAAGTAAAAGCAAGCGGAGGCGTGAAAGACCAGCAGACAGCGCTTGCGATGATAGAAGCCGGTGCGGAAAGAATCGGTACCAGTTCCGGTGCTGCGATTGTTTCCGGAGAAAGCGGCACATCATCCTATTAAACCGTTATGCTTGTATTATAGAAAGTATTGATTTTTCGATTATCATGTTATATAATTTGTGAAAATAGTTGTTTTTTCCATGAGGGAAACGGTTTGTTATCCGCAGCCCGGATGGACAGCCGTGATTATCCTGCTGGAAGAATCAGCTGTACTGGTTGTTTGGAGGGGGGGATTCAGATGGCTGAGACCCGTGTTCGCAAAAACGAGAATATTGATGCTGCTCTTCGCCGTTTTAAGAAAGATCTTTCGAAAGAAGGAACAATGGCTGAAGTACGTAAGCGCAAATTTCACGAAAAACCGAGCGAAAAGCGTAAGAGAAAATCAGAAGCGGCTAGAAAGCGTAAATCATAATTGAAAGAAGGTGCTTCACGCTGCAACTCATGGATCGTTTGAATGAAGATGTAAAACGTGCCTTGAAAGCCAAGGATAAAAAAAGGCTTTCTGTTCTCAGGGGTGTTAAATCTTCCCTTCATAATGAAGCGATTAAAGAAGGCAGGGAGCTGCAGGAACAGGATGCTTTGAGTGTTCTGAACCGTGAATGGAAACAACGCAGAGAGTCCCTCCATGAGTTTGAGAATGCGGGAAGAGATGATTTAACAGAAGAGATAGAAAAGGAACTTGCTATTCTATCTGAATATATGCCCGAATCACTTTCTGAAGAAGAGCTGGATCGTATTGTACAGGAAACCATCACTGAAACCGGTGCTTCATCAGGCAGTGATATGGGAATGGTCATGTCCGCTGTCATGCCGAAAGTGCAGGGGCGGGCGGATGGAAAACTGGTAAATCAGTTTGTCCGGAAACATTTGACCTGAGAAGAAAGCATTCCTCCAAACCGGGGGAATGTTTTTTTATCAAGCATAAAAGAAGTTAATGATCTAATATTCCCGGTACAGTCGATGTCGTAGGTGAATACATAAAAAAATGATATACTAAGGATAATGACAGCCGGAACTGAAACCGGACCACGGTTTATTCGTAGATAAAGGGACGGACTACCCAGCCGGCATGCAGGAAAAAGGAAACATCAGGGAAAGAGGGAGTGAAATGGTTCATTTCGTGAGAAAATCGGCGGCCCTGCTTCTGTCTCTGTTTGTGCTGTTTGTGGTGCTTCCACATAATGAAGCCGAAGCTGCCGAAAATGATAAAGTATATGTCATCCCGGTGGAACAGACGGTGGAAAATGGGTTGAAGGCATTTCTGGAGCGAGCGGTGGAAGATGCCGAATCAGCTGGTGCCGATCACATTATCTTTGAAATCGATACGCCGGGCGGTGCAGTGGATGCCGCAGGGGACATTGCCTCCCTGATGGAGGATGCCTCCGTGCCGACGACCGCGTATGTAGTGGAAAAAGCGATGTCGGCCGGCGCTTTTCTGGCACTTAGCGCCGATGAAATCGCAATGGCTCCCGGAACGCAGATGGGAGCAGCGCAGGTCATTAACGGTTCCGGCAATGCCGCAGGTACGAAAGCCCAGTCGAGCTGGGAGAAGAACATGCAGAATGCCGCTGAATTGAACGGCCGTAACCCAGAGTACGCCTTGGCGATGGCGGACCCTGCTGTTAATCTGCCGGAATACAGCGCGGGAGAAGGGGAATTGTTAACGCTTACGGCATCAGAAGCTGCAGAAGTGAACTATGCGGAGTACACACCTGAAAACAGGGAAGCCCTGCTGCAGGAGCTGAATCTTGCAGACGCGGAAGTGGAAGAAATAGAGGTGAGCGCAGCCGAGAAAATAGCACGGTTTGTAACAAATCCGGTATTAATTCCGATTCTGCTTTCCCTCGGAAGTATAGGACTGATTATGGAGCTTTATTCACCGGGATTCGGCATTCCCGGTCTTATAGGCATATCATCTCTTGGTCTGTTTTTCTTCGGCCATATGATCGCCGGGTTTGCAGGGTATGAAGCCTTGATTCTCGCCGGTGCGGGGCTGACGCTTCTGGCAGTCGAGATATTCATCCCCGGTTTTGGCATATTCGGTCTTCTTGGAGCCGGAGCCTTTATCGGCAGTCTGTTTTTTGCTTCCTATTCCGCGCTGAACATTGCCGTTTCCATTCTTATTGCGCTCATACTCTCTGTGGTCACCGTAATCCTGATGTTTTCAGTATTTAAAAAACGGGGGCCGGTGAAGCGTTTTGTGCTTGAGGATTCGGTAACGACAGAAGAAGGTTTTATTTCCAATGAAAGCCGCTCCGAGTTGATTGGACGCACCGGGGTATCCATAACACCGCTTCGTCCCTCAGGTTCCATCCAGCTCGGAGAAGAAAGGCTTGACGTTGTATCGGAAGGAGGATATATTGAAAAAGGACTAGATGTAAAAATTGTGAAAGCAGAAGGCTCCAGAATTATAGTGCGTAACATATCTGAATAAAGCTGAAGGAGGTTCTTTTATGGATCCGTCCGTGAATTTAACATTAATTATTGTACTGGTGCTTGCCTTTATTCTTCTGGCTCTCTTGTTTACGTTTGTGCCGATAGCACTTTGGATTTCCGCCCTCGCAGCGGGAGTTAAAATCGGTATTTTCCAGCTGGTTGGTATGAGGCTCCGCCGTGTTATTCCAAAAAGAGTGGTTAATCCGCTGATCAAAGCGGAAAAAGCCGGTCTCCAGATTGAGCTGAATAAACTGGAAGGCCATTATCTTGCCGGAGGTAACGTCGACCGGGTGGTCAATGCTCTGATTGCCGCCCAGCGTGCCAATATTGAATTAACATTTGAACGCTGTGCCGCCATTGACCTGGCCGGCCGTGATGTACTGGAAGCCGTCCAGATGAGTGTTAATCCAAAAGTTATTGAAACACCGTTTATTGCCGGTGTTGCGATGGATGGTATTGAAGTGAAGGCGAAAGCAAGAATCACCGTCCGTGCCAACATTGACCGCCTTGTAGGGGGGGCCGGCGAAGATACGGTAATTGCCCGTGTCGGGGAAGGTATTGTATCGACGATTGGTTCTTCCAAAGACCATAAAGCGGTTCTTGAGAATCCGGATTTAATCTCCCAGACGGTCCTGAAAAAAGGCCTGGATTCCGGCACGGCTTTTGAAATCCTTTCCATCGATATTGCCGACATTGATATCGGCAAAAACATCGGCGCCGGCCTTCAGACGGATCAAGCCGAGGCGGATAAAAATATCGCCCAGGCGAAAGCTGAAGAACGCCGTGCGATGGCAGTAGCCCACGAGCAGGAGATGAAAGCCCGCGTTGAAGAGATGCGTGCCAAGGTTACCGAAGCAGAAGCTGAAGTACCAATGGCTATGGCTGAAGCATTCAAAGCCGGTAATCTCGGGGTCATGGATTATATGAACTATCAGAATATCAACGCTGATACAGATATGAGAGGAGCCATCGGCAGAGAAACCAAAGGAAACGATGACGATGGCAGCAGTCAGACCGACAATCCATTGTAAAAATTCCAAGGCAGTCAAAAAGAAAGGGTGGTCCCTTTGGAAGCCTTGATTGAACTGATTTTCGGCAACATTTTGATACTGGGCTTGATCGTTGGCGGCTTGATTTCCCTGTTCGGACGCATCTATTCCGGTAATAAGGAATCGGGGGAAGAAGCCGGGCCGAATCAGCAGAACGAAACCGGACAGGAAGTTCGGAAGGAAAACCAGCGGCAGTCCGGCAGTAGAAGACCAACCAGTCCGGTGCCGGAGGCAGAACCATCACCAGGGGGTTCTCCTTCAAGCCCGGGGAACGGATATGAACAACAGATGGAAGAGCTTCGCAAAAAGCAGGAAAGAGCTAGGGAGCTCACCAATGAAACACTCCGTTCCCCGGGGTCTCCTTCGGCTCCTGCAGCTTCCGGTGAAAACCGGGTGACGGCATCTGGTATTGCCCCCGTAACCCCTGAGAATGCAAAGCAGGGGATACTGTGGGCTGAAATATTAGGAGCTCCTGTTTCCAAAAGAAACAGGCAGCACGGGACCTCTTACAGAGCCCGCAGCCGCATGCAGTAAAATACGGAATCAAGCACGTCCGGGATATAATCCCGGGCGTTTTTTTGTGCAGGAAGGGGGATACATCCTGAAAAACGTCATAGGATGTGAATAGGGGTGTAAGAGATGCTGGAACAGTGGAAAAGCTGGCTGACAAGAAAATTAACGGTACCGGAAGATGTGATCGTGGATACGCCCCGGTTGACCATGGTTGGTCAGCACCATTTACTTGTGGAGAACCATCACGGTGTCCGCAGTTTTTTTGAAAACAGGATTGAACTCCATGTGTTGGATAAGGAACTGATCATAAAGGGTGAACAATTTATTATAAAAAAAATATATCCGGAGGAACTGCTTATTGAAGGGGTTATTGAAGAGATAACGTATAAAGATGGCAGGAAGGAGGGAGGAATAAATGGGTGAACATAAGGGATGGTTCGGCGTACGGGTCCGGGTTGCCGGGCAGCGGGTGGAAGATGCTGTGAACGAGTGTATCCGCTATTCTTTGGAACTGAAAGATATCAAAAGAATAGACAGCCGCTGTGTAGAATTTTCTACGATGTCACGTAATCTATCTATGTTGGAAAAAGTGGTAAATAACGTTGGGTGTGATATGGAAGTGGCGTCCCCTTCAAAAACAGGCAGAATGAAAACGGCCGCTTCGCATCGATGGGGAATGGGGGCCGGTCTTGGAATTTTTGCATTGACCCTCGTTCTGCTTTCGAAAATGATTTGGAACGTTGATATTCACGGAGCTTCCCCTCCTCTGGAGCAGGAACTTGAGGGGCATCTGGAGGAGATGGGAGTCAAACCCGGCGGATTTCAATTTCTTGTTCCGGATGCGGATACGATTCAAACACTCCTGATGGAGGAGGTCGAGGGAACGACCTGGATCGGCCTGCATCAACATGGGACAAGCTTTCAATTTGAAGTTGCCGAGCAGTCCCTGCCAGACGAAACAGACAACCCCTCCCCACGACATCTGACGGCTTCCAAAACAGCTGTGATTCAACGAATTTTTGCTGAGAAGGGAAAGCCGGTTGTAGAGAAGAATGAGCTTGTCCATCAAGGGGATCTTCTCATTTCGGGTTATATCGGAGAGGGAGAGGAAACAGAAGCGGTGCCGGCTTCCGGAGAAGTATGGGGCGAGACATGGTATGAGGTGACCGTTTCTCTTCCGAAAGAGAGACTGCAGGAAACGCTGACAGGAAAAGAGGCTTCGACATTCAGACTTCAGGCCTTTCAACTAAACCTGCCGATCTGGGGATTTCAAGCGGATGAGCAATTCAGCGATCATGTTCTAAGTCAAAAAGAGTACCGTCTTTCTGCATGGAATCAAAGGTTTCCCTTTTCCTTTCATATCGAAAAATATAAGGAACGCCAAACGACAACCCAAAAGACTGAAGATATCATTACTCAGACAAAGAAAGCGGCAGACACAAAAATGAACCACTATCTGCCTGAAGATGCCAGAATTATGTCGGAAAAAATTTTGCACGAGAACGCCCGTAATGGTAAAGTAAAACTAGTTATGCACTACAAAGTGCTGGAAGATATCAAATCGGAAACACCGATCATCCAAGGAGAATGAGAAGATTGGCAGAAAAGCATGTCATTGAACTGGAAGTGCAGGATACGAATGAAATGCAGGATTTATTCGGTCCTCATGATATATATCTACAGCGGATAGAAGAAAAACTGGATGTTGCCATCACCACCCGTGGCGAATCACTGGTTGTGACAGGCACACAAGAAGCCGCTGCGCTTATAGAGCGGGTGCTGGAATGCCTTGTGCGTCTGCTGCGAAACGGCATCAAGCTTTCAGAAAGAGATGTTATCTATGCGGTGCAGCTTGCCCGCGAAGACAAATTGGACCAGCTTGAAGATCTTTATCAGGAAACAATTGCGGTCAATGTGAAAGGAAAACCGATTGTCGTGAAAACACTCGGTCAGAAAGAATACGTAGATACCATCCGCAGGAAAGATCTCATTTTCGGAATCGGCCCCGCGGGTACCGGGAAAACATATCTGGCTGTTGTTATGGCGGTAAATGCCTTGAAAGAAGGCGGCGTAAAAAAAATTGTTTTGACACGTCCGGCAGTGGAGGCCGGCGAGAGCCTCGGCTTTCTTCCAGGGGATTTAAAGGAGAAGGTGGACCCCTACCTGCGCCCGCTCTATGATGCTCTTCATGATATATTCGGAGTGGAGCACACGGCCCGTCTGATGGAGCGGGGAACTATTGAAGTAGCTCCGCTTGCCTACATGAGAGGAAGGACTCTGGAAGACGCCTTTGTCATTCTTGATGAAGCGCAGAATACGACCAGAGAACAGATAAAAATGTTTCTGACAAGACTCGGCTTTGGATCAAAGATGGTTGTGAACGGGGATTTAACCCAGGTGGACCTTCCAAAAGGTCAGCAGTCCGGGCTGAAAACCGCAGTCCATATTCTCAACCATCTTAAAAACATCGGGTTTATTTATCTGCAGCCAAGTGATGTGGTGCGGCACACGATTGTCCAGCAGATTCTCGATGCCTATGAAGAGGCGGAATCCCCGCGCAGCACCGGAAACCGGGGAGAACGCTCCGGAACGACGAGCGCTCAGGAGGGAAGTAAATGAGTACGGTGGTTGTAGACTTAATTGATGAAACTGAATCAGTATCCGATGAACTTCGAAAACTTCTGACAGACGTTTTGAAGCAGGCCGCTTCAGCCGAAGATGTACCGGAACAGGCGGAACTTTCTGTGACCGTGACAGACAATGAAACGATACAGGAGATAAACAGTCAGTACCGGGACCTGGATAAGCCGACGGATGTCATTTCGTTTGCCTTGAATGAAGGGGAGGAAGACCCTCTGCATACGGACATGCCGGACCTGCTCGGTGATATCATCATCAGTCTGGAAAAAGCAGAAGAACAGGCTGAGGCATACGGACACAGTCTAAAAAGGGAGATTGCATTTCTGGCGGTGCACGGACTGCTTCATCTTCTCGGTTACACGCATGAGGAACCGGAACAGGAACGGATGATGTTCGGTCGTCAGGAATCGATACTGCGTGACTATGGACTTGAAAGATAGGAAACGGACAACAAGGCAGCGCCTCTTCCGTTCTTTTTGCTGTGCCTGGGCGGGGTTGACACTGGTTGTTCGGCATGAACAGAATATGAAGTTCCACCTTCTGGCCGCAGCAGCGGCTGTTATCTGCGGTTTCGTTTTTTCGATCCCGCTTTTTCACTGGATGATACTTGTCGTGATAATAGGGGGAATGCTTGCCCTTGAGGTCATGAACACAGCAGTGGAGCGCGTGGTGGATATGATAACAGAAGACTATCACCCCGCCGCAGAAAAAGCGAAAGACATTGCCGCGGCGGCTGTTTTAGTGTACAGTGCTGCAGCCGTGGTTATTGGGATTCTTATTTTCTATGAGCCGGTTATGAGCCGGTTGTTTTCATAAATGAAGGAGTGATACAGAAATGTTAGATCAGGAACTTATCGAGAAAGCAGGAGCAGCAAGAGACAAAGCATATGTTCCCTATTCCGGATTCGCAGTTGGTGCAGCTGTGTCCACAGAGGATAGCCAGGTATTTACAGGATGCAATATAGAAAATGCTTCTTACGGTCTGACCAACTGTGCCGAGCGGACAGCTGTTTTTAAAGCAGTAAGCTCCGGTAAAAAAAATATCAACGGAATCGCTGTCACGGCAGACACGCCTGGACCGGTCGCTCCGTGCGGGGCATGCAGGCAGGTTCTGTCCGAATTTTTGAGTCAGGATGCCCGGATTATTCTGGCAAACCTCAAAGGGGATATCAACGTCACAACGATGGCTGCATTGCTCCCGGGAGCTTTTGAAGCAGAGGACATGAATGATGAGTGAAGGATTCAAGTCGGGCTTTGCCGCCATTATCGGCAGACCGAATGCAGGAAAGTCAACCCTTTTAAATTATGTTCTCGGTGAGAAAATTGCAATCATGAGTGATAAGCCGCAGACGACGAGAAATCGTATTCAGGGTGTGTACACAAGTGATGAGGCCCAGGTTATTTTTATCGATACTCCGGGTATCCACAAACCGAAACACAGACTCGGTGATTTTATGGTTCAGTCCGCTGTCCAGACCCTTCAGGATGTAGATCTTATTCTGTTTATTATTGATGCAAATGACCGGTTCGGGCCCGGCGAAGCGTATATTCTCGATCAGCTGAAGAACGTTTCCACTCCTGTTTTTCTCGTCATTAACAAGATTGATCAGCTCCACCCGGACAAACTTCTGGAAAAGATTGATGGCTACCGGCATCGTGCGGACTTTTCGGAAGTTGTACCGATTTCAGCTCTGCAGGGAAACAATGTGGACACGTTAATCGAGCAGATTACCGGGTATCTTGAAGAAGGTCCGCAGTTTTATCCGGAAGATCAGCTTACCGACCATCCCGAACGATTTGTTGTAAGCGAACTGGTTCGGGAAAAAGTCCTTCATCTCACCGAAGATGAAGTTCCTCATTCCATTGCTGTTTACATCGAAGATATGAAAGAGCGGGAAGAAGGTGCTGTTTATATCGCAGCAGTCATCGTGGTGGAACGTTCTTCGCAAAAAGGCATCATTATAGGAAAACAGGGAAGTATGCTCAAAGAAATCGGGAAAAGGGCAAGACTGGATATCGAATCCCTCCTCGGTTCCAAAGTGCATATCGACCTGTGGGTTAAAGTGCAGAAAGACTGGCGGAACAGCCGTTTTCAGCTCAATGAGTACGGCTATTCGGAAGAGGAGTACTAATCAGGCAAATATTACAGGGCATGTTCCTGGAAGAAGCCAGACATCCTAAGTCTTAAGCAGTCTATACGACGATCCGTGAAAGAGAGGGTGTCTGCTATGCTTGATAAGGAACTGCTGCCTTGGGATTTATTTTATTTGACCGGAAATATTGATGCTTATCTGCTGGCTAAAGAAACCGAACAAAGTACCCTGGAAAGCATCGAAGATAGTACCGGGGAGGAACTGGAATAACAGGGCAGGGAAGGACAATCATGCTTGAAAAAGCGGAAGGAATTGTACTGCGTACGTTTGCATACGGGGAAACAAACAGCATACTCAAGCTTTTCACAAGAGAAGCCGGAAAAATATCGGTCATGGCACGGGGCGCAAAAAAACCTAAAAGCAGGCTGGCCGCAGTCGCGCAGCCCTTTGTATATGCCTATTTTTTGTATTATAGATCAACCGGCATGAAAACATTGAATCAGGGGGATACCATCGACTCGTTCCGGACAGTACGGTATGATATTGTCCGGACGGCGTATGCCTCCTATATTGCGGAACTGCTTGATAAATTGACAGAGGAGCAGGAAAAAAATCCGTTTTTATTTGAACTGGTACTGCAGCTTTTGCAGCGGATGAATGAGGAAGATGACGCAGAAGTGCTTGTCCGTATTTTTGAAATGAAAATGACGGCACAAGCGGGTATTAAACCGGTGCTGGAAAAGTGTACTCATTGCGGCAGCCAAGAGGGGACGTTTCATTTTTCCGTTAAAGAGGCAGGGTTTCTGTGCCACCGCTGTTTTCATGTGGATGAACGCAGAATTGCCATACAGCCGAAAACGGTACAGCTGCTGCGGACATTTTTTCATCTTGATATCGGCCGCTTTGGTGATATTTCTATTGGTCGGAAGACAAAAGACGAAATCAGGCTTGTGCTGGATTCCTATTACCAGGAATACACCGGCCTTCAATTGAAATCGAAACGGTTTCTTGAGCAGATGGAAAGATGGGAATGAACGATCTGCCGTACTTGACAAAAGGATGATACGTTCAGTATGATACTTATACATGATTGATAGTGCGTAGAAGGAAAGTAGTAATGATCCTCTGATTCCAAAAGCGAGCGCAGGATGGTGGAAGCTGTGTGAATGATGATGATGAAGGCGTTCCGGAGCATACGATATTTTTAAAGCGGCCTGCCGGCAGAAGGCAGGCAAATAGGGTGGAACCGCGGATCTCAAAGACCCGTCCCTATATACCCGCCTGGTATATAGGGACGGGTCTTTTTAGTGAATAAAGGAGGCTGGCTTATGAATGTACAGGACATGATTTTAAAGCTCCAGAATTTCTGGGCCGAACAGAACTGCTTGATTATGCAGGCATATGACGTCGAAAAAGGGGCAGGCACGATGAATCCGATGACTTTTTTGCGAAGCATCGGCCCGGAGCCCTGGAATACAGCGTATGTGGAACCTTCGAGACGACCGGCGGACGGGAGATACGGGGAAAATCCGAACCGTCTTTACCAGCATCACCAGTTTCAGGTGATTATGAAGCCGTCCCCGCTTGATATTCAGGATATCTACCTGCGCAGCCTGGAAGAGCTCGGCATTAACCCGAGAGAACACGACATCCGTTTTGTGGAAGACAACTGGGAAGCGCCGACCTTGAGCGCATGGGGTCTGGGCTGGGAAGTCTGGCTCGACGGCATGGAAATTACCCAGTTTACATATTTCCAGCAGGTCGGCGGCATTGACTCGGATCCGGTGGCTGTAGAAATAACGTACGGCATTGAACGAATTGCTTCTTACATCCAGGACAAGGAAAACGTATTTGATCTGACCTGGGTGGACGGTTTTACGTACGGTGACGTCTTTTTGCAGCCGGAGTACGAACATTCCCGTTATACGTTTGATGTGGCAGATCATGACATGCTCTTTAAGGAATTTGCCGTTTACGAGAAAGAAGCACAGCGCGCGTTGGAGGAAAAACTTGTATTTCCGGCCTATGACTACGTACTGAAATGTTCCCACACGTTTAATCTGCTTGATGCCGGAGGTGCCATTTCGGTAACAGAACGAACCGGGTATATTGCCAGAGTACGAAACCTGGCCCGCAAATGCGCGGCTGCCTATTATGAAGAACGGGAAAAGCTCGGCTTCCCGTTGTTAAAAGAGGAGGGATCCCGTTATGAGTAATCGGCATTTTCTGCTTGAAATCGGAATGGAAGAAATGCCGGCCCGTTTTGTGACAGACGCGATGCAGCAGCTGCAGCAGAAAGTAGGTCAGTGGCTGACGGAAAACCGGCTCGCTTATGATTCCATTGAGGCCTTTTCCACCCCGCGCCGTCTTGCTGTAAGAGTCAACAATCTGGCTGGTATGCAGGAAGATGTAGTCGAAGAGGCAAAGGGTCCCGCCCGTCAAATTGCTGTCGACGAAGAAGGAAACTGGACAAAAGCAGCAGCTGGATTTGCCCGCGGTCAGGGTGCTGAATTGGATGATCTTTATTTTCAGGATGTAAAAGACAGTGAGTATGTCTTCGTCCGTAAAGAAGAAAAAGGTAGACCAGCCGCTGAAATACTGAAAGGAATAGACGGCGTCATCACGAGTTTGACATTCCCCAAGAATATGCGGTGGGGTACGTATGACCTCCGATTTGTCCGTCCGATCCACTGGCTGACCGCATTGTTCGGCAGCGAAGTCATTCCGTTTACGATTACCGATGTAGACAGTGGAAGACGCTCCTACGGCCACCGTGTGCTCGGCGGGGCAGCAGATATCCCTGATGCCGGGTCTTTTGAGCAGACACTCCTTGATCATTATGTGATGGTCGAACCGGAAAAGCGGAGAGAAACGATCCGCCGGCAGCTCCATGATATGGCAGAAAAACAAAACTGGCATATTCTTATTACCGAAGATCTGCTGGAAGAAGTGAATAACCTGGTGGAATACCCGACGGCGCTTTTCGGAAAGTTTGAGGAACGTTTTCTGGAACTTCCGGAAGAAGTACTTATTACTTCCATGAGGGAGCATCAGCGCTATTTTCCGGTGGAAGACAGAAAGGGAGAACTTCTTCCTTACTTTGTTACTGTACGTAACGGAAACGCCGAACATCTGGAAAATGTTCAAAAAGGAAATGAAAAAGTGATTCGGGCCAGATTATCCGATGCCGTATTTTTCTATGAAGAAGACCAGAAACTGACACCTGATCATGCAACGTCGAAACTCGATTCGATTGTCTTTCAGGAAGACCTTGGAACCATCGGCGACAAAGTCCGCAGAGTCCGGGATCTTGCTTCGTCGTACGGAACCCTATTTCAACTCAATGAAAAAATGGCAGCTGATACAAAACGGGCCGCAGAGATCTCCAAGTTTGATCTTGTCACATTGATGGTGGATGAATTTACTGAACTGCAGGGACTTATGGGAGAAAAATATGCGCTGCTGGCAGGAGAAAACCCGGAGACGGCCCAAGCCATCCGCGAACACTATAAACCAAAACACGCTTTTGATGACGTACCCGTTTCCCAGCCTGGGGCAGTACTCGGTCTGGCTGAAAAGATGGACACCATAGCCGCCTGCTTCGGTATTGGTTTAATCCCGACCGGCTCCCAGGATCCGCATGGTCTGCGGAGACAGGCAGCCGGAGCAGCCAGGATTTTAATGGAACATAACGTTGCCGTGCCGCTTGAAACGTTTGTCCATCAGGCAGTTCGTGAAGCAGAGAAAGCAGAACTGCTTCAGGAGCACGCCCCCGCAGTGGAAGAAGAAATTCTGTCCTTTTTCCGCCTGAGACTGAAAACACTGCTCGGTGAACAGGAGATCCGTCATGATATCGCTGATGCTGTTCTTGAAAATCCCGGAAGCCAGGTGCGTGAAATAACCGCAAAGGCAGCTTTCCTGCAGTCCATCTCAGAACATGCATCATTTAAAGACACAGTCGAAGCATTAAGCCGGGTGACAAACATTGCCCGGAAAGCGGAAGACAATCTTCCTGCTGTGGATAAAGAGCTGCTGCAGGCAGATGAAGAAGTACAGCTGTATCAAGCCGCTCAAACACTGGAGAATGAACTGCCGAATGCCCTTGAAACGGCCGATATCCAGACTGCTTACAAACACCTGGAAACGTTAAAGCCGTTTATTCATTCCTACTTTGACCGCGTGATGGTGATGGCTGATGATGAAGCATTAAAGAACAACCGTCTTGCCATGATGAAGCACTTATCCTCTGAAATCAGCCGCTTTGCTGATTTCAGGCAGATTGTATTTTCTTAGGTAGTTTAGTTGTGACCGGTATTGTGCCTGCCGGGACTTGAGTTAGTCTGTTCAGAGATAAAACCTCTGCATGGTCATCTTTCGCACATTAGGATATAATAAAGGAAAGAAGCAGACCGCTGCAGGAAAAGAAGCGGCCTAAAGGCGGTGATGATAATCGAACTGTCGGACCGGCAGGAATATATTCTTAATATCGTAAAAGAAAACGGACCGATCACCGGAGAACACATTGCTGATAAGTTATCGTTAACCCGTGCCACCCTCCGTCCGGATCTTGCCATATTAACAATGGCCGGATTTCTGGATGCACGGCCCCGGGTGGGCTATTTTTTCACCGGTAAAACAGGATCCCAGCTTTTGACGGAAAAGGTGAAAAAACTGACGGTTCAAGATTACCAGTCGATTCCAGTCGTCGTTAACGAATCTCATTCTGTATATGATGCGGTCTGCACGATGTTTCTGGAAGATGTCGGTACTCTGTTTGTCGTCAATAACCAGGCTGGTCTTGTTGGTGTGCTGTCCCGTAAGGATCTGCTCAGAGCAAGCATCGGGAAACAGGAACTGGAAGCGATGCCTGTGAGCATTATCATGACCAGGATGCCCAATATCGCAGTGTGTAAAAAAGACGACCTGCTTATTGAAGTAGCCAACAAGCTGATTGAAAAACAGATTGATGCCCTTCCGGTGGTGAAAGAAACAGAAAACCACCAGTATGAAGTGACAGGCCGAGTCACGAAAACAAATATGACCAAAGTGCTTGTCGATCTTTCACATGACCGGATGGACGGATAGAAAAATTTTGACGGCAAGGAGGATGGGGATGGAATCAAATACCGGACAGCGTCCGATTGTGTACGTCGTCTCCGATTCTGTCGGAGAGACCGCGGAATTGGTTGTGAAAGCGGCAGCCAGCCAGTTCGGAGAACGCGGCATGGAAATCCGCAGAATTCCTTATGTAGAAGATGAAGGAACCATTGAAGAAGTTATAGAGCTTGCCAAAGAAGTTCAGGCTATGATCGCCTATACACTTGTTATTCCGGAAAAAAACGATTATCTCTTAAAACGGGCGGAAGAAGAAGGAGTAGAAACGGTTGATATCATCGGGCCGATGCTCGAAAAAATGACGACTGTCTCCGGTATGAATCCCAAATACGAGCCCGGACTCGTTTACCGGTTAGACGAAGATTATTTCCGAAAAGTGGAAGCAATAGAGTTTGCGGTGAAATACGATGACGGACGGGATCCCGGCGGCATTCTGCGGGCGGATATTGTACTGGTGGGAGTGTCAAGAACATCCAAGACACCGCTGTCCCAGTACCTTGCCCACAAACGGCTCAAAGTTGCCAATGTGCCGCTTGTTCCGGAGGTGGAACCGCCGGAGGAATTGTTCAGAATCTCCTCGAAAAAGTGTATTGGACTGACAATCAGTCCGGAAAAGTTGAATGACATACGGATGGAACGGCTGAAATCGCTGGGACTTAAGGCAGAAGCTAATTATGCCAAACGGGAACGGATTGAACAGGAACTGGCTCATTCCCGGAGAGTGATGGAACAGATTGGCTGCACGGTTATCGATGTATCAAGCAAAGCAGTGGAAGAAACGGCGAATTTAATCGCGAATATGTTTCAGAAAAGCTGAGACCCGGGAAGAAGTACTATCTTTTTGATAAAAAACGAAATTTCTTAAACAGGAAGCAGGATTTTGTTAAGAACTGTCGAATGAGAAAGGGTGGATTGTTAATAGCTATTTACACAGACGCTGATGCCTGTCCTGTTAAACAGGAAATTGATTCATTCGCTTTTGAGCACGGGATTCCTTCTTATTTTGTATTCAGTCTTGCCCATGTATCGAATCGATCGTACCATTCCATTCCGGTCGTTCTCGATAATGAACCGGAAGCGGTGGATGTCTACATCCATAATCATGCCGGGCGCGGCGATATTATCATTACCGGAGACAATGGGCTGGCTGCCATGATGCTGCAGAAAGGCACAGTTCCTGTTTCGCCTCGGGGGACGGTGTTTCGTGAGAAGGATATGGATGCGCTGCTGATCGGCCGCTATGAAGGTATAAAGGCTAAACAGAAAAAAACCAGAATAAAAGGACCTCCTCCCATGACAAAAACGGACCGTCTCAGATTCGTACAGGCATTGAAAGAGCTTCACGGGGAGCAGAAATAATCACTTATACAGGGAAGCTTTCTTCAGCGGGTAGTTTTACGGAGGCTTGCACCGGTAGATAAAGCGGGGGATGAAGTGTTGGCAGGTCTTATACCGGAGGAAACCATTACCGAGGTACAACAATCCCTTGATATCGTTGACGTTGTCAGTGAACATCTTCAGCTGAAAAAGCAGGGAAAGCATTACATCGGCTTATGTCCGTTTCACGGGGAAAAAACACCGTCTTTTTCCGTTTCACCCGACAAACAGCTGTACCACTGCTTCGGGTGCGGGGCCGGTGGAAATGCGATAACGTTTGTGATGGAAATGGAAGGCTTGTCCTTTGTAGAGACGGTGAAAAACCTGGCGGACAAAAATGGGATCGCTGTGCCGGATGCCGTATCCGTCTCATCCGGTCCAGGAGAAAATGGCGAACCAACGTCCCGCAGTGAAGGGCATGAACTGGCGGCCAGGTTTTATCACCATGTGTTAATGAACACCGAACAGGGTAAACAGGCGTATGACTACCTTGAAGCGCGGGGGATTACTGCAGAGTTAATGGAACGTTTCCAGCTTGGATTTTCCCCTGATCAGCCCGAGGTGTTGAAAGGTCTGCTTGATAAACGTGGTTTTGATCTTGAGGAGATGGAAGAGCAGGGCCTTCTATACCGGCAGGAATCTACAGGGGAACTTCGGGACAGATTCCGGAACCGGATAATGTTTCCGATTCGCGATTTACGAGGCTGGACGGTCGGATTCGGCGGAAGAACGCTTGGTGGAGCGGAGCCGAAATATCTGAACAGCCCGGATTCAGCATTATTTCATAAAAATGAACTGTTATACGGGTTTGATGTGGCAAGAAAGGCAGTCCGCAGAGAAAATGCCGCTGTACTGTTTGAAGGGTATTCTGATGTCATCGCTGCGAACAAGGCAGGTGTTGATAACGGACTGGCGTCGCTTGGAACTTCTTTAACTGACAGACAGGCCCAGATCATCCGCCGTAATACCGAACGTATTATTATCTGTTACGATGGAGATAATGCCGGGCAGGAAGCGGCTTGGAGAGCGGGTGAAGTTCTTGAAAAACAAGGGTTAAGCGTAGAGGCGGCTATGCTTCCCGCCCAGACTGATCCTGATGACTACATCCAAATGTATGGAACAGACCGTTTTCAAAAAGAAATCATTGAAACGGCTCTCCCTTTTATGAGCTTTAAAATTCAGGCTTTAAAGAAAGATAAAAATCTCCAGGACGAAGGAGATAAGCTCCGTTATATCGAAGAAGTTTTAAAAGAGATGACGGCTCTTTCCCGTGCGGTCGAGCGTGACTTTTATTTAAGACAGCTGGCCGATGAATTTTCGCTTTCTCTGGATGCCCTGAAACAGGAACAATACCGGGTTTACAAAGAACAGGGCGTAAAGAGGCATCCCGCTCCCAATGGAAGAGATCAGGAAAAAGAAGAGAGGCGGCGGGGATTTGACCACTACTCCGGCGCGAGACTTCATCCGGCCCATCATAATGCGGAACGGTATCTTCTGGCTCATATGATGCGCGACCGGGAGGCCTGCATGGAAGTACAGGAAAAACTCGGCGGTGATTTTAATCTGGATCACCATGCTGCTCTTGCCGCTCACCTTTACGCCTACTACGGAGAGGGGAACCAGGCTGATACCGGATCTTTTATTAACCACCTGAGTGATCCGGAACTGATAAAGGAAGCATCGGAAATCGCAATGCTTGACATTACCGAACACATGTCGGAAAATGAATTAGCTGACTATGTGGACAAGATTAAAAACTATCCAAAGTGGGTAGAAATAGAACAAATACACCAAAAACTAAAAGAAGCAGAACGAAATCAAGACGTTGAACTGGCTGCCAAACTTGGAAATGAAATGATTAACATGAAAAAAGACTTGAAAAAATAAACTCCTTAGAGTACGATAGGGAGTTATTTTGAATTTTTTCCGGCGAATTGCTGAGAATAAATACGGTACAGTCCCCGGATAGAAGTTCAAATAAGAAACAGCGGTTTGAAGATTGGAAGGAGGGATCGAGGATGGCTGAAAAACCAACGCGCCCGCTCGCGGAAGGTGAAATGTCGATCGATCAAGTGAAAGAACAGTTACTCGAAACCGGTAAAAAACGGGGAGTTCTCTCGTATGCTGAAATAACAGAAAAACTGGCACCTTATGACCAGGATTCAGAGCAGATGGACGAGTTTTTTGAATACCTCGGAGAACAGGGCATCGATCTGCTGAATGAAGGGGAGGAAGTCCCCAGCATGGAACAGGTGGAAAAAGAAGAAGAAGAGCTCGACTTAAATGATCTCAGCGTACCCCCGGGTATTAAAATTAATGATCCTGTCCGTATGTATCTAAAAGAAATCGGCCGGGTCCCTCTTCTTTCCGCTCAGGAAGAAATTACGTACGCCAAACAGATTGAAGAAGGCGATGACGAAGCGAAACGCCGCCTTGCTGAAGCGAACCTCCGTCTTGTTGTTTCCATTGCCAAGCGCTACGTCGGACGCGGCATGCTCTTTCTTGACCTTATTCAGGAAGGGAATATGGGGCTTATCAAAGCCGTTGAAAAGTTCGATTACGACAAAGGGTTTAAATTCAGTACGTATGCGACGTGGTGGATACGCCAGGCTATTACAAGGGCTATTGCCGATCAAGCCAGAACAATCCGTATCCCCGTTCATATGGTGGAAACAATCAATAAACTAATCAGAGTCCAGCGCCAGCTCCTTCAGGATCTTGGACGCGAGCCGACACCGGAAGAAGTTTCCAAAGAAATGGATTTGACTCCGGATAAGGTACGCGAGATTCTGAAAATCGCACAGGAACCTGTATCCCTTGAAACGCCGATTGGCGAAGAAGATGATTCCCACCTCGGAGACTTCATTGAGGATCAGGAAGCAACAGCACCATCAGACGCGGCAGCGTATGAACTGCTCAAAGAACAGCTCGAAGATGTGCTCGATACGTTGACAGATAGAGAAGAAAACGTACTTCGGCTCCGCTTCGGTCTGGATGACGGAAGAACCCGCACACTGGAAGAAGTAGGGAAAGTGTTTGGTGTCACAAGAGAGCGGATCCGTCAGATCGAAGCCAAAGCACTCCGCAAACTGCGTCATCCAAGCAGAAGCAAACGTCTTAAAGACTTTCTCGATTAAATGGAAACAGCACGATTGCCTCTCCATCCGCCAAGGGGCAATCTTTTCCTGTTTCAGGAACAATACGGCGTGTGGTAACTTCTGCGTCCGGACAGAGGGGAATTCGCATGGATGAATACAGAAGAGATATTTTGATAAAAGAAATAAAATACTGGAAGGCGAATCAACTGCTGCCGGATGATTACTGCAATTTTCTGCTGATGCTTTATTCAGAAGGGGAAGAGGCTGAAGAGATAAGCGGTGAATCTCCGCCTGTTTCCGCCTCCCGCCCCCCGCAAAAGCGGTTTATTGTTATGCTTTGTGCGGCTGTGGCGGCAGTGGTTTTAACATTTATTGTTATCCATTTTACTTCTTTTTCCCTTCTATTGCAAACGCTCTCGCATCTGGTGCTTGCTGTCTTTGTCTTTGGTATGGCTGTGTATGCCCGGAAACAGGATGGTATGCTGTTCCACCTTCTTATCTCAGCAGGTGCTGTCATTTTTTTTACGGGCAGTACAACAAGCGTTATGCGTTTTGAAGAAAGCAATGTGCTTCTTTATGTGACGATTCTTTTAAACTGCTCCATTTGGTTTGCTGCCGGTTATTACCGGAAGCTTCCCTATCTTTTATGGGCGGGGGGAGCAGGTGTGCTTCTCACCAGCCTATTTATTTTTATTTTGTAAACACCGGGGATAAGTGAACACAGTGTGACAAAAACTATAAAAGTGCGCGTAGAGACTTTTCTTGGCAGGAATAATAAAGTAAAATGAAAAGGAATGCATACTTGTAAGAGTACAATATATGTACATAGGCTAAAGGGGGAAAGGTTATGAAAGGAAAGCCTCTCATTCCGTTTTTTCTAATCGCGGTTGCCGGTCTTGTTCTGACAGTGGGGCTGTCCCTTGTTGGTGTCAATCAGCAGGCAAATGAAGGAGAAGAGGGATCGCAGCAGGATCCGGTTGCACGCGGGGAGCAGGTCGTGAACGAAAACTGTATCAGCTGTCACGGCGAAAACCTGGAGGGTGGCAGCGGCCCTAATATTTCAAACGTTGGAAATGACATGTCGGCTGAAGAAATAGCTGACATTGCACAAAACGGCGTCGGGGACATGCCTGCTGGTGTAGTTTCATCGGCGGAAGACGCGCAGGCGGTAGCTGAATATTTGCTTTCGCTGTCTGAAGAATAAAGAAGGAGGAGGACAGCTCCTCCTTCTTTTGCCATGTAAAGAGAGGAATCCATGAAATCATGAACCATGATAATGTAACGAAAAGACTGCGGGCTGTGGCCGGGCATATACGGAAAGGTTCTGTAATTGCTGATATTGGAACGGATCACGGTGCCATCCCTATTTTCGCTGTCAGACACAATGTGGCAGCTTCTGCTGTAGCTGCCGATGTGAATGAGGGGCCGCTTGCTGCTGCCCGTACCAACATAATAGAAGAGGGGCTGGAGAACCGGATACAGGTCCGCTCTGGAAACGGTCTTCACGCCCTGCACAAAGAGGACAGCGTGGATACGATTGTCATATCCGGTATGGGAGGGACGTTAATCTCAACCATACTGGAAGAGGGCAGTGCGCTGCTGAACGGCGTGGAACATCTCATTCTTCAGCCGAACATGGGGGCAGAGGAAATCCGCCGGTGGTTACGCGCAAATGGGTGGAAGCTTGAATCCGAGGAAATGATCGAAGAAAACAGCCGTATCTACGAAATTCTGACCGCGGTTCCCGGTGAACCTGATATTCCCTACAGCAGCATATCCTTCGTACAGGAAATGCAACTTTTATTCGGCCCCTTTTTAATGAAGGAGCAGAATCATGCTTTTATAAAGAAATGGATGAGGGAAAAAGAAGAATGGGAACGAGTGCTGCGACAGCTGAATAAGGCGGAAAAGCCGGAGCAGGTGGAGGATAAAAAGCAGGAGCTCAGGAGAAAAATCCGAATGGCAGAGGAGGTCCTTTTCGATGAAACAAGCTGATGGACAAATGATTATAAACGCCTTTGAAACGTGGGCGCCGCGCTCCCTTGCGATGGAAAAAGACAACGTCGGCTTAATGGTTGGAACGTTGAACAAGCCGGTGCACCGGGTTCTCACGACACTGGATGTCTCCATGGAAGTGGCAGAGGAGGCAGTGGAAAAAGACATAGATTTAATTATAGCCCACCATCCTTTGATTTTTAAACCGCTGGCATCACTCGAAACGGCCGGTGGAAAAGGATCCATTATAGAAAAATGCATCAAGAACGATATCGCCGTGTACGCAGCCCATACCAACCTTGATATTGCAGACGGCGGAGTTAATGATATGCTCGCCGAAACTCTTGGCCTGGGAGACACAGAAGTGCTTGTTCCTACGACAGAAATCCCTTTGAAAAAAGTAACCGCATTTGTGCCGGAAGGGCATGTTGAAGCTGTTCGCTCCGCTCTTGGAAATGCAGGAGCGGGGCACATTGGGGATTACAGTCACTGTACATTTTCAGCAGAGGGAACAGGCACCTTCATTCCGGGAGATAATACCGATCCATATCTCGGCACTCAGGGAAAAATGGAGTTTGCAGCAGAAACACGGATGGAAACCGTCGTTCCGGAAACACTGCTGCCTGGAGTCATTCAAGCACTGGAGAATGCCCATCCGTATGAAGAGCCGGCATATGATGTGTACCCCCTTGATATGGAAGGGGAAATCATGGGGCTCGGCAGAACCGGTTATCTTCCTGAACCTCTTTCGTACGAAACGTTTATCGATCTTGTGAAATCGACTTTTGGGATCAAGCATGTCCGCACAGCCGGTACGGAACCAAAGGAAGTACGAAAAGTGGCTGTGCTTGGAGGAGACGGCAATAAGTTCTGGACCCACGCCCTTCACAGTGGGGCGGATGTGTATATTACCGGGGATCTTTATTTTCATACTGCTCAGGATGCGGCGCTGGAAGGATTGAACACAATCGATCCGGGACACCATATTGAATATGTTATGAAAGAAGGAGTGAAACGTAAAATGGAGCATTTGCTGGACATATCACCCTATGCTCTAACATTTTACGCATCTGCCGTCTCTACCGACCCTTTTTCGTTCCGGTAAACTCAGACAGAAAAAAGGCGTCCGGGACAAAACTTCTATAAGATAGAAAAATACCGAACGATTTTTTAAATCGTTCGGTATTTTTCGTTGCTGAGACCAGCCGCTGCGCCAACATGCTTTGCTGCTATACGGCTTTTGACCAGAGACACAGAACATTTGTATTATCTAACTCATGATGTTCTTTTGTCCCAGACCCTTCTTTTAGTCCGTTATTCTGCTTTGCTTTTTACTTTCGGAAGGATTTTTGCTGTTTCTACTTTATTTTCTGTATTCCAGGTAGATGGATCATTTTCATCGTATTGTTTCAGAAACTCGATGACCTCTTTTGTAATCGGGGTCGGTGTCGATGCACCGGCGGTTACTGCGATGGTTTCGATTCCTTGCAGCCATGCGAGATTCAATTCGGTAATGTCGGTGATACGATGGGCCGGTGTACCGGCGTTGCTTTCGGAAACCTGTGCGAGCCGGTTTGAATTGTTACTCTTTGGATCCCCGATGACAAGCAGTAGATCAGCATCTCCGGCCTGTTCTGAAACAGCCTCCTGACGCACCTGGGTGGCCATGCAGATTTCATTGTGAATTTCAGCGGTTGGATAACGCTCCAACGCTGCGTTCATAATATCAGAAACATCCCACTGGCTCATGGTTGTCTGATTGGTGATGGTGATGTTTTCGGTTGGAATGTCAAGTTCCTCGATATCTTCCATCGTCTCCACCAGATGAACGATGTCAGGTCCCATGCCTACTGCTCCTTCCGGCTCGGGATGTCCTTTTTTCCCAATGTAGATGACATGGTAGCCCGCTTCTCTATTGCTGCTTATTAATTCATGGGTCCGGGTTACATCCGGGCAGGTTGCGTCAATGGTGGTGAGTCCTTTTTCTTCTGCGAGTTCGCGGACCTCCGGAGATACGCCGTGAGCTGTAAAAATCACGGTCCCTTGTTCCACTTCTCTCAGGATTTCAAGACGGTTGGGCCCGTCCAGAGAGATAATACCTTCTTCGTCAAACGCGTTGGTAACATGTGTATTATGAACGATCATTCCCAGAATATAAATGGGTCTTGGCAGGTCAGAACTGTTGGCAGCCCGTTTTGCAATTACCATTGCATCCACGACACCGTAGCAGTATCCTCTTGGGGCGATCTTAATTACTTCCATAACAGCCTCCTCTGAAACTGATTCTATTTCATCCATATTTTCTGTGATTTTAAACGCAGACCATCACACATAAAACTACATTACTACATTGGTATGCTAAGCTTATTATACTATCTCACAAGTTGAATGTAAAAGAGGAGGCAGTTCCGGATTTGTTACACATAAAGTTTCGGCGGAGGGGTCATTTCTTTTTCTTCTTCCTCGCTGTCCCGGTGCTGACTTGTTTCGTACGGAAATTGTGATGTTTTTGACGGTGCTCTTGATCCGGTTGAAGCAGGGGCTGCGGATAACATTTTCAGAAAGAAAGGAAGCTGCCGTACGAGCGGATAATACTGTTTAATATAGGGCGCAGCTGTCTGTGCAAGGCGAAGCGCCTGCTGAACCCGTGGCAGAAGAGTCTCCAGTGCCGGCATTCTTTGGGTGAACTGCTGAGGAAGAGCATCCGGAGCTCCTCCGGCATATGGATAACGATGCGGTGGAGGTGGAGGAGCAGGCGGGTGGTGCGTTAACGGTGCATGTGGATACTCATGAAAAAAATCAGACATACTGTTCATCCTTTCTATTATTGTACAAAAAGCTGCGGCTGTGTTTTTGCCCTGTTTATGATAAAATATGAAGGCATAAAGACAGTTGTGCAAAAGAAGAAACGAAGAACATTTTGTATCATGGAAGGCGGTAAGACATGAAAGGATTTAAAAGGTTTGAACTGCCCCCGTTTTTATTGGAGGCGCTCGAAAAACAGCATATCCATCAGCCGGCCGATATTCAGGAAAGGCTGATCCCGGCTGTTTTGAATAAAAGGGATGTTATAGGACAATCCCAGACTGGAACAGGAAAGACGCTGGCCTTTCTGCTGCCGGTTGCAGCCCGTATCGATCCAAAGAAACATCATGTGCAGGCCGTCATTCTTGCTCCGACAAGGGAACTGGCCTCTCAGCTTCATCAGGAACTCAAGAAACTGCTGGAGGTTGGAGAAGGCAGCGATATTTCCGCCAAAACGCTTATTGGAGGGACGGACCGCCAGAAAACAGTAGAACAGTTTCAGCATCCGCCTCATATCGTGACTGCGACGCCTGGACGGCTGAAAGATATGACAGACAGCGGCGTGGTGGATGTCAGTAAAACGGAAATGCTTGTCGTGGATGAAGCCGACCAGATGCTCGACATGGGATTTATTGAAGAAATTGATCCGGTAGCTTCTAAAATGCCGGAAACCCTTCAGATGTTGGTGTTTTCCGCCACCATTCCGGAGGCACTGCAGCCATTTCTGAAAAAATATATGAGCTCGCCCCGGCATGTCCATGTACATCCGGAAGAAGCGTCGCCGGCTGTCATCGACCATTATTTCATCCCCGTCAGGCATCGAAACCGGACGGAGCTCACGATTGAGCTGGCTCTCAGGCTGCAGCCTTATTTTGCGATTATATTCACTTCCACGAAAGAAGAAGCGGATGAAATGGCCGAAGCAATGAGCATGAAGGGCATTCATGCAGACACGCTGCACGGAGATATCAGCCCGCGCCGACGTAAACAGGTGATGCGCAATGTCGATAAGCTCGACGTGCAGTATCTGGTAGCAACAGACCTGGCGGCAAGAGGGATGGATATTGAAGGAGTTTCCCACATTATTAATCATTCCCTTCCCAAAGAACTCGGTTACTACGTGCACCGGGCAGGCCGGACCGGACGAGCCGGGGCGGACGGAGAAGTGTACACGCTCGTAGATGAACAGTCCGAATATCCCCGCGTGTCGAAATTACAGGATCAGGGTATTTCGTGTACCTTTATTGATTTTAAAAAAGGAGAATTCACCCTGCTCGACAATCCGTTGAAAAAGGCTGCGAAAAAGAAAAACAAGTCGTCAGACACAGATGCTGCGGTGAAGAAACCGAAAAAAGTGAAACCAGGGTACAAAAAGAAAGCAGCACAGCAGCCCGCAGGCAGACAAAATAAAAAACGCAGAAAATAAGGAGGACAATCACGGTGTTACTAGGATCCCACGTGTCCATGAATGGAAAGAAGATGCTTCTCGGGTCAAGTGAAGAAGCATATTCCTACAATGCTTCGGCCATGATGATTTATACCGGGGCCCCGCAGAATACTCGTAGAAAAGCAATTGAGGATTTAAACATTGAAAAAGGCAGGGAGCACATGGCTGAACACGGCATTAAAGAGGTTGTCGTACATGCTCCCTACATTATAAATATAGCCAATACCACTAAGCCGGAGACCTTTCAGCTGGGTGTGGACTTTTTACGATCGGAGATAGAACGGACAGAAGCGCTTGGGGCAGCGCAGATTGTGCTTCATCCTGGATCCCATGTCGGAGAAGGGGCGGATAAAGGAATCGCAAAAATCATTGAGGGATTGAATGAAGTAATTGACCCTTCCCAGAATGTTCAGATTGCGCTGGAGACAATGGCTGGTAAAGGTTCTGAATGCGGTCGTACATTTGAAGAACTGGCGGCGATTATAGACGGAGTAACCCATAATGAAAAGTTATCCGTCTGCTTTGACACTTGTCACACCCATGATGCCGGTTATGACATTGTTCATGATTTCGACGGTGTATTGACATCGTTTGATAAACATATCGGTATGGACCGCCTTAAAGTGCTGCATGTGAACGACAGTAAAAATGAAAAAGGGGCAGCTAAAGACCGTCACGAAAACATAGGTTTTGGCTATATCGGTTTTGAAGCACTGAAAGATATCGTGCATCATTCCGAGTTCGACAGCATCCCAAAAATACTGGAAACACCATATGTCGGCACGGACAAGAAAAATAAAAAGCCGCCTTATAAGCACGAGATTGAAATGCTCACTGCGAAATCGTTTGACGAAACGATGAAAGATGAACTTCTTTCACAGTAAGCACAAAGAGCCGGGGCGTCCCCCTCCCGATAAGGAATACCCTTCCTATTGGGAGCTTTTTTTATCAAAAATTACATCTGCCTGCCCTCTAAAGCAGAGCGGCACAGGGCAGCTGATGTTGTGCTGTTTGTAGATAGGACTTTTACTGATTGTACGAAAAATACGACTGTGTTTTACGTCATATACTGATGATAAAGCTGTTTCACGGCCTGAAAGGTTTCAGGTGAAACATTCTTCTGAATGGCGTTGAAAACAGGCTGGTGGGTTGATGCATCATCGATACTCCATGGATGGGTCTGGACTGTATGAAGTATGACGGCCGCCTCTTTTGGCGTCATGGGGACACCGTACACACGGGCATATTGAAGAATGTCTTCCGGGCGCATCTCAGCTATTTTATACTTGATCCACTGCTCTTTGAAAGCATTCATGTTTTACATCCTTCCTGCATAAAATCTGATAAAGAACTGCTTCTATATCTATGCAGAATTCTCGTGAATGTCACCGTATAAGTGAACCATCCATGAAAGCAGAAGTTTTTCCGATATAGGAACAAGAAAAAAATGACCAAAAAATGTAGCAATTATTGAAAATTTTAGTATAATTGAAAATAGGATCAAACATGGAGGGGCACCAGGGGAAGCATAGATGGTATGGAACTGGTTTAATCAAGGAGGGGTACCATGAATCAATCACTGCAGACCGTTGCTACAAGTGATTTTCAGGAAAAATTTCAGGCACTCAGGTCGGATGTAATGGAACTTCTATTGTCAGAGAGTGGAATGATTCTGTCCGTTAATGAAACAGCAGCCGCGTATTTTTCAGAGTACGATTCTTTTTTCCGTTATGTACCAACGAAACGCCGGCAGCAGGCAAAACAATTTCTTGAAGAAGTCAAATACCGGGGATGGTGCGAGGAAGTCCCGGTGTGTCACTCTTTCCGGCAGGACAAGCAGTATATTCAATACAATGGGGAATGGTCGGAAGGTTATATCCTGCTCAGCGGACGAAATATATCCAGAACCAGATTTTCCATTGAAACGTCAGAGTTACTGCAGCAGTTTGAGCATGCAGGGGCCATTATTAATGCGGATATGTATATTGAAATGTACAATGAAGCTTTTAATCACTACATTCATCCTGAACCGGAAGTGGGAACTGTTTCTGAGCGAAAGGCGGGGCATGAAAGTCCATTGCATCCATTGGCAAAACTGGAGGTCGTGCCTAAGCTCGTCGAAGAAGTCCTCGAGAAACAGAAGCCTCTCGAACTGGAAGTGAAAAATGACCAGGCGGAAAACTGGCTTTATTTAAAAGGAATCTATTTAGCGGAAACAGACACTGTGCTTCTTATGATATATGACCTGACATATGAGAAAAAGTACCACCGCCTGCTTACGTATCAAGATCAAATGGAATCGGTTTCCTACTTGTCAGCCGGAGTGGCACATGAACTCCGCAATCCCTTATCCGTCATAAAAGGATTCCTCCAGTTATCATCTCTGACGGAAAGTTTTTATAAGTATTCGGACACGATATTATCTGAAGTGGAGCGGATGAATGAAATTATAGACAATTTTCTTTCAGTCGCCCGCAAAAAGGTTCAAAAAGAATGGAAACTTCCATCTGACCTTCTCGATAGTGTCATTGACATGATGCGCTCGGAATGCTTGATGCAGGGAGTGCTGTTTCATTACGAGGTCGAGCCGGTTGAAGGGGTTATAGAGGTGAACGAGTCCTCTTTTAAACAGATTATTCTGAATGCTCTTCGAAATTCAATGGACGCGTTTCCGGAAGGGCAGAAAAATAATGAATTCTCTTTAAACAGCTTCGAAGAAAACGGCCATTTGATTATTCAGCTGAAAGACAATGGCTCCGGTATTCCGGATCATGTTCTTGAAAATATCGGAAAACCATTCTTCACAACCAAAGAAAAGGGAACCGGAGTGGGTATTCCGTTATGTAAAAAGATTATGGAGGAACATAACGGCACGTTCGAGGTGGAGAGCGGGCCTGGAAAAGGAACGAACATAAATCTGTCTTTCCCTCTTTATCACAGGGAATAAAAGAAGAGCTGTCCCTTCAGTGTCCGGGACAGCTCTTCTTTTGTATTTGATAAAAACAGACAGCAGGGAGGGGACACCGTTAAAACGTTTCAAACAGGCAGGAGCCGGTTTTGTTGACGAAGTCGTAAAAAGATAGCACAATCAAAAATTCCGGCTTCCGCAGGACCTCCATGTTTAGGACATAAAATGTGGGGGTAATACGGGCAGGGTCGGCTTCAAAGCACTTGTAAAATGAAACGGAGGTGGCATCACTGAAACACGTATCTTTAACATGGACAACCTTTCTGCTTCTCCTTCTTTTTCTGATGACTGGATTTGATCAATCCCATTTGAAAGAACTGAAGGGGAAGAGTGCGGAACTGGAGAAGGCACAAATGTTGAACGATAAAGCGTCATTTCTGACTAAATCCGAAGAGCTGTCCTGGGATGCAGGATACCACGAGTGGAATGATGCGAGACAGGCGGCGGAAATACTGAAAGAAGAGAGTGGTGGATCTTTCCAAATCGATTGGGGAACTTATATGGTATATCAAGCAGAAAAGAAAGACATCCCGCCGTCTCTTGTGTTTGAACTGCTGAAAGTGGAAACCGGCGGCACGTTCGATCCAAAACTGACAGGCCCACCTACAAAATACGGACATGCCTATGGTCTGGCGCAGTTTATGAAAAATACCGGGCCGTGGATCGCGGACATGGCTGATCTGCCGTATTCGCATTCGATGTTATTTGACCCATTTTATTCCATTCAGCTTTCCGTTGAATATCTTCATTATCTGCACGGAGAATACAGAAACTGGAACCAGGCACTCACGGCCTACCACCGCGGAGTCGGCGGTCTTGAGGAGTATGAAGAAAAACACGGCCATGCCCGGAGTTGGTACGCAGAAGAAATTCAAAATAAAGCAGACCAGCTTGGAGACCTCACAGAAAAGGGGCAGCCGTAATGCAAAAAGGACCAGCAGTCATTGAAACTGCTGGTCCTTTTTGATTATAATCTGTATCTATTCGTCTTGATGATCAATAAAACGGGCGGCGTGTTCAAACAGCCTGAGCTGGCTGTTGACAGCCTCCTCATTTTCTTCCCGGGCCACGTAACGGTACTTGCCGTTACTATCTTGAATCCGGGCTTTTTCATTGTCATTTAAGGTAATCTCAAGTACAGTTTTCAGCCGCGCTTTCAGTCTGTCATCCAGTATCGGAAACATGATTTCAATACGTTTTTCCATGTTTCTTGTCATCCAGTCTGCCGAAGAGAGGTAATAGGACTCTGTCCCGTTATGATGAAAATAAAAGATGCGGCTGTGTTCGAGAAATCTTCCGACAATACTGCGGACATTAATGTTGTCGCTGATGCCTTTGATACCCGGCCGCAGGCAGCAGATTCCGCGAACAATCAGATCGATTTTCACACCGGCGCGGGAAGCTTCATACAGCTTAAGAATGAGCGGCTTATCGGTAAGAGAATTCATTTTGGCAATGATGCGTCCTTCGCCGTTTTTTTCGTGAAAAGCAATTTCTTCATCCATATGCCGCAAAAGCTCGTCACGGATCTCCATCGGGGAAGTGGAAATATGGTTCCATTCCGGCTTCGTACGATAACCACTCAGGTAGTTGAAGAAGTTTGTCGCATCTTCCCCGACATCTTCTCTTGATGTAATCCATCCCATATCAGTATACAACTTGGCGGTGGAATCGTTGTAATTTCCGGTTCCTAAATGGACGAAGCGTTCAATGCCGTGGGACTGTCTGACAACAAGTGTAATCTTGCTGTGGGTTTTCAGCCCGGTTATCCCGTAGATAACATGCACGCCTGATTTTTCCAGCTTTTTGGCCCATTGGATGTTATTTTCTTCATCGAACCGGGCTTTTAGTTCCACCAGCACTGTTACCTGCTTGCCGTTTTCTGCAGCTTCGGTGAGGGCATGGACAACCGGGGAATCCCCGCTCACCCGGTAAAGCGTCTGCTTAATGGCGAGAACAGCCGGATCTTTTGCTGCAGCGGTGATAAAGTCAATAACGCCCTGAAACGACTCATACGGGTGATGCAGAAGAATATCCTTGTTTCTCGCAACATTCAAGACGTCCTCTGTCTCATCTATCAAATCTTCGGGAGGCTGTGGAATTAATGTTTCGTAAACGAGGTGTTCCGATTCTTCAGCCATTTGACTGTACAACTGAAAAAGGAACGTTTGATCGAGCGGACCTCTCAGCCTGTACACGTCGTTTGGGTGAATTTCAAGTTCCTCTGTCAGATAGTGGAGAATTCTTTCGTCCATTAAACCGATTTGGTATTCAAAGCGGACGGCAGCTCCCCATTTTCTTTTTTTCAGTTCTTTTTCAATTTCGACGAGCAGATCCCGGGCTCCTTCCTCATGAATGGTGAGATCAGCGTTTCTGGTAATGCGGAACGGAGAAACAGAAATTACTTTATAACCTACAAACAGTTCCCCGATAAATTCGCTGATCACATGTTCAAGCATAATTAACTGTTTCCGGTTGGGGGAAGTGCCGGGCATTTCAATATAACGGCTCAACACGGCAGGAACCTGAACGATGGCGATCTGTTCATTATGTACCTGATTGGTTTCCTTTAACAGCACAGCCAAGTTTATGGACTTGCTCAGCAGGATAGGAAACGGGCGGTACGCATCCACTGCGAGAGGAGTGAGTACAGGAAAAATATACTCCCGGAAATAATTGCGGAGATACCCCATCTGTTCCGCGCTTAATTCTTCCATTGTCAGAAATTCAATGTGCTCCTGATGAAGAAGAGATGTCAACGTTTCTGTAAAAAAATTGTCCTGAAGATGGGTTAGTTCCCTTGTTTTTTCGGTGATTTTTTTCAGCTGCTGTTTCGGCGTCAGACCCGCCTTGTTTTCCGGTTTATTGTAGCCGGCTGCCACTTGATCTTTCAGACCGGCAACCCGGACCATAAAAAATTCATCCAGGTTGGAACTGAAAATAGCGGAGAACTTCAAACGTTCAAGCAGGGGATTTGTCTCATCCAGTGCTTCTTCCAGCACTCTTTCATTAAAAGCAAGCCAGCTCAGTTCCCGGTTATTATAGTAAGCAGGGTTATTCAAATCCGGTTCCAGCTGTGTATCAGAAGTCATCATTTGTTCACCTATCCTTACCATACATCGTTCAAGTTTATTTTAACATTAAAATGTAAAGGATTTATTAAGCTCACTTATAGGATAGAAATGAAGTGTAATTTTTCGTTTTAAAATTTTCTCCACGTGCTTTTTGTACTTCTGGCTTTTCATTTCTTCAAAGTAGCTGTAAGTCCCTTCCCTGCATCCTATGTATAGATCGATCGATTTACTATCATTTTGTACTGCTGAAACTTCCTGGACGACCTGGCGTTTTGTCCGGTCCAGGGCATACGACAATTTCAGAATACTTCCGAGAAGTTCATAACGCTTAAATTCTTTTTTGGAGACATAGTTCTGAAAAGGGGGGGACAGGCGTTTCATCCACGATTTTGATTTAAAAGAAGCAATGAATGCCATAGCGAGCCTTTCAGAATGGGGGATACCGTCAATAGAGCGGTTCGTCAACACGTAAAATGTATGCTGGCTGCTCGTCTCGTTACTGATGAAATCCCCGATATACAGCACCCGCGCACTTTTTTTCAGAAGGGGAACATTATCTGGGCATTTCAGTTGTTCAGGGATGCTTTCTTCAAGTTGAGCATACAACGTACGGGCGAGACTTCCCACTTCCTGGACGTACTCTTCGTTCATCTCAAACTCCCGGCTCAGTTGAAAAAAGCTTTCTTCCGCCACTTCCGGAAGTGCGTGCAATGCATGTTCGCGCAGCAGTTCTTCAAAGAACAATCCTTCACGCAGCCCCTTGCTGCTCATCATGAAATATTCAGACTGGAGATAGGAAATCAATTCATGAATGACCCGCACGGCTGGAATAATGACGTCTGCCCGGTCTTTAGAAAGACCTTCCATATTTTCCCGCTGCTTAAACCCGGATTTTTCGAAGTTCTGCAAAACATCCTTGATATCAACAGCTGTCATTTCATACTGGTGCAGCCCGGAGAGAGGGTAGTCACATTGCGCTTGATGAACAAGCGCCATGTTTCTGGCACTTCCGCCTATTCCGATGACAGGAAGGCCGGACGCATCCTGAAGCCAGGGCAGGGATTTAAACTGCTCGAAGAGAAACTCGGAAAGCTGTTTTAAGTCTTCTTTCTGTGGATCCCGGCCGGGGAAAAAGTTTTGTTTTAACGTCAGGGCACCAAATGGGAAGCTGTGTGTGTGGATCAGGGTTTTATTTTTAAAAAAAGTGATTTCGCTGCTTCCGCCACCGATGTCTATGGAGATTCCATCTTCTACAGCAGTGGAATTAACAACGGCAAGGTACCCGTAATACGCTTCTTCATCTTCTGTCAGAACGCGGATGTTCATCGAGGTGCCGGCGTGTATGTAATCCAGAATGTCCTGTTGATTGGAAGCATTCCGCACCGCTGCCGTCGCCACCGCTTTGACACGATCTACACCATGGTGGGTGATGACTTCTTCGAATTGACGAAGAGATTCTTTCAGAATATTCATACCTTCTTCGGTAAGATTGTTAAAGCTGTCGATATGGTTATTCAATCTTGCTACCAGTTTCAGGTTCTGCAGTTCTCTTGTTCCTTTTTTTTCATCCAGTTCATTAATCACAAGGCGGATGGAGTTGGAGCCAATATCAATCACCGCTACTTTTTCTTTCGTTGTCATCATATGTCCGAAATCGCTCCCTATTATTTAGATCATTGTAATTTTATGATAAACGGTGCAAAGAAAAAGAACAAGCACGATAAATGTGATATAGTTTACAATGAAAGCACGATAATGTATACTTACCTTTATGTAAATCGTAATAATTACGATTGTTATAATAAGGGAGGATTCCCGCTCATGGACGATAATCGTATCAATAATATGATAAATATGAACAATATAACATTTCAAAGAGGATATCAAACGATTTTAAACGGTATTGATTTATCTGTGGATAAGGGAGAATTTTTAGGACTTGTAGGGCCGAATGGTTCAGGAAAATCGACCCTGATTAACATTATGCTCGGACTGGTTGAGCCTGATGCAGGGACCATATCGTTGTTTGAGCAGCCGCTGACAAAATTCAGGCACTGGGAGAGGATTGGTTATGTACCGCAGAAAGCAGCCTCCGTTAACCTGGGATTTCCCGCAACGGTTTATGAAGTCGTCTCCATGGGGTTGTTTTCTAAAGTTGGTCTTTTCCATTTTTTAAAACGGCACCATAAAAAGAAAATTGATGAAACGTTGGAGCAGGTTGGGATGCTGGAGTACAAACACCGTAATATTGGAGAATTATCGGGGGGGCAGCAGCAAAGAGTGTTCATCGCCCGTGCATTAGTCAGTGATCCGGACGTTTTAATTCTGGACGAGCCGACAGTTGGTGTAGATGCTGCTGCCGTGCAGCATTTTTATCAGCTGTTGTCACGTTTAAACCGGGAACAGGACCTTACGCTGTTACTGGTAACTCATGATGTAGGGGTCATGACAAAGTACGTAAGTCATGTGGCCTGCCTGCAGCAGACTCTTCATTTTCACGGTTCAGCAGAAGATTTTGAAGATAGTGACCTACAGTCAATGTATGGAGACAATATTGAGGTACTGTCCCATCAGCACGGGGGGCACGGTTAAAAATGGAGGTCTTTATACAATATGATTTTCTTCGGTATGCGCTGATTGCTGGAATATTGATTGGATTCACGGCACCGGTTTTAGGGGTTTTAATCGTGGTGCGCCGGCTTGCCCTGCTTACAGATGCCTTGTCGCATATCACCTTGACCGGTATTGCTTTTCATCTGTTTTTGTCTCAGACGCTTTCCATTCTAACAGGGATCAGCCCGGTATATATGGGTATGGTTTTTGCAGCTTTTGGTTCTATTCTGGTGGAAAAACTCCGCACGGCATACACCGCTTACCAGGAACTGGCTGTTCCGATTATTTTATCAAGTGCTATCGGACTCGGCGTTATTTTCATTTCTTTGGCTGACGGGTTCAATCAGGATTTATTCTCGTATTTATTTGGAAGCATCATTGCTGTCAGCAAAGGAGATCTTGGAGCGGTTACAGGGATCACCATTTTTGTAACGATTGTGCTGATTCTGTTCTATAAACAATTTCTTTTTATCGCATTTGATGAAAATCAGGCGCGTGTCAGCGGCATTCCGGTGAAAAGCATGAATCTGCTGTTCATCATTATGACAGCGCTCGTTATTGCCACGTCCATGCAGCTTGTCGGAATTCTTCTCGTCTCGTCTTTGATGACGCTTCCTGTAGCAGCCGCGCTTCAGGTGGCTGAAAGCTTCCGGCAGATGTTTGTATATTCCGTTATTGTCGGTGAAGCAGCTGTTTTGAGCGGCATGGTTTCAGCATTTTATCTGGATGTTTCATCCGGCGGAATGATCGTATTGGCCGCCCTTGTGCTTCTTTTTGTTTCCATGATGTACCGTAAGGCATCTGGCAGAGCTGTTTTTCATCCGGGACGTCAAAAGGAAGCAGCGGTGGAATAAGTTGCAGTTACAGAGACTTTTCTTATACAATAATGACAATGAAGATGTGATAACATGATGGACCTTACATTTTTGGAACGGGGAATGATTGCGGCTCTTTGTATCGGAATGATTGCACCGCTTCTTGGCACACTGCTTGTGGTACGGCGCTCTTCGATTATTGCCGATTCCCTTTCGCACGTGACGCTGACCGGTATTTCCGCGGGAGTGCTGATTGGTGGAACATTTGAATTTTTACCTGTACATCCGCTTTATGCAGGATTTGCTTTTTCTCTTGCAGGTTCGCTTTTTATCGAGAAATTAAGACAGGAATATGCATCGTTTCAGGAGCTGGCCGCCCCGATTATTTTATCTGCGGGTATTGGATTGAGTGCGGTTTTTATGAGTATGGCACCTTCGGGGCAGAATGAGTGGTATGATTATTTATTCGGAAGCGTTGTATCGGTCGGGGAAGGAGATCTTCTTTTTATACTCATCACCTTCCTCGTCTCGGTTGTATTGTTTGTCGTTTTCTTCAAAGAGCTGGTTTTTGTTTCTTTCGACCAGGAAGGAGCCGCGGTATCCGGAATCCATATGAAAACCATCAATTTTCTGTTCTCATTTTTGACGGCATTGGTTATCTCCATGTCCATGAAAGTTGTTGGAATTCTGCTGGTTGGAGCACTTATTTCACTTCCGGCCGCTGCGGCGCTGCAACTGGCTAAGAGCTTCCGGGCCCTTGTTCTGTGGAGTATTATTATCGGTGAGACGGCCGTTATATCAGGCGTCATTGGTTCGTATCATTTAAGTCTTGCGACCGGCGGATCCATCGTCGTATCTGCAGCTCTGATTCTTGGAGCTGTTCTTCTATGGAAGCCGCTGTCACGTATTTTCAGCAGGAGGAATCCATTATGAATGTAGATCAGGCACTTTCCCTTTTAAAGGAAGAAGGATATAAATTCACCGGCAAACGCGAGCAGATGCTTTCTGTTTTTGCTGAAGAAAAACGTTATCTGTCCGCCAAAGAAATTCTTGCCGCTCTACAGGCTGACTATCCCAATGTAAGTTTTGACACAGTGTATCGTAACCTGTCCCTTTTTGAAGAGATGGAGATTCTGGAAGTGACAGAGCTTGATGGAGAGAGACGTTTTCGGTTTCACTGCTCCACAGATCATCATCACCATCATCTGATTTGTCTTGACTGCGGAAAGACCAAACAGGTTCATGCCTGTCCGATGGAATGGATTAGTGGCAGAAATGACGAAGAATTCGAAGTGACTGGTCATAAGTTTGAAGTATATGGCTATTGTGCAATGTGCTCTGATAACAAATCTGTGACATCCTGATAAATAGGGATGAAATGGTTTATTGAAGTAAAGAGAACGAAAAGAGAAAAGGGAATGACCACGATTTGACCACCAAAGGGTGTTGTGGTCATTTTTGATTCATCGCTCGTTCGAATTCATTGGCGGATTCTTCTTGTAAATTTTCCGTGACATGGCTGTATAAATCGAGCGTGATATCTATGCTTTTATGGCCAAGTCTTTCCGATACAACTTTTGGATGCTGCTTTAATTCCAGGCTGATTGTGGCATGAGTGTGGCGTAAATCGTGCATCCGGATACGGGGGAGTCCCAATTCTTTGGATAGCTGGACGAGACGCTCCCCGGCGTGCCTCATGGACATAGGTTTACCGTTATAGCTAAGGAATACAAGGTTATCGTCTTGGTGTCGTTCTCCTAACTTCATCATAATCTGTTTCTGCTTCAATAATTGACTGTTCAAAACGCTCATTACGTGGTCAGATGCCTTGATGGTTCGCCGGGATCCGTCTGTTTTAGCATCTTGCAGTATATGACCTTGACCACGTGCCCACGCCATTGTTCGATTGACCTGTATGCGATTGTTTTCAAAATCAATGTCTTTCCACTTCAAGCCATATATCTCACCTTTACGCATGCCTGTCCATATCGCGAGGACGAAAACAGGGTAGATAATGGTGTTTTCTTTGGCGTGGTCAAGAAACTGTTTGGATTGTTCGAGCGTCCAAGTCTGCATTTCCTTTCGCTTTCCTTTCGGTGGCGTCACTTTGTCCATGACATTTTTGGATGCGACCTCCCACGTGACGGATTTACTGATCAAAGCTCGTAACACATTGTGGATGGATAAAATGTACTTAGGAGTGAGCCCTTCTTTCAGCATACGATTGTAATACTTCTGTATGTCGATGGGCTTTAACTCATCGACATAAGCATGTCCAAAAGCCGGGATCAACCTATTATTAATAATGCTTTTGTACACGGAGAAAGTAGAAGGGCGGTAGTTCATTTCCTCCATTTCAATCCAATCTTCCACAAAATCCTTTAACATCATCTTTTTGGTGTCTACAAATTCATCATGCTGCAACAAGTGAATCATGTCATTCATGGCTTTTTCGCAGTCTTTGCTGTTCTTAAATCCGCCTTTGGTCTTTTGCTTTCGCTGGCCGGTAGAGGGATCCCGCCCGATATCAATAGTGAACGAGTATGATTTCCCACGTTTCCGTACGTAACCGCGCATATTATTCCTCCTATAGTAATTTTTCACGGACGTCTAATTGCATCACCTCCTCCAAAGCGTCCATATACACGGCCAGATAATCAATATCCTGCAACTGATCATCCGGGATTTCTAAATCATCGCACAATTTCAGTACGTTTTTGGTGCTGACGCCGAAACTGTTATCCTCGCAGGGGTCTCGAATCAATTCTCCAATGGTTATCGTCAATACTTTCAAATCTTCATGCAAATCTTCTGGCGGTATTTCTTCAAAAGGCCCTTGCAGCTTAAACCACGTGGCGTGATCGCTTAAGTCAGCAGGGAGAAACACCATCTGAGGATACTTCCCTCCGTCAATTTCTTCATAGAAGACTTTCATAATCAATGACCTCCTGCCCCGTTTGCTTTTTCAGTTTATTCATAATCCGCCAGGTCTCGCTTGTCCATTTATCAGGATCGTAGCTTGTCCGACGGCTCTTCTTTTGATTGCTGACATAAGACTGTACCTGCATGTCCTTACGTCGCAACTGCTGCAGACGGTCTTTGACAATCAAAATAGGGAGCTCAAAAGCACGGGAAGCCTCGTGTATATTATCATACTGACGTATTAATGGCTCTGGCATGGAGGCGTACAGGCTAAACCAAAAAACCTGTTCTTCCTGCAGGCGTTTTAAACCAAATGGAATGTCACGTTGATCCCCTACATGCTGAAAGATGTGCCCTAACTCGTGAAAGAAATCCTTCCGTCGATACTCAATAGGCATGTTTTCTTTTAGGAAAATGATAGCACAGTCATCCTCATACACAGCTTTACTACGGTACTTGGTAGGGACGATGTGGATATCAAACACCTCGCACATCCCCTCTATCGACAAATCTTCTACTGCAGTAATCCCCTTTGCTGCATACATCTCATTAACCCATGATTCCAGCCTCGTTTCAAACATATATCCCCCTCCTTAAAAACATATGTTCTCCTTTTATTTGAAAGAAAAAACCCTTTGCGGGTTATTCCTTTTTAAACTGTTCTTTCATTTTTCGGTACTTTGCCAATTCCTCTTTTAAATATTCTTCTTCGTCATCAGACAGACTGTCGCCGCCATCGCTAAACATAATGTTAGGCTTGGATTCCATACCCAGTAGATAATCACTTGTGACCTCCAAGAAATTAGCAATCTTAGTGATCTCTTCATCAGAAACTGGTCGCCTTCCATTTTCTATTCGATTCATAACACTTTGGTTTATATCAACTTTGTCAGCGAATTGCTTTTGCGTTAGACCTTTAACTTCTCTCAATTGTCTAATCCGTTCGCTTGTGTCCATAACGTTACCTACCTTTTCTGATATAGCAACTTCATCTTAGCACGTTTCTAAAACAGAAATAAATATTAATTTCTAAAATAGCAATAAAAGTTATTGACATTGCTGAAATAGCAATATATAATGAAATTAATCAATTGCTGAAACAGCAATAAAAAAGGAGGGTGACAATGAATTATTTCAACCTACCGGGTATTAAATCCCGTCGCGAACACCTAAACATTTCGATGCAGGAAATGGCTCGCGAACTGGGATACAAGAACGCTTCAACGTACATGAAATATGAAAACGGGACGTATTCCTTTCGTGCACATCATGTCCCTATTCTATCGAAAAAACTGGATATGTCTATAGATAATCTCTATTTTTTTAATCAAGAAATTGCTAAAACAGAAATTTAATAAAGGAGGATCGTTCATGAATAAACAAGATTTCCCGCTGGTCATGGGGACGAAAGATGTTCAGGAAGTATTGGGCGTGGGCTACACCAAAGCAAAAGAAGTGATGCGGCAGCGTGATGTACCTTCTTTCCGTGTAGGCCGGTACAACAAGATTTACCGCGAGGACTTTTTCGCTTGGCTGGAAAATCAAAAGGAGGAATCCCCATGTATGTAGTCCACCGCGTCGCAGAACTCTTGGTCCTATCCCAGCACCGCCCTTTGACCGAGCACGAGCAGAAGGAATGGCGCGAATCCGAGCAATTCCTCATCAACCGCGAATGGAACCTTGCCAAGCTGAAAAACTTCTCGGAAATGGCGCACATGACGGATGACACGGAATGGCAACACGAGATTTGCGAAAAACTCGAACGAATGGAGGAAGCGCAATGAATATGGAGCAGAAAGTTGAAGCGCTACAGAAGGAAATTGAAGAACTGACGGGGCAACATCCGCACATCGAAGTTATCTTTCACGATATCAAGAGCGAGGAATCGGCGCAAAAGGCAGCTGAAATCATCGAAAACGAAACCGGGAGAACAAAAGAAAGGCTGAGCAGAGGCGGATACAACTGGTTCGATTTTGAAAACAGCGTTTTAGATGATATTCACTACACTGCATTTTTCAAGGAGGGATACCATGCTGGAAAACCCGATGCTCCAACCACTCCCGTGGGAACACGAGCCGATTGAATGCTACTGGTGCCAGCAGCACTACGACCGCGAGCTGATTGACCGCGACGGGCTGTGCGTCCATTGCGCGGAAGATGACGTTGACCCTGTGCTACACATTTTGAATGGAGGAATGAATCAATGAAATTGTACGAATTAACTGACAGCTACACTCAGATACTGGACATGATCGAGGAAGGCGCTGACCGAGAATCTTTGAAAGACACACTGGATTCTATCGAGGAAGCGGTAGAGGAAAAAGTAGACCGCATCGGTATGGTGATGAAAACACTGGAAGCCAGTGAAAAAGCCATCAAAGAGGAAGAACAGCGACTCTCTCAGCGAAAAAAGCATTACCAAAGCGAACGAGAGCACTTAAAAGACTACTTGGAACACCAACTCACCACCATGGGAAAAACGAAGGTGAAAGGCACGATGTTCACCGCAGGTATCCAAAAGAATCCGCCGTCGGTAGATGTCATGGAAGAAGAACACATCCCGAAAAAGTACTACATTGAGAAGCCGCCGCAACTGGACAGAAAAGCGCTGCTGGATGCGGTCAAAGGCGGCGAGGATATCAAAGGCGTGGCGATCAAGCAAACAGAAGGGATGCGGTTACGATGAAAGTAGAATTTCCCAAATTGATAAATAACAAAAATCAATTAATCGACTTGCTTGAAGAAATATTCGATGAATCAAGGTATTTAATGTCAGAGAACAAGGATTTAAAAGAAGAAAACGAGATCATCCAGCAAGCGAATGAAGAATTGAGACAGCGATTGGAGGAAGAAGAATGAGTGAAGAAAAGAAGCTATTCGAAAAACTACTAAACGTGCAAAAAGAATTAAAGGCTCCTAAAGCTCATTTCAACTCTTTTGGAAAATACAAATATCGCTCTGCAGAGGACATATTGGAGTCTGTGAAGCCTCTGAACGCTGAAAATGAACTGCTGCTCACAATCACAGATGAACCTCTATTAGTCGGAGACTGGCACTATATCAAGGCGACAGCTACGATTACAGACGGCGTAGAAACACACACAGTCACTGCTTATGCCAGGGAGTCGCTAACTAAAAAAGGGATGGATGAAAGTCAAATCACCGGAACAGCTTCGTCTTATGCAAGGAAATACGCATTGAATGGATTGTATCTCATTGATGACACAAAGGATGCAGATACAGACGAGTATCAGAATCAAAACAATAAATCGAAAACGAATAACTCAGCTCCAATGATAACAGCCGAACAACGCAAAGAACTTGTGACCAACATCAACTGGCTCGTCGAAAACCGGGGTGAAACGCAAGAGAAATGGATCCAAGCACTCGGCGTGTCAGAGTTGAACAAACTAACGGAATCGCAGGCGAAAGAGGCAATTGAGAAAGTGAACAATTGGGTTGAGCAGGCGAAGAAATCAGCATAAAAAGAGAGCTGCGCACAACAGCCCTCCACACACCTAAAAAGGAGCGATATAAATGATTGTAACACAAAGTGGACTGACTGGATATGAGGCAATTAAAGCAGCAGTCGAGGAAGGTAAGAAGATAAAACAAAGCTATTGGAATGACGGCGTGTACATTGCACACGAGGAAGAAGATAGTGAAATTATCGCCTTTTCCCTCAGCGGAAGGTTAATGCACAGTTTAAAACTGGATGCGCTGAACGAGAAAAACTGGCAGGTTGTCGAAGAAGAACCATCATTCCAAATTGACGATTGGGTTGTCTATGACGGCTCGCTACAAAAGTATATCGGAAAAGTCATGAATATTGAAGCTAATTTTGATGTACTGACTGACTACAGATCAGCTGGCGGAGCACCGCAATATTTTGGATATAGCGAGCTACGCCACGCCAGCGAAGAAGAAATCGAGAAGGAGAAAGAACGGCGGAAGTGGAGAGGTGTTGGAAGAGAAAAAGACGAGTATAAAGTAGGCGATATTGTTATTAATCTCATTTCCGGTAGCGTGGACGAAATAACAAGCAAGTATGTATCTGGGGGATGGGGTATACGACGAACTTTTGGGCCTATGTACAATGATTCTATCACTCTCGTAACTCCAGTAGAACATCGCTTCGATAAGGCAGGTGACAGCCAATGATCCCCCAACTCTACCTTGTCAGCATCCGTCTCATCGACCGCATCGAACAAAGCTGCGTAGACTACCAGCATTACTACATCACGTATGCGCTCACACGCCAATCTGCGGAAGAAGAAATACGCAGCCGTCACATCTTACCACCGCATCAAGCCATCTACATCAACGTGCAGGAGTCACAGATCCCTGCCGATATATCACCGGACATGGAAGGGGCGCGATACCATGAAGCACCTTTCTAAAATCAGCGGCACAGAGTGGGCGGTGCTGGCTGCATTCATCGCCTCTCTCACCTTCCTCATACTTGTGATCGAATGGACATCTTGAAGCTATACACGACGCTGAATATAGGATCTGTGTTGATATTTCTAGCAATCTACTTTTTAGCGAGAAGATAAAACGAAAGGATGAACAAAATGATTCACAAAGAGGATTTAAAGGATTATCTTGCGGAAAGCGAGAGGAAAGAACACGAAAAGAAACTAGAAGAATTCATAGACAAAGCAATAAAAAGAAACGCCTTGGCAGGGAACACGACTTTTCATATAAGCACAGGAGAGTACACACAAGACGGCAGTAGAAAAACGCCATTCTATGATATATGGAATACAAAAGGGCTATCTATGGAGAACAGGAGAATTGTTCAAACTAGGATCATCAGTAAATACAGAGAAAATGGCTTCGAAGTGGTAGAAACGTCTATTGACTGTGGGTGGCACAACCAATATGAAGCCCTGAAATTTAATAATATAGACAAACTTGTCACTGACGAATAGCGAGGCGATAGCATGGGACGAATACAGCAGGCTGACCGTGAATTCTCGGCGCACAAAGACAAGCTGCGGCAACTCTTTGAATCCGGCGCCCTCACGATAGACAACATGCAAAGCTTTGAATACCACGCTCACCACTGGTTTAAATGGGGCGCGGAATGCAAGAAGGCTGGACTGTTTGAGGATGAGAAGCAGCAGGATGATGTCGGCGAAATGGACTTGATTGAGCTGCTTAGTAGCGAATAGGACGGAATATGTGAACGGAGGTAAAGATATGCGGGCGACATCATTATGGAATGACTCTTTTACTATTGAGTACGCCGATAAAGGCAAAGTGATTGAGAAAATTACATTCAAAGGGAGTCTTAGAGGAGCTATGCGCCACGTATTACACAAATATGACTATGGATGCGCTGATTTTTATACCTCTGACGGAAAATGGCTGAAAGAAATAATGTGGTGAACATTTCGACCATTATGCAAAGGAGTTGTGGAACTATGGATTGGGATATCATTTGTCCACATTGTCACCAAACCAACCCGCCTTTTCTTGATGAAAACAGCGAGCAGGAAAATGTGAAGTGTGTCTGCAAAGATTGTGAAAATCCCTTTTATGTAACGTTGAAAATACACTTGGATTATCGAACAGGGAAGAACCCGCTATAACGTAAATCTATGATTACACGCACAAAACAGGGGCACACGCTGCCCCTTTTCTATAAGGAGGCCACTATGACACCACTCGAACAAATCCAGCGCCAAGCCGAGGACATCGACACGTACCGCACCCTGCTGCATGACATCCTTGCGTGGATGAAGACGATGCCGTCACCGCCGCCCGTGCTGTATATGAGAATCCGGAATGAATTGGAGGATGACACATGAAGCGTTACTTCTACATCACCCCGGAAGACTATGAGACAGCCGCGTCCAATGGCATCAAGACAGCCACCCTGCACACCCGCGTACACCTCAACGGCTGGGATATTGACCGCGCTGTCACCCAGCCGGTGCGCCGAAAACGAAGTCATGGCGACTGGCCTAAAATAGCGGAGGCAAACGGGATATCCAAGCACCGGTATTACACCCGTGTCTATCATGGCTACGCGCCGGAACGTGCAGCTACCATGCCGCCCCTCACTTTGGAAGAGAGAGTGGACAAAATGACGAGAGACCGCCGCCGATTTACGGACGAGCAAATCAGACGAGCGAGGGAACATGGCGTGTCACGCCGATTACTGCAACAGCGTGTGGTCAAGCAGCACTGGGACGTAGAGCGAGCTATCACAGAGCCTGTAAATATGAGGAGGGAGAAAGTATGAGAACGCACGAATACTGCGCCATCTGCGGCGAAGAATTAGAAGCTGAATACGTGGACGTCGGCATAGGCTTTCAGCAAGTGACGGAAGCCGATTGCCCGCGTGGGTGTATAGATGAATAGGAGGGATAGCATGAACGTCTATGACATGTCTTCGACAGAAGCAGAGATATTGCTTGGTATCAAAGTAGGGTAGCTTAGCTGCCCTTTTCTCAGCACCTTAAAGCGAACACACGTGCTTCCACAAAATGGTTTTACGACAAAAATAAGGAGGGTAACCGACTATGATGTGTCGATCACCCCCGACTGCTGCTTATCCATGATTTAGTCCTCCAGATGATTGTCTTAGGTGTTGTCGTCATCACCTTCCAGATCATCAAGTTTGTTTTCTAGTAAATGTTCAATTTCCTTTGCTACAGAGCGTTTGTTTCTTTCAGCTTGTTCTTCGATTTTTTCAAACAGATTTTCGTCCATCCGCAGTGTAAATCGTTTTCTATCAGCCATTGTCTCTTACTCCTTTTTTCGTTTATGTGGTGTCTGTTTGATACCATGTTACATCAAAAATATTATTTTGTAAACAGGTTGACGTCAGATTTATGACATGGTACATTATCAATACAGGAGGTGACGTCACATTGAAGACAAATGATGACCGCATCAAGTTCTCTCTTCGTCTCAACCAAGAGATTAGTCAGAAGGTTGAGGAAGCAGCCAAACGAGAGGGTGTTTCCAAGAACGTTCTGATTAACCGTCTCCTGCTAGAAGAGGTTCAACAAGATCAAAAAGATGCCGGTGCATAGATTGTACTGGCATCGCCCCATAGGAGGGAGGTGGTACATCATTTAATTCGGACGTTCTTCTGTTTGATTGGACAAGCTGAAAGATTACTAACTAAAGGAGGGTTGAACATGGAAAAGCAGGTTGTGGAATTGGACGACATGCCAGCAGGTACGGTCATTGAGACCAGTGACATGATGATTGTGGGGAAGGGACAATAAAAAATCCCGCTGCGGCAAACAGCGAGATCATGCGCTCGTTAAATAATTGGTAACCCTATTATATCACGGGTTCATAGCGGGCGCAACCCTTTTTCAGAGGGGAGGAGAACATGAAAGAGGCATATTATTTTTCACACGACCAGAACGCACGAAGAGACCCTAAGATATTAGCCATGAGAAGCGATTACGGCAGCGAAGGTTACGGACGGTATTGGATGATAATCGAAATGCTGTCAGAGCAAGAAGATTACAAACTAAAGCATGCCAAATGGGTAACCAATGCCATTGCCATGGAGTTGCTATGCGATGCCAATAGCGCCGAACAATTTCTAAATGACTGTGTTAATGAGTACGAATTGCTTCAATCTGACGGTGAGTTTTTCTGGAGCGATTCCCTTATAAGACGCATGGAAGTGAAGGAAGAGAAGCGACAAAAGAAAGTGGAAGCTGGCAAGAAGGGCGCAGAAAAACGTTGGCACAACAGTGATTCAGAAGGCAAAGGAAAGGAAAGCGATGGCAGTGCCATAGCAGATGATGGCGGCGCCATAGCACAAGATGGCAAAGGAAAGGAAAGTAAAGGAAAGGAAAGTAAAAGAAAATATAGAGATTACGTCTATCTCACCGACACGGAATACGGAAGACTCGTCAAAGACTATGGGGAAGAATTAACGAACAAAAAGATCCGGGATTTAGATGATTATATCGCTATGAAGAAACCTGGTTACAAAGATCACAACAGAGCTATTCGTAACTTCATAAGGAGAGATCAAGAGGACGGCGTCCTCCCGAAAGACTTAAAGGAACAGAAAACAGACAAACCCAAAACCGAAAAAGAAGTTCTAGAGAATCGGTATCGGGAAGTGCAGGAGGAATTGAACAAAGGATACGATTACTTTTTCGATCGCGCCATAACCGATCATTGGGATGACTTGAAACAGGAGGCGGCAGAGATTGAACAACAACTTCGATCTAATTAAAAGCGCAGTCAGTCTCCTTGACCTTATCGGGGAGGATGTGGCTTTAAAGAAATCCGGGCGGATATATAAAGGTGCTTGCCCTTTTCACGATGACAACACGCCTAGTTTTGCGGTGTACGAGCAGGATAACCGATTCCATTGCTTTGGGTGTGGGGAAACCGGTGATGCGGTGGACTACGTGATGAAAAGCCGCAGCTACCCTTCGCATCTCGAAGCCATGCAGGAACTGGCGCAGCGGTACAACCTTCAACTACAAGACGTAGACACCGAAAGCATCAAGCGCAAGAACGCCAAGAAGAAAGAGGAAAAGGACGAATTTATCGGTTACTATCGTCGCCGTGCGGAAGCAGCGCGCTACCTCGAATCAAGAGGATTCACAGACGGCGAGTTGAACAGCAAAACATTCGCCCTCGGCTATGACGATCAGGAAAATGCTCTTGTCATTCCGTTCATGAACGCATATGGCGAGGTTGTCGGACGGGTTCACCGGTATCTGGAAGAGGACGCGCAGCCGAAATACAAAAACAGCGCCGAATCCGAGGTTTTCCAGAAAAATGAGATGCTTTTCGGATTTGATAAAGCGCGGAAAGAAGTTGCCCAACAGGACGATGCGCTGTATTTGGTAGAGGGCTACTTTGACTGCATGGCGATGTATCAGATGGGGGTCGGCAAAACTGCCGCCTATGCGTCCGCACATATCACAGACGGGCAAGCCCATTTAATTAAGCGCCATATCAAGTCGGATGTGAAGATTTACCTTATACCGGACAACGACGACAGCGGCTGGAAGTCCGTGCGGAAGAACCTGCGCACATTGCGGAAACAAGTAAAAAACCGTGTATCGGTCGTGACTCTGCCGGACGGTATCAAAGATGCGAATGACCTTCTGCTATCGGACTATGAATTGAAAGATGCGCAGATAGAGTCTTTTGAAAAATACTTGCTGCGCGAGGACTTGGAGAACTGCCTTGAAATTGAAGATGAATACGATGTTGCTTTCGATTGGGCGAAAAAAACCCCGAACGCCATGATACGCGGCGATATGGCCGAGTACCTGGCTGAACGGTGGGATAAGCCGATAGCGACCGTCAATGACTTCATGAAAGGGCAGGTAAAGCTGAATCATGCCAGTAAGCTAAAGACCGGAACAGAGGCATATATCAACCTTGTCGAGCGCACGCAGGATAAGACACCGAAAATCAAGACAGGGTTAAAGCCTATCGACATGATGACATCCGGCATGATGAAAAAGGAAGTCTGCTTCATTCAAGGAAAATCTGGATCCGGGAAAACGACCATGCTGCTGAATTGGATTTACCACGCGATTATGCATGAAGGGCGCAATGTCTTGTTCAGCACTCTTGAAATGCCGGCGGAGTCCATTATCGGGCAGTTGATTCAACGCCATAACAGCGAAACTAAAGGCAAAATGGAACAGCGAGCCGATGAAGGCAGTTTTGATGAAGGCGTGGCGGAGTTGCTAGATACCATTGACAAGCGCATGCGGATGGTGGACGAGGACAGCCAGAGCGTGGAAGACATCGAGCATTTCACCAATGAAGCCAACGTAAACGCCTTTGACGAACCAGCGGACATTATATTCATCGACTATTTCCAATATCTGAAGATGAATGAAGGAGCAAACAGTTACGAGCGCACGTCCGAAACCGCAAGGGCGATGAAAGGGCTGGCGAAGCGCCTGAATGTACTGGTTGTGGTTTTAACACAGGTGAACCGTATGTCCGGCGGTGGCGGATCCGGTAAGACGACGAAAGAAAGCAGCAAGGACACCAGTTCCATCGAGGACACCAGCGATTACTTGTTAGGCATATACCGACCAGCCAGCGACCCGAACCTGACAGAAGATGAAAAACAGGCCATTCAACATGAAATGTACTGCCAAGTACTGAAAAATCGGTTCGGCGCAGAAGCAGATGTGAAACTTTGGTTCGACGGAATGACGAAAAAAATAGAAGACGGAAAGGGGCGCTTTTGATGGAATTTTATTCGCTCGAGAAGTCATATGTTCATTTCTTTATGAGAACTGTCCTTCGTTCACATAGAGAGAGTGCAACAGAACGGATACAGGCCATGGATCAACTGGATAAACTCACCGAAATGATAGGTCATTTCGATAGCATAGAAGAATTGCAAAAATATTTAGGAACTAATAACGGGAAGATGCAGCGTGAGATTGAGGCAATGACAGATGAGGAATGGGAAGAATTCTTGCTTAGGTGAGAAAGGGGCGGTTCTAATGCACGACATAGCAGCGCACAAAGAAAAGATACTCCTGCAACGGATTCTCTTGAATAAATTACGCGCCGGAGAGTTGGATGAATCCATCGTCCTCCGGTTGACAGACCGCATCGGGCATGAGTGCTACGAAGCCGGAAGGAGGGTGCGACGGTGACCAAACAAGAGCGAGTGGACGAAGCCATCGACGACACGCTGTACCAATTCTACGCCGGTACGCTGACAGAAGAAACGCTGGAAGAAAACCTACAGACGGCGAAGAACCTTTCCTATGAAATGGGGTGCGACGAGTATGAAGCTAGTTGACTACATCAACGCACAGGAGGATGGCTACACCGACGAGCAGATAGCCGAGGCAGCGGGGATGACGCTGAAAGAATTGCATGACTGGAAAATTCAGCAGGGCTTTGAAGTACCCCAATCGCCTGCAGAAGAACGCCTGCCGAAAGAAGATTATCTGGCTCACAAAGACGACGGATGGCTTGACGGGGATATCGCCAAGAAGTACGGCATGGCACGCACCACCATCAGCAACCTGAAAGCAAGGTGGGGTATCCGGCCGGGGAACCGGGAATCGACACGAATCAAGCGGGGCAATCCCCTGACGGAAAAAGAGAAAAAGGCGACGCTGACACGCGAGAAATACCTGAGTGGCAAAGCGTACGGCAAGACCGATGCCGCCATAGCACGAGAATACAAAATCAGGCCCAAGAGCCTGCACGAGAAGAAGAAAAAGTGGATGGCAGAAGAACCGCTGGCAGACGAGAAACGCCGATACGCTGTCAAGAGTGAGCGAGCGCATGTTTGACGGCATCCGCAATCCGAAAGTGGAGCATCAGGACTATGTGAGCGGAGAGGTGACGACATGGTACATGACGGAGGAACAGATGAAAGAAAAATGGGGCGAGCGTTTGGAAGCGACGGAAGAAAACTATAACACGTTGAAAGAAAAAGGATTGCTCGACAAGGATATTGCAGAAAGGTTCGCGATAAAACCGCCGATTCTATCGCAGAAAAAGAAGCAGTGGCGCGAAGAAAGATGGGCGAGAGAGGACGCCGAGAAGGAAGACCCAGTGGCAGAGAAAGTCGATGAACGAGAGGTAGAGAGCGTGGACGAGACGGCGGAGGGATCGACGGACGATACGGATTGGGTGCAACGGTATGAGGATATGAAAAAAGAACGTGACGAATGGATGGAAAAGCACGAATCAACCGTGCAGGACTATGACTTGCTGAATCAGGAGTTTAGCGACATGGAAGTACGAGCGTTGCAAGCAGAGGACGAACTCGAACGCTACAAAGAAGCAGCTGAGGGGCAGACGGAAGTATTCAACCGCACCGGGCAGGCGTACAAGGAATTAGAGAAAGAACGGGACGAGTGGAAGCGAGAGGCGGAAGCGAAAGACAAACTGTACACAGATGCGCTGACAGATTATGCGTTAGTAGCCGAAGAACGGAAAAAGGAACTTACCTTCCGTCAAGCGCTGGAAGAAAAGGTGGAGTATTACGAGAACGGCAACGCCAGCCGGATGCAGAAGGAGAACGACAACTTCCGTCAAATCATACGCAGCATGGCTGAGGTGATATGAGTGATACCCAAGCCGAGCCAGCAAAAGAAACCGCGCATCGTGCCCAAGCGAAAAGACCGAGCGCAGATTGACTCCAAGAATTACAACCGCGCTCTTGAAGAATACGGAGCGTACTGCCAAGTGTGCGGCGACCCCAATATCGACATGCACCACCGCACGTTCCGGTCGCAGGGAGGGCGCAAAGGATACCGTAATCTTGTTCCGTTATGCCCTACCCACCACAGAGAGGCGCACCAAAGCAGAGAATCAGCAGACTACTGGCGAGAGAAGGCAAGGCAAAAATACGGCGAGTATTACGACTGCGATAAATACGACTTGTGGGAAATGGATGAAATCGAGCAGCCGAAAGACGACTTGTTTGAGCGATTTATGCAGAGGGAGGAAACAGCCAATGGGCATTAAAATGGAACTACACCATGACCATTTTCAAAATTTTAAGAGGTACAACATTCCGAGGGCACAACTTGTTATAGCGGATATTCCTTACAATTTAGGAAAGGACGCTTACGCCTCGAGCAACCAATGGTATGTCGATGGAGATAACAAAAACGGAGAAAGCGAGCTGGCAAACACCTCTTTTTTTAAAACAGATGAAGATTTCAATATTGCTGAATATATGCACTTCTGTTCCAAGTTGCTGAAGAAAGAGCCGAAAGAGAGAAATCAAGCGCCGGCCATGATTGTTTTTTGCTCATTCCAACAGATACCAATGGTTCAACAATACGGGGAAAGATATGGGTTCAAAAAATCATACCCGTTGCACTTCATCAAGAATACGAGTTCGCAAGTGTTGAAAGCAAACATGAAAATCGTAGGAGCTACAGAACATGCCGTAGTTTTGTATCGTGATAAGCTACCGAAATTTAGAAACGGGAAGACAGAAACAACAAAAGGTCAAATGATTAAAAATTGGTTTGAGTGGAAGCGAGACAGCGCCAAAGAGTACCCCAAAGCGCACCCTACACAAAAGCCTGTAAGCATATTAAAAGAGTTAATTGAGATTTTTACAGACGAGGGTGATGTAGTAGTTGACCCATGCGCAGGAAGTGGAACGACTTTAAGAGCTGCGTACGAACTGAATCGAAATAGCTTTGGTTTTGAAATTGAAAGAGAGTTTTATAACGCGGCGCTGGAAACAATTATGAACCCCAATAAAATAAATAAGACGGAGCAGTTAAGCCTTGAAAATCTGCTTGCTGCAGAACAAGCGAAGTGAGGCGATTGAATGAGTTACGTACTGCAAGTGAAAGAGCCTTATATCGTAAAAGAAGCAATGCTGAAAAACCAAACACACCAGTCTTTTAGGTGGAAAGATGTTGCTATTTGCGATGGAAAAGAAGAGTTGATAGCTTTTGCTGGACATCATTACAAAGATCCTCGTGAAGAATGGAGAATTGAAGAAAGACATTGGTGAGGAGTGATCCGATGAAACGCTACGTCCAGGAGAAAACGGAAACCCGACCGGACGGAGAACGGCTGCAGGTCGTGGAAGTACACAAGAGCCAGCCGAAACACTTTTCTTATATCGTATTTGAGCGAAAGTAAAACTCACCCATCATCTATCATACAGCAAGGAGGGCTTACATGCTACACGCAGAGCCATTGGACACTCAGCGCTTCAAATTGACCGAGAACGGTGCTTACGTCGGTATGCTGTTCCCGATGCTCGGACGGTGGGGCTACAAGCTGTACGACGGGTACGAAGGCACAGCGCAGACGGAGTTTGAGGCACGCAGCCATATTCAGGAGAGATTAAGGAGGACGAGAGGATGAACAACGTCAGCATGACGGGGCGAGCCGTCCGCGATATAGAGCTTAGGTACACCGGTCAAGGCAAGCCAGTAGCCAACGGAACGATGGCGGTACAACGGAATTTCAAGAATCAGAATGGCGAGTATGAGGCTGATTTCGTGGACATTCAGATTTGGGGCAAAACCGCAGAAGTAGCAGCTAACTATATTTCCAAAGGGCAGAAGTTTGCGGTAACAGGAAGAATTCAGACGCGCATGTACGAGAATAAATACGGGCGCAATGTGAAGTCTACAGAAGTCAATGTGAATGATTTAGACCTGCCGGAGAGGAATAATTCGAGCGACAATCAAAACAGCACACAGCAGTCGCAGGGTGGCTCAGATGACCCATTCGCTGGCGAGCAAACGGATATAAGCGACTCAGACCTTCCTTTCTAAAATATGGAAATTACGAGGTGGGGAAATGGATAAATGGGAAACGCTCCGCATGGTCGTACAGGAAAACAAAGAGCGCACATTCAGCGCCGACATGCAAGAAACGATGAAAGACAAGCCGGACAAGAAGCGACAAGACGCACTTAAAGCCTCGTATCAAGCCTTCGACACAATAGCCAAGAGCATGGATGAAATAGACGAATATGCGGAAGGGGAGGAACAATGAATCCCTGCAAACGAATGGAAGTACACATTACTGCTTATGCCGACAATGGCGAAATCATTGACTTTGCGGAAAACGGAAACGAAGGGGAGTGCACAGGCGAAGAAGGAAATTGCGGGTGTGACGGAGTGAAGGGAGTGGGGAGATGAAAGAGATCAGATTGACACAGGGGAAAAGCACAATTGTAGATGATGCGGATTACCCTTATCTCTCTCAATTTAAGTGGCACTATTGTTATGGATATGCCCTTAGGTATGATAAAGACCATTATGCCAAGACAGGGGTGAGTAAAAATATCTTTATGCACCGTGAACTCGTTAATACACCAGAAGGGTTAAAAACAGATCATATTAACGGGGATAAATTGGATAACAGAAAGGAAAATCTTCGAATTTGCAACTCTGCCCAAAACGCCGCAAATAAATTGACAACGAAACACAAGTCTACAAGCAGTAAATATAGAGGGGTTATGCTCCCTAAAGGAAGAAGGAAATGGGAGTCTTATATATATTCGAAGAGAAAAAGAACAAGACTAGGTTTCTTTGAAACAGAAGAAGAAGCGGCACTTTCTTATAACTTGGCTGCCAAAAAGATATTCGGAGATTTTGCCAACTTCAACAAACTTCCGTGTTCTAGATTGGATGTAACTGCTGCTTCTATAAATAAAAATGGAGAAATCTTAAGTGAAGCGAGAAACCACCATATCTTTGATGAATGCAACGGTAAAGAAGGAGATTGCGGGGCGATTCATGCTGAGGAAGCCTTAGTTGATAAATTAACAGTTAAAGAAAAATCAGGTGTAGAAGAAGTGAGGTTATCTCACAGCCCCTGCCTCCGGTGCGCCAAGCTGCTATATGTGGCATTGCCAAGACTACGTCGGGTGATGTACTGGGACGAATACCGCAAGACGGACGGAATCGAATACCTGAGACGAATGGGAATCGAAGTTAGGAGGATGGACATTGAATCTGCCACCACTATTTGAGAAGCAGAGAGAACTGGACGAGAAGATTGTACGAGAGAAGGGACTGGAAGGCGAGGACTTGCTGCCACGGAAGATACTATCACTACAAGTCGAGCTGGGAGAACTGGCAAACGAATGGCGCGGATTTAAGTTTTGGAGCGCTAGACAAGAGCCTGTAACGAAAGTGGAGCATCTTTGCCCCTCTTGTGACACTACGGGGTACGACAAGATAAGCGAGGGGCATTATGACCATATGGTTCCATGTATTGAGTGCGAAGGCACAGGGAAGTTAGGCGAATCCAACCCGATGCTTGGAGAATACGTGGATTGCCTGCACTTCATCCTGTCGATTGGGATTGAGTTGTTCGATGTGACGCCAGAAAGACCGAAGCCGTTTGAACCGGGAAATCTGAATATTACAGGGATGTTTAGCGGGCTGTTCTTGTCCACCGGAGAAATGTTCCGGATGTTGTATATGGGAGGTCGTGACCGACTCTCGGATGAATGGCACCGACTCATCAATGCGTTCATCCTTCTTGGCGAAGAACTTGGATATACAGAAAAAGAAATAGAACGAGCTTACATGGATAAAAATTCAGTGAACCACGATAGGCAGGTGCAGGGATATTGATCGTCAACGTCAACCGGCACACGATGCCTGAAATGCTCCGAGCCTGCCAAGAGTTGGAGGCGCGAGGGTACGAATGTATATCAAAAATCCAAAAGAAGCGAGCGTACGCCAAGCAGTTTGACTACATCAAGCGCGGTCATTTTGATTACCGCGACACCGAAGAAATGAATCTAGGCTATCACGCGGCGTATAGAGCATATGGCAAAGAAAAAGTGGGCTGACGCGGTTCGGGAGCAGCATGCCCCAGTCGAGGAAGAAGTCAGGAAGCCGGGGAAATGCGACTGCGGCAATACCCGGTTCCGTCTCCGGCTGGAAGAAGGCAAGCTGATACGGACGTGCAGTTGTGGCAGAGAGGAGCGTTTCTGATGGGGAAGATAGCAAGCAAGAAAACAGTAGTGGACGGCATTGAATTTGATTCTGCGCTGGAAGCTGAATATTTCGAGCATATGAAAGAGCAGCCGGACGTGTTGCACATCACCCTGCAACCCTCCTTCACTTTGATAGAGCCATTTTATGTGACATGCGGACGGTGCGACAGCGGCAAAGTGACCAGCACCAAGACAGGGAACAAGGTGCAGTGCCCGACATGTTCCGGCACAGGCAAACGAAAGCGCAAGGCCATGACATACACCGCAGATTTTGCCATCCATTACAGAGACGGCACAGAGGAAATCGTAGACGTCAAAGGCTATGCCAATGAGCGATTTAACTACATTCGGAAAATATTTGAGTGGAAATACGGACAGGAATTGATTGTGGTGAAAAAGCAGAAAGGGGAGTGGGTGCGGAAATGATAGCGGCATTAAAGATGGTCGATGGCGAAAAATTTTATGTCAAAGGAGATGCCGCCTGGAATTTAAAAAGGCTCATTGTCAAAAATGGTGCTGCTTATGATGTCGGCTGGGCTGCGGCAGAAAACAAAGAGCGTGGAGAAGTTGCCGTCAATATGAAGAATGTATCCTACATCGAGTTTAGGGGAGTGAGCGAATGACGATTGTTGCTGCAGTAGTAATGGCTGTTGTTGGTTTGTTGGTCGGAGAAGGTGTCGTGCTGAGTGTTGTGTGGCTCATAAACAGTCTATCAAGCCTTGACATTGCTTATTGGATACCCGGCGTGTTTGTCTTTGTCCTCTGGATACTCGTTGTTACGGCATGGTTCTTGATTGTCGCAAAGGCAGGTAAAGAAATAGCTGAAATGGACAAGGAGAATAAAAAAATGGAGGAAGAAAACCGAAGAAGGCGGCAAGAGCTCATGGAGAGCATTGAGAGAAAGAGAGGCCGCTGATGAATCAGATTGAATACCAGCGCTCTGTGATAAGGGAGGAAATGCACGATGGAGAAACCGGAAGAAAAATTGATGGCCTTGTACAGCCAATGCGAAAAGCTGGACAACGCTCTACCGGCAGACCTCCTCAAAAAAATGGAGTTGTACGGGCAGATATTCGAGCTGACGGGTAAACTCCACGCTATGGCGCTAGGCGACTGGAAGCGAGCAGAAGCCATCCGACGGGAGAAGCTGGCGACCTCCTACAAGGCGGCAGACGGCACAGTGAAGGATAAGGAAATGGAAGCTGAGGCACAGGCGGCGCAAGCAAGGCAGGCCGAAGCAGACGCGGAAGAAGAAGCGACACGGTGGAGGAACGCGAAGGACTCCACATCAGAGCAGATACAGCTGTTTAAAATCATGCTGCGGGATATGAAGGATTTGAACAACGGGAAGATATAACGCCTCAGACGGATGATGCGAAAGGAGAATTTTAATGGATTTATATAAAGTCAGTTACTTTGTTTGGGGTCACCCTGCTTTTGCGATAGTCTCTGCTCGGTCGGAGGATGAAGCTATTAGCTATATAAACAGAGACTATGAATTAGAAGATAATTTTCATGTTAGAAAAGTTTCGTTCTACGACAGCAAACCGGGCATTAAGGAAAAAGTTTTTGAGCCTTAATATCGCATACCGACGAGTATCACCACTAAATAAGGGGAGGCAAAACCCATGAAACACAAGCCGGGTGACCGGTTACGCCGAGTGCTGGACGAGCAGGTGGGAGAAGTCCTTGTCGCGGAACACAAGAGGTGGATGGCAGAGGGGCAGCTGAAAGAGACGGAATGGTACTGGATGAAGTTTCCGCAGGGTGATTACCGGTGGATGCAAGGACACCAAGTGAAAGCCTACTACGCACCGATGACACCGGTGAAGCTGGAGGACGAAGCGCTGTGTGACATGGTGATTATAGATGCCTGCTTGAAGAATCGCGCGTTCGAAGCATTGAGGGGATATGCGAAAGGAGAGGGGGAGGAAGCATGAGAGATACCGGAAAAGATGAGTATATGGAAACGGCGTACCGAGACATTGATCCCGGGGATATATTGGGACGGCACATCCGTAGTGCGGCATTAGATATATCAAAAATGGTGGCTAATAAAAATGCGGATTATGGCAGCAGTTTCGAGAAAACACTGAACGAATACGGAGATAAAGCGCTGATTATCAGGCTATCTGACAAGCTGGAACGATTGAAAACACTAGAAGCAAGCGACATGCAGTATATCGATGACGAGCGAGTGGAGGACACGATACAGGACATAGCAGGGTACTGCATCCTGCGGCTGGCATTAGCAAGGACAGACCAATGAACACGGCACAGACGGCGATGCTGTTGCTGTCACTGCTGCTTATTATATTTGTGACGGATAAGGGGTGAGAGGGTGCGAAAGCCGAAATATTTGAAAGAACGGTATCTTGTTTCGTTCATCTTCAAAAAGGGTTCGGAGGATGGTTTTGGTAGCAGGATTTTCGAAAGAAGAACACCACTTCCTCCCAAAGCAAAGGGAAGGGTGGAGGAGCAGATAGCCCAAGAAACAGGGTGTGATCAAGTCGTTATACTGAATATCACGAAGATGTAGAAAGGGTGAGAGGGTGGACTATTTAAGAGGGCACTCCATCGAGTATGACGGGGAGAAAATGGTATATAGCGATACAAAGGAAATGGTATCAGGGAATTATCCGACAACGTGCGGGCATTGCGGTCTTGCGGAAACACCAGAAGGACACGACGGCTGCTTAGGCACGCTGGAAGGCATTATGAATGCCTGTTGCGGACACGGCGGAAAGCATGAAGGGGCCTACATCCAATTTTGGGATAGGACTTGTGTGCGGGATGAGGATGCTTTGACTATTGTGGAGATTCTGAAAAGGAATGACGGCATCGAGTAATAGAAAGGGTGAGGGGCATGGTCGGAGAAAAGATGCAGAAAATCACCATGAGACATATAGAATCGTACGTGTACGCCTTGCGTGACCTCGACCGGGAAATCAGCCAACTGCGTGATGATATCATGGCGGGAGAATCGGAAGAGGATGAAAATTGGGGTGGCGGTACCAATTCCGTCCGTTCCCCGTCACGCCCCACAGAAATGACGGCGGTGAAGCTAACGACCAGCAAGCGACTGCGGAATTTGAAAGAAATCCGACACGCTATATCGAGCGCGTATCAGGAAATGAATGCCGATGCGCAGGACGTGATTCACTACCGGTACTGGTACAACCGCCGGCTGGATTGGAATGAAGTGGCATGGCGCACACACCTTCATGAGCAGACGTGTTACAAATACCGCCGGGAATTCGTGGAGAAGATTGCCGACAAGATAGGGTGGGCGTGAATCATATAGTCACCATATAGTTACGGCAGGGTATTCCGAGATATAATGCTAGTAGGTGGAAATACACCGAAACGGGATCGACAGCTACGTGCTGCCGTTTGTAGGCATTGCGGCAGCTTCTCTGCTTTCTCTTGCTGTCTGAACCTTCTGCAGAGTGCAGACTGCGGAAGGATTCACCAAAGGCATCTGTCTAGCAGGTGTCTTTTTCTATGCTGACAGCAGAGCACAGACAACCACGGAGGGGGAAGCCTCCGGCTCTGCTGTGAGTGTAGAAGGGTAATAAGGGAGGGGAAAGCATGAGGAAGTATCAAAAATCTAAAGGACAGAGTGAAAATGAAGTATTGGCGACCCTCACGTTTTACAAAGAGGGCGGTTATGATCTCGAAACGCCGGACGGGGAATACATCAAGGTGAGTGAGTTATTCGGCGCTATGGAACATGCGAAAATGAGTATATACGAAGAAGCTGAGGACGATTAACCTTCAATTTTGCCACGATATCCCTTATACTGGTACCAAATACCATAAGGGAGCGATGACATGGGATTTTGGGAGAATGTAAAAAACGACTACCGGGAAGAGAAGGAAAAGCAGGACGCCAAGGAGCAGGCTAAGGACGAAGCGCGGCAGAATGAATCCGAAAAGGAAAAGCTGGCTAAGACGGCTAACTTTGCGATAAAGGGTGCGGCGATATGGTACCTGGCTCCGTTTATCGCGATAGCAGGTGTTCTTGCCATCATGGTTGTCGTGTGGATCTGGGGCATGATCTTTTGATCGACTTCAACATAGAAGAAGTCTACAAGGATGATGATATCGTCAAGTACCGCATAAGCTGGCGGTTCGGGGACGAGTGGAAGGAAAAATGGGTGACATATTCGAGGGAAGATGCCGAGAAAGGCGAGAATGGTAAGGAAGGGTGATTGTATGGATGCATCAGAATTATTTTACTCGATCATTGTAGGTGCAGGGTTGGCGATTTTCCATGGCTTATTTTGGTTGATCGTTACGACGAAATTCCCGAGATTCCACCAAGCTATTAGAGATTTTTTCGGACTTAAAAGCCCCGACGGACTTTTGAAGGAAATCATGCGCATGGATGGTGTATCAGACACAAAGAAGAAAGGGTAACGCTGCGTGCGTTGCTCTTTTTTATTGGAGGGAGGGCTTATGTGATATGGCTGAGTTGAACACAAAACAACAGCGCTTTGCTGACGAATACATTGTCTGCGGGAATGCCACTGATGCCGCAATTAAAGCAGGTTACAGTGAAAAGACAGCTTATTCGCAAGGTCAAAGGCTGTTGAAAAAAGTTGAAGTTCAAAAGTATATACAGGGGGCTATGGAAAAGCTTCAGGATGAAAGGATACTCACACAAAAAGAGGTGCTTATCATTTTGTCGGATATAGCCCGCGGTGAAGCGAAGGAGTATAAAGAGGTTGTCACTAAAAAAGGCGAGTACGTGGACAATCCTAACAGCGACAAACAACAACTTGTATATAATGAGTATGCTGAGATGATCGCTCTGCCTACAAAAAACAGCGACCGGAATAAAGCTGCTGAGTTGATAGGCAAACGATATGGAATGTGGACCGAAAAGCAGGAAATCGAACACAGTGGCGCTGTCCAGTTTGTTGACGACATTGGTGATGACGATGAAGGTTAAACTATCCGAGCTGATACCGGAAGCCTTTCATCCAGTGTGGAAGGCGGCGCTCAACCCGGATATTCTGAACGTTGTCTGCAAAGGCGGACGTGGTTCCGGGAAGTCATCGGATATTGCGCACATCATGGTGCAGATGCTGATGCGTTATCCTGCTAATGCGGTGGGGATACGGAAGTTTGACAACACCATCGAGTTGTCGATATTCGAGCAGATTAAGTGGGCGATTGAAGAACAAAAGGTGTCGCACTTATTCAAGATTAATAAGTCGCCCATGAGAATCACATACGCGCCGAGAGGCAATTATATTGTCTTTCGAGGGGCGCAGGAACCGGAACGCATTAAGTCGCTTAAATCGGCGCATTTTCCCTTTGCATTTGCATGGATAGAGGAAGTCGCCGAATTCAAAACAGAAGATGAGATAACGACCATCACCAACTCCCTGTTACGGGGACAGCTGGAGGGTGGTCTTTTTTATAAATTTTTTTACAGCTACAACCCACCGAAGCGCCGTCAGTCATGGGTGAACAAGAAATACGAGACACAATTCCAGCCGGATAACACGTATGTGCATCATTCCACGTACTTGGATAACCCGTTTATTTCTGAGGAATTCCATCGGGAGGCGGAGGCAGCCAAGGAACGGAACGAGATGAAATACAAGTGGGAATATCTCGGTCATGCGATCGGTTCCGGCGTGGTGCCGTTTGACAACCTCGAATTCCGCACGATCACGGACGAGGAAGTCCAGCGCTTTGACAACATCCGGCAGGGGTTGGATTGGGGGTACGGGAATGACCCTCTTACTGTGGTCAAATGGCACTATGATATGAAGCGCCGCACGCTTTATGCGCTGGATGAAATATACGGAGTGAAGCTGTCTACTCGCTATGTGGCAGATATGATGAGGCAAAAGAATATGGATCTTGTCACAACGATTGCAGATAGTGAAGAACCACGCTCTATCAATGAGATGAAGCAAGAGTACGGGATAGGGCGCATGAAAGGCGCGAAAAAAGGACAGGGCAGCGTAGAACACGGCGAAAGGTGGCTGGATGACTTGGACGCTATTGTGATAGACGCCAACCGCACACCGAACATCGCCAAGGAATTTGAGAACATTGATTACGCCGTAGACGCGGACGGCAACCCAAAGACAAAGCTGGAAGATAAAGATAATCACACGATCGACGCCACTCGCTATGCCATGGAAGATGACATGAGGCGCAAGGCAATGACATTTGGAAACTAGGAGGTGGAGCCATGTATCCCCATACCCCAACCGAAACGGAACGACATATTGCGGAAATGGAAGCGCAGGGCTGGTCGCAGGCGGCTATCATTCAGGAACTGATCGACGACCATAATACCGAACACATGGAAGAAGGGGTGCGGTACTATTTCCTGCAGAACGACATTCTTAAGCGCGAAATGTACAAATACGATGACAACGGCAATCCCTCCGTGGACAAAGAGGCAACGAACAACACTCTTCCGTCCGGCTGGCATAAGCTATTGGTGGACCAAAAGACGGCGTATCTTGTGGGGGATGAAATCACCATCGGCGGTGATGATGAAACCGCCATAGAGGTTACACAGGAAATGCTGGGCGATGAATTCCATGACATTATGCCGGAACTGTCGAAGAACGCGTCGAACAAAGGCAGGGAATGGCTGCATGTCTATGTAGACGAGGACGGCGCGCTGGATTACATGCGGGTGCCGGCGCAGGAAGGCATCCCGATATACGATAACAACAAACGGCAGAACCTCGAAGCGTTCATCCGGTATTACAAAGTGGACGAAGACACGATGAAAATAAAATTCTATGACCGGGATCAATGCACACACTACGAAAATGTCAACGGTCAGGTGGTGCTGGACGCCACGGAACCGGTGAATCCGGAGCCGCACTTTCAGTATGTATCGCAGAATGAATCAACAGGGCTGGGGTGGGGCGAGGTTCCCTTTATTGAATTTGCAAACAATGAAGAACGATTCTCTGACCTCATCCTCTACAAAAAATACATCGACGCCTACGACTGGGTGATGTCGGACACCACAAACAGCTTGCAGGATGTGCAGGATGTCTTCTACCTCATACGGGGCTATGAATCAACCAATCTCGATTCGTTTGTAGACAACATACGCCGATACAAGGCGGCGAAAGTCGGGGATGAAGGCGGCATCGAACCCATACAGGCGGAAGTGCCTATCACCTCGATTGACAGCCAATTAGACCGGTTCATTCGTAATATCTATCACTATGGCATGGGCGTGGATACGGACGTGGACAAATTCGGGAACGCACCATCCGGGGTATCGCTCAAGAACCTGTATCAGTATTTAGATATGAAGGCTGACATCATGGAGCGCAAATTCACGAAATCCCTGCGGCGGCTTGTGTGGTTTATTGCAGAGTATCAGACCGTCACTCCGGAAGGACGCCCATTCGACTACAAGAAAGTTACGTTTACGTTCAACAAGTCCATGCTCACCAACGAGGCAGAGAACGTCACCATGGCGAAAGACAGTCAGGGCATGATTAGCCAAGAGACGATAATGGAGAATCATCCGTGGGTGACGGACGTGCAGCGGGAAAAAGAACGGCTGCAGAATGAGCAGGACGAATACGCACGGAACATGCCGCCTGTAGAGGGTGAAGGCAATGAACCAGGAAGAGATTGAGGAATATCTCACCGAAATGCTGGAAAAGTCCGAGCGAGAGATTGACCAGGTCTTTGCCGGACGGTTGAAATCCTTGCTAGATTTACTCGGCAAAATGCACCGAAAACATGGTGACGGTGAAGCTATCAGCCAAACGGAGATATACAAGCTCAATCGCTTCGAGAAGGAAATGGAGCGCATCAAAGAACAGCTTCACAGCGACTATACGAAGCTGTATCAGGAAATCAACGCGCTCATGAAAGCCCAGTACCTGCAGAATTATTTACGTTCCGGCTACGTCTACGAAATGACAGCCATGATGGATATGGGCTATCAGATACCGGCGGCTGAGACGGTGAATCAAGCGATCCTGAATCCAATCAAAGAGCTTACGCTGTCGTCGCTCATGAACCAGCACCGAAACGAGATTATCCGGAAAATACGCGTGGAACTCGGACAGGGCATACAGGCCGGAGAAAGCTACAGTCAGATGGCGACGAGGCTTGAAGATGCAGTCGGTTTCAGCAGGAATAAAGCCCGGCGTGTGGCTCGGACGGAATCTGGGCGAGCGCAGACAAACGGGCGGCTGGCAAGCGGAGAACAGGCACAGCAATACGCCAATCTGGAAAAGACGTGGATGGCGGAACTGGATACACGCACACGTACCGCGCACCGAAAGTTGGACGGACAGGAAGCGAACGAGGACGGCAACTTTGAGTATCGGGGCATGGAAGCGCCGGGGCCTTCAAGGTGGAACATCCCCTCTATGGACATCAATTGTCGCTGTGACATCTTCTACAAGGTGAACGGCAAGACGCCGGATTCCCGGAGAGCAAGAGACTACACCGATGCGAAATACCAGCAGCGGCTTGCGGATCGCATGGACGAGCTGATGAACAATGAAGGACTGACGGAAAAGCAGGCGCAGGATAAAGCCAAGCGGCAGATATACCCGCCGAACAAGGTGGTCAACTGGACAACGTATGAAGACTGGTACGATTCATTGAAGAAAGCGAGTGGATAACATGAGATACGACATTGAACACAACGGCGAGTGGGTGCCCCACGTAAAAATCATGGAGGATGAACAACAATTCGCCATGGCACCTGTGAATGACATAGAGGGCGGCACAGAGATGGATTACACGAGCGTGAAGGTATATGCCAAGGAAGCGCCGGAATATCCTTTGCAGGCAGTGCAGTCTTTCGTGAAGGAGGGATAGCATGAACGACTACATGTATCATGGCTTCCCGGCAAAGGTCATGAGCGGCGATAAGTTGAGAACGGAAGCAGCGGGCAACAGGTTGGAGGAACAACTGACTGAGGCAGACGCCAATTCAGGGACGCTGACATTTGCCGAGGAAATTGAATCCATTGAGATTTATAACACCGACGATACGAACGACGGGATTTTCACGGTCAACGGCATTGACATAACAGTCCCGGCAGGTAAGACGTATCAGTCCAGGGTAGGCGGTTCTCCGTCCGACACTGTGACCGTCTCAGGGGCTACAACGTATATTGTATCAAGGTACGAGTAGGAGGGTGACACATGGGCTACAACGTACCGGGCGTTCCAGTTACTATTGATGTTGGAAGTGGTAGTGGTGGAACGGTTGATTGGAATGATGTGCAAAATAAACCAAGTTCCTATAGTTCAACGAACCACAATCATGATGAGCTGTATTACAAAAAACAGCAAGTGGATGACGAATTTTCGGCATTAAATCAGTACCAGGTGAAGGCGACATCTACCGATGGCACCCCCGGTTATCTTGACGAAAAATTAGATTCCATAACCGTAGTGATTGTGAACGGCAAGATGGTTGTTAAGTCATTAGATGGCTTGAATATAGGTGTGGCTGATATAAACACCTTATTAAGCGGTGCAGATGGCAACTATCAAAATCAAATTGATAATATAAACGATACAATCACCGGTATAGCAGGTGGAATGAAGTGGTTCGGTAAGTTTGAGACGAAAGCGGACTTAACATCGACAACCACGATGGAAAACGGAAGCACTGCTGTTGTTTTAGCAGATGAAAGTCGGAACGATGGCAGAAACTTATATGTCTATTCCTCTGATATAGGATCATGGGATTACGTGGGGCCGTTTGAATTTGCTGATGATTTTATAGCACTATCTGACACGCCAAGCAGCTATGTCGGACATGACGGCAAAGTCGTGAAAGTTGATGAAGTTAACGGCCAGTTAGTTTTTAATTATCTAGATTGGTCTGAAATTCAAAACGGGCCATCCAGCAGCCCGGCGGATATCGATGAAGCTGCAGCTCAACGTCACGAACATACGAATAAACCTTCTCTCGATCAGATTACTGTGGAGAATGGAAGTTTGTTCATAAACGGTGTTGAGTTTGTGCCGAAAAAACAGACGCTTTACGCACGTAGAACAGGGAACAATCAAAGTTTACCTAACGGTGAAACGCTAGTGTTCAACACTAAAGTTTCAGGCGACATTGATTACAACGAATCCACCGGAGAATTTACGCTGGAAGCAGGAAAAACGTATTCTATCACCGCACAATTCCATTTTTATTTCGGTGATGACTGGACGATGATAAATCTGGTTTATGCCGATACCGAAGAAGAACCTTCGGAAGGAGGCGCACAAGCCACTTTAAACGCAGTTAATGCAGGCAACGCGAACAACACAGGTAACATTTTATCAGCGCTAATCACACCGTCCTCAACAAGAGCATTTAAATTAAAGAAAAGCGACACGCAGGGCAATAGTGATGACACGTTGAAAGGCGACAGAAACAGTTCCAGCCTAAAAATCATAGAAGTTTAGCCAGCGTCTCTTTAGGCGCTTTTTTTATGTCCTCAGTAAGACGTTAAAAGGCTGATGCCGCAGTTATGCGTCAAATAACTATCCTATCGTGGAGGCAGAGCCACGTCACCAAAAATGTAAGGAGAGATTGATAGATGAAACGAGACTTTCTAACAGACATGGGACTTGAATCCGAGCAAGTGGACAAGATCATGGCGGAGCATGGCAAGACCGTCAATGAGTACAAAGAGAAGGCGGAGAGTGCCGATCAGCTCCAACAGCAGGTGGATGACCTCGGCCAGCAAATTGAAGACCGAGACAAACAACTGACTGACCTGCAGAAACAGGCGGAAGGTAATGAGAGCCTGCAGCAGACCATCCAAGATCTGCAGAAGGAAAACGAGGATGCCAAAGAACAGCACAAGAATGAACTCGAAAAGCAAAGGAAAGAATCTGCCTTAAAAATCGCCTTAAAAGATGAAGAAGCAAAGAATCCCACAGCAGTAAGGGCGCTTTTGAATGAGGAAACGATCACGCTTGACGGGGAAAAACTCATCGGCTTGGACGAACAGTTGAAAGCGATAAAAGAAAGTGATCCGTATATGTTCGGTGAAGAAAAACCTCCGGGTGTCACAGGCAGAACGCCGCATCAAAGCGGAGGCGGGGAACCGCCGAAAAAGAAATTCAGTGAGTTGACCACCCAAGAACGCATGGAGATGAAAGAGAACGACCCCGAAGGCTACAAAAAGGCACGAGAAGCCTATATGAACAAATAACAAGGAGAGATGTTAAATGGCATACACAACGTTTTCAGGCGTAGAATTCGACCCGGAAATTTTTCAGGAGTACATGGAGGAACTAAGCCCGGAACCGGCTGCGTTTATTGATTCCGGTATCATCCGGCAAGACCCAGGCATTCAGATTACAGACGGAAATGTGACGAGCGTTCCGTTTTACAAGCCACTGACGGGTAACGCTCAGAACTATGACGGTACAGACATCACCGTAAACGATATTGCTTCCGGCAAACAGACGGCTATCGTCATCGGTCGTGCTAATGCATGGGGAAGTCAAGACCTTGCGGCAGAACTGGCATCCAAAGACCCGATGATGTCTATTGCGTCCAAAGTAACGCAGTATTGGAGAGAAGAGTGGCAGCGTATTCTTATCCTGCAACTGAACGGCATTTTCGGCGCGTCAGCATTTAGCACGCACGTCCATGATATTTCCATTGAGGACGGCGACAATGCGACAGAGGACAACAAAATCGGCCCGGACGCCATTATCGACGCTACCCAGAATACCATCGGTGACAACGCAAGTAAGATTTCTGCTATCTCCGTTCACTCGAAGGTGTACGCTCGGATGCAGAAGCTGAACCTCATTGAATTTGAACCGTATGGCGATCAAAACACAGTCGTACCGGTATTCCTCGGAAAGCGTATCATTGTCGATGACGCGCACACCGTAGAAGCTGGCGGCACATCCGGTAACAAATACACGTCCTACCTATTCGCCCCCGGTTCCATCGGGCGAGCAGACGGCAGCGTGAAAGTACCAACAGCAACCGAGCGTCAGGAACTGTCAGGCGGCGGACGGGAACACCTTGTCAATCGTCAGCGTCGGGTTTATCACCTGTATGGCTCTCACTTCACGCAGTCTTCTCTTGCTGGCGTTTCTCCGACGGACGCTGAACTGTCGGATGGAACGAACTTTGACAAGGTATACGAGGACAAAAACATTCCGGTCATCAAACTTGTAACGAACGGGTGATGGTATGAAAAACGTCATTGTGGAACAGGAAGGGAATGCTTATATTGTCGAGAGTGCGGAGGGGGATACCCTCCACGCTCGGCAGTATGTGTTCGATACGAAAACAGAAAAGTTTACGAAGTTGGATGAAAAGGAAATCACAGGTGACTATGTTGTGATATCGCCTGAAATTGTACGGGTGAAACACAAGCAAGAGGTGAAAGCTAGTGGCAAAACCCAGCAGAGGAACACGAAAAGACAAGCGTCTCAAAAAGAACAAAAAGAGTAGGTGACGCGCATGGACACAACCACAGCCAAAACCCTGCTCATGATATCGTCCACCAAGTACGATGATTACCTGGACGCTGTGATTCCCATGTTCGAGGAAAAGGTCAAGCAGTACGCCAACAATCGCTTTGAACAGGATGACGGCACCGAGAAACTCCCGCCGGACTTGGAGCAAACGCTTGTGAAGTGGATCCAGCATGACATGAACAACCGCGCCGGGTTGGAATCGCGGACGATGGGGGATGTCAGCTACAACTACAGTAACGAGATGCCCGACTTCATCCGCCGCGATATCGCACCGCACAGGAAGGTGAGTTTTAAATGACGGAGGAATTCCCGCATACGATTACTTTCCAGAAGCCGACACGTACAGGCGATGGAGGCGGTGGTGGAGGCGAAATCACATGGGAAGACGCCTTTACGACAGAAGCCCATGTCCAGCCACTCAGCAGTAATCAAATCGCACAGAATCAAGCGTTGGAAACGCCGGTGGATCATCGGGTGTACTATCCTGCTCGAAATGATGTGAAGCCGGATATGCGTGTCCTGCACGGTGAAAATATATTGGATGTACAGTCGAAGCCACTCGATCAGGGCGGCCTTGACGAAATCCACATGCTGAGGTGTCAGATGCGATGATAACCAAACGAGGGGATATTACATTCGAGAAAGCCATTGAACGCTTTGAACAGCAGATCATTGACGAGGTGAAACGGATTGTGGCTGAGACGACAGAAATCATTGTGTCCGAGGCCAAAGCCCTTGCTCCTGTCGATGAAGGAAACCTCAGACGGAGCATTGAGCCGGAGTATGACAATGACGGATTGTCCGCCATGATTACAGTCGGCGCGGAATACGGGATAAAACGTATGTCCTCCCTGTTGGTAACAGCAGGGTAATAAACCGGGCAAAATCGGGGGAAATCTTGAAATCAAAGGGTTGATTAGAATTACGGTACAGGTTATAATATCAGTAGGGAGATGATATTATCGTTGATCGTAATTCTGACGGCCAATTTGTCAAAGGGAAAAATATCGTTGATTTATCAGGTGAGAAATTCGGTCGACTGACTGCAGTTCAGCTGTCGGAAAAGAAAGTAGGAAGAAAAACGTACTGGGATTGCATTTGTGATTGCGGGAACGAAGTAACTTTAAGGAGCGACACTCTGCAATTTCAAACGCGGTCGTGTGGGTGTTTGAGAGACGAAAAGTCGGCAAAGAGAGTAGTCAAAAACCACAAGCACAAAGGCAGCTATACTGAATTACACAATCGTTGGTCGGCGATGAAAGGGCGTTGTTACAACCCTAATAATAAGCGGTATAACCGATACGGCGGTCGCGGAATTGAAGTTTGTGAAGAATGGAGAAACGATTTCTACGCATTTCGCGAATGGGCTTATGACAACGGATATAGAAAAGGGTTGTCGTTAGAGCGAATTGATATAGACGAGAATTACACACCTGATAACTGTAAATGGATTAAGGTTAATGAACAGGCAATAAACAGAAGTACAACGATATGGATTGAATGGGAAGGCGAGACATTAAACCTATCCCAATGGGCGGATAAGTTAGGTATAAACAGAGGGACATTGTACTCTAGGTACCACAGGAGTGGAATGGAACCGCCTGAACTCTTTGAACCAGTCAAGACGACCCCGAGGTAACTTGCTGGATTACGAAAGGCTAGCAAGCACCGTAGAGCGTAGAGATTGAATAAATATAATATCTCCAAGAGTGTCCGGCAACCCATAGAGGTTGTCTTTTTTATGGGTTGAAAATGTACGCCGAACTTCATGGTGACATGAAGAAGCAAGGGATAAAAAGCCTTTGCGATAACAATTGATACGTCAACTATGGCACGGGCATCTACGCTCAGGAGGGGAACGGGCGCAAAACACCGTGGACGTACTACAGCGAAGCGCTGGGGCGCTTTGTGACCACGGAGGGAATGCCGGCGCAGAACTTCTGGGAGCCAGCCATAGAATCCGGACGCGATCACTTTGAACGAGAAATGAACCAGTTAGGAGTGTGATAGATGAAAACCGCACTCTGGGAAGTACAGACAGCCTTTTACAGCGCTCTGACAGCGCACCAACCTCTGATGGATAAAGTCGTCGGTGTCTATGACACGGCTCCAGAAAGCCCGGAGTACCCTTATGTAACAATCGGAGAGCCGACGGTCAGCCCTTTCGACAACAAGGTCACCAACGGGGAGAACATCGTATGGGTGCTGCACTGTTGGAGCCAGTACAACGGTAAAAAAGAAGCGATGGAAATACTCAATCTCATGAATGAAGCATTTACAGAGCAACCACTCCAAATCGGGGGTGGTTTTTTTGTGCAGGATTTTAAGCGCGACAGCGGCAACGCCCTGCGCGTGATAACAGACGTCGACGGGCAGACGCGGCACGGTATCCTTCGTGTCCGTCTGTATGTCACACAATAGGAGGGATAACATGGCGCAACTGAGCGTGCAGAAACTGAGCCTTTCCGGGATTTCACCGTCGTTCACAGCAGCGGCATCCGGCGGCGATACATTCAAGAACTACGGCAAAACCATCCTGCATGTCAAAAACGACGGATCGTCCGAGGTCACAGTCACCGTGGCATCCAATCCGTGCGAGTACGGCGAAAATCACGACGTTGAGGTTTCTATTCCAGCCGGGGAAGAACGGCAGATAGGCAACTTTGACCAGAATCGCTTCAACGATGACGGATACCTTGTGAGCGTGTCCTACAGCAGTGTATCCAGCGTCACTGTAGCGGCTATTCAATATTAAGGAGGCTAACTCATGAAAGAGGGTAAAAATACAATCCTACTGGTGCAACCGGTAGATGCAACAGACGGATCCATGGTGGTGGCTAACCTCACAGAAAACAGCTACGCCATTGAGAACGAAATTATTGACGAGCAAACAAAAATGGGCCGCATCGTGGCTTACGGGCAGAACTCGGAATCCTTTGAGATGACGGCCTACGGCGAAAAAGGCGATCCCGGCCAGAAGGCTGTGCTGGACGCTATCAAGAACAAGGCCAAAATCAAAGTATGGGAAGTTGACCGCGTAGCCAACAGCACAGACGCCTACGACGCTACCTTTGCGACATGCATTGTGGAATCGGCGGAGAAGACGAACCCGACCGACTCTTTCCAAGAGGTCACAGCCACACTGCAGGTAGACGGACAGTCCCATGAAGGTGAACTGACATCCCTGCCATCCGGCGCGACAGATGATTCCGGCGGCGGCTCGTTCGAGGAACCGACAACATCCGCATAAACCAGCAGGGGGTTAGCTACGGCTGACCCTCTTTTACTTACATTATAGGAGGAATAAAAATGGCATTTCTAACAATCGGTGATAAAGAGTACGAAGCGAAAGTGACCTTCAAATTTGACCGCGTAGCTAATGAAAAATACGCCTCCAACGAGGACGAGATGAACGGATTCATGAGCATTTACCTCGGCCTGCTGCAGTACGATAACAGCTCCATCCTCAACTTTTGGGACTGCGCGCTGGCTCACTTGAAGAAGGATAAGCCGTCCAAAGAGGCAATCGAAGAAGCGCTGGAAGAACGCATTGAACAGGACGGAGACACCGACGCGCTGTTTCGTGAAGCCTTTCAGGCGCTGGACTGGTCGGGGTTTTACAAGAAGCAAGTGACGTCTATCTGGCACGAATTTATGAAACCGACGGAAGCGGCGAAGGACGAGACGGACGAGCAGAAACAGAAGCGGGAGGAACACGAGGAAATGGCGAAAATGATGCGGGAGAGACGGGCGGAACTGACGGCGTAGGCTACGGCGATATCATTCAATCGGCGGCGCGGCATATGGCCGTCTTTGACACGGACTTGATTTTTTCGTGGTCGCCGTGGGAGTACGAAATGATGATGAAGGGCGTCCAGCATAAAGAGATTGACCGGTATGACTTTATGGCGCAGTCGGCGCTTGCACGAGAGGGCGCACACCGCGCCAAGAGGCCGCGTCTCCATCAAATATTCGATGCCAAGAAAGCACGGCGTCGGCTGGAAACCGGCATCAAAGAAGAGGAAGAAGAAATCAAGCGCATGATCGCGTTGAACCGGACATTCCAAGGATTCCAGCCGGATTTCAGGAAGAAGGGAGGGAGTTAGATGAACGAACGATTGCAGGCAGCGGTCGGGGCAAGGATTGGCGAATTCAAGCGCAAGATGAAAGAGGTCAATGCCATCACCAAACAAACGGCGATGGGGGCCAGCAAGAAAGTGGACGCCGATACATCGTCCTTTCAGAAGAAGATGGCGGCGGCCTATGCCACGGCAAAGGCTTTCCCTAAGACAATCACAGTCGAAGTCGAAGCGCGCGTCAATCGGTTCCACGGGGCGATGTCACGACTGGCCAACGTCATACGCAGTTTTAATGAAGTCACCGCCAACATGATAAGCGGCGGCCTTCTTACCTTCTTCCCGGCATTGGTGCCAGTTATAGCCTCGGCAACTGGGGCGCTTGGCGCGATGGGTGTTTCCCTCGGCGTGGTATCTGGTGGTTTGGCTGGACTGGGAAGTTCGGCTGGTATGGCCGGTGCTGGATTTGCCGGTCTTTTGACGGTGCTGACACCAGCGGTTGCCCGTATTACAGAGGCGCATAAAGCTATCATGGAAGGGAATCGTGTGCTGTCCAGTTACGCCGGGCCGATGCAGTCTGTATTGCAGCAGGTATTCAACCTCAAGAACCAATTCAGCCAGCTGCAGGAGTCGGTTCGACCGGATTTGTTTGCCGGACTGACGACAGGACTGGAAGTAGCACAACTGGCACTCACAAGGCTGACACCAGGCATACAGAACATTGTCCAAGTATTCCGTGACCTCATGTCCACGTTTCAAAACACCGTGAAGAACGCTTCGGATGTCAGGGCGGCATTCCGTTGGTTCAACGACCGCGCGCCGGAAGCGTTCAGGAACTGGGCGAAAATCGCCGGGAATGCAGTCCGCGGCGTGGTGAACCTCCTACGTGCGTTTGACCCTGTGGCAAAGTCCATGGAAAAAGGGCTTGGCAGCATGACACAGCGCTTTGCGGAGTGGACAGCCAGCCTCGGGGAATCCCAAAAATTCCAGCGTTTCATTGATTACGTGCAGACAAACGGGCCGAAACTCGTGTCCATCGTCGGCAACGTCACACAAGGGCTTGTGGGCATGTTCAGCGCCTTTGCTCCGATGACGGGCGATATGCTTTCCGGATTGCAGAAGATGACCAAGCGATTCAAGGAATGGGGGCAGTCGCTCTCGGGCAACAAGCAATTCCAGCAGTTTGCTGACTACATCAGGACGAACGGGCCGAAAGTCATTGACCTCATCGGCAATATCGGAAATTTCCTCGTGGAGATGGGGAAAGCCATGGCACCCCTCGGTTCTCAACTTCTTGATATGGCGAACGGTTTCCTGAAATGGCTCAACAGCATGATGGAGTCTAACCCTATGATCGGGAAAATCGTGGCAGGCGCTATCAGTTTGACGGGGGCTATCAAAGCCTTGACGCCTATCATCGTTGCAGTCCGGGCGTTGTTCGGGGGCGCGTTCGGTAAGATGCTCACGAAGTTCATCCCATTCCGAACACAGCTTGTCGCCGGGCTAAAAGTGGTCGGCAAACAGATAGGGGCGTTTATGAAGCGAATCCCTATCATGGCCGCAACCCTTATCAAGAACTTTGCCAAGATGGCGGCGCGTGCCACTGTATGGGCGGCACGCATGGCGGCGCAGTGGGTGATTGCCATGGGGCCGATAGGTTGGATTACCACGGCGGTTATTGCACTTGTGGCGCTTATTATAGCGAACTGGGATAAGGTCAAAAAGTGGACGAAGAAAGCATGGACGGCTGTATCGACAGCGGTGTCCAATGCCGTTAATAAAGTTGTAAGCTGGGTTAAAGACCGGTTTCCGGGCGTCTACCAGAACATCAAGAAATACCTGAACATGGCGGAAAAGATTATCAAAGAGGTATGGCGCTACATCAAAGAGACGTTCCAGAATGCCATTGACTTTGTGAAAGCATTGGTCAAAGGCGACTTCGAGGGCATGAAAGACGCTATAAAGTCGCAGATGGAGAACGCCCGAAAGGCCATATCAACCATATGGAGCGCAATCAAGAAGTTTTTCGGCGATATGCTGAGTCAACTGTGGGATAACGTCAAAGAGACATTTACGAGCATCAAAGACAGCATTCAGGAAAAATTGAAAGCGGCTCGCGATGTTGTGCAGTCCGTGTGGCAGTCGATTAAATCACGTATTGAAATGCGACTGATACGGATTTGGAACCAGGTCAAAATGAAATTCAATCAGATTAAAACGAGCATACAAGATAACCTGGAACAAGCGAAAAGTACGGTGCAGTCCGTATGGCAGACGATTAAAGCGTATGTTCGCGGGAACGTAACGAAGATATGGAATATTATCAAAGATAGGTTCCGCAGGGTCGTTAATGCTGTCCGCACCAAAATGAGCGAAGTGCGGCAGTGGATTGAGGACAAGTGGAATGAGGCCAAGTCCTTCCTGCAAGGAATCAGCTTGATAGACATTGGCAAGAACATCATAGACGGTTTAGTACAAGGAATTAATAATGCTCTTGGCTCGGTCAAATCAGCCGTATCCGGTCTGGCCGACAAGATACCGGGCTGGTTGAAAAGCAAACTCGGCATTGCCTCCCCGTCCCGTGTCATCGCGAAACAGGTCGGGCGGTGGATTCCTCTTGGCCTGCGGAAAGGCATGCAGTCCGAGGAAAAAGCCGTCGAGAAAGCCGCGGACGAGATGGGAGAGAAAGCCATTCCGGATATGTCCGGGGGACTGGCAAGCAATGAGCGATCCGTCCGGGAATTCGGCGACGAACTGGTGAAAATCAATCAGCGCACGCAAGACGAGATCCAGCAGGTCAAGAAAGAAGCGCGGCAGGACGACAGCACCGGGCAACAGGACGTGCAGAAAGAAATCGAGGGCATCCTTGACCAGCGGTTGAGCGATGTGAAGTCCTTTATCTCGAACAAACAGAGTTTGGAACAACTGTCCGTCAAAGATGAAGTGGCGATATGGAAACAAGCCACCGACGCCTTTGAAGATGGCACCGACCGCAAACGAGAAGCACACCTTGCGCTACGGGACGCCAAGCGTAAAGTAGACAAGCAGATGCTGCAGTCTGAGATGAACTATCTCGACCGGAAGAAAAAGGCGGGCGAAATATCGCTTGCCGATGAAGTGCAGATGTTGAATCAGTTAAGCACCAAGTATGCGGAGCATTCCGATAAATACCAGCAGATACAGGACAGGAAAACGAATACCCTGCAGACCATCAACGACCGGCTGACATCAATCAACGATGAGTACCTGAAAAAGACGAAGGAAGTCAATCAGGAACTGAAAGACGAACAGAAAAAGCTCACGCAGGAATACAAGAAAGCCGTACAGGACAGAGCGGATGCGCTGTATTCCACGACAGGGTTGTTTGACGAGATGACGAGCAACTTTGAAGGTTCCGGCTCCGATCTCATGAAGAATCTGCGCGGACAGGTGCAGGGCTTCAAGCAATGGTCAAAAGATCTTGAGCAATTGTCTCAACGCGGGTTGGATGAAAGTCTGATCGCAGAATTGCAAGAAATGGGGCCGTCAGCACAGAAAGAAATTGCCGCCCTGAACAAAATGTCCGATAAGCAACTAACAAAATACCAAAACTTGTGGCAGGAGAAGTCTCGTCTGGCTCGTGTGCAGGCGGAAAAAGAACTGGAAGGCATGCGCAAAGATACGCAGCAGAAAATCAATCAGCTTCGCACACGAAGCAAAGAGCAACTGGAACAGCTCCGTAAAGAGTGGGTGAAGAAGGTTCAGGACGTAACCAACGGAACCTCTGAAGAACTGTCATCACTCAAACAAATCGGCGCGGATTCCATTCAAGGTCTCATGAACGGCATGGACTCCATGGAAGGGCGTCTCATGCGGAAAGCGCGCTCGATGGCGCAGGCCGTCAGTCGCGAAATCAGCAGTGCGCTGGAAGTACGCTCCCCGTCTCGTGTGACCATGAAAATCGGCGAATACACCGGGCAGGGACTGGCGAAAGGTATGGACAAATCCCTTGCCGGTATCAAACGCACATCGCAGGATATGGCGACAGCCGCCATGCCGCAGATGCAGATGCCGAGTGTAGGTTCTGTTCAGCCGAGCACATCCATCGGAGAATTTTCGGCGTCAGACGAACGCAAGCAGCATGTCACCGTCATGCTGGATAGTGAAGTCATCGGACGCGGTGTAGCACCAGCGGTCGGGGATGAAATCGCAGTCAGAACCGGGGTGAGATAATGAGAGTAGAATTAAACGGAACAACCGTAGAAAATTATCGCACCGGTTCTCTCCGGTTGCCGGATGAAATCAACAGCCGTCCGGGTGGAAGTATCACCTTCATCCGCAACGACGAGAATTTCACGGTACGGGGCGGGGAATTGATAGCCGTCTATGACGAGGATGAGGCCCTTGTCTACTCCGGTTACATCTCCCGTCCACGCCGCCGTCCGGCGTTGCATGGTGTAACGGCAGAAATCACCTGTCAATTGCTCGATCAAAACGCCAATCTCGACCGGCGGACAGTCGCTGAAACGTATGTGGAGTGGCTCGGTAGTGACATTGTGCAGGATATCCATACCCGATATTTGGCAGATGAGGGTATCACCATCGGAGAAATTGACATCCCGTATGACAACACTGTCCAAAAGGCGGTGTTCAACTATGTGTCAGTGATGAATTCCTTCGATGACCTCGGCGACCTTTTAGGCGCCAATTGGTGGGTGACGCCGAACAAAGAACTGTACTTTGTCTCCCGTGACAACATGAAAGCACCGTGGAGCGTGGACGAAGAAACGCCGTATCAGGGGCTGGAAATTGAAACAGACTTGAAATCCTACCGAAACCGGCAGTATCTGCGAGCGGGGCAGGATCAAACCGACCTCCAAACGGAGCAATTTAAAGGAGATGGCGAAACACAGACTTTTACAGTCGGGTATGAATTGGCGCTGGAACCTACCATCAAAGTAAACGGTGTAGAAAAAGAGGTAGGCATCAAAGATGTGGAAGAAGGCAAGCCCTGGTACTGGAACAAAAACAAAGACAAAGTCGTACAGGAAAAAGACAACACACCTTTGTCATCCAGCGACACGCTCACGGTGGACTATGTGGGGTACTATCCTATCATCGTAGTAGCAGAGGATGCCGAAGCGATTAGCGATATGAAGGAGAAGCAGGGCGGAACAGGCATCTACGAGAGCGTGGAGGAAAACAACAACATTGACGACTCCGACCTTGCTCTCGATTTCGCACAAGGGAAACTTAGAAAATTTGCACGTATTAATACAAAAGTGCGATTCCGAACGTTTGAGCGCGGACTGAAAGCTGGTCAAATCATCCCTATTCATCTCCCCATTGAGGATTTGGACGGGGATTTTTTAATCACCAAAGTCAATGTGACGTCAAAGTCAGATGAATTTATTGCCTATGACGTGGAATGCGTGGATGGTGAAGACGTCGGAGGTTGGGAGAAATTCTTTAAAGACTTAGCCCAGCAGAATAAGACGTTTGTGATACGTGAAAATGAAGTGTTAGTCCGATTGGCGACCATGAGCGAAAAGTGCGGATGGGGCGAGGATATAGGATACACTTATTATGCTTGTCGATTCCCTAGCACGTCATTGTATCCAGCGAACGACTTTTATCCATGTTAGTGAGGTGATGTTATGGATTCAGGCTGGAAAGGAACATTTGAAGTGCAAATCATGCGAGGCGACAAAATGGAAGTTGAACGATTCCCGAACCTTATCACGGACGCATGGCTGAATACATTACGGGATGCCAGCCTCGGTGATATAAGTAATTTAGAAATCAAATATATTGCTCTAGGCGCTGACGGTGGAAGTACACTCACTTTGGAAGAAAGCAATACGAAACTCGGTGACGAGCAATTCCGCAAAGAGTTTACGAAAATTGAGACAACCGGAACGGGAGAAATCAAGCGCACGGTAAACATCAACAGCGCAGAAGCCAATTTCCATATTAAAGAGATTGGGATATTTGCAGGGAGTGACGCAACAAGCTCGTCTGATACAGGTATTATGGTGGCTAGAGTGTTCTATGACCGCAACAAGGACGAACTGGAAAGCATTAATATCGTCAGAACAGATACAGTAGGGAGGTTATAAAATGGCTTATACGAAAACAACATTTCAGAATCAAGGCCCTCCTGCGATTAGTGCGGAGGAGTTAAACAAATTTGGACAAGGAATTGAAGAAGCACAATACGAAGCTGAACAAAGAATTCCTGTTATAGGAAGTTATACAGGGGACGGCAGTGCCGGTCGGTCAATAGTGGTAGGATTCCGTCCAAAGTTCTTGTATATTGTAAACACTAGTATCGCTTGGGGTTGGGTTGCGATTGATGGAGCAGGAGAGTTTCTTGTTCACGAGGCTTCCGGAGGGCATGCTTACGGGAATAACATCAACCTTACATCTAACGGGTTTGATGTCTACTCAGAAAATATAGATGCTAATAACAACGGTGATGTTTATTATTATTGTGCGATAGCGTAAAAGAAGGAGGTGATTTAATCAATGATAATTAAAAGCAACAAAAGTTTTGAACTTAATTCAGCTTTTCCTGATTCAGATTGGTATAATGAAGGGAATTATATTATAGATGAAACGAATCAAGAAAATCAAGATTTGATACAGAAAATAAAAGAACATGCTCCGTACATGGATTTAATTTTAGAAAATGACGAAATAATTGATATTAAACCAACCGAAAAACCAATCAAACCGGTTAAAAATCGTAAAATAAAAGAACTATCTTCAAAATGTAAAGAATCAATCGTCTATAACTTTGTAGCTTCAAATGGAAACGGATACCGTCTAACGATTGAAGACCAGCTAAACATGCAAGGACAAAAAAGTGAGTTAGACGATGACGGAACGATAGAAGAAGTTGATTGGATGACCATAGACGACAGTAATGTCACGCACACAAGGGATGAATGGCTAACCATTTATAAGGAAGCCTTTCAGCACAAAAACGACAGCATCTTCAAAAATAAGCAATTACGCGATCAAGTGAGAGTGTGTGAAACAAAGGAAGAAGTAGAGGCGGTGGAATGGTAATGGAAGTTATTTTCTCTCGAAACACTTCCTTGTTGTCACGTTTAATTCAACGATTCACCGGTGGTAAATGGAGTCACAACGCTATCAAAATAGACGACTATCATATCTTAGATTCTCGGTTTCCGAAAGGCGTACAGATACGACACTTTGACCTAAAAGATTACGAGGTTGTAAAGGTTATGGGAAATGCCGACACGGCGATAAAGCATATTGAGAAGCGTTATGATGTGCTGAAATTCTTGTGGTACGGAATCCGGTATGGCGACAAGCCTTGGAACAACCCAAGTCAGATGATATGCAGTGAGTTGATTGCAGAGGCGGCTCATGACAGTAACTTAAAAGGCAAAACGCCAAACGAACAATATAAATATCTCATTAGTGAAGCGTACTCCAGCGAGTAGGCTTATTTTTATGTAGAGAGATAGGAAGGGGGCTAACCTTGGATGAAATGCAGAAACAGAAGGAGATGGAGGAAATGAAAGAATTTCTGAACATGCTCACGGAGGTGAAAGTCTCACTAGCGGAACTCAATGGCAAGGTCGATCAGATTACAAACATGAAAGAAACTGTGGAAGAAACAGCCAAGGTTGCCCAAGAAGTGCAGTACAAAGCCGCAGGAAATGAGAAAGACATTTCAGACCTGAAAACGAAAGTGGACGAGAAAGCGTCCAGGCATGAGGTGCAGCGTGTCATTAAAGAGCGTGAGAATTGGCTCCGCAATCTCCCGGCGTGGGTGGCATCTATCATAGCTTTTGCGGCGCTCTTTCTACAATTTCTGATTCCATAACTAAAGGAGAGATAACATGGCAACCGTACAAGACTTGAGAGAGCAGACACCGAAACGGTCCGGCCGCCGCAGCGTATCAGCCATCAAAAGAATAGTCCGACACCATTCAGCGTCTCCGGGCGGTGATTTTTTTACGTTTTGGAAGAATACTTGGAGCAAGTTCACCCCGTCATGGCAGACCGGAGGATACCACGAAGTCATACTCCGAGACGGCACCGTGCAGGTCTGCTACCGGCCGACGATGGTCACCAATGGCGTGGGCGGTAACAACAGCTACACGTACCACATCTGCCTGGTCGGGAATGGTTCTTTCACGGACGCCCAGGAGAAAGCATGGGATGAGCGTGCCCGCTATGCAATGGAACGTTTTGATCTTGATATCAGCGACATTAGAGGTCACAACGAGATGCCGGATACAGCCACTAGCTGTCCAGGAATCGACATGGAGAAGGTACGCCGGGCGCTCCGGTCTGGCCAGTCACTCGGCGGCGACAAATCATCTTCTGCAGATCTGCTCACCAATGGCGACCAGGGCGATGACGTGAGAAAGCTCCAACGGGATTTGATGGCCGCTGGCGAACAGCTGCCGCGCTATGGCGCTGATGGTGATTACGGATCCGAGACAGAAGATGCCGTCAAAGCATTTCAGGCGCGACACGGACTGACGGTTGACGGCAAGGCTGGGGAAAAGACGCTGGCTAAATTGGCAGACGTGCTGGACAGTGAATCAGAGACGTCAGGCAGTACAGAAAACGTACCGCATGACTCACATGAGGAAGCATGGACGTGGGCACAGGAACAAGGCCTCCTGAACGGCGAAAAGCCGCAGGAACCAATCACGAGAGAACAGATGGCTACGGTGATGAAACGATATTCTGGAGAGGATGATGAAAATGAAGCGTAAAGATATTAAGAAGTTGGCCGCACCTATCGGGTTGATTGTAGGTGCATTGGCATTTAGCTTTTTCGGAGCCGATCAGACCACGGTGAAAGAGGGAGTCGAGACGATCATTATTGCCGCTACCGGTTTGGCTGCCGCATTTATGAATCCCGATAAAAAGGAAGAACAGCCGAGTGAGGGTGAAGGGGACTATGAATCGAAGCAGCAGAAGGATGTGAGCATATGAATAGCTACATTTATTCTTACCACATCCTATCCACCGGAGAGCGCAGCAGGTATGGCATTCCAGCATCCAGTCAGGAAGATGCCGACGCTCGTATCCGCGAGGCGATTGCAGACATCGAATTCACGGAGCCGGAGGACGTACAGGGCATCACGCTCGATCGCACCATCACAGAAGATGAGAGTTTTTTCGAGTGTGAGGGCTGTACGTAACGGGGCAGGGCATCCCTGCTCCTACATAAAAATACAGACCGCCCATCTGGACGGCCTGCTATCTTACCCATGTACGCTTCCCCTCCTTAGTATACCGCATTATGCTACAATAGCAACAGGAGGGATAGCATGTACTTTGCACTCATTGCGCCAGCCGGGCACATTACATACTGCCACGGAATCGAACAGGCCACGCGGCTTATACTGGTCGGATATCGCATACTTGGCAGCGGCGATAACATCAGGGAATTGACCCGGTGGTTTGCTGATTAATTACAATGGAAGAAATTCGATGTTTCTTTGACCACATGAACGACCACGCCATGAGCCACCATAAGAAGAATCGATACACTCCCAAAAAATCATGAAAACCTTGAGAACCAGCCTTTTTAACCTTTAATTAGATTCTCCAAACCACGTTTGATTCATGCAAAAATAAATTTGAAGTGTATGGTTACTGCTCTTCCTGCAGTGCAGGAGCTAAGGTGTAATGCTGGATTTTGGCAGAGTGCCGGCTGATTGTCCGGGCATACTAAGATTGCTCTTTCTTTTCATTTGTTCGAAAAGAGCTGATTATGAAGAGCAGGGAGGGGCAGCAGCATGGACGAAGGTCGCCCGAGCCAGCAGGACACTCAGACGATGGCAGCACAGGAAAGAGAAAAGGGTCCTGATGATGTAGAAATCGCTGAGGACGATTATACAATGGAAACAGCTTCTGAAGTAGCTTCCCCGGGTATTGGAAGCCGGTCCAATCTGAGCGGTACAGAACGGGAAGAACAGGAACAGTACGAAACGATGGAAGCCGATATTACGGATCATTCGATTGGGAAGGGTCTGGGCGTGACAGCCCTTATCCTGAGTATCTGTTCTTTGTTTTTCCTCCCGGTTTTCACCGGCGGCGCCGGAATCATACTCGGCATCTTTGCTGTCAGAAGAGAGGCGGCAGCTTTAGGATGGTGGGCTGCCGGTCTCGGTGCTTTTTCCATCGCCGTGACGGTATTGTTTGCTCCATTGTTTTAACGACAGGTGCCTCTGGTGCTTATAAACACAAAAAAGCTGTTCCGATGCATGCATCGGAACAGCTTTTTAATATGGTGCTGCATGCTTGTTATACTTGTGTTTCCTGGGCCGCATAATGCTCTTCAGCAATTTTATCGACTTCTTTTTTCAATTCGTCCACCATGGTTTCCTCAGGGACCTTACGGATGATTTCGCCGTGGCGGAACAGGAGGCCTTCTCCTTTAGCACCGGCGATACCTATATCAGCTTCCCGGGCTTCTCCGGGACCGTTTACTGCACAGCCCAGTACGGCAACTTTCACAGGCGCTTTGATGGTGGAAATGTATTCTTCCACATCGTTTGCGATACTGATCAAGTCAATTTCGATACGTCCGCAAGTCGGGCACGAAATCAGTGTTGCAGCGTTTGAAGCCAGCCCGAATGTTTTTAGAAGTTCCCGGCCTACTTTTACTTCTTCGACAGGGTCGGCACTAAGCGAAATACGAAGCGTACTGCCGATACCTTTACTCAGGATGGCCCCGAGACCGGCTGAACTCTTAACAGAACCGGCAAACTGTGTGCCTGATTCGGTGATGCCGAGGTGAAGCGGATAGGAAAACGCCTGAGCTGCTTTTTCGTAAGCTTCAATAGCCAAATGAACATCGGACGCCTTCATGGAAACGACAATGTCATGAAAATCCAGTTCTTCGAGGATTTTGATATGATGAAGGGCGCTTTCCACCATGCCGTCTGCTGTCGGATATCCGTATTTCTCCAGGATATGGCGTTCAAGGGAACCGGCATTCACGCCGATTCGGATCGGTATCTGTTTGGCTTTTGCTGCTTTGACAACTTCTTCTACTTTTTCACGGGTGCCGATGTTCCCCGGATTAATCCGTATTTTGTCGGCGCCGCCTTCAATGGCCATCAGTGCCATGCGGTAATCGAAGTGAATGTCCACAACGAGAGGGATGTTGATCTGCTTTTTGATTTCCGGTATAGCTTCTGCTGCCGGAATATCAGGGCAGGCGACACGGACAATCTGGCAGCCCGCTTCTTCGAGGCGGTGAATTTCATTTACAGTTGCTTCAACGTCATCCGTTTTTGTTGTTGTCATGCTTTGTACTACTACCTGGTCGTTTCCCCCGATTACGAGGTTTCCGACTTTGACCTGTCTTGTTTCTGTGCGATGGGTGATTTGGCTCATGAATCCATTCGCCCCTTTTTCCTAAAGTATATGTCATTTTGAGTATCGGTCTTCCATCATTCATTTTAATCAGGATCAATATTCATTCTATCAGCGTTTTGAGCGATTTGGCAAGCAAAGGGGTTCAAGTAAGCTCATTCCTGCTTCCGGCTGTAAAGGGGGAATTCATAGGGCCTGTTCACCTGCATACGATCCGGGGAAATGCCGTCATTTAATTGTTTGAAATCACGGGTTATTATGTCGACAGAAGCGGGAAGCACTCCATCGTGCAGTTTTTTTGTGATGGAAAGTAAGGTCTGCCCGGATTCGACTGTAACTTCTACAGCATGTCCGTCGTCTATATTATCTGAAGGTGCAGGCTTGTCCTTCCCGGAACCTGTCAGAGTGCCTTCTGTTAAATCATAATAAACAGAAACGGAGAGTAAAATAAAAAGAATAAAGAACAATGTTTTTTTCATGATTATGCTCCTCCGGGTAGACGATAAAATGATTTAGTGTAATGATATGCATAAGAAATTCCGTTCAGAACGATAGTGAACAATCTATCCAAATAATAAAGGAGAATGGTATATGAAAAGGGTGAACATACGAATCGTGTCAGCTTTGGCAGCACTTATGCTGGTACTAACACCAATGTCTGTTTCAGCTGCCGAAGGGGATGTTATCGTTACTCTCGGAGAGGATTTAAGCGAGCAGCAGCGCAATTCGCTTCTGGAGGAAATGCAGGTTGATGACAGTGCGGAAATCATTACGGTATCCAATGAAGAAGAATACGAATACCTGGGAGAATATCTCGGAGACGAAATCGGAAGCAATGCCCTTTCATCTTCGAAAATAACCATCGCTTCGGAAGGGGATGGAATAAGTGTAGAGACAAATAACATCACCAAGGTGAGCGAAGGAATGTACGCCAATGCCCTTGTTACCGCAGGAGTGGAAGACGCAGAGGTATATGTTACAGCACCGACTGCTGTATCCGGAACCGCGGGATTAACCGGGTTGATTAAGGCGTATGAAACGCAGACCGGAACCAATATTTCCGAAGAGCAAAAACAGGTAGCTAACGAAGAGATGGTTAAAACCTCGGAACTCGGGGAAAGCATTGGAACCGAAGAGGCCACGGAGCTTATTACACGGATTAAAGAAGAAATCAGCAATCAAAATATTGAAACCGAAGAAGATCTGCGCAATCTAATTGAACAGGTGGCAGGTGACTTGGGAGTATCATTGACAGAAGAAGAAATGAACGGTCTCGTCTCTTTGTTTGAGCGCATGCAGAATCTCAATATTGACTGGGATCAGGTTCAGAGTCAGATATCGGATATCCGAAATAATCTTGATGAATTCTTGAACCGCGAAGACACGCAGTCTTTCATCTCAAGTTTTCTTGACTTCATCAACCAATTGATCGACTCGCTGAGCGGGTGGTTCGGAGGAAATGAAGAAAACGCATCCTGACATCCAACGTGATGAGTTTGGGACAAAAGCACATGATGCGGCAGATAACACGAATGTTCCGGGTCACTAATCAAAAGCTGTATAGCAGCGGAGCCAAAATGCTTTGACTCCTGCTCAGAACAGCACGAGTCACGGGGACCCCGCAGGATNNCCGCCCTTGTGCTCTGGAGTAAAAGCAAAGCATTTTGGCGTAGCGGCTTGTCTCAGCAACGAAAAATACCGAACGATTTTTTGAAATCGTTCGGTATTTTTCTATCTTATAGAAGTTTTGTCTCAGACTCTTTTTTATCATTGAACTTTTACTTTATGAGTGAAAAATACGGCAGAAAAAGGTAGAATGGAATTGAAACGGTTTAACTGATGAAACGTATAATAGACATCAAGCGATTCCGCAGTTTGGACTTTTTGCTCAAAAAAGGAGCTGATGAATATGGATTGGATGCAGTTACCCAGTATAGGGTTTCTTGTCGTTTTTTTAGGAACTCTTTTCTTGATGGGGGAAATGCTCGTTAAAGCCAAAGGGTTATTCGCCATCCTCGGCGTCGCATTTATGAGTTTGTTTTTCACCTTTCATATTGACGGCGGGGGCAGCATGTGGATTATCATCCTTTATCTTCTCGGTGTAGCATTAATTATTCTGGACGGGAAAGTAATCAGTGACGGCACTATTGCCCTGTTTGGGGCTCTGCTCATGGGACTCGGCCTTGCTGTACCGACTCCGTCTATAACATATGGCATTTTGGTCGTGTTTGGTTATATTGCCGGGTTGTTCTCTTCAGGACTGTTTTTGAAAGTGTTCTCCAGCCGTAACCTGTGGTCGAAAATCACGCTGAAAGACCAGCTTGGAAGTGAACAGGGATACAATTCGATGAACGATTCCTATAAAGAGCTGGAAGGAAAACCGGCTAAAACGTTAACGCCGTTCCGCCCGACGGGAACGATTATTGTAGCAGGCAGGCATTATAGTGCAACAAGTGGAGATCAATGGCTTGATGCAGATGAAGCGGTCACGGTTGCGGCTGTGGACGGTACCAAAATTTTGGTACGCCGCCGGGAAGAATATGAAAAAGACAGCGAATGAGAGGTTTTCTCATTGCTGTCTCTTTTTTTTAGGCACGGGCAGTCTGCTGTAAACGACAGCCAGCCATACAAAGGCGGTGAACCAATAAAGGATATTCTGCTGATAATCCGGAAAACGGCCGGGAAGCAGGTTAATGATGGTCAACAAAATCGTCGGCATCGTCACGGCGTAGGCGGAGATAATCCAGATCTGACGGTAGGGAAGCGGCACAGGAGACCGTCTGCGGATAATAAGACCGTATACCGAGAGAAAGCAGATGCCGATGAATTTAAGTGCCGTGTTGAATAGATACATTAACAGTATCGTCACCGGAATGAACAAAAAGAGAAGCCCGTCCGCCCCTTGGATCAATGAGGTCATATCTTTTTTGGGTATCGTGAACCCTTCGGCCATTCTATAGGCAAAAGAACGCTGTTCCATGCTGGTGTTAATGACAAACTCATTTTCCAAAAAAGCAGTAACCTTATCCTGTTCTTTTATATGCGTCACTTCGCTTTGGGAGAGAGTGCCGCCGGGATCAAATACGATACGCCTGCTGTGATCATCCGTTATGTCAACAAAAGAAGAATCACCGGCCTGAATGTCTCCGCCGCTGATGGTGAAATCCGGCATACTGTCGTGAGTGAGGGCTGATTCCAGCTGATTAATTCCTCCTGTTATGGACAAAGTAAGAGTGATGGCAGCTGGTATACTTGCTGCTATCATGAGAAAAAAAATGTAACCGATTGTTCTGCCGATTCCCTTGAAACGAAAACGGCCGATATAGACAACCGAATAAAGACTTTTAATAAATGTTTGAAGGATCGTCATGATGTCCTCCTTTCTTTCCACCTGTCTCATTTTATCTTAGTCCGTACATTCTAAAAACAAATAATATAGATTTCTTTACAATTCTTAATAAAATCTTTACAAAAACTAAATGACATTAACGAAAAAATAAAGTAAAATACAAAAGGTTTGTCAGTAAAAGGGGATTTTTAATTTATATAACTGAAGGGATGAGAATGATTGGAAATTGATATTCAGACGATCATTTTTACGTTTTTAGGTGGTCTTGGAATCTTCTTGTTCGGTATTAAATTTATGGGGGACGGTCTTCAGAAAACAGCCGGCGACCGGTTAAGGGAAATACTGGACAGGTTTACAAGCAATCCACTGATGGGTGTTCTTGCAGGAATTATTGTGACCATACTAATTCAAACAAGTTCCGGCACGACGGTGCTTACAGTCGGTCTGGTCAATGCAGGATTTATGACCCTCCATCAGGCTATAGGTGTCATAATGGGCGCCAACATCGGGACAACGGCGACGGCTTTTATCATCGGCCTGGACATTGAAGCTTATGCACTACCGATTATGTTTGTCGGTACCGTCATGATATTTTTCCTGAAGAATAAAAAAGCCAATAATATCGGCCAGATCTTCTTTGGTTTTGGTGCTATTTTTTACGGTTTAAAATTAATGGGAGACGGCGTAGCGCCGCTTGAAGGATTGGAGTCATTCCAGAACCTGACGGTGAACATGAGTAACAACCCGATACTCGGCGTTATAATCGGTATTGGATTTACTGTGGCGGTGCAAAGTTCTTCGGCTTCCATTGGATTGCTGCAGGAACTGTATCAACAGGGAACCATTATGCTTGATGCGGTGATGCCTGTTCTTTTCGGTGACAATATCGGTACAACAATCACAGCAGTATTTGCGGCTATCGGCGCGTCCGTTGCAGCGAAACGAGCCGCCTTTGTACACGTTATTTTCAATTTACTCGGAACGACAATTATACTTATTCTGCTCGCGCCGTATACATTGTTTATGGAGAACATGCAGGAGTGGTTGAATCTCAATGAGCGGATGACAATAGCATTTGCGCATGGCATATTCAACGTTTCAAACACGCTGCTGCAGCTGCCGTTTGTCGGACTTCTTGCCATTCTAGTAACGAAGCTCATTCCAGGAAACGATACGGAGATTGAATATAAAGCCCGTCATCTGGACACCAGCTTTATTGAGCGTTCACCGGGTATTGCGCTGGGGCAGGCCAAATCAGAAACGCTGCGGATGGCTGAATTTGCCGAAAAAGGGCTGACAGAATCTCTGCAGTATCTGAAAACGAAACAAAAACGTCATTCGGAACTAACCATACAATTTGAAGAAGCAATCAATAATCTTGATAAAAATATAACGAATTATCTTGTCCTGGTATCAGAGAAATCTCTTTCTGATGAAAACTCAAGAATGCATTCCCTGCTCATGGACACAGTGCGCGATATTGAGCGCATCGGCGATCACATGGAGAATATGGTGGAATTGGTGGATTATCAGCTCACCAATAAAGTGACGTTATCCGAAGAGGCGCATAAAGATTTGGATGAAATGTTCAACCTCACAATAAACACGCTCCAACATGCGATTAAAACACTTGAAAATGATGATGTGGAAGAAGCTAAAGAAGTCGTGAAACAGGAAGAAGAAATCGACAAACTGGAACGTAAGCTTCGTAAAAAGCATATTCTCAGGCTGAATGAAGGAAAATGCTCTGGTTCGGCAGGGATCGTTTTCGTCGATATTCTAAGTAACCTGGAACGAATCGGCGATCATTCGGTCAATATTGCTGAAGCTGTCCTTGAGGAACAGGAAGAATCATAAAACGAAAAGAAAGCTTGAACAAAAATGATTAGAAGATAAAACATTTCCGGACGATTCAAAAAAGAATCGTCCGGAAATATTGATTTAAAAGGATAAAAAATCATCTTGACCCGCAGGTTGCAGCGTGATATGATAATTACTGTCGCTGTGAAGAATGCGGACGAGATGGTACATATTCCACAGTAGCTCAGTGGTAGAGCTATCGGCTGTTAACCGATCGGTCGCAGGTTCGAATCCTGCCTGTGGAGCCATGAGGCGGTGTAGCTCAGATGGCTAGAGCGTACGGTTCATACCCGTGAGGTCGGGGGTTCGATCCCCTCCACCGCTACCAATTAAATTTAATATGATGAACATCAAAAGCATTTCCATGTTTCATATGGCGGTTGTGGCGAAGTGGTTAACGCACCGGATTGTGGCTCCGGCATGCATGGGTTCGACTCCCATCAATCGCCCCATTCTTTTAATGAATCGGCAAGGCATGCGGACCCTTAGCTCAGTTGGTTAGAGCAAACGGCTCATAACCGTTTGGTCGTAGGTTCGAGTCCTACAGGGTCCACCACCTTTATCTTTTCCGCTTGGGAACGGACGCTTTTTTTGTTTACATGGAGGAATACCCAAGTACGGCTGAAGGGGACGGTCTCGAAAACCGTTAGGGGCTTTGCGGCCCGCGAGGGTTCGAATCCCTCTTCCTCCGCCATATTTAAATCAACTGTAAAAAACATGTTTACCCGTGCCGCCGGGGTGGTATAGTACGAATGGTGTTCAAAGGAGCACCATTCGTTTTTGTTGAAAAGACAAAATGAATTTGGTAACGTTAGAATTGTCGGACAGATATTCAAGGTTGCACGTCTGAATGCCGTTGCATGAAGACTGCGTGACAACACGAATCAGCAGACACATAAATTTTTGAAGGAGGAGTTGCATTATGGCTAACCATCAACTACCAGAACTACCTTACGCTTTTGACGCTCTTGAACCTCACATTGATGAAGAAACAATGAAAATTCATCATGGGAAACACCACAATACTTATGTGACGAAGCTGAATGGTGCGCTTGAAGGTCATGACGACCTGGCAGACAAGGATGTTAATGAACTGATCAGTGATTTGAATGCTCTACCTGACAGCATCCGTACCGCGGTAAGAAACAATGGCGGCGGTCATTCCAACCATACTCTATTCTGGCAGATCCTCAGCCCGAACGGCGGCGGTGAACCGGAAGGAGAACTTGCAGACGCTATTAAGAACAAGTGGGGAAGCTTTGAAGCATTCCAGGAGGAATTCAAAAATACCGCACTCGGTCGTTTTGGTTCCGGCTGGGCCTGGCTCGTTGTTAACAATGGTGAACTTGAAGTGCAGAATACACTGAACCAGGATTCACCAATCATGGAAGGTAAAACACCGATTCTTGGAATCGATGTTTGGGAACACGCTTATTACCTGAAGTATCAGAACCGTCGTCCGGAATATGTAGACGCGTTCTGGAACCTTGTTAACTGGGATGAAGTAGCGAAACGCTATAAAGAAGCTAAATAATAAGTGAACCACATGGCTGTCCTTATAAAAGGGGCAGCCTTTTTTTGGCTTCTCCCTGGGAGACAATTTCAGCCCAATCTTCGTTATGCAGAGTGCTTTTCAGAATAAACGGATAAGACGTCCCGCACCGCCTTATTTATTGAATAGGCTGCCGCCGCCCGCGGCACAATACAGAGAAGGGCGGTGGGGACATGTTACGTTCGATTACAAAAATGTTTTTAGGAAATGTTCCGGTAACCAAAAATTTATTGATGCTTCTTGTCATCGGAGGATTATATGCTGTATCCATTGCGCTGTCCAATACATTCGTCAATATTTATTTATGGAAGCAGTCCGGGGAAATCCGTGACATAGCACTATATCAGCTGGCTTCTGTCTTGTTACAGCCGCCGGCTTTTCTTCTGGCCGGCTATATAGCAAAAAAAGCAGATAGAATCTACACGCTGCGGGCCGGTGTATTTATTTTAACGGCTTTTTTTCTTGCCGTACTGATGGCTGGAAAAAATGTTGAAGACCTTCTTCTTTTTCTCGGGGCACTTCTCGGTATTGGATTTGGGTTTTACTGGCTTGGATACAATGTGCTCACATTTGAAATAACAGAACCGGAGACAAGAGATTTCTTTAATGGGTTTTCCGGGTTGTTAACATCTTTTGCCGGCATGATCGGTCCTTTAAGCGCAGGTTTTGTCATTACCTGGCTGCCTGAATCACGAGGGTATCAGGTGATATTTTTTCTTTCCTTCTTCCTGTTTATGATGGCTGTCCTGCTCAGCATGAAAATGAAACACAGGCATGCAAAAGGTCCGGTATACTTTAAAAAGGCAGCTGGAGAAATAAGAAAAAATAAAGACTGGAGAAAAATCCTGTACGCTCATTTTATGCAGGGGAGCCGGGAAGGTATTTTCGTGTTCATCATTATTTTGTGGGTGTACACAGCGACCAACAGCGAACTTGCTCTGGGAACATACGGCTTTGTGACATCTGCTGTATCGTTTCTTGGTTACTTTCTGGTGGGAAGGTTTCTCAAACCGGTTTTCCGAAAACATGCCATTTTCATCGGTGGCGGATTACTCGTTGTCTCAGTGTTTATTATTGTGTTTCACCCTGTTTTTCCGTTGTTGATAACGTATGGAATTGTGATCTCGGCGGCTTATCCGTTGATGCTGGTTCCCTACGTATCGCTCACATATGATGTGCTTGGAAAGGCTGCTGATGCCGGCGCACTTCGCATAGAATATCTGGTTACAAAAGAGTGGTTTATTAACAGCGGGCGGGCTTTTTCCATCATTTTGTTCCTGGTCGGGACCGCTTTGCTTCCTGATCGTATTATTATTCCGGTACTCATGGTAATAGCAGGAGCCGGACACTTTGCGGCTGCGTGGTGTATCAAAAATATTGATACGTCCTTTATTGTTGACAGGAAAAAAGTGAATAGCGGCATGCCGGAAAATGGAGGAGGAGACTCGGTGACATGAGTTCTCCTCTTCTTTTTACCCGCGTCAAAGTGTGCTAAAATGTAGTAATGTACAGAACGGTTACATAAGAAAAGGGAGAGGAATACAGGTGGGAAAAACGAAATCAGGAAACAGACACGTCCCTTTCCGCTTAAATCTGTTATTTTTTGCGGTATTTCTTTTATTTTCACTGCTTATTTTCAGGCTCGGTTATATTCAGATTGTGCAGGGTGATCAATTTGAAACTGATCTGGAGGAGTCTTCTTCAGAGCAGCAGGCCCGCATCGATGCCCCGCGCGGTTTAATGTACGACCGGAACGGAAATATCGTCGTGGATAACGAATTGGCGCTTTCTCTCACATACACGAATAAACAGTCCGTCTCGACGGACGAAAGACTTGAAATAGCAGATGCGCTCGTTGACCTCATTTCCATTGAAACAGATGAAAACGAAACCCTGAATGATAAAATCGACAAACGGACAAAACAGGATTACTGGATTGCCACGCACCCGGAAGAAGCCAAAAATTTAGTAACAGATGAAGAGCAAGCGCAAGCCGAGGAGGAAGAAGACGAGAACGCGCTGTATGACCTTCAGTTGAGCCGTATCAGCGAAGAACAGTTATCGTCTCTGGATTCCGAACTGAAACAAGTGTATATCTGGGGACAGATGGTCAGCGGTTATTATGATACCCCGTACCGTATTAAAAAAGACCTTTCCCGCAACGAAGCCCATCAAATCAGTGAACGGCTGGATGCTCTTCCGGGAGTCAATATTTTACGTGATGCCCAGCGTCAGTATTTGTATGATGATGCATTTCCTGATTATTTCGGCAACATCGGTTCTATCCCACGTGAGCAGCTGGATCAGTACCTTGCTAAAGGATACGCGCGCACAGACGAAGTGGGAACAAGCTTTCTGGAACAGCAGTATGAAAATGATCTACGCGGGAAGAAAGGCACCGTAACGAATGGGAATTCAACGAACGGACGACGGGGAAATGATCTTGTCCTCTCGATTGATATGGCGTTGCAGCAGGAAGTGGATACGATTTTGCAGGAAGAAGTAGGTTCGCTCTCCGGCGGTTTTATTAACAACCCCAACGCATACATCGTGATGATGGAGCCGGAAACGGGAGAAATTCTGACGGCGTCGGGCTATCAGGATCAATTAGGTATCACCTCAAAATCCTATGAAATGGGATCTACGGTGAAACCGGCAACGGTTATGACCGGTCTTGAAACCGGTGCAGTTACGCCGCAGACGACGATTGTCGATCGGCCGCTGGATCTTGCAGGAGCAGAACCTATCAGCTCTGTTTATAATATGGGTCCGGTTAATTATTACGATGCCATCGTTCAATCTTCCAACATTTATATGTCGTATGTAGCGATGAATATGGCTGGATACAGCCCCGGGACCGGTCAGAGTTGGAGCAGCTCAAATTACAAACAGGCGTATGCCACGCTCCGCTATTACTATTCCCAGTTTGGACTCGGAGCGGAAACCGGTATTGATTTACCGTCAGAATCGACGGGGATTACTGGTCCGACTAACACTCCGGGGAGACTGCTGTATTTAAGTTTCGGTCAGTTTGATACGTATACACCGCTGCAGCTTGCCCAGTATGTATCAACAGTTGCAAACGACGGATATCGTATGCAGCCGCGTCTCGTGAAAGGAATCAGACAGCCCAACCCGGATAAACAGAAACTCGGCGCGGTAAAAAAACAATTTGAACCCAACATTATGAATAAGCTGGATATTGATAACAGCTATATTGACAGGGTCCAGGAAGCCATGAGAGGCGTTGTAAATCAGAGCAGAGGTTCCGCACACTCGGAATTTAACGGCGCGGAGTATGCAGCAGCAGGCAAGACTGGGACCGCTGAAGTTACGGTTCGGCAGCGGAGTACGGGAAATTCGATAGACGGTATTAACCAGGCCTTTATTTCCTACGCGCCGTATGATAACCCGGAAGTGACAGCGGCTGTAGTAGTGCCGGGACTTTATGAGAGTTCGGACGTTGCAAAGGTTATCGGAAGAAGAGCACTCGACGCTTATTTCAATCTGAAGGAAAATCCTCAGGCTCCTGCGTCCGAAGAAACGCAGGAGGAAAGCGAAACAAACAATGAATAATAAAAACGGCAGTATCCCGAAAAAAACACGGGAACTGCCGTTTTTTAAGTTGTAATTTGATTAATTATTTCCTGAGCGCTCATTGTACTGTTTACCTTGTATTGTCCAGGTCTGATTGATGATGCCCGGCCGCTGCTTTGCAGTTTCTGCTGAAAAGCAGACGCTTCCTCCACCATCTCCAGCTGCTGTAAAAGGGAAGCCACGTCACCACTTGTCATTCCCGGTTCGATATGTAGGATGGCCGTTATTTCGTTTGTTTCCTCCTCTTCCGGCGGGGTGTTTTCTTCCTGGATGGTACTGTATTCTTCCTCCGTCATAACGACGTAACCATCCGATTCCAGGGAGGCAATGTGCTCCTCTGTGTTCCATGTGCCGGAACTTGTTTGTTCTTCAGCCTGTTCTGTGCTTTGGGCTGAGCTTTCCGTTTCGTTCTGACCGGGCTGAAGGAGAAAATAGGCAGCAGCTATGCAGCAGGCAGCCCCGAACCATCCAATAGAAAAAATCTGCATGCTTTTTCGATTCAACGTTGTCCCTCCTTATCACGCATTTCGGACAGCAGCTGCTGCACTTCATCAGGTTTTAATTCCATAACGGCTGCAATATCTTCGATACTCCTGTTCTGCTGATACAATTGATAGGCTTCGCTCACCAGTTCTTCTTTGGAATGACGCCGCATCGAAGGAGCAGAAGCCGACAATAGTTCTTCTTCGAGAATGCGGAGCCGCTGTTTCACCTGATATATATCTCCCATTACCTGCAGAGACCTCTGTTCCACCTCGTCGTTTCGCTCTTTTTGTTTATCTCCCGCTAAAAACGAAAGGCCGAACAGACACACACTGAGTAGAATGGAAGAGAGAATAATCCATTCCATAAGCTTCCTCCTTTCTATGAATCATGTGAGTCACATTATACATGCTTGACTTCGTAACGAGAATGCTTTCCCCTGATTCTGCTATTTTCTTCACATAGACGCTTGATACGTTTCGTATTATTTGGTAACATAAATAGGTATGAATAGAGATTAACAGTTGAGGAGGGAGAACCATGCGTGTACAAGTAACAATGGCCTGCACCGAAACAGGTGATCGTAACTACATTACGACAAAAAATAAACGAAAAAATCCGGAACGCATTGAACTGAAAAAATTCAGTCCGCGTCTAAATAAGCACACCCTGCACAGGGAAACCAAGTAAGCAGTTGGAGAGATTATCTCCTCTGCTTTTTTCTGTATAAAGGAGTGTTGCAGTATCAAAGGTCTTTGTTTTTGAAGGGAGTCACTTGTAAAGGTGGAAGAATGGTGGACCAAAAAAAAGAGATCCGGCGGCATATCAGAGACCAGTTCCAACATACAGCGCCTGCAAAACGATACCGGGAGAGAAATTACATATATCAGCAGCTTTTTCGTTCTTCTTTATGGAAGGAGTCTGCCGTCATTGCACTTACAATGTCGACGAGAAATGAAATTGACACAATGCCTGTTATTAAACAAGCCTGGCAGGAAGGTAAGCAGACGGTCGTACCGAGAGCGGATCCGGCAGAAGAATCCATGACGTTTTATCATATCTCATCATTTCAGAAAACAAGACAGGAATTCGCGGGAATATGGGAACCGGAGCCGGATCCTGAAGCCTTCGTTCCACCCTCTTCTTTTGATTTCATTATTGTCCCGGGCATGGCGTTTGATAAAGAAAAATACCGTATTGGATTCGGCGGAGGATACTATGACCGTTTTCTTCAGACCGTCGATGCACCGACTTGTGCCTTGTTGTATTCTTTCCAGTTATTTGATCGCATTCCTCACGAACCCCACGATATTCCACTCGATTTTCTCTGCACCTGGGAGGGAATATTGTAGTGCACGGACACATAAAACAGCCGCTGATGCAGAGAATAGAGAAAAAGGAGTGGCTGAATCATGACAGGAAGCACAAAACTCATTCTCGTGCTGCTGGTTGTTTTGTTACTGACCTGCATGCCGAAATCGTTCATGCGTGGACTCCGTAGAACAGCTGTCGCAGCAGTACTGCAGATTCCCTTTCTGCGACGTGCATTGCTTGGTGCCTTTTTACACTAAAAAGGGACACACAAAACATTCAGCTTATGAAGAAAACCCTCGCTGCAGTGAGGGTTTTCTGTGTATAGGACAGGATGATACAAAAGTCGTCTGTTTTTCCACAGCACATAATGGTTCGATAAGAAAACGCTGTACTGCTATAATGAAGAGGAGTGGAGGGAATATAATGTACTGGAATACGATATGTTTTGATCTGGATAACACACTCTTCAGTCACGAAGATGCGTTTGAACAAGCAGTACAACATACGTTTTATACCATGTATCAAACAAACAGAACCGGGGACCCATTTGCAGAAGTTGATGTAAAGGACTGGTTCCGGACGTTCAAATATCACTCGGATCTATTTTGGGATTATTACGAACAAAACGATTGGACGCATGATGAATACCGCCGAAAAAGGTTTGACGAAACGATGGAAGCCTTCTCCCTGCCCTGCCAAAAAGGAGATGCAGAACGATTCCATGAACAGTATGAGAAAGTAGTCGCTGATTTCTGCGTTCCTTTTGAAGGAGTATATCACTTGCTGGATCGTCTTCAAAAAGAAGGAATCCGTCTTGGGATTATAACGAATGGAAGAAAGGTAACCCAGCGGGAAAAATGGAAAAAGCTGCATCTCGATACCTATATTCCGGAACCTCACCTCATTGTCTCCGAAGAAGCGGCTGTGGAAAAGCCGAAAAGAGAAATGTTTGATTATGCTCTTCAGCAGCTTCCCGGCGAAACGGCTGGATGCGTGTTCATCGGTGATTCCTGGGAACTGGACGTAAAGGGAGCTGTTCAGGCTGGCTGGGATGCGGTATTTCTTAACACGAGAGGGGAGCAGAGAACGACAGATGATTCACCTGCTGCAGAGCATGAGTCTTTTCAGGAAACCGCTCATTACCTGCTGCGCACCCTCCGTTTGAAAGGATGAACTGTAGTGGAGCCGATGCATCGATATTGGAAACTGATTCATCATCTGGTTATAAAAGAAGATGCGAGAATTATTGAAATCAGTAGAGACAAAAAACAAATATGGCTTGAAACAGGGAAAAACAAACAAAAAGCAATCGTCCGTCTTGCCAGGATTGAACACGACTGGATGAATCAGGTCGAAAGAGATGTCAAAGAGGCGGGACAGGAGTATGAACGTATTAAACGGATGATTCTTGGACGAAACATCCCCTTTTATAGTATTTATGTAACCTCATATCCGCCTGCTGATCTGACCGGTCCTTTGAACAGTTACCTGAACACGCAGAACAGCGGCCGGTTTTATCTTCTTTGCCGGGATCCATCCGGCCGTATTGCTGAATCGGAAGAACAGGTGCTCAATGACCTTGGAGCCCGTCTATCCTGGGAGCCCGCATTAGAAGATGAGTATTCCCACGAGGAGTGGGGCAGGTATTACAGAGCCATGGTAAAAGAAAAACAGGAGAAGCTGGAGAACGAAGACCGATCTCTTCTTCTTTTTACAAAACCGAGAGCGGTCTTCTTTTTTCTTGCTGCCATCGTTTCTGTGTTTACATGGATGGAGCAGACCGGAGAAAGCACCAACCTCGTTACGCTCATTGAATTCGGTGCAAAGTATAACCCGGCACTTCTTGAGGGAGAGTGGTGGCGGATTATCACATCTATGTTTTTACACATCGGGATCTTTCATTTAGTTATGAACTCCCTGGCTCTCTTTTACATCGGTGGAGCGGTGGAGCGGATGTACGGAACGATCCGCTTTATCATTATTTACATGACGGCCGGAGTATTTGGTTCCCTTGCAAGTTTTGCGTTTAATGATCAGGTGTCAGCCGGCGCATCCGGTGCGATATTTGGCTGCTTCGGGGCGCTGTTGTATTTTGGTATGATCCACCGTGCCCTGTTCTTTCGTACGATGGGACTGAATGTCCTTTTTATTCTGGGTCTTAACCTTGTCTTTGGTTTTGTCGTTCCCGCGGTTGATAACGGAGCACACATCGGCGGTCTGGCCGGAGGTTTTCTGGCATCTGCGCTGGTACACCTCCCAAAACACAGCCGCACCTTAACCCAGCTTCCTTTTTTACTGGTTATCCCGGGACTGGCTGCAGGGCTTTTATGGTACGGTATCGTGAACGAAGACAGCCAGGGTTCTTCGATGGTTGAAGTCCAGCTGGCCCAGCAGTATCTGGAACGAGATAATGTGGAAGAAGCAAGGCAGATTTTAAACGATGCTGAAAACGGGGACAACAATGCTTATGTTCCGTTTGTTCTCGGGAACACTTACATGGCCGAAAACCAATACAGGCAGGCAGTGTCGCGTTTTCAGGAAGCTGTCTCCATCAATGAGGAGCTTGCCGAGGGCCATTATAATCTCGCTATTGCCTATTCAGAGCTTGGCCAGTGGGAAGAGGCAGAACAGTCTTTGAACAGATCCAGAGAGCTTGGTATTGAAAACCAGTCGGACGACGTGGACGTGGAAAGCATCGAAGACAGAGTACAGGCAAATCTTCCTTAGGTGCTGCTGTAATGAATATAGAGGGACAACGTTTTCCGTTTTTTATCCCAGCTCAGGAAGGGCATAACCTTTTTTCTTTGTTTCTGCTGTGATGCAGTTACGTCTACTATCGTGTGGTAAACGTCCTGCCACGCCTTTTCTGCGGTGTCTGGAGACAGCCCGCTGACAGAAGGAGTCATGTATTTTTTCCAATCGGTCAGCGGAAACAACCGGAAAGACTCCGGCAGATCGGCACTATCTTTAATGAATCGTTTCACGTGCTGTTGCTGCTGTCTGATAATGGTGTCCATCATCTTACCCGTTCTTTTTTCCTCTTTGGAGTCCGCAATGGAAAAGGAATGTAAATCCGAAATCGGGGTGTCAAGCACATACAAAGAGTTACTGCTCCAGTCATAGGTATAGACTGGGGCATTTTTCATACCGTAAAACCCGGTGAGGTCGTATCTGCCTGAATCTTCAGAAGCAGTCTGTTTAAGCACAGTAATATCACTCTCGTTTTCCGACCACGCGGCGGCGCTGTCTTTGACGTATCCATCTTCCATTAAAATAATCTGTGCCTGCTGTTTGTCAGCCGGTACTTTGGTTTCAAGTGTTCCTTTGGATTCCAGTACATATTCATCGTTATCCAGTGTGTGGTGGATGGTAATTGTTCCTGCGTTTTTACTGAAATGATGATCCGGACGTTCGTAGTGTAGTTCCTCGTGCTTTTTGAAGAGAGAGGCATGCGTTTCAGACGCACCCGGTATCAGGAAAAGAACAAGGAAAACGCAGATCCATTTTTTCATATGGGCATGCTCCTGACTATCGGAGAAAGTAAACGGCAGCCGTTCCATGCAGGAACAGCTGTTGTTTTTTAGTATCTGCAGAAATGGAAAGCTTCATTCCCTGTTTTTGTGCATGAATACCTCTTCTGTCGGAGACAATGACCGTTAAGGGGGGATAACGATGACCGATCACAGCATTCCAGTGTCCCGCAGGATCGCTGAAAACAAATCCTATTTGGCTTCGGAACTGGCAGTTGAACAAAATTTCGATATTATTGAGCTGGAACTGGAGTACAACGGCATTGAAATGGCGTTGTACATGGTGGACGGATTTGTAAAAGATCAGGCGATGACACAAATTCAGCGTGAACTGGATCATCTTCCATCATCCAGGCAGAAAAGCAGGGTTATCCAATCGTTAATTACCTCAAGAATTCCCTATGTGGAGCTGGATACAAGTAAAGATCTGAATGAAGTCGTGAATCAGGTATTATCCGGTCCTGCAGCCCTCGTCGTGGACGGCGAAGAAGAAGTTATATTAATAGACACCAGGGAATACCCGGTCCGGTCACTTGAGGAACCGCAGACCGAACAGGTTGTCCGGGGGGCTAAAGATGGTTTTGTCGAGACCATCATTTTTAATACAGCGTTAACGAGAAGACGAATACGCGACCGCAATATGCGGATGGAATACCAAAGAGTCGGAAAAAGATCGCTCACAGACGTGTGTGTCAGCTACATTGCTGATATTGCTGATGAAAAAATGGTGGACCGTATCCGAAAAGGCGTTCAGGACATATCCAGTGACGGGCTTCCGATGGCGGACAAGACAGTGGAAGAGTATCTGTTTGGTCAGTATGTCAATCCCTATCCCCTCGTACGCTACACCGAAAGGCCTGACACAGCTGCGGTACATCTGCTCGAAGGACACGTACTGATTTATGTGGACGGTTCTCCAACGGTAATGATCGTGCCGTGTACGTTTTGGCACCATCTTCAGCACGCAGAAGAATACAGGCAGAAACCAATTGTTGGTACGATGCACCGCCTCGTCCGTTATATCTCCGTTTTTGTATCCCTTTTTCTCCTGCCGCTGTGGTTCCTGTTTGCCGCAGATCTTTTAAGCCCTCCGGAATATATTGATTACCTCGGAGTGGAAAAAGAGGGAAAAGTCCCGCTTATTTCACAGTTCATCATTGCCGAAGTGGGAATTGAAATGCTGCGGATGGCAGCGATTCACACACCTTCGGCATTAGCTACGGCGCTTGGTATCATTGCAGCTATATTAATCGGACAGATTTCTATTGAAGTCGGCCTGTTTTCTTATGAAGTCGTGTTATATCTTGCTGTAGCAGCGATTGGGTCGTATGCTACACCGAGTTATGAATTAAGTCTGGCGAATCGGATCTGGCGTTTTTTGTTTCTTTTGGCTGCGGGGGTTTTTGGAGCACCCGGCTTCACGGCCGCGGTCACCGTCTGGTTTTTATTTCTCGTTACGCTGCGGCCGGCCGGTGTCCCGTACCTTTGGCCGCTGCTCCCATTTTCCGCAGCTGATTTAGGCGATATTTTTAAACGGAAACCGATCCCTTTGAAAAAAAAGAGACCATCCGTTACCGGCAAAGGGGATCCGGATAGAACGGCCGGGGGATAACAGAAGAGTCCCGGTTTTGGCGGAATGGACCGGAAAAGGTGGACATAAGATAGAGATAAAAGTTGTCCAGGGGAGGGTCCTATGTTTATTTCGCTGTTGGAATTAACTGCGGTGGGTATGGCTTTTGGTGCTGCAGCGATGTATAATCTACACCACCAGAAGCGGATAATGATGCTGATTTTTCTGTTATTTGTCTGTACATTTTATATAGGTCTGCTTACAGCAGGGTTTTCCTGGCTTCGGGCTGCTGAAGCAGCTTTTCTTTTTGACGTGCTTCGTTTTTTGACAGCTGCCTCGGCGGCTGTATGTGGATGCATGTTTTACCTGCCTTATTACGGTTTTTTTCATGCCCGCTCGGGATATTTGTGGCTGGCGCTGACGATGCTTTTTATGTATACAGGCTGGCATGCGGGGCACTGGGCTTCCTCTTTTGTGACAGGAATGCTTTTGATGTTTTTATTTGCAGCAGCCTATGTGGCCGGTAACACGGTGCAGAGTATTCTTCATTTTAAAATGAGGGGGCGGTTTTTCGTTCCGTATATTCCGTTTGCAGGTCTGCTTTTCTTTTCTTTGATTATGTTGCTATAATAGACATATGAATACGGACTTTCAAACTCTCGCAGATATTAGAAAATGGCTGATACAGTTTCGCACCGTCATATATACCAAAGACCGCCGTATGGACCTTGAACTTCTCGAAGAAGAAGTGAAAGGGGCGCACGAAGCTGGATTGATGGACAATAAGGATTATACGAACGCGCTGATGATCATTAGAAAAGAACGTAACCAACTGGACTAATGGGAGACAGGAAGGATGGGGAGTTTGGCATATGAAAGAAAAATATCTTCTCGGTATCGACGTCGGAGGAACATCAGTAAAAATCGGTCTTTTCACAGAAAGTGGACAACAGAAGGAAAAGTGGTCGATTGCAACCAATAAAGACAATAACGGAGAACATGTTCTGGAAGATATCGCCCGATCCATCTTGAGAAAATGGAAGGAACACGGGGTGACTGCAGCAGATATGAAAGGCGCCGGAATCGGAGTACCGGGTTTTGTTGATGTAAAAAAAGGGATGATTCATTTCGCAGTAAACATCGGCTGGATTGATTATCCTGTCACTTCCATCCTGTCGGATCTGCTTGAGATTCCGGTCGCTCTTGATAATGATGCGAATCTTGCAGCCGCGGGTGAATACTGGCAGGGAGCGGGAAATGATGCTGTCGATGTTCTGCTTTTAACACTTGGAACCGGAGTCGGCGGTGGTGTCATCGTAAATGGCGATATTTTGCATGGCGTGTCGGATATGGCAGGAGAGATTGGTCATGTAACAGTCATCCCTGAAAACGGTGCCCCCTGTAACTGCAAAAAGACGGGCTGCCTTGAAACCGTATCGTCCGCGACCGGCATGGTTCGTATGGCAGAAGAAGCAGCAGAAAAAAATCCGGATTCCATGTTATACATAAAGAAGCAGCAGGAACCGTTAACAGCTCAACTTCTTTTTGAATGTGCAGCTGCCGGAGATCAGACGGCAGATGCTGTTATCGATTTGTCCATGCACTACCTCGGAATGGCAGCCGGCAATGCAGCTAACGTCCTCAATCCTCAGAAGATTGTTATAGGAGGCGGCGTCTCGGCTGCCGGAGAGCAGCTTTTAACACCTCTGCGTTCTCATTACGCTGTACATGCTCTGCCAAAAGTGGCGGAGCATACAGCCTTTGCTGCCGCCGAACTGGGAAATGATGCAGGAATAATAGGTGCTGCATGGCTGGCCAAGCATAAAGCGGCAGCCGGCACTCTATGACTCTATGAAACAAAAGCGAAAAAAACATAAAGCATTGAAGGAGAAGATGGAATGACTGATTACCGCACAGAAAAGGATTTCCTTGGAGAGAAAATGGTCCCGGGCGAGGCTTATTACGGTATACAGACCATCCGCGCAAAAGAAAACTTTCCAATTACAAATTATCCGCCGCATCCCGAGCTGATTAAAGGGTTCGGTTATGTAAAAAAAGGGGCTGCCATGGCAAACAGGGATGCGGGAATGTTGAACCGCAATATTGCTGGTGCGGTTATTGAAGCATCAGAGGAAGTCATTGAAGGGAAATTTAATGACCAGTTTATTGTCGATGCTATCCAAGGGGGGGCAGGCACTTCTTTCAACATGAACGCCAACGAGGTCATCGCCAACCGTGCGATTGAAATACTCGGGGGTCAAAAAGGACATTATCTCATGGTCAGCCCGAACACTCATGTTAATATGGGTCAGTCCACCAATGATTCCTTTCCGACGGCCATACATATTGCATGTCTCCATCTGGCCAAAGGACTGACAACAGCCCTGGATCATCTTCTCCAGACCCTGAAGCAAAAAGAAACAGAATTCGATGATGTGATCAAAATGGGGCGCACCCATTTACAGGATGCGGTTCCAATCCGTCTCGGCCAGGAATTCAGCGCATACCGCCGGGTACTGGCACGGGATTTGAAGAGAATCAGGCAGTCTGTCGATCACCTTTATGAAATCAACATGGGAGCAACAGCTGTGGGAACCGGACTGAATGCCAATACAGACTATATTTCAAAAGTTCCCCAGTACTTATCGGAACTGACCGGTTTCCCGTTTTACAGCGCCGAAAATCTTGTGGACGCAACGCAGAATACAGACGCTTATACAGAATTATCCGCTGCTTTGAAAGTACATGCCATCAATTTGTCGAAAATGTCAAATGACCTCCGTCTTATGAGTTCCGGACCGCGCACCGGGCTGAACGAAATTAACCTCCCGTCCCGACAGCCCGGATCTTCGATTATGCCGGGAAAAGTAAATCCTGTCATGTGTGAAGTTATCAACCAGGTCTCCTTTCAGGTGATTGGCAATGATCACACGATAAGCCTTGCTTCAGAAGCCGGACAGCTGGAGCTGAATGTCATGGAACCGGTACTCGTATTCAATCTGCTGCAGTCCTTGTCTGTTCTTCAGAACGGGCTGAATGTCTTTCGTGAACACGGTGTCAGCGGAATCACGGCCAACATAGAGCACTGCCGCAGCCTTGTCGAGAGAAGTGTCGGCATCATAACCGCCATTAATCCGCATGTTGGGTATGAAACAGCGTCGCGTATTGCCAAAGAAGCGATTGACACCGGCAGAAGCGTCCGGGAAATCTGTTTGGAACGTGATATCTTAAATGAAGAAGAGCTGGATAAAATCCTGGATTCCAAAGAAATGACGAACCCGGGTATTGCTGGATCAGAGTTTCTGTAGCCAAGCCGGGAGCTTCAACAAATATGTTCCGGTTCAGAAGGGAAAGGGAAAAGAATGTTCAAAGGAAATAAACTCGTTGTCCTCCTGCCGATTACGTTAATGATTTTTCTCTTCATAGGCGGCGGGTTTTACATCAATCAGGCAGAAGAAGTGACAAATGAAAATCTTTCAGAAGAAGTACAGTGGGAAAGCACGCTGGAACCAGGCGGGAACGGCGCCAGCCTGACAGCCTCGTGGGAATGGGGGCATATGCCGAGTGACGGACTTCACGGAACGGACTATATCGGAATCACGTTTCTAAAAGACAATGGGGATCCTGTGAGCGGAAGCCAGGTGGAGAACGCAGAACTTCTCCTTCATCTAAATGATGGAAATGAAAGGAAATTAGAGCCCGAAGCCACGTCAGACGGAGTTCTATTTGCTGTACCTAATAAGATGGAAGAGAATCAGACAATTGGCAGCAGCGGAACGATAAACGTTCGTACGAACTCAAACCTGCAGAATAAACGGGTGGTTATCAGCTACCTTCATACATGGGAAGAACACGGTGGTCTGGAAACATCGAATACCCGCTTTTTTGATCCTTCTTTTCACGGAGATAACAGCAATTCATTCTACTGGGTGATTGAAAACTTTGTCGAACATAATTCAGATGCAGCAGAAAAGGAATCTTCATGAAAGGATTATCGTATCAAAACGGAGTTATTTTTATCGGAAGAGAACACGCCGGGTGGGCGGAATGGAACAAGGACGGACCGGCAGCAGCTGTGATTCCTTTGACCTTTTCTTCCATTACGAATATGCTGCTGCATGTTTTTCGTGCCATGCCTTTGTGGTATAGGAGTATTGGTGCCCTGCTTATGTGTTCCGTTATTGTGCCGTTTGTTTTGCAGTTCTTCATCGAAGCTGCAGTTCCGGGCCTGCCTTTCTACGGCTTATTGTACTTTCTGATGGGAACCCATTTCTTTTTTCCAAAGGAACTGCGTCAATTTCACGGAGCGGAGCATAAGATTTTCAGTTTTAAGGGGATCAAAAAAGGGCGGAATTTGTACCGCATCAGAAGATCCTTCATCACAAACCGTTACTGTTCAACAAACACAGTGGTTCTTTACTTTTTATTGACTGCGGTCGGGTTTTTGGTAACACTGCCAGGGCTTTCATGGATGACGGGACTTGCAGCTGCATCCTACACGGCCTTTCCGTTATCTATGGTACTGCACCGAATCATACAGCTTCCTTCCATGAAGAGCATCCGATATCCGGTACTGTTCCTCTCATACATGGTGCAGCGCCGTATTTCTTGCGCGGAACCGGACCGCCGTCATCTCCGGACCGCACTGGAAGCTTACAGGGCACTGGCAGAGAAGGAATTTCCGCACGTACTGGAAGAGAAAAAACCTGATCCACCAAAGGAGGTTGATCAAATGGCAATCGTAGATATCACAGTTGTCCCCGTAGGAACAGCGTCAACCAGCATCAGTGAAGATGTTGCTGCCATGCAGCAGGTGCTTGATAACCATTCGGAAAAAATTAATTCTCAACTCACGCCTATGGGAACGGTTCTGGAAGGGAAACTGGAAGATCTCTTATCCATTGTAAAAGAACTCCATGAGATTCCGTTTCAGCGTGGTGCCGCTCGTGTATCCACCAACATCCGGATTGATGACCGGCGCGACGCAGAAAATCACAATATAACGGAAAAACTGACATCGGTGGAAAATAAACAGTAAAATACTTCAGAATGCGCCGAATGAATGGGAAGCAGAAGTGTCTTCTGAATGAAGGCAGCTGCATCCCGCTCCATAGAAAGTGCAGGAACCGGACGCAGCGATTGGACCACAGCACAGGTCTGACAATATAAACGTTTTGTAAAGGAAAGATACAGCATAACAAATCCGGACGATGCCGCATTCCATATCGGAATGAAAGAACGTCGTCCGGATTTTTGTATCTATGTCTTTTTTTATATGAATCATAAGCATGGAATAGAACAAAATGTATGTAAATGGCTGGGATGGCAGGGTTCGAACCTGCGAATCACGGAATCAAAATCCGATGCCTTACCGCTTGGCTACATCCCAGTGTCAATCATTAGGATAAGCAGAACAGTGAAATACTATGCAAAAATTTTTTTGAGAAAAAGAAGGGATTTTGTAAAACATGCAGAATAATAATATTATGTTAATAAAAAGGAAGGTGACAATTTGGACAATATGGAACAGGAAAGCCGGCGTTTAATCGAGCAGGCCCTGCACCTGCATGCTACCGATATTCATCTGCAGCCGGGCAGGAAAAAAACAAGTTTATTCTTCCGGATTCACGGACGCTTACGCCCGGTCAGCAGTATGAGTATACGATATGCTGAACGATTGACCGCTCATTTCAAATTCCGGGCGGGCATGGACATAGGGGAACAAAGGCGTCCGCAGAATGGATCGCTGTTACTTAAAAACACAAGTCCCCCGGTAAATCTCCGCTTCTCCACATTGCCGGCATTCCAACGGGAAAGTCTGGCGGTCCGGCTGCTTCCGCAGCATGAATTTTTCCAACTCTCCTCTATATCTTATACCTCCCGAGTAACATCCTATTTCTCTTCTCTTTTAGAACAAAGACAAGGTATGCTGATTTTGACCGGACCAACCGGTTCGGGGAAAACGACAACGCTGTATGCATTTTTACATGAACTGGCCGGACGCGGGGCCCGAATCGTCAGTGTGGAAGATCCGGTGGAAATACAGGATGAGTCGTTTATTCAGACGGAAGTCAATGAAAAAGCCGGCTTGACGTACCGGGAACTGCTGAAGTCTTCTCTCCGCCATGATCCTGATGTTTTGATGATTGGTGAAATCCGCGATGAGCATACCGCTGCCATGGCTGTGCGGGCGGCTTTGACCGGCCATCTGGTGTTGACGACCATGCATGCAGGAACGGCACAGGGGGCCGTGCAGCGGCTGCAGGATTTAGGGTGCCTCTCCACTGATTTAAAAGAAATTCTTCTCTGCGTCACGTCCCAGGAACTTGCACCACGTTATTGTCCTCTGTGCAAAAGTCAGCCCTGCTCCATTTACTGCACCCATTACAGGCACACCTCCCGCACCGCTCTTTTTGACATATTAGCAGCAGACGAACTGCATCAATGCCTGAGCGGGCACGCGTCCTCCGTGACAATCTCCAGGAACAACCAAAGGGTCAAAGGTTACAGCCTGGGTCTGTTTCAGCCGGAATACAGAAAGGAGCCGGCTTATGTTTGAAAGGCGCGGGTGGGCGAAAGAAGCCAGATCTGATTTTTTAATGAAAACCGGCACATTACTCGAGCAGGGTTATCCTCTTGACCAGGCGCTCCAGCTTATCTCGTGGGAACAACCATACAATATAAAAGAAAAAGTACTGCAGATGAGTGAAGAACTGCGAACAGGCACCGGTTTTCATGAAGTGCTCCACCGGCACGAATTTCCCGCAGATGTGGCGGCGTACGTTTTCTTTTCGGAACAAGGAGGTTTTCTCTCCGACGGACTGAAAGGAGCAGGGGAGCTGTATCAAAAAAGAATAAAAATCCGGGGTTCGATGCAGAAACTTCTGCGCTATCCTGTTGTGTTAATGTGGATCCTTTTTATGATTGCTGTTGTTATGGTGAATTATTTGTTTCCCTCATTCCGCCTGCTTTTTCAGTCGCTGGATATGGATTTTCCGGTGCTTACCCGGATGATGCTGCAGCTGTTTCAGTACGCGCCGTATGCTGCGGCCATGCTGCTGCCACTTATGTTGACGGGTTTCATCTATTACATGCGCCGTTTCCGGCATTTTACACCTCAGCGCCAATACGCCTCTTTGTACCGCCTTCCATGGATAAGTTCCTACCTGAAACTTTTTCTTACCTATTATTTTTCTCTTCAGTTCAGCAGCATGCTGAAAGGAGGTGTTTCGATATACGAAGTCTGTCTTGTGTTTGAAAAACAGCACCATTTTCCCTTTTTCCAAATGGAAGGAAGCCGATTGAAACAAAAGCTCAAGGAAGGGAAAACATTGTATACCGCTGTGGAGGAATCCGGCTGGTACCGCGGTGACATGAAATATGTCATTCAGCACGGCCAGGTTTCCGGGAGATTGGCAGAAGATCTCGCATTTTACGGGGAACGGATGCTTGAAGTCCTTGAGGAACGGATAAATAAAACGGTAATGATACTGCAGCCGGTCCTGTTTCTGATTATAGGGATGATTATTCTGGGGATGTTCCTGTCCGTGTTTCTTCCCATGTTTCAATTAATGAGTTCCATGCAGTAATGTAAAACATTCATTAGCAGGGGCCGATTACTCCTGCTGATGATTCACCGGAGTATCGGCAGCCATCATTTTCCGTTCACAGAAGTGAAAATGTGAAAGCCGCTTACTACGGAATCATACAAAGAAAGAAGGAAAAAGAATGCTTCGTTCCCTGACCATCGTTTCTCCGCTGCCATTTGAATCAAAAATCGTCGAACTGGAGAAACGGCTGCAAGCACTTGAAAGCAATAAGGAAGAAGATATCATGACTCTGCTTCGTGTCCTGAATACCAAAACGACAGAAAGAAGGGGAAATGCATGAGAAAACATATCCGAAATGAGTCCGCTTTTACAATGATAGAGATGATGGTGGTTCTTCTCATTATAACCGTTCTTCTACTCATTGCCGTACCGAATATGGTGAAAAATAACGACGTGGCACAGTCGAAAGGATGTGATGCGACGGTCAATCTCCTGGAAGCCCAGGCAGGCGCATACAGGGTCGAACATGAAACCCCGGCATCATCGCTTGCTGATTTAAAAGAAGGAGGATACGTGGAAACCATCACATGTCCTGACCAGACGGCGCTTACGTTGAATGAGGACGGTACTGTGACGAAAGCAGAGCAGTGAAGGATGTCGTATCGGCAGAACAGGGACACACGTTCGTGGAAATGATCCTTGTACTGGCTGTCCTTTCCATAATGACAGCCGTTCCTGTTCTGCACCTCCATACGATGCATGATAAAAAACAGGTTGACTATTTTCTGGAAGTGCTTGAGGAAGATTTACGCACGGCTCAGCAGCTGGCCTATGCCGATCAGGAATGGATTTATTTTCAGGATACAAAAGAGTCTTATTACATGAGGAAAGGCTCGTATTGGGAAGCCCCTCTTCAAACGCGGGAGCTTCCTGAAGGGGTATCGTTCCAGCGCAGTACTATGACATTTGATGATATCGGCTTTAAAAGCAATGGAAACGCAAGAAAGGCCGGAACAGTGTTTATACAGACTCCGCATACAAGTTATAAACTTGTCGTCCTGGTTGGAAAAGGGAGGGTCTACATTGAACAAAGATGAAAAGGGTTTTACTTTAATGGAGGCCGTAACAGCTTTAGCGGTCCTTTCGCTGTTCTCGCTTATTTTCCTTCCGGTTTATCAACGCAGCATGGAGGAACAAAAAACGGTAAATGAAGAAAGAACGGCTCTTTATCTTTTGGAAAAAGAGGCGCTTACATCCACTTATTATCGACCGGGTGTCGAGACAGGAGACCGGGAGGGGATGTATAAATGGTCCAGGCATTCAACGCCATCCGGCACGAATCTCTGTCTGCAATGGGAGGGAACAAATGGCCGTTTTTATGAAAAATGCCTGTTCTTTCTTTCGTAATCAAAGCGGCATGACACTTATTGAAGTGCTTTTATCACTCAGTATCCTGTTCATCTGCTCGGCAGTGATTGTGCAGGTTCTGCCGTTGTGGGAAAAACGGGAGACCACCTCCAACCAGGAAATACAGATCTTTTTTCAGCAGCTCCAGGAGGATATGAATTATGCTTATGAACTGGAGACAAAAGAAAACGGCCTGATGCTTAAAGAACACCGAAATGAGCGGCAGTATAGTCTTTCCAACGGGCGGATTATCCGTAGAACAAATGGAACCGGCTACGAAATCGTCCTTCAGAATGTGAAAGGCTTCTCAGCTGAAGCTGCCCCATACGGAGCCGAGGTATCCGTTGTAGACAGGCAGGGGAGGACGTGGCAGGGGGTTATTGGGAAAAGACCGCTGACAGAAAAGGAGCATGTGTATTGGGTGAAAAGGGAACCGTAATGCCGATTCTTCTGATTATCTGTTTTCTGTTTTCGTCTTTATTATTTGTTGAAGCGGCGGTTTTTGTTAACGAGAAGCAGAGTGTGTCTAAAGAAGAACAGGTGCTTCAGCTGGAATGGCTCCTGCGGAATGGGGAACAAAAGTGGAGAAGCGAAAAAGAAAATGGGGCGGAAAACGAAAATCAGACGTATCGTTTTCCGGGTGGATATGTAAAATGGCAGGAGGTAGTGCTTTCCGATGCACGTATCCATCTGACATTCAAGGCGGTTACAGCGGACGGACACGAAAGGACGCGCTCTTATTATATTGAACCGCGCCAAAAAGAAACAGAATAAAACAGCCGCAGACCGGTTATCCTTAAAAAGAATATTCATGCATAAAGCACAAAGCAGAAAGGGAGGAAGTCTGTGACACCTAACCCATTTTTAAAGTATCTCATCATGGAAGCGGTCGAAGCATTGGAAACGAGAATCGGCAGTGGAAAAAAAGAGAAAATACGGCATGGTTTCCGGCCGGAGCGTATTGGATTCCGGTGGTTTGGACTTCTTCCGCTTTCGTTTAAAGTGGCGTGGCAGAAACGGAGAAAACCATAAGTGCCGTTCACACAAGAGCAGGAAAAACGTTTACAACGATTACATCCCTCGTATATAATATGGTTAGTTATCATCATCCGAATGTTTTAGGATTCTGACAGGGGGGGAAGAATATGGACCGCATGTACCGAATGCTTGGGTTTTGGACAGCTGTATTCGCTGTATTGTTTTTTGTAGGTGATATGTTCAATATGGCCGTGCTGTTTTTTGCTCAAACAGCTTTCTTTGTAGCACTGGGATACATGAAATTGACGGAGCGGATGTACATTTACATTTTTGGAGCCTATTTGACATTATTTTTTGTCAGCTTCACGTATTACTCAACCTTTATCATGAATCCGGGCTTTCACTAGATACAACGGAGAGGTCCGGAATGTACATACCGGTAACGAGGAGAAGCTGCCCGTGGGATAGGGCAGCTTCTTTTTGAACTATAACGGGTTGTATGAAGCGCCGTGTATTTACGGGGGGGCAGGACGCTCTGTGCTTTTCTTCTTAACGGTGCCTCCCGGTTGTTAAAAACCATTCAGGAACGGGTTGCTGTCCATTTCCGCGCCGATCGTTGTCCATGGACCGTGACCGCAGGCAACATAAGTTTCTTCCGGCAGTTCAAGCATTTTATCATGCAGGACATTCAGCAGCTGTGAATGATCTCCCCCCGGCAGATCCGTCCGGCCAATAGCCCCGGCGAACAGCACGTCGCCGGAAAAAACGGTCTGTACGGGTTCGCAATAAAAGGAAACACTGCCCGGCGAATGTCCGGGGGTTTCCATTATTTCAAAAGAAAACGGACCGGCTGTAAGAGTGCCTTCTTCTGTGATCAGATGATCCGCTTTTGAAGCAGACACCCCGCCGTTCAGAAAAAGGGAGGACCCGTTTTTCTCCGGGTCTGTCAGCCAATCCGCTTCTTTTGTATGAACGTATACCGGAATGTCATATGTGTTCCGAACTGAATCAACAGCGCCGATATGGTCAAAATGCGCGTGTGTTAAAAGCACAGCTCGCGGTTGCAGCCCGAGGGAACGGATTTTACCGTGAAGCACCTCTTCATCTCCGCCGGGGTCAAAAACAACCGCTTCTCCTTTGTCATTATACAGCAGATAGCAGTTAGTCTGAATGGGTCCTAAAGGTATGGTCTCCCAGTTCATGCTCTCATCCTCCATTTTTAATCTTTTATTTGGGGGTATTTTAACATAATTCGGTGGAAAAAAGCTTAAATTAATGGATGCATGTCTTTAGGAAAAAAGGTATAATAAAATCAACATGAATGTAGAAATGAGACTTATTCGATACCTCGGTTATCGAACAGAAGGGGGATTTTTCATGGCTTTTGGAATTACCATGCTCGTTGTTGCCATCCTCTGTGGTGTCGCAACCGTCCGTGAAATAAAAAGAAGGAACTTTTTGGGATTCGGATTCGCCGGATTGTCTCTGCTTGTATTCGGATGGTTCTCCATCATGACAATTTTTATAAGCGGAGCCCCGTCAAGCTGACTGATGGACAAAGGCTGGTATATTAAACTTTTGAAGAACAACAAAACGCTTCCGGTTATCATTTCAGATAATTGGAAGCGTTTTGTTTGTTCTGCCCATGCGGGGATTGATATCCATCTTTATAGGGACTAAAAGGAGGATTGGGACAAATAAAACAGACCGCTGTTGCTGATATCTATGTGCACCGATGGATGATACCTGCTGCGTATATCGTCTTTTTCCTTTTCATAATCCTCCCAGGTAGAGGATACAGCTTGATTGTAGGCATGAAGCAGCGCCAGCTCTTCAAGCATCTTTTTTTCCGCTTTTTCGGCCCAGTCATCAGGGTGATCATCGACAAAGCGGCGTGCTTCATTCTTAATCCGCCGGAGGCCGCTTTCCACCTGAATAAGCGAAGCCATCGGAAAGGAGTGATCTGCAATGATAGGTTCAAGACTTAGCGGCTGCAGGTTTTCCATCATATTATAAACGAGCTGCCCGTGTATGAGCTGCAATCCGTAAGACATGATTTTATCTTTGCGTTGGTGGGAAACAAAGGAGAATTTTACATTAACAACGAGCCAGGGGTAAAGGGGAGCCGGAGTCTGCTGCGTTTCGTGATGTTCATAGAGTAGACACCATATCCCTTTGCTTCGGGCGGATTCAAAAATTTGATGCAGCCTCGGCGTCCCGACGTGCAGCCATTCTCCTTTTTCCGAGCGTTCTTTTGGTTGTTCCGTGAAAAACGTGAGCGTCATCGGTTCCGGTGTTCCTCCTGTTTTTTTAACGTAATGCCAGTAAAAAGGCCGGTTCATCAACTCCCGGTCCAGCGCTTCTGTCAATTTGATCTGGATGGAGTGATTGGAGCGGTGCAGAATAGAAGCCCCGTTCGTTTCAAAATACCGGTGAATATACTGCAGCAGATCCTCCCCCAAAGTGGTTACCCTCCTTTTTGTCCGGATTCATTTTCCATAAGTGCATAGAGATGGTTCAGCTTCACTTCCATTTCACGTTCGGATTCCGAGTGCTGCATCGTGTCGGTGATATACTGCTCCATTTCTTCGCCGAAATCAGAATCCAAAATGGTGTCCAATGTACCAATTACATTTTCAAACAAGTGAATTTTTTCGTACAGTAACGCAAGAACATGTTCTTCAATGGTCTGCCGGACAGCCATGTTGTAAATCTGCACGTCTTTTTCCTGTCCTAACCGGTGAAGCCGGCCGATCCGCTGTTCGAGCCGCATCGGATTCCAGGGAAGGTCATAGTTGATGATGGTACTGCTGAATTGAAGATTGATTCCTTCACCGCCGGCCTCTGTGGCAATCATTACTTTGGCGCGGTCCCGGAAAATCATCTGCATCCATTCTTTTTTGCTGTGCCCGAAACCACCCCGGAAAGGAACCGATAGTATACCGTATTGCTTGAAAAACCATTGCAGATAAAGCTGGGTCGAGCGGTACTCGGTGAAAAGAACCACTTTATCCTCTGTACTCTGGATAATGTCGAGTGCTCTTTGAGCCTTGCTGTTGGTGTCAATGTTCTGAATGTTTTCCAGAAGACTGGTGAACGTCTCTTCAGAAAGCTCTTCTTTTTCGTACATGTTCGCAAGCGTTCCATATGCCGCTTCTTTACTGCTGCAGGATTCCCGCAACAGCGTTACCGAAGTGAAACCATGAAACGGTTCTCCGTTTGCTGACGACAGGTTTTTCAGGGAATCGTAGAAATCCTGTTCCTGCGGGGTCAACGAAATATAAACGGAATGAACCTTCCGTTTCGTCCATGATATTTCCGTTTCTTCCCTTCGGTTTCTTACCATCACCTGCTGTACAATATGCTTCACTTCCTGTTCTCCTTTTTCTTTGAACAGCCGCTTAAATTCTTGCTGACTGCCGAGGAGACCAGGCTTTAATAGATGAATTAAATGAAAAAGTTCGGCGGGATTGTTCTGCACCGGGGTTGCCGTCAGCATAAGACAAAATGTTTTTTTTACGAGTCTTGCAAATTCATAGTTTTTGGTTTTGGGATTCTTTAACTTATGAGCTTCATCGAAAATAACCATATCATAGTCCTGATTAAGTACGATATCGCGGTGCGGGGGCTGTTTGGCTGTATCGATGGAGGCAATCACCACGTCCGCTTCCTCCCATACATATGTTTTTTGCTGCACAGCAGCAGGAATCAGGAATTTGCTCTGCATTTCCTGTGCCCATTGTCCGGTTAACGAAGCGGGCACGAGAATCAACGCCTTTTTAACAAGACCCCTCACCATGTATTCCTTTAAGATCAGTCCTGCTTCAATGGTTTTACCGAGACCGACTTCATCGGCAAGAATCGCTCTGCCATCCATCTCTTCCAGTACCCGTTTCGCTGTTTGTTCCTGATGTGGATAAAGGTCCACTCCCGTAATATGACGCAGGCACAGCAATCCGTCAAAGTCGGGTACCGCCTTCCACTGTTCAGCCTCATAGGCAAGCTGAAACTGCTCCCAGGAAGAAAGCTGTTCCGTTGTCCGGATAGTATGAGGAAACAACTCCCAATCCGGATGAAAGTTTAGTTCCGCCGTCATAATATTCGTTCTCCTTTTTTGGAACATCGTTAAGGGTAGTTATGTTCAAACGGAAGTAATTTTATGCATCGCACAGTATAGAGGAGAGGGATATACAAAAAAACGAGTCTGGGACAAAACGAAAACAGGCGCAGGAAAACACGAGTGTCCTGCGGCGTTGTACAGGAGCCGCTTGGCAGCGGAGTCAAAAGGCGCCGGCTCCTTCTTTTTCCTGCTGAACGCAGCGTAGATTTGTTCTCGGGTGACGTTTACAGGGGCACGAAACCCTCTAAAGTGCTTTGTGAATCATGCCTGATGACGTTTGGAGGGATACCGTATACATTAAAGTGCCTCAGGCGGCAGGCCGAACGACGTTTACGGGGACGCACAACCTCTAAAGTGCCTTCGGACCATTTCCAAGAATGTCCGTCCACCCAGCCTGAACGACACATACAAACTCCTCCATGTTCTACAAACCACCGTACACCGCCTCTGTCCTTATGCTATGGAGGGAAAGCGAAGGATGCCGGCACTAGCGGTGTATGTTAAAAACAAAGAATGCCGGACGATTATTTTAAATCGTCCGGCATTCTTTGTGTTTTTAAAGCTTTTGTTCCAGACTCTTTTTAATGATGCTGCACTATTTTTTCTGCTTGATCTTTCCCGTCCATTTTTTGAACCCTTTTTTTAACTGATAAATATCACTGTTTCCGGCTTTTTTACGAATAATACGGGCGGCCTGGCGGCTTCGTGCACCCGATTGACAGTATAAATAGACAGGCTGATCCTCCCTGATTTCGTTAATACGCTGCTTCAGCTGGGACAGCGGTAGATTACGGGCGCCCAGAATATGACCGCCATTGTATTCACGAGGTTCCCGGACATCAAGCAGCTGTGCTTTCCGGTATCCTTTAATAAACTCTTCCTGTGTCAATTCTGTTAAGAATCCCGGTTTTTTGAAGCGCCGGAACAGAAGTACGATCAGGACAACAAGCAAAATTCCCCATAAGGTCCATGTTAACGTCATTCCCACTCCTCCTTTACATGTACAAGACTACAAGGTGTATTATAATAAGGATTGCGTGTGTAAGCAAAGTTTAATTCTTTCAAAGCCGGGAAACTTTTGATTCATCCCTGAAATTGTTACACTATTTATACAGAAGTGAAAAGTTTCCAGAGAAAGCGGGGGAGAACATGACAAAAGAAACATGGTACTTCATAGACTCCGGCAGCTGCCCTCCGGCATGGAACATGGCAATGGATGAGATGTTGATGCAGTGGCACAGTGAAGGCAGTATTCCACCTGTTGTCCGGTTTTACGGCTGGGATCCGGCTACACTGTCTGTCGGTTATTTTCAAAAAGTACATAAAGATATTGATTTCGACGCTGTTCAAAAACACGGACTTGGCTTTGTAAGACGTCCAACGGGAGGCCGTGGTGTTCTGCATGATAAAGAATTGACCTACAGTGTAATCGTGTCCGAAGATCATCCCGAAATGCCGGAGACCGTTACGGAAGCGTACCGCGTAATCTCTGAAGGCATTCTGGAAGGGTTCAGGAAACTTGGACTCCATGCTGAATTTTCCATCCCGCGTACGAAGGAAGAGGAAGAGTCTCTGAAAAACCCGAGGTCGGCTGTCTGTTTTGATGCGCCGTCGTGGTATGAACTCGTGGTGGAAGGAAGAAAAATAGCCGGAAGCGCCCAGACGAGACAGAAGGGTGTCATTTTGCAGCACGGTTCGATTCTTCTCGAACTCGAAGAAGACAAACTGTTTGATCTGTTCAAGTATTCAAGTGACAGAGTAAGAGAACGGATGCAGAAAGGGTTTAAAAAGAAAGCTGCTGCCATTAATGAGCTGACCAGCGCAAAGGTAACGATGGAACAGGTTTCAAAGGCTTTTCATGAAGGATTTGCCGACGGATTGAACGTGAACTGGGAGCCTTACACGTTAACCGAACAGCAGGAGAAACTTGTGCGTGATTTGGCCGCTGAAAAGTATGACACCGATGAGTGGAATTACCGGCGCTGAGAAAGGGAAGAACATAGAAGCTGAAAAAAACCGGTTTCTCAGAGGAGGAAGCCGGTTTTTTTCGTAAGTGAAAATTAAGAGAGCTTCCTTTCCTGAAAAGACTGTTGCAGCTGATCGGTCAGGGAGCGGGACGGCAGTGTTTTTTCCATCGTACCTGATACGTGGTTGACGGGAACGATCTCATGACTGGTGCTGGCAATAAACAATTCATCTGCGTCCTGGAGGTCTTCGAGTGTAAAAGCTGTTTCTTCGAAGGGAATCCCCTTTTCGATGCAAAGTTTTTGAATAAACTGCCTTGTGATTCCTTTTAGAATATAGTTATCTGCAGGATGGGTATAAATGACCCCGTTTTGCACCATAAAAACGTTTGTGGAAGAGCCTTCTGTTACCGTATGACCGCGGTGAAGAAGCGCTTCATGGCATCCATTGTCCTCCGCGCTTCGTTTGGCCATGACATTGCCGAGCAGGTTTATCGTTTTAATATCACAACGAAGCCACCGGATATCTTCGACAGCCCAAAGCGTGATTCCCTCTTCCTGCAGATGGGAGGGAACGTCTTCTTCTTTTGTGAATGCGGTGATGACAGGTATCATATCTCTTGAATAGAGGTGATTTCGTTCCTGTACTCCTCTTGTCATCTGCAGGTAAATGATTCCGTTATGCACGTGGTTGGCTTCAATAAGAGTCAGCATATCCTGCATGATGTGTTCCAGGGGTTTAGGAAAAGGAAGATCCAGTTCAGCGGCGCTTCTTGCAAAACGTTCGAAATGTTCATCCCATAAAAAAGGTTTTCCGTCATACAGGCGGATGACTTCATAAATCCCGTCCCCAAAATAATACCCCCGGTCCTGCAGGTGCACCCCGGCTTCTTCCTGCGGGGTTAATTGATCATGTGCCCATACATACTGCATCATTATGTCCTCCTGTTTCAAGTGTTCGTATGCATCAACTGTAACACATATTGCTGCAGAAGAAAGAAGGCGGCGCATCCTGTTTTTTTCTTTCTTCCAATCCCGGCTTTGTCCTTGGCTCTACGTTGCTGTATACTGAGAGGGAAACGTAATGATCCATGTAAATGTTTTGGACGTATTGGAGGAACATTCATGCCTACACCAAGTATGGAAGATTACCTGGAACGTATATATAAATTGATGGAAGAAAAAGGGTACGCGAGAGTGTCGGATATCGCTGAAGCTCTGGAAGTGCATCCCTCTTCTGTGACGAAGATGGTCCAGAAACTGGACAAGAAAGAGTACCTTGTGTATGAAAAATACAGGGGGCTTGTACTCACGGCTAAAGGAAAAAAAGTCGGAAAACGGCTTGTTTACCGGCATGAACTGCTGGAAGATTTCCTTCACTTGATCGGCGTGGATGAAACCTTTATTTATAATGATGTGGAAGGCATTGAACATCATTTAAGCTGGGAGGCAATCGATCGTATCGGCGACGTTGTGCAGTATTTCCAGGAGAAGGAAGAAAGAGTGCAGATCCTGAAAGAAGTCCAGCGGAATAACGAACCCTGATGCTGTATCCCGGGTTCAACCGTGAAGCACCGCTGTGTTTTGTTCTTTTCACAATTATCGTTCAGAGCCCATACGATATCATCACAAGTATGAGTATAAAGGGTGAACGGTATGAACATAGACGGTGTGTTTGCCGGCGGTGGAGTAAAGGCTTTTGCTTTTATCGGAGCGCTTCAGGAACTTGAAAAAAAGAGGTATACCTTTGAGCGTACAGCAGGAACCAGTGCGGGAGCTTTAATGGCAGCCCTGATCCAGGCGGGATACACGTCCAAAGAACTACGGTCCGTCTTTATGCCGCTGCAAAGCTCTACCATTGTGGAAGAGACGTTTCTCAACGAACGTTTCCCATGGATTTCCTGGATTTCGGTGTACTGGAGAATGGGGCTCTATAAAGGCGATAAACTCGAGAAATGGATTTATGAACTGCTTGCCGCTAAACGCATTTATACGTTTCAGGATCTTCCTGAAGGTTCATTAAAACTTATCGCCTCGGATCTGACAGAGGGACGTCTCCTGATACTGCCGGATGATCTTCCGAAATACGGAGTTGATCCCAAACGTTTTCCGGTGGCACTCGCGGTCAAAATGAGCTGCACGCTTCCTTATATTTTTCAACCTGTTAAATGGAGGACGAAAAAAAGAAACGTCCACATTATTGTGGACGGCGGAATTCTCAGCAATTTTCCTCTTTGGCTCTTCCGGGATGAACAGACCGGCCAGTGCCGGAGACCTGTGATTGGTTTTCAGCTGTCTCCTTCCCTTCAGGATGAACAGCCGTCTCCTAAAATCAAGAATGCACTCCGCCTTTATCAGTCCCTGTTTTCCACGATGCGAAAGGCGCATGATCTGCGGTATATCTCCAGACAGCAGGCTGAAAATATCGTATTTCTGCCGGTGGAGAATATTAAAAGCACTCAGTTTGATCTCGATGTTCTTCAGAAAAAAGAGTTGATTCAAATCGGTAAAACGGAAACGAAACGATTTCTGAACCGAAAATTCCCTCCTGTTGATTAAATCATCACTCCAATGTCTGAAATTTTCCGGATTGTTGATTTAATCCCAGCCGCACGGACAAAAAGGGGAGGAAAAGGGTGATCCATAAACCAACCGCCGCAGCGTGAAGAAAGAACAGCACGGAAACGGACGGTAAAAGACGACCCGCTGCAATAATTAATAACAGACCGGCTCCTCCAATAACAGCGGTTATCATTTTTTTATAGGCCGCAGTGGTGACAGTCATCCGGCATTTCAGCCTCTCCACGCTGTACCCCGCGCCTGAACCGAGAAGAAGCCCTGCATAAAGAGCACCGTCCGGAAACAGGAGAAGGAGAGAAGAGGGGAACACGAGAGAAAACGAGAACAGAAACGGTTCCGGCATGCTTCCAATCCAGTCCATCGATCTGTACACCACATAAACGATGAATGCTCCGATAAGTCCTCCCATAAAAATATCTTCCGGAGTATGAGAAGTGTAAAGGACAGTTATTCCTACGGCAATCAGAATCATACCAAAGGAAATCCAGGTAAATCGTCTGTCTCTGAACTCGAATAGAAGATATCCCCAGAAAGCGACGGCAGTCTGAACCTGTTTGGCGGGAAATGTAAACCCGCCGCTTCCGTTATCTGGAACAGGAAGAAACATCTGCTTAATGAGACCATGGAAATAAATGCTGAGCGCCAGCACGATAAGAAGTCTGCCCCCTGCCGGCTTATCCATTGTCCAGTATAAAAGGGCAGCTATGATTACCAAGAACCAATCCTCTGTAACGACTGTCCACCCCATAAACATCCTCTCCCCCTTTTTGCACCTCTGCTTCCCAATACGTTACGTTGAAAGATAACGGGATGTCATTTGTCATAAACAAAAAACCAGGCTCCGTTTAAAAAAGAGCCCGATTTTTCTTCCTGTTTTTCCTGCCTTCAATAACGGTTAAGTTATGGTCCTTCCGGCGTCTGCCTGCTGTGCGGGGAGAACCTTTTTGCGATGATTTATTTTTATTCTGCTGTTTGACCGCTTTTTGATATTTTTTGTATGAGGCTGCGTCTCTGCCGCTTCCGGCTTTTGGACCTGCTGTTTTTTGAAACTGGTTCACCGATGACCGCTTCATAAGCACTCTGGTAAACAATAAATACAGACCGGCGGCAACTGCTGTACCGACCAGGATGTACATCAGGAATCCGAATGGATCGGTAACAAGCTGATAACCGAGCCCGATAACCGCAAGGCCGAAAATAACAAGAAGGAAAGGATTTACTGGAAACCTGGACATGACATCACCTCCAAAGGGTAATCTTTCAACAGAATGATACCGTTCATACGTGCAGGAACAGGAGACCATTGTCCGTCCTCAAATCGTTTGAACATTCTTATTACTTCCATTTTACACGATACATCCTTTTTCCTCCACAATAGACTGTGAAATAAACAGAAATGTATCTGATAGAAGATAAATCTTATTATCTTACCATTCCCTTTTCTGAAGAAAATACACATAAAATTTAACGAATGTTCCGGTACCACCGTATGAAAGCACGAAGGTTCCACCATAATAACAAGTAGGAGGTGGAGCAGTGAACGAAGAATGGATCTACAATCAGAAAGCAGCTGGAATTGGATTTTTCGGTGGACTGATATGGGGCCTGGTTGGATATGCGGCCTATCTACTGAATTTCACGGAGATGGGCCCTGCAATGGCTGTCCAGCCATGGGCGCTGCCGGAATGGAAAGACACCTACCTCGGTCATTTTGCCGGAATAGCAGTTATTGCGCTGCTTTCGGTATGTACAGCTTTTTTGTACCGTATTCTTTTTCAGAAGTGGGAGTCCATCTGGCTTGGTGCTGTTTACGGTGCTGCATTGTGGGTGATTGTTTTTTATTTTCTTCATCCCCTGTTTCCGGGTAAAGATCATATTACATCGATGAGCCTTACCGATCTTGTAACAACAATTTGTCTGTACGTGACGTACGGTGTGTTTATCGGATACTCGATATCGTATGAATACAAAGTCATACAGCATCATCAGGCTTAAACTATTCAAAAAAAGGGGCTTATGATACACTGAAAGGTAACGGTTCGGAGAAGTCGGGAGGGAACACGATGATAAATAGAATAGAACATGTAAGAGAACAGCTGCGCGGCCGGGGAGCTGATGCCATTATTATTGACAGCCCTGCCAACCGTCGCTATGTAAGTGGATTTACAGGCACAGCAGGGGCAGTATTAATCACACAACAGAAAGCTTACTTTATTACGGATTTCCGGTATATAGAACAGGCTGAAGCACAATGTCCCGGCTTTGAAGTAGTACGGCACACCTCTTCTGTTTATGAAAAAGCAGGAGAACTGCTCAAAAATGAACAGGCTGCCACGCTTGTCTTTGAAAAAGACAACGTCAGCTACGCCGGCTACGAGTCACTGCAGCAGCACACAAAAGCAGAGCTGAAGCCGCTGAGTGGTCTGTTGGAAGAAATCCGGCTTATCAAAAGTGAAGAGGAACTAAACGTGCTGCAGCAGGCTGTTGATATAGCAGACCGGGCATTTGAGCACATCACGTCATACATAAAGCCGGGTGTGAAAGAAATAGATGTCAGCAATGAGCTTGAATTTTTTATGCGTCGTGAAGGAGCGGTTTCTTCTTCTTTTGATATTATTGCTGCATCAGGGACGAGAAGCGCCCTTCCCCACGGGACAGCATCAGAAAAAGCGATGCAGAGCGGCGAACTTTTGACGCTCGATTTCGGCGCTTATTTTCAAGGATACTGTTCCGATATTACACGCACGGTAGCGGTAGGGGAACCTCCAAGCAGGCTTCGGGAAATTTATCAGGTGGTGTATGAAGCACAGTTGAAAGCCCTCGAGGAAATCAAGCCCGGGATGACAGGAGCTGAAGCTGATGCAGTGGCAAGAGATCATATCGTGAAACAGGGATACGGAGAGTATTTCGGACATGGTCTGGGACACGGGCTTGGCCTGGAAGTACATGAAGGACCAAGACTTTCTCCAAAGTCCGGCAAAGTACTTGAACCAGGTATGGTTGTGACGGTGGAACCCGGTGTTTACGTGCCGGAAATCGGCGGTACACGAATTGAAGACGACATCGTAATGACAGAATATGGAAACAAAACATTGTCGAACTCCCCGAAGGAGTTAATGATTCTGGGACAGTAAATCGTGAATACGCTGTACATGTGTTATAGTGGAAAAGAAAAATTGATTTGGCAGAGATGGAGGAACGAAATATGGTTTCAGTAAATGATTTGAAAACAGGATTAACAGTGGAAGTCGAAGACGATATCTGGACGGTTGTAGACTTTCAGCACGTGAAACCGGGGAAAGGTGCTGCGTTTGTGAGAACAAAATTACGCAGTCTCCGCAGTGGTAACATTCAGGAAAAAACGTTCCGGGCCGGAGAGAAAATCAACCGGGCTCATATTGAAAACAGGAATATGCAGTATCTCTATTCCAGCGGCGATGCCCATACCTTTATGGATATGGAGAGCTTTGACCAGATGGAATTGACGAGTGACCAGATTCAATATGAATTAAACTTTCTGAAAGAAAACATGGAAGTGAAAATCATGTCGTATGGAACCGAAACGCTCGGAGTGGAACTGCCGAACAACGTGGAACTTGAGGTGTCCGAAACAGAACCGGGCATCAAAGGCGATACCGCTTCCGGCGGATCCAAACCGGCCGTGCTTGAAACAGGATATAAAGTACAGGTTCCCTTCTTTGTTAACGAAGGAGACAGACTGGTCATTGACACAAGAAAAGGGGAATATGTATCCCGGGCGTAATAGAACGGCTCGGAAAAACCTTATTACTAAGATTAAAAGTTCCGGACGATTTATAAATCGTCCGGAACTTTTTTTGTATCAATCTGTTTTTATAATCACAGCTTCTGTGTGAGTGTAACGATTTATATAGGATATTTTGTACTGGTTCTAGCGGTCTGTTCTGTGAATATGATGTATAAAAAGCCCTGGAGGACAACCATGGAACAGATCTTCTCCCTTCTCCCGGTTCACCTGCACGTGCCGCTTGCTTGGATTTCCGGTAAAGACGATGTAGAAGAAATAAGACTGCGGATCCACCAGCCGGTCGAAGTAACGACGGCGTATGGCACAACTTTTCTGAGTGATCGAAACGGACGCTTCTATGTCATGACAGAAGAAGACATGGAATATACATTACACCAGCTGAGCGAATATTCCCTGTATGCTTTCCAGGAAGAGATGAAGCAGGGATACATCACGACAAAAGGAGGGCACCGGGTCGGTATTGGCGGCCAGGTGGTGCGGGAGAATGGTATCATTCAGTCGATCAAACATGTCCGCTACTTCAATATTAGAAAAGCCGCCCATCATCAGGGGGCAGCCCGCCCCTACATTAAACAGCTGTTGAAGCCCCCGTGCGGCCATACCCTTGTGTACGGACCTCCACAAGCCGGTAAGACAACATTTCTGCGGGATTTGGCGCATTCGGCCAGTGAAGGAGTGTCAAAGTGGAATATTCCATCAAGAAAAGTTGGAATAGTGGATGAACGTTCGGAACTTGCCGCCTGTTATCACGGTACCCCTTCCTTTCCAGTTGGAAAACGCACCGATGTGCTGGATGCATGTCCAAAAGCCGAAGGGATGATGATGATGATCCGTTCCATGAGCCCGGAGATTATCGTGGTGGATGAAATCGGCAGGCAGGAAGATGCAGATGCTGTCATGGAGGCCGTGCACGCCGGGGCATCTGTTTTCTGCAGTGCCCATGCAGGCTCGTTTCAGGAGCTGAAGCAGAGACCGGTGCTTAAAGAGCTGCTGGACGCCCGCGTGTTTCATAACGTACTTCAGCTTCAACGAAGGAATGGACAAGTCCGTGCCGTGATGGTACATGACAACTGAAGAACAGGAGGGATAACGATGAGCTGGCTCGGAGCGGCATTGATTCTCACGGCCTGTACGTGGGCCGGGTTTGAATTTGCAAAACAACTGACAGAACGTCCCCGCCAGCTCAGGCAGTTAAGAACGGCACTTCAAAGTTTTGAAGCAGAAATCATGTACGGTATGAACCCGCTTCCGGATGCAAGCCAAAAAATAAGCAGTCAGCTTCCTGCTCCTGTTTCGTTTTTGTTCCGCCACTTTGCTGGTTATCTGAAACAAGGGGAACGAAATGTAGATGAAGCATGGGCGAAAAGTCTGGATCATGTATGGCCCCTTACAGCCCTTGCTTTCCGGGAAAAAGAGATTCTCCGTCAGTTTGGTACCACCCTCGGAAGACACGAAAAGATGCAGCAGCAGAAACAAATCAGGCTTGCGATGATTCATTTGGAAAAAGAAGAACAGGAAGCAAAGGAAAAAGAAAAAAGATATGAAAAGATGGCAAAATCGCTGGGATTTTTATCCGGACTTCTGATCATTGTCATGTTTATATAGCGGGTGGTTTTACTGCAGGAAGGAGGGACAATGGTGGCCTACGATGTAAATACAATTTTTCAGATTGCCGGGATCGGCATCATTGTGGCAATGATTCATACGGTGCTCAAACAAATGGGGAAAGAAGACTGGGCCCATTGGGTCACTCTCATCGGCTTTGTGGTCGTCCTTTATATGGTCGCTTCCATCATCGATGAACTATTCCAGAAAATAAAGAGTGTTTTTCTGTTTCAGGGATAGGAGGCGGTCCCCGTGGAGATCATTCAGATCGTCGGTTTCGGATTAATTGCTGTATTTTTAATTATTATCGTGCGGGAACAAAATCCGGCACTTGCCTCGGCCATTGCCCTTGCAGCAGGCGGCATGATTTTTTTGTTTGTGACGGTTCCGCTGCAGTCGGCGGTGGAGCTCATTGCCACACTTTCCGGACAAGCCGGCATCAATCAGATGTACATCCAGACATTATTGAAAATCATCGGTATTGCCTATCTTGCGGAATTTGGAGCCCATCTGGCAAGAGACGCAGAACTGGAATCCATTGCAGCTAAAATTGAACTGGCCGGCAAGATGCTTATTATTATGCTGGCGGTACCGATTTTTCAGGTATTGATTGAAACGGTGATGTCCCTGCTTCCAGGCGGCGTCTAAGGATGTGAATGATATGAAAGTACGGGCTGTACTTTTTCTATGTCTCCTTTTTTCTCTGTTTCTGCCTGCTGAATCCATTGCAGTCACAGGTGTAGAAGAAGGCCGGGAAGAGATGCAGGAGATGAAGCAGAACCAAATGGAAAATGTAAATATATCAGACATCAAACAGTATTGGGAGAACATTAATAATGAGTATGGTTCCTTTCTTCCTGAATCGCAGAAAGGATCGTTGAAAGAGTTTATCACAGGGGAAAAACAGTTCGCTCCAAAAGAATGGGGTACCGCCTTTTTGAAGTACATTTTCCATGAAGTGACCGCTAATGGAAAGCTGATGGGCACGCTTCTTATCCTGGCCGTGTTAAGTGCGGTGCTTAAAGCTGTTCAGAATGCATTCGAAACAGAAGTAGTAAATAAAGCAGCATACGCTGTCGTTTTTCTCGTTTTTATTGTTATTGCTTTGAATAGTTTCTATCTCGCCATGGATTACGTGAAAGAAACGGTCGGAGGCATGGTCCATTTCATGATTGCCCTTCTCCCTTTGATGCTTGCGCTGCTCGCCACAAGTGGAGCGGCAGCTTCTTCGGCTCTTTTTCATCCGCTGGTTGTTTTTCTTGTACAGTCGAGCGGCATGTTGATTGAGAACATTATTCTGCCGCTGCTGTTTTTTTCCGCTGTGTTAAGTATTGTGAGCAGTTTGAATGAGCACATCAAACTGACAAAACTGGCGGAGCTGCTGCGTAGGACAGCGATGGGAATTCTGGCTGTTTTTTTTACAATTTTTCTCGGAGTGATATCGGTTCAGGGAGCTACAGCCGCTGTAACAGACGGTGTTGCGATCCGGACTGCCAAGTTTATTGCAGGAAATTTTGTACCGGTCATAGGAAGGGTGTTTACTGATGCTGCTGATACGGCTCTTGGTGCCTCCGTTCTTCTAAAAAACACCGTTGGTCTTGCCGGTCTTGCTATATTGTTTCTTATCTGCGCGTTTCCTGCCATCAAAGTGCTTGTTATCAGTTTCATATTCCATTTCACTGCAGCGCTGGTACAGCCGCTTGGTGACGGTCCGCTGCTGGAGGCACTATCAGTTCTTGGAAAAACGGTGCTGTCGATGTTTGCTGCTCTGGCAGCCGTATCCTTTATGTTTTTTCTGGCACTGACATTAATTATTGTGTCGGGAAACATATCTTTGATGGTGAGGTGAGGACTTGGAAATTTTTCAAGAGTGGATGAGTCATTTGATTATTTTTCTGCTGGCTGCGTTTGTGCTTGAACTGCTGCTGCCTTCTTCCTCCTTTCAAAAATACGCAAGACTCGTATTATCCTTTATTCTGATGCTTCTGATCATTGAACCGCTTATGAACCTGGCTTCCATTGATGCAGAACAGGAGCTGGAAAAAGCGCTTGGAGAGTGGCGGAATGAATCGTTTCCAGAGCTGTCGATGGAATCAGAAATCAACCAGCAGAAAAATGAAATAGAATCGGGACAAGATGCATATATTTCAAAACAGGTGTCCCGGCGGCTCCAACAAGAGTCGCAGGAAGAAATCCAGGATAGGTGGGGATGGGAGGTGGAAAGTATATCGGCAGAATCCATGGAGGATAACAAAGCGGCGTCGTTTTCCGTTCACGTTGCTCTGCGTAAAGTAGAAAAAGGGGAAGAAGACAGCAGCGTGGTGGATCCGGTTCGTATTGAGCTGGATAAAGAGAATCCATCTCAAGATAATAGGAACGGGGATATAGATGAAATCCGGACGTACCTGTCCGATACTTGGGGGATTCCAGAAGAACAGGTGGAGATTTCAATAACGGAGGAGGGGGAGAGTGCCGGATAACAAAACCATCACCCCCGTGAAAAAACTAAAAGAATGGCTTAAGCCGGGGAAGGATGCTTCTTCCAAAAAGTCTTTCCCATTATATCTTGGTGTACTTTTGCTTGCCGGCATTATTTTCATGGCAGCGGGGGCCTTTCATGATGAAAAAGAACAGCCGGAACCACCGGCGCAGGAACCAAAAGAGACAGAGAAAATAAGAGAGGAAGGGTCCACGGGGCCGGGGTTAAGGGAAGTAGAAAAAGAAATGCAGAAACGATTGAAAAGCATGCTGGAAAACATATCCGGTGTAGAGAAGGCAACGGTTATGCTGAATCTGGAAGGGACCGAAAAGAAAGTGTATGAAAAGGACCGCACACTCAATCAGCACACGACAAATGAAGAAGATCCTGAAGGCGGGACAAGAGTTCAGGAAGAAGGAACAACAGAAGAACAGACGGTGATTGTACAGCAGGACGGTGAAGAAACACCGCTGCTTTTGTATAAAGAGAAACCTGAAGCAAAAGGGGTGCTTGTCGTTGCTGACGGAGTGGAAGATCTGAAAGTAAAGGAATGGGTGGTCGAAGCCGTAACGAGAGTTCTGGACATTGCACCTCATAAAGTGTCTGTCTTACCGGAGGACCAAATGGAAGGAGAATGAAAATGGTATTAAAAAAGCAGACAGTATGGCTGATGACAATGGTCAGCTTAACGATTGTGCTGGCAGTTTATTATGTTACCTCACCAGAAGAAACAGCCCGTGACAACGAACAGGAGGTTGGACAGGGAGAGGAAGAGGCAGCTTCTGTGATGGAAGAAGAAGAGTTGTCTGAATGGCTCTCGGATGAAGAAATGGAAACAACCGTCGAAGAGACAGAACCCGCCGCCGGTGAAGAATCCAACCAGAAGGGGCAGGTTTCAGAAGAAACAACGGACAACCTTTTCAGTGAATTCCGTATGGAAAGAGATGAATCAAGAAGCCGTCTGCGGGAAGAATATACAGAAACGATTGCTTCAGAAGATTATTCCGCAGCAGAGAAAAGTGAGGCATACGAAAAAAGAGAACAACTTCAGGAACAGCAGCACCGCGAGAGCACGCTGGAAAACTTAATACAGGCAGAAGGGTACGCGGAAGCCGTTGTTATCCCAAGGGAAGAACATACCCGGATTGTTGTTGCGGCAGAATCGCTGTCGAAAACCGAAGCGGCGGATTTGAACCGGATTGCTCATGAACAGCTGGGGACCGAAGACGTGGTTATCGGCCACCAGACGGCGCAGAATTGAAGATCAAAAAACCTGCATTTCCATCCCCCCGCGTGGATGGCTGCAGGTTTTTCTTTTTGTACAGGGAATGGAGGATATAATGAAAAAACAGCGCCGTCATGATATAATTTATAAGGATAGAGTTATACAGGAACAGTAATGAAAATGAGGAGAGATTATTCATGGAATGGGCGGATTTAACGGAAGGCGCCAAAGCGGTGCTGGAACAGACGAGAAATATGAAAAACGATCAAATACAGATCGTTGAATTTGAAGTCGGATTTGAAAATAATTATGGAGAAGGCGGCAATCAGTATACCGTCTCCATCCAGGAAGACGATTACGACAACCTAAAGAGATTTACAAAAGAAAATGAATACGGGGACAAATACCACATGGCCCGTAACAAAAATATCGTAAAAATCATTCTGCTTGAAAATGATCAAATCCCCGATAATTTATCGGAATTCCCGGTGTTCCGCCAGTATAAATTTGATTATCTCCAGAAGAATGAAGAAGCACAAACTGAGGAAGAGCACCGGGATGAAAACAAGGAGGATCAACAGTAACAGCAGGTTACTCTGAAGCTGAAAAAAGATCCGGAGGTGAATGGTGTGAGTGAATACCGGACTATAGATCTTGAAGAGGAAAAAAATGAACTGGGTAAGATTGAAATATCCCCTGAGGTGATTGAAGTAATCGCCGGCCTTGCAGCTTCGGAAGTGGACGGAGTACACGCACTTCGAGGTAACTTTGCAACAGATGTAGCCGAGCGCCTCGGCAGAAAGAATCACGGGAAAGGCGTTAAAGTGGAACTTCTGGAAGAAGGAGTAAAACTTGATATTTCCCTGCAGCTTCAATACGGCGTTTCTGTTCCGGAGGTGGCTGCTGAAGTTCAGACAAATATTCAACAGGCGCTTCAGACTATGACCTCCATTACAGTTGAAGCCATCAATGTGCATGTGCTTGGTATTCAGCTGGAGCTGCAGCATGAAACAGAACAGCAGGTATGAGAAGGCACGGATAAAAAGAAGGAGTCAACGAAATGAATCGACGTTTAGCAAGACTGAGGGCGGTCCAGGTGTTATTTCAGATAGACCTCACAGACGCAGAGTGGGAGCAGGCACTGGACAATACCCTTGAGGACGATGAGACAGCTGATGATTATCTTCTGGAAGTACTGCAGGGGACGCTGCAGCATATTACAGCAATTGACGAAACGATTAAGCAGCATCTAGAGAACTGGACACTGGACCGGGTGGGAAATGTCGATAGAGCAGTGCTTCGTGAAGGGGTACAAGAAATGAAGTATATGGACGATATTCCGCTGCACGTCAGTGTCAATGAAGCTGTGGAAATTTCGAAGGCTTTCGGTGGAGAAGAATCAGGGAAATTCGTAAACGGTGTGTTATCAAGCATTTTGAAAAGCTACGAATCATGAAGGAGGAACACCCATGACAGCAGAATTAATAAGTGGTAAAGAAGTGGCGGCCGATCTCCGCAGCCGGATTAAGGATAAAGTCCAGTCCCTCGCTGACACTGTCGTACCGGGTCTGGCAGTGATTCTTGTCGGTGATAATCCAGCATCCAGATCTTATGTAAGGGGAAAGGAAAAAGCTTCTGCCGAAGCAGGGATATATTCTGAACTGACAGAAATGGCTGATGATGTTCCGGAAGAGACACTTTTAAACAAAGTACAGGAGTATAACAATAATCCCGATATTCACGGCATTCTCGTACAGCTTCCGCTCCCGGAGCATATCTCGGAGAAAAAGGTGATTGAAACCATCTCACCGGAAAAGGATGTCGATGGTTTCCACCCGGTCAACATAGGACGTATGATGACAGGCCAGGATGCTTTTCTTCCCTGTACTCCTTACGGCATCATGCAGATGCTGCATTACAAAAACATTTCGGTTGAAGGAAAGCATGCTGTGGTTATCGGGCGCAGCAACATCGTCGGAAAACCCATCGGCCAGATGCTGTTAAATGAACATGCTACTGTTACATACTGCCATTCCAGAACGGCGGACCTGAAACAATTCAGCAGAGAAGCTGATATCATCATAGCCGCCGCCGGCAAAGCAGAGTTTATTACACAGGATTATATTAAAGAAGGGGCCGTCGTTATTGACGTGGGCATGAATAGAAAAGATGACGGTTACCTGTGCGGAGATGCCGATTTTGACGATTTGAAAGAAAAAGCATCTTTTATTACCCCGGTTCCGGGTGGTGTCGGACCGATGACCATCACCATGCTCCTTTACAATACGCTGCAGTCGGCTGAGAAGCATACTTCAGGTGAACAGTAAAGATGAATCTGGACGAGCAGTGGCTGACGGTCTCTCAACTTACCACCCGGATAAAGAAGACTATTGAAATGAATGACCATCTGCAGCAGGTGTGGCTCCGGGCTGAGATTTCCAATTTTAAAAAGCACAGCCGCGGTCACATGTATTTCACCTTAAAAGACGAAAAAGCTAAAATCTCAGCGGTGATGTTTGCAGGAAACAATCGGAAATTGAATTTTGTTCCGGAAAACGGAATGAAGGTACTGCTCCAGGGGCACATTTCTGTTTATGAACCATTTGGACAGTACCAGCTTTATGTCCGGGAAATGGAACCTGATGGAATCGGACAGCTTTATATCAGATATGAACAACTGAAAAAAAGCCTTGAGGAAGAAGGACTTTTTTCAGAAGAACGAAAGAAACCGCTTCCTGCCGTTCCGAAAGAGATAGCCGTTATCACTTCCCCGACGGGAGCAGCGGTGAAAGATATCATGACGACATTAAAACGAAGGTTTCCGCCCGCGCGCATTACTCTTTTTCCGGTCCTCGTCCAGGGCCGGGAAGCTCCTGATTCCATTGTACATGCGATGGATCAGGCAGAGAAGATGGGGATGTTTGATGTCATACTGTTCGGCAGAGGTGGCGGCTCGATCGAAGAACTGTGGGCTTTTAATGAGGAAATAACAGCGCGGAAGATTGCATCATTGTCGACGCCGGCTGTATCGGCGGTTGGTCATGAAACAGACTTCACCATTGCTGATTTCACAGCAGACATGCGGGCTGCTACACCGACAGCGGCGGCAGAGCTTGCCGTGCCGGTGCTTTCTGATCTGTTATCCGATTTGTCCCAGTTAAAATCAAGACTGGTGCGGGCGCTGCAGGCGGACACAAACCAAAAGAGAGAGCATCTGAAACGTTTGAACCGGTCTTATGCTTTCCGGTATCCCTCTCACCTGTTACAGCAGAAAGAACAGGAACTTGACCGGATAATCGAGAGAATCAACAAGAGTCTTGAGAACCACCGAAAAAACAGGGAAGTATCGCTGCAGTCTCTGACAAAAAGGCTCCACCGCCGGCATCCGCACCAGCTTCTTGAAAAAGAGACGGACAGGCTGTCCTCTCTCAAGACCCGTACAGATAAAGCGGCGGCCCGGGTGGTGCAGAATAAGCGGGGACAGTTTCAGCACGTTCTTCAGAAACTGCGTATACTCAATCCTCTTGATATTATGGATAGAGGATATCATGTAGCATATACAGAAACAGGAAGCCTTTTGTCGTCTGTTTCCCAATTGAAAAGCGGAGATGATATGACAGTGTATCTTCGTGACGGACAAATCGAAGCAGAAGTAAAACAGGTAACAGATGTTACGCTGATGGACAAAATGAATAACAACAACGGGGAAGGAGGCAGTAGACGTGAGTGAAGAAGAACAGCAGGAAGAAATGTCGTTTGAACAGGCGATGGAGAAACTCGAAAAAATCGTAGAAAAACTCGAAGAAGGAGATGTTCCTCTTGAAAAGGCGATAACCATGTATCAGGAAGGGATGTCTCTGTCGAACACATGCCATGAAAAGCTGCAGAAAGTAGAGAATCAGATGGACCGCATTGTAGAAGAAGACGGGGAGATAAAGCCTCTTTCCGCCGAGGAGGAAACAGAGTGACGCTGACTGAGTTAAAACAATTCATGGATATCCACAAAAAAGAAATTGATGAGCGGATGCCTTCTTACATTGAAACGATGAAAGGTCCGCAGACACTGAAGGAAGCCATGACTTATTCCATTCAGGCGGGCGGGAAAAGAGTGCGTCCGCTTTTAATGCTGGCAGCGGTATCTGCTTTTCGTTCTGTGGAAGAACAGGACTATCAGGCAGCCTGCAGTGTGGAAATGGTCCATACATATTCTCTTATCCATGATGATCTTCCGGCTATGGATGACGATGATTACAGGCGCGGCATGCCCACAAACCATAAAGTATACGGGGAAGCCTTTGCAGTACTTTCCGGAGACGGTCTTTTGTCTAAGGCTTTTGAAATGATCAGCACACTTACACATATAAATGATAACCGGAAAGTGAGGATGGTGATGGAGCTTGCGCAAAGCTCGGGTCTTGAAGGAATGACCGGCGGACAGGCAGCTGATCTGGAAGGGGAGAACAAGACACTTGAATTAAAAGATCTTGAATACATTCATGATCATAAAACAGGTGCGCTTCTTACCTATGCTGTTACAGCAGGGGCCGTGCTTGGTAATGCTCCGGAAGAAGATATCAAGAAATTGAAGCAGTTCTCCAGGGAACTCGGTCTCGTTTTTCAGATCAGGGATGATATTCTTGATATAGAAGGAGACCAAAATGAAATGGGGAAAGCACCGGGCAGCGATGAAGGAAGCAACAAAAGCACGTACCCAAGTCTGCTCACTATGAACGGGGCAAAAGAAAAACTCGTTTTTCACGCAGAGAAAGCGAAATCATTTCTTCCGGGATCTTCTTCCTATTCCTCCCTTCTGAAAGATTTTGTCGATTATGTGGCAGAGCGCGCACACTGATAGAATCATTTGTGCCTGCTTTTGGTTTCATGGTATAATAAAGTCAACAAAACTGGATGGTGCAGTATTCTAGTCGATTCTCCATTCTCGAGGGCGGGCCTAAAAATCCGCTGAAGGGCACATCGATGAAGTTCCTGGTTTTGGCTCGAGGCGCCCAGCCTTGGGTCGATGCTGGGAGTAAAGGCGTAAGGGCGATCCACAACGGCATGTGGGCGTGAACCCTTTCGCCGCGGAGGCCTTTTGTTACAAAAGGTAAGACCTGCAGTGCGGGCCAAGGGAAGGTTTGCTTGCAGCGTAGCCTGCCTTGAGTGGAGCAGCGGGGAAGAAGGTCGATAGGAAGATAATAACGCTTGGCCGGCGGTTATCTTCCTATTTTCTGAAACCTGCTCTGCAAAAGAGGCTAAGAGAGTGGCACGGAATTGCCGGGGAAAACTCCTAGACTGTTCCGAATGGACGGTTGGAGTGGATTGCAGTGTGTTCTAAGTGGCAATCCAGTCTGATGTGCGGTAACGCCATCAACCGGTCTTTAAAGGGAAACCGCCGGAACGGCGACGTTCCGGCAGACCGGTGGGAAAACCTACTGGACCTAAGACACAATGTTTACGCTTCATACCGACCATCCGGTTTTTACATACCTTTAGTATAACCAAGGTTGTCAAAAAATATCAGGTGATAGGTGAAAATGAAAAGTGTTTGGAAAGATTCAATACGATGGAGTGGTTTAATTGCCGTTATCACGCTGGTGTTAGCGGCTATTTTTTCAATGGTGTCCACGGCGTTTCTGTCCGGAGTCGGATGGGCCGTCGGCATGTTAATCGTTTTTGTCATCATAATGACCGGCGTGTTTTTTGACATGATTGGTGTGGCAGCTACAGCTGCCTCAGAGAAACCATTTCATGCTATGGCTGCCAAAAAAATACCGGGGGCTTATCATGCCATGCTCGTAACGAGGAATGCTGATAAAGTGGCCAACTTCTGCGCTGATGTTGTTGGAGACATTTCCGGGGTAGTCAGCGGAACGGCGGCTTCTGCTGTTGTCCTGCAGCTCACGTTTGCAGCGGGTTCCGGGGACGGCAGTACGCTGCAGTTCGTTCTTAACGTTATTTTTACAGCCGTGGTGGCGGCGCTTACAGTGAGCGGTAAAGCTCTCGGCAAGACGTTTGCGATTACAAAATCAACGGCTATCGTATACAAGGTCGGTAAAATCATCTATGTTGGTGAAGATAAATTAAAAATAAAGATATTTAAAAAGAAAGAACGAAGTATGAAAAACACTTAACACTCCGAAAGTGAGGGTTCACTTGATGGACGTAAACACGATAAAGGACCCGGCATTCATCAAAGACTGCAGCCGGCGTGAACTGCAGGAACTGGCCGGGGATATACGGAACTTCCTTATTGAGCAGCTCTCTGTGACTGGAGGCCATCTGGGGCCGAACCTTGGGGTTGTGGAATTGACACTCACCCTGCACGCTCTCTATCAAAGCCCGAAAGATAAACTGGTATGGGATGTCGGTCACCAGACCTATGTTCATAAGGTTCTCACCGGCAGAGCCCCGTATTTTGATACACTGCGGAAATACCAGGGCTTGTGCGGTTTCCCTAAACGAAATGAAAGCATTCACGATATCTGGGAAACCGGTCATGCTTCTACATCTTTGTCGGCGGCGATGGGTATGGCCGCGGCCAGAGACATTAAAGGGACAGATGAGCAGGTGGCGGCGATTATTGGTGACGGGGCGCTTACCGGTGGTATGGCGCTTGAGGCATTGAATAATATCGGTCATCAGCAGACGAACATGACCATTATATTAAACGATAACGAAATGTCCATCGCACCGAACGTTGGAGCTCTCCACAGCATTCTCGGACGTCTGCGGACAATGGGAAGGTATCAGAAAGTAAAAGATGATCTGGAATACCTCATTAAAAAAATCCCGGCTTTTGGAGGAAGACTTGCTTCAACAGCGGAACGGCTGAAAGACAGCCTGAAATACCTTCTAGTATCCGGTATGTTCTTTGAGGAACTCGGCTTTACATATCTGGGTCCTGTGGATGGTCATGATTTTGATGACTTGAACTCCAACATTAAGTATGCCCGGGACACGAACGGTCCTGTCATTGTTCACGTCCTGACGAAAAAAGGAAAAGGATACGGGCCGGCGGAAAATGACGCCAAAGGGACCTGGCACGGGCTCGGACCTTATAAAATCGAATCAGGTGAAGTGGTTAAAAAGCCCGGACCTCCTGCTTACAGTGCTGTTTTCAGCAGCACCCTGCAGCGCATTGCCTCCGAGGACACAAGAGTGGTTGCACTCACAGCTGCCATGCCGGGAGGTACGAAACTGGATCAGTTCGGGGAAGCATTCCCGGACCGCATGTTTGATGTCGGCATCGCCGAACAACATGCTGTAACGATGGCGGGCGGACTTGCAACGCAGGGCATGAAGCCGGTATTCGCTGTATATTCCACGTTTTTGCAGCGCGGGTATGATCAGCTGGTTCATGACATATGCCGGCAGAACCTGAACGTATTTTTTGGTATCGACCGGGCCGGCCTTGTCGGTGCAGACGGGGAAACGCACCAGGGAGTATTTGATATTGCTTACCTTCGAAGCCTCCCGAATATGAAGATTTTGATGCCCAAAGATGAAAACGAACTGCAGCATATGATTTACACCGCATACCGCTGGGATGACGGTCCGATTGCAGTACGCTATCCCCGCGGTAACGGGTATGGTGTGAGCATGGATGATGAGCTGAAACAACTGGAAATAGGAAGATGGGAGACGCTGCGGGAAGGAAAAGATGCTGTCATTCTTTCCTTTGGAACGATGCTTCCTGCAGCTTCAAAAGCAGCGGAACAGCTTGCAGAGGAAAACATTTCCGTCCGGGTTGTAAATGCATGTTCGGCCAAACCACTCGATAACGATATGCTGATACAGATATATGAAGAGGATATTCCGGTGCTCACACTTGAAGAAGCAGCACTGAAAGGAAGTTTTGGAAGTGCTGTGCTTGAACATGTTCACGACCATGGTCACCATGGCATGATTGTGGAAAGAATGGGTGTCCCGGACTGGTATATTGAACACGGAAGTGTCCCGGAACTTTATGAAGAAATTGGACTGACTGCCGAAGAAGTGCAGAAAAAGGTACGGGCTCTTCTTCCGCAGAAGCAGAAAAGAGCGTGAGGCATGAAAAAAGAAAGAATTGACACCCTGCTGGTGGAACAGGGGTTTCTCGATTCACGCGAACAGGCAAAACGCGCTGTGATGGCCGGCATCGTGCTCGCTGACGAGGAACCGGTCGATAAACCGGGCACAAAAGTGAGCCGGACAGCAGTACTGCGTCTAAAAGGCAGTACCCAGCCCTACGTGAGCCGCGGCGGCCTGAAACTGGAAAAAGCACTCGATGTCTTCCAGATTGATATGGAAGACAGAGTGTTTCTGGATGTCGGAGCGTCAACAGGAGGTTTTACGGACTGCGCGCTGCAGCGTGGAGCCTCCTCTGTTTACGCAGTGGATTCCGGGACCAACCAGCTTGCCTGGAAGATTCGCAATGATGAGAAAGTAAAAGTCATGGAAAAGTACAATTTCCGGTATGCCGACCCGCATGACTTTCAGCCGCGCCCGGACCGCGCGGCTGCTGATGTATCCTTCATCTCCCTGAAACACCTTCTTCCTCCGCTTTCTTCCATCCTTGCTGAAGACAGCAGGCTGAGTCTTCTCGTTAAGCCTCAGTTTGAAGCCGGGAGAGAGCAGGTTGGAAAAAAGGGCATTGTCCGGGATCCCGCCGTTCACAAGAACGTGCTGCATGACATTACAACATGTGCAGAAGCAGAGGGCTTTCATCCTGTATCGCTTGATTATTCACCGGTAACAGGCGGAGACGGCAATATTGAGTATCTGCTGTATCTGGAGTGGCACCCCCGTAACCTTCCACAAACTCATGCAACCCGGGATATACCCCGTATAGTAGAGCAGGCTCATACCTCCTACGCTCAGTGAGTTTATGTTTCTGTCCATTTTTAGTATTAATTTTTAATCATGTTATTGTATAAATATAAAAAATTGGTTATGATAAACCTGCATATTAAAAATGGACAGGCGGGGATTTTATAATGAACAAAGGGCAACGACATATTAAAATCAGGGAATTCATTTCCGAATACGATATTGAAACCCAGGATGAACTGGTCGACCGGCTGAAAAGAGGCGGTTACAATGTTACGCAGGCAACCATTTCACGGGATATCAAGGAACTGCACCTTGTGAAAGTGCCGACTGCCGACGGACGGTATAAGTACAGCCTGCCGGCGGATCAACGTTTCAATCCGCTTCAGAAGCTGAAAAGAGCCATGATCGACAGCTTTATCGGTATCGATCAAACCGAAAATCTGATTGTGATGAAAACTCTTCCCGGCAATGCCAATGCTGTAGCTGCTCTCATAGACAACCTGGACTGGGAGGAAATCATGGGAACCATCTGCGGAGATGACACGATTTTGATTATCTGCAGGGAAAAAGATCAGACGAGCGAAATGATCGACCGGTTTTTGGATATGCTTTAATCTCATTTGGATCGAGGTGCTGTCATGCTCGAAGAGGTCACGATAAAAAATTTCGCCATCATTGAAGAATTAACCGTTCGATTTACGGACGGGCTGACGGTCCTTACCGGAGAAACAGGTGCCGGTAAATCCATTATTATTGATGCCATCGGTCTGCTGATCGGCGGACGGGGATCTGTGGATTATGTGCGCCACGGAGAGGAAAGAGCCGAAATGGAAGGACTGTTTCATGTTAATTCTTCGCATCCTGCGCGGGAAGTACTGGAACAAACCGGTATTGAAATGGAAGAAGACATGCTCATTCTGCGCAGAGACATCACAAATAAAGGCAAAAGCATCTGCAGAATAAATGGAAAACTGGTGACGCTTGCCGTCCTCAGGCAGGTCGGGCAGTCTTTGGTTGATATCCACGGACAGCACGAGCACCAGGATCTGATGCAGCCGGAAAAACATCTTTCTGTTCTGGATCGTTATGCCGGAAAAAAAATCAGTGATACATATAATGATTATCTCCAAAGGTACCGCAGATTCACAAAGCTGAAAAACGACTGGAAAAAATGGCAGGAAAATGATCAGGAAACGGCCAACCGGCTGGATTTTATTCGGTATCAACTTGATGAAATCGAAAAAGCGGAGCTGGTTCCAGGTGAAGATGATGAACTTGAAAAAGAAAAGTACATGCTCTCCAACGGAGAAAAGCTCTATACTCAGCTTGGCCACGCCTACGAAAGTCTTTACGGTGAGGGCAGAGGTATGGACTGGGCAGGACTTGCCGTCACCCACGCCGAAGAAGCAGCGTCGATTGATGATGACATGCAGCCGATTCTTGAATCATTACAGACAACGTATTATACGCTGGAGGAAGCTACGTTTTCTCTCCGGGAAAAAATGGATGCCATTTCATTTGATCCCGAGCGGCTGAATGAAATTGAAGCCAGACTTGAAGAGCTGAAAAAGCTGAAACGTAAATACGGTGACAGTGTCACCGACATTCTTGCTTTTGCATCAAGACTTGAAGAAGAAATCGAGTCGTTGTCCAATAAAGAAGAAAAGCTAGGGGAAATGGAAAAAGAAATGCATGAAACTGCGCTTGATCTGCAGGTTGAAGCTGATACACTCACCGATTTGAGAAAGCAAGCAGGAGAAAAGCTGGCAGAAGACGTGAAACAGCAGCTTCAGGATCTGTTTATGGAAAACGCGGATATGCAGGTGCGCGTTACACCAGCTTCCAGCGGTGTATCTTATGAATGGGAGCAGGGTGTTTCTGTTTTTAATGAAAACGGCCAGGATAACGTGGAATTTTTGATGGCGGCCAATACCGGTGAGCCATTGAAGCCTCTGTCCAAAACAGCTTCAGGCGGGGAATTGTCCAGAATTATGCTCGCTTTAAAAACCATACTGTCCGGATATCAAAATGTAATGAGCATCATTTTTGATGAAGTGGATACGGGTGTGAGCGGACGCGTCGCCCAGGCCATCGCTGAAAAAATATACAACGTATCGACTGGTGCGCAGGTGTTGTGCATCTCCCATCTTCCTCAGGTCGCCGCTATGGCGGATACGAATTTGTATATCGAAAAGCAGGAGCAGAAGGACCGTGTAACAACAAATATAAAACCACTTGAAGACCTGCAGAAAACGGATGAAATTGCCAGGATGATTTCCGGAGTGGAAGTGACCGAATTGACAAGAGACAATGCCAATGAACTGCTGTCAATGGCGGAAAAAATCAAAACCAATTCATGAAAAGCCCACCTTTTTTGGTCGGCTTTTTTGTTTATCCTCCTTATAAATCAAGTTCAAAGAGGCAACATTAGAACTACTGCAGAACAACAAAAGCGGGGATGAGGAGGATAACGATATGGATTGGGGGAGAAGAGCGGCAGGACTTTTTTTATTGGCTCTGTTTGCAGGGCTGCTCATGAACGATTCGGTGCAGTCTTATTTAAAAATACCAAATCATATTACAACATTTGAAAAAGCGGCTGATTATATAGAAAATACAGGAAAGATGAACGGCGAGGAGTGGAACGTTACAGATATAACTCCATCTTCGGCAGCCGTACAGGCAGGCAGCCTGCCCGCGAAACGGACGAAGATAAATAAAATTCCCGAGCTGCAAGTAATACCCGGCGGTCATTCCATCGGGGTGAAGCTGCAGTCCAAGGGAGTAATGATTATAGGTTTTCATAATATTTCGTCTAATGAAAAACGTTTTTCGCCGGCAGAAGAAGCCGGATTAAAAGCCGGCGATCAAATTATTGAAATCGATGGAGAAAGAGTGCAGCATCTCGAGGATGTTGTCAGAATGGTGGAAAGCAAAGACGAAAACAAAATCAAAGTGAAAGTGAAACGGGAAGAGGGAACTATTGAAAGAAACATTCCTCTGCATGAAGGAAAGAACGGAAGGGTGATGGGTGCCTATATCCGAAACGCTGCTTCAGGAATCGGCACGTTAAGTTTTTATGAACCGGAAGATGGTAAATTCGGTGCTTTGGGACATGTCATAGCTGACGCTGATACCAATAAACCCATTTCGGTCGATAACGGAGCTGTTATGAAATCAAACGTAACTTCCATTGAACGGGGAAGTGACGGAAAACCGGGTGAAAAACAGGCGTCACTTTCCGAAGAGGAACCGCTTGGCACCGTAACAAAAAATACGTCATTTGGCGTGTTCGGCACCTTAAGCCCGGATAAAATCGATCATCGCGCGCCTATGCCGGTAGCGTTTGCCGATGAAGTAAAAACCGGTCCCGCACAGATATTGACTGTGTTGGAAGGGGACAAAGTGGAGGCTTTTGATATCGAAATTGTGCAGTCCATGCCGCAGATGAAAGCAGCTTCAAAGGGTATGGTTATCAAAGTCAAGGACGAGGAACTGATGGAAAAAACAGGAGGGATCATTCAGGGAATGAGCGGCAGTCCTATCATTCAGGAAGGCAAAATCGCCGGGGCTGTCACTCATGTGTTTGTAAATGACTCCTCTTCCGGTTATGCGTGCCACATCGAATGGATGCTCGAAGAAGCGGGAATAGATACATTTCAGGAGAAGCGCAATAAAGCTGCATGATAAAAAGAGGCGGGCTGACGACCCCGCTTTTTTTTATGCGTATTTCATCCTTCCCAAGCTGATTTTTAAGTATTGAAAAGTATGGTATTCTGAACATATAAAGATTATTCGACAAAAACACCCTGCAATTTATGTCAAACGTCGAATAAAGTCGCAAATGAAAGAAAAAAGGAGATAACACTTTCTAATCAATTTTTTTAAAGAAATTTGAAAAAAATGAAGGGTTATCGGTATTGTTGTTGAAATACATTACTGAGAGTGAAACCTTGTAATTAAAAATGAGGAGGTACAGCCAGTGAGTAGTAACATTAAAGTGTGTGTGGCTGACGATAACAGAGAATTGGTCGGCCTGCTGAATGAGTACATCGGCGCTCAAACAGACATGGAAGTGACAGGATACGCGTACAATGGCCAGGAGTGTCTGAAAATCGTAGAGGACTCCAGTCCGGATGTGCTCGTCCTTGATATTATTATGCCTCATCTCGACGGTCTTGCTGTTCTTGAGAAGTTGTATACGGCTTCGGCTCCCATGCCTAAAATTATTATGCTGACGGCCTTTGGTCAGGAAGAAGTGACGAAAAAGGCAGTGAACCTTGGTGCCTCTTATTACGTACTCAAGCCTTTTGATATGGAAACCTTGATCTCCAATATCAGGGAAGTCAGTCAGGAGCAGATGTCTTCTTTTGTACCGAACAGCAGTGTTATCAGGGAAACACAGGAAAAACCGAGCACGCTCAATTTAAGCCAGAGCATTACGAACATTATTCATGAAATTGGCGTTCCTGCCCATATTAAAGGGTACATGTATCTGCGCGAAGCGATTACTATGGTCTATAATGACATTGATCTGCTCGGTTCCATTACGAAAGTGCTGTATCCGGATATTGCCAAAAAATACGACACCACGTCAAGCAGAGTGGAGCGCGCCATCCGACATGCGATTGAGGTAGCATGGAGCCGCGGCAATGTGGACTCCATTTCCCGGATGTTCGGTTACACCGTCAACGTCTCCAAAGCCAAACCCACCAACAGTGAGTTTATTGCGATGGTGGCTGACAAATTACGGCTTGAGCATATGGTGAGTTGAACGGCACTCTGAATTCACATTGTAAAACCCCTTCTATTTACTGATTACCGGTGAATAGAAGGGGTTTTTGTGGTTTTATTGTATTTATTTTATCTTAATCCTGGATATAGGTCTGGAACAAAGCAGCCAGTCTGTCATTGATTGGTCTCATCTGTTCAATCCGCTCTTTTTCCGGATTATATTGAATCGTGTAATGTTCTCCATTATAGGAACTGACATACATGTCAAAACCGTGTCTGGATTCCATGTACTGAAACAATGTTTTCCCTCCTTCTCGTGTCCGTTGTGTCTAACGTGGCATCTTTCTCCCGCTTTTATGCATGTTCGGTCCTGTTTTATGTCCATACTAGAAGAAGGAGGCGAAAAAGGTGGATAAATGGACAGGAAGAGCGAAGTATCATGAACGGACCAAACAGCTTGTGAAGACGATAACCCCGGGAGATATTGCTGTTCTATCCCATGAAGATATTGATGCTTCCGCGGCGGACAGTTTAATACATGCCAAAGCTGGGGCAGTACTGAATATGAAAGCATCCATGAGCGGCAGTATCCCCCAGGATGGCGTGCAGCGTCTGCTGGAGGGCAATATTCCCGTTTTTGATATACAGACAAAAGGAGTCGGTCCGTGTCTTCATGAGAGAGACATCGAAATCATCGAAAACAGACTGTTTCTCCCGTACAGCGGCAGGTTTTTGGAAATGGCGGTTCTTACGCGTTATACGGGAAAACGGCTGGTGGATCTTCAGAGACAAGCGGAAGCAAAACGGGAACATTTACTGGCATCTTTCATCGAGAACAGCCTCGCCTGCGCCCAAAACGAACTGACTTCATTCCTGGAGCATTGGCATGATTGGGGAAGTGGCAGTTCCCTTTCCGGCAGAGACGTATGTATTGTGATCCGGGGGGCGGATTATATGAAAGATCTCGAATATGCTAAAAAAAATATCCTGCCGGCAGATATGTGCCGGATTGCGGTGGACGGAGCGGCTGATGGCATGAGGGAAATCGGGCTCTGCCCTGATTATATAATTGGGGACATGGATTCTGTCAGCAGGGAGTCTCTGCAGTGCGGCGCGCGTCTTTTTGTGCATCAGGGACCGCGGGGAAAGACGCCTGGTTTTGATCAGATCAACCGCTGTAATCTGGAGGCGGAGACGATCCGGTTCATTGGATTAAGCGAAGACGCCGCTGCTGCATTTGCCTTAAAGGAAGGGGCCTCGAGAATTTACATGGTGGGAGGACATCGTGATATGGAAGAGTACTGTTGCAAAGGAAGAAAAGGGATGGGCTCTTCTTTGTTAATGCGTATGCTTGCCGGGAGCCGTTTCATTGATCTAAAAGGGATCCACCATGCGGGAAGGAGCCGGTATGATAAGTGGTGGAAGATAAATGAAAAATGGAGAAGCCGGTATCGCTTTCCCATCAAGGGAAAAGCAGCGTTCCGCCGAGTGGAAGGAGGAAGTTCAAAGTCATGAATGTCAGTGTCATTATACCTGCTTTTAACGAAGAACAACACATTCGCAAAACGATTCATGCTGTCCGGCAGGGGGGATGGGCCGGTGAAATTATCGGCGTCAACGACGGCAGCAGGGACCGGACCGGGCGGGTTCTGGAACATACATGCGACACTGCCATATCGTTTATAAAAAATCACGGAAAAACCGCAGCGGCAAAAGCGGGATGGATGGCAGCCAGAGGAGATGTGATCGTCACATTGGACGCAGACCTGAGGGAAAGTGCGGTGTACGGCATGGCGCTGCTTGAGCCTTTGTACCTCGGAACAGCCGATTTGGTGATTGGAACAGCTCACTCGCAGAAACAAAGAGGAATGGGCATGCTGAAAAAAAGGGTGCAGTATGTCCTGAAAGAACGGTGCGGCCTTTCCCTGAACATGCCATTGTCCGGACAGCGGGCTTTTTTCCGGAAACATCTCGATCTGTTTCAACACCTTCAGGCCGAGCGTTTTGGGTTGGAAACGATGATGAATCTTCATGCACATGAGACAGGATTGTTGATTCAGGAGGTAGAGGCTCCTTTCCTTCATCAGGGAAAGGGCATAGGTCTTAACGGCTTTTTACACCGGGGAAGGCAGTGGCTGGAGGTGGAACGTTGTTTGAGGAAATACGGACGCTCGCCCTCTTCTCCTCGATAATAGTTCTATACTCGACAGCGGTCTCCCGGTTGTTCCATTGGAAGCAATGGAACGTTAAAAATTACCGTGGAAAAACAATTCCTTTTTCAGCTGGTGCTTTTCTTTTTTTGTTCATATGGATGTATGTGGTGATGTATGAGCGGACGCCGGAGGCCGGGGTATTTCTTATGTACACTGCTGCTGTAGGTGCAGCGGGCTGGCTCGATGATAGAAAGGGGGAAGTGTATCCAAAAGGAATCCGGGGGCATGTTCGATTCTTCAAGCATAAAAAAAAGCCTACTACCGGTATTATGAAAATAGTTATAACATTAGCAGCAGCTGTTGTGGCAGCAGTTTTTACCGGGGAATCCCCGATTGAGATGATGGCTGCTTTCATGCTGTTTGTTCTTTCTCCCCATGTTTGTAATCTGCTTGATACAAGACCGCTCCGGGTATGGAAATGGTCAGCCTGTCATGGGGCGTTGTATCTGTTGTTCACAGGCGGAAGCTTTACAATGCCGCTTACTGCCGCAGGGGTGGGATTTATCGGAATTGCAGCGTGGGCCGTGCTGGAAGGGACAGAACGCACTCTTCTTGGGGACAACGGAGCAGCGGCGGCAGGGGCGGTGCTTGCCTGGACAGCCGTCCTAATACTTCCTCTTTGGACTCAGCTGTCCATTGTTATGGTCTATGTTCTTCTTACGGTACTTTCAGAATATATTTCCTTCCACCGTGTTATCTCTCGTTTTCCGCTGCTCGCCTCGTTGGATCAGGCCGGTAGAAAAAAATGAAGAATACCGGGCTATTTTGATCCCGCTCTGCGGCGGATGCCTGGTTTATTTCTTTTACGGTCCCGGTGCAGCACAAAGCCGGAAATAAACCAGATACCAAATACAAGAAGCAGGGCACCGGCGGTGAACTGCAGCCATAGAAATGGGAACGGGGGCTGCTGAATCTGAAACAATGTATCTCTCATCAATTTTATACCGAGCACGGATAAAAAACCTGGTATAACGAGTATAAGCAAAGCAATGATGCGCATGGGCATTCTCCTTGTTTGAATTCAGGTGGCGCTTCCTTAAAAGGGCAGGATGCCTATGGTGGAGACACCCACCTTGTTTTCAAATTTATTGTAAGGGATGAACAGCGGCGGTGCAAGTTTTAAATACCTGTACATGAAAGAAACATAAAATGTTAAAATGAAGCATTGATGAAGATGTTTTCCCGGATTGCTGGAAGAACTCTCGCTAAATATGCTACAGTTTTTACGTAGATACATGTAAAAATAGAGGAGGACCCAATTTGCCCAAAGAATATGACCTGGTCATTATAGGAGCTGGTACAGGTGGTTATACAGCGGCCGTCAAAGCAGCAAAGGAAGGCTTGAAAACGGCTGTTGTTGAGAAGGATCGGGAGGGAGGAACCTGTCTGCATCAGGGATGTATTCCAAGCAAAACCCTGCTCAAAAGTGCAGAAATGTACAGGGAAATGCAGGAAAGTGCGCAGTACGGCATTTCCACTTCTGATGTCACCCTTGAATTCGACAAGGTCCAGAGCCGGAAAGACAGTGTAGTCGAACAGCTGCACCGGGGTGTTAAAAGTCTGATGAACAAAGACAGCATCGATATTTATAGAGGAACCGGACGTATATTGGGACCTTCCATTTTTTCGCCGAGAGCAGGGACGATATCGGTGGAAATGAATGACGAGCAGGAAAATGCCATGCTGCTGCCGAAACATGTTATGATTGCCACAGGTTCCAGGCCCAGACAGCTCCCCGGTTTGGAAGCCGATGGAACAACTATTCTGACTTCTGACCATGCCCTTCAGCTTCATAAACTTCCGGCTTCCATAATTATTGTCGGTGGGGGCGTGATCGGTGTTGAGTTTGCTTCCATGATGTCAGACTTCGGTGTAGAAGTGACGGTGATGGAGAATACATCCCGGCTGCTCCCGAACGAAGACCAGGACGTAGCGAAGGAAATGGAAAAGACCCTGAAAAACAGAGGGGTTCATATTTATACGGACAGCCATGTGCTGGAAAAGAAACACTCGGATGCAGATTCGGTCACACTGCACGCAGAACAAAATGGCCGGCAGTTCGAACTCACTGCCGAAAAAACGTTATTATGTATTGGCCGGCGCGCAAACATAGAAGATATCGGGATTGAAAACACGGACATCGAGACGGAAAATGGGGTTGTCGTGACAGACGGCACAGGACGGACGAAAGAAACACACATATATGCCGTCGGCGACGTCCGGGGAGGCATGCTTGCCCATACAGCATCCAAAGAAGGAATCAACGCGGTGGATCATATGCTTATGCGCACGCCCGAACCGCTGGATCCTGCACGGGTTCCAAGATGCACATACAGCCGCCCGGAAACAGCTTCCATTGGATGGACCCAGGAACAAGCGGAGAACAAATATGATTCCGTAAACGTTTCACGTGTACCGTTTCAGGCATTGGGACGCGCCGTTGTGCACGGGCATACGGATGGATTTGTTAAATTTGTCGTCAATGGAGACAATGATGACCTTCTCGGTGTTCATATGATCGGCAGTGGTGTAACAGAGTTAATATCCGAAGCTTCTCTTGCTATGCTGGTGGATGCGGCGAATACAGAACTGACTGAAACGATACACCCCCATCCGTCTCTTTCGGAAATATTCGGCGAAGCAGCACTTGCTGTGGAAAACAAAGCCATACATTTTTAATCAAAGAAAACAGGAGGTAGTTCATATGTCCTCACCAACATATGAAAGACTTGGTTTATCAAAGAACCAGGTGCTTTCCATGTATGAAACGATGCTTCTTGCGAGAAAAATTGACGAAAGGATGTGGCTCTTAAACAGAGCCGGTAAAATTCCTTTTGTCGTTTCGTGCCAGGGACAGGAAGGAGCCCAGGTGGGTGCTGCGATGGCACTTGAAACCGAAAAAGATTATATCCTTCCCTATTACCGGGATCTTGGATTGGTGCTTCATTTCGGCATGACGCCCGTGGATATTATGATGCAGGGATTTGCCAAAGGTCCGGATCCCAACTCAGGCGGCAGGCAGATGCCCGGCCATTTTGGACAAAAAGAAAACAGGATTGTCAGCGGCTCCTCGCCGGTAACAACCCAGCTCCCGCATGCCGCCGGATTCGGTCTCGCTGCCAAGATGGAAAAAAAAGATTTTGTTACGATGGTAAGTTTTGGAGAAGGATCGGCCAGTCAGGGAGATTTCCACGAAGGAGCCAATTTCGCAGGGATACATAACTTACCGGTCATTTTTTTCTGTGAAAACAATAAATATGCGATTTCTGTGCCGATGGAGAAACAGTCCGGCAGTGAATACGTTTCAGATCGGGCCGCAGGATATGGTATGCCCGGTGTGACGGTGGACGGTAATGATCCGCTTGCCGTCTATGAAGCGGTGAAACAGGCGGCGGACCGTGCCAGAAACGGGGAGGGGCCGACACTCATCGAAACCCTTACTTATCGTCTCACTCCGCACTCGAGTGATGATGACGACAGCTTTTACCGCTCGAAGGAAGAAATCGAGCAGGCGAAAAAAGAAGACGCTGTCCATACTTTTTCTGCCTATCTGAAAGAAAATGGCGTGTTAACAGACGCCGCAGAACAGGATATGCTGGAACGTATCAAGCATAAAGTGGACGAGGCGACAGACCGGGCGGAAGAGGCCCCTTACGGCAATCCGGAGAGTTTGTTTGATTATGTATACGCAGAACAGGACGGTGAGCGTACATGGCAGTGATGACCTATATTGAAGCTGTAACAGCAGCCATGCGCGAAGAAATGATAAGAGATGAAAAAGTATTTGTGCTCGGAGAGGACGTTGGTGCCCGAGGCGGTGTTTTCGGGGCAACAAAAGGTCTTTTTGAAACATTCGGGGAAGAAAGGGTTATTGATACACCGCTGGCGGAATCTGCGATTGCAGGTGTCGGTATCGGCGCGGCCATGTATGGCATGAAGCCAATCGCTGAGATGCAGTTTGCGGATTTCATGCTGCCGGCTGTCAATCAGATTATTTCTGAAGCAGCAAAAACACGTTATCGTTCCAACAACGACTGGAGCTCTCCAATCACCGTGCGGGCTCCTTACGGCGGGGGCGTACACGGCGCGTTGTATCACTCGCAGTCACTGGAGTCATTGTTTAATCATGTACCGGGGCTTAAAATCGTTATGCCTTCCACGCCGTATGACGTTAAAGGACTGCTGAAAGCGGCAGTCCGGGACCCGGATCCGGTTCTGTTTTTTGAACACAAACGGGCCTACCGTTTAATTAAAGGAGAGGTGCCGGAAGAGGACTATACGCTGCCAATCGGTAAAGCCGATGTAAAAAAAGAAGGAAGCGATGTAACAGTAATCAGTTACGGGCTCTGTCTTCAGTTTTCCCTGCAGGCAGCGGAAAAGTTGGAAGAGGAAGGGATTTCCACCCACATTCTTGACCTCCGCACCGTGTACCCGCTTGACCGGGAAGCGGTTATCGAAGCTGCTTCCAAAACCGGAAAAGTACTGCTCGTAACAGAAGATAATAAAGAAGGAAGTCTGATGGGTGAAGTGGCCGCTGTCATTGGTGAACACTGCCTGTTTGACCTGGATGCGCCGGTGCAGCGTCTGGCAGGTCCCGATGTACCGTCCATGCCTTACGCTCCGCCGTTGGAAAAGCACTTTATGATGAACCCGGAGAAAGTGGAAGCAGCTATCCGGGATTTAGCGGAGTTTTAGGAGGAGAGGCACATGTCTGAACAAATTAAAATGCCCCAGCTCGGGGAAAGTGTAACAGAAGGAACTATTACGAGGTGGCTCGTTCAACCTGGTGACCGGGTTGATAAGTATGACCCTATTGCAGATGTGACAACAGATAAAGTGAATGCAGAAGTACCCTCCTCGTTCGCAGGCATCATTGAGGAGCTTGTGGCGGGTGAAGATGAAACAGTTCAGGTGGGAGACTTGATCTGTTATATCCAAACGGCAGATAAAGGTACAAATACAGAGAACGAGGAGCAGCAGGAAGCTTCCGGAGAGTCCGAACCCAAACAAGCAGAAGAAAGCACGGAAGAACCGATGAAAACCCGGTATTCTCCGGCTGTCATGCGGCTGGCACAGGAGAACGGCATTGATTTGACCCAGCTGAAAGGGTCAGGCCGTGAAGGCCGTATCACCCGCAAAGATGTAGAAAAACACATAGCTGCTGGTCCAGCTCCAGCTCCAGAGCCGGAGAAGCCAAAAGAAGATCCTGCCCGTTATCCGACGTATAAAACAAAACCACCTGAAGAAATGGAAGCATTGTCCGAAGATAAAGAAATTCCTCTTACTCAAATGAGAAAAGCAATTGCTTCCAACATGGTTAAAAGTAAAGAAGAAATTCCGCATGGATGGACGATGGTGGAAGTTGATGTTTCCAACATTGTCGCTTACCGGGATCGTATTAAAGATGAATTCAAAGAAAAAGAGGGTTTTTCTCTTACATTTATGCCCTTTTTCATGAAAGCGATCGTGGAAGCTCTCAAAGAGTTTCCGGAAGTGAATTCGGTTTGGGGCGGCGACAAAATCATTCATAAAAAAGACATTAACATTTCCATTGCCGTTGCGGCGGAAGATTCCCTGTACGTTCCGGTCATTAAAAATGCGGACGAAAAGAGCATCAAGGGACTTGGAAAAGAAGTACACTCCCTGGCCAAAAAAGCGCGGCTCGGCCAATTGAAACAAGAGGAGATGCAGGAAGGCACGTTTACAATAAACAATACGGGGTCATTTGGATCGGTGCAGTCCATGCCGATTGTAAACCACCCTCAGGCTGCCATCCTGTCGATTGAATCCATCATCAAAAAACCTGTCGTTGTTCAGGATGATATGGTAGCCATCCGAAGCATGGTCAATCTCTGTCTTTCCCTCGACCACCGCATTCTTGACGGTTTGATCTGCGGACGCTTCCTTGCCCGGATTAAAGAAAAACTTGAAGGGTTTCAACTGGACCGGGAGCACATTTATTAAGAATCATTTCGAAACCTTCAAGCTCTGTTGCTTGTACTGTTTTAAGCTTTTGAGCTACAATAATAGTGAATCATTTTAGAAATGAAAGGATGATACACATGGATTTTAATTTCTATGTCAACGATATCGTGGGGCCTGCAAGACAGGAAATGGAAGATGCCGGTTATCAACCGCTCGGTACCCCGGAAGAAGTGGAAACCACTTTGTCACAGGACGGAACGACACTTGTTATGGTTAACTCTGTCTGTGGTTGTGCCGGAGGAATTGCACGTCCTGCAGCGGCTTACATGAAAAATTATGAGAAGCAGCCGGACCGTTTCGTGACGGTATTTGCCGGACAGGATAAAGAAGCAACGGATACGGCGAGATCTTATTTTACCGGATATGCCCCGTCTTCTCCTTCCTTTGCGCTGATTAAGGATGGAGAAATCAAGCGCATGGTGGAACGTCACGAAATCGAAGGGCACGAGCCGATCGAAGTCGTCCAGCAGCTTGAAAAAGCACTGGATGAACATTGCTGATGAAAGCAAGAGGGAGCTGTATCAAAAGGTACAGCTCCTTTTTTTGATAAAGAGAATGTGTGGCTGCCATTGAAAATAAGCGGAGTAGTGTCCACGAGTCATCGTTTGGTGGATACTATGCCGCTGAAATCAGGAATTAGAAGGGGCCGGTGGAAATCAAAGGACACGAATGGGCGGCAGTGTAGTTTTAGTGTCCACCAATACTACTTACACGATGCAGGCTGTTTGGCGGATTAGTGTCCATGGACCTGCTTTTTGTGAAGGCTTTCTCAGCAGGTGCAGCGAAGGAGATATCTTGCTCTTTGATGTGGTGGTGTGGTACTATTACCATGTCTTGATTATACATAAAGGGCGGAGTAACTATGAACGAGCTGTACAAAAAGATTCAGGAATACTTGAATATGGACACCGAAATTGGTTTTGAAGAATTTCGTGATTATTATCAAAACGTTATACAGTACCTTGATCATGAACAACAGGAACCGGATGAAACGGAGATATGGCAGTCGCTTTTTGTAGCGGAAAGTATTATGTCCAATGCAGAAAACCGTGCGAAAACCGTTAAGAACAATGCCGAACGGAAAAAATACAGGAAGATGAATGAACGGATGAACCTGTATGCGGGCCACTTCACCAAAAAGCTTAATCAGCTTGGGTATACCCAGGACGATATTGAATACCACTTTGATGATATGCTTGACGATGGAGTACATAAATAAGAAGTCTTCCTAAAGAAAAGACTTCTTATGATTCATTAATTTCCCTTGACGTTTCATCCACCCTTCGTTACAATGGAATTTGTCTTGTTAATGAGACACAAGCAATGCGCCTATGGTGAAAGGGATATCACTCGAGATTCCGGTTCTCGCATTCCAGGTTCGAATCCTGGTAGGCGCACCAATAATAATTTTTACATAGGATGAAACGCTGCACATGGGAATGTGCAGTTTTTTTATGAAATGACAAAATGACACAATAAAAGGAGTTCCTATGACTGGGTGGAAGATAGGTTATCGAACAGTAAAGACTTCCGTCGGCGCTGCCCTGTCTATATTCATTGCGCAGCTGTTGTCCCTTGAGTTTTACGTCTCTGCCGGGATTATCACTATACTGTGTATTTCGGTTACGAAAAAAGAGTCGATGAGGGATTCCTGGGAACGGTTTGTGGCTTGTCTGATCGGCATCGTCTTTGCGGCCGTGCTGTTTGAAGGATTTGGGTACCACTTTGTCTCCGTCGCCATCCTGTTTCTGCTTTTTATTCCGACAGCGGTTGCCCTTGGAGTCAGGCGCGGCGTAGTGACGAGTGCTGTGATCATTCTTCATTTATATACGTTTGAAAACATTTCCACTTCCATCATTGTAAATGAGATGCTGCTGATTGTTATCGGTATAGGAATTGCCCTTATTATGAACATGTATATGCCGAGCAGGGAGAATGATCTGATCTGGAAACAGGTGCATCTTGAAGATTGTTTCCGTGAAATATGGCGGGAGTTTGCCGTTTATTTGAAGGATGGGGAGGTCAGCTGGGACGGGAAGGAAATCGCAGAAGCTGCTTCCATTATTGAAGAAGCCAAAGGTATGGCACTGAATAATATTGAAAATCATTTTTTGCGCAACGATGATTACTTCTATCATTATTTTAAAATGCGGGAAAAGCAGTTTGATGTCATCAAACGAATCCTCCCTTTTATTTCTTCTCTGGACCGCACCGTCATACAGGGGAAAAAAATGGCTCTATTTCTGCAGGAGCTTAGTGAAGGCGTATCCCCCGGTAATACCGCAGAATATTTTCTCAATCAGCTTCATGCTTTAAAAGAAGAAATACAGGAGATGGAACTGCCGAAAACCCGTGAAGAGTTCGAAGTCCGTTCCTCTTTGTTTTACATCCTGAATGAACTTGAATCGTACCTGCTTGTAAAAAAACGGTTTAAGCCTGATTCTACGCGCACCCGCTCCGTTTCGGGAAAACGGTTGAATAGAGACCGCAAAAAGAGACAGGCTAGGTAAAAAAGCTGGTTACCCGCCAGGTTGAAGGTGTGGCTGACATGACAGGAGGACGTACACTGCTCGTTATGCTTGTAGTATCTGTGTTATGGCCGTTAAACCCGGTTCCAGAGCCCGGTGATCCGTATATCATTATTAATAAAAGCTCCAATAAGCTGGCATTTATTGATGGCGGAAGCATTGTGAAAGAATATCCGGTTGCGACAGGGAAAAAAGAGGAACTTACTCCGGAAGGGGAATTCACGATTACAGTGAAAGCTGTGCGCCCGTATTACAGAAAGCAGGACATACAGGGAGGAGATCCTGATAATCCGCTTGGAAGCAGATGGATAGGGTTTGATGCAGAAAACACGAATGGACGGGTATACGGCATCCATGGAACCAACCGTTCCTCATCCATCGGCGGTTATGTATCCAATGGCTGCGTGCGTATGCATAATGATGATGTGAATGAATTATTTGAGAAAGTCGAAAACGGAGTGAAAGTGTGGATTGAAAGCAGCCCGGAATCAATGGGGGATGCTGCAAAAAAACGAGGGGTGCTTTTTGACAGAAAACCACTCTATCTGAATGAGGATTTAAAAAAAATGTAAACGGCCCGGGAACCCGGACCGTTTTGTCATTCGGGACGGTTTAAAAGAAACTTGCGGCGCCGGTGAGCACAGTCCCGAGGACTAATGTTATAATCATAATGTAAATAATGATGCTCTGGAATTTCTTAGGCATTTAAATCCCTCCACAGACGAACTCTTTCTTTGTATTGTACTTAATGCCGCAATAAACCTCAACCATGAATTCGATGGAAGAAATCAATGCCACAGGAGATGAAAGCAATGATCAATGAAGAGAGACTGACCAACGAAATGCTGGAACTGGTCCGGATTGATTCAGAGACCGGGTATGAACAGGAAATCGCCGGACATCTGAAACAGCGGTTCGAATCGCTTGGATGTATCGTGGAAGAAGACGGTGCTGCCGGGGTGACCGGCCACGGCGCGGGCAACTTAATTTGTACGTGGCCTGCAGAAAAGATTCACGCAGAAGCGGATATGATTTATTTTACGAGCCACATGGACACGGTAACACCGGGTCAAAACGTCCAGCCTGTACTGGAAGACGGGGTTATGAAAAGCGATGGTACGACGGTACTGGGGGCCGATGACAAAGCAGGCCTTGCTGTCATGCTTGAAACCATCCGGTCCATACAGGAGGAAAATAAACCGCACGGTCCGGTCCAGTTTGTTATTACTGTTGGGGAAGAATCAGGTCTCAAAGGAGCCAAAGCGCTGGACACGTCTTTGCTGCGGGCAAAGATGGGATATGCGCTGGATAGTGATGGAAGTGTCGGCCATATAGTAACCAGCGCCCCGTACCAAAGTAAGCTGGAGATTAAAGTCAATGGCAGAAAGGCTCACGCCGGTCTTGCCCCGGAGAAAGGAATTTCTGCCATCACAGCAGCTGCCAGAGCTGTCAGCAGAATGCCGCTTGGACGTATAGATGAAGAAACAACCGCCAATATCGGAAGTTTTGAAGGAGGCGGACCGACGAATGTCGTCTGTGACGAAGTATCGATTGTCGCCGAAGCTCGTTCTTTATCGGAAGAAAAGCTGAATACCCAGGTCGAACAGATGAAATCGGCTGTTCAGAATGCTGCACAAAGTATGGGAACAACCTCGGAAGTGCAGGATACCTTGATGTACAGCGGGTATAAATTGGATGAGGAGGACCGGGTGGTCGCGCTGGCCTTCAAAGCAGCGGAAACGATTGGTCTGGAACCAAAAATGCTTCAGAGCGGTGGAGGTAGTGACGCCAACATTATAAGCGGGTACGGGATACCGACCGTTAATCTTGCCGTTGGGTATGAACATATTCATACGACGGATGAAAAAATCCCTGTATCCGAGCTGCAGAAACTTGCCGAACTGGTAACCACCATTATAGAGCAGGCTGCTTCTGAGGACCGTTAACCGGTGACGGAGAGTCTTTTTTTATAGACGGCGGATTTGTGTTGTGGACCCAGCCTGCACGATAGGCTGCTTTACACCGGCTGAAGGAGGCTGGAAATGGAGGAAAAATCCTGGAAAGGGAAAATTGTGTTTCATGTGGATATGAATAGTTTCTACGCGAGTGTGGAGCAGACCTATGACCCTTCGCTTCGCGGCAGACCGCTTGCTATCGCGGGAAACCCCAGGGAGCGCAGAGGGATTGTTGTGACAGCCAGCTACGAAGCCAGAAAATACGGTGTAAAAACAACCATGCCTGTATGGGAAGCCTTAAAAAAATGTCCGGAGCTTCTACTGAGGAAACCGGACTTTGACAAATACAGAAAGGCGTCGGCCGGGATATTTGAGCTGCTTGAAGAGTATACGGACATGGTGGAGCCTGTTTCGATAGATGAAGGTTATATGGATGTGACAGAAGCTTTCCAAAAGAGAGATGTTACAGGACTGGCTGTGGAAATACAGAATAGACTGCAGAGGGAGCTGGGTCTGCCTGCAAGCATAGGAATAGCTCCATGCCGGTTTCTTGCGAAAATGGCCAGTGATATGCAAAAACCGCTCGGCATTACGGTTCTGAGAAAACGGGATCTTCCACGGAAATTGTGGCCGCTCCCGGTGGAAGAAATGCACGGCGTAGGGAACAAGACCGCTGAAAAAATGAGAAGGATGCAGATTACGACCATTGGTCAACTTGCTTCCACGTCCAAGGACTCTTTGAAGGACCGGTTTGGCGTGAATGGAGGGAAACTTCATGAGCGTGCAAATGGAATTGATCCGCGCGATATTAATCCGGAGGCGGCCAATGAAGTCAAGAGCGTAGGAAAATCAACAACAACAGCCTATGATGTTACACAAAGACAGATGCTTCTGGATATTTTGAAAGATTTGTCCTCCAAAATGGCAGAACGAATGAAACGAAAACAGGTGTGTTCCAGCAACATCCAAATCACGATCCGATATAACAATAGAACGACAATAACAAGAAGCAGAAAACTTTTGAATCCGCTGTGGAATGAAGAAGATATCTATCATGAAGCTACAGCCCTTCTGGATAAATACTGGGACCATCATCCGGTCAGACTGCTTGGAATTACGGGGCTCGATGTCATTCCACTGGATCAGGCGTACAAACAGCTGGATCTGTTCACGTACGAACAGGAGATACAAAAAGAAAAACTTCACCGTACGATGACCGGTCTTGAAGAAAAGTATGGCTCCCGGGTCATTTCAAAAGGATTCCCGCAGCGAAATGAAAAATAAAGGCAGAACTCCCGGAAAATACAGCGGACAGATTTTCCGGGAATTTTTAATGCCGTTGTTTATTAAAGAGAACGGTGATGTGAGCCGATATAACAGGGAGACACAGAAAACGGGGGTGAAAGGATGCAGACACCTGTTTATTCATTTTCAGGTCAAGGCAGAAGTGGAGCAGACCGGATGCAGGAAGGAGGCGTCTACCGGGGCCGTGTTCTCGAACAAAACAGCAAAGGCGGGGCTCTGTTAGATCTGCAGGGAACGAAAATAAAGGCATCCTTTCAGGGCGGGATGCCGGCGAAAAACCAGGTGGCATTCCAGGTTACAGGGAATAAAGAAGGGGCACTTCAGGTACGGGCTTTACAGGAAGAAAGAGGCGGGAGCACCGTTTCTCTGAAGACGTCCGGTCTTTTAAAGAAAGTGGGAGTGCAGGATCCATCAGATGGAATGACAAAAGCGGCCAAAGTGATGCTGCAGTCCGGCTCCCCTCTGACAAAAGACAGCGCCGCGTCTGTACAGCGTTTCATGGACGAGGCAGACGGAAGCCTTGAACAGAAATTAAACACAATCAAAGCTGCGGCTGGAAAACAGGTGGACATGACACCGGCGAATCTCCAGCGCATCCATGACGGTCTGCACAGCAGCAGGCAGACTTCGGATTTTATGAATGAATGGACTTCTTCAAAGACGGGATCGGCCGCGGATGTTCCGCAGCTGGAAAAAACCGTGCAGCGCGCCTTACAGGCAGCCTCCGCTTCCCAGCATAAAGATATTCGTGAAGCAGCCGCCGCCATCAAGCAGAAGCTGCAGCAGGGCGGGTCCCTGGATCAGGCTGTACAGGCGGTAAAAAGCAATCTTCTTTCTCATCCGGATCTTTCAGAGGAAACAGCCGGCGTGCTGAAAAAAACTATACAGGAAGCGGAGTTCCTGGCCGGAACCGGACAAAAGAGGCTGATGCAGGCTCTTCAACATGTTTTTTCAGAGAAACAGGGGATGGATTCGGAGTCTGCTCAGCTGCTGCGGCATATGCAGCCCCTCCTTTCTTCCACGGTACCGGGGCAGGAGAATCAAGAGCTGCAGCAAATGCTTCAGCAATCCGGTGTCAAAGGAAACGATATGAGTCGTATTGTAAAGCTTACAGACCAGCTGATGCAGCTGGAGGAATCAGGACGGGGCCGAATCATGAATGCGATAGATCAGGGGGTGGCTGCTGGTGCAGGCACATCGAGTAATCAGACGTCCGCTTCCACAGGAATGCCGCCGGCCTCACCGGGGGAAGCGGTCGCTTTTTCTCAAGGGGCCTCCGCAGAACGCCCGTCATCTGTTCCATTTGAAACGAAACCAATGCTGGAAACAACCACCACCAACCGTATGGTGAAAGCAACCGATGAATTTCAGCAGATGCAAAAGAACACGATCAAACAGCTGGAACAAACCGGAAAGATGCTGGAACAGAACAGGCAGACAGCACCTCAGGCTAAACAGGTACTGGAAGCAGCCATTCACAAACTGGACCGTTCCATTCTTCGAAGTGACTTCACGTTGTTTACTGATATGAAAACGGAACGAAATATGCTTCAGGCAAGCGCCCGGCTTACAGAAGCAAAACAGCTTCTATCGAATGGGAAGTTTCAGTCGGCGTGGAAAGTTGTTGATGAAGTTCGCCAGTCGGTTCAATCCATGGAATTCAATGCCTCGGAGCAGAAAGTCAAGCAAATGATTACGCGGGAAGAAACAGCTGCTCGAAACACGGGAATGCAGCGGGCTGTGCAGTATACGGCGGATCAGGCACGCGCAGCTATGCAGGAACCGTCCTCGCGTCAGGTGTTTGAGCTTGTCCGTTCACTCGGCCTTAACCGCGAGCAGGAACTAGGACAAATGCTTACGACATCCGGCAGTCAGCAGCATCAGAACAAAGCCGCGCAGCAGAATATGAAAGACGCTTTGCTGCAGCTGATGAAGCATGAGAATGACGGAAGCAGCCTGCAGCAAAAGGCGGGCCAGACTCTATCTAATCTGACAGGCCAGCAGCTGATGAGCAAAACCGATCAGGGAAACAATATGCAGCAGCTGCTATTCAATCTTCCTGTCCCGTTGAAAGAAAACATGGAGGATCTGCAGGTATACGTGCAGGCGCGCCAGGACGAGGGGGAAATGGATTGGGAGAACTGCAACCTCTATTTCCTTATTGAAACGGCTTCGCTTGGTGAAACAGGAATCATGCTTCAAGCTTCTGACAGACAGCTTGCCATAACATTAAAAAATGACGATCCTGATTTTGAAAAAACAATGGCTCCGCTTGTCGAACAGGCCACCGAATCCATAAACGAAATAGGTTACAATATTCAGGATATCCGTTATCAGCCAATGTCCAGGCCTGGAGAAGAGCAGGCGGAGACTGTGAATCACAACGATATAACGGAAGAACGCCCGGAACCAGCGGAGCACCCATTTGAAACAATGAAAGGATTCGATTATAAAATATGAATCATACCGGTTACTTTAATCACGTTCAACGGAAACTGCAGAATGGTCCTTCTGCTGCCGTCATTAAATATGAAGACGGTCAGGCTCCACGTGTGACTGCGAGGGGCTCAGGAGAAGCAGCCAGGCATATTCTTTCCCTGGCAGAAGAGAACGACATTTATCTGCAGGAAGACCCAGGGCTGCTTGAAAGCCTGCTCGACATGGATCTTGGCGAAAATGTACCGCCGCAGCTTTACTCTGTTATTGCTGAAGTACTGATACTTATTGAAGAAATGGAAAGAAAATATTAAATCCTTTCTGCCATGATGCCGGTTGTGTTATTTGAAACGGCAGATATGGTAGAATACTCATAGAATGCCATGAAGGTCGTGATAAAATGGATATCCAAAAAATTATGCAGACAGGGACAGCTCCTCCCTCCAAAAAAACAAAAGAATCTCCGAAACCAGGTGTCCAGTTTTCTGAAGTGATGAACAACCGCCGAAATGAGAAGGCGTACGAACGCTTTACTAAAATGATCCAGGACATTGATGACCAGGGCAAAGCTCTGGCGGAGTCGCGGACAGTAGATGAACTGAAAAAATATAAAAAACTCGTAAAAGATTTTATGGAGTCTGTGGAGCAGGGACTGCATCTTGAAGAAAAACATGGTTTTAACCGCCGCGGACGTACGAAAGTATATAAAATCGTCGAAGAAGTTGATCAAAAGTTGATGGATTTAACAAATTCGGTGATGGATCAGCAGAAGTCCAGTATTGATATCCTCGATAAAGTCGGTGAGATTAAAGGGCTTCTTGTAAATATGTATGTGTAAAACAGCGCAGTGGTTTACGACGCAATAACGATGCAGCAGCGTTTTCGACGCCTCAATGAAGGCTCGGATGCGCTTTTCTTATAGCTGTTTGAAGGGTTCCAGGCGCCGTATCGTTATACATGCTCTGCCTTTTTGATTGCATGGACGGGCGGATGCGTTATAATAAGGATAAATGAGGTGCCATAAACAATGAGTGTAAACGTATTATTTTTATGTCTTGGCAATATCTGCCGGTCTCCGATGGCGGAGGCCGTCTTTCGTGATAAAGTGACAAAGGCCGGACTGGAAGATGAAATGGTAATTGATTCCGCCGGTGTCGGGCACTGGCATATAGGAAAACCACCGCATGAAGGAACGCGGAATTTGCTGGAGCGCCACGGCATCCCGTCAGAAAATATAAAAGCAAGACAGCTGACAGAGGACGATGCGGCAGCATTTGATTACATTATTGCGATGGATGACAAGAACATGAATGCTCTTTTGGAAGAAACAAAGGCCTGCCGGAAAAAAATGCTCGATTTTCACCCGGACAGGCAGGGGGAAGATGTCCCGGATCCTTATATGACCGGCGGCTTTGAGGAAGTCTATGACTTGATACATAGAAGTTGTGACGGGCTGCTTGAATGGATCCGAAAGAGGGAAAATATATGAAAGAGCTTATGCAGAAAACTCTCCGGGAGGCAGGAGAACAGGCAGAAATAAAAAACTACAGACAGTTGTCAGGGGGAAGCATCAGTCAGGCCTATCTTGTTGAAACCGCAGATACCTCTTATTTTATAAAGTGGCATGAGGAAGCACCGCTCGATTTTTTCCGTCAGGAAGCGCTCGGTCTTCAATTTCTTCAGGAAGCAAAAGCCCTTGCTGTTCCGAAAGTATATACGTGGGGGAAACATTTTATCGTCATGGAGGCTGTGACCGGGACGTCGTCTTCGCAGACGGAAGAGGAGCTTGGACGGGGGATTGCAGCACTCCATGCTGTAGAAGGGTCCATATTCGGTCTTGAAGAAGATAACTTTATCGGCGAGCTCCCCCAGATTAACAGCTGGGAGGGCTCATGGCTTCCGTTTTTAAGGAATAAACGGCTTCTTCCGCAGATTGAACTGGGCCGTTCCCTTGGACGTCTTCAGTCCAAACGCTCGGAGAAAGCGTACCGGCTTTTAGACCATCTGGATGAGTGGGTTCCGGATCATAACCGGCCGGTGAAAGTGCACGGGGATTTGTGGGGCGGCAACTGGCTGCCCGGCAGACAGGGTCATCCTGTTTTAATTGACCCGGCCGTCTGGTACGGAGATCCCGAATTTGAACTGGCCTTCACTCATTTGTTCGGAGGCTTCTCCAATACAATGTACCGGGCCTATGAAGAGTTCCACCGGCCTGACCCTCTGTTTGAAGAACGAAAACCGATCTATCAGCTGTATTATCTGCTCGTCCATCTGAATATTTTCGGCGAAAGCTATGGAAGCGCAGTCGATGCTGTATTAAATCGGTATACCAGATTTTAATAGGTTTTTTATGGATGAAGACAGTATAAGAGGATGTAAACCAAAGAAGGAATCCGGACGACGGCCCTCCATTGTAATCTGGATTGCGGCTGCTGCCCAGTTTTTTGTATTGTCTTTGACCTTTTCGTCATCTGGCTGCTTCTACAAGGGAGCCCACCTGTATTATTTCCTTTTGTTCACATATTCCTGTCCCGCTCATACCATGCCAGAGAAGGAGAATTGGGCAGAAAGGGGTTATGGATATGTGCGGGATAACCGGATGGCTCTGTTTTAACAGGGATATGAGACAACACAGGAACGAACTGGAGAAAATGACAAATACCCTCCGTTTCAGGGGGCCGGATGATGAACAGACATACTTGTCCAGTCATATTGGGTTTGGACATACGCGCCTGATCATTATTGATCCGGAAGGCGGCCGCCAGCCAATGGCTGAACTTATCAACGACCGCCGTTTTGTCATTGTATATAACGGAGAACTTTATAACACTGACGAGGTGCGGCGGGAACTGCAGACACGAGGGCATTCGTTTTCCTCTCATTCGGACACTTCTGTTGTTCTGCACTCTTACGCGGAGTGGGGAGAGTCGTGTGTAGACAGATTAAACGGCATATTCGCCTTTGCTGTATGGAATGAAACCGAAGAAACATTATTTCTTGTGAGGGACCGGCTCGGCGTGAAGCCATTATTCTACACCGAAACAAAAAATGGTTTTATTTTCGGTTCGGAGATCAAAGCTCTTCTTGCCCATCCAGACGTCGAAGGAGCTGTTGATGAACGGGGACTTCTGGAACTGTTCAGCCTTGGACCTTCCCGGACGCCCGGCTGCGGTGTTTATAAAAATATTTATGAAGTGAAACCCGCGCATACAGTGGCCGTTTCCAGGCAGGGAACGAAAACCACCCGCTACTGGAATGTACAGAGTCTGCCACACAGGGATTCCATTGAGAATACGGCAGAAGCGGTTCGGCACTATCTTCATCAGGCTGCTGTCAAACAACTTGTATCTGATAAGCCGATCAGCACTTTTTTATCCGGGGGCCTTGATTCCAGTGCGTTAACCGCCTTTGCCGCCATGCATCATGAAGATGCACTTCAGACATTCTCCATCGACTATGAAGATAATGATAAATACTTTAAGGCGGATATGTTTCAGCCGGACAGTGACAGTTATTACATTAATCAGATGACAGAAACATTCAAAACTGCACACCATTACGAGGTACTGCCGGTGGATACTCTCGCTGAAAAGCTGGAAGAAGCTGTGTATGCGAGAGATTTACCCGGGATGGCTGACATCGATTCTTCCCTGTTATGGTTTTGCGGAAGGATTAAAAAGCAAGCATCCGCCGCTTTATCAGGGGAGTGTGCAGATGAAATATTCGGGGGATATCCGTGGTTTTACAAACGCGAACTTATGGAACGCGAAGGCTTTCCATGGATGGATTCCCTCCATGAACGGCAGTCTCTGCTCCATCCGGCCTGGCGGAAAAAGTTCGATCTAAAGGAATATGCTTATCAACGTTATAAGGAAACAATCGAGGAAACCCCGCTTTCAGGAGAGGAAGACAACGTGGAAAAGGCGCATAAGGAAATGTCCTGGCTGAACATGCAGTGGTTCATGCAGACTCTTCTTGAAAGAAAAGACCGGATGAGTATGAGAACCGGTCTTGAAGTGAGAGTTCCATTTGCCGACCATGAACTTGTACAGTATGTATGGAATATCCCGGCAGACTGGAAAAGACTTGGTGATACAGAAAAGGGTATACTGCGTAAAGCGCTTGAGCCTGTTCTGCCCGAAGATGTATTGTACCGGAAAAAAAACCCGTATCCCAAGACCCACAACCCCCGGTACGCCGAATTGATGACCTCTCAGTTAAATGAGGTTCTTCAAGACAAGGACGCCCCGCTCCATGAACTGATTGATCCTGACCGGCTGAAAGAACTTGTCTTTTCGGGAGGCTCCACGCTTTCCCGCCCGTGGTTCGGACAGCTCATGAAAGGACCACAGCTGCTCGCGTATTTTTGTCAGGTCAATACGTGGCTCAAAACGTATGATATCAAAATAAAATAAGAAAATGCATGACAACGGTTGAAAAGGGAAGGCCTGCGGGTCTTCTCTTATTTGAAACAAAATATTGGACGAACAGAAGGGGAACCTGTATAAATGAATCATTACGTATTGCCCTCTTTGACTGTTGTGATATAAGATAAAAATGCAGCATTAAAAGCTTATGTCAGCCAAAACGAATGAAAAGAGGGGAATTCATCCTCAGAAAGAGGTGAGAACCCATGTTAAAAAGGTTTTTTCGACATAACGATACAAAGACCGCTGTGATTACAGCTCCGGTCACAGGAACTTACATCGACCTCAAGGATGTCCCCGATCCTACTTTTTCCGAGAAAATGATGGGGGATGGCTTTGCGGTGGAACCGAAAGAGGGCAGACTCTCTTCTCCGGTGAAAGGGAGGGTCCTTCAGGTATTTCCGACTCATCAGGCTGTGGGCATTAAATCGGAGGAAGGATTGGATATTCTGCTTCACATCGGTCTGGAGACAGTGGATAGACATGGGGAAGGTTTTCATGTCTATGTACGGGAAGGACAGTTCGTGGAAACAGGCGACCCCCTTATCGATTTTTCCCTGGAACAAGTCGGAAAGAGGGCGAAAAGTGCAGTCACTCCGCTTATTTTGACGGAAAGTTCACAGATTGCTGCGATGGAATACAAAGAAGTAACCGAAGTGACAGCTGGTGAGACACAAGTGATAAGCGTGACAGTGAAATAAACAAGGGTTATTCCGGCTGAAGCTGGTATGACGTAAATGGAGAGGTCGACATGATCGTGCAGAAAGTCTTAAACCATAATGCAGCAGTGGTAATGGATAACGAGGAAGAGAAGGTTGCCATAGGTTCCGGTATAGCCTTTCAGAAAAAAAGGCATGATGCCATCGATCCGGAAAAGATCGAGAAACTTTTCGTGCTCTCCCGGAACCAGGATTCGACGTTCACTGACCTTCTTGAGAAGGCCGGCGATTGGGAAACCGGTATCATTCAGGATTTGGTATACTGGATGGAACAACATCTTGGTATTTATCTTGACAATCATTCCTATGCTCTTCTGTTTGATCATTTGATTCATCTGCTGAAACGTCTTTCAGAAGGCTCCCATATAGTAAATTATCTTCTGGAGGAAATCCAGACTTTATATCCGGATGCATTCCGTGCGGCGGAAAAAGCGGCCCGGAGGCTTGCCTGGAAGTCCGGATACTCGATTTCCTACGATGAAACAGGGTTTCTGGCGCTGCACCTGTATGCCGCTGACCGGAATAAAGCAACACCCGCGGGTGTGAGAGAACGCACCGCTATGCTGCACCGCATGATGACGGTGATGGAAGCATCCTTAAATACGATGTTTCCGCGGCGTACACTGGCATATGAAGGTCTTGTCAATCACCTGAACGTAGCCATTCAGACCGCTGAACATCAGGAAGAGCTTATGAAAGCACCGCCGGATATGGTGAACATGATGAAAGATAAATATCCGGCAAGTTGTGAGGCTGCCCGCCAGGCTGTACTGGTTCTGAAAGAGGAGAAGAAACTGACCATCCCTGAAGATGAAAGTGTGTACATAGCGATGCATCTGCAAAGGCTCTTGAACAAGAAAAGCTGATAAACCGGGCCTGGTTAAAAGCGGAAGGTGCCTGTAGGAGATAGTCAAGGAAACGTTCATATGCTATACTTGTGGTTATGATTTGACAAGTATCATCTGTTGAACACAGTACGCCAAGGGAGGGATGCTTTGTGGTTTCTCAAGTGAAACTATATGACACAACACTGCGCGACGGCACGCAGGGGGAAGGAATCAGCTTGTCGGTGGACGATAAACTGAAAATAGCCCGGAAACTGGATCAACTCGGTGTGAAATACATTGAAGGCGGATGGCCGGGAAGCAATCCAAAAGATATGAATTTTTTTGAAGAGGCCAAAAAGTTATCGCTTGAATCAGCAGTCGTTACTGCTTTTGGCAGTACGAGAAAACCCGGGGTGACAGCGGAGAACGATCCCAATCTTCAAAAAATACTGGAAAGTGAAGTGGAAGCAGTAGCAATATTTGGTAAATCGTGGGACTTCCACGTCGAGAAAGCACTGCAGACCTCTCTCGATGAGAACATCTCCATGATTTATGATTCCGTCCGTTTTCTGAAGGAAAAGGGGATGGAAGTCATATTTGATGCGGAACATTTTTTTGACGGGTATAAACATAATCGGGACTATGCCCTCAAGGCGCTCACGGCGGCTGAAGAAGCAGGGGCCGACTGTCTTGTTCTCTGTGACACAAATGGAGGGTCTCTGCCGTCGGAAATCGCCGGTATTTTGGACGTCGTACATGCCTGTACTACTATTCCCACAGGGATTCACTGTCATAATGATGGTGAGCTCGCAGTAGCCAATACTCTGGAAGCTGTAAAAGCAGGAGCCGAACATGTTCAGGGGACCATTAATGGATACGGGGAGCGCTGCGGCAATGCCAATCTTATTTCCATTATTCCGAACCTTCAGTTGAAAATGGGAATTCCCTGTCTTAATGATGAGAAAATATCCCAGCTGACAGAAACAGCTGTATATGTTCATGAGCTTGCCAACCAGACACCGCCGGACAGTCAGCCTTTCACCGGAAAAAGCGCTTTCGCCCATAAAGGCGGCATGCATGTCAGTGCCGTATTGAAACATCCTGAAACCTATGAACATATCGAACCTGAAACAATTGGTAATGAACGGAGAGTTCTTGTCTCTGAGCTGTCCGGGCAGAGCAATCTGATGTTTAAGGCAGAAGAACTCGGTATCCCGCTGGATAAAACAGACCCTGCTGTGAAAGATATCATGGAAAAAATGAAACAGATGGAGCATAAAGGCTACCAGTATGAAGCAGCGGAAGCATCGTTTGAGCTTTTAATACGAAATGGACTCGGTGAGAATCATGATTACTTCCACCTTGATCATTTCAAGATTATTGCTGAAAAAGAGAAGGAAGGCGCCATCAGTACAGAAGCGCTCGTTAAAATGGATATAAACGGAGAAAAAGTGATGACAGCTGCTGAAGGGAACGGCCCTGTCAATGCGCTCGATTTTGCACTCCGCAAAACGATAGGAGAATTTTATCCGCTTGTGCACGAAATGTATCTGTCAGACTATAAAGTCCGCGTGCTTGACGAAGCGGAAGCAACAGCTTCGACCGTCCGCGTATTGATCGAGTCTTCGGACGGAAAAGAAACGTGGAGCACTATTGGTGTTTCCGGAAACCTTGTGGAAGCGAGCTGGCAGGCACTTGTCGACAGTATCCGTTTTTATTTTATGAAACATTCCGACCGGCTGCAAAAGCTCGACGCACAGCCGGTACACCCGGGCCCCGGGCTGCAGAACCATTGATGGAAACAAACGAAAAACAGGATAGGTCTGGGAATGATTCCAGAAGAAAGATCCCGAATGACGAGACGCATTCGGGATCTTTCTTCGCAGATCTTAATAAACGCTGCTGCCTGTTACACCTCAGCCTGCCGGTGTGGACGGAATGTTGTCAATGAAAGTGATGGTAACAATGGCCAGCGCAAAGCAGTACAGGGCAAAATAGAGCAGCCTTCCGCTGTTGAGAAAGTTAATCAACCAGACGATGCCGATCCAGGATGTGACAAAGGAAGCCACAAAGGCAATCGCAAGCGGCACTGTACCTATGGAAGCCATTCCTCCGGCCGTTAAGTCTTCAAACGCAAGCACAGAGGATCCTGCAATAACCGGGATAGATAGTAAAAACGAATAACGGACCGCTGTTTTACGGTTCAGTCCGGCGTACAAAGCAGCAATCAAGGTACTGCCTGAACGGGAAATGCCCGGAATGACGGCGATCGTCTGGGCAAGTCCAACAATAATACTGTCCATAAATGTCATTTCTGTTTCTGTACGGGTCCCTATTTCATGGACTCTTTCAATCAGAATGAGAAAGACACCGGTCAATGTTAGAGCAGCAGCTATAAAAAGCGGTGTCTTCATTGTGCCGGCCAGGGCGTCTTCCAGAAAAATACCGAGAACCCCGGTGATGAAAGTGGCTGTTATAATGTAGAGACCGAAGAAAAATTCAGGTTTGTCCCCGGAACGCCGCTTCCTTATGTAACGAAAAAAAGTCCGGGTCAACTGGATGCAGTCGCGCCGGAAATACAGCACTACTGCAACGATGGAACCAAAATGGAGAATGACTTCAAATGACAGGCCGGAAAACGTGCGGCCAAAAAGAAACTGGGCAATAATGATATGGGCGGTGCTTGATATAGGGAGGAATTCTGAAATTCCCTGTACGATACCAAAAATAAGTGCTTCAAGTACACTCATAGATTCCACTCCTTACAGTTTACATTCCCGAAATAATCCATTGTTAGTTTAGCAGAACATCATGAAACAGGAAAGGTAAAATTAAATGGGAGTCAATCGTCAAATCCCAGTCACATTCCTATGATAGGAAAATGAAAGGAATGCTAGTAAAATAGAGTCGGGGATTGGCACTAAGATAGAAATGGAGGCTGACGAAGCGATGCTGCAGCGTAAATATATGACCATGCTTGTTCTCGGGGTCGCTGTTTTGGCGGTTGTCTACGTGTTGTTTTCCAGTATTTCTTTTCAAAAAGTCGGTGCTGAGGTCGGCAATGCAGCCCCGCGTTTTGAACTTCCAATGTATGATGGAAAAGAGGGCAGTTTGTCCGAATATGAAGGGGATGTCATTGTTTTAAATATGTGGGCGTCCTGGTGCAAGCCTTGTACTGAAGAAATCCCGGCCCTGATGGAATTTCAGGAAACGTACCGTGATCAGGGTGTGACCGTTCTCACAGTCAATATGAATTCATTTGAGCGGAGTCAGGATGATCCAAGAAAATTCGTTGACACCTATAATATGAGTCGTTCTCCGGCCATGATTGACCAAGAAGGGGAAGTGGCGGAACTGTATAATGTCCAGCGGCTTCCGACAACGTATATTATTGGACGTGACCGCACTGTTGTGGACAAAACCGTCGGACAGGTGGCATTGGATGATCTCGAGAAACTGGTGGAAAATGAACTGTAGCCGCTCCGGAAAATGATGGGAATATACAGCAGGGCACCACGTATAGTAATACCGGGGTGATGCATTTTGTACAAGGCACTCACGGTAAAGGTGACGGAGGTTCTGGAACAAAACGCAGATTACCAGAAGTTGAAAACAGATGGTGGATCGGGCAGAGCCTATTTGTATTTATGTTCCTTCCCCCCTGTCAAGAAGGGGGAATACGTAAAAGTCAACACAACAGCAGGGGTGCTTCGTCTTGGCACGGGTGGATGGGATATTGTCCTGTCCACCCGGCATGACAACTATATACTCCCGGGACGCGGCCATATTATGAAAGCACGCTACACCCCGTTTCAGCACAGTGTACACTCCGTTGATGACCCGCATCACCCGGATCACCATGTTTTTCAGCAGCCGTTTTCCCTGAAACGGTTTCCAGTCCTTCTTGCTGAACTTCACAGTATGCTGCCGATTCTTCTTGGTGCCGTTTCGATGGAGAATGAAAAACTCCACATTGGGGTGGTACTTTCGGATGAAGCATCTCTTGCCGCCGGGCTGAGTGATCATATGACGGAGTGGAAAAAACGCAGTAATATATGGGTGGTGACAGCAGGCCAGGCTTTCGGAGGCAAAGTGGAGGCGGTTAATGTAGTGAACGCGATGCAGTGGCTCACCCTCAAAAAAAGAGTCGATCTGCTGATTCTGTCTGTGGGGCCCGGTACGACAGGAACCAATACACCGTACGGATTCAGCGGTATGGCACTGGCCGAATGGGCCAACCTGACTGGTTCCCTGGAAGGCATGCCTTTCTGGGTCCCCCGTCTTTCGTTTCATGCAACGAGGAAACGCCATTACGGGCTGAGCTATCATACGATCACACCCCTCCATTCTTTTACGTATGCCTCTTCCACTCTTGTTCTTCCGAGTATGGAAAAACAAAAATGGGCGTACGTAAAACAGCAGCTTCACCCGCTGCATGAGAAGAAACATGTGACCATTGCTGAAGAGGGTATCAACAGTTGGTACGAAACCTGGCTTGAGTGGTACCAAGCAAACGGAAAACCGCTCATTTCCATGGGGGCCGGTGTCACCAGCGACCCCGATTTTATAAAGGGAGTTCTGGCGCCGCTTGCTTACATTTTACGAAAACAGGAGGCAAACAAAGATGGATTATGAAGAGAAAACGCTACATAAGGAATCGATTTATAACGGGAAGATTATAGATGTCTGCGTCCATGAGGTGCAGCTTCCGGACGGCCGCACAGGCAAACGCGAAGTAGTGAACCATCCCGGTGCGGTGGCCGTGATAGCACGTACACCTTCCGATAAAATCATTTTGGTGCGGCAGTACCGGAAAGCATTGGAGAAAGAACTGTTTGAAATACCTGCTGGTAAACTGGAGCCGGGGGAAGATCCTGAAATGTCCGCTTCCAGAGAACTGGAAGAAGAAACGGGGTATCGCGCACAAGGGTTGAAAAAAACAGCCTCTTTCTATACCTCACCCGGATTTGCGGATGAAATCATTCATCTTTATGAAGCGGAGCAGGTGACCAGAGGACAGACATCGACCGATGAGGATGAGTTTGTAGAATTGGTGGAAGTGTCACTGGAAGAAGCACAGGAGTTAATCAGGGAAGAAAAAATTCATGATGCCAAAACAATGTACGCTGTGCAGCATCTCATGCTCAGCCGGCGGTGAATAATAGAATGGGTAATAGAAGAGTCTCCCTCGTCATAGAGTAAGACAGGTCCGAAAAGCAGGGAGGCTCTTTCTTTTATGATAGAATCGGTGCATCTTTATTTCCGCAGGCATTGGATGGAATATCGTTCCCTGTACTGGTTTTCCATCGTATTGCTTTTTATGGGCGTTATGTTCGGCGCTATTCTCGTAAACAGCCTTACCATGGAGCTTAAAAATGATTTGAATGGCTTTGTCAGCCAATTCTTTTCCCAGTTTCAGGAAGGGGCGGACATGGCTCCACACCACATATTCCTTCAGAGTCTGTCCCGTCATGCCGGATATTTGATGCTCATGTGGGTGCTCGGGTTATCTGTGGCCGGTGTTCCTTTTATTTTGATTCTCTTATTTTTAAAAGGGGTGGTATCCGGCTTTACGATCGGTTTTCTCGTGCAGCAGATGGGAAGCGGAGGGTTTTTTCTCGCCTTCACGTCTATCTTTTTGCAGAATATGATTATCATACCTTCCTATATTATTATGGCGGTGGTTTCGATCAGTATTTCATTAAGCATGATTAAACACCTTTTCCAGCGGAAAAAATCAGTGCATGTACCCCGGGTGCTGTTGAAATCGGCAGCAGCGGCGGGTTGTCTGCTTATTGGTATATGTGGTGCGGCGGCTGTAGAAGGGTACATTTCCCCCGTTTTAATAAAAAGTGTGTTGAGCTGGATTAAATGATAATTATTATCATTTAATAATTAATATAAAGTAATTTCTGTTATCATTATCAATTGACACCTTTCTCAAAAATCCCTATAATTTATTATAGTTGATGTTAGAGGGAGGCTCATGATGGAACAGCGCATTGATCGGATCAAAAAACAACTCCATTCTCAAAGTTATAAGCTCACACCGCAGCGGGAAGCGACAGTCCGTGTACTTCTGGAAAATGAGAAAGACCACTTAAGTGCCGAAGACGTCTATCTGCTCGTGAAAGAAAAAGCCCCTGAGATTGGTCTTGCCACCGTATACCGCACATTGGAACTACTCAATGAGCTGGAAGTTGTCGATAAAATTAATTTTGGCGACGGCGTATCAAGGTATGACCTGCGTAAAGAGGGCGCCGACCATTTTCATCACCATCTCGTCTGTATTGAATGCGGATCGGTTGATGAAATTCAGGAAGATCTTCTGGGCGATGTGGAGAAAGTAGTGGAGTCGAACTGGAATTTTAAAATCAAGGATCACCGTCTTACCTTTCACGGCGTGTGCCACCGCTGTCTTGAACAGGAAAAAAAAGACGAAGAACATACCGGCAAAGAAACCAACGAAGCATGATAAAAACCTTTTCACCGGGAAGAGGTTTTTATTTTTTTAGGTATAATCTTTCTTTCATTCAGAGAAGATGTTTTTTAGATTGAAAGAAAGGAAGATTATAATTGGGAAAAACCTTGTCACACATCATGGAGGCTTTTAAAATTTTTATTGTTTTCAGTGCGTGTCTTCTCACCTTCTATTATGGTATTATATGGTTAAGTGAAACATATGAAGGGGATGATCGGCTCCGGAAAACGGAAACGGACGCCAGACAGGTATGGAACGGTGATGCTTTTCTGCCGGTCTGTAACCAGGAAAAGGATGGGAATGCAGTTGAAGACGGATCTACTCGATTTTATTCATTACTGTCAGGTGGAAAAGGGACTTGCGGAGAATACCCTCCGCTCTTATGAAAGGGATCTCGGGCAGTACATTGATTATCTGACGGAGCATAACATCACGCATGTACAGAATATCGAACGTTCCTGGATCGTTGAATTTCTGCATCATTTAAAAGAAAATGGACGTTCATCGTCCACCATCGCCAGAACCATTTCTTCCATCCGGGCTTTTCATCAGTTTCTGCTTCGGGAACAGAGAACAGTAAAGGATCCTTCTGAGCTTATTGAACTTCCTAAAAGCGGAAAAAAACTTCCGGACGTATTATCCACAGCAGACATAGAAGCTCTTTTGAACCAGGCGGGAGGGACAACCTCCTTTGCCAGACGGAATAAGGCGATGCTTGAACTGATGTATGCCACGGGGCTCCGGGTCAGTGAACTGTGCAGCCTGGAAACCGGGGATATTCATCTGCAGATGGGCTTTGTACACTGTCTTGGAAAAGGAAATAAAGAACGTATCATTCCACTTGGCAAAACGGCCGCCGATGCCGTTGAAGAATACGTGCAAAGAGCGAGACCGGCTTTAATGAAGAAGAAAAGGCATGATGTGCTGTTTGTGAACCATCATGGAAACAAGCTCTCCAGGCAGGGTTTCTGGAAAATACTTAAAGAATCGGCAGCGAAAGCGGGGGTCCAGAAGTCACTGACTCCTCACACCCTGCGCCATTCCTTTGCGACCCATCTTCTTGAGAATGGCGCAGATCTGAGAGCTGTGCAGGAGATGCTGGGGCATGCAGATATTTCTGCTACACAGATTTACACGCATGTCTCCAACAGGAAACTAAAAGACGTTTATCTGCACTACCACCCCAGAGCATAAAGAAAGAAGGAGAGGAAGGAACATGAACATGACACACGATTCATTTCAAAGAATATTTCTCATTGTGATGGATTCCGTTGGTATAGGAGAGGCGCCGGATGCTGCTGAGTACGGGGATTCTGGAGCGGATACGCTCGGCCACACTGCTGAGCACTGTAACGGACTCCGGATGCCGGCGATGGAACAGCTTGGACTTGGAAACATTAAAAGGGCGGAAGGCATTCATCCGGTAGCCCGTTCCGCAGCTTCTTACGGAATAATGCAGGAAGCTTCCAACAGTAAAGATACCATGACCGGTCACTGGGAAATCATGGGCCTTCACATCAGTGAACCGTTCCGCACGTTTCTGGACGGTTTCCCGGATGAATTGATTCAACAGCTTGAAGAAGTATCAGAAAGAAGCGTTATTGGAAATAAAGTAGCTTCCGGTACGGAAATCATTAAAGAACTCGGGGAAGAACATATGGAAACCGGTGCGTTGATTGTGTATACGTCTGCGGACTCGGTTCTTCAGATTGCAGCACACGAAGAAATAGTGCCGGTGGAAGAACTGCACCGTATCTGTGAAAAAGCAAGAGAACTCACATATGAAGCCCCTTATATGATCGGCCGGGTGATTGCAAGACCTTTCACCGGCAGTCCGGGTGAGTTTGAACGCACATCCAACCGCCATGATTATGCGCTGAAACCGTTTGGCCGGACGGTGATGAATGAATTGAAAGATGCCGGTCTGGACAGCATTGCCATCGGTAAAATAAGTGATATTTATGATGGAGAAGGGATTACAAAAGCGGTACGGACAGATTCCAATGCGGACGGAATGGACAAGATTACTGAGTCTGCAAAAGAAGACTTTCATGGTATCAGCTTTTTAAACCTGGTCGATTTCGATGCCAAATTTGGACACCGCCGCGATCCAGAAGGTTACGGCCGGGCACTCGAGGAATATGACTCCCGTCTTCCGGCGCTCCTTGACGAGATGAGAGAAGATGATCTGCTTATTATTACAGCGGACCACGGCAACGATCCGGTGCACCACGGTACCGATCATACCCGCGAAATTGTACCGCTTATTGCCTATACCAAACGGGCGGCATACGGAGATGATCTGGGACGCCGGATGACGTTTGCCGACATCGGGGCCACCATCGCCGACAACTTCCGGATTACGCTGCCGGAACACGGAAACAGTTTCTTACATCAGATACATGAATCAGGAGGGCAAAAATGACAACGAAACACCTTTTGGAAGAATCTTCAAACTATATCCGGCAACAGCTGGACATCACTCCCAAAACGGGGCTTATTCTCGGGTCGGGACTCGGTGTTCTGGCTGAGGAAATAGAAGACGCGGTAAAAATTCCTTACGAAGACATTCCAGGGTTCCCTGTCTCAACCGTAGAGGGGCATGCCGGACAGCTGGTTGCCGGTACACTGCAGGGCCGAGAAGTCATTGCTATGCAGGGCCGTTTTCATTATTACGAAGGTTATACTCTTCAGGACGTAACGTTCCCTGTACGCGTGATGCGCAGTGCCGGCGTAGAGAATCTGCTTGTCACCAACGCCGCAGGCAGTGTTAATGAAGCGTTCTCTCCCGGGAATTTGATGATCATTAAAGATCATCTGAACCTGCTCGGTGATAACCCGCTCATCGGAAAAAATGATGAATCCATCGGACCGCGGTTTCCCGATTTATCGTCGGCTTATTCGCCGGCCCTGATAGACACGGCGAAATCCGCCGCTTCCTCCCTGGGAATTACGCTGCAGGAAGGCGTATATGCTGCCAATACAGGGCCCGCATACGAAACACCGGCTGAGGTGAAAATGATTCGGACACTGGGTGCGGATGCAGTCGGCATGTCCACCGTTCCCGAGGTCATCTCAGCAAACCACGCGGGCATGAAGGTTCTTGGCATTTCGTGCCTCTCCAATATGGCAGCAGGCATACTGGACCAGCCGCTCAGTCATAGTGAAGTGATCGAAACGACTGAAAAGGTACGGGGAGATTTTCTGCAGCTGATGAAAGAAATCATAGGACGACTCGAAAAAGGAGACGAATAAAATGGAAGAACTGGCCAAAAAGACAGATGAAGCCGCCGCCTATTTAAAAGAAACGATCGATGTCGAACCCGGAATTGGTTTAATACTCGGCTCCGGACTCGGCGATCTGGCTGAAGAAATAGAAGGTGCGGTAAAAGTCGAGTATGAAGACATTCCCCATTTTCCGGTTTCCACAGTTGAAGGGCATGCCGGCCGTCTCGTAACAGGAACGCTTCAGGGTCAGAAAGTGATTGCTATGCAGGGACGCTTTCACTACTACGAAGGATATTCCATGCAGGAAGTGACGTTTCCGGTCCGTGTTATGAAAGCGCTCGGCGCCCAGTCACTGATTGTGACCAACGCATGCGGGGCCATGAACCCTTCATTCAGACCCGGCGATTTGATGGTTATTGAAGACCATATCAACCAAACTGGTGCGAATCCGCTTCTCGGTCCAAATGATGACAGTCTCGGCCCGCGGTTTCCGGATATGAGCCAGGCTTACGACAGCGGGTGGAAGCAGACAGCTGTGAAAGCCGCCGAAAGTCTTGGATTCTCTCTCCAGAAAGGAGTATATACCGGCATTTCCGGCCCTTCCTTTATGACAGCTGCTGAACTTATTATGCTGCGCCGCCTGGGCGGTGACGTAGTGGGTATGTCCACCGTTCCGGAAGTGATCACAGCAAATCACGCCGGACTGAACGTGCTTGGTATATCCTGCATTACAGATATGGCTGTAGGGGAGGAAATCGAAGGGGTATCCCATGAAGAAGTAATGGAGACCGCGTCCCGGACGAAACCCCGCTTCATTTCTCTCGTCAAGGAAATTCTGGCTTCACAGCCCTCCACATAACGAAAGAAAGGAACGGTGCTCACGATGAGAATGGTCGATATCATTTCCAAAAAAAGAGACGGATTTGAGCTGTCCGAAGAAGAAATCGCCTGGTTTATTCAAGCCTACAGCAAAGGGGATATTCCTGATTATCAGGCATCCGCTTTTGCGATGGCCGTTTTTTTCCAGGGGATGACCCAGCAGGAAGCAGCAGCCCTCACCATAGAAATGGCTGGGTCGGGAGATCAGCTTGATTTATCGGCAATTGAGGGAATAAAAGTGGACAAGCATTCAACAGGCGGAGTAGGAGACAAAACGACGTTGATTCTGGGGCCTCTCGTGGCGGCACTCGATATTCCCGTTGCCAAAATGTCAGGGAGAGGACTTGGTCATACCGGAGGGACCATTGATAAGCTGGAAGCGTTTGAAGGATTTCGGACGGAGATGGACCAGGAGGAATTTGTTCATCTCGTCAATAAAAATAAGCTCGCTGTCGCCGGGCAGAGCGGAAATCTGACTCCCGCCGACAAAAAATTATACGCGCTCCGGGACGTCACTGGAACTGTGAATTCTATACCGCTGATAGCCAGCTCTGTGATGAGCAAAAAAATCGCCGCCGGCGCTGATGCCATCGTGCTGGATGTGAAAACAGGATCCGGAGCATTTATGGAACATCTCGAAGAAGCAAAAAAACTGGCACGAGCCATGGTGGATATCGGAAATTCACTGAACCGCAGAACGATGGCTGTCATTTCCAATATGGATCAGCCGCTTGGCCATTTTGTCGGCAATGCCCTTGAAGTGAAAGAAGCGGTCGACACCCTGCGTGGAAACGGACCGGAGGATCTGCACGAGTTAAGTGTTACTCTGGCGTCACACATGGCGGTACTAGGCGGAAAAGCTTCCGATGAAAAAGAAGGACGGGCACTTGTGGAGAATGTACTGAACGACGGGTCCGCGCTTGAAAAAATGAAACAGTTCGTAGAGAGCCAGGGCGGGACTTGCGCACCGGTGGATAACCCTGATTTGTTCCCTGCCGCGCAGAAACTAGTGGAGGTGCCGGCTGCGGAGTCAGGATACGTGAGCCGGATGCAGGCGGCGCGGATCGGTCAGGCTGCGATGATGCTCGGAGCAGGACGTGCAGCCAAGGATGACGTGATTGACTATGCGGCAGGTATTGAACTGAAAGCAAAAATCGGTGATTATGTTGCTCAGGGGGATACGCTTGCGGTCATGCATGTCAATCGGGACGATACCAAAGCAGTGTCCAATATGATTCAAGAGGCTTACAGTTTTTCCCCAAGCGAAGTGGAAAAACCGGAATTGATATACGACTCCATCTAGGCAGCAGCCTATTTAGATCTTCAGGATGATTATCCTGAAGATTTTTTTGTATATACGAAGAAATCATTGGAAATACTAAAACTGAAAACGGAATCGGGAGGTGACTGGTTTTGGGAAGAATAAGAAAGGTCAAACTAATGGAAATCGCGGTAGCGGCTGTTGTCATTCTTCTTGGAAGCGGTGAAGCAAAAGCGCAGTTCCAGGATGCAGCAGAAGACGCTGTTTCGGCTTACGTAATGGACGCAGAAACGGGTCAGGTGCTTTATCAAAAAAATGAAACAGAAGAGCTGCCGCCGGCCAGCATGACAAAAATCATGACGATGCTTTTAATTATGGAAGCCCTGGAGGAAAAAGAAATACAGCTTGATGATAAAGTGCGTACCAGTGAGAGGGCTGCTTCGATGGGTGGATCGCAGATTTTTCTCGAAGAAGGGGAGGTCATGACGGTCGAGGAGATGCTGAAAGGGATTGCAGTTGGTTCAGCAAACGATGCATCAGTGGCAATGGCAGAACATATTTCCGGATCGGAAGGCGTGTTTATTGAAAAGATGAATCAAAAAGCAAAGAGCCTGGACCTGGAACATACGAGTTTTAAAAACACGACAGGACTGCCGGCAGAAAAGCATTACACATCGGCGCAGGATCTGGCCGCAATCAGCCGTGAACTGCTGCAGCACGAAAAAATTCTCGAGTACACCGGATTGTATGAAGATTACTTAAGAAAGGGTGCGGATAATGAATTCTGGCTCGTCAATACGAACAGACTTGTCCGTCACTATGACGGGGTGGATGGACTGAAAACCGGTTACACAAAAGAAGCCAGGTACAATCTCACCGCTACGGCAGAAAAGAACGGGATGAGAATCATTACAGTACTGATGGGGGCGGATTCTCCGAAAGAAAGGAATCAGATCACTGCATCGCTCCTTGATCATGCTTTTCAACACCATGAATATCATGAACTTGCCAGTGAAGGGGACACCGTAACGTCAGTGCGTGTGGAAAAAGGGAAGAAGGCGCAGGCGGAAGTGGTGCTTGAAAAAGACGCAGGTGTTGTTCTCCACAAGGGCCGGGATGCCGGAAATATTACGGAAAAGATAAAGACTAAAAAGGTTGTGACTGCACCTGCTTCTTCAGGAGAACAGGTAGGAACCATCCGGTATTATAATGAAAACGACCTTTTATCCGAAGCGGTACTTATCTTGAAAGAGGATATTGAACCGGCAGGCTGGCCGGAGTTGTTTGGGCGCTCCCTGCAGCGGATGATGGGAAATGCGTCCTGATGGGGTTTTTTAACGAAATGACACTAGTTTTGTCATGCGTGAAGGAAAAGCACCGTCCCTTCGAGAACAGAGCACTGAACCATTTTAATTACGCGGACTGGAGGGGAAGAACATGAGTCTTACTGTTAACCTGGAGCAGCTCGGTGATGTAATGTGCATCCGGCTGAGAGGGGAACTGGACCACCACGCATCAAGAGAATTACGTGGACAGGTGGAAGAGCATATGGAACAGTTCCGGCCGCTCCATATTGTACTGAACCTGGAGGAACTTACATTTATGGACAGCTCAGGAATCGGGGTCATTCTTGGGCGGTACAAACAGATTCGAAAATTGGGAGGCGAAATGGTGGTATGTTCCATATCAGCACCGGTGAAGCGCTTATTTGAATTGTCCGGCTTGTTTAAAATTCTGCGGCTGGAGCACAGGGAGACGGACGCATTACGTATATTGGGGGTAGCCTGAGGATGAAAAATGAGATGAAACTGGAATTCTCCGCGTTGAGTGAAAATGAAGCATTCGCAAGAGTGAGCGTAGGTGCTTTCGCTGCACAGCTGGATCCGGATATGAATGAACTGACTGAATTGAAAACGGTCGTATCAGAGGCGGTGACAAACTCCATCCTCCATGGATATGACGAGAATCCAGCCGGCACCATCTGCGTCATGGTAAAAATTGATGCAGACTCGATGGAAATCACCATCAAAGACGATGGCACCGGTATCGAAAATGTCGAGCAGGCGAAAGAACCTCTATTTACAACGAAACCGGATATGGAACGTTCCGGCATGGGATTTACTATTATGGAGAACTTCATGGATGAGGTCGAAATTATTTCAGAGCCTGGAACCGGGACGACAGTTTACCTGAAAAAAAGGTTGGCCGGCGCCCGGACACTCTGCAATTAAGGGGAATGGGCATGAACACTAAACTGGAAAAACAAAAGCCTCTTCAGGATGATGAAATCAGGGCATTGATTCAAAAAAGTCATGATGGAAACAAAGAGGCAAGAGACGAGATTGTTCATCACAATACGAGACTCGTCTGGTCTGTCGTGCAGCGTTTCATCAACCGTGGATATGATCCGGAAGATTTATTTCAAATCGGTGTGATAGGGTTAATAAAATCAGTTGATAAATTTGATCTTTCGTATGACGTGAAGTTTTCCACGTATGCGGTGCCGATGATTATCGGCGAAATCCAGCGGTTCATCCGTGATGACGGCACGGTAAAAGTAAGCCGTTCTCTGAAAGAACTGAACAACCGTGTCCGCAAGGCAAAAGAAGAGCTGACAAAGGAAATGGGACGAGCCCCGGGGTTGAATGAGATCGCTGAGAAACTCGATGTACCTGCTGAGGAAATTGTGTTTGCGACCGAGGCAGCGCGCTCTCTTTCCTCGCTTCATGAAACCATCTATGAGAACGACGGTGATCCTATTACACTGATTGATCAAATTGCGGATCAAAAGGATAACAGGTGGTTTGATCAGCTTGCCGTGAAAGAGGTTGTAGAACAGCTTGAAGAGCGGGAACGGGTGATTGTATACCTTCGTTACTATAAAGATAATACACAGTCCGAAGTCGCCCGGCGGCTCGGCATATCACAAGTGCAGGTATCAAGACTTGAAAAGCGGATACTTGATAAAATGAAAAGCCAGTTATCGGAATGATGACTGGTTTTTTTGTATAGCATAATCCCGGTGCTGTCATACTAAGCCAAAGGAGAGAGTGGAGATGGCAAATCGTGTGTATCTGCAGTTTTTTTCACCAGGTTCAGTACTTCCCGGGGATCAACTGTACGTGAAGGATGTTGCGCTTGTTGAAGGAGATAAAGAGCTTGTGTCAGGAATTCTGGATATTAAAGTGTATGAGGTAACATCTCGGGATAAACACCATATCGTTGTCGATGGATTGACTGTACTGCAGCATATTCATTCGGTCTATCCGGATCTTGAGGTGAATGTTCTTGGAAGACCCCAGGTCGTGGTCGACATCCGCACCGGGCGCAGACAGAAAAAGTTGATTTCGGTACTGCTCGTATGGTTTCTGTTGTTTACCGGAGCGGCTCTTGCCATTATGAACTTTCATGAAGATGTAAGTATGCTGGCTGTTCATCAGACCATCTATCAGTTGATTACCGGAGAGCACCTGGAGCAGCCTCTGCTTCTGCAGATTCCTTATTCCTTCGGGCTTGGCCTTGGAATGATTTTGTTTTTTAATCGTCTTTTTAAAAAGCGGCTGAATGAAGAGCCGAGCCCACTGGAAATAGAAATGTTTCAATATCGTCAGGACATGGAAGAATACGCCGCGGAATCCAAGTCGGACCGGAGTTCAACATGGCCGTCGAAGTCCTGATTATTATTTTTGTAGGTTTAAGCGGCGGACTGGCGGTAGGGAGCGGTTTTGTTGCTTTTATTTCTGTTCTTGGAATCATACCAAGACTTGTGCAGATCACCGGCACTAAAAAGGCTGTCTGGCTGTATGAACTTGCGGTGACCGGCGGCGGGGTTTTTGGAACTATTGCCGTCCTTCATCCGATTCGTTTTTCACTTCCAGTTTTTTTTACGGTGCCTGTTGGTCTTGCCGCCGGGATTTTTGTCGGCATGCTGGCTGCGGCGTTGACAGAAGTATTGAATGTGTTCCCTATTCTTGCTAAAAGGGTTGGAATGGAAAATGACGTAATGAGTTTAGTGATGGCCATCGTTTTTGGTAAAACGGCGGGATCATTATTTCACTGGCTTGTTTATGTATCGCTCTCATTCTAATATATAGAGGAGTTTCTAACATGCGTAGAGGAAAATGGATATTCCGGAACAAACCGGATGCGATGGACTTGGAGAAGCAGGGAATCCCTCCGGAAGACACTGAAGCGTCAGACATCTCCCCCCGTATCGAAGAAAATGAAGAAATCTTAAAAGAAAGAGTCGGTATAGGAACCAGTTTTGATACGGGCATCCGAAGACTGCACATATTGGACAGGGAAATCCAGATTTATTATGTGAACGGTCTCGTTGATATGGAGGCGCTGACCGAACTTTTAAAAGAACTCATGAAAGTGGAGGCAAGAGACCGGAAAACGCCTTATGTCCGCGAAGCGGTGGAAAACCATCTAACAGAAGTGCAGGTTGATTATAAAGACAACCTTGAAGATTGTATAGTAGAAATGCTTTCGGGTCTTGTGTTCATTCTCATAGATGGGGAAGAGAGGGCCCTGGTCGTCGATGTGCGTAATTATCCCGGAAGGAGTCCGAAAGAACCGGATAATGAAAAAGTCGTGCGCGGAGCACGGGACGGCTACACAGAAAATATTATCGAAAATACAGGGTTAACGAGAAGAAGGGTGAGAGATGAAAGACTCCGCCATGAAATTCTGAGAGTCGGCGTACGTTCGAAAACCGATATCTGTATTTCTTATATTGAAGATATTGCCGACCCTGACATGGTTAATATCATAAAAGATGAACTGAAAGCAATTAACGTAGACGGTCTTACAATGGCCGATAAAGTAGTGGAGGAGTATATTGTCGACCAGGGGGCCAATCCGATGCCTCTTGTCCGTTATACGGAGCGGCCGGATGTTGCTGCGGTTCATTTATTTGAAGGACATGTCGTCATTATTGTAGATGCTTCTCCAAGCGTTATCATCACACCAACTACCTTTTTCCATCATGTGCAGCACGCCGAAGAATACCGGCAGGCACCATTTATCGGCACCTATCTAAGATGGATCCGCTTTTTCGGCATGTTTGCTTCTCTTTTTATACTTCCATTGTGGCTGCTTGTCGTACTCGAACCGCAGCTGCTGCCGGATCAGCTGAACTATATCGGTCCCACGGAAGATTCGAATGTGTCGGAATTTATGCAGATTGTTATCGCCGAAATCGGTATAGAATTAATGAGGATGGCAGCCATTCATACCCCTTCCCCGCTTGCAACAGCCCTTGGCCTCGTTGCAGCCTTGTTGATTGGGGAAATAGCGATAGAAGTCGGGCTGTTCACCTCTGAAGTTATTTTATATGTTGCGCTTGGGGCGATTGGAACATTTGCTACACCAAGCTATGAGCTTGGGATTGCATTGAAAATATTCCGCTTTATCCTTTTGATTGCGGTTGTTTCTTTTCAGGCTGTAGGATTTGTTATCACAACTACTGTTCTGTTCCTGTTCCTTGCCTCGATCCGGTCATTAAACAAACCGTATCTGTGGCCGTTTCTGCCGTTTGACGGTAAGGCGCTTTGGCAGGTTCTTGTGCGCACAACCGTTCCTAATCTGCGCCGGCGCCCGGGCATCGTGAATCCGCAGGATAAAATCCGGCAGCCTCCAAAAGCATGACGGGCAGGAGAACAGTTTTTCTTTTTCTCCTTCTTAAATGATGCTAAAATGTAATCATTCATTGATGCGTAGAAGGAGAGAACGAGTCATGTATCTACACGGAACCAGTCGGATTAATAAAAACGGGCGGCTTGAAATCGGCGGGGTGGATACGACCCGGCTTGCAGGTGAGTACGGCACGCCTGTTTATGTATATGATGTTGCGTTGATGAGAGAGAGGGCAAAAGGGTTTCAGCAGGAATTTGAAAAGGCGGACGTTCCTTATCAGGTCGCCTATGCAAGCAAAGCATTCAGCTGCATAGCTATGGTACAGCTGGCCGCGGAGCTTGGGTTAAGTCTTGATGTGGTATCTGCCGGTGAAATGATAACAGCGGCGAAAGCGGACTTTCCGATGGAGCGGGCGCATCTGCATGGAAACAATAAAAGTGATGATGAAATAGCTCTCGCGTTGGAACTCGGCGTCGGCTGCATCGTTGTCGATAATTTTCACGAATTATCAATGATTCAAGAGCAGGCACGGGATAATAATCAGACAGTTCAGGTGCTGCTCCGTACAACACCAGGAGTTGAAGCCCACACCCACGAATATATATCCACCGGCCAGGAAGATTCGAAGTTCGGGTTCGATCTGCAGAGTGGACAGGCTGATCAAGCGATTGAAATACTGCAGGCCGACCCTTTTATAAACCTCCGGGGAATCCACTGCCATATTGGTTCCCAGATTTTTGATACAGACGGTTTCGTTTTGACGGTGGAAAAACTGTTCGCTGAATTTAAACGCTGGAGGGACGAGTATAATTTTATTCCCGAAGTATTTAACGCTGGTGGAGGATTTGGAATCCGTTATGTTGAGGGAGACGAACCGCTTGCACCGGAGAATTACGTCAAAGACCTTATTCTTGCCGTCAAAAAAGAAGCAGCTGATGCAGATATGGCTCTTCCGGAAATATGGATTGAGCCTGGACGTTCCATCAGCGGTGATGCTGGTACGACTCTTTATACAGTAGGATCAAAAAAGAACATTCCCGGTGTGCGTAACTATTTATCGGTAGACGGGGGAATGACAGATAATATCCGGCCGGCACTTTACAATGCAGAATACGAAGGAATCCTGGCCAATCGTGCCGACGAAGAAGCGCCGGGTCGTACAGCTGTAGCGGGCAAATGCTGCGAGAGCGGGGATATGCTGATGTGGGATCTTCCTCTTCCGGATGCAGAGCCTGGAGACATTCTTGCGGTTTTCTGTACAGGAGCTTACGGGTTTGCCATGGCGAGCAACTACAATCGTTTCACCCGTCCCCCGGTTGTATTCGTTGAGGACGGAGAATCCGACCTTGTCGTGCAGAGAGAATCAATCGAAGATCTTTTGAAAAACGATCTCCCCCTCCGTCTGAAAGAAAAAATATAACAGTATGTTTGAACCGCTCTGAGAAGAGCGGTTCAAATAGTTGACGGGTATGTTTCAAGGAAGATAAAATCAATATATAAATATGGAACGGTTTGGTTACATTGTAACCACTTCGGGGTGGGGTGAAATTCCCAGCCGGCGGTGATGAAGCATCCTTGCTTTTTAGTCCGCGACCCGCAGAGGCTCTGGCCCGGCGGTGGACTCGGTGAAAATCCGAGACCGACAGTGAAAGTCTGGATGGGAGAAGAAAAGCCGTGTTCAGAGCCGGAACGTATCCGGAAAGTTTGGTGTGTGCGTGATGCAGTAACACGCCTGCGTTAAGCAGACCGATTCGTTGAAGGCTTATAAATGAACAATGCTTATTTTCGTATGTTTTAACCACCCTGGAGACGTATACCGTTTTCAGGGTTTTTTATTTTAAAAGAAAAGAGGCAGTCGGTATGACGGATGAAGAATATATGGATCTTGCTCTTCACTTGGCGGAAAGCACAAAAGGGCAGACCTCGCCGAATCCATCTGTCGGTGCTGTGGTTGTAAAAAACGGAACGACAGCCGGAATGGGCGCGCACCTGAAGGCTGGAGAGGCGCACGCAGAAATTCATGCACTAAAGGCAGCAGGTAACCATGCAGTAGGGGCAGCAATGTATGTAACTCTCGAGCCGTGTTCACATACCGGTAAAACTCCGCCCTGTGTGGAGGCCATTATAAACAGCGGCATCCGCCGGGTGGTCATCGCTGCACTGGATCCAAATCCTGAAGTGAGCGGGAGTGGAGTGGAAAGACTGAAGGAAGCCGGTATTGAGGTGTCCATCGGCACAGGAAAAGAGCGTGCGGAGTGGCTGAACCGGTATTTCATGCATTTTATGAAAACCGGACTTCCATATGTCACGCTGAAAACAGCTGTATCTCTGGACGGCAAAACGGCTTCGGCCACCGGTGAAAGCCAGTGGATTACGGGAACGGAATCCAGGAAGGACAGCCACCGCCTGCGGCATGAACATGACGGGATTCTGGCAGGGATCGGAACCGTGCTTCATGATGACCCCTCATTGACGGCGAGGGCTGTGGAGGGGGGATTACAACCCCTGCGTGTGGTGCTGGACCGTCATCTGCGTATACCGCTTGAGGCGTCCATGCTGCAGGATAATATGGCTCCGGTATGGATATTCTGCGGGTCAGAGGCATCCCTTGAAAAAAAACGGAATCTGGCACAGACCGGTGCCGTCATTTATCAGGCGGCAGAGGCTGACGTACAGCTCGAAGAAGTATTGACTGTTCTCGGAAACGAAAACATCCTCTCTGTATTTGTCGAAGGAGGATCTGAAATCCATGGCAGATTTGTCGAAGAAGAACGATTTCAGGAGTTTGTTTCCTATACTGCACCTGTCCTGATTGGTGGCCGTCTGGCACCGACAGCGGCCGGCGGGGGAGGCATTGCTCATTTGAATGATGCGCCGCGTCTTGAAGTGCACTCGGTGGAACAACTCGGTGAAGACATAAAAGTAACAGCAGTCCGGAAGGGGAATGAATAATGTTTACTGGTATTGTGGAAGAAACAGCCGTTGTCCGAAGTATTCATAAAGCCTCGGATACAATGGTACTCACGCTGCAGGCCCCGAAAATAACAGAAGATATGAAAACAGGAGACAGTATTTCCGTAAACGGTGTCTGTCTGACCGTGACCGGTTTCACCGGAAATACATTTACTGTGGACGTGATGCCGGAAACAATGTATGCATCCAGCCTGAGTATCCTGGAAGAAGGGGCGCGGGTGAATGTGGAGCGGGCGATGCAGGCTTGTGATAGATTCGGCGGCCATTTTGTCAGCGGTCATGTTGATGCTGCCGGGAAAGTGGAAAATGTTTCCCCTTGCGAAAATGCCTATTACGTAGACATTTCCATGCCGTCTGCCATTCTTCCTTTTATGAGTGAAAAAGGATCGGTCGCTGTCGACGGTATCAGTCTGACGATATTTGATGTGAATGATGACAAAGACACCATCACACTTTCTCTTATCCCCCATACGTGGCAGGAAACAACCATGAGTGATAAACGGCTGGGAGATCCAGTCAACGTTGAAGCTGACATGTTGATGAAGTACACAGAAAGACTCTTGTCCGCCAGGTTTGGTGAAAATATAAGCAATCCGGATAAAAAGGCATAAAAGACAACGATGTTATATCCTCCTGAAGCAGGATATGAAGAGAAAAAGAGGGTGAATGTGATGGCAGAAGCAAATTGGTTTGATCCGATTGAAGAAGCTATTTATGAGTTGATGCAGGGACGCACGGTCATCGTTTGTGATGATGAAGACCGGGAAAATGAGGGAGACTTTGTGGCGCTTGCCGACCGGATCACACCAGAATCCATAAATTTTATGATTACGTACGGCAGAGGGCTGGTCTGCACACCGATTACTGAAGAGCGTGCCCATGAACTTGAACTGCAGCCGATGGTCGATCAGAACACAGACCCGCACGGCACGGCGTTTACTGTTAGTGTTGACCATGAATCTGCGAAAACAGGGATATCAGCAGGAGAGCGTGCCCAAACCATCCGGGAGCTGATGAATCCGCGAAGTAAAAGCCGGCATTTTAAACGTCCGGGTCATGTATTCCCGCTCATTGCTAAAAAAGGCGGAGTGCTGCGGCGCGCAGGACACACAGAAGCAGCAGTGGATTTGGCCGCTTTATCAGGAGCCGAACAGGCGGGAGTAATTTGCGAAGTAATCAGGGAAGACGGAGAGATGGCAAGGGTTCCTGAACTGCGTGAAATCGCAGATGAACATGACCTTAAGATGATCACGATAAAAGATTTGATTCAGTACCGTCACAAAAAAGATAAACTTGTGCAAAAGGAAGCAGATATCAAACTCCCTACCGATTTCGGAGATTTCCGGGCTGTCGGCTATACATCTGTCGTGGATGATAAAGAAAGCATTGCTCTTATTAAAGGACAGCTCATTCCCGGCGAACCGACGCTTGTGAGAGTGCATTCCGAATGCCTGACCGGAGATGTTTTTGGTTCCCACCGCTGTGACTGCGGGCCTCAGCTTCACGCAGCACTTCAGCAGATTGAAAAAGAAGGAAGGGGCGTCCTTCTTTATATGAGGCAGGAAGGCCGCGGGATCGGACTGATCAACAAAATGAAAGCTTATGAACTGCAGGAAGAAGGATATGATACCGTGGAAGCGAATGAAAAGCTCGGTTTCAAACCCGATCTGCGGGATTATGGAATTGGTGCCCAGATTCTGCGCGACCTCGGCATATCCAGTATGCGCCTGCTCACGAATAATCCGCGTAAAATCACCGGATTGAACGGATACGGACTTGAAGTGTCGGAACGGGTTGCCCTTGAGATGCCTCACCATAAAGATAATGAAAACTACATGCGTACAAAATATTCGAAGCTGGGGCATATGCTCCATCTATAAAAGGAGAGACAACATTGGGACAGATATATGAAGGAAATGTAAACGGAACAAATTTGAAGATCGGTATAGTGGTGGGCCGCTTTAACGATTTTATCACCGAAAAGCTTCTGGAAGGTGCGAAAGGCACTTTGAAAAGGCATGGGACAGCAGAGGAAAATGTTGATATTGCCTGGGTTCCGGGAGCATTTGAAATCCCGTTTGCCGCACAGAAAATGGCAGCCGCCGGGAAGTACGATGCTATTATCACACTCGGTACCGTTATCAAAGGATCGACCCCGCATTTTGATTACGTCTGTGCCGAGTCGGCTAAAGGAATAAGCCGGGTTTCTCTTGATTACAATCTTCCTGTCATTTTCGGTATTTTGACGACGAATACTATTGAAGAAGCGGTGGAACGCGCCGGAACGAAGGCAGGAAATAAAGGAGCAGACGCTGCAGTATCCGCTGTGGAGATGGGTAACCTTGATAAAAACCTTTAAGATGGGGAAACTATAATCGAGATGACCGAAACATGGCGGAAACCGCCATGTTTTCTCTTGGATGAGGGAAAACGGCAGAAGGATGGGAAAATGAAGATGCAGCCTCCGGATTTTACAGGCCGGACGAAGCCTGCGCAGAAAAGCGGATACGTCTTGAGCCGGCCTGTACTACGGTGTTTTCCCCCGAAATTCCGTTATAAAAGGGCAGTTTGTTCTTTTCTTAAGACACAGTTGGCATAACGATTGCAATTGTGTTACATTTGGGCGGTAGTTAATGCCTTAGGTGCATAGGCTGGATAGGAAAGAAAATCATGCATTCAACTTAAAAGATCCGGTTTCTCTCTTTTCAAAAGAAGAAGATGAAGTATAATGAGAGAGAAGAAACATACTCTCTCTAATAAGGGATGATGTCAATGTTTATCAAGTTCAAGTCAGCGTATAAAAAAATCGCGATGGGTCTCCTGTCTTATATGCCGGAAGAAAAAGAAGTCAAGAAACTACAGGAAACGATGCAGTATTATGAGAACGAGGAAAACTGGCAGCTTTATCTGTGGAAAGAGCAGGAAGACATTATCGGTGTGATGGGACTGTATTTCCATGAAAACGGTTCCGCCGAACTGAAGCATATCTGCGTTAATCCTTCTTACAGAGAAGAAGGAATCGGAATGAAAATGGTTCTGACCATGAGAGACCGCCTTGAAGGGGATCTCACCGGCTGTGTGGAGACTGAAGAGTTTCTCGACACATGTGAAGAGAAAGTACCCCGGGACGAAAAAGGGAAGACGGAAGAAGCAAGTGGATAAATCCAGTTACACAGCTGTTCCGGAAGTAATCCGGAGCGGCTTTTTATATGTTTCGTTTTTGATGCAGACGTTTTTCGGGCTCTGCTGTTTGATGCCGCAGGATATGCCGGTGGACAAGCTGTTTATCTGACATGTCGCTTGGATGCTGCCACGGTATCCCGCGCCGTTTGCATTCAGCGGTGCATTGTTTTATAAGTTCGGGGTCAATAAGCGGCAGGTTCATATCCCTGAACGGCCGGCGGTACGTTGTATCGGAAAGATGTTTTTCCAGAAGATGGAGGAGTTTGTTTGCATCTATACCCAGATCAAACAGCCGATTTTTGTTTTCACCAATGATGCGGCGGGCACCTGCCCAGATTTTGAAAGCACCATTTTCATTGCCGCGCCGGTGGTGATAGAGCCCTACAGCTGTCTGAATAAGTCCAACCCAGACGCTGGATCGATTTTCAAAGTCATGTTCTTTCCAGTACTCTTCCAATATTTCATGGCATTCAAAGTAATCACGATAGGCGTGAAACTGAACCAGAAATTGAATGTAGGCTTCCGGATACATAACGTACCATCCTTTGGCATGAAGTTTTTGTTTACAACATTATATCACGATGAATGGAATTTCTTCATTCTAAAGTTGCAATGCCTGAAAGAGAAGGGATATGGTATAATGAATGCTAGTATGACGGGAAAGGATTCAACTTATGGAACGATACAGTGTACAGATTGATACTTTTCAGGGTCCTCTGGATCTGCTGCTTCATCTGATTCAGCAGGCGGAAGTTGATATTTACAATATTCCGGTGGCGGAAATCACCGAGCAGTATCTGCATTATGTGCAGGCGATGCAGGAGCTTGAACTTGACATTGCAAGTGAGTACCTGGTGATGGCTGCTACGCTTCTGGAAATAAAAAGCCAGATGCTCCTTCCCGGTGAAGATGATCCGGGCGAAGAGGCATTTATGGAAGAAGAAGACCCAAGGCAGGAACTGATGAGCCGGCTGGTTGAATATAAAAAATACAAAGAGGCAGCGGTGGAACTCCGCGAAAAAGAACAGGAAGGAGCCGGACGGTATGCAAAAGGATCTTCTATGGATGATGAAGCCATCGAGGAGAAATATGCTGCGGCCGTGCCGGAAAATCTGTCTTTGTTTGATATGCTCGATGCCTACCAGAAGCTGAAAGAGCGTGTTCGTTACCACGCTCCGAAAGAAACGAAAATTAAAAATGAAGAAGTGACAATTGAAGACAGAATGACGTCGATCCTTTCATTTCTTGAAAAAAAACAAAACGGCAGTACGTTTATTGAACTATTCCCTTCCGGAGAACGATCCCATATGGTTGTCTCCTTTCTTGCCGTTTTGGAATTAATGAAACACAAGCAGATTACATGCGTGCAGGAAGAGAATTTTGAAGAGATCATGGTATACCAGACAGAGGAGGAGCTCGTCGGTGAATGAAGAAAATTATCAGCATATACTCCAGGGGCTGCTGTATGTATGCGGGGACGAAGGACTCGAAATTCAGGACGCTGCCGGGGTTCTTGACCTGACGGAACAGGAAACGGAGCAGCAGCTGCTTGTATTACAGCAGTCCATGAAAGAAGACACACCGGCTCTGCAGGTGCAGCGTTTTGGCAGCCGCTTTCAGCTTGTGACGGCGGACAGCATTGCTCCCTACATTGAAAAACTGGCGGAGGGGCCCAGGCAGGCAAAATTATCCCAGGCTGCCCTGGAGACGCTTGCCATTATTTCCTATAATCAACCGATTACGCGGATAGAAATTGATGATATCCGCGGAGTCAAGTCCGAACGAGCTGTTCAAACACTCATACATAAAGCACTTGTTCAGGAAAGCGGGCGCGCCCAGGCTCCGGGCCGGCCGATTCTTTATAAAACAACAGAACGGTTTCTGGAGCATTTTAACATTTCCTCACTGGAGGAACTGCCTGCGCTTGGAGCAGAACCGGAAGAGCCTTCTACAGAAGAGGCGGATCTGTTCTTTAAAGAACTCGAAGAAGAGAACTAGTAAGTTCCGGATTCATCGTACAAAACGATATAAAGGGGATATTCCCCGCTCCATTCCGCATAAAGAACCCGGTTGATATCCGGGATATTTCTTGTCTGAAGGCGCTCGAGAATGTCGCGCTTTGAAATGTTGGATTCTGTAATATTGTCTTCCACCCATTCCCCATCCAGTATGACCGCGAGCGGAAGACGCGGCGGCGGCCCGGGATCTGCCTGCAGATCTGTTTTGAGGGCGGAGGCGGCGTGAGGTTTTTTCAGCACATTAACCGTTCCATTTGCCTCTAGAATGGCATAATGCACATCCTGCATCGAAAATATATCCTTATCTCTGAGTAAATGCTGCAGCTGATTTAAATCCAGCCTGTTTTTGCGGAGTACACTATAATCCAGCTGCCCCTCCCGGATAACGATAGCCGGTTTTCCCTCCAGCATGCTTCTGGTTTCCTTTTTTTTCTGAGTAATGCTTTCCACAACCCCTACAAGTACCGCCCATAACACGACGGCATAGAGGATATAATGAAGGCCGATTTCGTTATCGTATATCGCATTTCCGACCAATTCCCCCATCACAATCGAGGAGATGAAATCAAACGGCGTTAATTGATTGATCTGTGTTTTACCGAGTACTTTCGTGATCACCAAAAGAGCGACGAAACCAATTGTTAATTCCACTGTCAGCTGTAAGAAATGAACCTCCATGGCGTCCTCCCATAAGCTGGATGCTTTTTCTCCCTGATTAGTCTGCCCTTATGGAAAGAAAAATACGCTCCGCTTAATGAAAGTGGCGAAGTATATCATCCATCTTCTCCAAAAGATCGCGGGAGGCGGCCTGAATGTCTTCTGCTTCCCCGTACCCGCTGTTTGATGGGTCCTTTCGGAAAACAGTCCGGATCCGTCCGTTTTCGGTCTGCCAGTACGTTTTTACGTACGTTTGGTAGGAAAGAAACAAGTGAATCATTTTTCCCGCCCGCTCCGGACCGAACAATAACTCCAGGTATTCCTCTGTATATCCGGAGGACTGCGGGGTATGATGAAGAGCCTGCGGATGCGGGCCTTTTGTCTGTTTATACACGGTATTGCGGATATCCAACGCTTTCATGTGCAGATGATGCCGTACTTCCTCTTTTTCCTGCTCCTGTTCTTTTTCTTTGTACGTTTCCTGCATGCCTTCAAGACGAACGGTTAACTCCCTTTGACTCTGCTCCAGTCTTTTTATTCTCCTCCATTGTACAAACAAAACCGAAAACGCACAGACCATAAAAAACGAAAACAGCAGTATCCATTGCGGTGTCACACATAATCACCTCTTTCTTCTCTTTGCCTGACTATGTACATAAAAACGGATGGTCTATTTCATACTATAAAGGCACGATGTCATGGAAGGAAGAGAAAAATGAAAAAGTTCGTCTGCCAAGTCATGAAACCGGCTCTTTTTACAGCAGTTCTTGTCTTACCTGCTACAGGGTGCGGGGATCATGAAGAGTCGTCTTTAACCAATACGGCCGCCATTTCAAATGATCCGGAAACACTGCTTGAAGACATGGAGGAGGTGACCTCCGCTCAAGCAGTGATGGAGGGTGAAAATCTGTACGCAGGAGTGACAGTAACCCAGTGGTCCAGGCTGCGGCTTGACTCCATCCGGAAAAAAGGACATTCTCTTTTGAAAAAACATTATCCGGAAAAAACCGTTCACTTCTCGACAGATTACAAAGTGTGGCTCGAATTACATGCATTCAAAGAAGAGCTGCAAAAGAAATCTTTATCCGCGAAGAAGCGTAAAAAAAGATTAACCGGCATTGAAGATCATATGAAAGGATAAAAGGTGCTGCGGATGAGTGACAAAACAGAACCTAAACAAAACCAAACCTATCAAACATTTGCAAAACAGTCGGAACCCTCTTTACCAATTGTTTTCAACTGTGTCAAAGCGTTTTTAATCGGTGGAGTGCTCTGTACGTTCGGGCAGGGGATACGCTCCTTATTTATTCATTTTTTTGATTTTAATGAACAGACAGCGGCAGACCCAACCATTGCTGTCTTGATTTTTCTTTCCGTTCTTTTGACTGGACTGGGGGTATATGACAAGATTGCGCAGTTCGCCGGAGCAGGCACTGCGGTACCGGTGACCGGATTTGCCAACTCTATGGCGAGTGCCGCCATGGAATACCGGACAGAGGGTCTGGTGCTTGGAGTGGGGTCCAACATGTTCAAACTGGCCGGTTCTGTAATTGTATTCGGGACGGTGGCAGCATTTATTATCGCTCTTATCAAAACGATATGGATTCAGATGACGGGGGGATCATTATGATTCAGGGGAGCCGCACGTGGGTGTTTCCTGGCCGCCCCATTATCGCAGCTACAGGTGTTGTCGGGGGTCCGTTTGAAGCAAAAGGCAGTCTGGCACGGGATTTTGACCAACTGTTTGATGATATCTGGATGGCGGAGTCGTCCTTTGAGAATGCTCAGAAAAAATTAATGGAAGAAGCCTCACGCACGGCTATAGCAAAAGCCGCCAAAAATCCCGAAGATATACAATTTGTTCTGGCGGGGGATTTGATTAATCAGATGACTGCAACTAATTTCGCGTGCCGGAGTCTTGGCATTCCATATCTGGGGTTGTTTGGAGCATGCTCCACGTCGATGGAAGGTCTTGCGCTGGCGTCGCTTCTGATTGAACACAAAGAAGCAGATTACGTACTCACCGGTTCAGCCAGTCATAACGCTGCGGTGGAAAAACAGTTTCGCTATCCAACCGAATACGGGGCGCAGAAACCTCCAACAGCTCAGTGGACAGCTACTGCAGCAGGTGTCGCTGTAATCGGAAGGGGAGAAGAAGGAACGTCGGTAAGTTCAGCTACGATTGGGAAAGTCATCGACCGCGGGCTGACGGATCCCTATAACATGGGGGCTGCGATGGCTCCTGCAGCAGCGGATACAATTGAAGCACATTTCACTGATCTAAATCGTGATCCCTCATACTATGACTATATCATCACCGGAGATCTTGGACGAATCGGTCTTCCAATTATGAAGGAACTTCTTCGTCAACGCGGCATTATGGTGACAGATGATCAGTGTATCGACTGCGGCGTCATGCTTTACAAGGAAGAACAGCATGTACAGGCGGGGGCGAGTGGCTCCGGGTGCTCCGCTTCTGTTGTGTATGGAAATATTTTGAACCGAATGCAGGATGGGGAGATAACCCGGGTCCTGGTTGCGGCGACAGGGGCACTGTTAAGCCCTCTGACGAGCCGGCAGAATGAATCTATACCATGCATTGCCCATGCTGCAGCTATTGAACAGAAAGGAGGAAAAGGACAGCCATGATGTATGTCTGGGCTTTCATCGTAGGCGGAATAATATGTGTGATTGGCCAGCTTTTGATGGATGCAGCAAAATTAACACCGGCCCACACGATGACTGTTCTTGTTGTGTCGGGAGCTGTGCTGGATGGTATCGGATTATATGAACCGCTTGTTGATTTTGCAGGGGCCGGCGCTACGGTTCCAATAACAAGTTTTGGGAATTCACTTGTACACGGAGCGATGGCCGAAGCAGAACAAAATGGTATAATCGGGGTGATCACCGGAATTTTTGAAGTGACAAGCGCCGGCATTTCAGCTGCAGTTATTTTCTCGTTTGCCGCTGCACTTCTTTTTAAGCCGAAAGGATAGCCAGCTCTTTTGAAAAGGTTGTACATCTTTCATATTCTTCTATTCATAATACCCTGCATCCGGAATAGATATGATTATAAGAAATGGACAAGGAAGATGGGATGGATATGAAATGGTGTACAGTAGCCGTCCTGTTTTTTCTGTTAGGGATTTTTCCTCTAACAGCAGCGGCGGAACATACGAGTGGAGTCGATACGTCAGCGGAAGCGGCAGTACTTATGGAACAGCAGAGCGGCAGGGTTTTATTTGATGAAAGTGCCAATGAGAAGAAAAGTATCGCAAGTATAACGAAAATCATGACCGCTGTATTGGCTGTGGAGTCGGGAAAATGGGAGCAGACAGCAGAAATCAGTAATCATGCCTCCGGCGTAGAAGGGTCCTCGCTTTATCTGAAACCGGGTGAGAACATGACACTGAAAGATTTAACGACGGGTTTGATGCTGCGTTCAGGAAATGACGCGGCGGTGGCAGTGGCGGAATTTGTCGGCGGCAGTACAGAAGGATTCGTCTATATGATGAATGAGAAGGCCCGTGATATCGGAATGGAAAATACCAGGTTCGCAAATCCTCACGGTCTTGACGAGGACGGGGCTCATTACTCAACGGCATATGATATGGCGCTTCTTATGAGATATGCCATGCAGAAGGAACGCTTCAGGGAAGTAACCGGTCTTAAAACGTACCAAGCACCGCAGCAGCAAGAGGGAAAACGTATCTGGCAGAACAAAAATAAACTTCTCACTTCCATGTATAAGTATACAACAGGCGGAAAGACAGGCTATACAAGGAAAGCGGGCCGTACACTCGTTTCCAGCGCAGAAAAAAATGATATGGAGTTGATTGCGGTCACACTGGACGCCCCTTCCGATTGGAAGGACCATATTTCCATGTTTGAATGGGGATTTTCCACTTTTAAGCTTATTCAGCTTGCAAGTGCCCGCGAAACGATAAACAGCGAAAACAATGAGAAGGGGAGACTGTTTCTGCCGAGGGATTTTCATTATCCATTGACAGAAGAAGAAAGCGGTGACGTGTCACGATCGATCTCGTTATCGGACCGGGACAACCGTTACCCTAAAGGAATATCGGCGGCGGGAAAAATAACATGGATGCTTAAAAGCCGCCCCATTCACAGTATGCCCGTGTTTGTTGACCAGCCTCAGGAAAGCGGGCCGGGTTGGTTCCCTGCATTTCGTGCATGTATAGAGATGTTCATGGGAGGGCGGTAAACGGTGGTACATTACATCTGGATGTTTCTTCTTGGCGCCGGAATTATAACGGCTATGTTTAACGGGAGAATGGAAGAAGTATCGGAAGCGTTGTTCAAAGGGGCCGAAGACGCGGTTACACTTTGTTTTGGGTTGGTTAGTGTCATGGTGTTCTGGCTCGGTATCATGAATGTGGCCAGAAACAGCGGGCTGCTTGATCAATTTACAACCTGGCTCCGGCCGGCTGTAGTACGGTTGTTCCCTGATATACCCCCTGATCATCCTGCCATGGGTTACATTCTTTCCAATATGACGGCCAACCTGATGGGACTTGGCAACGCTGCAACCCCGATGGGAATCAAAGCAGTAAAAGAAATGAAAAAGCTTAATGACGACAGAGACGAAGCGAGCCGTTCGATGATTACATTTATGGCATTGAATACGGCAGGACTTACGTTGATACCGACCACCGTCATTGCGGTGAGAATGAACTATGGTTCGTCGGAACCCGCCGAAATAGTCGGCGCGGCGATACTGGCTACCGGCTGTTCCACAGCTTGTGCGCTTGTCATCGATCGGTTTTTTCATCTCCGGCGCACCCGTAAAGGAAAGGGGTAAACATGGGCTGGATGAATACGGTATCCATCTGGGTGGTACCGATGCTTCTCTTTGCTGTTATTCTTCACGCGGCAGTGAAGCGGGTGCCGGCATATGATGCTTTTGTGGAAGGCGGAAAAGATGGTTTTCAAATGGCTGTTTCTTTGATTCCCTACCTTGTCGGGATGCTTACCGCGGTGTCGGTATTCCGGGCGTCCGGTGCGATGGATCTTGTCATTCAAGCGATAGCACCGGTTTTGGCATTGGCGGGGATACCGGCTGACATTGCACCGCTTGCCATGATACGCCCGATTTCCGGAACGGGTGCGCTCGGGATGATGAGTTCGCTGTTTGACGAATATGGTCCGGATTCGTTTATCGGGCGTCTCGCCTCCACGATGCAGGGGAGCACCGATACGACATTGTATGTCATCACCATTTATTTCGGCGCAGCAGGAGTGAAGCATATCGGCGATGCGCTGAAAGTCGGATTGGCTGCGGATGCCGCCGGCGTCGCAGCATCTGTATTTATCGTCAGCGTAATATTTTTATAATAACGGATCTTCCGCGTGGGCGGAAGATTTTTTAGATACGATGGAAAACCTCAGAACTGCGGCACTTGTGAAACGCGGTTTAGATGGGTAAGATGGAACGTGAGGTGAAAAAGATGGAAAGACTACAGAAAGTTATAGCAGACGCAGGAGTAACATCCCGCAGAAAAGCAGAAAAGTTGATGGAGGAAGGAAGAGTAAAAGTAAATGGAAGCGTAGTAAAAGAACTGGGTACAAAAGTAACTCCGAACAAAGACACCGTGGAAGTCGATCACGTACCGATTGACCGGGAGGAGCCTGTTTATTATTTGTTGTACAAACCCAAACAGGTTATTTCAGCAGTCAGTGACGATAAAAACCGGAGTGTCGTAACGGACTTTTTTGAAGAGGAAACAAGACGGATTTTTCCGGTCGGCCGTCTGGATTATGATACGTCCGGCCTGCTTCTCATGACCAATGACGGAGAGTTTGCCAACCAATTGATGCACCCGAAGAATAAGGTATTTAAAACCTACGTTGCAAAAGTCCAGGGGAAACCTTCCAAAGAATCCCTGCATCGTTTACAGACAGGCATCGAGCTTGAAGGTAGAAAGACCGCACCCGCCAAAGTTAAAGTCAAATCGTCGAATAAAAAAACGAATTCATCGATTGTAGAAATCAGCATACATGAGGGAAGGAACCACCAGGTGCGTAAAATGTTTGAAGAGATTGACCATCCCGTTATGAAGTTGAAACGGGAGAAATACGGTCCGCTGACTCTTGAAAACCTGCGTCCCGGAGAGAAAAGAAAGCTGAAGCCGATAGAAGTGAAACAGCTGAAAGAGGCTGCTGTCACATAAGTGTCATAATCAGCTCCTTATACAATAACCAATGACAGCGTTATAATGAGCACAGAGTGCACAGCACGGTAATCGGGAAGATCGAGGTGTTTTCATGGAGAAAGTGACATGCGGCGAATGCGGCCATTTGAATCCTTACGGCACACATCTCTGTGAATCCTGCGGCAAACCGCTGGATGAAAAGGATAAACAGGCATCAATGGTGGACATGCGTTATGAAGGGGTGGCCAGACGCTCGCAGACTTACAACAAAACGGCAATTGATAAAATATGGAATTTTTTCTCCTCTGTTAAAATTGGAGTTACAATTATTATCTTGACGTTGATTGCCTCTTCTGTTGGAACGATATTTCCTCAGGAAATGTACATACCCGGAAATGTGGATCCGGCACAGCACTACGAAGAAGAATACGGGATGGCGGGACTTATATATTATACTCTCGGTTTTCATAATCTTTACGGATCCTGGTGGTATATGGCTCTTATTGCAGGACTCGGCATTTCTCTTATTATAGCAAGCCTGGACCGGGTCGTGCCGTTATACCGCGCCCTGAAAAAACAGAAGACATCACGAAATGAAGGGTTTCTGAAAAGGCAGCGTCTTTTCAGCGTCAGCGAAACGGAACATGCAGACGATATGCTGGAACAATCAAAAGATTATCTGCGCAGGAAACGCTATAATGTAAAAGTGGAAAATGGAAGCCTGCTGGCTGAAAAAAACCGTTTTGCCAGATGGGGGCCCTACATTAACCATATTGGTCTTATTCTTTTCTTAACAGGTGCCATGCTGCGCTTTTTCCCCGGCATGTATGTGGATGAATTGATCTGGGTAAGAGAAGGGGAAACGGAGGCTGTTGCAGGTACCGAACGCCAGTATTATGTGGAGAATAAAAAGTTTTCTATCGAAACATATGATGAAAACAATGAAACATTCGCCCCGGCCCTGGAACGTGCCGGCGGGGACCAGATTAAAACCTACAAGACCGATGCCGTTCTTTACGAAAGCAGCGGTGGAACGGTTGGAACAGAACCGGAACTGACAGAAGTCAAAACAGATAGTATCGAGGTGAATCATCCGCTTCGTTTTGATGATTATGCTCTTTATCAATATGACTATAAGCTGAATGAACTGAACGTCATGTCGTTATCCATGAACGACCGGGAAAGCGGGGAAACCATCGGAACCATCGATATTGATCTTTTTGACCCCCAGGGAGAATATGACCTTGGCAACGGGTACCGGGTCGTTATCGAATCATACTTCCCTAATTTCGAATTTGATGAAAACGGGGAGCCTTCCACCATATCTGATATTCCGGACAATCCCGCTTTTATCTTCCGGATGTTTTCACCTGAGCACCCGGATGAAGGAGAATACAGCTTTGTCGCGATCCGGAGCAATGAAGATATATTTGGTGAAAATACGTATGAGATGTCTTTTGAAGGTGTTGAAACGAAAAACGTGACAGCGCTCAAAGTTCGCAAAGACCACACACTTCCGTTTTTAATCGCCGGAGGAAGTATTTTCATGATCGGTCTGATCCAGGGCTCCTATTGGTCGCACCGACGCATTTGGCTGCGCAGGTTTGGAAATGAACTGTGGGCGGCCGGTCATACGAATAAACACTGGGCATCGTTGAAAAAAGATTTTCAGTCGCTGTCCGACAAAACCGGTTTGACGGTGCCGGAGGATAAGCAGGCAAAGAAAGCAATGGAGGAACAAACCTCCGATGGAAGGGATGACAATAATGGTCGAAGTTAGTTCAAACTTGTTATTTGCCGCTTTTTTTCTTTACCTGGCAGCAACCATTTGTTTTGCCGTCAGCGTAACAGGAAGAAAATGGCGGGATAAACAAGGAGAGGTTACAGGCAACCGTCTCGGAACAATTGGTTACGCTGCGGCATGGATTGGTTTTGTGCTGCAGGCCGGCTATTTTTTCACGAGATGGGCTGCAGCCGGCCACGTGCCGGTCAGCAATATGTTCGAATACACGACATTTCTCGGAATGGCTCTGACGATAGCATTTCTTATTTTGTACGGTATCTACAGGACCGCCGTCCTCGGCATGTTCACGATGCCGATTGTTATGCTGATCATTGCTTTTGCCTCGGTGTTTCCGACGGAAGTGGAGCCGCTTATCCCAGCCCTGCAGAGTAATTGGCTCAAAATCCATGTTACGACGACAGCGCTTGGTCAGGGGCTTCTATCGATTGGATTTGCCGCCGGACTTATCTATCTTGTACGAACACTTGATTTTACAAAACGGGATAAAAAAGTATTCTGGCTGGAGATGATAATGTACAGTCTTACCAGTCTCGTCAGTTTCATTTTAGTCCGCTATATTTTTCGTTTATTTAACTATGAAGCCGCCTTTACGTATGTAAATGAAAATGGCGAACAGGCGGAAATGGTGTACCAGCTTCCGGCACTGCTCGGCCCAAATGAAGCAAGTCTGCAGACTCAGGGTGCACTGGAGCCCCTGATAACCATGCCGACCTGGATACGAAGCGATGATGCCAATACCGTCGTTTGGTCCCTTGCTGCCGGTTTTATTCTTTACATGCTCCTGAGGTTGATTCTGCGCCGGCCGATCGGAGGCGCCCTGCAGCCGTTTTTGAAAAACATTAATCCGGAAACGGTGGATGAAGTCAGTTACCGGGCGATTGCCATCGGTTTTCCGGTTTTTACACTGGGCGGCCTGATTTTTGCTATGATCTGGGCACAGATAGCCTGGACCCGTTTCTGGGGCTGGGACCCCAAGGAAGTGTGGGCATTGATCACCTTCTTATTTTATGCAGCATATCTGCATCTACGGCTCTCCAGAGGCTGGCACGGGGAGCCTTCCGCCTGGCTTTGTGTCATAGGTTTTGTTATTATCATGTTTAACCTGGTATTTGTTAACCTTGTTATCGCAGGACTTCATTCTTATGCGTGACGCAGCTGGCTGCTGCCGGCTGATGCAGCACCTTATACAAACTGCTCTGCAGGAGGTACAATGTAATGGATAAAGAATCAAAAGTACTTGTCGTGGATGATGAAGACCGTATCCGCCGGCTTCTGAAAATGTATCTGGAACGGGAAGAATTTATTGTAGAAGAGGCGGAAAATGGAGAAGAAGCTTTGGACATGGCAGTTCATAACGACTATGACGTCATTCTGCTGGATTTAATGCTTCCGGGCATGGACGGAGAGGAAGTATGCCGTGAACTCCGCAAATCCAAAGCAACTCCTATTATTATGCTTACCGCTAAAGGTGAAGAAAGCAACCGGGTGCAGGGCTTTGAAGTCGGAACCGATGACTATATCGTCAAACCGTTCAGTCCAAGAGAAGTGGTGCTTCGGGTAAAAGCAATTCTGCGCCGGGCTTCGGCCACGAAATTTCTGCAGACGGAAACGCAGACAAAAGATGTACTGGTGTTTCCTCATCTGACGATTGATAATGACGCCCACCGGGTTACGGTGAACGAAGAAGTCATCAGCCTGACCCCGAAAGAATACGAACTGCTTCTTTATCTTGCGCAGGCTCCGGATAAAGTCTTTTCAAGAGAGCAGCTTCTTAAAGATGTATGGGATTATGACTTTTTCGGAGATCTTCGGACCGTTGATACGCATGTGAAACGTCTCCGTGAAAAACTGAGCCGTGTGTCGGAGGAGGCTGCTGATATGATCTCCACCGTATGGGGTGTTGGATATAAGTTCGAGGCCGCAGCGGGCGAATGATCTGGCGCAGTGTTGTTGGAAAACTGTGGGGTACGATTCTGCTCCTTGTATCAGCAGTACTGGTGTTGTTAACGGTACTGCTGCTTCAGTTTTTTGAAAGATTTCATATTACAGAAGCAGAAGAACAGTTAACCAATCATGCCAACGTTATGGTATCGCTGCTGGAAAGGTACAGTGATCCCGAAGGTGCACTTAATACCGTGGAGCACATGGCGGATTCCTACAATTCATCTGTAGTTATTATACAGAATGGAGACCAGTGGGAGTATCCCGATAAGGAAGCCGGAGTAAACCTTCCTGTTTCTCTTTTTGAAAATGAACCAAGACTGGCACCGGTACAGCGTGAGAGGGAGACCGTTACCACGCACGGGAATTTCTCTGCGCAGGAAAATGGAGAGCAGAGACAGCAGGAAATATTTGTTGTTGGTGTGCCTTTTGTCTCAACGGAGGGAGAAGAAGGTTCTCTTTATCTGTATCAGTCGCTTGACATCATTGAGGATACGACCGGCGAAACGAAGCAGATTATTCTGCTTTCCGCCGGTATTGCCATTATCCTGACGACTATTTTCGCCTTCTTTTTGTCATCACGAATTACGGCTCCGCTCCGGAAAATGAGGGAACTTGCCCTGAATGTATCCAAAGGTGACTTTGAAACGAAAGTACCGATTATGACAAATGACGAAATCGGCCAGCTCGGAAATGCGTTCAACAAAATGAGACGTGAATTGAACCGCAATATTATGGCACTTAATCAGGAGAAAGAACAACTGAGCCGGATTCTGACCAGTATGGCCGACGGTGTTATTACGGTGGACCGGAAAGGGTCCATTGCCCTTACGAACCCGCCGGCTCATTATTTCCTGCAGTCCTATCACTACGAAACCGGAGCGCCCGACCCGCAGGACCGCCTGCCAAAAGAAGTGAAAAAACTGTTCCAGAAGGTTGTGACGCTTGAAGAGGAACAGTGGATAGAAATGGATGTGCAGGGCAGAAGTTACGTTGTCTTAATGACCCCGCTTTATGATGAAGAATTTGTCCGCGGCGTCGTTGCGGTCATTCGGGATATGACAGAAGAGCGCCGGCACGATAAACTCCGAAAAGATTTTATTGCCAATGTCTCGCATGAACTCCGTACCCCGATTTCCATGCTTCAGGGCTACAGTGAAGCAATTGTCGATGATGTTGCCGGCAGTGAAGAAGAAAAACAGGAAATCGGGCGCATCATTTATGATGAATCCATGCGGATGGGCCGGCTTGTTAATGAACTGCTGGATCTGGCCAGAATGGAAGCCGGCTATACACAGCTTGAAAGACAATGGGTCGACGTTGAAGCATTTGCAGACAAGGTGTTTAAAAAGTTTCAGGGACCGGCCCGTGATGCGGACGTGAACATGCAGCTTGATAAACGGCTTGATCTCGAATATGCCTGGTTTGACCCAGACCGGGTGGAACAGGTCATGACCAATCTGATTCATAATGCCATCCGCCACACTGGTGATAACGGGGAAGTCCAGGTGGTGGTCAGAACAGACGCTTCTGAGATGAGCGTGGATATCCAGGATACAGGCTCGGGCATCCAGGAAGAAGATCTCCCCTATGTATTTGAACGTTTCTATAAAGCTGATAAAGCAAGAACCCGCAGCAACGGCGGTACAGGGCTGGGTCTTTCCATAGCGAAAAACATTGTCGAAGCCCACGACGGGGAGATTTCTGCAAGAAGCCGGACGGATAAAGGGACCATTTTCCGATTTACGATCCCCGCTTCAGCAGAGGAAGAATAGAAAGGCAGTGTTAGGAGGACAAGTGTGAAGGCTTGGTTTGAAGAACATTTTCAAGAAGATTATCTGAAAGTATATGATCACCGGGATGAAGAGAAAGCAGCTGCTGAGCTGCATGATATTATGAATTATATCCCACTGGAACCAGGTATGAAAGCCATCGATCTATGCTGTGGCAACGGTCGTCATGCCCGCTATATGGCGGGAAAAGGCGTTCATGTTACCGCGCTGGATCTTTCTCCGGTTCTTTTGAAAAAAGCCATCGATCTCACCTCGGGTCTTCCGGTACAGTACATGCGCGGAGATGTCCGGCATATCTCTATTAAACAGGAATTTGACGCTGCTTTTAATCTGTTTACCAGTTTCGGTTACTTTGTGGAGGATTATGAGAATGAACTGGTCATGGTCCGAGCGTCGGAAGCCTTAAAAGACAATGGATGGTTCTGCATGGATTACCTGAACCCGGTCCACACGGCTGCCAACCTCGTTCCCTATGACTCTACGGAAAAGAATGGTTTCACTGTAACCCAGAAACGTTTTATCGAAAACGGGTTTATACACAAAAAGATCTCGATTGAAGAGGGCGGTTCCCGGCGGGAGTACCGGGAACGTGTGAAAATGTACGACAACGACGCATTAAAACAGATGCTGCACCGGAATGGGTTTGACATCGAATATGTATTCGGCGATTACGATGCTTCTCCCTTTGAGGAACAGTCATCGCCGCGTCAGATTTTTATCTGCCGGAAACGTCCTTCTCAATAAAAGCGAATCTATCGATATTCTCCCTGAATTCTTTAATACGAAATGAGACAAAAAACAAAATACCGATGTGAAAAGGTCATTTCTCTGTAAAAGAAATGTTAAAAGGGAAACCGGTGCAACTCCGGTACGGTCCCGCCACTGTAAGCATGACAAGCTGCAGCTGAAGAATCCACTGTTGAATGGAACGGGAAGGAAGCTGCGGATGATGTGAGTCAGGAGACCTGCCTTTTCATACGGTGCAAAACCTTCGAGGAAAGGGACCGCCGGTTATACATGCAGCCCGTCCGACGTGTGCTGTTTTGCAGCCGTTTATGCGCTCTCCCTGAAAATCAGGGAGAGCTTTTTTATGAAAAAAACAGGAACAGAAGGGGGTACAGCATTGAAACAACATATCCTGCCGGTGCTCTGTCTAGTGAGCATTGTGATGATTCCGGGATGCAATTCCGGGGAGGACACGGAAGATACACAAAATAACAAGGAAAATCAAAATACAGAACAAAAAGAATCAGCCTCCGGAAATGATGCTTTTCCTGTTGAGATCAACGATGCCGCAGATGGAACCGTAACGATGGAAGAAGAACCCGGGCGAATCATCAGTATGATACCAAGCAACACCGAAATCGCCTTTGCACTGGGTCTGGAGGAAGAGATTGTCGGTGTCTCGGATCACGCTGATTATCCAAAAGAAGCAGCGGAAAAGGAAAAAATCGGCGGACTCCAATTCAATGTAGAAAAAATAATATCCCTTGAGCCGGATCTGGTGCTGGCCCATGCCTCGTCCCTACAGCAGGCCAAAGAGGGTCTGCAGCAGATGGAAGAGGAAGGGATAAAAGTTCTTGTGGTCAATGAAGCAACGTCCTTCGAAGAAACATACAAATCCATTCATACGATAGGCCGGGCCGCCGGTGCAAATGCGGAAGCTGATGAAATTGTTTCCTCCATGAAAGAGGATGTGAAAAATCTAAGGGAACAGGCATCACAGATATCAGAGGAAGAAAAGAAAACGGTTTGGATGGAGATTCAGCCTCCGCCTGATCTCTATACGACCGGAAGTGGTACCTTCCAGCACAACATGCTCCAGCTTATTCATGCAGAAAATGCTGCCGGCGGTGAAGAGGGCTGGCTCCCGTACACTTCAGAAGATGCAGTGAAACAGAATCCTCAAGTGATTATTACAACATACGGGCAATCGATGGACGGTGACCCGGCAGCACAAATTAAGAACCGGGGCGGATGGAGCAATGTTTCTGCCGTTGAAAGTGGTGACATCTATAATGTGAACAGTAATCTGGTCAGCCGTCCCGGCCCCCGTCTGGCAGATGGGGCGGAGGAACTGGCGGAGCTGATTTATCCTGATGTTTTCGCAGAATAAAGCCTGGATCAGTATTGGAATCGGTGTATTGTTTGCGGGGCTCAGTCTGATGATCGGTGTTTCTGTTGGGAGTGTTTTCATCCCTCTTCCGGTAAGTACTAAAATAATATGGCATGTCATATCCGGGATGGATATGCCGGCCTCGATCCCAGCCGCCGATGTATCCATCATTACAAATATAAGGCTGCCAAGAGTGGTACTGGCCGCTCTTGTAGGTGCTTCTCTTTCGGCGGCGGGGGCAGCATTTCAGGGACTGCTTCGAAATCCTCTGGCGGATCCTTATACACTTGGTGTTTCCTCCGGATCGGCATTGGGCGCGGTAGTTGTCCTTTATACCGGACTTACCATTCCGCTTCTGGGGACGTTTACGCTGCCTGCTGTAAGTATTGTCTCAGGTTTTGTTACCCTGCTTTTTATTCTGACGTTCGTCCGCTGGATCGAGCAGCAGATGAGAACTGAGACCATTATCCTGGCAGGCATTATTGTCAGCTCGTTTCTGGGAGCTTTTTTGTCGCTTATTATTGCTTTAACAGGAAATGAACTGCGGCAAATCATCAGCTGGCTGATGGGGAGCGTTTCCATGAGGGGATGGGAATATGCCGCCCTTCTGGTTCCGTTCTTTTTGAGCGGCACTATCCTTTTGTTTATGAATGTGCGGGAACTGAACGCTCTCGTATTCGGAGAAGAGACAGCCCGAACCTTGGGAGTAAGCCCGGAGAAAAGCAGAATCACTGTTCTTGCCGGGGCGTCTCTTCTAACCGGCGCGGCGGTGGCAGTGTCCGGTACGATTGGCTTTGTCGGATTGGTTGTCCCTCATCTGGTACGCCTGTTGACCGGACCCGACCACCGGCTGCTGCTCCCGCTCTCTATTCTCAGCGGCGCAGGGTTTCTCGTGTTAACGGATTTGGCGGCGCGGACGATCATTGCACCGACGGAACTTCCAATCGGTGTAATTACGGCTGCAACGGGGGCCCCTGTGTTTGGCTTTCTTCTCTATCATCAACGGCGCCGGCCGAAAAGAAGGTGACATCATGCTTGAAGTAGAACAGCTCAGTGGCGGTTATCCTGGTATTCAGGTGCTTCGTAACATTCATTTCAAGGCAGAGCCGGGGGAGTTTGTCGGTGTTATCGGCCCAAATGGAAGCGGCAAGTCCACACTTTTAAAAATGTTGTACCGAGAACTTCGTCCCGGGACAGGAACGATATCCCTTAACGGAACATCTCTTGATTCGCTGACCCAAAAACAAATAGCCGCACAGCTCGCTGTTCTTCCACAGCAGGAAGAAGAAGCATTTTCCTATACTGTGTCTGAAGTGGTTGAGCTGGGCCGCTATCCATATCAAAAAGGCTGGTTCGGCCGGAGCAGCCGGGAAGACCGGTACGTTGTAGAAGAAGCGATGCGGCAGACGGACGTGGATCATGCAGCGCATCGAACACTGGACCAATTAAGCGGAGGAGAAAAACAGCGGGTGTTTCTGGCGAGAGCAATGGCACAGGAACCTGATTACCTGCTGCTTGATGAACCGACGAATCATCTGGATGTCGCGTATCAGGTGTATCTGCTCGATACATTGAAACAATGGGCTGCCGAAAAGCAGATGACGGTGATTGCAGCGATTCATGATTTGAATCTGGCTGCTTTATACAGTGACAGGCTTCTTCTATTGAATAAAGGGAACCAGGAGCTGTTTGACCAGCCTTCCATTGTTCTGAAAAAACAGCTGCTCCAGCGTGTGTATGGTACGGCCCTGTCCCGGATATCCCACCCGTCCGTGGCCCGGCAGCAGTTGATGCTCGAGCCTGCCCATCTTACAGGAGACACTATTCATGGACCGCTTGAAAACCTGCAGAAAAAAGAAATAAATGATCAATTGTATGTAACGTCTGCTTTGAACTGGAAGACACTGTCATCTGCAGAGGAAGGAGGCGGTTTCAACTGGGCACGGACCTTTTCTCTTGCTGATTTGTCCAGTTCCTGTCTCCGCGTCGAAGAGGACACGGATGGCTGCATCAAGGTTTATACAGCTGTTCTCAATAAAGACACCGGTGATGATCCAAAACGGCCGAACCACAGGCAGGTTTTTGTTTGTATTCTGCTGTTTATCGATTCTGAATTAAATGAGGGTGAAATGGCCGGCGTTCTAGCCTCTGCAGCAGAGGCAAAAGGCGGAGCAGCAGCAGATGCTGCGCGCAGCGAAGAGATTACATTGTGGAAAGGACCGGTAACTGTCGCGGTTTCAGGGCAGGAATCCTCCATTGAGACACAAGAGGAGATCCGGCGGCGGAGTGCCCGTCTCGTATATGACAAACTCAAGTAAAACAGTACGCACTCTCAGTATCTGTTTATAAAGAGAAGGAAGGTGTGGTCCAGGGGATGAGATTGTATACAAGAAGCGGAGACCAGGGAAAAACGAGGGTCATAGGCGGAACAAGAGATAAAGATGATATCAGAATTGAGGCATATGGAACATGCGATGAACTAAACGCTTGTACTGCCAAAGCAGCAGCGGTTCTGGATGATGCTCTGTTTCCGGATATCGCAGGCGAGCTGAGACGGATTCAACATGAATTGTTCGACTGCGGGAGCGATCTTTCCAGCATAAAGGAAGACGCGGAATGGAAAATGGGTTGTGAGTCCATCACTTATCTGGAACGACGGATAGATATTTACACCGAAGAAGCTCCGGCCCTCCAACGTTTTATCCTGCCGGGAGGAACCACGGCTTCTGCCGAACTTCATATCTGCCGTACGGTCGCAAGACGTGCGGAAAGGCAGATTACAACACTTGCAAAAATGGAAACTATCAATGAAGAAGTGCAGAGATATATCAACCGCTTATCCGACTATTTTTTTGCAGCAGCGCGAATCGTTAATCACCGGTTGGACATTGCTGATATTGAATATAAACGAAGTGCTGTTGTCTTCCGCGAAGGGCATAACAAAGAATAATGCAGCTGGACTCTCCTCTATTTCAAAGGAGAGTCTTTTATTATGGCATCTGCAAGGTGATGAAGCCCTCTGCATAGAAATGCGGCTGTCGTATCATCCTAATTGGCAGTAATCCAAAGGGAGAGACAGCCGGAATGTATTTTTTGAAAAGAAAACGTTCATACGAGGAAGCTCCGGTTCCCCGTCATCCGGAAGATTGGCTGTTCCAGCTTGCCCAAAAAAGCCGGGATGTTGTGGAAGAAAAGATACAGACACCGTTTGGTACGGTGGACTTGTATTACGTGAAAGACTTGATAAATACAGAACGCCTTCATAAAGATGTGCTGCAGCCTTTAAAACAGGAACCCTGGATGTCCTATCAGGATATCGAACAGCATGTGTATATTGATGTTGTTGAGAAAACAAGCGAAATTTCCAAACTGAACGAGAGCCTGTTTACAGGCGGGGTCGTGTTGAAACTATCTTCAGAGCAGGGCATGCTTGTGCTGGCGGTCCCGACTGATGTGAAGAGGAATATAACAATTCCTGAAACGGAATTCAGTGTGGTAGGCCCGCGCGAGGCGTTTGTAGAAACGCTGCAGACCAATATATTTTTAGTACGAAAACGTCTACCGGTCGAAGACTTTATCGTGAAAACAATAAAGGTCGGGCGTTTGTCCAAAACAAAGACGTCTGTCTTTTATATAGAGTCCATTGCAGATAAAGAAAACGTGAATACGATGCTTCAGCGGCTGCATGAGGTGGACTACGATGAGGTACTGGGCTCCAATTCCCTTGCTCAGATGATACAGGACCATTCGTTTACCGTCTTTCCTGCTTTTGTTAACACAGAACGGCCGGATCGTACCGCGGCAGCCCTTGCGGAAGGTAAAGTCGTATTCATGTGTGATGGTTCACCGGAGGCTGTTATTGCCCCGTCTACACTGGTGGAGTTCTTCACTTCCCTGGAAGATTATTATCTTCCCTGGTATACAGCATCCTTTGTGAGAATCCTGCGGCTCGTGTCCGTTATATTTTCTATTATTGCAACACCGGTTTATGTAGCTGTGCTGACGTTTCACTATGAAATGATTCCAAAAGATTTGTTATCCACCCTGATTGCTTCCAGAAGCAATATTCCATTTCCGCCTTTGATCGAAGCGGTTTTTCTCGAATTCACTATAGAACTGCTCCGTGAAGCAGGGGCCAGACTGCCTACAAAGGTAGGGCAGACAATTGGGATTGTCGGAGGTATTGTGATTGGGCAGGCTTCTGTGCAGGCGGGTCTGACAAGTAATGTTCTGTTAATCATTGTTGCTCTTGCAGCGCTCGCTTCCTTTACAGCCCCTGTTTATCAAATGGGGAACACGGTGCGTATTATCCGGTTTCCCTTTTTAATTGGGGCTGCATCAATGGGTGGAATAGGTATAGCACTCAGCTTTGTATTTGTCATTGCGCATCTCATCCGCCTGGAATCACTGGGCCGGCCGTATTTTGCACCGTTTTTCCCCTTGAGATTGATGGATTGGAAAGATACATTTATTCGTCTTCCTTTTAACTTTTTATATAAACGCCCCCATCAGACGAGAGCTTCCTATCGAAAAAAACTTCCGGCAGAAAAGATCACAAAGAAAAAGGATATAGATGAATAAACGAGAAGGAACAGGCGGTTGGATAAAATGGATGTGAAAGAACAGTTTCAGGTACCGGCAGTGATGGCTTTCTTTTTGATTCATGCGATGCAGGTGGGTATCGGAGTTCTTGGTTATCAGCGGGTGATTGCAAAAGCGAGCGGCCATGATAGCTGGATTGCGGTTATTCTGGCGGGTTTAACGATTTCGGGTCTGATATGGCTTATTTATTATCTTTTGAAGAGCACGGATACAGACATTGTAGGTATTCACCGCTGTCTATTCGGCCGATGGATCGGCGGGCTGTGCAGCTTGGTATTCATCCTGTACCTATTTATTCTTGGTATGGTCGTTCTGCGTACGTATATAGAAATTGTTCAGGTCTGGGTGTTTGAAGATCTTCCGACATGGGTGCTGACCATTCTGGCTGCTTATTTTCTTTATTATGTTATCAGCGGCGGTTTCCGCACAGTAACCGGGCTGTGTGTGGCTGGTGTTTTTATTCCTTCTGTCCTGTTTTTTATTCTTTTGATGCCGCTGCAGTACGGCACGTTCATTAATCTGCTTCCGGTTTTGGATACACAAGTTAAGAATCTGTTTCTTGGAGCCAGGGAGGCGACGCTCAGTTTTTTGGGATTTGAAATGCTTCTGCTCTTCTATCCTTTTTTGAAAGAAGCCCGGTCCTCACAAAAATGGGCGCATCTGGGGCATTGGACCAGCGTGTTTGTGTATACAGTGTTGATGGTGGTAACCCTTGCGTTTTTCAGTGAGGATCAGCTGCGAATAACAATCTGGCCGACGCTGAGCTTATTTAAAATTATCGAATTTCCATTTATAGAGAGGTTCGAATATCTCGGTATTTCATTATGGTTCATCATCGTCGTCCCTAATATTGCGCTTACTTTCTGGGCTGCCAGCCGGGGCATGAAACAGGTTTTCTCCATGAAACAACGGAATGCGGTTATGGCACTCTTAATTATCACCGTTTTTGTTCTTCCCTTTATTGAAAACCGTGAGAATATAGAATGGTTCAACACGCTGGTATCAAAAATTGGTTTCTGGATTGTGCTGGCTTATATTCCTTTTTTGTCTCTTTGTCAATTCGTGCGGTGTTTTTTTAGGAACAGAAAGGATAGATCACATGAAAAGCCGAATTAGACTTCTTGTTGTCTGTCTGCAGTTCGCCGTGTTGTCCGGCTGTCTTCAAACGCAGGTCATTGACGATATATCATTAATTCAAACGGTTTCGTTTGATAAAGAAGATGATGACAACATTCATTATACGGTGTCGTACCCCTTTTTTCTGGAACAGGGAAAAGAAAGCAAAATCGGTATTGAACAACGCTCGATCATATCGGAAACTCCGGAAGAGGCACGCAGCCAATTAAATACAAAGACTGATAAACCACTGCGCTACGGGCAGCTCAGGGTCGTTTTATTTGGACAGGATATTGCTGAGGAAGGCGTGGAGCAGTACGCGAGGTCCTTTTATCGTAATCCAAGAATAGGAAACCGTATCTTTCTGGCAGTGTCCGATGGTACAGCCGGCAATGCCCTTCGCTTTGAAGAAGGTTCTAAGGAAAGAATCGGGATGTACTTTTCCAACATGATTGAACATAACATGAATTTTGAAAACATCCCGGAATCCAATATGCATCTATTTTTATTTAACCTGTACAACGACGGAAAAGATGCTTTTCTGCCAATGGTTAAAAGAGAGAAACAGGAGCTGCATTTGACCGGTGTCGGTCTGTTTGATGGAGAGCGGATGACAGCGTCACTCAATATGAAAGAAACATTTATTTTAAAACTGTTGTTATCAGGAAGCAGAAACGGAACGAGCCAGTTTCCTATTTCGGAGCAGGGGAACAAGGTCTATGTTGTCATCGAAAATATTTTCACCGACCTTGATTTCCGCGACATTTCAAAAACAGCACAGCAGCCGGCGTATGAAGTGAATCTTGACATGAAGGGGGAAGTAACTGACCACACCGGAGATTTTAATCTATCAAATAAAAAAGACATCGGAACTATAGAATCCAAGGTGCAAAAGCAGATAAAGACAGAAGCAGCAGATCTGATACAACGGTTTCAGGACACAAATATTGATCCTCTTGGTTTTGGGGAAAAATACAGGAGCACAACGAGGAATTGGAATCCAGAAAAATGGAAAGAATCGATGTATCCAAAGATGGATGTGCAGGTCAAAGTGAATTTGGAGATTCTGCAGTCCGGTGCCATTGAGTAAAACTTGTCATAAAGAGAGACAAGCTTTCATATGCTTATAGTGGCAAAATACTTCACATCAAATAAATGGAGGTTATCCATACCATGTCATATGTACAACGGTTTGTGCTGGTTGGTTTCTTTTCGCTGTTTCTTCTCCTGTTATTCTTTTTTATCGGAGCTTCTTCAATGTATGCGCAAGAAGAAAAAGATTACATATGGCCGCTTGAGGGCGGGACAGTGACCGATACGTTCGGATCAAGACAAGGTAACCACGATGGTATTGATATCGCTGCTGAAACCGGAACCAATGTGAAAGCAGCTGCTGACGGAGAAATTATCCGTTCCGATTATTCATCTACGTACGGGCATGTTGTGATGATGCAGCATAAGAGCGATGCAGAAACGGTATATGCCCATTTATCAAAACGAACGGTAAAAGACGGAGAAAAAGTAAAACAGGGGGAAACAGTCGGACAAGTTGGAAACACAGGCCGGTCCCGTGGGCCTCATCTTCACTTTGAACTGCATTTTGGAGAATGGAACCCGGAAAAAACGTACGCAGCTGATCCTCTTCCTGTTTTGCAGCAGGACAACCATGCTTATGCAGCGACAGCAAGTAATGACCGAACCGCAGAAATAGCGGGAATGATGAAAAATGCAGATGATAAAAATGAAACGGAATCATTCACTCACACCATTGAAAAAGGCGATACCCTGTGGGACTTGGCCCGTACCTACGGCACAACGGTAGAAACCCTGCAGAATATAAACGATATCGAAGGATCTTTAATTTATCCGGATCAGGAGATACTAATAGCCTGAATATAAAGAAACACATGCGTCTTCGGCGGGGAAATATGATAGAATAAGCTCAGTATGTTGAGAATATTAGCAGCAAAGGAAGCATGAACAGATGAGCAGCTCCAATCCCCCGAAAGACTTTGATCTGAATACGTCTTTTTTACTGTGGCTCAATCAGCAGGAACATAAACAAAATAACGAAGAATGGATGCTGGACGCCTTTTTATTTTTTCTGATCAAGTTTTCCCGACATGAAAGAATACGACTGGATAATCACTATTTTCTTCATCAACGATTCTGGAAGGGAATGGAAGATTCACTGAAGTATAAACTGATGAGCAGACGAAAGAAACCAAAAGACATCGTGCTGTATCAGTTTATGGAAAACGTAGCCTTGGTGGAAGGCTGGATAAGAAAAGAAGAAACTTATGCAGTCGTCACCGAACATGGAAGGAAATTCCTTTCTTTATCGAGAAAAAATCAGTGGAACCGAATTCTCGGCTACATCTGGCCGGATCCCTGAAAAAGAGTTCAAGCTGAAAATCCCCCCCTGGACGTTTCCATCCAGGGAGGGCAGCGGGAGTATTTCATTCTGTGTCTTGTTACACTTCGATTTTGTCCGCTTGTTTAATTTCTTCAATGGAAGTTAAATGTTTTACAACTTCTTCTCCTGCCTCTTTATCGACGGCGAGCATCATGATCGCATCTCCACCTTCTTCTCTCCGGCCGACCTGCATCGTAGCAATATTCACGTCATGTTCGCCGAGAAGCTGTCCCATTTTTCCAATAACACCGGGTCTGTCTGCATGCTGGATGTAAATCAGGTGGCCGGTGGGATAGAAATCCACATTAAAGTCATTAATCCGGACGATTCGTGGTCCATACTCTTTAACGTATGTGCCGTAAATCGTGAAGTAGCGGTTCTCCCCGTGAACGGTGGCCTGCATTAGATTAGAGTAGCCAAGCGCGTTTGTATGATGCTTTTCGCCATATGTGATACCGCGTTCTTTTGCGATGACAGACGCATTGACGTCATTAACAGGCGCGTCAATTCTTGACTGAAGGAAACCTGCTACAAGAGAACGTGTTAAAACAGAAGTTTCCAGTTCTGTGACTTCCCCGCTGTAATGCACATCTATGTCCTGTACCGGAGTTTTCATGCTCTGAGAAAGAATATATCCCATCTTTTTGGAAAGTTCATAGTATGGCTGCAGTCTTTCGAATTTTTCTTTCGACATCGTCGGAAGATTGATTGAATTTAAAGCGGGTGTGCCGTTTAGAAACTGGAGCACTTCATCTGATACCTGCTCTGCTACATTCAGCTGTGCTTCTTTTGTGGAGGCGGCGATATGAGGGGTCGTAATGACCTGATTCAGTCCGACAAGCTTGTTGTTCTGGGCCGGCTCTTCCTCAAACACATCCAGAGCCGCACCTCCGATATGGCCGTTTTCAAGATATTCATAAAGGGCTTCTTCATCAATGATACCTCCGCGGGCACAATTAATGAGAAGAACACCGGGTTTGGTTTTTCCGAGATTGTCCCGGTTCAGCATTCCTTTTGTATCTTTTGTCAGCGGGGTGTGAACGGTAATGATATCCGACTTTTCGAGTACCTCATCGAGTGTGCCGATTTCAACGCCGAGCTTTCCTGCCCGCTCTTCGGTCAAGAACGGATCATACACGAGTAGTGATAAATCAAACCCCCTTGCACGTTTCGCAATCTCGGATCCAATCCGGCCGAAACCAACGACACCAAGGGTTTTGCCGCGCAGTTCCACACCCTGGAATGCTTTGCGGTTCCACTCCCCGTTTTGAATCGAAGCATCTGCCTGAGGAATATTTCTGGCAAGAGACATGATCATGGCAAAGGTATGTTCTGCAGTAGATATCGTATTGCCATCCGGGGCGTTAATAACAACAATGCCTCTTTTTGTTGCTGCATCTACATCGATATTATCGACGCCGACCCCTGCCCGGGCGATGATTTTAAGGTTACTCATCTGATCCATAATCTCCGGGGTTACTGTCGTTCCACTGCGCACGAGAAGTGCGTCGTACGTATCCTGATCCTCCACGTCTTTTACATTCTGCTGGATACATTCAATATGATCCTGCCCGAGGAGGGGGGCCAGACCTTCCTTGCTCATCGCATCCGACACGAGAATTCGTGCCTTTGTTTTCGTTTCCTCTGTTGCTTCTTTTTCTGCTGCAGGCTGCTGCATCATCTCTCTCCACTCCTTTACCTGTAATCAAATCATGGCTTCACAGTTAAACAAAGGTCCGGGAAAACCTATAAAAAAAACTCCCTGCCCACACGAATAAATTCGCAAGGGGCGGAAGTTTCCGCGGTGCCACCCTTTTTCAAGTATTGCTCATACTTCTCAGGGAGCCAAAGCTCCAAGGTAACGGATTATCCGTCCGCTTTTACTTTTGTTCAAAGCGGCTGCTCAGAAGTGCTCTCGGAAAAAAGGCCATACCGGTTCCCAGCTGATCCGGCTCTCTGGAATGGACCTGTAATTCGTCGTTCTTCGTCCCGGCATTATGCTGTAACTGTGTACTCATGAAGGACAAGTGTCCTTCATTTATTGATTGTAAATGTATCATAGCAGGGTGGGAAAGTCAATATACTTCAGATAAATGGTGCGCTGCTTCGGGAGGGAGGAATGATATGATCGAGTATAACGTGAAGCAGGGGGACACTCTGCGTAAAATAGCGGTTCGTTTTCAGGTAACAACAGTACAGTTGTGTTATAGAAACAACATGTCACCGGAGGCCTGCCTGGAACCAGGTACGACACTCTTCGTACCAGATGCAGTACCAACAGATCAACCACGGGGTGAGACCCACTCAGGTTGTCTTCATGAATACGGATGGAGGGAACTCGAAGAAGACAGACAGAGCCTTCCGTCGTCGATCTTTTCGGAGCAGATCGGAATTTCTGTCCTTGGAAAACCAATCTGGCTGTTTCGTGCAGGAAATGGTCCGAAAAAAATATTTTTTTCGGGTGCTTGGCATGGAAATGAATGGCTGAATACGTGGCTTTTGATGTCGTTTCTTCATGTGTTTATCTCGAAGGAAGAGTCAAAAGAGCGTTGGTACGGGGTGGATCCTGGAGCCATTCTTCAGGAAGTGACTCTGTATGCCGTACCGCTTGTTAACCCGGATGGGGTGGAACTCGTTCAGGAAGGGGCGCATGTACTGGGCAAAGAGAAAAAGAATGACGTAATGCAGATCAACGGCGGGATGCATGATTTCCGGCACTGGTCCGCCAACGCACGCGGAGTGGACTTGAATCATCAGTGGCCGGCAGGGTGGAAAGAAGAAGCAGCAGGTTCTCCTGATCGTCCATTTCCAAGACATTACGGAGGAGAGGCGCCGTTGACCGAGCCCGAGGCAAAAGCTGTATATCAGCTCAGCATGCAGGAAGAATTTTCACATATACTCGCTCTGCATTCCCAGGGAGAAGAGGTGTACTGGGGTTATAGTGGATTGGAACCCCCGGAGAGCGCCGAATTGGGAAATCGGCTGGCAGCGGCAGGGTCCTTTCGACCGGTGGCTGATGCAGGCAGCAGCGCCGGATATAAGGATTGGTTTATTAAAACATTCCGCAGACCCGGTTTCACCATTGAAACAGGAATGGGGGTGAACCCGCTTCCTCCCGAAGCATCCGCAAGAATCTGGATTACAGGAGTACCGCTTCTGCTGGAAAGCCTGACATTTCCCGATTTCACGAAGAAAAGCCGGGATATCACGAGCGCTGAATAGCAAAAAACGCCTCCGAGTATCAAAAATGATAGTCGGAGGCGTTTTGTTTGAGGGAAGTTATTAAGATTGTTTTCATTTGCAGGGAGATTATCCCTGCCTTGGTTCGTTATTATTTGTTGTAACGTTCGATACATTCGTCTACTAATGTTGCAGCGGCTGCAGCGTCTTCCCACTTGCCGATTTCTGTCTTTTTGTTTTCTAGATCTTTGTATGTCTTGAAAAAGTGGGAGATTTCATCAAGTTTGTGACTTGGGATATCTTCGATGGACTGGATGTTGTCGAATCTCGGGTCTTCAACAGGAACACCGAGCAGTTTCTCATCTTCTTCGCCGTCATCGACCATCTGGAGATAACCAATCACCCGTGCATCGATTGCGCATCCAGGGAATGTCGGATTTGTAGCCAGAACGAGGATATCAAGCGGATCGTCATCGAGCGCCAGTGTGTTATCGATGTAGCCATATTCTGCAGGGTAAAACATCGGGGAGAAAAGGACACGGTCCAATTTATAATGGCCTTTATCCTTGTCAAATTCGTATTTGTTCTGGCTTCCGGTCGGAATTTCAATAATCGCTTCTACTTCTCGGTTCTCTGTACTCATGAGAGAGCCTCCTTTGGTATGTAATGGTTCCGTAAAAAATTATAGCAGGTAAAAGAAAAAAATAAAACAAACACCTGATCTCCTGCCGGAGCAGAAGAGAAGGCATTGTTTATTTTACGTGTTCAAGGCACCGTGAAAAGGAGAAGAAGATACTTTGATGGAATCAGAAGGGCAGCCTTCAAAGGCGTCCAAAAGATCATCTTCCAGAGCATCCGAAACAGGGGAAGTGCCGGTATTTTCATCCAGTATGACTTCAGCAAGTCCTTCTTCATCGTAATCAAATACATCCGGGGCTTGAGCACCACAGGCCCCGCAGGCGATACACGTATCTTTGTCGACAATGGTATAGCGGGACATAACCGTCCCCCCTTTAAAAAGTCTGGTCCACTTCTGACCGGCCGCGAAGCGGCATTGTTATCCATGCCATTCTATTTTACATTCTAAGCTTTCATGGTAAACTTTTCAACAGAGCAGAAAACGGCCGCGCCCGGCTTTTTAAAAGGGGGCGTTTACGTGTCTTTTCGGGGAGGAGGTAAACTCGTGCAGGCTTTATCCTTCCGGAGGCAGATGTTTTTATTACTTGCCGAACGAATGAATCAAGAGCGTTCCATTCAGGCGCTTTATCATATTTTAACAGGAAAAAAATCGTCCCAGACGATACAGGATATTAAATGGTATAATGTTACTTATTTTTTCCGTATGTTTCCGTACTGGAAAGAAACAGAATTTGAAAATGATACAAATGATCTGCAGTATCACCGGTATATTGCTTCACATAATAACCGGGTTCTGATTACAGAACAGGGAAGAAGCCAAAATGATAATTTCCGTACAAGTTACAGCTGGCCTCCGATTTACAATGGGTGGCTGTATGGAAAAAGTGCAGCTGTTTTCTGGAAACGAACAGCCCTTTTTGTCCAGTGCCTTTCCCAGACGCTGGCCGGTAACCGCCGCTTTCTCCCGGTCTTTGAAGACATTTCTGTGCAGCACTGGCTGAAAAAAAACTGGCCCAAAACGATAGAAGAAAAACAGCAGACGGCTTCGGTTTTGTTCGATGAGCTGCGTGAACTGCTTGGTGAGCTGGATGAGCGCGATGCCTTTCTCATCATGAACCGGCTGACAGGGTATCATTTGACAGGGCAGACGTGGACCCAATTATCAACCCGTCTGCAGATGAGCGAAGACGAATGCCATTTTCGTTTTCTGGGTTCCGTTCATTTTCTTCTGGAACATGCAGACAGGTCGGCTGTACTCCGCCGGGCCGCTTCGGGTCTTGAAGTCTGGGACGTGCTGACAGAAACGACGAAAAAAACGCTGCACTATATGAACGAGGGGTGGGGGATGGAACGCATCGCCCGGGTGCGGAATCTGAAAAGGAGCACCATTGAAGATCATGTTGTTGAGATTGCTTCTGAACAAACCGGCTTCCCGATCGGCGATTACGTGGCGAAAGAAGATCAAAACCTTATTCTTCATCATGCATCTGCATTAGAGACGAAGAGACTGAAAGTGTTAAAAGAAGCTGCACAGCCCAAGGAGCTGGACTATTTTTCGATACGACTAACACTCGCTTTTTACGGGAGAGACAATCATGGACAAGCTTAAATCATTTCTGGAAAAGCATTTTGGACATACAGCATTTAAAGAAGGGCAGCGGGAGATTATTGAAGCGGTGATACACGGGGAAGATGTGTTTGCTATGCTTGCCACAGGGTCCGGCAAGTCTCTTTGTTATCAGCTGCCGGCTTTATGGAAAAAAGGAACCGCGGTTATTGTTTCTCCTCTCCTTTCTTTAATGGAGAACCAGGTGCAGGAGCTCAAGCAGAACGGCATCCGCCAGGTGGCGGCTTACAACAGCTTTCTTCGTCCACAGGAAAAAGAGCATATTCTCCGTCATCTGGCTGATTATAAAATTGTTTATATTTCTCCGGAAAGCCTGCAGCATCCGGAGTTTGCGTCCCGCCTGGAAAAGCTTGATGTTTCTCTTCTGGCTGTCGATGAAGCCCACTGCATTTCACAGTGGGGGCATGAATTCCGGACAGATTATCTGAGAATTAAAGAAATCAGGCGTCTTGCCGGGAATCCTCCCTGCATTGCACTGACGGCAACAGCCTCCGCCGATGCAAAAGAAGATATTATCGAAAAACTGGAGCTGACTAATCCGCTGATACACTGCGATTCGGTGGACCGGGCGAATATATACATCGATGTGAGGAAAAAGAAAAATGAAGAAGAAAAGCGTGAAACACTGCGCGAAGAATGTTCCCGTCTTCCGCTGCCCGGCATGATTTACGTGAACAGCCGCCTTAAAGCAGAAGAACTGGCAGCTTTCATCAGAGAGGAAAATGGACTGAAAACATCAGCTTATCACGGGGGGATGAGCAATGAAGACCGGCGTCTCGTACAGCAGCAGTTTCTCAGCGATGAAATAGATATTATCTGCTGTACCAACGCGTTTGGGATGGGGATCAATAAACCCAACATCCGTTTTGTTATCCACTATCATTATTCCAAAGATATGGAGTCCTTCATGCAGGAAATCGGCAGAGCAGGCCGGGACGGCAGACAAAGTCTTTCTCTTGTCCTGCATGACGCGGCTGACGGCATGCTCCCGAGAAGAATGCTTGAGCACGAATTTCCTTCCGGGGAAGAAATCAGGATGGTAAGCCAGGACCCGGACAGGCCGGAATCGACAACAAGCCGGTTTCTTATGGAAAAATACGGGGTGGAAGAAGTTCATGCCCGCTTTCTCCAGTTTTATATTCACAAATGGCAGCAGACGGCACGCACGCAGACGCTAGAAGACTTTATTTCGTCTGTTGTACAAAGGCGTATGGAATGGAAACTTCAGAAACTTAATCAGAAAGAATACTGGCTTCATCAGACAGGCAGCTGCCGCAGAACAGCACTTCTTAAAGTGTTTGATGAACATAATAAAAACACCGTGACCCCGTGCTGTGACGTTTGCGGGGAATACACGATGCATGTGGAGCATCAGAGAAAGATGCAGGAACCGGAATTGTCGTGGGAAGAAAGGCTGAAATGGATTCTACACCAGTAGCCTGGAAGAAAGGGAGAAGTTCTGTGTCCTCAAAACATAACGATCAGGCGGAGAGTCTCCGCAGAAAAAACAGAGAATACCGGGAGCTGGAGGAAAAAGAATCCACTTTTCTCCCGCCCCGAAGTGAAACCCATTCAAAAGCGTCGAAAAAAATGAAATGGAAAATACGTTTCCCTGCGGCGCGGATGCTGCTCGTTATTTTCCTGATTATCGTTGTGCTGGCCGTTCTGACTCCGCTGTGGATTGATTTATAGCGCTTTTATCCAAGGCGGATGCGCTTTTGGAATCTGTGAGCGGCGAGGATAAGACAAGTCCTGCAAAACACAGCACCACACCTGCCCCCATAAGAAGAAAGGGGACAAAGAGTTGTTTTTTTTGCAGCAGGAAAAATAATAATAGAAAGAATCCTGCTCCGAAACATGCAGTCCCTGTCATAAATATCGTTAAATCCATGTACAACAGCCTCCGTTACATCATTTTTGTACATCCATTATACTAGAACCGCTCACAAGAAAGCTATGTCTTTCTTTAAGACGGAAGGCTGCTCAAAAAAGAAAGGTAGATCATCGAATGACCTTTATTAAATATGTGACGGCATGTGCCGGTGCCTGCTTACTGTGGATGTTGTTTAATGCCGGGAGGACAAATGTTGTCCAGGAAGAGCTGGTTGTACCGTCGCTCCCGGCGCCGTTTGCAGGAAAACGTGTGTTTTTCATTTCCGATATCCACAGGCGCTCTGTTCCGGAGTCTCTCACCAGGAAAGCCCAACAAGCGGATCTGGTTATCATCGGGGGAGATCTGCTCGAAAAAGGCGTGCCTTATTCAAGGATCCGCCGTAACCTTAGACGTCTGAAACAAATCGGGCCTGTGCTCTTTGTGTGGGGGAATAATGATATCGAAAAAAATACGGGGCATCTGCTTCAGCTGTTTGAAGAAGAAGGTGTAACAGTACTGGAAAACAGCACTTATACCTGGCAGATCGGCGGAAGTGTTGTTCGTGTCGCAGGAGCAGGAGACAGAAGACTAAGCGTAGATCCCCTGCTCCTGCAGCATACAGCGGATACGGAGCCGCTGTTTCTCGCCATTCATGATCCTGCTGCTATTTGGCATATTAAAGACAGAAGCCGTATTGATGCAGCGCTGTCCGGTCATACCCACGGCGGTCAGATACGTATTGGAAACCTCAGCCCCGGCGAACCCGCTGGATGGAAATATCGATTTGGTTTCCCGCTTTTGATAAGCAGCGGTTTCGGTACGACAAAACTACCGATGCGTCTCGGTGCACCGGTTGAGACGCACCTCATCAAACTGAAATCCCGGTCCTGACAAATAATATATTTTGCCCCCGGTCTTTTCGGCATCTCTTCTCACTCCTTTCCCGGCGTTTGAATAAGATGACGGCAGAAAGCTCTGTTATGTTGGAAACGAGGGAAGAACAGGGGGAGAAAAATGGAATTATATACATTGCCGGAAGACCGGCTCATGATTCGTCTGCACGAAGAGGACCGTTTTTACAGCGAGGGGAATTCGGTTGAATGCTGGTCTTCGAAGCAATCAGAAATGTTGTTTGCGGTGCTGTTTCAAATCATTTGCGATCATTTCAATATCGGGGAAGATGCACAGCTGCATGCAGAAATCAGCAGGTCATGGGATGACGTCCTGCTCTTTATCGTTGAATGCCTGGATGAGGAAGGCCGGAAGCTTAAAATCAGCGGTTCCCCTGCCCGGAAGTCAGAACTTTTATTTCGGTTTGCAGCCAGAGAGGATCTTATTTTTTTGTCAAAGCAGGCACGGTCCATTGCTTTAACAGGCGGCACGCTGATTTTCTTTTATCCTTTCAGCTATCTGCTGTTTGAAGACGTTCCCGTTTCTGCTGCCAAAGATCTGGAAATGCTTATGGAAGAATACGGGGAACGATCCTGTCTGGACGCTGCCTCCATTCGTCAAAGAGGTACTGTGCTGCAGGAGAGGAATGCTCTTTCATTTCTCGCCGATGGATAGAGAAGGAATATATACTCAAGGAGTAATAACAATGAATACGGAAAATGTAATTATAATCGGCGCAGGTCCATGCGGGCTTGCGGCCGGCATCGCTTTACAGAGGCAGGGTTATGACCCGCTGATAATAGAAAAAAGGAACGTGGTCCACGCCATTTCGCATTACCCGCTTCATCAAACATTTTTCAGTTCAAGTGAAAAGCTGGAAATCGGAGGATATCCATTTCCCTCTACCGAACGGAAACCAAAACGTCATGAAGCGCTCGTCTATTACCGCCAGGTTGCAGCAAAAAGCGGGCTCCGCATTCATTCTTATGAACAGGTGGAGAATGTAGAGAAAGAATCCGGATATTTTGCGGTGGAAACAAAGCCCTGGAATCAACCAAAAACCTCGTATCATGCAAAAAAAATCGTAGTGGCGACCGGTTATTTTGATCATCCCAACATCATGAACATTCCTGGAGAGGACTACCCTCATGTTTTTCACTATTTCAGGGAAAGCCACCCCTATTTCCAGAAAAAAGTAACGGTCATAGGGGGCAAAAACTCCGCTGTGGACACAGCTCTTGCTCTTGAGTCAGCAGGAGCGTTTGTTACGGTGTTGTACCGGGGGAGTGAATTTTCAAACGCTGTCAAACCTTGGATTCTCCCTGACTTTTACTCGCTGGTACGTCATAAAAAAGTGGACATGGTCTATGAAGCACAAGTACAGGAGATTACTCCGGCTCATGTGTGGTATGAAAAAAATGGACAATCCTGCAGTGTGCCGTCTGATTTTGTGTTTGCGATGACGGGGTACCACCCTGATCATTCTTTTCTCGAGAACATGGGGGTGGAAGTGGAGGCTGATACCGGGCGCCCCGTTTACGATCCCATGACGATGGAAACAAACGAGCCGGGCATTTATATTGCCGGCGTACTTGCTGCGGGAAACGATGCCAATGAGATATTCATTGAAAACGGGCGCCACCACGGAGACCGTATTGCATCATCCATCAAGAAAAGCAGCTGTACAGATTCTTAAAATTCTTCAAAACATTGTCTGAGTTCCTCCCGGGAGGAGCAGCATTCAAGAGCCGCCATCAACATCAGTCTTGCTTTCGGGCCGCTCCAGCCGCCGGTGAACACGACGCCGGCTTCCTTTAATCTGCGGCCGCCTCCTTCATAGCTGTACACGTCCTCGACGGTACCGCCTGGACACCGCGATGTAAGAACGACCGGGACGCCCCGTTCGAGCAGAGTATAAACAGGCGCGGTAATAGAGGGAGGGATGTTTCCTATTCCCATCCCCTCCAGTACAATACCGTCCAGGGGAAAAGAAGAAAGGTGTTCGACTACTTCCGGTTCCATTCCGGTATACGTTTTGAGAAGTGGTACTTTTTTATCCATCGATCCAGCAGGAAACACATGCCTGTGCACAGGGCGGTGATTCAAATGGATACGGTTATTGACGAAACGGCCGATTGGACCGGTTTCGGGGCTCTGAAAGGCCGCTGCGTTGGAAGAGTGCATTTTCATAACATCCGCTGCGGCGTGAATTTCTTCATTCATCACGACAAGTACTCCTGCTCCGCGCGCCTGATCGTCGGCTGCTGTATGTACGGCGGCAGCAAGGTTAAGCGGTCCGTCCGGACTCAGATCGCTGTCTGACCTCATCGCGCCCGTGATGACCACAGGGACGTCCCTGTTATGAAAAAGGTCAAGCAAAAAGGCGGTTTCTTCCATCGTGTCGGTACCGTGAGTAATCACAACCCCGTCGGCTTGAAAACGATGAATCCGGTCCTGCATCCCGTGATATAAAGAGACCATGCGGCCGGGCGTCATGTGAGGAGAAGGCAGCTGCAGAAGTTCCTCCGAAATAATGTGGTACGTATCCGTACCCGGGATCATGGACTGCTGCAGTGGATTCACCTCCCCGGTCGTAATTCCGCCGGTTTCGGTATCTTTTTGCATGGCGATCGTGCCGCCGGTATGTAGAATAACAATGGTTTTCATATACATATCATTCCTTTCGCTGGTCCTGCAATGTAATCCTATCATAAGCTCTCTTTTCCCGTCTGAAAATACCGTGTTAAGATAAAAGAATGAGAGGGGTTGGGAACGAAAGTGATTGCGCTTATAACAGCCGCTCTGGCCCCGGCCATTGCGCTTCTCAGTTACTTTTATCTCCGCAATGAATATGAACCTAATACACTGATCCAGGTTATAAGAGCGTTTGTTATAGGCGCACTGCTTGTATTTCCCATCATGGTGCTTCAATATGCTCTGGAAGCGGAGTCGCTTCTTACCCTGGACTGGGTAAAGGCTTTTGGCAGTGCTGCTGCAATGGAAGAATTTTTTAAATGGTTCCTGCTTTATTCTGCCGTTTACCGGTTTGTACCGTTTCAGACGAGGTATGACGGCATATTGTACGGCGCAGCATTGTCTTTGGGATTTGCATCTGCTGAAAACATCATGTACTTAATGGCTCTTGGTATTGACTCAGCACTCGGACGTGCCTTCCTTCCTGTGTCCAGCCATGCCCTTTTCGGCGTTGTAATGGGGTATTACATGGGAAGTGCCAAAAAGCAGGAGAATCGCCGGCATTTGTTGTGGATGCTGCTTTCCATTATTGTACCGATTGCCCTGCACGGTTTGTATGATTACATTTTACTGACTATTCACGAAAATGTAGTATATATTATTGTCCCGTTTATGTTTTTTTTATGGTGGTTTGCGTTATCGCGTACGAAAAAGGCAGATGGAAAAACAGCATAGAAAGGGTGCGGAAAATATGGCGGTTGATACACGTTACCGCGTTATTGTGCGCTGTCCCGGATGCGGGGAGAAGTATGTACTCCGCGGGAGGACGAACAAAAAAGGAGAACTTGAAACAGGATTCAAGCAATGCGTTTGCGGTAATGAATCCAATCTCCGCATAGATGTAACCCCTGAATAATATTGTTTATTGCAAAACCCGTCGTTATCGTGTACGGTTTTAATAACAACAATGTCATACAGATTCTTATCGAGAGAGATGGAGGGACAGGCCCGAAGATATCTCAGCAGCCTGCCGGGAATCCGGTCAGGTGCTAAATCCAACAGGGAAAGCTACCTGAGCAGATGAGAAGAAGTAAGTATCCATTATGGAAAAAGGTCTTCTTCTTATCCGGGAGAAGACCTTTCTTTATTTTTACATATAATTTTCTGGAAAAGGTGTGAAACAAAATGAGCAGCCGTCATCATGTAGAAACCAGTCTTGTACAAATAGGCAATAATACCGATGAAAAGACAGGGGCGGTGAATCCGCCCGTATATTTTTCAACCGCTTACCGCCACCGTGGTATCGGGCAGTCGACCGGTTATGATTATTCAAGGACGGGCAACCCGACCCGGGATATCCTTGAACGGTCGATAGCTGAACTTGAGGGAGGAGCACAGGGCTTTGCTTTCAGCTCCGGTATGGCTGCTATCCAGACGCTATTTTCCATGTTTTCGTACGGTGATGAAGTCCTGGCTTCCCAGGATATATACGGGGGTACCTACAGGCTTTTTGAAGAAGGATGGACACGCTGGGGCGTGAAAGTTCAGTATGGTGATCCACGATTCATGGAGGATTTTGCTTCGTTGATAAATGAAAATACACGGGCCCTGTTTATTGAAACCCCGACCAATCCACTGATGCAGGAAGCGGACCTTGAAGCATTATCTGCTCTGGCCGGTGAGTACAATCTTCTTCTCATTGTGGATAATACGTTTTATACGCCGCTTTTGCAGCAACCTCTGCAGGAAGGAGCAGACATCGTCGTTCACAGCGCTTCGAAATACCTGGGCGGCCATAATGACGTCATTGCAGGTCTTGTTGTCACCAAAGATGAAAAAACAGGAAACACCATTGGAGACTTTCAGAACGGGATGGGAACCATACTTTCACCGATGGATTCCTGGCTGCTTATGAGAGGCATGAAGACTCTTTCGCTCAGGATGCAAAGACATACAGAAAATGCCAGGGCTGTTGCTGCATTTCTTGAGAACCATGAAAAGATCAAAGACGTACTTTATCCGGGACAGGGCGGGATGCTTTCTTTCCGGATCGAGCATGAAGATTGGGTGGATCCGCTTCTGAAGAATCTGCAGGTGATTACGTTCGCGGAGAGTCTGGGCGGTGTGGAAAGTTTTATTACGTATCCGGCAACGCAGACGCATGCAGATATGCCTGAAGAAGTAAGGACGGCAAATGGAGTGTGCAACAGGCTTCTGCGCTTTTCCGTAGGAATTGAACATGCGGATGATTTAATCACCGATCTCGATCAGGCTCTGAACAACCTTTCCTGATCATGGAGCGGGAAGAAAGGATGGACGTGGAGTGAATATTGTCAGCGAGTTAAAGCAAAGAGTGCTGGTAGGGGACGGAGCGATGGGCACCTACCTTTATGACAAGGGATACAATGGTTCATTTGAGTCACTGAATGTGACGGAACCGGATGTTATTCAGCACGTTCATCAGGAATATGTGGATGCCGGAGCGGACATTATCCAGTCGAATACGTACGCTGCCAATGACGTAAAACTAAAAAAATATTCACTTGATCATGAAGTGGAAAGCATTAACCGGCAGGGAATGCGTATGGCAAAAGAAGCTGCCGGTTCCCGTGCTTTTGCAGCAGCTACTGTAGGTGGAATAACCGGTGTGCAGCCGCTTGATATTACCCGGGATACCATTCTTGAATCTTACTTGAGGCAGATCCAGACTCTGGTTGAAGAACAGCCGGACGTCTTCATGCTGGAAACATTTTATGATGGGCAGGAGCTTTTGGAAACGGTCCGGCTGCTGCGGAGTATGACAGACGTGCCGATTATTGCCCAGGCTGCTCTCGGGGAAGTTGGTGTTATGCATGGAGGTATCCCGGTCACTGAGGTATTTCAGGAACTGAAAAAAGCCGGTGCTGAGGTGGCTGGATTGAACTGCAGGATGGGTCCGTATCATTTGGTAAAATCGTTTGAACATGTTCCATTAATGGAACATATCTATTTTTCCGCTTATCCCAACGCCAGTCTCCCTAATCTTGATGACGGCCGCTTCGTGTATCAGTCCAACCCGGAATATTTTTATCAGCGGGCGCTTGATCTGAAAAATGAAGGTGTCAATATTATCGGAGGATGCTGCGGCACGACCCCGGATCATATTGCCTGGACGGCAGAGGCGGTAAAAAACACGACTCCAATCACAGAGAAGGAAGCTGCACCGGAACCTGCCCGGGAAATTCCGGCTGCGTCACGAATCCATCCGCCGAAACAGCGGCTTGATGTAGTCAATCGTGACAGACCTTCGGTGATGGTAGAGCTCGATCCTCCGAAAAAACTGGCTACGGAAAAGTTTATACGCGGCGCAGAAGCGCTCTATGAGGCAGGAGCAGATGCGGTAACAATGGCCGATAACTCCCTTGCTAGTCCGAGGATTGATAATATGGCAATGGCGGCCGCTGTGCAGAACAGAACAAAAGCACGTCCGCTTTTGCATCTTGCGTGCCGGGACCGGAATCTGATCGGCCTGCAGTCTCATCTGCTTGGTCTGCATACGATGGGAATTCAGGACATCCTGGCTGTAACCGGAGACCCGTCAAAAGTCGGCGACTTTCCAGGTGCAACATCCGTATATGATATGAATTCCACTAAGCTGATTTCCTTGATAAAGGAAATGAATGAAGGCCGGTCGTACTCCGGAACGTCTCTTGGTGAACAAACATCATTCACTGTCGCTGCTGCTTTTAATCCTAATGTCAGGAATCTGCATAAAGCAGCGCAGCGATTGGAAAAAAAGATCGAAGCCGGAGCGGATTATTTTATGACGCAGCCGGTGTATGAAAATGAACAGTTTGAAAACATATACGAGGAAGTAAAGCATTTTTCGACTCCCATCTATATAGGAATTATGCCGCTTGTCAGCAGCAGAAATGCTGAATTTCTTCACAATGAAGTGCCTGGAATCCAGCTGACAGAGGAAATCAGAGCAAGAATGGCAGCATGCGCGCAAGATCGAGAAGCGGCGCAGGCAGAAGGAATCGCCATTTCCAAAGAACTGATCGACGAGTCCCTGAAGTATTTTCACGGAGTATATTTAATAACTCCATTCCTGCGTTTTGATATTACCGCAGAATTAACAGCCTACGTACGCGGAAAAAATAATAAAACATAAAAAAGCTCCAGCAGCTGTAAGAACGACTCCTTCTGTTATAACAGAGGGAGTTTTTTAATAGTAAAGGACGAAGGAAAAATCGGAGGTTGAGTTTGAATGGAAGTAAACCTCCCCATGTAGTGGAAAAGGTGTCTGCGAAAATGGTGAAGAAACAATTTTATAAAATACGTGATTCACACGTCGGATAGGGATGTATAAAAAGTGCAGGTGGGAAGAAAATAACCATAACCGGCATGAAGTGACAGCAAAGAAGGGGGTTCAGCATAGAAATGACTAACAAAAAAGCCCGGAAACGGATAGCGGGAATAATGCTTGTCGGTATCATTTTGACGGCCTTTCCCGTCCGACAGGCAGAAGCGTTTTCCGACCAGATTGTTCAAAAAGGTGCCTCCGGTGATGATGTAGTGGAACTTCAGTCAAGACTTCAGTATAACGGTTTTTATGAAGGCACGATAGATGGTGTGTTTGGATGGGGCACGTACTGGTCGGTAAGAAATTATCAAGATGAATTTGGAATGGATGTTGATGGAATGGTCGGTCCGGACATGAAAGCAATGCTTGAGAAATCAACCAAGTACAATGAAGCATTTGTTAAAAAGGCGCTTGAAGAGGGGAGAGACTTCACGCATTACGGAGGCACTCCCGATGAAATCGAAAAAGGACCCAAAGGAAATGCAGAGGGCGGCAAGAAACAAGAGCAGCCCCGGAAAAAAGAAGAAAACGGCGGACCCCAGCAAAATCAGCGGAATACGCAGAGAAACGGCCAGGCAGGTAAAGACCGGAATAACCAGAAGGGAGACAGCAGTAATGGGGGCAGTGTGGACGAAAATCAATCCAATCGGGCTGATATTCAAAAAGCCATGAACGTTCCTGACGGTTATTCTGAAAATGATATTCAAATTATGTCCAATGCCGTTTACGGTGAAGCGCGAGGCGAACCTTATGTAGGGCAGGTCGCTGTAGCAGCGGTTATTATCAACCGTATGGAGAGTTCTTCTTTTCCCAATACTGCGTCCGGGGTCATTTTTGAACCGAGGGCTTTCACGGCTGTAGCAGATGGTCAGATTTATATGGAGCCAAATGAGCAGGCCCGCAAGGCTGTGTTGGATGCTGTTAACGGTCAGGATCCTTCCGGAGGGGCGATTTATTATTACAACCCGGTCACAGCTACCTCGGACTGGATTTTCGGGCGGGAAACGATAAAAACAATAGGCAAGCACAAGTTCAGTAAATAATGGAGGTGAAATACGGTGGTACGTAACATTATTATAGGAGTTCTGGGACTGGCTTTAATCGGTACCGGATTTTGGGGGGCCGGCCAGGCAGAACAGAATGAAGCACTCCGAATCGAAAACGAGAATAACTATCAGCGCGCCTTTCACGATTTGACTTTTCATTTAGATGAACTTCAGGATAAAGTCGGTACAACGCTTGCGATGAACTCAAAGAATCAGCTGTCAGGTTCGCTGGCCGAGGTGTGGAGAATTTCTGAGATGGCACGCAGTGAATTAGGGCAGCTTCCAATTGGTATGATGGCCCTTCATGATACAGAAGAACTGCTTAATAAAATAGGTGATTTCAGTTATGAGACAACGATGCGGGACCTTGGTCAAGCCCCGTTGTCCAACAAGGAATATGATAAACTTCAGCGGTATTATGAGCAGTCCGGCGAGATTAAAAATGACCTGCGCAAATTACAGGCTTCTTCCCTTAAAAACCAGCTGAAATGGACCAAAGCGGAAGAGACGATGGCAGAAAACGGAAGTCCAATGGATAATTCCATTGCAAATGGTTTTCAGTCGATTGACAACAAGGCAAAAGGATTCAGAGAATCAGGCGCTGCTCCTGATGATCCGATCGATCCTGCTGCTGATAAGCAGATAGCTGAGAAAGTAGAAGGGAAACCACTCAACAAAGAACAGGCTGCAAAAAAAGCAAAACAGTTTCTACACATTCCGGATTCCATGAAAGTGGAAATATCAGAGCTTGAGCCGGGCTCAGCATACGAAGGGTATACGATGACGATGGAAGAACCGGAAGGCGAAGATATTATTTACATGGACATGACAAAAAAAGGCGGGCATCCTCTCTGGTTCTTACAGGCAAGGCCGGTCGATGAGCAGGAGATCAGCTTGAACAAAGCCTCACAGAAAGCTCTCGCGTTTCTGGAACGGAATGGTTTTAAGAATATGGAAATGATTGAAGGGAATCAGTATGATACCATTGGCGCTTTTCAGTTCGCACCGGTCATCAATGGGGTGAAGATTTATCCGGAGACAGTTTATGTGGAGGCTGCACTTGATGACGGGGAAATTGTCGGCTTTAAGGGAGCTGAACATCTTATCAATAAAAAAGAACGCGGCGCCCTGAGCCCGGCAATAACCGAAGAGGAAGCCGAAGAGAAAATAAATCCAAAGGTTGAAGTGAAAGAACGACAGAAGGCGGTTATTGAGACGGAAGACGGTGATGACGTATTCTGCTACGAGTTTTTTGGGACCATTAATAATGACACGTATACCATTTATATTAATGCCGGCAATGGCAAAGAAGAAAAAGTGGAAAAAATGAAGCACGCTGAACCGGTATATGATACCATGTAAGAGAAATATGGGAATCATTTAAAGAAGAAGCTTGAATGCTTCTTCTTTTCCCGTTATTACTAGAAGCGCCGTGACAGGGAGGGGAATATATGATACATATCGGTGATACCATCCATCTTGAACTCGAAGAGGTACATGCGTCTCTGGAGCGGGGCCGTTCGGAAGTCAAAACCTACCGTTGTAAACTGATTGATTATGATAACGGCCTTTTTGTTGTGGATCCACCTGTTAATGCAGAAACCGGACGAACCGGTTTTTTTATGGAAGGGGTGGAGCTCAATGCCTGGTTTATTGGAAAAGATGAAGCAGTATATACATTTGAAACAGAAGTGAAGGGAAGAAAAAAGGGACAGGTAAGATCCATTCTGTTGACCGATCCCGGAAAAGACCATTACATCAGAGTTCAACGCAGAAATTATGTCAGAATTAATACAGCCCTTGATGCGGCTGTACATCCACAGAAATCAGAGGCTGTCCCGTTTGTTTCTTCCACAATCGATATCAGTGGAGGAGGTATGGCTCTCCTTTTGCCGCCCGGACACGGACTCAATCAGGAGGATATCATCAACGCATGGGTTATACTGCACACGCTGGAGGGCAGTATGCACTACCTGCATCTCTCCTGTAGTGTCGTACGGATTATGGAGGCACAAGGTGCGGCCAAAGATAGATGCTCTCTGCGGTTTAATAATATCAGTGATGGAGACAGACAGCTGATTATCAAGTACTGTTTCGAACAGCAGCTTGAGGCACGAAAACACACAAACAGCCGGAATCATTAGATTTGTTCAACGCTTTATGATATGATAATCTAAGAATGTTACCACCAGCAATGGTACTATCCATTGTGCACAGCAAAGAAGTACATATTGTAACATCGAGGTGCTCTATGAACAAAATCAATATCGCAATTGACGGTCCTGCCGGGGCCGGGAAAAGTACAGTGGCCAGAACCGCAGCCTCACAATTACAATATGTCTACATCGACACCGGTGCGATGTATCGGGCGTTAACCTGGAATGTTATTCATCATAACGTGGATATCAAGGATGAAGAAGGCATATCCGCGTTATTAAAAAAGACAGATATTGAACTGTTTCCATCGCCGGACGGTAACAGGGTATTCGTAGACGGAGAGGAAGTAACCTCTGCGATCCGTTCCAATGATGTAACTGCTGCCGTGTCGGATGTTTCGGCCCACGAAGAAGTGCGCAGACAGATGGTAAAAAAACAGCAGGAACTGGCACAGAACCGTGGAGCTGTTCTTGACGGTCGTGACATCGGTACTACAGTTCTTCCGGACGCGGAGTTGAAAGTTTTTCTATCCGCCTCCGTTGAAGAACGGGCCAGACGGCGTCATCTTGAGAATGTGGAAAAGGGGATATCTTCTGACCTTCAGATGATGATGAAAGACATTCAGATCCGGGATGAAAAAGACGCGGGCAGAGACATTTCTCCACTCGTCCAGGCTGATGACGCTGTCATGGTTGACACGACAGACTTGTCCGCTGAAGAGGCGGCGGCAGAGATATGCGAACTGGCCGGGGAAAGGATTCATGAGGTATGAGCCTTTACCGTATTGGGAGAGCATTATTCCGCACGTTTTTTTCTCTGTTTATGAGAGTCCGCGTTATAGGCCGGGAAAACATTCCGGAAACTGGTCCTGTGCTTTTATGCTCGAACCACATCAGTAATCTTGACCCTACCCTGCTTGGATCATTTATGTCACGCCCCATGACCTTTATGGCGAAGGAGGAGCTGTTTGAAAAAAAACCGGTAAATGCTGTTCTGACAAGAGTTGGAGCATTTCCGGTGAAACGTGGAAGCAGTGACCGCCGGGCGCTTAAGAAAGGGCTTGGACTTCTTGATGAAGGACATGTTTTGTGTCTTTTTCCTGAGGGTACAAGAAGTACGACAGGGGAAATCAGAAGCGGGCTTGCAGGTTCAGGCTTTTTTGCCCTGCGTTCGAAAGCCTCTGTCGTTCCTGTTGTCATCGTCGGGTCATATAAGCTTTTCGGCCGGGTAACAATCATTTACGGGCCGCCGGTGGATATGGACTCTGTGCGTGAGAGAAAGGCGGATGCTGCGGAAACCACAGAGATGATCATGGACCAGATCCGTGGTCTGAAAAAAGAACATATGGAACAAAGCAGGTGATAACCTGCGTTAACACAGGAACAAATTCTTTCTACCGGAAGAATTTAAAAATATTTAGTTTGAAGTTCCCTGAGGACAGTGAAGGAGGCAGAAGTCAATGGTTGACGAAATGAATAATGAAATGGCCGGAATGAATGAACTGCATGTTGGTGATATCGTAAACGCGAAAATCACCAAAGTGGAAGAAAAACAGGCTTATGCGGATGCAGGTTATAAAGTCGATGCTGTTATTCCGATAAGTGAGTTGTCCAGTCTTCACGTGGAAAAAGTGGATGACATCCTGCAGGAGGATGATGAACTGGAATGCAAGGTGACAAAAGTTGAAGATGATGAACTTGTTCTTTCCCGCCGTGCAGCACTCGCTGATAAAGCCTGGGGAGAACTCCAGGAGCAATTTAATAATGGCGACATTATCGAAGCAGAAGTAGCGGAAGTAGTAAAAGGTGGTCTGGTTGTTGATCTCGGCGTCCGTGGATTTATCCCTGCTTCTCTTGTGGAACGCCACTTTGTGGAGGACTTCAGCGACTATAAAGGCCGCACCCTGCGCCTGAAAATAGCTGAAATTGATCCGGAAGACAACAAGCTCATTCTCTCCCAGCGGGCGGTGCTGGATGAAGAAGCTGATCAACAGAAGAAAGAGCTTCTGGAAAATCTTCAGGTTGGAGATGTTGTAAAAGGCACCGTGCAGCGTCTTACTGATTTTGGCGCTTTTGTAGATATCGGCGGCGTGGACGGTCTGGTTCACATTTCCCAGATGGCCCATCACAGAGTGGAATCACCTGGAGAAATCGTGAATGAGGGCGACGGAATTGATGTCAAGATTCTTGCAGTGGATTCGGAAAGCGAGCGGGTTTCCCTTTCCATTAAAGAGACCCTTCCCGGGCCATGGACAACAATTGACGGCCAGATGGAAGCAGGCGACATTATCGAAGGACAGGTTAAACGTCTCGTATCCTTCGGAGCTTTTGTTGAAGTTGCTCCCGGCGTGGAAGGTCTTGTCCACATTTCCCAAATCGCCAACCGCCATATCGGAACACCAAGTGAAGTGCTGGAAGAAGGTCAGGCGGTTAACGTGAAAATACTGGATATTAATCCGGCTGAACAACGTATCTCCCTCAGTATACGGGAACTTGAAAGAGAAGATACTCCTAATCAAAAAGTTCAGGAAGAGTATGAAGCACCGGAGGAAGATCATGCCGGATTCTCCCTGGGAGATATGATTGGAGACCAGCTTAAAAAGTATAAAGAATAGGAGCCGGGTAGCGTGACAAGGTCTGAACGAAAAAAGGATCACATTCAATACGCCTTATCTACAGGAATGCCTTCCTGGAACAGTCTGGATGACATCCGTTTCGTTCATAACAGCTTACCTGAAACTTCTTTGTCGGAAATCGATGTATCTGTAATGATCGGCGGACTTTCTTTAAGTTCGCCGTTTATTATTAATGCGATGACCGGCGGTGGTGGGTCAGAGACAGAATACATTAATCGTTCTCTGGCCCTGGCTGCTGCCGAAACAGGTGCAGCGATGGCAGTGGGATCGCAGATGGGAGCTGTAAAAGATGAACGGGAGCGGTACACGTTTGAAACGGTGCGTGCTAATCATCCAAACGGCCGTGTGTTCGCCAATCTGGGCAGTGAACTGACACCGGAGCAGGCAGTGAAAGCTGTGGAGATGCTTGAAGCCGATGCTCTTCAAATCCATCTGAATGTTATTCAGGAGCTTGTGATGCCTGAAGGTGACCGTGACTTCAGAGGGGCTTTGGATCGTATACAGCAAACCGTCCAGGCACTCGACATCCCGGTCATTGTAAAAGAAACGGGATTTGGGATGAGCGCAGAGAACATAAAAGCATTGGAATACACCGGGGCAGCGATTGTGGATGTAGGCGGTCACGGAGGCACTAATTTCTCTCGGATTGAAAACCAGCGGCGAAAACAGCACCTCTCTTTTTTTGATGAATGGGGTATTCCTACAGCCTCGTCGATTGCAGAAGCAGTCTCCGCTCGAAATACCCTTTCCATAACAGCGTCCGGAGGAATCCGGAACGGGGTGGAAGCAGCGAAATCGATTGCCCTCGGTGCGGACGCAGCTGCTTTGGCAGGTACAGTTCTATCAGCACTGCAAAATGGAAGTCAAAAGCAGGCCGAAGCATTTCTGCATCAATGCATGGACGAGTTGAAAATGGTAATGACCGCCACAGGAGCCTCCACCATCTCCGAATTGAAAAGGGTGCCAATTGTTATTGAAGGAAGAACAAATGAATGGCTCACGGAACGAGGTATTGACACAACCGCCTACAGCCGGCGGACAATACACAGGTAAATGTTTTTTCCGGTTTGAAAAGCGCTCAGTATGGTTATGCTGGTGAAAAAAAGGAAAAATAATGAATAGTATTCTATGTTTACTCATTCTATGGTACATATGGATGATACAGACGTTTTTTGCCGTGAAAAATAAATACAGAACCACGTCTGCCGCTTTTGTGCTGCTTACCATTGTTCTTTTCCCTGTGGAGTGGCAGACAGCTTCTATCGTCATTCACCCAGCCTTTTTGCTTCTGTATGGCGGCGGGCTGCTCATTTTTCCTCTCATACCGTCCGATAGAAAAAGGAAAGTTTTTTATTTTTCCGCAGCTTTTGCTTTTTTATTTGCTGCGGTAAGAATGGCGGAATGGTATGAACCCGTCGTATTTCTTTTCGGACACTCCGTCACCTATCTTTCTATTTTTTCAGTCCTTTTTTTGGTATTCGGGAATTCTCTCCATGAGCGTGTGTCCATAGCTGTGACGGCTTGTTCTTCCGGAGAGATTCTCAGCCGGATTCACCTCAGCAGGTTAACAGAAGACGTTATACTTGGAGATCCTTCGCTGATAAAAATCATTCTTTTTCTGATTCTTGTGATTCATATTTATGATGCGGCAACAAAAGGGGCCAATATCCTGAAACGTAATGAAAACGTAACGATATCCAGTTTGCCCCGGTAAGTCTGCATCTGCTACAATAAATAAGCTGTTTATGCAGTTATTATAAGGGATAGTCCTACTTTTTTCCATCTGCAGGGTCTTTAAGTAAAGAATGAAAAATGAAGAGAAAACAAAGTAACATAATGTGAACGATAAGAAAGGAAAGAGCACAATGTCCAAACCCGTAGTTGCAATCGTCGGCCGGCCGAATGTCGGTAAGTCCACCATTTTTAACCGAATGGCAGGGGAAAGACTGGCGATTGTGGAGGATGTTCCTGGTGTGACCAGGGACCGAGTGTACAGCAAAGCAGAATGGGTGAATCAGGAGTTTAATATTATTGATACAGGCGGAATTGATGTCGGCGGAGGATCGTTATTTCAGCAGATGCGCCATCAGGCGGAAATCGCGTTGGAAGAAGCGGATGTCATTGTATTTCTGGTCAATGGCCGGGACGGGGTGACAGGAGCAGACGAAGAAGTAGCCTCCCTTTTGTTCCGGACGGATAAACCGGTCGTCGTAGGTGTGAACAAGATTGATAACCTCGAGATGCAGATGGACATTTACGATTTCTACCGCCTTGGATTTGGTGAAGTCTATCCTGTATCAGGATCGCACGGCCTTGGACTGGGAGATATGCTGGATGCGGTTGTACGCCAATTTCCCGCCGTTGAAGGCGATGACTACGAAGAAGATACGATTAGAATGGCAGTCATAGGACGGCCGAATGTCGGTAAATCTTCGCTGGTTAATGCTGTGCTGGGAGAAGAACGCGTCATAGTCAGTGATATGCCTGGAACGACAAGGGATGCTGTCGATACAGTATTTGAACGAGACGGGCAGGAGTATGCCGTTATGGATACGGCCGGTATGCGAAAACGGGGGAAAGTGTATGAAAATACCGAAAAATACAGTGTCATGAGAGCTCTCCGTGCGATTGAGCGGTCGGATGTCGTCTTGATGGTCATCGACGGAGAAGAAGGGATTCTCGAGCAGGACAAAAAAATAGCCGGATACGCTGAAGACGCCGGAAGAGCCATCGTGATGGTCGTAAACAAATGGGACGCCGTTGAAAAAGATGATAAAACCATGTCCCGTTTCACCGACGATATTCGTGAGGGATTTCAGTTTCTGCCGTATGCGCCGGTTCTTTTTCTTTCAGCCGTTACAAAACAGCGCATGCAGCACCTGCTGCCCGTGGTGAAAGAAGCAGCCGACAATCATAACCTGCGGGTGCCGACCAATGTGCTCAATGATGTCATTGTTGATGCTGTCATTATGAATCCGACACCGACTGATGGAGTCAGACGCCTGCGTATCAATTATGCAACCCAGGTTGCGGTTGGACCGCCGACCATCGTTTTATTTGTTAATGACCCTGATCTTCTTCATTTTTCGTATCACCGCTATTTGGAGAACAGGCTGAGAGAAGCCTTTCATTTTGAAGGCACCCCGATAAAGATTATCGCAAGAAAGAAAAGCGATTAGCCGGTATTATTTTCTCATTTAAAGGAGAATTCAAGTGGAACTTATTTTTTCAATTGTGATCGCTTATCTTCTAGGTTCGATCAGTTTCAGTTATGTTATCGCGTGGAACGTAAAAAAAATAGATATCCGCCAGCACGGGAGTGGTAATGCGGGTGCGACAAACATACTGAGGGTGCTTGGAAAAGGTCCAGCCATTACGGTTCTTTCTCTTGATGTGTTAAAAGGAGTGGCCGCGGTCTGGATAGCACGACTGCTTGAGATAACAGACTTTTTTCCAGTGTGGACAGCGTTTGGTGAAGTGGAGGGAATGGCTTCGGCACTTGCCGGCGCGGCCGCGATTGCCGGTCACAACTGGCCTGTTTACTATGGTTTTAAAGGCGGAAAAGGAGTGGCTGCCACCATTGGTGTTGTAGCAAGCCTCGTATTCTTCCCGGCGGTTTACGTTGGGATCGCAGCTATACTGTCGATTGTGTTTACACGGTACGTATCTCTGGGGTCTCTCATTTTTGCTGTTGTTACTCCTGTAGTGATTATCCTGACTAATTTCCATTATGATCATCCGTCTCCCTATTTCTATCTGACAGCCGTCATCGGTGTGCTGGCGGTCTGGAAACACCGCAGCAATATTAAACGGCTGATAAAAGGAAACGAACATAAGATAGGCAGTAAAGTATCCTGATAAGAAAGGCGGGCAAATATGGCGGAGAAGGTTGCAGTCATTGGAGCGGGAAGCTGGGGAACAGCTTTGGCGTCCGTTCTTGCTGATAACGGGCAGGACGTCCACTTATGGACCAGAAGAGAAGATCAAGCTGAAGAAATCAATCAACATCACACAAATGAGCAATATCTTCCCGGATTTCATCTGCCCGGCACGGTGAAGGGTTTCACCGATCTTCGAACATGCACGGAGGATGCCGGTTATATTCTGCTTGTTGTGCCGGCTAAAGCGGTCCGGGAGATGATGAAAGATCTACGTTCGTTTCTTTCGCAAGATACAGTACTGATTCATGCTTCCAAAGGAATCGAGCCCGGCACATCCAAACGGATTTCTGAAGTAATGGAAGAAGAACTGAGCGGCACTGCCTCGAATCATATTGCCGTGCTCTCCGGACCGAGTCACGCGGAGGAAGTGTGTGATAAGCAGCCGACGACCGTAACCGTTTCTTCCAGTCATAAGCTGTCCGCAGAAAAGGTCCAGGGGCTTTTCATGAATAACTATTTCCGCGTTTACACGAACCAGGATATCATCGGGGTCGAAATCGGAGGCGCTTTAAAAAATATCATTGCGCTCGGAATTGGAATGACTGACGGACTTGGTTTTGGAGATAACGCCAAGGCTGCGTTTATGACACGGGGCCTTGCTGAAATTTCGCGGCTGGGGGTGACGCTTGGAGCAAGCCCTCTGACGTTTAATGGTCTCTCCGGTCTCGGAGATTTGATTGTCACCTGTTTCAGCCGCCACAGCCGGAACCGCAGCGCTGGAGAAAAGTTAGGCCGCGGTGCTTATCTTGATGACGTGCTGGAAGAGATGGGGATGGTTGTTGAAGGCGTTCGGACAACGAAAGCGGTTCACGGACTCGCTGACGCTCAGAACGTGGAAATGCCGATTACAGAAGCTTTATATGACGTTCTGTTTGAAGGAAAAAAACCAGAAGAATCCGTCCGTCAGTTGATGGCCAGAGAACGTAAACATGAAGAAGAAAACATGTCCCTGCTGCTTGATCCTGATTTTCAGGAAAAATGGAACAATTCAGGTCAAGGCCCGGGGGCAGACAGGTAATGAAAAGCACGTCTCTTTCCTGCCCCGCATAGAATGGGGTGAATCGTGAGAAAGGGAGGCTGCTGTATGAAGCACAGTGATTCAATGTTTGATAACATCGAAAAAAATACGAACGTGAAGCAGGAAGATATCATGAAGCTTGTCCAATCGCTGCAGGGAGCCGATTTCCAGGATGAGAAAACAGTCCGTAAAGTGATCAGGGACGTTGGTGCTCTTGCCGGCAAATCCGTATCCGCCCGGAAAGAAGATGAGTTGGTGAAGGCTGTCATGAATAATGATATCCCACTCGACCTGGCTTCTTTAAGTAAATGGTTTCAGTCCAGTCGTTAAAAACAGAAATTTTCTTTCCGTTTCAGAGGCGAATGCTCATTCCAACAGATCCGTTCATGAATACAGTAAACAGAGTAGAAGGAAGGCTGTGCTGAAAAAGGGAAGAATATAGCTGGAACCAGCCGTACTCCGCCCCGGTACCGGCTGGTTTTTCATGATTTTGTCACCGCACAGCTCTCCACCATTGTGCCATAGGCCGATATCGTTGTGTTATAATATGGTCTGGAAAAAGGAGGACAGGGTAATGACGGCGTTACAAAGTATGTGGGTTGCGTTTTTCGGGATTTTTTTAATGTTTGCTTCCGCAGCGTTATCTGTTTTATCCCATAAATTATCCGGATTCTTACGGTTTCTTGTTTTAACTGTGTCTTTTATATTTCTTGTTACGGCTGGATTAATTGTACTCGTTACTGTCATAAGAGGACCTCTTGCGGAGTAGATACAAAAGCTGTTACAGGACAACCCTGACGACAGAGAGGTGAAAGCTATTGAAGCGGTATATCCCGCTGATTGGCGCAATGGCAGCTGCAGTGCTGCTGTTATCGGGATGTCTGTTTCCCCAGGATGAGCGTGCGGAGAATCAGGTTCCTTATGAATCCCAGCTGCAATCAGTGCAGCAGGCGGTTGAACAATATCAAAAAGATACGGGTGTTCTGCCTATCCGAACGGTCGAAGCGGACACGCCCATCTATCAGAAATACCAGATTTCATTCAACGAATTAATACCACGTTATATGCAGCAGCCGCCGGGAAATTCTTTTGAAAACGGTGGGAAGTACCGGTATGTTATTATTACCCCCGAAGAAGAACCGACGGTGAAAGTCATTGATTTAAGCATTATGGATGAAGTGCAGAAGCTGCAGCGGGCGGTCAACAGTTATATCGACAGCAATGAGTATGCTCCAATAAAGGAACCTGTGGGCCCCGGAGTATTTGAAATAGATAATGAGCGTCTCGATTACAGCGGCGAAATGAAAGTGGAAAGCCCTTATCATGCTGATACATCGCTGCCTATGCTGATTAATGCTCAAGGAGAAGTGCGGATTGATTATGCAATAGACCTGAATATCGCCCTGCAGGAATATGAACATCAGCTGCAATCCGGAGATGATATCAGAACCATTCTGGCCCGTCATTCGCCTATTGTACCAGCTTACTCTGTCCCGTATACGATTAATGAAAACGGGGACCCGGTTTTCAAGGAAAAAAATGAATAGAACAGTGCTTCACAGCATCCTTCGGGGTGCTTTTTTTTATGCTGCGGGTTTACGCCTTCCTTCCCTGTTCGTTCTATATTCTACAGCGGTTCTGTACATAAACAAGGCATAACTTATTGTATTCATCATAGATATATATTGTCATACATGTAAGACCGGTATCGGAATTTTATTGAACAGGAGGGGATCCAGTGGAAAAAGTGGATATCTTCAAGGATATCGCAGAACGGACCGGAGGAGATATATATTTAGGAGTTGTCGGCGCCGTCCGTACCGGTAAATCCACGTTTATTAAAAAATTCATGGAGCTGGTTGTGCTTCCCAATATGGGAAGTGAAGTCGATAAAACAAGGGCCACGGATGAACTGCCGCAAAGCGCAGCCGGACGTACAATTATGACGACAGAACCGAAGTTTGTGCCCAATAATGCTGTCTCGCTTGAAGTGGAAGAAGGCCTGGAAGTGAATGTACGGCTCGTTGATTGTGTCGGGTATACGGTGGAAGGGGCAAAAGGGTATGAGGATGAAAACGGCCCCCGTATGATTAATACCCCGTGGTACGAAGATCCAATTCCATTTCAGGAAGCAGCTGAAATCGGTACACGGAAAGTTATTCAGGAACATTCAACACTTGGAGTAGTGATTACAACAGACGGAACAATTGGAGACATCCCCCGTGATGATTATGTGGAAGCCGAAGACAGGGTCATGGAGGAACTCAATGAAGTAGGAAAGCCTTATATCATGGTGATTAACTCTGTACAGCCGCACCATCCACAAACAGAGGCCCTTCGGCAGGAATTGATGGAAGAACATGATGTTCCGGTACTGGCTCTAAGCATAGAAAGTATGACAGAGCACGATATTCACAACGTATTAAGGGAAGTGCTTTTTGAATTCCCGGTTCATGAAGTGAACGTAAATCTGCCGAGCTGGGTGATGGTGCTTCGGGACAATCACTGGCTTCGTGAGGAATATGAACAATCCGTGCGCAACACGGTAAAAGACATTAAGAGGCTTCGGGATGTAGACAGAGTGGTCCAGCAGTTTGCGGGAAACTTTGAATTCATAGAAGAAGCAGGGCTGGCAGGCATTGAAATGGGACGCGGCGTTGCTGAAATTGATCTGTATGCGCCGGAGCACTTGTACGACCAGATATTAAAAGAAGTCGTCGGGGTGGAAATCAGAGGCAAAGACCATCTGCTCCATTTGATGCAGGATTTTTCTCATGCCAAACAAGAGTATGATCAAGTGAGCGAAGCATTGAAAATGGTGAAACAAACAGGGTACGGCATCGCAGCTCCTGCTTTAACCGACATGAGCCTTGATGAACCGGAAATTATTAAACAGGGATCGCGTTTTGGAGTGAGACTGAAAGCGGTGGCGCCGTCCATTCATATGATTAAAGTGGACGTTGAATCTGAATTTGCTCCGATTATCGGGACGGAAAAGCAGAGTGAAGAACTTGTCCGTTATCTCATGCAGGACTTTGAAGAGAATCCATTGTCCATCTGGAATTCGGACATTTTCGGGCGCTCCCTTAACTCTATAGTGCGCGAAGGAATACAGGCTAAATTGTCTTTAATGCCGGAAAATGCCCGCTACAAATTGAAAGAAACATTGGAGCGGATCATCAATGAGGGATCCGGAGGGTTGATTGCGATCATACTGTAAAAGATGCGGTATGAGAGTGAAACGGCTGCATGATTGGTAAAAAGTGGACTGCAGAAAAGCTGATGGCTCGTTAAGGGGCTTTGTACATTTCCAAGCCCTGGGCAACATGCTTCCGACTATCTTTTATGATAATCGGGAGCATTTTTTATCGTGTTGAAACTTACTGTCTCATATAATTTACATAATATTATTATTGTAAATAAAAATCTTGATTCTTTGCTTTCTACATACCCTTATGCTAAAATTTTTCAAAGGTCATATTAAGTGGAGACAGGGGGAAAAAGGGAGTGTCTGACGTTAATCACGATAAAATAGAGAAAGCAGTTTATTCCATTTTGGAGGCCGTCGGGGAAAATCCAGACCGGGATGGTCTTCTGGATACCCCGAAAAGGGTAGCCAGAATGTACGAGGAAGTCTTTCAGGGTTTGTCGCAGGATCCGGCTGAACACCTTCAAACCGTATTTGGAGAAGAACATGAAGAGCTCGTTCTTGTGAGAGATATTCCGTTCTACTCGATGTGTGAGCATCATCTTGTTCCATTCTACGGAAAAGCCCATGTCGGTTACATACCAAAAGAAGGACAGGTTACTGGGTTAAGTAAACTGGCAAGAACAGTGGAAACAGTGGCGAAAAGACCGCAGCTGCAGGAAAGAATTACATCCACGGTAGCCGACAGTATTCTGGAAACACTGACACCCCATGGTGTAATTGTCGTAGTGGAAGCTGAGCATATGTGTATGACCATGCGCGGAATCCAGAAACCGGGTACCGAAACGGTCACATCAGCGGTCCGGGGATCATTTGAAAATGATGAAGCATCAAGGGCGGAAGTGCTGACACTTATTAACCGTTCATAACAGAGGAGGGAAGAACATGGCGTCTGATGATTTTTGTGTTATTAAGGCCGAAGAAGACGGAGTACATGTTATCGGCTTGACCCGGGGAACCGACACCAGATTCCATCACTCGGAGAAGCTGGACCGGGGTGAAGTAATGATTGCCCAGTTTACTGAACACACCTCCGCGGTGAAAGTCAGAGGAAAAGCTGTGATTCAGACTAGTCACGGCGAGTTGAGAACAGAAGAATAGCACGGCGGAAATTTTTAATAGATCGGGGGCCTCTCACGTATGAAAGAGCTGTATGAAAATGCAGAGGTGCAGAAAATTGAACACGAATTTAAGCAGCTGACAAGTCATCCATATTTAAAAGAATATATCGAAGAGGCCGGTATCGAATATGATTATATTTTGTTTATGATGGAGCTGCTCTCGGATTCTTCTCTTTCTGCAGATGCACAAAGAGAACAGATATTATCGGCTCTTTTGGTTCAGGCGGCCTTTATCACCCATGAAAAGGTGGAAACCGGAAGTCAGGAAGTACTTCTCGATAAAAAGCCCCGACAGCTGACCGTTCTGGCCGGTGATTTTTTCAGCAGCCTGTACCACAGCATGCTTGATAGAGATGTTCATGCCAAGGTAATACCAGTGTTCAGTGATGCTATTCAAAAAATCAACGAAGAAAAAATGAGCCTTCATTTCTGTGAAAATGAAAGCGAAGAAGTGCTTCTTTCCCGGATGGCGTTAGTGGAAGGTGCTTTTTTAAATAATATTGCTTCGTTTTATCAGAAGCCGGAGACCGGTTCGCTCGCCGAAACTTTTTTTCTGTTAAAGCGGCTTGTTCATGAACGGAAACCAAAAGAAACCTATGATCTTTCGGCGCCGGCGGAGTCCATCCATGCGTTTTTGGAAGGCGGAAGAGAACGGCTCGGTCCGTGGCCGGCACAAAGTGTTGAAAAGTGGTTGACCCGTCATATCGCGAGGCTGCAAAAAGAGCTGTATCAAAAACTACATACAACAACCTCCGTCAAAAACGAGCTGCTCTTTAGTGTGCTGACAACATGGTCCCGCGATTTTATAAAAGCAGAGATGAAGTAACGGGGGCAGGGATTCCATGAATAGAACAAAAGAAGAACGAGTACATGAAGTATTTGAAACCATACACCATAAATACGACCTGATGAACTCGGTAATAAGCTTTCGTCTTCATAAATCGTGGAGAAAAAAAACGATGGGGGCGCTGAATGTGAAACAAGGTGCTGTAGTACTGGATCTTTGCTGTGGTACAGCGGAATGGACGATGGATCTTGCAGAAGCAGCTGGAAGTTCCGGCAGTGTGACAGGAGTTGATTTCAGCGCCGGTATGCTTCAAACCGGGCAGGAAAAGATAGAGCAAAAAGGACTTTCCCAGGTTGAACTGCTTCAGGCGAATGTGATGGATCTGCCATTTCCCGATGAATCGTTCGATTATGTTACGATTGGTTTTGGACTGCGTAACGCTGCGGATTATCCAACGGTGCTGCGCGAAATGTACAGAGTCCTTAAAAAAGGAGGACAGGCGGTCTGTCTTGAGACATCGACTCCTGAAAACAGCTGTTTCAAGCGGCTGTATTCCATATATTTCAGCTATATGATGCCTTATCTCGGGAAACTTGTTGCCGGAAATTACGAGGAATATTCCTGGCTTCAGGAATCAACCGCCGCCTTTCCTGACAAGAATCTCCTTACGCTCATGTTTGCAGACGCGGGATTCCGTAAAGTGGATGTGACATCGTTTGCGATGGGAACCGCTGCCGCCCATTCGGCATGGAAAAGCGGCTGAAGTATTGGAAAGGAAGTACATAAATGAAAAAAATAAAAATCATACTTGAAATGATCAAATTTGAGCATACCGTATTCGCCCTTCCGTTTGCTTTTCTCGGGGCGGTACTTGGAAGTTTAATGGTGGAAGGGACATGGCCTTCCATTATGGAATGGGTATGGATCACCCTTGCCATGGTGGGGGCGAGAAGTGCTGCCATGACGATGAACCGTGTGATTGATGCCCGCATCGACAAACGGAACCCGCGCACAGCAGGGCGCGCGATCCCGGCCGGGTTGATTTCCATGACTCAAAGCATCCTGTTTACCGCCGCTTCCCTGCTCGTTTTATTGATCGCGGCCTTTCAGCTTAATATGTTGTCGGTTTATCTTCTTCCGGCTGCTGTATTCTTTTTAACATTTTATTCTTACACAAAGCGGTTCACCTGGCTTTGTCACGTCTTTCTCGGTGTGACGATAGCCATCGCCCCGCTCGGAGGATGGGTCGGTGCAACCGGGACTCTTCGTCCGGAAGCATTACTGCTTTTTCTTGCTGTAGCATTCTGGATTGCGGGCTTTGATGTTATTTACGCCACCCAGGATAAAGAGCATGATGACGAAGAAGGCATTTATTCGATTCCTTCCCGGTTCGGCGTTCCAAAAGCTTTGATGACAGCCAGACTTTTTCACTGCATTAGTTTTCTTGCGTTACTCACTCTGCATTTTCTTTCTCCGCTTTCCTGGGTCTATCTGGCAGGAGTTCTGATTGCCGGGCTTGTGATGACATATGAACACTCTATTGTGAAACCCAATGACCTGTCCAGAGTGGGAGTTGCCTTCTTTCCGATGAATGGCGTCATCAGCTTTGTTATGCTGTTTTTCACAATTGGGGACATGCTGTTATGACTGTAAAAACATTTACTGTAGCGATCACCGGTGCCAGTGGAGCGGTGTACGGCATCCGTGTCACAGAAGAACTGCTGAGGCAGGGACACTACATTCATTTTTTGGTAAGCGAGGCAGGATGGCAGGTTTTCCGCGAAGAACTGCTCCTTGATACGACGGATCGAGAGGAATGTGTGCGGCAGCTGTTTGCCGGATACGAAAATGATCAATGGATGATGCACGAACTGCAGGATTTCAAGGCTCCAATCGCAAGCGGTTCTCATCACACCGATGGAATGATCGTCTCCCCGTGCTCCATGGGAACATTGTCCAAAATTGCAAACGGCGTATCTGGAAATTTAATTGAGAGGGCGGCGGATGTGCAGCTCAAGGAGAAGCGTCCGCTCCTTCTTGTGCCAAGAGAGACGCCGCTGCACGGTATTCATCTTGAAAACCTGTCAAAAGCAGAGAGAAACGGAGCTCTGATTGTACCGGCCATGCCGGGTTTTTATCATCTTCCAGAGACAAAAGACGACCTGATTAATTTTGTAGCCGGCAAAATTCTGGACAGTCTTGGTGTGAATCACGCTTTATTTACGAGATGGGGGCAGAAAAAGTGAGCATTAGAATCGGTGAAATCTCCTATACCAATATTATTCCTGCTTTTCATTTTCTTGATAAAAGGGAACTGGAAAGCCGGGGATGCTTATTTTACCCAAAGGTACCTGCCGAGCTGAATGCGGGTATAAAAGAGGGGTCGATTGATGCAGCAGGTATTTCCTCCTTTGCCTACGGGGAGAATGCTGATGATCTGGAGCTGCTTCCGGACTTATCCGTTTCTTCCTATGGAAAAGTAGGTTCCATTCTCTTTTTTTCGAAAAAAGAGATTGATAAGCTTGAAGGAAGTTCGATTGCTTTAACCTCTTCGAGCGCGACCTCTGTCCACCTGCTGAAAATTATTCTCGCAGAATTTTATGGTTTAACACGTATTGATTATGAGACGATGTATCCTGATCCGGAATCAATGAAAATGGAACATGATGCCTTTTTATTAATAGGAGATGATGCGATCCGTGAATCATGGAAGCCGGATCAATCTTTATTCTGCTATGATCTGGGTGAGCTGTGGTACCAACATACCGGACTCCCGATGACGTATGCAGTGTTTGCTATCAGGAACGCGGCTGCCGAAAACGACCAGAACATGATAAAAACTCTTTTCAAAGCCTTTCATTACAGCAAAGCTCTTTCACTGCACAGCTGCTTTGAACAGATGGTGCAGGAGGTGCAGCAGGAACATGGCGGAAGCCTTTTATTCTGGGATGACTACTTCCGCGGGCTGCATTATGATTTTCGGGAAAAAGAAAAAGAAGGACTGCTTTATTATTTTGAACTTCTGTACAAATACGGTTTTTTGAAGAACCCCGTAAACCATATTCAGTTATGGGCAGCTGGAAACGAGGTGCAATACTTATTTTGAAGGTGAATATCATGAAGTTGGCCGATCTGTACATGTTTCTCAAACCGGATATAAAAAAAATAGAATCAGAACTTGAACGTGCTGTGGAAGCTGATCATCCGGTACTTCAGGAAGCGTCTTTGCACCTCCTTCATTCAGGAGGAAAGCGGATCCGGCCGGTATTTGTGCTGCTTAGCGCAAAATTTGGACAGTACGAGATTGACCGGGTTAAATATATTGCTGCAGCTCTTGAGTTGATTCATATGGCATCTCTCGTTCACGATGATGTCATCGATGATGCGGATCTGCGCCGGGGCAGTAAAACGATTAAGGCGAGATGGGACAACCGGGTGGCGATGTACACAGGGGATTACATTTTTGCAAAAGCGATTGAAAAAGCTTCGTTTTTTGAGAATGAAACGATTCACCGGGTGATTTCCAATGCGATGATGGAAATGTGTCTGGGAGAAATAGAGCAGATACGTGATCAATATAACTGGGATCAGAACTTCAAAACCTATCTGCGCCGCATCAAGCGTAAAACCGCGCTTTTGATAGCAGTAAGCTGTCAGCTGGGGGCCATCAGTGCAGGAGCGTCACGTGAAGATCAAAATCGTCTCTATTATTATGGATATAACGTTGGCATGTCCTATCAGATCATTGATGATATCCTTGATTTTACGGGGACGGAAAAAGAACTGGGTAAACCGGCCGGAGGCGATCTCCGTCAGGGAAACGTAACCCTCCCGGCTTTGTATGCGATGCATCATGACTCGTTCTGCCGGGAAGAAATCAACCATATTATCGGAACATCAGGGGATGATCCCGGAGATATTTCTCCGCTTCTGGATATGATCAACCACTCCGGCGGCATTGAATATTCCAAAACCCTCAGTAGACAGTATTTGGAGAAGGCATTTCGTTCCCTGGACGGTCTGGAGGATATTTCAGCCAAAAAATCCCTTCTGGATATTGCCTCTTATATCGGAAGCCGGAACAGCTGAAGACCTTATGTAATAGAAGTTGCTAACGCTTTCAGTGTTTGATATAATCAGACGGGTTCAGAAAACGATTACATAAGAAAGAGGGATGAAGATGGAACAGTCGTTTATTATGGTGAAACCGGACGGCGTACAGCGGAATCTTGTCGGGGACATCGTGCAGCGCTTTGAAAACAAGGGCTACACCCTGGCAGCAGCAAAGTTAATGACCATCCCGGGAGAAATGGCGGAAAAACATTATGATGAATTAAAGGACAAGCCGTTTTTTGACAGCCTGATATCGTTTATCACGTCCGGCCCCGTGTTTGCGATGGTCTGGGAAGGGGAGAACGTCATCGCCGAAGCCCGCAAAATGATGGGGACAACCAACCCCGCCGAAGCTGCTCCTGGTACCATCCGCGGTGATTACGCCGTACAGGTCGGAATGAACGTCATTCATGGATCTGATTCCCAGGAAAGCGCAGCACGTGAAATTGACCTGTTTTTTGACAAAAGCGAAATCCAGTCTTACGAGAAGAATGTTACAGATTGGGTATAAAAATTTACAGAGGAGCACCTTTTTATGTGAAAAGGTGTTCTTTTTTTTGTAAGAAAGACAGGAGCAGGCTCTTTTTTGCGGACTATTCACCTACTGTATGTCATGATACAATAACAGCATGATTCAGAAAGTGAAAGAGGGCACCTATATGAGTGAAAATGAAGAGAAAATCCGTACCGGAACAGAATCGGATTACGAGCGCTTTAAGAGGGATGTGAAAACAAAAACAGGGATTGATTTGTCGCTTTATAAAGAAGCGCAGATGAAGCGGCGTCTGACGTCGTTTTATGAGAAACGTGGATATCAAAGCTTCTATGATTTTTTTAACAGAGGCATCAGTAAAGATGAATCTGTGCTGGAAAAGTTCCTGGAGCGCATGACGATAAATGTATCTGAATTTTACCGTAATTCAAAACGCTGGGAGGTCCTGAGCGATGTTATTCTGCCCCGCCTTTTGAAACAGTCTTCGCACCTGAAAGTATGGTCGGCTGCCTGTTCAACAGGAGAAGAGCCTTATACGATGTCGATAATGCTGAAAGAAAGCAGTGCGGTGAAGGATTACAGCATTACAGCTACCGATATTGATGATGTCATCTTAAAACGGGCGGAAACAGGATTCTACACGGAAAGGGCGCTGAAAGAGCTTTCCAAGCCAGTGATTAACCGGTATTTTCATCAGGAGGAAACAGGCTGCCGCATCACAGATGATGTTAAACGTAACGTAACGTTCCAAAAGCATAATCTGCTTGCTGATACATATGAAACCGGCTTTGATATCATCATATGCCGCAATGTTCTGATATATTTCACCGACGAGGCGAAACGGGAGATTTACAGGAAATTTAACAGAGCGCTGAAACCAGGCGGCATTCTTTTTGTCGGAAGCACAGAGCAGATCTTCAACCCGGAACAGTTCGGATTTGCAACCGAAGATACATTTTTTTATAAGAAAACAAAAGACATTTAAAAGCATGAAACGTGTGTTTATTTCCCGACACAAGCGTCTGTAAATATGTTATCATTTAATGCATAAAAGCACGAAAGAGAGAATACGGAAGAAGGAGTGGAATGCGGACATGAGATACTTAACAGCTGGAGAATCGCACGGTCCCCAGTTAACAACGATTGTCGAAGGCGTGCCGGCGGGTATGGAGCTTTTGGAAGAAGATATAAACAAAGAACTCCGGCGCCGCCAGGGTGGTTACGGCCGCGGCCGGCGCATGCAGATTGAAAAGGACAAGGTACAGTTTATGAGCGGCGTTCGTCACGGACGTACGACGGGAGCCCCTATTACGATGGTAGTGGAAAACAAAGACTATCAGTCCTGGACAGGTATTATGGGAACGGCTCCTTTATCCGAGGAGGAAGAGCAGAACGTAAAACGCCGGATCAGCCGTCCGAGACCCGGACACGCTGACTTGAACGGCGCTGTTAAATACGGACACCGTGACCTCCGCAATGTACTTGAACGTTCCTCGGCCCGGGAGACGACATCCCGCGTATGCGCGGGAGCTCTTGCCAAAAAAGTCCTTCATACGCTCGGAATGGATGTTGGAGGACAGGTCCTTGAAATCGGGGGGATCGAAGCGGAAAATGTAGAATACGAAAACATGCTGGATCTCAAGGAACGGTCGGAAGCCTCCCCGGTGCGCTGTCTTGATCAGGAAGTGGAAGAAAAAATGAAACAGGCGATTGATGATGCGAAAGCAAACGGTGATTCCATCGGCGGTGTCGTGCAGACTGTAATCAGTGGAGTGCCGGTTGGAATGGGGAGCCACGTTCAATATGACAGAAAGCTCGATTCCAAAATAGCAGGAGCAGTCGTCAGCATTAACGCGTTTAAAGGCGTTGAGGTCGGCATCGGTTTTGATGCAGCAGGCATGCCGGGAAGCCAGGTGCATGACGAGATAGCCTGGGATGCCGGCACCGGTTATTACCGCAAAACGAATAACCTGGGTGGATTTGAAGGTGGAATGACCAATGGTATGCCGGTCATCATCCAAGGGGTCATGAAACCTATTCCGACATTGTATAAACCTCTGCAGAGCGTTGATATTGAGACGAAGGAACCTTTCAACGCAAGCATCGAACGTTCGGACAGCTGCGCCGTGCCGGCAGCCTCGGTTGTGATGGAGAACGTCATTTCATTTGAAGTAGCCGCTGCCGTTCTGGATATGTTCGGTTCCGACAGAGTGGACGCTGTAAAGCAGGCGGTAGAGCAGCATAAAGAATGGGCGAGGGATTTTTAGTGGAGCAGTTGATTATTGATACGTCAAGCAGGGAGTACCCGGTATATATAGGAGAAGGCCTGCTTCACCGAAGTGCAGACCTTCTGGCCTCTGTACTTGAAGGAAAGAGCCGGGCGCTGATCATCAGTGATTCCAATACAGCACCGCTTTATGCAGAAACAGTGCTTTCTTCACTGGAACCGCTGCTTCCGGTTCAACTTCACACGCTAGAGGCAGGAGAACACTCCAAATCGCTGGAAGGGTACGAGCAGGTAATGACAGCCTGTATCAATGCCCGCCTCGACCGGCATTCTGTCATTGTGGCTCTTGGCGGCGGAATGGTTGGTGATCTGGCAGGGTTTGCTGCTGCTACATATATGAGAGGAATATCCTTTGTGCAGATACCTACAACCCTGCTTGCCCAGGACAGCAGTGTGGGAGGAAAGACAGGCATTAACCATCCTCTCGGAAAAAATCTTATCGGAGCATTTCATCAGCCCGAAGCCGTGTTGTATGACACAGATACGCTTGCTTCTCTTCCTGACAAGGAATGGCGTTCCGGGTTTGCCGAGATGATTAAGCATGGCGTCATTAAAGACCCGGATCTCCTGGCCCGCCTCAGGATGGATGTTCAAAACACGGAGGATATGAAAAAAGGCTCCCTGAAACAGTTTCTGAAACAATCCATGACCGTTAAAGCAGATATAGTCAAAGAAGATGAACGCGAAGCAGGGGTGCGCGCATTTCTTAATTTCGGTCACACGCTCGGCCACGCTCTGGAAAAAGCATCGGGTTACAAAGACTTAACCCACGGGGAAGCTGTGGCAGCAGGAATGATTTTTGCGATGAAGGTAAGCAATTATCTTCAGTATTCAGAGTGGGATACCGCGGCGGAGACCGCGTGGTTTAAAACACTCGGGTACCCGGTGGAAGCACCGGCTGCTTTTGAACCGGCTGCACTCGTTGAAACGATGAAAAGTGATAAAAAAGCACGAGCCGGTGAATTGACGTTCGTACTGGCTGCCTCCCCGGGGAAACCATTTCTTGCAAATGTGGAGGAACGCGATATCCTTCATCTGCTGTCGGAAATGAAAAAGGGGGAATACTGAGATGATTAGAGGAGTACGCGGAGCGACGACGGTGAAGAAAAATACCGAAGAACAGATTGTAAGCAGCACAAAACGACTTTTGGAAAAAATGATCAAGGAAAACAATATTTCCTCTGAGAAGGTCTCCCACATATGGTTTACGGTAACGGAGGACCTCGATGCGGCGTTTCCGGCAAAAGCGACAAGATTAATTGATGGGTGGCAGTTTGTACCGGTCATGTGTGCCCGGGAAATTCCGGTTCCGGACAGTCTGCCGCTCTGTATACGGGTGATGATGACGGCAGAGACCGAAGCTGTGCAGCAGGAAGTCAATCATGTTTACTTAAATGACGCAGTCAGCCTTCGTCCGGATTTAGAGTTGACAAAACGAAAAGGCACCCGGTAAGATGAAAGTAGATTAGAATAGCCAGTACATGAGAAGAGTAGAGCAGAGAGTGATGAGAATAGCAGAGATGAGCGCAGCAGAGCATGGATTGGATACGTGTGCCTGAAACAGCGCTGTTTCAGGCTTTTTAAATGATTATACCCTTCCCCGTCTATATGCAGCGGCGGTTTCCGTGTGAGCCGCCTCACGCGCTTTACTCCTGCCCGCTCTCTTCTTCCAATACGTAAAGAGGTGAGCACATGTCCGAGACATCATTTTCAACATTTTGTAAACAGGCACAAAACTACAGTATGATTCCCTATGTCCGTACATTTTTTACCGATACTCTGACCCCGATAGAAGTGTTTCAGAAGTTTCAGGAAGAAGCGGTCTTTCTGCTGGAAAGTAAAGATGAAGCTTCCCCGTGGTCCAGGTATTCTTTTATTGGACTGCATCCTCAATTTACCATTACGGACCACGGTGGCAGCTATGCGTTTGCTGATGAAAAAGGAGCGCTCCTGAAGGAAAACACTTCGCTTTCGGTTCTCTTTGACGAAGCAATCCAGTATCTTGCGCCCGCTCCGCCGGAAGTTGATATTCCTTTTCTGGGCGGTGCTGTTGGTGTCATTCCGTATGACAGCATCGAAGATTTTGAACCCGATCTTCAAAGGGAAGAAGACGATCCCCGGGAAGATCATGTCACCCTGCAGTTTTGTGAAACGATTATAGCCATGGATCATGAAAACAGGGAACTGACATTTATCCATTACAACAAAGATACAGATGTTTCCCTGTCCGAAAGATATGACCATGCGGCTGCCGGGGTGAAGCAGCTTTTGGATGTTTTGACAACAGGGGGCCGGACGACCGGCTCTCTTCAGGATCCCCTTGGGAAAAAGGCCGAAGCTGATTTTTCAAAGGTATACTCGTACTACCCGAAAGAAAAATTCGAACAGGATGTCGAACGCATCAAAGAATATATAAATGCAGGCGACATTTTTCAGGCTGTTCTGTCCCAGCGCTTTGAGCGGACAGTATCCGTTGAAGCTTTTGATATCTACCGGGCACTCCGGATGATCAATCCTTCCCCGTACTTGTTTTATTTGAAGCTTGGGGAAAAAGAAGTGGTCGGCAGCTCACCGGAAAGACTTGTTCAGGTGCAGGACCGCCGTATTGAAATCCATCCTATCGCCGGAACAAGAAAGAGGGGGCGTTCCGTGGAAGAGGATGAAGAATTGACCCGCGAGCTCCTTCAGGACGAGAAGGAACGCGCCGAACATTACATGCTTGTTGATCTGGCCAGAAATGACGCGGGAAGAGTTGCAGAGTACGGATCGGTACAAACGCCGGTCCTGCTGGATATAGGGAAGTTTTCCCATGTTATGCACATCATTTCCAAAGTAACCGGGGAGCTCAAAAAAGAAATAACGCCTATTGAAGCGCTGCAGGCGTCTTTTCCCGCAGGAACCGTTTCAGGAGCGCCGAAATTCCGTGCGATGGAAATACTCAAAAGTCTGGAGCCGCACCGCCGCGGCATTTATTCGGGTGCAGTCTGTTATCTCGGGTATGACGGCAATATTGATTCCTGTATTTCCATCCGAACCATGGTTGTTGAAAACGGCAAAGCAAAGATACAGGCTGGTGCAGGCATTGTAGCGGATTCTGTGCCAGAAAAAGAGTACGAGGAAACACAGAATAAAGCAGCAGCTCTGCTTAGGGCGGTTGAAGCGGCAGAAGCGGTTTTTTCGGAAAAGGGGGACAATCATCATGTTTAAAGAGATATTAAAGACATGTATGGAAGGCAAAAGCCTATCGGAGAAACAGGCAGAAGAAGCAATGGACGAAATTATGGAAGGTCGGGCTACAGAAAGTCAGATCGCAAGCCTTTTAACGGTGCTTCGCTACCGCGGGGAAACAGTGGAGGAAATGACCGGCTTTGCAGCTTCTATGCGGAGTCATGTCATACCGATGAAGCATGAGGAAGAATACGTTATAGATACGTGCGGCACCGGAGGCGATATGAGCTCCACTTACAATATATCGACAGCATCCGCCATCGGCTTATCTTCGCTGGGTGTTCCTGTAGCCAAGCACGGAAATCGGTCGGTATCTTCAAAAAGCGGCAGTGCCGACGTTCTGGAAGCCCTCGGGATCCCTGTGCAGACGACCCCGGAAACAGCGGCAGAGTCATTGCGGCGGCACCATCTGGCATTTTTGTTTGCTCCTTTATACCATACATCGATGAAGCATGCCGTCACACCGAGAAAAGAAATCGGATTCCGAACTATTTTTAACCTCCTTGGACCACTCACGAACCCGGCCGGAGCGCGTGCCCAGGTCATCGGGGTGTTCGACAAAGACTACGGTAGAAAAATGGCAGAAGTATTAAACAGACTTGGTGCTGAGCGGGCGCTTTTTGTGACAGGCAGTGACGGAATGGATGAAATTACGACCGCCGGCATAACGTATGCAGCGGAACTGCGGGACGGTGAAGTGAAAGAATATACCGTTAGTCCTGAAGATTTCGGACTCCGCACGTCACCGGTTAAAGACGCACAAGTGCAGAATGTACAGGAAAGTGCTGCACTCATTCGATCTGTACTAAAAGGCGGAAAGTACGGGGCTTCCAGAGATATTCTGCTCATGAATATGGCAGCGGGTCTTTATACAGCAGGTCAGTGCCGTACGCTTGAAGAAGGGGCTGTGCTTGCTGCAGAAGTGATCGATAACGGCACGGTCATGCAGCACTTGAATAATCTGCAGCAGAGCGGGGTGGATGCAAATCATGCTTCATCGAATTCTTGATACCAAAAGAGATGAACTAAAGACACTGACGATGCCGGAGGAGGCACCGGTTACGAAATATTCCCTGACAAAAGCATTGAGGGCGGATCCAGATGCGGTGCAGGTCATTGCCGAGGTGAAAAAAGCATCGCCGTCAAAAGGTTTGATTCGTTCTCCGTTTGATCCCGCGGATATTGCCCGCCAGTATGAAAAAGGCGGCGCGGCAGCCCTTTCCGTATTAACCGATGAAACATATTTTCAGGGAAGCAGGGATTATTTAACAGAAGTGAAGCATAAAACCGGATTGCCCGTCCTCCGCAAAGATTTTATGATAGAGGAAGTACAGATTGAAGAAAGCAGACGAATGGGGGCGGATGCCGTACTGCTGATTGCAGCCGCCCTTGAGCCGAAAAAGCTTCATGATTTGTATCATGCGGCTGTGGAAAAGGGAATGGAAGTCCTAGTGGAATGCCATTCTCTGGAGGAGCTGGAGGCTGTGCTCGGGTTGTTTAAGCCGATGCTCATAGGTATTAACAACAGGGATTTGACAACATTTGAAACATCTCTTGACGTAACGAAGGAACTGAGCCCCCGGATTCCCCCGGAAAGCCTGCTGGTTAGTGAAAGCGGCATTTACACACCTGAAGATATGGCCTTTGTACAGAACACAGGGGCCCGGGCCGTTCTCGTAGGGGAGTCTCTGATGCGTCAGGACAATGTGGAAACCGCATTGAAAAAGCTGAGAGGAGTGATCTGAAATGACAGCACCGAAGCTGAAACTCTGCGGTCTGCACTCTCTGGAAGATGTTATCGCGGTCTCGGAATCAAGTGCTGATTTTGCCGGCTTTGTGATGGCAGAGAGCCGCCGGCGGGTCACTCCTGAATCCGTAAAAAAATGGCTCGACGCGTGCCCGCTCCCCGGGAAGAAAATTGCCGTGTTATTTGTCAACGAAAAAGCAGCCGAAATAGAACGGGTGGTGGAAATACTGGACCCGGATATTATTCAGTTTCACGGGGATGAACCCCTTCATCATCTTGAACATATCAAACAATCCACCGGAAAAGAAATCTGGAAGGCTGTGCCTCATGAAGAACAGACCCTGGAGAAAATGGAGCAGTACACCGGAACGGCCGACGGCTTCATTATAGATGCAAAAGTGAAGGGAGCGCGGGGCGGTACCGGACAGCGGTTTGACTGGTCTCACATCCCCCGTTATGTTTCATTTGGAAAAGACCGCGGCCTCCCTTTATTGATTGCAGGTGGAGTGACACCCAAAAACGCAGGCGAACTGCTTTCCTTTCAACCGTGGGGTGTCGACGTATCGAGCGGTATAGAAAAAGAAGGAAAAAAAGATAAATCCCTTGTGATGGAAATGGAAAAGAGGTTGAACAGCAATGAAAACCATGTATCCCGATGAAAAAGGAAGATATGGAAATTTCGGCGGTAAATTTGTGCCGGAGACGTTGATGTATGCCCTGGAGGAATTGGAGAAAGCGCTGGACGAGGCGATGGAAGATCCATCGTTTATGGATGAATACCACCAGACACTCCGTGAGTATGCAGGAAGACCGACAGCTCTGACGTACGCGGAACGAATCACACATTATCTCGGAGGTGCTTCGGTCTATCTGAAACGAGAAGATCTCCTGCACACCGGGGCGCATAAACTGAACAATGCCATCGGACAGGCTCTGCTTGCCAGGAGAATGGGAAAGAAAAAAATTGTTGCCGAAACAGGTGCCGGACAGCACGGTGTTGCAACGGCTACGGTATGTGCTGCCATGGGCCTTGAGTGCAAAGTGTTCATGGGGGAGGAAGACACACGCAGACAGGAGCTGAATGTCTTTCGGATGGAACTGCTTGGAGCGGAAGTCGTACCGGTGCACTCCGGAAGTAAAACATTAAAGGATGCCACCAATGACGCGATACGGTACTGGGTGGCAAACGTGGAAGATACATTTTATCTCATTGGTTCCGTTGTCGGCCCTCACCCCTATCCGAGAATGGTACGGGATTTTCAGAGAATTATAGGGGACGAAACAAGAGAACAGACAGTGCAGAAAACAGGCTCCCTTCCGGACGCTGTCTTCGCCTGTGTAGGCGGGGGCAGTAATGCGATCGGAATGTTCCACCCTTTTCTTGATGACGATGTAAAGCTTTACGGTGCTGAAGCGGCCGGAGAGGGCATGCACACCGATAAACATGCAGCCACGATTAACAAAGGAACAAAAGGTGTTATTCATGGTTCGCTCACGTATTTGATTCAGGATGAGAACGGTCAGATTATAGAACCATATTCCATTTCGGCAGGTCTTGATTATCCCGGTATAGGACCCGAGCATGCTCATTTAGCCGAATCAGGACGTGTGACCTATGAAGGTGTAACGGATAAAGAAGCACTGGATGCATTAACCCTTTTAACAAAAAAAGAAGGAATTCTTCCCGCCGTGGAATCAGCGCACGCCCTGCACCTTGCTTTTCAGCAGGCAGAGCAGATGTCAAAGGATCAATCCATCGTGATCTGTCTCTCGGGCCGAGGCGATAAAGACGTGCATTCCATTAAGGAATTCATGGAAAAGGAGACCCAATGATGGAGAAAACCAGAGTGCAAAAAGCAGCGGAACAGACAGAATACCCGCTCTTCATTCCTTTTATCATGGCAGGCGACCCTGATCCGGAAACGACCATTGATCTCGCTCTGAAGCTTGAGGAAGCCGGCGCACATATCCTTGAACTCGGTATTCCGTATTCCGATCCGCTCGCTGACGGGCCGCTTCTGCAGCGGTCCGCCTCCCGCGCCTTGCACAACGATATGAGTCTGCGGCGTGCTGTTGAGCTGATTCCGGTTATGCGGCAGAGGGGTCTGACCATTCCCGTAATCGCTTTTACTTATTACAATCCTGTACTGCAGATGGGGGAGCAGCACTTTTTTGATGAATTAAAAGAAAACGGCGGCGACGGTGTTTTAATACCTGATCTTCCTTACGAAGAAAGCAGAGAAATCCATAACATGGCCGCCGCACACGAACTTGTAAACATAACGCTTGTTGCGCCGACATCCGGAGACCGTATTGAAAAACTCGCCGGGGAAGCAGAAGGGTTTCTGTACTGCGTATCGAGTCTGGGCGTGACAGGGACGAGAGACAGTTTTCCTCCGGAAGCTTACTCCTTTATTGAAAAAGTGAAAAAGAACAGCAGTGTTCCGGTCGCAGCTGGGTTCGGAATATCCAATCCAGCCCAGGTTCAAAGCCTGGAGGGTGTATGTGACGGTGTTATTGTAGGAAGCGCAATTATGAAAAAAGTGGAGGAGAACCTGGAACATTTCAAGAATCCGGAAGAGAGATCAAGAGCACTTGATGCGGTAAAATCGTTTGTGTCCTCTCTCATTTCGTCGTAAGATAGAGAAAGAAGATTTTGTGAAATGATGAAAGGTGCAGATGACGATGAAGGTAAAAACACAAATTATCGGTATGGAGCCTTACAAACCAGGCAAACCGATGGAAGAGGTAAAGCAGGAACTTGGTCTTTCTGAAGTGCATAAACTGGCATCCAATGAAAACCCACATGGTCCTTCCCCGGCTGCGGCTGATGCTGCGGCCGACGCTGCCGGCCATCCGGAAATTTACCCGGACGGCTACGCGGCAGAGCTCCGCTCGGCAGTAGCTGTGCATCTGAATATAGATCCGTCGCAGCTTATTTTCGGTGCGGGATCCGATGAAGTTATTCTGATGTTGTGCCGTGCGCTTTTAACACCGGAAACAAACACAGTGATGGCAGCGCCCACATTTTCCCAATACAAACATAATGCTGTTGTGGAAGGGGCTGAAATAAGAGAAGTTCCTCTGAAAAACGGGTATCATGATCTTCCGGCGATGCTCGAACGGGTGGATGAACACACCCGGATCATTTGGGTGTGCAATCCTAATAATCCTACAGGTACGTATACAACGAAAGAGGAATTCGAATCTTTCATAGAGCAGGTGCCGTCGGATGTCCTCGTCGTTTCCGACGAAGCCTACATTGAATACGTTACAGCGCCTGACTATCCGGACACTCTTTCTTTATTGGAGGACTACCCGAATCTTATGGTACTCCGTACTTTTTCAAAAGCATACGGGCTGGCTTCGTTCCGGGTCGGGTACGGTGCAGGTTCAAAAGAACTCGTACAGGCACTTGACCCAATCCGGCCTCCATTTAATACGACAACGATCGCGCAGAAAGCAGCTGCAGCCGCTTTGCAAGATCAGGACTATGTAGAAAGCTGCCGGAGAGAGAACAGGGAAGCGCTGGATGAATTTGAACGTTTCTGCGAATCACACGGTCTGTCCTATCTTCCGTCCCAGACGAACTTTCTGCTGATGGATACCGGCATTCCAGGAAACACAATGTTTGATTCGCTGCTGAGAAAAGGGTTTATCGTTCGTTCCGGCGAGCCCCTCGGCTTCCCTGATTCCATACGGGTGACTGCGGGAACAAAAGAACAGAATCGATTATTCCTGAAGGCTTTGGAAGAAAGTTTGAACGAAAACAGCGCCTTGTCTGAACAGTAATGTTGAACGGCCGCTCTGCCAGTGCGCAGAGCGTCTGTTTTGTGTGCAGGGAATCAGACACACAGGTAAGAAGGAGGAACAAGCAGTGCCAAGGAACATTTGTGTAGTAGGGATGGGGCTGATAGGCGGTTCCATTGCCTTGTCCATTAAAAATGAACACGATGTACATATTACCGGAGTCGATATTGACGAAAATCAGCTGAGGCTTGCGCGTTCGCTGGGTGTCATTGATGAGGATACGACCGATATTTCCACGGCGGCAGCAGATGCAGAACTGATTATTCTTGCTGTACCTGTAACAAAAACGGAAGTAATGATAGAACAACTGCTCGGTATACCCCTGCGGCAGGGGGCCATTGTTACAGATGTTGGAAGCACGAAAAAAAGGATTGTGGAAAAAGCCGATATGCTGCATGAAAAAGGGGTTGAATTTGTCGGAGGCCACCCGATGGCAGGGTCGCATAAAAGCGGCGTCCAGGCTGCCAAGGCACATTTATTTGAAAATGCCTTTTATGTACTGACCCCGGTTCAGGGTACTTCTGCTTCTACTATTGTGCAGCTGCAGGATTGGCTCAAGGGAACCCGTGCTCAATTTCTGGAACTGACAGCGGATCAGCATGATGAGCTGGCCGGGCTGATCAGCCATTTTCCGCATATTATTGCAGCAGGTCTTGTGCAGCAGGTAAAAAATACTCATAAAGACGACTCTCTGGTAACAAGAATGGCAGCAGGAGGCTTCCGTGATATCACACGGATCGCTTCGGCCAGTCCGGTTATGTGGCGGGATATTCTACTTCATAATAAACAGGTGATGCTTGATCTTATGAACCAGTGGAAAGCCCAGATGGAATCCGTAGAGGCTATGCTTGAAGAAGAAGACAGTGACGGCATACTTGAATATTTCGGATCCGCCAAGTCGTTTCGGGATGGACTTCCCGCCAAAGAACAGGGAGTACTTCCTTCCCACTATGATCTTTTTGTGGATGTACCGGACCATCCCGGTGTCATATCCGACGTCACCGGCATGCTTGCTGAAAGCGGGATCAGCATTATCAATATCAGAATCATTGAAACGAGAGAGGATATTATGGGCGTCCTGCAGCTGACGTTCCGTTCCGATCAGGAAAGGCTTGAAGGAAAAAACCGGCTCGAACAAGCCTTTTATGAAACATATATTATGAACTAGAGAACCTGCAGAGAAGGAAGCGTACAGCTGACGTTTCCTTCCAGGTTTTTTGGAGATACTTGACAAAAAGGTGAAAAAAGTTATAATAGGGTAAGTGTATGGTTTCTCTCCACTCCTATCCATACTAAAAATGGAATAACTTTTTGTTAACCCGGTATGTAAGCGTTTACGTACCGGGTCTTTTTGTTATGCCGCCGTTTCTCCTTTCTGTATCTTCCCTTCTGTCCCTGGGTTGTCCTGCATATAATGCTTCACATAAGAGGAGGGGAAGCAGAATGAACTACTGGCTGATGTCGGCAGAGGAACCGGGATGCAAAAAAGTGTGTAATGTGAAGGTTCAGAACCAGTCGTTTACCGGACACTGGCCGAACCGCCGTGAAAGGGTGATGAGAATGGAGGCCGGGGAGTTTTTTATTACCCCGGCAGAAACAGCTTTGGGAGGAAGTGTATACTCCTTTTTTGGAAAAGAGGCGGATAAGAAATGGACGAACATGATCTGTAGAGGAATCACGACAGTTCTTCTCCTGATGCCGGTTAAATCACGACGTGAATTGGAAGAACACGGGAGAAACATTCAGCGTGAACTCGCCCCGCCGGTTGATTATATGCTCGTCCCATCCATTCCTTCGAACAGACTCACTTCTACATTTATTCAAGGAGTGATTCTAAACAAATACCCGCTCATTGAAGTTACATTTTCCTCGTATAATGACTGCAAAAACGTAGCCTGGGACTGGATCCGTCAGGCTGTCGGTCCTTCGACTCTCAGCTTTATGTTTCGTTTCCCTCCCCCTGAAACGTTAAAAGAGAACCGCCTGAAAACAGAATGGGAAAATGGTTTGGCTGCTGAATTCCCGGTTCTTCCACTGAAATCAGGGCCGGTACTGAATAAAAAAGAACTTCAGTTTTGCGGCCTGTACCCTAAAAAGGGCTCTGTCGTTAGAGGTGATGCGGATTATCTGTTATACTATAAATCAGAACAGGCGGGAAGAACCCGGAAAGAGGCATTGATTTCGGACAGAAATCCGGATATTGTCGTCATGAGAGGGCACGTCCTGAAAGCGGGGAGTGTCTGCACGTCGACCGCTCCATCCGGAAACTGCTGCGCTGGAATTTTCCCGGGGCGGCTGCGTTCTATTGATTACGCGTAACGAGCAAAGGGGTAGTGGATTGAAGTATAGTCTCGAACAAATCATGGAGTTTATTCAACAGGGTGACACCGAAAGAGGACTGGAACTTCTCAGTGAATTTGAAAAAGAAGCCGATCATCAACAGAAGTATGATCTTGTGCAGCTTTACAATGAACTGGGAAGACCGGATAAAGCAGAACCGCTCGTTCAGGAGCTTATTCAGAATTATCCTGATGAAGGAGAGCTGTTGACCACTGCGGCAGAGACAGCTATTGATATGGACAAGGAAGACGAAGCAATTGAATGGCTTCTGGAAGTGGGCAGGAAAGATGAAGCTTTTCTTCAGGCTCAAATGCTTCTGGCGGATTTATATCAGCTGCAGGGTCTGAATGAGGTCGCAGAATCAAAATTGAAGGCGGCGCTGCAGGAAGCGCCTGAGGAACCTATATTACTGGCGGGGCTTGGAGATTATTATCTGGATCAGGGTGATTTCTCAAAAAGTATACCATATCTGAAGCAGGCGGAGCGGCAGGGATTTGAATTTCCTGAAGGGAGCCTTGATCTGCGGCTCGCCGAAGCCTACAGCTCCACAGGTGCTTTTGAAGACGCATTGTCTTATTATGAAAGAGGTATCAAAGAAAAGCAGGAGCCGCAGGCACTGTTTGGCTACGGGTACACAGCCCTTCAGATAAGTGATTATCAGACCGCCACAAAACAGCTGGAAGAGCTGAAAGCGATGGATCCAGAGTTTGTGACGCTGTACCCTTATCTGGTACGGGCTTACGAAGGACTGGAAAATTTCGACCAGGCGTTACAGACAGCAGAAGACGGTCTTTCTGTTGATGAGTTTAATGATCAGTTGTTTCTTGAAGCAGGGAAACTGAATATGGCTCTTGATGATCAGGCTTCCGCTGAAAAAAGGCTGCGGGAAGCTCTGTCGCTCAACCCCGCGAACAGGGATGCAGCATTTGCAATGCTTGAATTGTGGCTTACACAGGAAGACTATGAGTCCATGATGGACCTGATTTCCTACCTGAAAGAAATCAAAGAAGATGATCCAAAGCTGGACTGGTACCTCGGCAAAGCGGAGTGGGAAACTGAAGACTTCGACAAAGCGGTGGAAACCTATCAGGGAATTCAACAGGAGTACACGGAGAATGAAACATTTCTCGAAGATTACGGGCGTCTGCTTCTGGAACTTGGATACAGAGAGGAAGCACTGCGTTATTTCCGCAGTGTGCTGTCACTGGATCCAGCCAACACACAGATTCAGGAATTGGTGACAGACCTTGAGGACAGCGGAATGTAGCAAGTCTCCGGTTCTCCCCGCCGTCTGCCCTTGTAAGGAGAGGACGGGGAGGCGGTCCTTCATGTTCCGGAACAGAAAGGAGAATAGTGATGAGATGGTCGACCGAAGACATTCCTTCGTTTGTGAAAGAAAGGCAGTACGTGGACACTGTGCTGCTTCCGCTTCTGCCGGTCGAATTTGGTGACGGCATACGTCAGAGCGCAGCAATGACCGAATTCATAACCGTCATGACAGCGGAACTGGAAAAACAGTTCAGAGGCCGCATTCTGCTGGCTCCGTCTTATACATATCTGGCAGCGGAGGAAGAAAGCAGACCGCCGGCAGAAGAACTGAACAAATGGATAGAATCCATGAAAAAGGAAAAACTAAAACATATTATTCTGCTGACAGCTGATTCGTCCTGGAAGAAATCAGAACATGAACTGGATGCCTTTTTGATATGGATGCCGCTTGTTCCACTTGAAAATCTGGATGCTTCCTATAAGAAGCAGGTTATATCAGAACAGATCAAACAACTTCTTCCTGTCGTTATGGATAAATGGAAAGAAGAAGGGAACAACTGAAATTCCTGCATAATTGGTTCTACAAAAGATTGACAGGCTGTTGTCCGCTGGGCTATCATGAGTATGTCCTAGTTTTGTAACGTGTGTGTAAACAATATCCGGGAGGACGGATATACAATAGGGGGGGATACTGGTGAGTGATGAGCAGAATCACAATGTTTCAAGAAGGCAGTTTTTAACCTATACTCTTACCGGTGTGGGCGGCTTCATGGCTGCAGGCATCATACTGCCGATGGCACGGTTTGCCATTGATCCTGTTCTACAGGCTGAGTCTCAAGGGGACATGAAAGCGGTAACCGATGTGTCAGAGTTGACAGATACTCCGCAGCGGTTTGATTTTTCCTACGATCAGGAAGATGCCTGGGTAACATCAGAAGTGACAGAAACCGCGTTTATTTACCAAAGCGGAGAGGAAATTGTGGCACTTTCCAATACCTGTACGCATTTGGGGTGTAAAGTAAGCTGGGGGTCAAGTTCCGACCATCCCAATCAATTCTACTGCCCCTGCCACGGAGGACGTTATGAGAAAGATGGTACCAACATCGAAGGGACTCCGCCGACAGAACCCCTTCACAGATACGAAGTGGAAGTACGTGAAGGAACGGTCTATGTTGGTAAGGCAGAACCACAAGTTTAGGAGGGGCATCATTTATGTTGCAGCGAGTATATGATTGGGTGGATGAACGCCTGGATATTACTCCGATGTGGCGGGATATTGCTGACCATGAAGTGCCTGAACACGTCAATCCGGCACACCATTTCTCAGCCTTTGTCTACTGCTTCGGCGGTTTGACATTTTTTATCACTGTCATTCAGATTTTGTCCGGCATGTTTTTAACCATGTATTATGTTCCTGATATTGTCAACGCTCACGAATCTGTGAAGTACCTTCAGGGGGACGTGGCATTCGGCACGATTGTAAGGGGAATGCACCACTGGGGGGCGAGCCTTGTAATCGTCATGATATTCCTACATACACTGCGTGTGTTTTTTACAGGAGCGTATAAAAAACCGAGAGAACTGAACTGGGTAGTTGGTGTTCTCATATTTTTTGTTATGCTTGGACTTGGTTTTACGGGATATCTGCTTCCGTGGGATATGAAAGCCTACTTCGCAACTGTTGTAGGACTGCAGATTGCAGAAAGCGTTCCTTTAGTAGGAACATTGACAAAGACACTGCTTGCCGGAGATCCGGAAATCATCGGGGCGCAGACCTTGACCCGGTTTTTCGCGATTCACGTGTTTTTCCTTCCGGGGGCACTGCTGGGTCTGATGGCGGCACACTTCATTATGATCCGGAAACAGGGAATATCCGGACCGTTATAAAAGTCCGCAGCAGAACTTATATGTTTGAGAATCGAAGGAGGGAAACCGATGCATCGTGGAAAGGGCATGAAATTTGTCGGGGATTCACGTATACCGGCCGGGCGCAAGCCGAATATTCCAAAAGACTATTCGGAGTTTCCCGGAAAGACAGAGGCATTCTGGCCGAACTTTCTTTTGAAAGAATGGCTGGTTGGAGCAGTATTTCTGATCGGTTATCTTTGTCTTACGGTAGCACACCCTTCCCCGCTTGAAAGGGTTGCCGACCCGACTGATTCCGGTTATATCCCGCTGCCGGACTGGTACTTTCTGTTTTTATATCAGTTGTTAAAGTATGAATACGCAGCCGGTGACTTTACCGTAATCGGGGCTGTCGTTATTCCGGGTCTTGCATTCGGCGCTCTTTTGCTTGCACCGTGGCTGGACACAGGACCGGAGCGGAAAGCTTCAAGAAGACCGATTGCTTCAGGATTAATGATTCTCGGCACGCTGGCGACTGTATTCCTTACATGGGAATCAGTGGAACACCATGACTGGGAAGCAGCAGCCGATCAGGGTGAAATGCTTGATCAAGAAGAACAGCAGGCGATGTCGCAGGTGGATACGGAAGCGGCGGGGTATCAGATATACTCCGATCAGGGCTGTATCAGCTGTCACGGAGACCAGCTGCAGGGATCGGGATCAGCCGGTCCGTCCCTTTATAACACACAGTATGATGCGGCTACTGTGCAGGACATCGCTGTGAATGGTATCGGTGAAATGCCGGCCGGTCAGTTTGAGGGAAGTGATGAAGATCTTCAGACGCTTGCTGAATACATTTCATCCGGCGGAAATCCCGGCAGCGGCGGCAGTGAATCCGGGGAATCTCCTCAGGAAGGATCCGGTGGTGAATCATCCGGGGAAGAGTCTTCAGGAGAAGGATCACAAGGTGAAAACAGCGGAGGCGGATAATTTATTCGCTGTTTACGGCTGCCCCATCTGTCGGGGCAGCCTTTTTTACGAGAGATAAATAATGGTGGTGTTTAAAAATGGGGATAATACCACGACTTCTGGGCATGCCGCAGGTACTTGCGGTTCTATTAATCGTGAACCTGCTGGGAACCATCTATGGATACTGGTGGTATAAGGTGCAGCTGGTAGAAACTCCTCCGGTTTTTCTGATTTTTGTTCCGGATAGTCCGACGGCCAGCCTTTTTTTCTGCGGTGTTCTTGTTTTTTTTCTTTTTAAAAAAAACAATGGACTTCTTGAAGCCCTGGCCGCTGTCACCCTGCTGAAATACGGAACATGGGCGGCAGTTATGAATATTGCAGCCGGAGCAGCAGGCGGGGATCTGATCTGGTCGCATTACATGTTAATCGTCTCCCACGGAGCCATGGCGCTGCAGGCTCTCTTGTTTATGCCTTATTACCGGATAAAGGTCTGGCATTTGGCAGCTGCGGCAGTCTGGACGGTACATAATGATATCATTGATTACGTGTACGGCATGTACCCGTGGGTTTCTTCTGTATTAACCGATGATATTATGCATATAGGGTATTTCACTTTCTGGCTGAGCTTAATTTCCGTAAGTGTTGTATATGTGTTCAGCGTAAAGCGCCGTCAGTATTTAAACCTATAGAAAACGGCTGAATACTCATAAGGACCCGTATTTTGATATAAAAAGTCAAAAGAGCCCCCTCCGGTCTACTCTTGTCCATCTCTTCATACAATGGACCATGAGAAGGAGGGGGTTTTTGTGACGTCCAACATACCAGGGAGGCAGGCGGTATGGATTGTCAGCGCCGCGGCTGTTATCCTCATGTTTTTTCATACACACCACCTGCAGGCAGAAACAGATGCCGCGCTCCCGCTCGAAAAGGTGGATGATAAAGCAGCCGTCATGTATGACCTGGCTGAAAATGGCGATTTTGAAGAGGCAAAAGCTGTACATTCCTGGATTGCCGGCCGTCTTCCTGAGGTATCATTTGATGACTATGATATGAATACTGCCCAGCTTACTGCACTGCTTCGGTCTTTTGACAGCGCCGGGGAGGCACTTGTGGACGCAGATATGAAAGAAGCAAAACGTGTCCAGTTCATTCTGGCATTCCGTCTTTCGGTGGATGCAGCAGTGACGACATCCAATCCGATATGGAAAGAATATGCCCGTACTCTTTCAGAACGACTGGAACCGTTGAAAGAAAATCTGAAGCAGGGAAATACCCAGGATGCCGAGCAATTATTTCATGAGTGGCAGGCCGGATTTGAAATCATTCGTTCTGCGATGTATACATCGGAAAAGGAACAAGATTACATGCCGCTTGTGTCCTATATCCGATACCTGGACAGTCTGAACTGGGAAGACAATGAGGAGATTCCTCGTATAGAAACGCTCCAGCGGTTTATGACGGATGTCATAGAGAAACATAAGAATGATGGAGCGGATCCTTCCCTGTGGGCGGTCATTTTCTCGATAGGGAGTATCCTTTTCGCTTCGCTGACGTATACCGGATGGAAAAAATATAAAGGGGAAAAACAGCATGACCGTATGCGGGATAAATAAGGCGTCACAGAACCGTCAAAGCTGCGGAATTGGTTTTATTGACTTTCTTTGACGTTTTAAATAAAATAAGGATAGTAACTAATTGTGGAGGGATTGCAATGAGTATTATATCAATGCTCGTATACCTTGTCATCATCATGGCGATTCCGCTCATGGCTCAGGCTAAAGTGAAAAGAGCGTTTAAAAAATATTCAAAAATATCCAACTCCTCCGGAATGACCGGAGCGGAAGTGGCCCGGAAGATCCTGCACGAAAATGGTATTTTCGACGTCGGAGTGGAGCCCGTGAAAGGACAGCTCTCCGACCATTATGATCCGAGAAAGAAGACGGTCCGGTTGTCTGAAGATAATTATTACGGGACGAGCGTTGCCGGTCAGGCTGTCGCTTCCCACGAAGTCGGGCATGCCATTCAGGATGCACAGGACTACGCTTTCCTGAAGTTTCGAAGCGCTCTTGCCCCTGCAGCCAGCACCGGCTCAAACTTGTCGTTCATTTTCATTATTGCCGGTGTTCTGCTGTCGATTTCCAATTTATTGCTTGTTGGTATCGTGTTCATGTCGGCGGCGGTGTTGTTCCAGCTCATCACCCTGCCGGTGGAGTTTAATGCAAGCAGCAGGGCGATGGATCAGATAGTGTCGACCGGTATCATCCGGAGTAACGAGGAAAAAGAGACGAAAAAGGTCCTCAACGCCGCGGCATTGACCTATGTTGCTGCAGCGCTGGTAGCGCTCCTGGAACTCGGTCGTTTTATCGCCATGTATTTCTTCATGGACGAGTGACCCGGAAAAAAGGATATTGCTTAAGGGAATGCCTGGAGAGAACCGGCATTCCCTTTTTGTTTCCTACGGATCAATCGGCTTTTTGTTTTGATCCAGTGTAAACCCTTCTCCCGCTACATCCTGAACTTCGTTAATTGTCACAAACGCAGCCGGGTCGGCATGTTCGACCAGGTTTTTCAGCCGGACCAGTTCGTTTCGGGCCACCACGCAGTACAGCACTTCCTTTTCACTCCCGGTGAACGAGCCTCTGCCCTGGAACAAAGTGGCACCGCGGTTCATTTCTTTTAATACCAAATCTGCGATAGCTTGCGGATGCTCCGAAATGATAAAAGCCGCTTTAGCTGAATAAGCCCCCTGTTGGATAAAGTCAATGACTTTGGCGGCAGTGAAGACGGCAACGAGCGTGTACATCGCCTCTCTGTAGTCCAGATAAATCAAAGAAGAAGTAATGACCGCCGCATCAAACATAAAAAGGGTCCGGCCCATGCTCCAGCCGAGGTATTTCACCCCGAGTTTGGCAATAATATCCGACCCGCCGGTTGTCCCCCCGAAGCGGAAGACCAAACCGAGACCACTGCCGATGAACACACCTGAAAACAGGGCGGCCAGCGTCATGTCTTCCTGCAGACTGAAATCAAGAAGAGGAAACAGCTGAAACAGCCATAAGAAGAACGAAAGTCCGACGGTTCCAATGATGGTGTAAATAAAGACGGTTCTCCCAAGGATTTTCCAACCGACCAGAAAAAAAGGAAGGTTCAATACAATGTTGGAGACGGCCGGGTCGATATTCATTAACGAATAAAGAATCAGTGTAATGCCGGTGAATCCTCCATCCGCCAGATTATTCTGCATGTTAAAATAGACGAGTCCGAAAGCCATTACAGCGGAGCCGAGAACGATAAAAACGATGTTTTTGATATGCTGTGTCATGGAATTACTCCTTTTTCTGCCGGACATTTGAACCCAGTATATTATAATGAATAGAACAGTACGGCACAAGGATCCCGGTGATTGTCAAACGAATAGGAATTCGATACGATAAAAGAGAAGGAGAGGGATGGACCATGGATTCAAAACGGATGCAGGATATGCAGCAGGAAGTCGAAAAGCATATCGGACAGTATAAAGAAGGGTATTTCAGCCCACTTGCCATGATGGCCCGGTTATCCGAAGAAACAGGAGAATTGGCAAGAGAGATTAACCATTATTATGGAGAAAAACCAAAGAAGGAATCAGAACAGGACAAGCCGCTTGAACAGGAAATGGGAGACATTCTATTTGTCCTCATCTGTTTTGCCAACTCTTTACATATCGATCTGGACGAAGCGTTTGACCTGGTAATGGATAAATTCCGGACGAGAGATGCCGGCCGGTGGACAATGAAAGAAGAAGGAGAGAAATAACATGACAAGTATTATTATTGCCGGACCACGTGGAAAAATGGGAAAAGAGGCCGTGCACCTCGTGCATGAAACCGAAGAATTTGAACTGGCAGCTGTTGTGGACTCCAGAAATGCCGGAAAAAAACTGCGCGACCTTGCCGGTATGCCGGATGAACCGGCTCTTGTTTATGACGATATGCAGACGTGCCTCGAAGAAACAGAGGCCGACGTTCTTATTGATCTGACGACCCCGGAAGCCGGAAAAAAACATCTGGAACTGGCACTTGATTATTATGTACGGCCGGTTGTGGGTACGACCGGTTTCACCGATGAAGACATACAGCGGTTAAGACAAAAATCAGAAGAAAAAGAAATGGGAGCTGTTATTGCCCCGAATTTTGCGGTCGGCGCTATTTTAATGATGAAACTATCGCAGATGGCTGCCCGTTATTTCTCTGATGTTGAAATTATTGAAATGCATCATGACAATAAACTGGATGCTCCCTCCGGTACAGCTGCCAAAACAGCGGGCATGATTAATGAAGTCCGCCCCCCGAAACGACAGGGCCATCCGGATGAAAAAGAGCAGCAGAGCGGTGCGCGCGGAGCTGAAACGGATGGAATGCGGATTCACAGTGTGCGTCTTCCGGGACTTGTTGCGCATCAGGAAGTGCTTTTCGGAGGGGCCGGACAGTCGCTCAAAATACGTCACGATTCCTACAACCGGCAGTCTTTTATGCCTGGTGTTAAACTGGCGGTGGAGAGTGTCCTGCAGGTAAAGACACTCGTCTACGGGCTCGAAAATCTAATGGAATAGAGGTGCCTTCCGTTGAATATTGCTTTAATTGCGCATGATAAAAAGAAAGAAGACATGATTCGGTTTGTGCAGGCGTATGAACCGGTGTTACGAAATCACCAGCTGCATGCCACCGGTACAACGGGTTCCCGCATTGAAGCAGAAACCGGCCTTCACGTTCATAAGCATTTGTCGGGTCCTCTTGGCGGGGATCAGCAGATTGGAGCGCTCATTGCCGAGAACAATATGGACCTGATTCTGTTTCTTAGAGATCCATTGACGGCCCAGCCGCATGAACCGGACATCACGGCGCTTCTCCGGCTGTGTGACGTGCATACCATACCGCTTGCGACAAATATGGCGACAGCTGAAGTGCTCGTGAAAGGTCTGGATCATGGTATGCTTGATTTTCGAAATGTACAGCGGCGCAGAGAGGACGCGGATTATGAGTAGGAAAAGACTGCTTTGTATCGGCGCTCATCCGGACGATGTGGAAATTGGTATGGGAGCAGCAGCAGCGAATCATGCTGCAGCAGGCGATATCGTGTATATATGCTCTTTAACGAAAGGAGAATTGTCCTCCAACGGAACGGTGGAAACAAGGCAGCAGGAAGCCGCAGACTCCGCCGCTGTTCTGAAAGTCTCCGGGCGGTATCAGCTTGACTTTCCCGATAGAGCAATCACGAAAACACATGAACAGTATAACGTCCTGATTGAGACGATTCGGGAAGTGAAACCTGATGTTGTGTTTGCTCCATATTATGAAGACCGCCACCCTGATCATTCGGCATGCAGTGTGGTGGTGAGGGAGGCATTGTTTGATGCAGGGATTCTTAAATTTCCTGAAGTGACCGGCTCCCCTCATAAAACAACAGCTTTTTATTACTATTTTATCAACGGAATCGGGCTTCCCGACTTTTACGTTGACACAGCGGCGTGGCAGCAGCATAAAGAAAAGGCTCTTTCCTGCTTTCAAAGCCAGTTTGTAAAAACTCGAGGCAGTATATCCACACCATTGACGGAAGGCTATGTCGAGAGCGTGCGGGCAAGAGACGCGGTTTTTGGGAAGCAGGCCGGAGCGGATTATGCTGAAGGGTTCAAAACTGCTTCGCCGCTCGTTTTATCCTGCATCCCGTAAAGGAGAACACTATGGCGTTTAAAATTGGTATCACATGTTACCCGACCGTCGGCGGTTCGGGTGTCGTGGCGACAGAGCTTGGAAAACTACTGGCAGAAAGAGGACATGAGGTTCACTTTATTTCAACGAGCCTTCCGTTCCGTCTGAATCACACAAATCCTAATATTTATTATCACGAGGTGGAAGTGAATCAATACGAAGTGTTTCAGTATCCTCCGTATTCCCTGACACTGGCGAGCAAGATGGCCGAGGTTGTAAAAAGAGAAGGGCTCGATATTCTGCATGTTCATTATGCCGTGCCCCACGCTGTGTGTGCACTCCTGGCAAAAGATATGATTGACGACGATGTCCAGGTGGTAACGACCCTGCACGGCACCGATATTACAGTGCTTGGACACGATCCATCGTTAAAAGATATTATTCGATATGCCATCAACAAATCCGATAAGGTGACGGCGGTGTCACAATCTCTCGCTCAGGAAACAAAACACATGCTGCAGACATCAAAGCCAATTGAAACAATCTATAATTTTATAGATGAACGGGTATACAGTGACGAAAACCCTCCGGAGGATCTCCGGCTTTCCTATGGTATAAAAAAGGAGGACCGGGTCGTTATTCATATATCCAACTTCCGGCCGGTCAAACGGACGGTGGATGTTGTGAAAGCTTTTGCTGCTATGCATTCCCGCGTGTCGTCTGTATTACTGATGATCGGAGATGGTCCGGAGAAACAGGCAACCTGCCAGACAGCAGAAGACCTTGGCATTGCAGAGCGGGTGATGTTTCTTGGCAGTCAAAAACAGGTCGCGGATTTTCTGAATATCTCGGACGTCATGCTGCTTCTTTCTGAAAAGGAAAGCTTTGGGCTTGCCGCACTGGAAGCAATGGCGTGCGGAGTACCGGTGATCGGCACAGACGCAGGCGGTATACCGGAAGTTATTGCTGACAGGAAAACAGGCTTTATCACAGCGGTTGGGGACCCGGAGAAAGCCGGAGCTGCAGGAGCAAAACTGCTGGAAGACTCTTCACTGTACGACATGATGTCCCGAAACAGTAAACAAAGGGCAGCGGAAGTGTTTGGATCAGAAAGCATCGTCCGGCAGTATGAAACGCTCTATGAAGAGAGCGGATTTTCCCGGATAGCGCAGAAAAACTGAAGGTGGAAGCGATATGTACCTGAAAGGTTCAGCCTGGAGTGCGGCACTGGAAACTCTTGAATTTTTGGAAAAAAACAAGGTTAAAGGGTATGTCACAGGAGGAGCTGTACGTGATACGATGCTTTCGCGTGAAATCAGGGATATTGATATCGTACTGGAAGCATCGCCTGATATGGTCCTGCACCTGTTCCCGCAGGCAGTACAGCCTTCTTCGTCTTTTCCTGTATTTATCGTTCCCCGGCACGGCTGCGTGTTTGAAATTACGACGTTCCATCCAGATCAGCAGTCGCTTCGGATGAACCTTGAGCGTCGGGATTTTACGATGAATGCAATGGCCGTGGATAGAAGAGGAAATCTTATTGACCCATGCGGCGGGCAGAGCGATATAAACAGGCAGCTGATCCGTTCTGTTTATCCTCCGCTGGATCGTATGAAAGAGGATCCGCTCCGGAGACTGCGGGCGTTCCGATTTGTTTCTGAATTCGACTTCAGTCTGGAAGAATCAACCTGGCAGGCAGTATGCGCGGATGAATGCGGTCTTCAGAATACAGCAGAAGAACGCATTCAGCGGGAAATTGAAAAAATGCTCGAAGGCAGGGCGGGATCGAGAGCTTTAGAGCTGCTGCTTGCTTCCGGTATCGTGAACGATTTTCCCGTTTCCATCAAGCCGCGTTACATCTTAACAAATCACAAATCCCCGGAACTGGCGGATTTTTCAACAATGGAAGAAAAGTGGGTGGTATTTTTCTTCCTGTTGTACAGCGAAAAAGCAGGTCAGTTTGTAAACAGATGGCCCATGAAAAAAAGTCTCCGAACCCGTATCCGCCACATCATCCATGTTTGTACCGCCAATCCGGACGGGGTGAACTGGGACACAGAAATGGTTTACCAAAACGGTTGGAGAACTGCCATCCAGATTGAAACGGTCAGTCAATGGCTGACAGGTGTCCCAAACAGCAGAAGACTGGAACATATCATAAATCTTGCGCACTCACTCCCCATCACGTCCAGGAATGACCTGAAAGTAGATGGAGCCGATATTGTCAGGCAGCATCCCGGTCTGCCGGGAAGGTGGATTGGTCATCTTCTGACTTATCTGGAAGAAGAAGTGCTGCAAGGACGTACTGCCAACAAACGGGAGGAATTACTATCCCTTGTAAAGGAGAAACTGTCACATGAGAGATAAGCTGCTGCAGGTGCTTGAAGATACAGCGGATGTCTATGTTTCCGGTCAGGAGATCAGCCGACAGCTTGGCATTTCACGGACCGCCGTCTGGAAGCATATGGAGGAATTAAGGAAGACCGGCTATGAAATTGAAGCGGTTCCCCGGAAAGGATACCGTTTAACCCACACCCCCAACTTGGTGAGTGCTGATGAAATCAAAGCACGACTCCATACGAAAACACTCGGTCAGAAGCTGGTGTACAAAGAGGAGGTCTCTTCTACTCAGGAAGAAGCACATAAACTGGCGGGAAAAAATGAACCGGATGGAACAGTAGTCGCTGCTGATAAACAGTTTCAAGGAAAAGGGAGATTGGACAGGCCCTGGGTCTCTGCTTCTGGAACGGGACTTTGGTTCAGTATTATACTGCGCCCTGATATACGGCCCCAGTATGCCCCGCAGTTGACGCTGCTGGCAGCCGTCGCTGTAACAGAAGGCATCACCAACGCCTCCGGACTGCATCCCCGTATCAAATGGCCGAATGATATTTTATTGAACGGGAAAAAAACAGCCGGCATTCTGACCGAGATGCAGTCGGATCCGGACCGCGTTCAAGCTGTAATCATCGGTATAGGGTTGAATATTAATCACAAGATAGATGATTTTCCGCCTGAACTGCAGTCTAAGGCGACATCCCTGGCGCTTGAGAATAAGGGTACTGCGTTCCACCGTGCTGATATTACGGCTTCTGTTCTGAGAAGTCTGGAGTATTGGTATGAGATGTATCTGACAGACGGGTTTGGGGCAGTGCGCAGACGCTGGGAAGAACTTGCCGATACAGTCGGAGGCCATGTCCGGGCTGTGAGCCGGTTAAAAACAGTGGAAGGGTACGCCGAAGGAATCACAGATGACGGCGTTCTTCTGATCAAACAGGAAGACGGAACGATAGAGAAAATTTACAGTGCTGATATTGACTGAAGCTTGAATATGATATACTTATGATGCCCGTAGAGACGAAACGGCCGGGGTGAAACCTATGACGAGAAAATATGTCGTTATTGATACGGAAACGACAGGAAACGCTCCTAAAAAAGGAGATAAAATTATTCAGATAGGAGCGGCTCTTATCGAAGACGGCCGAATAGAGAAGGTATGGTCTTCGTTTATCCAGCCGCATTCTTCCATTCCTCTCTTTATTCAGCAGCTGACCGGCATTTCATCCGAAGACGTGAAAACAGCTCCGGAGTTTGCCGAGATAGCTCCAATGCTGCAGGAGTGGCTGGAAGACTCTTATTTTGTTGCTCATAATGTTCCCTTTGATCTTCAATTTATTAATAGTGAATTTCAGCAGGCGGGGTTCCCGCCTTTTCAGGGAAGTGCACTGGATACAGTGGAGCTGTCCCGCATTCTTTTTCCGTCTGCTCCCGGGTATCAGTTGTCCAGACTAACCGAGTGGCTCGGCATTACCCACAGTCGTCCTCATCAGGCTGACAGCGACGCATGGGTGACCGCTTCTTTACTGCTTCAGCTGCTGAATAAACTGAGCAGCCTGCCGGAAACGACGGGGAAATGGCTTCATTCACTCGCATCACATCTTGAAAGTGATGTATCGTCTCTGATGAGAGAGCCTGAAATGAAACAGCATAACGTTGTTGATTCCAATGTCCCGTGGATGGAATATAAAGGGCTCGTTTTTAAAAAGCCGGAGCAGGATAACATGGACCGAGGTGAAATCCAAGGCCGTAATGGAGAAGAAGACACATTTTTTTCTTCAAACGGAGCTCTCGCTGCCGCCGGCAGGGAAACCTTTGAGTACAGAGAAGGGCAGGCAGACATGGCACGCAAAGTGGGTCGTGTTCTGAGTGAACGCCGACACCTTTTGGTCGAAGCCGGGCCTGGTATCGGCAAAACACTGGCTTATCTCGTGCCGGCCCTTTATTTCAGTAAGCGCACCAGACAGTGTGTGCTTGTTTCTACGAACACCATCGCGCTGCAGGAACAGCTGATGCAAAAAGAACTGCCTTTACTGAGACAAGCTGTTCCGTTTTCCTTTTCGATGATTCTTTTAAAAGGAAAAAGCCACTATCTCTCCCTGCGCCGGTTTCGTCAGGCAATCGGGACACCGGCCGGGTCTTATGAGGAAGTCCTTACCATCGCGCAGATACTGGTCTGGATTCTTGAAACAGATACCGGCGATGTGGAAGAGATTAATATTCCGGGAGGCACAGGCAATGTGTTTTGGGAAAAAGTATGCACGGATGACTTGGATAAACGGGGGCATTTTCCATCATGGGAAGCGCTCGATTACTATCCGCGCGCCGTTCAACAGGCCGGACAGGCTGATATTGTAATCACCAACCACGCACTGCTCTTCACAGACATGAAAAACGGAGGAGGGCTGCTTCCATCCCATCAACATGTCGTTATCGATGAAGCTCATCATCTGGATGAACTGGCTTCCCGGCACTTAGGCGTGGAAATCAGTTATTTTCATTTGAATCAGGCTCTGAACCGGCTTGGTGTACTGGAAGACACGGGACTATTTCAACGCCTTTTCGTCCTTGAGCAGGAAAAAGCGCGGGCGTACTCCATGGCCTGGTTTCAAAAACGTCAGGATTATTTCACGCTATTAAAGTATGAAGTAGATGAATTGTTCCGGATGGTACATGAATTTTGTCTCCATCAGTCCGAGCCCGGGCATACGGATGTCGGACGGCTTTCGCTGCGATATTTTCCGGAGCATATGCACCATCCTTCGTGGTTTGGAATACAGGAAGCATTAGAGCGGGTTCTTGCTGTTTTTTCAGAAGAAATACATGAGCTTAAGGCTTTCAGTGCCAAATTTTCCTCCCGCGTTCACCCGGATGCAGACGGGAACGGACTGCTTCAGGATTTTTCTTCGGCCCTTGAGGAAGCGGTCTCCCTGTTTGATTATCTTCATTCTTTATTTATGATAGAAGATTCCAATCATGTGTACTGGATGGAAGTGGAAAAGAAAGGGGCAGCCAATGCGGCCTACCTTTACCGGAGACCGGTCAACGTGTCGGATCTGCTGGCCGATCAATTATTTGCGGAGAAAGACAGTGTCATTATGACTTCTGCTTCCCTTACATTGAAAGGTTCCTTTTCCCACGTCATTACAAAATGGGGACTGGAGGATTTTGTGCCTGATACGATGCAGCTTTTCAGTCCATTTCCGGTGCATGAGCAGGCAAAACTGCTCGTGCCGCGTAATATGCCTTCTGTGAAAAAACGGTCGTTTATTACGGAGATGGCTGAATTTATTTTTCACACCGCACATATTACCGAAGGGAAAATGCTGGTGCTTTTCACATCGTTTGATATGCTGCGGCGGACATACGATCAGCTGAAGCAGTGGGATGATGACAATCAGTTTTCTTTTATCGCTCAAGGCGTGAAAAGCGGCAGCCGTTCACGCCTGATGAAAATGTTTAAGCAGCAGGAGCAGGCCGTACTGCTCGGAACGAATTCCTTCTGGGAAGGAATTGACCTGCCCGGGGAGGATCTGAGTTGTCTTATCATTGCAAGACTTCCATTTCCGCCTCCGGATGAGCCGATGACCCAGGCGAGAATGGAAGCCGCAGAAAAGAACGGTTTGTCCTCTTTCAAAAATGTATCCCTTCCCCAGGCTGTACTGCGGTTTAAGCAGGGTTTTGGAAGACTGATCCGGCACAGGGAAGATAAAGGAATTGTTGTTGTGCTCGATGAAAGAATGATGACAGCCGATTACGGACAAACCTTTCTGGAATCCATTCCAAAGCTGCCGGTGGCCCATCAGCCCGTCGATCATCTGTTGGATGACATAGCTTCATTTTTTTATGACTGACAGGAGGTGTGTGTGTTGCAGCACTTCATCATTGAACATATTCATCTGCTTCCGGATGGGAACAGAGAATCCGTACAGAGAAATTGTTACATGGAAATCAAAAAGGGGATAATTACGGAAATAAAGTCGATGCCGGTGCCAAATGACAAGCCTCATTCCATCCCGCGCGTACAGGGGAGAGGCAGATGGGTGCTGCCGGGGATGTACAATACACATATGCATACCCCCATGACGCTGTTGAGAGGAACAGCCGATGATGTTCCTCTTAAACAATGGCTTGAAAAAGAAATATGGCCCCGGGAAGCCAAGCTGGAGCGGAGTATGGTACAGGCCGGTACGGATCTTGCCCTGGCCGAAATGATTCGTTCAGGGACGGTGGCTTTTCTGGATATGTACCATCTTCATATGGATCATGTCTTTGAACGAACGTACGATACCGGAATGAAGGCCGTTTTGAGCCGTGGTATGATAGGACTCGGTGACCGGGCGGCCTGGCCGGCCAAGCGTAACGAAGCGGTGGAACTTGCGCTTTCCTGGAACAAGAGAGGGGAAGGAAGAATAAAAGGCATGCTCTTCCCCCATGCCCCTTATACGTGTCCTCCCGAATTCATGACTCAGATCACAGCTGCCGCACAGGACCATAACCTGATGATCGGCACACATGCAGCAGAAACAGCCGGAGAAGTGCAGGATTACAAAGCGGAATATGGACGTACACCGGCCGTCCACCTGGACGAGCTCGGCTTTTACGAGCAGCAGGCGGTACTGACTCATGCCGTTCACGTCTCCGAAGAGGAAACAGCCCTTTTAAAAAAGAAGGGCGCCTTCATTTCCCATAACCCGATGAGCAATGCCAAATTAGGTTCAGGCACGGCTCCGGTTGGACGCTTTCTTGAAGCCGGTATCCCTGTTACTCTTGGAACGGACAGCTCCGCTTCCAATAATAATCTGGATATGTTTCAGGAAATGAGAATGGCCGCTCTTCTTCAGAAAGGAATTCAAATGGATGCCGGCGCAGTCAGGGCAGAAGATATTTTCCGGATGGCAGCTTCCAATGGGGCAAAACTCCTCGGTTTTGATGGAGATGGACTGCTTCAGCCCGGCGGTCCTGCCGATTTTATTATGCTGGATGGTGATCAGCCCCACCTGCAGCCGGATGATCACATGGCATCTCATGTGGTGTATGCCGCTTCGGGTCAGGACGTTACGGATGTATTTGTCGATGGGAACCAGCTCATGAAGGACAGGGAACTCCTAACAATCGACGAAGAGCGGGTATTATACAATGCCCGGTACTGGCATAAAAAACTGGAGCAGAAATGATGATACTATGACAGGACAGAAAGGAAGTCCTTTATGAAGCGCCGGCTTCTCCTTACAGGATTAGCACTCATACTGACGGCAGGTCTCTTTTATCTTGGGTATACGATTATACGTTCTCCGCTTGCCGAAACGCTGGACGAAGCAGAGAATATCGTCCTTGCTGAAGACCATGTCGAATCGGTGCAGGAATCCTTCTACTACCACGGAAATGAAACGGTGCACAGCGTCTCTGCCGAATTATCGAACGGTTCAAAAGAATGGTTTTTTCTGAAGGAAGGCAGTATTATTCTGCGCCTGCCGGCAGAAGACAGCATATCGTCCTCCGAAGCAGAAGAAATCGTTCTCAACCGCTTCAACAGGCAGCATGTCCGCAGCATAAAGCCGGGTCTGGAAAATGGCAACCCGCTCTATGAAGTGACGTTTGAAGATGACAATTCCCTTTATTATTACTATTTGTCGATGGAAAACGGGGACTATATCAAACGGTACAGCATTCAGAAATCCGGGTGAAATGCTGCTGGAAGGGAACGCTCAAAAAGTGGGAATTACCCTGCACCGGGCAGATACTGCTTGAATTTGGACAAGGTTTTTATTACACTTACGATAACCTGTTTTGTAACGTAACGAGGAGGAATAGAGAATATGGAACTATCTAAAAGAGTTTCGGCACTCAGTCCGTCTTCCACGCTGGCCATCACGGCAAAAGCCAAACAATTGAAAGCCGGGGGACATGATGTTATAGGTCTTGGTGCCGGGGAACCTGATTTTAACACGCCGTCATACATAATAGAAGCTGCGGCAGCATCCATGAGGGACGGGTATACAAAATACACACCGTCCGGCGGGATGCCGGAATTGAAAAAGGCTGTGGCCGATAAATTTGAAAAGGACCAGCAGCTGACATACAGGGAAGATGAAATTATCATAGGCAACGGGGCGAAACACATTTTATATACGTTGTTTCAGGCTCTTCTGGATGAAGGAGATGAGGTCATTATCCCGGCTCCCTACTGGGTGAGCTATCCGGAACAGGTGAAACTGGCCGGAGGCGTTCCGGTGTTTGTTAAAGGCGCCGAAGACAACCATTTTAAGATCACGGCAGAGCAGTTGGAAGATCACGTCTCTTCTTCCACGAAAGCGGTCATTATTAACTCACCCGGCAATCCAACAGGAAGCATGTATTCAAAAGAAGAACTGATGGAGCTGGGACAGACCGCTTTGAAACACAATCTGCTTATCGTTTCCGATGAAATCTATGAAAAATTGATTTACGGAGATGCTTCCCATGTTTCGGTGGCCCAGCTTTCGCCGGAGCTGAAAGAACAGACCGTGCTTGTTAACGGGGTCTCCAAATCCCACTCGATGACAGGGTGGCGGATTGGTTATGCCGCGGGGAACCGCAGCCTTATAAAAGCAATGACCAATCTGGCGAGTCACTCGACATCCAATCCGGCTTCAAGCTCCCAGTTCGGGGCACTTGCCGCCTACACGGACGATGACGGGTCTGTGGAAACAATGAGACAGGCATTTGAAGAAAGACTGAATACTGTATATGATAAACTAATAGATATACCGGGTGTTTCGTGTGTGAAACCCGAGGGAGCCTTTTATCTGTTTCCGAACGTAAAAGAGGCTGCCGGTAAAGCCGGATATGAAACCGTGGATGACTGGGTGGAGGCGCTTCTTGAGGAAGAAAAAGTGGCGGTTGTTCCCGGAAGCGGCTTCGGTTCTCCGGACAATATCCGACTTTCCTATGCGACCTCACTTGACTTACTGGAACAGGCACTGGAGCGGATAAAAGCTTTCATTGAAAAAAAGAACGCTGAATCGTAAAGCAGAACACGCTGTATAAGACAGGCTTACCATTTTGCTCTGCCCCCTGATTCCGGGGGGTTTTTCTTTGACAGGAGATAAGAATAAAAGCCGGACGGTCCGCGAAAGGGGGAAGGACATATGAATCAGGAACAGGCGCTTCATTTACTACGGTACGGGAGCACCCCGGTTTCCAATCTTCTTTTTGATTATTATGCCGGAATCGGTCTCAACGAAAAAGAAATGATGATGCTGCTGCATATTCACCGGTTTATAGAAGACCATCATCCTTTTCCAACCCCGGGCGAGTTGTCTGAACGGATGGCGATAACAGATGATGAGTGTTCGAATCTACTTCGTACCCTGATAAACAATGGGTTTTTGGATATGCACAAAAAAGAAGATGACAATCAGGTCATGTATGAAACTTTTTCTCTCGAACCGTTATTCCGCCGGATTGTCGAAGCTTTCTACCGCCCCGCTGAGGACACCCGGGCCGAAGCCGATGAAGAAGGCGGACTCTACGAACTGTTTGAGCAGGAATTTGCCAGACCGCTTTCGCCGATGGAATATGAAACGATCAGTGTGTGGATGGATCAGGATAAATACAGTGCCGAGCTGATCAAAGCGGCTCTCCACGAATCGGTGTTGTCGGGGAAACTGAATCTGCGGTATATCGACCGGATTTTATTTGAATGGTATAAAAATGGTATTCGGACGAAACAGGAAGCAAAAACCCACAGTGAAAAGTTTCGTAAATCGACTTCTTCCACGGGAACAGCTTCAAAAGAAAAACTTCCTCATTATCCGAATATTAACTGGCTGGATGAACCATAAAAGGGCGGATGAACGATGCTGACAAAAAAACAGATACATGAAGTTCTGGAAACCATCAAAGAAATGTACCCGGAAGCCGAATGTGAGCTGCATCATTCCAATGCTTTTGAACTGCTCATTGCTGTCGTACTGTCGGCGCAGTGCACCGATGCACTGGTGAATAAGGTCACACCGGGACTGTTTAAAAAATATAAAGAGCCGCAGGATTATCTGGAGGTATCCCAGGAGGAACTGGAACAGGATATACGATCCATCGGACTTTACCGGAACAAGGCAAAAAATATTAAAAAATTATCCGCCTCGCTTCTGGAACAGTTTGAAGGGGAAGTTCCCCGTTCAAGGGAGGAATTGATGAGTCTTGCCGGTGTCGGCAGAAAAACAGCCAACGTGGTGGCATCTGTTGCTTTTAAGACACCTGCGATTGCTGTAGACACGCATGTGGAGAGAGTCTCAAAGCGTCTTGGCATCTGCCGCTGGAAAGATAATGTGCGGGAAGTGGAAGAAACGCTGATGAAAAAGGTACCCAAAGAGGAATGGGCTGATACGCACCACCGTCTTATTTTTTTTGGCAGATACCACTGCCGGGCAAGAGACCCGCAGTGCGCGTCGTGTCCGCTCCTGCATTTATGCCGGGAAGGACAGAAACGAATGAAACGGGGGGAGATCCAGCATGCATGATAAACTGATGATCCCCACCCGTCTTGCTGCAGCACCTTTTTATCATCAATACACTGTGGAAGCGTCTTTTCTTCAGGAAAAAGGAGCTCCGTTCCGAGAAGAAATTTTATGGGAAAACGGCTGCATGGATGAGGCTCCGTGGGATAATCCCCTGACTTTTGTTCCCACATTGTTCGAGGAGTGGGAAGAGCGTCTGAACGTTCTTGATACGTGTTACGCTAAACGGGATACCGTCTCCGCTGAACCTGTCATGATAGAACAAACAGCAGCGCTGCTGTCTGTTCTGTCATGGATGAACAGATGCCGGGTGCCGGGAGCGGATCCGGATGTCTTTGCCGCCGCTTGTGCAGATATGAGAAGGATGCCTTCCAACGTCGGCGGAAGGCTTTCTTTTATTGTAAGCAGACCATCTCATCATCACAGTTTCATGCAGCTTCGCAGTCTGTTTGTGGAGAGCAGAAAGCAGTTTACTCTTGTAAAGATTGAAGAAAAAAAATAAACGGTTCGTTTCACACAACACGGAGGGAAAATCATGCCGGACGTACAAATCAAAGATGCTGGTTCACTTTTGAATCTCCCTTTTTCTGAAGAGGATGAAAAGCGGCTGAAGGCCTTGTCTTCCAAGAGACAGAATCCTGCCTTTGAAGTCGCCTTCTGCGGTCATTTTTCGGCGGGAAAGTCGACGCTTTTGAACAACCTGCTGGGCAGGGAGCTGCTGCCTTCGAGCCCGATCCCGACAAGTGCCAATATTATATCGATTCAATACGGAGAAGCCGGTCTCGCTGTTACAACCGGGGACGGGACACAACGGCACTGGAAAGACGAAATCCCGTGGGATCAAGTGAAATCGTGGGGAATGAATGGGGAAGAAATAAAAAACATTGATATTCATATCCCGCTCCCGTTTTTATCATCTTCCACACGGCTGCTTGATACGCCGGGAGTCGATTCCACGGATCCGAATCATCAGCTCGTTACGGTGGACCAGCTTTATACTGCCGACTGCATTGTTTATGTTACTGATTATAATCACGTGCAGTCCGAAACGAATCTCCGGTTCTTAAAGGATATGAGCAGGGAGAATAAACCTATTATTCTCGTTGTGAACCAAATTGATAAGCATAACGAAGATGAAGTACGTTTGACATCGTTTAAAAACGGGCTTCATACGACGCTTTCCAGAGCAGGAATACAGCCGATGGAAATATTTTTCACATCGATGAAAGTACCTGATCACCCTTTCAACGAAGCCGCTTCTTTAGCTTCTTTTTTAAAGCCGCTCCTTTTTTACGGGGATACCCTTTCTTCCCGCAGTCTGCCGATGCTGGAGTCCGGTGCGGTAAAGCAGTTAATAGAACAGCTGAAAGAGCAAAAAGAAGAAGCATACGAGACGTGGCAGGAAAACCTGTTCTCACGCGGCATCGATCCACACGAAGCAGAAAAGGCCGAAAACAGGGAAGAGGATATTCATCAAGTGGAGCAGGAAAAGAAAGCTGCCGTACAATCGCTCTACGATGAACGCAATCAGCTGTTGAAAGATGTGACCCTGTTTCCGTACACGACAACCGAAAAAGTCAGACACTGGCTGGAAAGCTGTCACCGCCAATTTAGAAAAGGGTGGCTCTTCTCCCGGAAAAAAACCGAAGAGGAACGCGCTGCACGAAAGCAGGCCGTTCTGGAAGAATTGAATGAAAAGGTGAAAACCGAGCTGCTCTTTCACATAAAAAATATACTCCTCGGTGAAGCTGTGTCCTATATGGAGGATCCCGCCGCTTTTGAAAAAGAGGTACAGGAATGGAGTTTTACCGTGGACGGGGATCTTCTGGATCGGTTTGTGCCGACTTCAGAATTTGACCGTCAATTTGTGTATACGTTCACGGAAAAAACAGCGGATGCCGTCGCTAAACAGCTGAAAACAGAAACAGAACCTTTTTTTCAGGCATACGAAGAAGCTTTAAACGCTCAGTTTAATGAAAAGAAAGCTGCATTACAGGAAAAACAGGAGCATGCGGGAGATTGGAGCCGAGAGCTCCGGGAGTGGGAAGAGACGGCGGAGTATTTTGAGAGAAAAATCGAGGAATGCCGGGATTATCTGAAAATACACGACAGCGGCCTGGATTTTTGGCAGCTGCTTCGCGACACTTCTAAAGAAGATTATCCGGAAGGGGGAGTTCCCGATATTGTTGTTACAGAAGAGGAGAGCCCCGTTGAGGCATCGGATGAGCTGGAAGAATCGGAAGAGCAGCCCGTTGTTTCTGCGCCTGAATTCGATGATTCTTTCGTTGAACCGCTCCGCCGCTATCTTCATCAATACGGGGAACGTCCCTTGTTTGAACAGGAGAAGAAAAAGCTGACGCGGCTTCTGGAGCAATATGACAACAATACGGTTACCATTTCTCTTTTTGGAGCTTTCAGCGCAGGCAAATCAAGCTTTATTAATGCCATGATTGGCGCCCATGTTCTGCCTGCTGCCCCGAACCCGACGACATCAGCTGTAAACCGCATTCAAAAAAGCACGGGAGAATACCCTCACGGAACCGTGGTGCTGGATACGAAAGCAGAATCGGTCCTGGAACAGGAGATACAGGCCGTATCCCGGGAGCTTGGCACGGAATTGAATCTCGCAACTCTCCAAAACTGGAAGAAACCAAACCAGAACCGATTAACGTCCTATCAGCGGACCTATGCTGATTACTTATTCACTCTGCAGCAGAGTCTGAAAAAAAGGACGGTCCAGCCGGGAGAGCGCATCGAAACAGAAATAAGGGAGCTCCATGACTGGGTCGGGAAGGAAGAGTACGCCTGTCTTATTCAACAGGCTTCCATTTATTATGACTGCGCCTGGACCGAAAAGGGTCTGGTATTTGTTGATACACCGGGCGTTCACTCGGTACACGGCCGTCACACGAATGTTGCCTTTGAACAGATGATTCATTCCAGTGCTGTGTTGTATGTTACGTACTACAATCATGCCTTTTCCAAAGCGGATGAAGTGTTTTTACAGCAAATGGCAGGAGTTAATGAGCAATTTGATTCCAACCGGCTTTATTTTATTATTAATGCGTCGGATCTTGCCGATTCGAAAGCAGAATTGAATGTAGTCAGAGAGCATGTGCAGGGACAGCTTTTTCAAAATGGATTGGACCATCCGGAGATATTCGCGCTTTCAAGCAAAGATGCGCTTGCCCGCAAACAAAACGAAGCCTCCGCAGACCAGGAGAGGGCGTTTGCTGCATTTGAACATTATTTTGAGACCGTGACGATGGACACGTTAAAAGCCGACCATCTGCACCACCTGTATCAATACGGAATGCACATGTATCGTCTCCTGCAGTCCCTCCTTGATGACGTCACGGACAGCGGAGAACATCCAGAACAACTCATGAACCGTCGTCTGCAGTCAGTGGATACGTTCAAACAGCAGATAAAGTCTCTTCAGTTCGATGAACTGCTCCCATCGCTTCGCCACGAGCTGCAGCAGCGATGTTCCTATCTGCAGGAGCGGGTGAAACTGATGGTGCTCGACTACTTTCCTGAAGTTGTCAATCCGGCCGTTCTTGATGGCTCTTCCAAACGGGAGCAGAAATCAAAGCTTGAGGGAGCGCTGCAGGAAATGGAAGGGCTCGCCCGAACTTTTTTGGAACGAGAGATGCAGACGATTATTTTCAGGCTGCAGGAACAAAGCAGAAAAGGCATGGATCAAGAGAACCAACGCTTTGCAGCCGAAGCTGTTCCAGAGGATGTTACGGTGGAACCACCGGATTCAACAAACCTGCAGATGTTAACCGGGGAGGATAATGTGTCTTTCAGAATGAACGTGCAGAGCGGATCCTTTCTTAATTACTATCAGTCCGGGAAAGAATTTTTCGGGAACCGGGGGGTGCAGAAACTAAAAGAGGATTTCGCAGAATCTCTCCGGATGGAAGCCGGGAAGGAAGTTGCGTCGTTGGAAGAACGACTGCACCGGCAGCTGCATGAACATCTTCAGGCACAGGCTGAAACCTGCAGAAGCTATTTTCAGAATGAGGCTGAGCAGGAGAAAGAGCGGATTCACTGGCACTTTGATCCTTCGAAAAAACCGGAACTTGAAGAAGAGGCTTCCTTTTTACAAAAATATCTTCGTTAATATGATCATTGCAGTAAGTGTCTGCTGTTTTCTGCCTATACGGATGTTAAACAAACAATGATCTTATTTTAAACGCTTCCGACGATCAACATGATGGTCGGAAGCGTTTTTTGATGCTTCCTATGTAAAAATCCGAACGATGCGGCATTTTTGTATGGAATGCCGGGTCATCGTTCGGATTTTTATTGATCTATATTCTTTTACTGCAGCCTTCGACTTTAATTCGTCGACTCGTCATCATCGGTGCCGGATGAGTCTGAATCACTGCTGTCATCCGTACTGCCGTTATCGGAGGAATTGGATTGTACTTCACTGTCGTCGTTGCTGTCACTTGATCCGTCGCTGCTGTCATTCTCCGAATCGCTGGTGTTGTTACTGGAGTCATTATTGCTGCCGTCATTGTTATCGTTGTTTTCCTCGTTATCATTACTGTCCTCGTTATTACCGGATTCCTCGTCATTTGACTGATCGTTATTTGATTCATCACTGTTGGAGGAATCGTTGTCTTCAGAGTTGTCTGTCTCCCCGCTGCTGCCGTTCTGTCCGTCTTCGCCGTCTTCATTTTCATTGTTGTCGTCTTCGTCGTCCGCGTCTTCATCCATGTCTTCGTCGTTTTCGGGGACATTCACCTGAACCTCTGAAGAGGAACTGGATTGATTCGGTCCTTCCTCATTTATCACGGTAACCCGGAAGCCGTGGGTTGTGCCTTTTTGCGGAGATGACAGAGTATAGCTTAAGCCGGACTGGGTGGTGAGTGATTCGTATGAGCCGTCCTCTGTCCTGTGTTCCACCTCAAAAGCGCGGCCGTCCAGCTCATTTTGATCATAATCCCAGCTTACCTGGATCTCATCATCTTCTTCATTGTAGGACGCATTCAATCCGGAAATGGTTTCAGGCTCTGCGAATTCATCTGAAATATTCTCCGGACCGGTACCTTCTACGAACAGTTCGGTGATGATTTCACTTTGCGGAGTGTATTGACTGGCTCGTTGGCCGGTACTCCGTTCTATATCAATCTCATTGACGGAATCCGGCTTTTGAAAGTCCGGGGTATCCGTACCTTCTGATACATGGGACATAATGAGCCGGAATACTTCCTTGGCAATGTTGCTTTCGCTGCCGATCAGGTGATTCTCGCCCCGGTCGGAGCTGAAACCGGTCCAGACGGCTGCCGTATAACGCGGGGTGTAGCCTGCGAACCACACGTCCGGATCGCCCTCGTGCGGAATGCCGTACTGCTCATGTTCAGAATCAGTAAAGTTGGTCGTTCCTGTCTTACCGGCGAGCGGCAGACCTGAAATGTCAGCTCCGGTTCCGGTTCCTTCATCTACAACGTCTTGCAGCATATCTGTGATCATGTACGCAGTGTAATCCTGCATAGCCTGGCGGGATTCATGTTCCATCGTGATTTCCCGTCCGTCCCGGAATTCGATGCGGCGTACCGCATGAGGTTCCGAATACGTTCCTTCATTACCAAAGGCTGCGTATGCTCCGGCCATGTCCAAGCTTGAAAGTCTCTTCGTTCCGCCAAGAGCAGAAGCCGGGTAAATCGTGTCCAGAGGCAACCCAAGACCACGGGCGAATTCACCGGCTTGTTCCAGTCCGGTTTCCTGCAGCGCTTTGACGGCCGGAACGTTAATGGAGTTCACCAGTGCCTCTCTCATGCTCACTGACCCTCTATACCCTCCGGAATAGTTTCGTATTTGATCATCGCCATCTTCGGTATAGGTGTGCGGTTCATCGACAAGCTGGTGGTACGTGGACCACTGATTGTATTCAATTGCCGGACCGTAATCCAGAATCGGTTTAATGGTAGAACCGGGTTGACCGCTGCCGTTACTGGCAAAATTAAATCCTTTAGCAACATCCTGACTCTGCCGGTTGCCGACCATTGCTTTAATAGCACCGGTTTCGGTATCCATTAATGTGAACCCAACCTGGAACTGGTCACTGCTTGGATAGTTATCGATGTGCTGGTTCGTATTAATAACTTCTTCGGCATACTTCTGGGCATCAGGATCAAGCGTGGTATAGATTTTCAACCCGGCAGAATAAAGCTCATTGGAAGAGATACCTTCCACATCTTCCATCTCATTCTGAACGTGGGTGATAAACGAATCATATACCAATCCTTCCTTGGTCGGATTATAATCGAGCTGATCATTAATATTAACGGATTCGGCCTGCTCCGCTTCTTCACTGGAAATGAAATCATTTTCCTGCATCAGACCGATAATCATGTTTCTCCGTTCTTTGGCGGTTTCCGGATTCTGAATGGGCTCATAATGGTTCGGTCTTCTCGGAATAGCCGCAAGAAGCGCAGCGTCTTCGATGGTTAATTCATCAATATCTTTATTAAAATACACATCCGATGCTTCACCGATACCGTAAGCCCCTTGTTCAAAATAGATCATGTTCAAGTACATCTCAAGGATCTGCTGCTTGGAATACTGCTGCTCCAGCCGGATGGCAAGGTACTGCTCCTGAACTTTCCTTGTAATCGTCTTATCCGGTGACAAAAAGGCGTTCTTTACGACCTGCTGTGTAATGGTGCTGGCACCTTCCGCACCAAAACCTTCGGATACGTTTGCGGCCAGTGCACCGAACACACGAATAATATCAATCCCGAAGTGATCATAAAATCGTGTATCCTCTACAGCAATAAACGCTGATTTGGCATGTTCCGGCAGGTTATTAATATCTATGAGATCGCGGTTCTGTCCGGCCTGAAGCCTGGTCACCTGCTCGCCGTTCTGGTCATATATCTCGGCTGCTTCGGAGAGAACGAGTTCTTCGGGATCAAGGTCGGGTGCATTGCTGATCATAAAACCCGCTGCGATACCTCCTCCGAGTACGAGCAGCATTCCAGTGATAAATATAGCAAGAATTATTTTCTTAAAGACAGAGCGTTTGCCTGATGTTTTCTTTTTTTTGCCCGAGGTCTGCTGTGCCCGGCGTTTTTCCTGTCTCGAGCGGTAATCCTGGCTCATGGTTTGTTTTCTTCCTTTCTCTTAAGATGTTTCATTTTGGCATGGGTTTATCACAAAATTAGTCGGCCCATGCTCCAAAACGTTACATTATGAAAAATAAATACGATCGATGATGTCAAGGTAATCTATACGCGGGCTGTATTGAAGAGGGATCAGATGACCGTTTTCCCTGATATCCGGCAGAGGTATGGATTTTCGTTCCTTCTGTCCAAAATACCACTCTATGAAACGGGCGGCATCGTATAAATACGTCTCTTCAAGAAGCGTGAAACGAATGATTAAAAACGCAATGCCCTCGTGGCGGAGCACTTCACTCATATGGTCCATCTGGTGGGCATGGATGTTGCCAAAAGGAAAAGAAGTTTTATTTCGTGTTTCTTTTGCTTCAAAATCAATATAACGGCCGCGGTAAATACCGTTATAATCTGTCGTCGACGGCTGTTTAAAATAAGCTTCGGTAATTTTTGCAGCACTTCGTTTCGGATAGTCAACATGCACAATCTGCACAGGGGTGGGTTTCTTATGAATAACAGCTCTTCCGGTAGACCGGTAATACTGGTTGGTATCATTAAGATCCTGCTCCAGTGTCATCCCCCGGTTTCCAAAGAAAGAAGGGGAAGAAGATGTGTGCTGCCGGCGGGAACCGGTGTACTTTTTCCCGCCGGGGTATCGAAAGGCCATAATACCACCTGCTTTGCTGTATTTCATTTCTCCATCATAGCATATACCTGCCATGGAAAGAACCATCTTTCTTCACACAAAAGGGGAAAGTAGACAATGATGGGGAGACTCATGTTATGATAATACAGTAAGGGAGAGTGAAAGAATCAATGAATGAGAAGCCGGTTAATCTTGGTTTTGGCAATATGATGCCGCCTGAACGAATCATATCCATTGTCAGCTCGGACTCCGCCCCTACGAAACGTTTGATTCAGGAAGCCCGGGATAGAAAAATGCTGATTGATGTAACAAACGGTAGAAAAACAAGGAGTATTATCCTTGCAGATAGCGACCACGTTCTGCTTTCCGCTATTCAGCCTGAAACGGTGGCACAGCGGTTAAATGAGAATGAAAGTGGTAGTTAGCGCGAAGCTTCGGTTTATACCGGAGCTTTTTTTGTAGATTTCAGGCTGATTTATACCTCCTTTTTCGAATAAGCACTAGTTCTGTCAGTTCGGCAGGGTTTCTTTTTTCAAAGAAGAAAGAAAGAGACAGGAAAAAGGAGGAATGCAAAATGACAGAACAGTACTGCAAAACCAAAGACATTGCGCTGCGCTTGGAGATTTCACCGGCAACCGTTTTAAAATGGGTAAAAAAATACCATATCCCTTACACTGTTAACGCGAGTGGCCACTACTGCTTCTCTGAAGATACTGTTCCCGAATTTCTGAAAATCAAAAATCAGCATCAGCAGGACGGATATCATGCATCGGAACACAGTGAGCACATCAGCCGTACGGTTATGCTGGAACGCCTGGCGCAGACAGAAGAAAATGTTCAGATACTGGAACGGATGATTATGAATAAAGCAGACGATATTGTGACTTTTCAAATGATGGAGCAGCGCAGGAGAATAGAAGCATTGATGAAAAAAATGGACAAGCTTGAAAAACAAATGGAGGAGCAGAGTCCGAAGCCGCGCCGGAAACAGGAAGAGGCGGCCGGTATTCCTTATTCAAACCATACGCCGGCAGGACTCTTTCAGTTTGAATGACTGTTTCCTCGTGGTACGATATGGAGAAGAGGAGGGGACGGATATGCAGCAGGAACAAAAACAAGACCTTCATACGAAAATACAAAGGTTAAAAAAATATAATGAAGAATCGCTTCAGAATTTCACAACCATAGCACAGAATCCGGAGTATACACCCGATTTCTATGAAGAGGTCAAACCGTTTGCCGACCGGATGAAAGAGACGGCTGATGCCTGGAAACCACTTGCGGAACAATGGATTATAGAAGAAAAACCGACTTATTTTTACTTGAAGCAGATTGATGATACCCATGAGAATATGTGTATCTCTTCGATTCGGTCTTTTCAGTCCGATACGAAAAAGAAACGGTTTCGGGAGATGATTCAGTCGATTGATTATATTTTAACCGGAATGGAAGAACAGCTTCATTTATAGGCCAAAAAAGGCGGGATAACAGTGAAGTATATTGTAGAACCTGAATGGGTGGAAAAGGTGCGGAGCAGACTGGATGTGCGTATTGTAGACTGCCGTTTTCAGCTGGGAAAGCCCGAGGCAGGAAAACAGGCATATCAAAATGAGCATATACCGGGTGCTGTCCATATGGATCTGGAAAAAGACTTGAGTGCAGCGGAGGAATCCTATGGAGGAAGACATCCGCTTCCGGATATGGATCAATTCTCTGAGGCGTTATCAGAAGCAGGAATAGATCAGGACACCATGGTCATTGCTTATGATGACCAGGGAGGAGCCATGGCTGCGCGGTTCTGGTGGATGATGATGTACGCTGGACACGCACGGACATTTGTCATGGACCGGCCGTTTTCGTTATGGAAGCAGGAAGGATACCCTGTTGAAAGCCGGGAGCCTGAATGGAAAAGAAGAGAATTTACTGCCGGTATCCAGCCTCAGATGCTGGCATCCGTAGAAGAAATCAAATTAGCGCTTCATGAAGAATCAAGCCGGATCATCGACGGACGCGATGAAAAACGCTACCGCGGAGAAACGGAGCCGGTGGATCATACGGCCGGGCATATTCCGGGCGCAGAACATTATTTCTGGAAGGGTGTACTGAATGAAAATCAAATCTGGAAACGTCCGGAAGAACTGAAAAGCCACTTTTATCAGCTTCCGGAAGAGGAGAAGATTTACTCTTACTGCGGCTCCGGTGTGACAGCATGCGTAAACGTACTTGCACTTAAAGAAGCAGGGTACGAAAATCCACGGCTTTATGCCGGAAGCTGGAGTGACTGGATTTCCTACGGGGATCTGCCGGTGGAAAAAGATTAGTGCTGCTGTTGTCTTATCGGCCGGCTTCTTGGAAGGCGCCATCCATAGTGCACAGACAGCATCCTGGCAATAACAATCAAGGCGAGGATGGTTATGTATCCCGGCATGGAGGAAATCCAGCCCATGCCGATACCGATACCGGCGGGAACCGTCCAGGCGATGTAAATTTCATGGCGCAGAAACAGTGGTTTTCTGCCGGCCAGCACATCGCGGATCATTCCGCCGCCGGTACCCGTTAACGCGGCCGCGGCTATGGAAGCACTGAGCGGCAGGTTCATTTCAGAGGCGTAAATGGCCCCCTGCACAGCAAAAGATCCCAGGCCGATGGCATCAAACATAAGACCCCATTTTCTCCACGTTTCAAATAAAAAACGCGGCAGCAAAAAGGCAATCGTCATAATAATAAAAGCGGTAAGAAACAAAGCTTCCTGTTCCCACAGATTAGTGACCGGAACCCCAATCAAAAGGTTCCGCACAGCTCCGCCGCCAAAAGCTGTCACGAACCCGAGAATATAAATCCCCATTAAATCATATTCTTCATCCATTGCAGCAAAAACACCACTTAACGCAAAAGCGGTAGTGCCGATAATATTGAGAATGTCCCACGTCACCCGGGACCGCCTCCTTTGTTAACAAAAATTCCCGGCCCTATCAGGCCGGGATATTCAAAATCGTCCGGATTTGAATATAGCATACAGGAGCCATACAAACATAACAAATGAAATAATGAAACTGACTTCGATGACCGGCAGAGTGACGAGTGGAGAAGAGGAATCGCCGAACGTGGACCCGACAATCAGACCGACCATGATGATACTGAACGCAAGCAGTATAATACTGAAAGAAAGGCGGTTGCTGATCCGGTCCAGCTTATTCAAAAAGATATTCATCTTCGGTACTTTCATCTCAATACCGACGTGGCTTTTGTTCAATTTGGCGAGGGCATCGCGGAACTCTCTTGGGATATCGAGGAGATAATCCCGCTGCCGCACGCCTTCGTTCCACCAGTCTTTGGCGATGTTTTTAGGATTTATCTGCTCCATCGCCAGTTTCTTGCCGTACGGTTCCGCTATTTCAACAATGCTGAGATCCGGGTCAAGATGTTCGATGATGCTTTCGAACGTAATTAATGCTTTGGCCAGCATCGTATATTCTTTGTAAATCTGAATCTCGTACCGGTGGGAGGTGGCAAAAATATCATTGATCGCCTCGCCGAACCGGATATCCTGAAAAGATCTTTCGTAGTATTTGGAAAGCAGATAATAGACATCTTCGGCAAACTGATCGTGATCAATCGTATCCGGAATATCGGCCATTTCGTATATGGCCGCAGCCACCTCATCCGGTTTTTTCCGGGTCATGGCAATAATATAATTGATGAACTGGCGGCGCATTTCTTTATTGAGCCTGCCGATCTGCCCGAAATCAATCAGCCCTGCTGTTTCATAGCCGGTGAAGACAATATTTCCGGGGTGGGGATCACTGTGAAAAAATCCGTCCACCATGACCTGGTGAAAGAAAGCGTCCGTGAGGGAACGCGCGATTTCTTTTTTGTTAAACTGTTTATCGGTATGCTCCAGTTCGGAAAACTTTGTACCGTCCAGAAAAGAAATGGTAAGCACACGGCGGCTCGAATAAGATTCGAACACCTCTGGAATGTCAAGAGCCGGGAACTGTTCCATGTTGGTTTTCATTTTCTCCGTGTTACGCGCTTCGACGTAGTAATCCACTTCATCCCGTATAGCATCTACATATTCCTCGATAACGTCCTGTAACTGATAATAGCTTGCCCACTGAAAACGCTGGGTAAATAGTTTGGCAAGGTCTCTCAGTATATCAATGTCTTTCTCTATGGTTTCCTTAATATGCGGACGTGATACCTTGACCGCCACGTCTGTTCCATCGTGGAGTCTGGCTTTGTATACCTGGCCGATGGAGGCCGCAGCAATCGGTTCGTCGGAAAATGATGCGAACAAATCCTCTGCGCGGTGTCCAAGGTCGTGTTCCATAATCTGCTGTGCCTTTTCAAACGGAAAAGGAGAGACTTCATCCTGCAGTTTCTGCAGCTCCTCTATGATGGACGGAGGAAAGATATCTTCTCTCGTGCTGATCATCTGACCAAGTTTTATAAAAGTAGGTCCAAGTTCTTCCAGTACTCTGCGGATCCGCTGTCCTATCGAGTGCATGTTAACATCATCCGGATTGGAAGCCATGCGTTTTGGAAGGGATAAAATGTGAAACAGCCCCACTTCCTGCAGGATATATCCGAAACCGTGCCGGGCAAGAGTAGCTGCTATCTTTCTGTAGCGGTTCGCGTGTTTAAGACCTCGTGATATTTCCATGTAACAATTCCTTTCCAGGAATATAAAACCTTAAATCGGCTTTTTGATCCATCCGTTCAGCTTTCGTTATTATCCGATCCGTTATCTTTATACTGTTCAAGCTTCTCTTCCAGCTCATGAAGTTTGGCTTCAATCCGTTCAATGTCGGTGTCCGAGGCAAGTCCAAGGTCCCGGAAGGCATCTCTTGCTTTATCTTTTGAGCGCCCGCTCCAGTCCGACTCCATATGTTTCCCGCGTTCGATCAGTTCCTCTTTCCACTGCTCGGCTTCCCGAGGTGTAATTCTGCCGCGCGTAACCAGGTCGTCAATATAAGTCTGGACTTTTTCTTTTCCGTAGGAAGCAGCGCCGAGACCGAGAAAAAATCCTTTTTTCAGCATATCATTCATCATATTTTCCTCCTGTATCATTTTTAGCGGTTCCGTTGTGTTTGCCGGTATGATTTTTTACAATAGAAAAGAACGTCCTGAAAAAGGCTTACCTGAAAATAGAATACTCTATTCAGACAAGCCTGCAGGGAAATATAAATAAAGTTCTTACCCGTTGTCGCGGAGCATGGAATAAATGAAAAATACGAGGACGACAACCGATATGACGGACAGTCCTGCTATTAAACTGTTGTCCGCGTCGTTCCAGGCATTTACCGAGGATGCTGATGCAGCCGCCGGCATAGTGAAGATAATCAGGGCAAGAAGCACTGCACTGAGTCTTTTCATAAGAAAGGCCTCCTTCACGCATTGATTTTTATGTACATTGGTTAAAACACTTTGTCCCAGTATATCATTATCATACATGGTAAAGCAGAGGGAAAACAATAGAAATACCTCCTTTTATTATATCCGCGAAGAAATTATTTATCAATCCACATACGGATATCTTCACGTTCATTTCAAGTGGACAGAACAGTCGTTAGGGTGGACGTATCATGTTACAATAAAAAACGTGTATGGAAGAAGTATAATGTAAAATGTATCCGGAAATGGAACGACAGGAAAGGAAAATGAGAAATGCCAGGGATTCATATAGAAGATATCATTATAGCTAATCAAACACTAAAGGATGTAGTAACACATACACCACTGCAGAAAAATCAGGTTCTTTCCGAACGATATGGTGCCAATGTGTATTTAAAAAGAGAAGATCTGCAGGTGGTGCGCTCCTTTAAAATACGAGGAGCTTACTATCTTATGCAGAGCTTATCTGAAGAAACACTGAAAAACGGTGTGGTATGCGCGAGTGCAGGCAACCACGCCCAGGGTGTTGCCTATTCGTGCAAAGCCCTGAAAGTTAAAGGGAAAATCTTCATGCCGACGACGACACCGAAACAGAAAATAGGGCAGGTTAAATTATTCGGAAAAGAATATGTCGACGTCGTTATTACCGGTGATACGTTTGATGATTCGTATCAGGAAGCGATGGCATGCAAAGAGGAAAACGATATGGCTTTTATCCATCCGTTCAATAATGAAAAGATTATTGCCGGACAAGGTACGGTAGGTATGGAAATCATGAATGATATTGAAGAACCGATTGACTATTTGTTCTGCACGATCGGCGGGGGCGGACTCATTTCAGGCATTGGAACGTACGTTAAATCGATCTCACCTGAAACAAAAGTAATCGGCACTGAACCCGGTGGAGCGCCGGGCATGAAAGAATCCATTGCCAAAAATGGAGTGGTGGAGCTTCAGGACATGGACAAGTTTGTGGACGGTGCGGCAGTGAAACGGGTCGGTGACATACCATATGAAGTATGCCGCGGTCTGCTTGATGATATTTCTCTCGTTCCGGAAGGGAAAATCTGTTCAACGATTCTTGAATTATACAACGAAAATGCTCTGGTGGCTGAACCTGCCGGGGCTATGCCGATTTCAGCACTCGATTTTTATAAGGAAGAAATTAAAGGAAAGACTGTCGTATGTGTTGTGAGCGGCGGCAATAATGATATCGGCCGTATGGAGGAAATGCGGGAGAAATCACTCCGCTACGAAGGGCTGCAGCATTACTTTCTCATCAACTTTCCGCAGCGTGCCGGTGCCTTGCGCGAATTTCTTCATGAAGTGCTCGGCCCCGATGATGATATTACGCGGTTTGAATACACGAAGAAAAACAACAAATCAACCGGACCGGCCCTTGTTGGTATTGAACTGGCGGACCCCGGTGATTATGACCAGCTTGTTAAGCAGCTGGAAAAGAAAAATTTCCAGTATAACGAAATCAACAAAGAAGAAAGTCTTTTTCATTTTCTTATTTAGGGGCTGCTGAATGACTTCCTGAATCCTTGATAAAAGGGTTATTGTTTGAGGAAGATTCCTTATCACTCGTTTCTATTTCAGGAATACGTCGGGGACAAAGAAGCATCCGCTGCAGGCGGACGTTTTCACTCCAGAGCACAAGGCGGGCATCGGTTCGCCGGGGCTCACCGTGTCTTCTATGCCGCAGGCAGCGCCGCCTTCCACTCCTGCCCTGCCACGTGCAAGGGTTTTGGGAGCATGTCCTGAAATTTCCTTGCATTTATGTACAAAATAAGAGCTCAAAGTCTTTGCAGTGTCAGCAAACTTTGTTGATTCAGCAACCACTATTTAACTGAGGCGGAAGAAATGGAAGGAGGGCAGAATCTTGATTATTAATGAAGCGGAAGCTTTCTATGAATGCATCCCTCAGCATGAACATGCCCGGATTTCTGCTGAGATCATAAAACGGTGGGCGGATGAAGCTGTGAAACACGGGCCGTATTGGAATGAGCTGGTTCCGGCTGTCCGGGAACACGACCGGGCCTGGATTCCACTTGACAACGACCCGCTTACAGATGAAAAGGGCTCTCCTTATGATTTCACCAATTATCCGGAAAAACCAAAAACAGAGGCGTATCAGCGGGGCATTCTCGAAACTGACCGGATACACCGCTACTGTGGTCTTTTAGTCAGCCGGCATTATGCTTCTTTTTTTGATACGGCCCTGACAGAAACCGGGCGCAGGTTTCGTGAACAGGAAACGCAGCGGCAGCAGACGTGGCGTAAGGAGCTCCAGGAGCCGGATACAGAAGATTCTCATTTGAAGATCCTGCAGTTTTGTGATGACCTTTCACTGTATTTATGCACGAATACTCCCGGAGCTTCCAAAGACAAAGAAAACACCTGGTTCAAAAACGGGTTCCGGCAGCATTTTGCTTTTCTGAACAATGAAACGATCCAGGCGGAATTCAACGGAAAGCAAAACGTGAGCCTCGCTCCCTTTCCGATGCAGGACGCGCTTGATATAACGATCCATGGACGACAGGTTTTAAAAGAAGAAGCAGAGGAAAAAGGGTTTTCCGAAGCTTTTCAAAAAAGCGCCGCATATACAAGACATTTCTGCGTGTATGGTGAATGATAGAAGGTTAAAGAAAGGAGAATAAGATGCCCTTACATGGAAAAAGAGTGATCGCGCTTGTTGATGAAGATGTTGAGGACCTGGAACTTTGGGTGCCGGTGATGAGACTGAGGGAAGAAGGAATAGATGTCGTATTAACCGGAAAAGAAAAAGGAAAAACGTATTACGGGAAACACGGGGTGCCGGTTGAAGCAGAAGCTTCGTTTAACGCTGTTTCCGCCGCTGAATACGACGGGATTCTTGTGCCAGGCGGATGGGCGCCGGACAAACTGAGACGTTATCCGGAAGTCATTGACATGGTACGCCATATGGACAATCATCAAAAACTGATAGGTCAGATATGCCATGCCGGCTGGGTTCTTGTTTCGGCGGATATCCTTACTGATAAGAAAGTGACGAGCACCCCTGGTATCAAAGATGATATGAAAAACGCAGGAGCCGTCTGGTATGATGAGGAAGTGGTCGTCGACGGACACCTTATATCCAGCCGGCGTCCGCCGGATATTCCGGCATACTGCCGGGCGCTCGTTCAATCGCTGGAAACGTGATACACAGCAAAACGGAGGCGGATGACCCCCAAAATAGAGGAGTTATCATGAAAGAAGTTTCTGCACAGGACATCCAAGAACTAAAAAATAATGGCAGCACAGCGGCGGTCTTTTTCTACACTCCGTTATGCGGAACGTGTCAAATGGCATCGCAGATGACAGGTTATGTGGAAACTATTTTCGATGCCGCTTTCCTGCAGGCTGATATAAACACGATGCCGGGAACCGCTCAGGAAGAAGAGATCCGCAGTGTGCCCTGTCTAAAAGTATTCAGCAAGGGCAGAATAGTACGTACAATCTATGCGTTTGAATCCATCCCTTCCTTGCTGAAAAGACTGCATGGTCTGCTGCCACTGACGGAAATAAAGGAGGAACAGGACGATGAAGGAAGCGAAAACAGCTCCTGATTTTGAACTTTCAACGCTGGACGGTGAAAATCAGGTGCGCTTACATGAATGGAAGGGTAAACCGGTAATGCTTACTTTCTGGGCATCCTGGTGTCCGGATTCCCACCGTGATCTCGCAAAGAAACAGTCTTTTTATGAAAACCTGGACCAGGACAAGATTCAGTTTCTGACTGTCAATGTAACCGGCAGGGAGGGATCTGTTGACGCCCCTGCCCAATTCATGGAGGAGAATGGTTACACGTTTCCCGTGCTGCGTGATGTGAATACGAAAACGTACGATAAATACCAATGCATGGGTGTTCCGACAACGTTCATTCTTGATGAAGATCTCCGCATTATCAATCGTTTCAATGATAAGGCGGCTTTTGTTGATATTATTAAAGGAGTGGAACCCTTATTGGTCCGTTGATAAGGTAAAAAACGAAGCCCGGTTTCGACCGGACTTCGTTTTTTACGATATATTTTATGTCTTCCAGAGACGGTGCGGGAAAATAACTTGTTATGACGGCTTTCTTCCATTCTTAATGACCTGTTTCATCTGGCTGCTGTTTGGATAATCATTGGCGTCATACTGCGCGGTGACCCGGTCATTGTCATATTCCACCCGGTGAATGGAAGCTTCAAATTCACCATTTTCAATTTGAAGAAGGACGTAAGACGGCCGCGGATCGCCATCGAAAGGAAGACCTACACTCCCTGTGTTAATAAATGTTTTATCAGCTGTTGTTCTAATGTAGGGGGTGTGAATATGCCCGTAGACCACAATATCGGCGTCCGGCTCGGTGCCGAGTGTATCAAGGAGTGTTTCATCAGAAGCGTCGGCAGAAACAGCATCAAAAAGGTTATCCGGCACAGCGTGAAAAGCATGAAGCGTAACAGATTCATCATACGTATCCAGAAAGTGCTCCGGCAGCTGATCCAGATAATGAATATCATCGCTGCTCAGGCGTTCCACTGTCCAATCCTGTTCCTGGTTCATCAGCGCAAGCGCAGCGTCTGGAACTTCTCCTTTCCTGACCCCGCGTACAACCCACTGATCGGCATTACCTTTCAGCACCTTTGCAGGGGTGGAACGGACGGTTTCCAAGGCGTTTTTAGGTTCAGGACCGCGATAGCACAAATCTCCAAGAATATAGATTTGATCAATATTCTTATCCTTCAAATCATTCAGCACGGCTTTCAGCGCGCGGGCGTTACCGTGGATATCAGACAATAATGCAATATTCATAAAAGCATCCTCCTTTAAGCAAAGATTCAAAGCTTTCTTTTTCATTATACATGAGACAAAAGAGCTGTCATAACAATTTTCACAGAATACACCCAACTGGAAGAAACAATAATCTTTGTGTTAAAATTAATCATATCTATGACTGTGACGTGCAGGACTTACACATATAATATAGTAAGGTGAGGAGAGAAACGATGAACATTATATCCATAGAACCGACTCCAAGTCCCAATACGATGAAATTAATTATGGATGAATCGCTCCCGTCAGGAAAAAGCAATAACTATAAAGCGGAGAACAAAGAAGAAGCACCGGATTTTATCCGGCCGATACTTGAAATCGAGGGGATCACGGGGATTTACCATGTGTCCGATTTCATGGCTCTGGAACGTCACCCTAAAGCCGAATGGGAAGGGTTGCTCGCTCAGGTGCGCAGTGTCTTCGGAGAGGACACTGAAACAAAAGAGACGACGATGGAAATGGATAATGCATTTGGAGAAGTCCAGGTGCAGCTGCAGATGTTTAAAGATATCCCGATGCAGATCAAGGTAACATCCGGAGAGGAAGAAAAACGAAAAGGGCTTCCGGAACGCTTTCAGGAAGCTGCGTTTCAAGCTCAGACCGCAGACGATAATATTGTTATGCAGCGCCGGTGGGAAGATCACAGCCGTCGTTACGGCGACGATCTCGATGAAATAGCAGAAGAAGCAGCAGAGGAAACATCGGCTGCTTATCCCCGGGAACGTCTTCATACTCTCGTGCAGCTTTCCCTGTCCGGAGAAGAAAATGCCCGCCGGTTTGAAGATCGGTTTATTGAAGTCACATCTGAGATGCTGGATGATCCGGATTGGCGGAGCCGGTATGCCGCACTGGACAAAATGAATCCGAAGGAAACAGACCTTCCTGTCCTTGAAAAAGCACTGCATGATGAGAAGTCATCGGTTCGAAGACTTGCAGTAGTTTACATTGGTATGATTGAAAAGCCGGTAATTCTGCCGCTTTTGAGACAGGCAATGGATGATAAATCTGTTACCGTACGCCGAACGGCCGCTGACTGTTTTTCCGACTTGGGAGACCCGGCGGGTATACCTGCTATGATAGAGGCACTCAATGATAAAAACAAACTGGTGCGCTGGAGAGCAGCAATGTTTTTGTATGAAGTGGGAGATGAAACAGCAATAGAGCCGCTCCGTGAAACTGCGAACGATCCGGCATTTGAAGTAGCCCTGCAGGCCGGCCTTGCGTTGAAGAGGATTGAAGAAGGAAAGCAGGCTGAAGGTTCGGTCTGGAAACAGATGACCGAAAAAATGCAGGAAGATAGAATGAAAGAATAGATGGACCATTGAGTGAAAGAACGGATTCATCCGACTGGAAAGGGGCATGAGGACGTTATGACGAAAGAGGAATTAAAATGGCAGCTGCAGGAAAAGGGAATGAAGGAAGCCTTGGAACTGCTTGAAGAAGCGGAGCAGGGTGAATTGGCCGAACTGGAACTGGTGGAGTCCCTTGGTCTGCTTCGTGATGAACATTTGAATAACACGCTGATCGAAGTACTGCAAAACGAGGGCGTGGAAATCATTTATATCCCGGCAGAAGAATAATACTAAAAAGAGTCTGGGACAAAACCTCTATAAGATAGAAAAATGCCGAACGATTTAAGAAAAAATCGTTCGGCATTTTATGGTACATCTTCCATCACTTCATCAAAATAGGGCTCTTTCCGCGGGCACGGCTCAAAAGGAGGAAGATCGGCTAAGATCGGCACCTCCTGGCGGGCGCCGACCTGACCCGCATCCTGCGGGATCTCGGAAGAAGCCCGCCTTCTGTGGGGTCTCGAGACACGTGCTGTTCCCGCAGGAGAAGCCCTATTTTGACTACGTTTAGGATGCGTGTTACCTAAAACGTTCGTTTTTCACTGTTTAATTTTATTTTGCGCCACACTCTTTTTACTTATCAGGATTCGTGGTCTTTGGAGTAGGCGCTTGTGTATGTGGAAATACGGCGTACTCCGTTATCGGCTGTGAACTCAAAGCGGTCATACACGTAATCCTGCGCATCGGATTTAAGGACACGCTCATAATGGTGCTGAACGACCAGTGTTGAAGAAGTCGACTGGAACATTAAGAAGTTGACTCCCTTAAAGGTGGAAGTTCCTTCAGATTGCAGCAGTTCATGCAGCAGCCGGTTGTGACAGTCCATTAAATCGGATTTTGAGAAACCAAAGTTTTCAAGATCCTGCAGAAGACTTTGGCGGGATGGATGTTCCAGTTCATTCAAAAGAATGGTGAAAGGCTGGAACTGCTCGGTGTGAATACGGACATTGTCCCCTTCATTCAAAGTGACCGAAGCTCCCGTTTCGTCTTTGAACGTGAAGTTCCGGCTGTGGGAGACTGGATGCCATTTGCCTTGAATCTTCACTTCGAATTCAAACGGGCATCCTTCCAGTTCCAGTTCATCTCCATAAATGGGTTCATAAAGAAACGGATGGTCCTGCTGTTTTTTTATACGGTACGTGACATAGGCAGGTGCCTGTTCTTCATTTTCCTGGTTATTTTCCACAGGTGTTACCGGTTCTTCTTCAAATGATGCTTTCACTTCTTTCCATGTTTCTGCTTCAGATGTAAAAGCAGCGGCCGCGGCATGAAGATCTTCGATAACCTGCTTTAAAGCAGTCTTAACGGTGGAATCAAAATTCTCTTCCGGTTGGTCTTTGCTGGTGTCAATTTTACTGCCGGGCACGACTATGCTTTGTTCTTTCATTTGCAAAATAACGTCAGATCGATGAACAGCAGGTACTTCAAACAGGCCTGTAATGGTCACTTTTCCGGACCATGTCTTTTTCGGCGGCGTCTGGACTTCTTCCAGTCTGCCGTAATACACCCCGTCTTCTCCCTGGTCTACGATGACCGTGCTGCCTATATGCTTGGAAGCTTCTTGGCGATTCATGGTACCCCTCACTTTAATAGTAACTTTTCGTTCGATATCTATCTTTATTATACGCAATCGAGTGCAGATTCAGCAAGCCTGACAACCGTTTATTCCGAAGGGTTGTTCTTTCTTTGTACTGGATATCTGCGTTCATTCAGTTCAATAAGCTGTTCCATCTGCTCCACTTTTGTGTGCTCGGTTTTTTCCCGCAGCTTTCCTACGTTCACTTCCATTTTGACGAGAGCTTCATAAAGCTGTTCTGTCTGTTTTCCCCGGTTATCGGAGGAAAGAGATAAAAAGGTGTCCACCAAAGAGGGGATATCTTTGGTGAGCATACGTTTTATGGTGTATCTGTCTTCGACATCAAGTGTATCAAACAAATCACCTGTACGCCGTATTTCTTCCATAAGACTGGAGAGGCGGTTATTGATTAAGGCGGGCAGTTCCTGCCATGATTCGGTCTTCTTCTTTTCAAGCTCCATCAATTGATGAAATGGTTCCTCACCGGAGTGAATAAAATCTTTTTCTCCCGATGGTTCGCCGTCTTTGTGTTCTGCGGCGCCGGCTGCAGGGCTTTGATTTTGAATCAGATCCCCGAGCAGTGCATCATCGAGCTGCTCGAGCTTATCAAAAATACCCTGGAAATACGTGGATTGCTGAATGCTGCGGACAAAAGTCTGTCCGTTTTTAATATACTGCACCGTTGCCTCTTTACATCGTTTCTGCCGGTTTTTGGGAAGGTAGGATTTACGGAAATATTCAATAACGATTCTCTTCTTAATGGCAGCCTTGGATTTATGGTTTTCGTAACTTAACAGCTTCATCCGTTTCTGATTCACTTTGAGACGGAAATGAAATGTGTCTCCGTTTTTTTTGAAATTCTGAGACGATTTAATCTGCCTGCCGTATTCAATTAAACGATCCAGAGCTCCCTCCGTTTCCTGAACGATGACAAGACCGTGCGCATCAGAAAAAATATGATCATCCACCGGCCGCATGCGGTCCGGCAGAAACCGTTCCAGCCATGGATGCAACAGCCAGTCTTTAGCCAACTTGAATCACCTTTTTCGTATAAACTGTTATTCGAGTAACTTTGTTCTCATTTCTTCATTAAGTTCATCGAGTTCCTGGATGAATTTCTTACCGGACTGTACGATACGTTCGTTGGATTGTTCTGTCATTTCAATAGCGGCGTTAACGTCCTCGTAGGCTTTACGGAATGTTTCAATCGCAACAGCCGGTTCCTCAAGAGTTTTCAGGGTGTCTTCGGTATTTGATTTCAGCATTTCAGCATTGCTTAAAATCATGTTTTCCGTCGCTTCGTTGACGTTCTGGACCGCATTGATTACTTTCCGCTGGTTGCCGAGGGCAAGCTGAATGGAAGCTGTCACTGTGATAATATTTTTGGTCATTGTAATGGCATTGAAAATCGCTTCTTCCAGCTTTTCATTATTATCAAGAATCAGATCAACGGAAGCAAGGGACTGCTGCAGCACCATAACTGCCTGATGCATGTTTTTGACCCGTGTTATTACTTTTTCCTGGCCTTTCTGCAGCGGGGAGGGATTATCTTTCCACTCGTCTTTGGTCATTTCCTGCTCCAGCATTTCATTAAGCTGGTTGCCCGTTTCAATCTGTTTTTGGAGTTCTGTAATTCGTTCTTTCGCCGTTTCTTTCAGCTGTTCGAGCATCACATTGTCTTCCTGGAGCTTATCACGGCCGGAAAGCAGAGCTTCGATAATGTTTTCCACCTGCGCTTCCACCGTTTCGTATTTTCTGGCGTATTGCTCCATTGGACTTCTTCCGAGCAGTTTATTCCATGTTTTTTTCAGGCGGCCTTCTTTGAGGTACTCCGGTTCAAGTTCGCTGACCATTCCTTTCAGCTCATGGAGTTTCTCCGGAAGTTCATTGTCTTTTTGATTCATCATTTCCCGGACCGGCCGCTTCAGTGCATCAAGAGATTCACCGGCTTTTTTCTGTTCCGTCTCGCCAATGCTTCCAATGGAGGAAAGCAGATCGTCGGAGTCTTTCTCCTGTTTGAAGCGTTCCAGGTATTTTTCCGCTTCATTCACGGTTTCTTTGGCACTTTCGGATAAAACAGAGTTATTCTGTTCATTTTCACTGGTCATAGGGCTTCCCTCCTGACAAAGAATCGATTGGATTCTGTTTTCCGATCATTGATTATGCTTATGTCTATATTATATCATTTTTTGACGATCTTCGTAGCACATTGCTTTTCATTCCTCCATAATTTGTGTACGATAACATTTACAATTAGATTCAACATTACAGTATTTAATCGTAGAAAGGAGGTCAGAATGTTCAGGAAATATTACGGCTTAAGGGAAGCCAATGCTGTTCTTCCGGATGTTCGGGAAGACATTGTCCATCTGCAGCATCTGCAGCATGAATACAAAACCAGTTATCATCACCTTCAGGCTGTAAAAAAAGGGAGACTGCAGGAAGGTATGAAGTACAAGGAAGACATTTTTGTACTCGAAACCACCATTGATTTTATGGAAATTCAGGCTCTTCAGTTGATACACCAGCTGGAGTCCTCAGGCATCTATATAAAAAGTATTGAAAAGGGCATTGTTGATTTTCCAGCACGCCTTCAGGGAAAATCTATTTTTCTATCATGGAAACAGGGGGAAGAATATATCTCCAACTATTATGAGTGGTCCGAATCGATCGAACATCGAAGAACTATTGGTGAAACCGACGATGACTGACAGGAGGCAGGACAGATGTGTCTGATAGGAATAGGATACCGGGTTCATCCTGATTATCCATTGATTGTTGCAGCAAATCGTGATGAGTTTTTTGACAGACCGGCCGCTCCCCTGCATTCCTGGCCTGATTCACCAATTATGGCGGGAAAAGACCTGCAGCAGGGTGGTACCTGGATGGGGGTGACAAAGAGCGGACGATTTGCTGCTGTAACCAATGTGAGAGATCCGGGAGAAACAAAAGCGCCCAAATCCCGTGGTGAAATGGTGAAGAACTTTCTCGAAACAGATCATCCGGACCATTTTTTTGAAAGCCTGCAGCAAAACCGGCACCAATACGGCGGGTATAATATAGTAGGCGGCAGTCCGGCCGGTGTCTGCTATGCGACAAACCAGACACCGGACAAAAAAACGGACCTTTCCCCGGGAATTCACGGGTTAAGTAATGCATTTTTAAACACACCATGGCCGAAAGTGGAAAAAATCAAGTCGGATTTCTCCAGACTGCTGAAGACGTCCGGTTCATCGCTTGGAACGGAAGATTTTTTTAAGGTGTTATCCAACTCAGATGAAGCAGATGCCGGTCAGCTTCCGGACACAGGGGTGGGTGATACCCTTGAAAAAAAATTGTCACCACTGTTCATAAAAATGGAAGGGTATGGAACACGTTCCCAGACAGTGTTTATGCTGTCGAAGAAGGGAGATGCTGTTTTGGAAGAAAAGACATACCTTGAAGATGCTGAAATATCGGAACATACAAGATTTGAATGGAACGTGGAAGAGAGTCATGCGAAGAGAAACGATTGAATATTTTTTCTTCATATATTATAATTATGCATACTCATTTCCGTGTTTTGGTTAGTTGAAACACAGCAGTGACGCAAAGAAACCGTTTACAAAGACACAGATCTTTGTTATATAATTTGCCGAAATGTCAGAAAAATGATATGCTTTTGTATATTACTTTTTAAAAAGAGAGAGCTGCCAACGGTCAGCAAGATTTGAAAGAGGTGGAGAAGGTAATGACACAGCCTTATATCTCACAGAGAACAGGCCTTTATAGTCCCGATTTTGAGCGTGACAACTGCGGGATCGGGTTTTTAGCCAATATAAAAGGGAAAAAATCACATGATATAGTAGAGAATGCCCTGACGATCCTGGCAAACCTGGAACACCGGGGTGGTCAGGGAGATGAACCGAACACAGGAGACGGAGCGGGGATGCTGCTGCAGCTGCCCCACCAGTTTTTCCAAAAGTGGGAGGCGAATTTGTCGTTCACCCTTCCGGAAGAAGGGAATTACGGCGTCGGTATGATGTTTCTTCCGGCCGAAGAAACAAGGCTCCGCCGGAGCATGGAAGAAATAAACACTATTATTGAAGAAGAACAGGGACTGCTCGGCTGGAGGGAAGTCCCGGTAAATGACAGCATGATCGGAAATGCTGCGCTGAAAACGAAACCGGCTGTGTTTCAGGTGTTCATCGAACGTGTTGGAGCGGAACTGTCACAGGATGACTTTGAAAGAAAGCTCTATGTTATCCGCAAGCGGATAGAAAATGAAGCTGGAAACGCCGTAGAAGAAGGGGATTCTTTTTATTTTGCGAGCCTTTCTTCACGTACCATTGTATATAAAGGTATGCTCACTACCGAGCAGCTGCCGCAGTTTTATTATGAACTGCACGATCCGGCGTTTGAAACGTCTGTGGCTATGGTACATTCCCGTTTTTCAACAAATACGTTTCCAAGCTGGGAAAGAGCGCATCCAAACCGCTACCTGATTCATAACGGGGAAATTAACACGATAAAGGGTAATGTGAACTGGATGCATGCCCGGGAAGCTGTCGTACGTTCCGAGAAATTTAAAGAGGACCTGGATAAAGTTCATCCGATTATTGATCATCACGGCAGCGATTCCTCGATGTTTGACAATACATTTGAATTTCTGACGCTGGCCGGACGTTCCATGCCTCATGCGGCGATGCTTATGATTCCGGAGCCGTGGCAGAATAATGATCACATGCCTGAGGATAAAAAAGCGTTTTACAAGTTTAACAGTACGCTGATGGAACCATGGGACGGCCCGACGGCGATTGCCTATACAGACGGCCGGAAAGTGGGAGCCTGTCTGGACCGGAACGGGCTTCGTCCGGCACGTTATTACGTCACAAAAGATGATCATATTGTCATGTCGTCTGAAGTCGGTGTCCTGGACCTCGATCCCGAAGATATCCTTTACAAAGAACGACTTCATCCCGGCCATATGCTCGTTGTAGATATGGAAGAAGGACGTATCGTTCCGGACGAAGAGATTAAGCACGATATTGTGACTCAAAACCCATACAAAGAATGGGTGGAAGAGTGCCTGACAGATCTTGAAGATGTTATGGAGAGTCGTGAAGTATACAACACGGATTTTGATCATTTGAAAGAGAGACAGATCGCGTACGGATATACGTATGAGGAACTCGATAAATTAATCAAGCCTATGGCTGCCGGCGGTCAGGATCCGGTAGGTTCGATGGGATATGACTCTCCGCTTGCTGTTCTATCGGAGAATCCCCAGCTTCTTTATAACTATTTCAAGCAGCTGTTTGCCCAGGTAACGAACCCTTCCATAGATGCCATTCGTGAAGAACTGGTTACTGCCGTAGGTACAACGATTGGAACAGAGGGAAATCTTCTTCATCCGGAACCGGAAGGCGCCCGTCACCTGTATCTGAAAACGCCGGTTTTGAATAATGAAGATTTTGCCAAGCTTCGTTCTAATAAGATTGAAGGATTTCAATCCGTAACCCTCCCGATGGTCTTTGATGCATCCGAAGGGAAAGGGGCTCTTGGTCCTGCACTTGAAAGTTTGTTTGCGTCTGCAGATAAAGCTGTGGATGAAGGTGCGACACTTATTATTCTCAGTGACAGGGATGTAGACAGCAGCCGGGCGCCTATTCCGGCGCTGCTCGCTGTCGGAGGCCTGCATCACCACTTTATCCGTAACGGAATGCGGACCCAGGTAAGTATTGCAGTGGAAACGGCGGAACCACGGGAAGTCCACCATTATGCAGTGCTGCTCGGTTACGGGGCGGAAGCAGTAAATCCGTACCTGGTATTTGACAGCATTGATGAAATGATCAGGGACAACTGGCTTGAAGACACTTCTTATGTAGAAGCTGTGCAGGATTATATTAAATCGGCAACCAAAGGAATCATGAAAGTATTATCGAAAATCGGTATTTCAACGATTCAGAGTTACCGCGGCGCTCAGATTTTTGAAGCAGTCGGAATTGCTCCGGAAGTAGTGGACAGGTACTTCACCTGGACTCCTTCGCGCATCGGCGGTGTCACACTGGATATGATTGCTGAAGAAGTCCTGATCCGTCACGGCAAAGCCTATACGGAGCAGGAAGGCGCAGACAGGACCCTCGAGCCGGGTGACGATATGCAGTGGAGACGAAACGGGGAACCTCATCAATACAACCCGCATACCATCCACATGCTTCAGCATGCGGCAAAACAGAATGATTATGAGCTTTTTAAGAAATATTCAAAAGCGATCAATAAACAGGAGGACAAACAGACGACCCTGCGCGGGATGCTGGAATTTGAAACCGAAGGAAGAAACCCGGTATCTCTGGATGAAGTAGAATCGGCCGAAGATATCGTCAAACGGTTTAAGACCGGAGGTATGTCTTTTGGTGCCATTTCCGAAGAAGCGCACGAAGCCCTGGCGGTTGCGATGAATAAAATCGGCGGAAAATCCAATTCGGGTGAAGGCGGGGAAGATCCGGACCGGTTTATACCGGATGCCAATGGAGATTCAAGACGCAGCTCGATTAAACAGATTGCATCCGGCCGCTTTGGGGCGACAAGTCATTATTTGGTTAATGCAGATGAAATTCAGATAAAAATCGCCCAGGGGGCGAAGCCGGGAGAAGGCGGCCAGCTCCCCGGAAACAAAGTATATCCCTGGATTGCCAAAGTCCGTGGTACAACCGCGGGAGTGGGGCTCATTTCACCGCCGCCGCATCACGACATTTATTCCATTGAAGACCTGGCACAGCTTATTCACGACTTGAAAAATGCCAACCCGTCCGCGACGGTCAGTGTGAAACTGGTATCGGGAACCGGGGTCGGAACCATAGCCGCAGGAGTGGCGAAGGGACGCGCCGACGGTCTGGTCGTGAGCGGCTATGACGGCGGAACCGGAGCAGCGGCGAAAACGAGCATTAAACACGCTGGTCTGCCTTGGGAAATAGGGTTGTCGGAAACGCATCAGACCCTTGTGGAGAACAACCTTAGAAACCGCATTAAAGTTGAAACTGATGGTAAATTGATGACCGGCAGAGACGTGGCCGTTGCTGCACTGCTTGGAGCAGAAGAGTACGCTTTTTCGACAGCGCCGCTCGTTGTACTCGGCTGTGTGATTATGCGTGTATGCCACCTGGACACCTGTCCTGTAGGGGTCGCAACACAGAATCCGGAACTGCGGAAGAAATTCATGGGCAGTCCGGACCACGTGGTCAATTTTATGCACTTTGTTGCTGAAGAGCTTCGTGAAGTGATGGCGGAGCTTGGATTCACAAATCTGAATGAGATGGTTGGAAGAACCGACATGCTGAAGCAGAAAGACAGCGTGAACAACTGGAAAGCCAATGCTGTAGATTTAACCAATCTCCTGTACCGTCCGAAGAAGCTGGATCAGTCCAAACACTTCGGACACCGGGAACAGGACCATCAGCTTGAAGAATCTCTGGATGCCACGACACTTTTGAAGGCAGCAGACAATGCTATTCAGAATAAAGAACCGGTATTTGGCGAATTTGCCATCCGCAATACCGATAGAGTGACCGGAACCATTGTAGGAAGTGAAGTAACCAAACGTTACGGTGTGGAAGGTCTTCCGGAAGATACTATCCGGTTCACGTTCCGGGGATCCGCCGGTCAGAGTTTCGGCGCTTTCCTTCCAAAAGGAATGACGCATACCCTCGTCGGCGATGCCAATGATTATTTCGGCAAAGGATTATCCGGAGGAAGAATTATCGCCTTTCCTCCTGAAAATTCAACATTTGCTCCGGAAGAAAGCATTTTGATTGGAAATACAACCTTTTACGGCGCTTCTTCCGGTGAAGCCTATATACGCGGAGTAGCAGGAGAACGCTTTGCCGTCCGTAACAGCGGTGCTGATATAGTCGTGGAAGGACTCGGTGATCACGGCTGCGAATATATGACAGGCGGAACTGTCGTTAATCTTGGAGCCACCGGTAAAAACTTTGCCGCCGGCATGTCAGGCGGAACGGCCTATGTTCTGGACCGGGACGGGACACTTGCTTCGTTTTGCAATCAGGGAATGGTGAACCTGGAACCGGTCGAGCAGGAAGAAGATATAAAACGTCTGAAAAGTATGATTGAACGTCATGTTTCGTATACAGAAAGTTCTCTGGCAGAAAGCATACTGCAGCAGTGGAAGAACATGCTTCCAAAATTTGTGAAGGTTATTCCATATGACTACAAGCACATGCTGGCCTCTATCGAAAACGCCAAAAAAGAAGGGCTGACGGAAGAAGAAGCCATCATGAGCGCGTTTAACGAAACGAAGACAGCTGCAGCCCGCGTGGGAGGAAAATAACAGACGGCATCAAGATTTATTACGTTTGGAGTGAAAGATATGGGAAAAACGACAGGTTTTATGGAGTATGAAAGGGAAGCTCCTCCGAAAGTAAAACCGATGGAGCGTATAAAAAACTGGCAGGAATTTCAGCTTATCATGCCCGAAGAGAAACTGCAGGAGCAGGGTGCGCGCTGCATGGACTGCGCGATCCCTTTCTGCCAGGCCGGAACTACAATGGAAGGATCAGGCGAGATTGGCTGTCCGGTCTATAATCTGATTCCGGAATGGAATGATCTTGTATACCGCGGGCAGTGGAAAGAAGCATTGGCCCGCCTGCATAAGACAAACAACTTTCCGGAATTTACCGGAAGAGTCTGTCCGGCGCCGTGTGAAGGATCCTGTACAGTAGCTTTGAACGATGATCCTGTAACCATCAAATCCATCGAGTTTAATATCGTGGAAAGAGGATTTCAGGAGGGCTGGATCACCGCGGAACCACCTAAAAAACGGACCGGAAAGAAAGTCGCGGTTGTGGGTTCCGGACCTGCCGGCCTTGCAGCTGCCGCCCAGCTTAATAAAGCCGGTCACCAGGTTACTGTTTTTGAAAAGGATGACCGTATCGGCGGTCTGTTGACATACGGCATTCCGGATGTCAAACTTTCCTACCATATTATTAAGAGACGACTTGATATAATGGAAGAAGAAGGCGTTGAGTTTGTCACAAATGCGGATATCGGATTGAATTATCCGGAAGAAGATTTAAACCGGGATTTTGATTCTGTCATTCTATGCACCGGAGCACAGGTACACCGTGATGTGCCTGCAGAAGGCAGAGGTCTTGACGGTATTCATTATGCCATGGATTTTCTGCGCTCAAACACAAAATCACTGCTTGATTCCGAGCATGAGGATGACGACTACATCTCTGCCGAGGGCCGGGATGTCATTGTCATCGGGGGCGGTGACACTGGTGTGGACTGTATTACGACGTCCATCCGGCATGGTTGTAATTCTCTGATTCAATTTGATATTCACCCGGAAAAAGGAGCCGCACGTCCTGAAGACAATCCATGGCCGTTATATCCGATTGTCTACGGCCGGGAAGAAGGCCATAAAGAAGCAGAAGCTGTTTTTGGTGATGATCCCCGTACGTACAAAGTCATGACAAAGAAATTCGTCGGTGACAAGAATGGCCGGGTGAAAGAGCTGCACACGGTGGATGTAGACACAGTATATGAAGACGGGAAAAAAGTCAGAAAAGAGATCCCGGGGACCGAACGTGTATGGAAAGCAGATCTTGTATTTCTCGCCGTAGGTTTCACCGGCCCGGAGCAGGACCTGCTTGAAAAAATGGAAATTGAAACAGACGAGCGGAGCACGGTGGATGCAGAATACGGAGTGTACCAAACCAGCAAAGATCATATATTTGCTGCCGGAGATAACAGAAGAGGGCAGAGTCTGGTTGTATGGGCGATTCACGAAGGTCGTGAAGCAGCACGTGAATGCGACAGACATCTTATGGGCACGACAAACCTGCCGTAGAAAAAGGGACGGGCGCCAAGCCCGTCCCTTATTACAAACATCTAAAAATTTCACGTACCGTAATTATATTAGAAAAAACAGAGACAAAAATGTTAAACTATAAGGGAAATATAGTGAAATACATAGAAAAAAGGAGCAATTTCATGACAAATTCTTTTATAAAAGCTTCTTACAAAACAGGGGTTTATGCTGGAGAGAAGATAGATGAAAAAAATGATAAAACGCTGATGAAGGTTGCTGCCGTATTAAAACACCCGATGCAGGGCGATCTTCATCAGCCCAGACAAGTCGATGTCCCGCTTTTTCACGAGAGAAAAGCTCTGTCTGAATATGAAAAAGTGTGGGTTCCAACCCCGAATGTAAAAGCTTTCGATGAAGAAATTCCACCATATCGTGAGTCTTTAATTAAAGCCGTTGGAGAACTGGAAAACGATCTTGCACGCAGGAACGATCATTATTCAGCCAAATCACTTGAAACGCTGAAAGAGCTGAAACGGGACTACCGCATCGAGCAGGATGAAAGATGAGAGTAATAGGAAACGAACATAGCAGCACCATTGATAAAAAAACGCTTCCGATTACCTGAAAAGGCAGTCGGAAGCGTTTCTTTTTAAGATGTCTTTATCAACAGACAGTCCCCTGATTAACGATTGAAGATTTTCCAATCGTTTTTCATTTATCCGCAGGCTTTTTTTCGGAGGCGGCACTTATATTATAGAGACGGATGGAGAGATCGATTAAAAACCAGTCATCGGAATCATCAAGACTGCAGCTGGTCATTTTTTCAATCTTTCTCAGACGATAGGTTAAAGACTGCCGGTGCAGATTTAAGTCTCTTGCGGTCTGACTTATGTTTCCTTTGTTCCGGTTAAATACAAGGAGCGTGTGAACAAGATCAATCCCGCGCTGGCGGGAGTAGTTTAGAATCGGTGCAATAATTGCTTCTGTAATACTGCGGAGTTCTTCATTTTCGGTAAGGGCGAGAAGGGCACGATCAAATCGTGTGTTGGCATATGTTGTAACAAAACCGGTGCCTTTTTGGCGGCGGCCGATATCAAGAGCCGAACGTGCCTCATTATATCCTTCGTGAAAAAAGTCATCTCCAAATGTTTTCGCAATACCCCAGGACATTTCAAGAACCGGGTGTACCTGCCGCATCCGGTATTCCAGCAATTCGATAAATGGATACGCTGTTTCGACTCCTTTTTCCGTGTGGGTTTCTACGAATATGATCAACTCTTCTTTCTGGAAGGTGGTCATCGTCCCGACATGAAGCATTCGTCCTGTATGGTACACTTCTTCTTCCAGCCATTCTCCCAGCTGCCTGACCCAATTTTCAAAAGAGGTCACGGATGGTTGTTGTTGATCGTAAAGGTAATCCAGCTGCTCCGGTCGGGCAATGATACATAAATAAGGGACGTTTAAATGGTACCCGAGGGATTTAGCCCTCGATAATGCCGCATCTCTCGATTCAAATGTTCCTTCAGCCAGGCTCCATACAAAATCATTTTTCAGTCTCATTTCTGTTTCCACAGCGGCCTGATCATGCAGAAAACACAGTGCCGAGGTTGTGACAGCATGTTCAAGAAGGATTAACATATTCTCCTCATAGATATCATCTTCAGGGAGCTGTTCGGGCCATTCGATTAAGATGAAGCCCTGGATTTCTCTGGCACCCTGCACTGTAAGCTGCAGGGCTTTGTTTTGGTCCATATGAACCCAGTGCATCTTGTTCGGAAGTGCTCCTGTATCATAAGCTTCTTCCATCTGAAAGAAAAGGGGGTCTCCGTGCTGTTGAAGATGGGACCTCCAACTATCTTCAAGGTTTTGTGCTCCGCTCGTTTTGGCTTTCAGACCTCCCCGACGATCCGCGATAAGAGCCGGCATCCTTAGACGCCGGGAAAGGTAAGCTGCGATCTCTGCTGTTCCTTCTCCATTCAATATAATCTCCAGAAGTTCTCGTCGAATTCTATCGGAATACTCCACAAAACTTCGCTCCTGCTGATGCAGAGCTGTTGATATGGCATGGCTGACATCTGCAAAGCGGACTTCCCATGGCAGCTCAACAAGAGGAAACCCCCGGGACTGGCAGTGTTCAATAACAAGGGAGGGGATTTCCATTAAATACCGCCCTGTAGCAATAATAAGTGCCGCCGCATTGGAATTCATGACTTCTTCTGCAAAGGAGAGAAGTTTCTTTTCATCATGTTCGCACCCAAATGCGGCTGTCAATACAACTTCATTGATGCGTACAAAGTCTTCAACCGGGAGCTCGATAATAGATACCCATTCCACCGGATTGTTCAATGCGGCTGGTGTTTCTGTTTTCGTATCTGCGCTTCTGAGAACCGGAAGTTCAAGCATTTCCTGTACACTGAACATATTGACACCTCCCGTTCGACCAATGTGAGAAAATATGTTGTGCATTATGGTGAAACAGCACGAATTACTTTTATACAACTTGGTGAATGGAATCTTTTCCTTTCTATCGTATGATAAAAATAGGTAAAAAGAAAGTATGACGTGAAAGGAAGTGCGAGCCATGAGAAACGAACAGAACCGGATCATTCAACAGTCAACCAAAGCCGTGTGGTCCGGCGAGAAAGAATATAGAGCCTACGGAGCAACACAGGTGCCTGTGGTACACAGTGTCGCTTATTCCTATGATGATCTGGATCACTGGTACGATGTGGCTGTAGGACGTGAAAAAGGTCATATCTACGGTAGAAACACGAACCCGACAGTGGAATCGTTTGAACAGAAAATACGGGATCTTGAAGGAGCAGAGGCTGCGACGAGTTTTTCCACCGGAATGGCAGCCATAAGCAACTCCCTGTCTACGTTTTTAACTCCAGGGGACCGGATTGTCTCCATGAATGACACGTACGGCGGGACAAATAAAATATTCAGTGAGTTTCTCCCCCGGCTTGATATTGATGTCAGCCTTTGTGAAACAGGTAATCATGAAGAAATAGAAAAAGAAGTACGTAAAGGATGTAAGATTCTTTATTTGGAAACGCCGACGAATCCAACCGTTAAAATCACAGATATGCAAAGAATGGTACGGGCAGCCCGGGAAGTTGGTGCCATGGTCTTTGTTGACAATACATTTGCTACTCCAATCAACCAGAATCCGCTGGAATATGGGGTGGATCTCGTTATTCACAGTGCGACAAAATTCCTCGGTGGTCATGCCGACGCCCTTGGAGGAGCTGTGTGCGGCAGTCGTGATCTCGTAGAAAAGATTTTTCATTACCGTGAAATTAACGGGGCGACAATGGATCCGATGTCGGCCTACCTGCTGTTAAGAGGAATGAAAACACTTCATCTTCGTTTGAAACAGTCCTGTGATTCCGCGATGACCATTGCCCGGTACCTGAAAAACCATGACTTGGTGGACGATGTCTTTTATCCAGGCTTAAAAGACCACCCGGGACACGATATCGCCGCCCGTCAGATGAAACAGTTCGGCGGCATGCTCAGCTTTTCCATGAAAGGCGGAATGGAAGCAGTCCGGGATTTTCTGCCGAAGCTGCAGTACGCCAACCGCGCAGCCAATCTAGGTTCTGTCGAAACAACAGTCGGCCCGGCAAGAACGACAAGTCACGTCGAAAATACACCGGAAGAACGGGCGGAACTCGGAATTCCGGAAAGTCTCGTCCGGTACTCTGTCGGCATTGAAGACCCAGATGATTTGATAGCAGACCTGGAAGCGGCTTTTGATTCTTTAAAAGAAACAACTGCTCCAAAAGAGTAACAGATAAAGGGGGCTGCATCATGCATTCCGAGCATTATCTCTACCAGAAAGCAGCATCGATGCAAAGCGAGCTTTCCTCATGGCGGCAGCATTTTCACAAATACCCTGAACAAAGTTTTCAGGAAGAAAATACAGCAGCCTTTGTCGAGAAAGAACTGCGCAGAATCCCCGGAATGGAGGTTTTTTCCGGAGAAAAGGGAACCGGGCTGAAGACCGGAGTGGCCGGGGTTCTTAAGAAAGGAAGCGGGCCGGCAGCTGCACTTCGGGCTGATATGGACGCTCTGCCGATTCAGGAGGATAATGACACATCTTACCGGTCGGTTCATGATGGCGTGATGCATGCCTGCGGACATGACGCCCATACTGCCATGCTGCTCGGTGCTGCCCGTATTCTGGCAGAAGAAGACAGTTTCGGGGGTACGGTGAAGTTTATTTTTCAGCCTGCGGAGGAAATGACAGATAGAAACAAAAAATCCGGGGCTCCCTACATGATTCAACACGGGATACTTCAGGACGTCTCTGTTGCTTTTGCCCTTCATATGGACCCGGAATACCTTCCCGGCACTGTCCGTCTGCACGAAGGGCCGAGCATGGCAAATGTAGATACCTTTCAGGCGGAAATACTTGGAACAGGAGGGCACGGGGCTTATCCGCATCTTGGGACGGATCCTCTCTGGATGTTGTCTTTTGTCATACAGGCTGTGCAGGGGATAACTTCGAGAAAAACGTCCCCGCTTTCTCCATCGGTCATCAGCATCGGTGAAGTGAATGCTGGATCTTCTACCAATGTGATCCCGGATCAGGTGAGGATGCAGGGAACGATAAGAAGCTACGATCAGGAAACGCGCCTACACCTGGAGCAGGAACTGGAACAGGCCTTCTCGATTGTTGAAGCAATGGGCGGGACGTACCATCTCCAAGTGGATAAAGGGGAACCTGCTCTGCAGAACGATAAAATGGCTGTTCAACTGTTTGATGAAACGTTACAGAATATATTTCCCCATTATTCTATTTTACGGCAGCCGTACGGTCTGGGGGGCGAAGACTTTGGTTACATGGCTGAGAATGTGCCGGCTGCCATGCTTTTTCTGGGTGCAGGTTTTGAAAACAATCAGCAGAGGGGTCTGCACATGCCTCGTTTTGACCTGGAAGAAGAAATGCTGCCGGTCGGTGCTTCCCTTCTTGCAGGCACAGCGCTTCAGTATTTTCAACACAACGCAAAGAATGAGGAAGGGAGTGGAATGTAATGGCACATAAACTGGCTTTTATCGGATTCGGCGGTGTCGGCCGGGGGCTTGCTCAAATCATCCAGGAGAGGGAAGCTTCTCTGAAGAAAAAATACGGAACGGATTTTCAGATGGTCTCTATCGCCGATTTATACAAAGGATCATTGCATCACCCGGATGGTTTGAATATACAAGCTGTGTTCGATTCCCTTGAAAAAGACGGAACCCTTCATCATTATCCGGATCAGGAAGGATTGATCAGGGGTTGGGATAGTCTCACTACAATTGAACGATCAAACGCGGATACGATGGTTGAAATCACATTCACCGACATCCAAACAGGACAGCCGGCCATCGATCACTGCAAAAAAGCGTTTGCCGCGGGGAAAAATGCCGTCATGACAAATAAGGGACCTGTTGCTTTAGCTTATTCAGAACTACAGGAAATGGCGGCGCAGCATAATGTCCAGTTTAAGTTTGAAGGCACGGTTATGAGCGGAACCCCCGCGATCCGAATGCCTCTCACCTCTCTGGCCGGAAACGAGATCAGCGAAATACGGGGCATATTTAACGGTACCACCAACTACATCCTTTCGCGTATGGAAACCGGAATGGCGCTCGACGATGCACTGAAAGAAGCGCAGGAGAAGGGATATGCAGAAGCGGACCCGACAAGTGACCTGGAAGGTTGGGATGTTCTCTACAAAGTTATTATTCTGGCCAATGTTGTCATGGAGGCCGGATTATCTAAAAAGGATGTATTCTGTGAAGGCATCACCGGACTGTCCCCGTCTGATGTTCAGCAGGCAGCTTCTGAAGGTAAAAAGTGGAAGCTTATCGGCAAAATCAAAAACGAAAAGGGCACCGTTTCGGCTTCCGTTTCACCTGAAAAAGTGCCGCAGGATGATCCTCTCGCCGGGATATCGGGATCTCTGAATGCCGTCACGTATGACTGTGACCTGTCAGGTCCGGTAACGCTGATGGGAGCGGGGGCAGGTATACCTGAAACCGGTTTTGCCTTATTAATTGATTTAATCAATATAGAACGTAACCATGTCTAACACTTCACATGAAAGGTGGCGGGTAACATGGCAGAACAAATAGGGAAACAAAAAATGCTGCTGGCAGGAGAATGGGTGGAAAAATCGGAGGAGATTGAAGTACGGAACCCTGAGAACAATGAAATCATCGGTACGGTTCCGGCCGGTTCCGCTTCCGATATGAAACAGGCAATCGAACTTGGCCGGGAAGGTGCACAGACAGCTGCCGATTTATCGGTCCGGGATAGAATGGACATCCTGACGAAGGCGGCTGATTACATTGAAGCACATCTTGATACGTTTGCTTTAACCATTGCTATGGAAGGAAGCAAAACTATCAATGAAGCCAGAAGTGAGACGACAAGAGCAGCGGAAACGATCCGAATCAGCGCTGAAGAGGCGAGACGTCTCACCGGAGAATCCATCAACTTCGACCAGATGCCTGGTAATACAGACCGGATGGGGTATTATTTCCGCTTTCCAGTTGGAATTATTGCGGCGATTACACCCTTCAATGATCCGCTGAACTTAATCGCTCATAAAATCGGACCTGGTATTGCAGCAGGCAATGCCGTCATTATTAAACCGGCAACGCAAACGCCGTTAAGTGCCGTTAAGATGGCGGAAGCATTTATGAGTGCCGGTCTACCGCCTAAAGTGCTGAGTGTAATTACCGGCCGGGCGAGAGATATCGGAGATGTCCTTATTGAAAGCCCGGACGTTAATATGATCAGCTTTACAGGCGGAATGGAAACCGGAGAAAGCATCGCCAAAAAAGCAGGATTAAAACGGTTGTCCATGGAACTTGGCTCCAATTCTCCAGTTATTGTAAGGGCGGATGCCGACCTGGATGCCGCAGCAGCATCCTGTGCAGATGGCGCTTTTGCAGCTGCGGGGCAAAACTGCCTTTCGGTGCAGCGGATTTATATCGAAGAAGAAGCTTATGATTCTTTTCGGTCCCGTTTTCTTCAGGAAACAGCTGACGTAAAAACCGGCAGTAAATTGTCGGAAGATACAGACGTGGGGCCGCTGATTAATGAGAAAGAAGCCAAACGAGTGGAGCGTTGGATAGAGGAGGCAGTGGAAGCCGGGGGTACCATTGCTGCAGGCGGTACCCGCAGCGGAGCTTACGTGGATCCAACTGTCCTGGAAAATGTTCCGGACGACGCTCTTATTGTTAAAGAAGAAGTATTCGGCCCGGCCGTGCTGCTTTTTAAAGTGAAGCATCTTGATGAAGCGATAAAACGTTCCAATGATGTCAACTACGGTCTGCAGGCCGGGATTTTTACAACCAATATCAATGCCGCCCTGAAAGCTTCGAAAAAACTTCATGTCGGGGGCGTTATGATTAATGACAGCAGTGACTTTCGTATTGATGCCATGCCATTTGGCGGTGTAAAAGGTTCCGGCCTTGGACGCGAAGGCGTAGAATATGCAATAAAAGAAATGTCAGAAGAACGAATTGTCGCCTTTAAATGGACGGACGAATAAAATAACAGGTGGGAACGGCGGTCTATCAGTCCGCCCTCTTTGTCACATGTTGAAATGAACAGTCGGGAAAGGGGTGGAAATGTGTTTTCCAATGAAGAATATTTAGTGAGAATGAATCAAACGAAACAGAAGATGATGGAATATGGTATTGAAGTGCTTCTCGTATCCAACCCGTCCAACATGTTTTATCTGACCGGTTATAATGCCTGGTCTTTTTATGTACATCAAATTCTTGTTGTTATGATTGATGAAGAACAGCCGATCTGGATCGGCAGGGAAATGGACGCCCACAGCGCCCAGGTTACAACTTGGCTCGATGACAATCATATCATTCCGTATCCTGATGAATTTGTACAGTCAACGATTAAACACCCTATGGATTTTGTTGCAAACATTCTGACCGAAATCGGACAGGGCAATCGAAAGATCGGTCTTGAAATGGACGCTTTCTATTTCACGGCGATGTGTTACGAACGAATCATGCAGGGGCTTCCAAATGCTGAATTCCGGAATTTCAGCACACTTGTAAACTGGGTGAGACTTATTAAATCCGACACGGAAATCGAATGCATGAAAAAGGCATCCAGAATTCTGGAAAACGCAATGAATGCAGCATATGATACAGTAGATATCGGTATTCGCGAAAATGATGTAGCTGCCGCCATCTACCAGGCCCAGATCAGCGGCACTTCAGATTTTGGCGGGGATTATACATCCATTGTTCCAATGATACCGTCAAATGAAAATACAGCCAGTCCGCATTTAACCTGGACGGATAAACGATATCAATACGGAGATTACATGACCATTGAAATAGCCGGCGCCTACAAACGTTATCACACTCCTATGGCAAGAACGCTTGCTATAGGAGAAGCACCGGATAAAGTACAGGATCTCGCCGATGTTGTCGTAGAAGGAATAGAGACAACGATGGAACATATTAAACCGGGGATTACGGCTGAAGAAGTAGAAGATATCTGGAGCAAAACGATTGCAAAACGAGGCTATTTCAAAGAATCACGGCTGGGATATTCCATCGGGTTAAGTTATCCGCCCGATTGGGGAGAGCACACGGTCAGTTTCCGGAAAGGAGACCGGACGATGATGCAGCCGAACATGACATTTCATCTAATGCCGGGCATCTGGCTTGATAATTACGGGGTGGAAATCACAGAATCCATCCGTATCACGGAAAATGGCTGTGAAACATTCGCCGATGTCCCAAGAGATCTTCATATAAAAAAACCATCCCAGGTTAGTTCGTTTACCTCGGAGAAAAACCAGACGACGTAAACTTATCTGCTCTGCAGGCCAACGGCACTGCAGAGTTTTTTTTCGCAGAGCCGATGGTGGAAACAGGAAGAGCATGATACGATAGGTGTGGATGGTACACGAAAGAAGGGAAAGTCATGAAAAATAACTACCTCGGGACGACTTCCTTTGCCGCGGTCGTTTTGTATCTGTTTTATGTATTTGTTTCCGCAGCAGCCGTTCAATATATATTCAGCGGTGTGGCAGCTGTGCTTTTGTTTTTCTCCTTATTTAAAATGAGTCCGCTGAACCGGAGCGTTGTTCTTCTCCTTCTGCTTATTGGAAGCAGTCTTTTTTATTTCTATGACACTACGTATATCGAAGTATTAACAAGCTTCGGTGAAAATATGAATCTGCTTGCTCTGTTTCTGCTTATACCATTACTCGGTATTCTTATGTCGGAATCGGGATACCTGCAGGCACTGCAGGCTTTTTTTCTGGAACGGGAAAAACGTCACGCTTCCCACCCTTACCGAATGGGATTTTTATTGACCGCCTCCATGGGGTCGATCTTAAATCTAGGGTCGATGCCGCTCGTTTATAACATAGGATATGAAAGTTTCTCTTCATTTGAAAACAAACGGTTTGTGATGATGCTGCTCAGGGCCTTTGGCTTCTGCATGTTGTGGTCTCCCTATTTTATTAATGTCGGATTAATCCTGAGTCTGTATGATCTATCCTGGACCCGTATCGGCGGTCCGGGTTTGGTACTGGCTCTTATTTATGCAATGTGTATCCCGCTGTTTTTCCGTCAAACAGTATTTTCGGATGAACGAAAGATAATAAATCAACAGCCTGAGGTTGCGGATACAAAGACAGTGAAACATCGTTTAGTCATGCTGGGAGGTTTTGTTCTGGTTCTGCTCATTCTCTCGTTTGCGGTGGAATCCACATTTTCTATCTCGATGCTTGCTTCTGTATCTCTTATTGCGCTTTTTTTACCGATTATCTGGTCGGCTTGTACAGGAAACAGTCGTACATATATTCAATCTGGAATGCAGCATGTCAGGAATTCTTTCGGGCGGCTGTATAATGAAATAGGCATTTTTATAACGGCCGGCTTCTTTGGCGAGGCGCTGTCATTGAGCGGGGCGGGGGAATGGTTGTCTACGATGATGCTGAAAGGGTCCGGAGGAATTATTCCGGTTTTGATCCTGATGCTGATCGCAACGGCTGTGGCTCTGGCTTTTGTTGGGATCCATCCGGTTATCATTGTCCTTGGGTTCGGAAGTTCCCTGCACCCGGTACATTTTGGAGTGGAGCCGGCATTCATGGGACTCATGCTGCTGACGGCATGGATGATGGCGGTGCAGCTCTCTCCATTTTCCGGATCCGTGTTAATGGCATCCAATCTCATGAATGAGACACCTTGGAGTGTCATTCGTAAAAACGTACCGTTTATCGCAGTTATGACTGTAGTCATGACAACGGTACTCAGTGTTATGGAGTGGTCCGGCCTGCTGTGACAAGAAGGTTATATGGGCTTTTTCTCCTGAGTGACAAAAAACCCTCACTCTGATCCTTTGATGTCGTGCTCCTTCCGGTTTTTTGGCGGAGGTACCGGATCGAAACCACCCGGATGGAAAGGATGGCACTTACTTATCCGTTTTACCGTCAACCACAACCCTTTCCACGCACCGTGTGTTTGAACAGCTTCCATCCCGTACTGGGAACAGCTTGGAAAGAAACGGCAGGAAGGGGGAGTGAAGGGAGATATAAATGTACGGTATCCTTTAATGAAAAGAAGCAGCATTTTTTTCATTTACAGACCTCCTTTTGCATAAAGAAACTGCGGTTCCGTAGCAACGGGGACCGCAGTTTCTTCTGATTGGCGTACTGTATCCAGGCACCACCGGCCATAAAACACTCTTGTAATGAAGTATCAGCTCACAAAGAATGTCGTTTTCGGCTGCAGGGAAGACCGGAGGACGTTTAGTTCTTCCTCTTTGAGACGTATCATAGGGAGCCGGACGTCTGCAGAAATAACGCCCTGAAGCTCCAGTGCCGCTTTAATTGGGGCCGGACTTGGCGCAATCGTGAAGGTTTTCATCCTTGGAATCAGTTCACGGTGGCACTTCGACGCATATTGGGGATACCCATTCACAAAGCTTTGGACCATATCCTGCATTTCGTTGCCGAGAACGTGTGATCCAACGGAAACAACTCCTGTGCCTCCGATCGACATGATAGGCAGCGTCAACGTATCATCGCCGCTGTATACATGAAAATTATCGGCCGTGTTTTCGATAATATGGGCAATGGCGTCCAGGTCGCCGCTTGCTTCTTTTACGGCAGTAATATTGTCGATGCGGGATAGTTCAATAATGGTTTCCGGATCAAGACCTGCGGCACTGCGGCCCGGGATATTGTAGAGCATAACAGGAAGGTGCGTAGACTCTGCGATTTTTTTGAAATGAAGGTACATTCCTTCCTGAGACGGCTTGCTGTAGTAAGGAGTGACAAGCATAACGGCGTCTATGCCCGTTTTTTCAGCGTACTTTGTAAGCTCAATTGATGCTTTGGTATTGTTACTTCCCGTGCCGGCAATGACCGGGACACGTCCATTTACTGTTTTGGCAGTGTGTTCAAAGAGTGTCAATTTTTCTTCGGTCGATAATGTCGGAGATTCTCCGGTTGTTCCTGCAATCACCAGGCTGTCCGACCCATTTGAAATCAGGTGGTTCACAAGTTTTGTTACAGCGCTGTAGTCCACTTCCTCCTGTTCATCAAAAGGAGTAACCATAGCGGTGCTTATTCTTCCAACGTTCATTGTATCCATCACCCTCCGCATGAGATTGAAGTAGTTCGATTATGACAGACGGATGAGGGCCGTTCCCGCAAACTGCTTTCGCACATGAAAAAAGCAGCAGTGGGAGGGTTCCCATTGCTGCATGAACGTTTTAAACCGTTTATGCGTGAGATAGCCCTCCATATAACGCGAGACGCATTATATGACAGTTACGTATTTGTTCAATACATAACCAGCTGCAAGCTTATGAGAAGCCTTCAGCTTCGGCGGATTCCCCTTTCAACGGGTTCACAGGATCTCATACTCCTCCAACCGCATACTGATGGTTTCCGCACCTCTAACCTCACTTCTCTTATAGAAGCAGGAATTTTATTAAACTACAGTAACCTTAACAGATTTTCTATCTGACTGCAATCTATTTTTGATTACTGCCATTTCGACAGCTGAAAATACATGATAACCAGAAAATCTACATTTTTTTTAAAAATACTTTTATTTTAAGACAAGATTGCTTTATAATGATGAGTGGGAATAAACCATCCATGGGGGGCTGTCTGGATATGTCTCAACTTCAGCAGATTGCACTGGAGCTTCCAGAAGATTTATATTCTGAAATAGAGCATTTAAGTGAAGAAGAGAAAGATTCCTTCTTTCAGGAAGTGCTGCAGGAAAAGATCGACCAGCGGAAATCTACGGATTTTCATTACCAAATGAAACAGGGATACTTGGAGATGGCTCAAATTAATATGCAGCTTTGCAGGGAATTTGAAGAAGCGGAAGAGGAAGCTCTCCTTGAAGGGGAGAAATTAATTTATTCAGACGATGATGAATAAAACATTCCTTTTCGGCATATCCTGTAAACGGGACCGGTGAAGGAGGTGAATGGATGATTTGAGCGATACGAGTCATAATCATCACCAAACCAAAAAAGTAGTAAAGCGTGGAGACGTTTTTTTTGCTGACCTTTCACCGGTGGTAGGATCGGAACAAGGCGGTGTAAGACCTGTGCTGATTATACAAAATGACATCGGCAACAGGTTCAGCCCAACCGTCATTGTTGCGGCCATTACAGCACAGATAAAGAAAGCAAAACTTCCAACCCACGTGGAAATCGACGCAAAAAAACATCGGTTTGACCGGGACAGTGTTATTCTGCTGGAACAGATACGTACTATTGACAAACAGCGGTTAACAGACAAAATCACCCACCTGGATGATGATACGATGGAACGGGTGAAAAAAGGAATTGCAATTAGTCTCGGCGTAGAAGAGATGTAACTTATCAGGCTTCATGAATAGTCATACATAATGCAGAAAGAGAGCATGCTTTCCGTTTTCGGGGAGCATGCTCTCTTTGGTACAATGATGACGACAATGGATGACGAGAAAAGAGGGAATAAGAGATGAATGATGTAATACAAACCATTCTGGGTCATCGTTCCATACGCCGGTTCAAAAATGAGCCATTGACGCAGGAAGAAACAGATCAGATTATCAGGGCAGCTCAGGCAGCCTCCACATCAAGCTTTTTACAGGCTTTCTCCATTATAGGGGTGACAGATAAATCCAAAAAAGAAGAGATTGCCGCATTGGCAGGAAATCAGAACTACGTCGCAGAGAATGGTTTCTTCGCCGTATTCTGCGCTGATTTTTCCAGACATCAAACCGCCGCATCGCTGCACGAACAGGACATCCAGGAAGCGGTCGAAAGCACGGAAGGATTCATGGTGGCGGTTATTGATGCTGCACTTGCCGCCCAGAATGCAGCCATAGCTGCCGAATCCATGGGGCTTGGCATCTGTTATATAGGAGGACTGCGTAACAATCTGAAATCTGTCAGTTCGCTGCTTGAAACGCCGTCTCACGTTCTTCCTCTGTTTGGTATGGCAGTGGGACGTCCGGCAGAGCAGCACGAACAGAAACCGAGACTTCCCCAGCAGATGGTGTATCATGAAAACACATACAACCTGGATAGTGATGAACTGAAGAAGCAGCTCAAGAACTATGATGAAACGATTCTTCACTACTACCGCGCCCGTTCATCCGGCAATAAAGAAATTACCTGGACCAGCCAGGCAGCATCCACTCTGGCTCACTCCAAACGACTGTATCTGAATGCTTTCACAAAAGAAAAAGGATTTTTGAATGGACGTCCATAGAACGTCGCCGCCAAAAAAGCGTGCTCCCAAAAGAAACACCCGCATATACCTGCAGGTGTTTCTTTTTTTGTCTAATGATAAGAAACTGTGAAATAATATGATGGAATGTAAAGATTATTTTAAGAATGTAGTTATAATTAATATACAGCTGACTGTTGCATCAGGAAGGAACGATAATCATGTGGAAAAAGGGACTGAAGACCGTCGTTATCTTTATGCTGTGTTTTGCTGTGGTAACGGTTTGGTCCGTGGAGAAATGGTCTCAAACCGTGCAGGGGGATCTGCCTTCCAAAACTGCCGTTATTTTGCATGCTGTAAATCATAATCTTGTCTCTCTGGACACCAACATTACCGTGCCCGATTTTCTCACTCCCGGAAGTTCAAAAAATGACGGGGTGACGATGGAGCGCGAGGACACCACGATAGCTGCCGGTAGTAATGCCGAGATTCCAGTAAGAGTGTACAGCTATTCCAATACAGAAAATGCTCCAGTCATTGTTTACTATCACGGCGGAGCTTTTTTAGAAGGGTATGGCAGCCTGGAAACCCACGAGAATATCATCCGCTCCCTTGCGGCCAGAACCGGAGCTGTCGTAATCAGTCCGGAGTACCGTGTGGCCCCGGAATATGAATTCCCGACTGCTGTTGAAGATAGTTATAAAACGCTGCAGTGGGCCGGGCGCCATGCTGCTGAATACGGGGGGGACCCTGATAAGATTGCTGTTGCAGGGGATAGTGCCGGAGGAAATCTTGCGGCTGTGACTGCCATGAAAGCAAGGGATGAAAATGGTCCGGATCTGTTTGCACAGCTCCTGTTTTATCCGCTGACCACCTTCCGGGATGTAAATTTTGAATCGAGAATCACGTATGACAGTGGGTATTATCTTCTTTCCCGGCAGGTGATGTTAAAAGCAAGAGAAGAATATACACCGAAGCAGCAGATGTGGGATAACCCTTACACATCCCCGCTTCATGCAAAAGATTTAAGCGGCCTGCCTCCGGCCTATATCATCACAGCAGAGTACGACCCGCTGCGCGATGAAGGGGAAAAGTACGGCGAAAAACTTCATAAAGCAGAAGTTCCTGTCCAAGCCGTAAGATACCGGGGAACGATGCACGGCTTTATATCATTCTTTCAGATTATGAGCAGGGGGGATCGTGCACTGAATAAATCAGCCGCTTTTCTCAATAAAGCATCTTCCGGCGATGTTGCGCATCAGAAGACGTATACCGTCTCCAAGTATAACGGCCCCTCCGGACTGACATGGTTCCAGGAAGAAGCAGAGGCCCTTGCGATAGGGGCATTTCTAGTAGGGAAAAGCACGCTTAACCGGGTGATGAATAAGTAAAAAGGGAGGTGTCAAAAAACGGACACCTCCCTTTTTTCATTCCCTCTATTTCATTCTCAACAAACATCAGAAGGTATTTGAAAGCCTGAATCCCGTTCAGGAAGGAAGAGACCTGAATACATCAAAAATAATTAGAAAAACTTTTAAATACTCGGTTTTATTTTTAATCCTGGTATGATACACTCATTTTTGGAAATCGACAGAACGGTTTTGTGACCGCTGTGTCAGGTATAGAGAAAATAAGAGTGGAGGGAGGCTTTCAAATGTTGAAGGCAGTAAAAGAAAAGGTTGCCCACCAAAATCTTGTCCGGGCAGAAGGAACAGCTCAACGCATGGAAACGTTCACAGAAAAGCAGAAACAGCAGGCACGCCTTAGAATCAAAGAAGAAGAAAAATGGAACCACTTTCTTCATCAGGAAATAAAAACGTACCTTTACACTATTCATCCATCGTTTCTACTTCATCCTGATGCTGCCCGGGCTCTTCAAAATAGATTGCTTGCCCGCTCGGAAGAAAAACGGATGATCTCACTGCACGTCACGAGTGAAGTGCACCTGGCGCTGGATTTTTATCAATCTGATTTGGTTTTCTTTATTCAGGATCTTGAAACGAAAGGCTTTCAGCTTTCGGGAAACGAAGAACGTTTTATGAAGGCTCTGCATAATAAGTTGAGCGAAAACAATTACCACATCTATTTTGAACGTTTCGGAGACTTTGCAGCACAGGCCCCAACCCTGGAAGAAGCACTGCTTTGCTATCTGGATACCGCCGGTTCTCAAAACAAATACGGAAGCGGGAGAATGGATTTTCTCGTGAAATATTTAATCAATAAAGAACTTCTCGTTCCTGAAATGAACCATAAAAAGATGAGAAAACTGATAAAGTCACTGGAGCACAGTTATTCCGGAAAAACCAGGAAAATTTCTTCGAAAAAAAGCACAAGCCGTATCAGCTGATAAAACAGGCAGACCCGTGCCGCTTTGGGGTCTGCTTTTTCAGGACAGAAATATCTTTTCGTCTAATCCGCGTTATGGGAAAATAAGATTAAATACGAAATACACGGGAGGAGGGAGAACTATGCAGCAGCCGACGTCTGAATTTTTTTCAGAAAAACTCCAGGAGACCAAGGAGCAGTTTGAACGGACCATAGACTGTAAACACACAGAATTTGATGATCTGTACCCGTATATGAACGAGCAGCCGCAGTTCTTTTGGTATAAACGGTATGTCGCCTGGCAGGATCTTCTTACTATTGTCCGTATGGCAGAGGAGCTTGACATAGACTGGCAGCACCAATTTCAGAACAGCCAGGTCTCCTTTATCAAAAATAAAGTTCTCGATGCCAAAGTTCTTGATGAATGGTATGGTAGAAAACGAACAGAAGCGTAAAAAACCCGGATGCCGATGGAGGCATCCGGGTTTAGTTTAAAAGATAAGGTGGGCGCAGCCGATAATAATCGGCAGAGTGATAATGGTGCGTTCCAAAAAGATGAGCACCAGATCGGTAAAGCTGATCGGGAGTTTAGAAGCGAGCAGAAGACCGCCGACTTCCGACATGTAAATCAATTGCGTCACAGAAAGCGCAGCAATAACAAAACGTGTTAATTCGCTTTCGATCTCCGCTCCAAGAATGGAAGGAAGCAGCATGTCAGCAAAACCGACAAGCAGTGTTTCAGACGCCTTTGCAGCTTCAGGAACCTGCAGAAGATCAAGAAGCGGAACAAACGGAGATCCAATGATAGCGAAGAACGGTGTGTTCTCTGCAATGACAACGGCTATGGTACCAAGAGCCATCACAACCGGTAGAACACCGATCCACATATCAAGGACGTTTTTCACGCCCCCTGATAAAATCGAAGAAACTTTATTCCGGGCAGCTTTACGGGACGCTTCTTGAAATCCGTACTGAAACACATTCATCGATTGCGGACGCGTCTGCTCCTTGGAAACCGAACTCCCATCAGCGTAAAGATCCTTTTTCCGGGACAAAGGCGGTATTCTCGGCATAATCAATGCTGCGGCAAAACCTGCCACTACAATCGTCACGTAGTAAGGGATGATATAGGAAGTCAAATTCATATCGGACAAAATGACGATACTGAACGTAATGGATACAACGGAAAAGGTTGTTCCAATGACGGCGGACTCCCGCTTCGAATAGTGTCCCTGTTCGTACTGCTGATTCGTTAACAGAACGCCGATCGTCCCATCACCCAGCCAGGACGCTGCACAGTCAATAGAGGACCTGCCGGGCAGCGTGAACAGAGGACGCATGATAGGTGATAACACCGCGCCGGAGAATTCCAGCAGGCCGAATTGAAGCAGTAACGGCAGAAAAAGCCCGGCAAATAAAAACACCGTAATCAAAAGAGGGATGAGAGATTCAAGCATCAAACCACCGGTAGCCCCTGATATGAGCCATTCCGGGCCTAAATCAAATACCACAATGACAGACAGAATAAAACCAAGGATACGAATAAACAGCCAGGTGCGGTCGACAGCGAACAGTGATTTCATGAAATCACTTTCCGGAGGCCGCACCGCAGCAATCAGCGAACCAACCACCGCAATCCCTATAAAAAGAGAAGCAGCAACGGGAAGAACCGGTCCGGCCCATCTTTCCAGCAAACCGGCCAGGGCAGCTACCGGAATGGTGATCTCTCCGTCAATCCGCATCGGAATCATAAAGAGGAAAATACCAACCGCTGAAAACAAGAGAAAGCGTAAAGGTGACGTTTCTTTTTGTGTATGTGTGTTATTGTTCATTTCATGTTCCACCTCTTACTTTATTAGCGTTGTTATTGTATAAATACATATCACAATGTATAAAATTACAAACGTAATTATATAGGAGGTGGGAACGGTATACAATAGGAAATATAAATTTCAAACAATTACTGTGCGAAGTTACATTACAAGACAGTAGAAAGATCTGTGAGAGACTGAATTTCATGGTCGAAATGAATACCATGCTCAGGTTCTTTTTCTGTGCGGTTGAGCCATACGCTTCGTATGTCCGCCTTATTGGCGCCGTCGATATCGGTCAAAAGGTTGTCACCGATCATGACTGCATCTTCCGGTGCGGCATCGAGCAGTCTTAAAGAGTGTCTGAAGATGGACGGATCCGGTTTGCCAAAACCAAACGCCCCGGAGACAACAATATAGTCAAAATAGGGGACAAGCTGCGGGGTCATTTCCAGTTTGGTGTTCTGAAGCGAAGGCGCCCCGTTTGTAAGAAGCAGCAGATGATAGTCTTTTTTAAGCTCTGCCAGCATTTCAAATGTATCCGGATAAACATAGGGAAGGTGCCTGCGGTGATAAGGGAACCGCACCGCGAGACGGCTTCCAAGTTCTGCATTCTCGATACCGTGCCGGCGCAGGGATTCGATCCATGTTCTTTGTTGATAATCAGGCATTTCGCTGTTCATTTTGCGGAACCCTTTGTCTATTTTATCCGGGAATGTCCCCCAGAGACCTTCAAATGGGTTGATTCCGATTTGTTGAGTGAATGAGTAGGATTCGTATTCTGCATACAGCTGCTCTGCCGTTTCCCGTACAGTATTTTCAAATACTGCTGGATCTACACCGGTTATCTCTCCGGCTTCCATACAGACCGCCCTTAATGCTTCCTTCACGCTTTTTTTATCCCACAGCAGAGTGTCATCCAAATCAAATAATAGAGCATTTGCCATGATAGACTCTCCTTTCTTATTCTTTGTGTTATTATAACCTCCGAAGTCGGTTCAAGCATCAAAGAATTTTGACAGGGGTCTTTTCATATAAAGGAAATGATGTACAATTATGATTAGACATTTGCCAGCTTCGGAATGCCTGATACTGTAAAAAAGCAGAAGAAGTTTCTTTCGATTGGCAGCAGAACTGGATTAACGGATGTGTATCCGGTTACCCAAAAAATTTTTTGTACAAAATTACACCTGGTTTCTTCATATTTATCTACGTGGACGATGTGACCTTATTATTAACTGCACAGCTTTTGAGAAGCCTTTACCCGCATGTTAAAATAAATTGTAGCGTTAAAGAAAGAAATGAAGCAGGTTTGTAACTAGTGAGAGGGGGGAGTGGAAAACATCCGCCTTGTATACTGTCATCATGCCAAATCATCTACATATTTTTCAAAATCCAACTATCACGTACCATTTGGAGGTAGAGCCAGATGAGCAAAAACGAAGCCAGGCAGGAACCATGGGAAGAATTTTTTGGTCCGAACCTGGGCTACTTAATGGACCTTTATGAACAATACAAAGAAAACCCGGAGTCAGTTGATGAAGAAACACGGAAGTGGTTTGACACCTACGGAGCTCCTAAAGAACAAACCATGCATACGAATGAAGCAGTCATGCCGGCATCTTCTGACTCAACAGCGTCGGAAAGAGACATCATCAATAAAACAGCAGCTGCTGTAAAACTGGCAGATAATATCAGAATCCACGGGCATCTTTCAGCTGATGTTAATCCACTTCAGGAACCCGGCGGTGAGACATCATTTCTGAAAAGTGAAGAATACGGCTTATCGGAAGAAGATCTCGAGCGGATGCCTGCTGATTTATTCTGTCCGGATGCACCTGACCATATTGAAAACGGACTGGAAGCGGTGAACCACTTAAAGAGAATGTACACGAGATCGATTACGTTTGAATTCGATCATGTTCATGACGTGGAAGAACACCAGTGGCTGAATAAGCAGGTGGAATCAGGCGGGATATATCAATCCCTTTCTGAGGAAAAACGGAGAAAAGCGCTACAGAGTCTCACCAATGTAGAAAGTTTTGAACAGTTCGTCCACAAAACATTTACAGGACAGAAACGTTTTTCGATTGAAGGGTTGGACACTCTCGTTCCCATGCTGGATGATTTTTCTGAAGATACCATTAAGGACGGAGCCCAGGATGTGATGATCGGCATGGCCCACCGCGGCCGGCTGAGTGTACTTGCTCACGTTCTCGGTAAACCTTATGATCTTATTTTTTCAGAGTTTCAGCATGCACCGAATAAAGATCTTGTTCCGTCCGAAGGGTCTATCGGAATCAATTACGGATGGACAGGGGATGTAAAATACCATCTCGGTGCCCACAAAAAAGTGGAGCAGGAAACGTTTGAATCCCGAATCACTCTGGCTAACAATCCGAGCCACCTTGAGTTTGTCAATCCGGTGGTTGAAGGGTATGCCCGGGCTTCCCAGGATGACAATTCCCGTCCCGGCTTCCCGCAGCAGGATACTTCAAGAGCAGCAGCTGTGCTGATTCACGGCGACGCTGCGTTTCCGGGAGAAGGCATTGTGACAGAAACACTGAATATGAGCCGTCTGAAAGGATACCAGACAGGAGGTACCCTGCACATTATTGCCAACAACCAGCTTGGTTTTACCACAGATACTCATGATTCCAGATCAACAACTTATGCCAGTGACCCTGCAAAAGGTTTTGAAATTCCTATCGTTCATGTCAATGCAGATGATCCTGACGCCTGTATGGCAGCTGTGAAGCTGGCTTATGAGTACAGAGATCGTTTCAGCAAAGATTTTCTGATTGATTTAATCGGCTACCGCAGATTCGGCCACAATGAAATGGACGAGCCGGCATCGACACAGCCGCATATGTACGAGGTGATTAAACAGCATCCAACCGTACGGAAAGTCTATGCGGATGAACTCGAAAAAGAAAACATCATGAGCAGCGAAGAAGCCGACAAAATGAAAGAGGATGCCCAGCAGTTCTTATCCTCCCAGTATGAAAAAGTAGCTGACGCCATGCAGGGAGAGCCTCAGGAAGAAGAGATTCCAGAAGAAGTGGAACGCAGACTTCCTGCTGTTGATACCTCGTATGATGCTGACGAACTGAAACAGATTAATGAAGAACTGATTACATGGCCGGAAGGATTCAGTGTCTTCCCGAAACTGAAAAAAATACTGGAACGCCGCCATGGGCAGCTTGAAGAAGGCGGAAAAGTTGACTGGGCCCATGCAGAAACACTTGCGTATGCCACTATTATTGCCGACGGGACGCCGGTACGCCTCACCGGACAGGATACCCAGCGCGGAACATTTGCACAGCGCCATCTCGTGCTGCATGACTACAAAAACGGAGATATTTATTCGCCGCTTCACACACTCTCTAAGGCGGATGCCTCCTTTGCGATTTACAACAGCCCGCTTTCCGAGGCTTCCATTGTCGGTTTTGAATACGGATATAATGTTCACGAACCGAGCTCCCTTGTTTTGTGGGAAGCGCAGTTTGGGGACTTTGCCAATGCCGCTCAGGTAATTTTTGATCAGTTCATTTCCGCCGGCCGTGCAAAGTGGGGACAGAAATCCGGCATTGTATTTCTGCTTCCGCATGCCTATGAAGGGCAGGGCCCGGAACACTCCAGCGCGCGGCTGGAACGTTTCCTGACACTGGCTGCTGAGAACAACTGGAATGTAGCAAATCTTACAAGTTCAGCTCAGTACTTCCATCTCCTGCGCCGGCAGGCTGCGACACTTGGAACAGAAGAAATGAGACCACTCGTGCTTATGACACCAAAGAGCCTTCTTCGGAACCAGAATGTTGCGTCTGCACCGGAAGAATTGACCAATGAATCCTTTCATCCGGTAATGGAAGAACCACTGACCGGAAAAGACAAAGACAGCGTGAAGCGGATTATTTTTGCTTCCGGTAAAATAGCTGTCGATCTTCATGAAGCAATAGATGAAGATAACGTCCCGGACTGGGTGCACATTATCCGGGTGGAAGAATTGTATCCTTTCCCAGAAGAAGAAATACAGCAAATTCTGGCACGATATCCGAATGTCAAGGAGATACGCTGGGTACAGGAAGAACCAAAAAACATGGGAGCCTGGAGTTATATTCAGCCGTTTCTGCGCGGTATCGCACCGGAACATGCAGAAACCGGTTATATTGGAAGAAAAAGACGCTCCAGTCCGTCTGAAGGCGATCCAAAAGCACACAAGAAAGAACAAAGCCGTATCATTAACAATGCCCTGACAGGAAAAGAATAAGGAGGACTCATTCATGGCGGAAATTAAAGTACCAGAGCTTGCGGAATCCATTACCGAAGGAACAATTGCAGAATGGCTGAAACAGCCGGGCGATGCAGTCGAAAAAGGTGAAAACATTGCTGAGCTTGAAACCGACAAAATCAATGTGGAGATAACATCCGAATATACCGGTGTCATCCAGGATTTGTCCAAAGAAGCAGGTGAGACGGTGGAAGTAGGCGATGTTATCGGTCACATCGATGAAAACGGACAAGCATCCGGATCTGCCGGAAGCAGTGCTGCGTCTGCAGAAGAAAGTGCACCGGAGAAAGCTCCGGAAAAAGCAGCAGAACCGGCCGAAACAACATCAGCAGCAGAAGAAGAAAGCAGTGACGAACCGGATGACAATTCCGGAGAACGCCCTGTAGCATCTCCTGCAGCACGTAAAATGGCCAGAGAAAAAGGTCTGGATTTAAATGCAGTACCGACGAAAGATCCTATGGGACGGGTCAGAAAAGAAGATGTAGAAAACTATGAAAGCAATAAAGCCGCAGCTTCTTCCGCCAAACAGCAGACATCAGCCAAGGAAAGCGCTCCGGCACCAAAAGATGAATTTGATGGAAAACCGGTGGAACGCAAAAGAATGTCAAGACGCCGTCAGACGATTGCCAGCCGGCTTGTTGATGTGCAGCAGAATACAGCAATGCTCTCCACATTTAATGAAATTGATATGAGTGCCGTCATGGATATCCGTAAGCGCTGGAAAGAAACATTCCAAGAGCAGCATGACGTCCGGCTCGGTTTCATGTCTTTCTTTACTAAAGCAGTGATCGCCGCCCTTAAACAGTTCCCGCTTCTCAATGCCGAAATTGACGGCAATGAAGTTATTGAAAAGCAGTTCTATGACATTGGTATGGCTGTCTCCACTGAAGATGGTCTCGTTGTGCCTGTTGTAAGAGAAGCGGACCGTAAGTCGTTTGCTGAACTGGAACAGGAAGTCATGGATCTTTCTCTGAAAGCACGCGACAATAAACTGGGACTGAAAGACCTGCAGGGAGGTTCCTTCACGATTACAAACGGCGGTGTGTTTGGATCACTGCTCTCGACGCCGATTTTGAATGCTCCGCAGGTTGGTATACTCGGCATGCACAAGATTCAATGGCGCCCGGTAGCCATCGATCAGGAAAACATGGAAAACCGGCCGATGATGTACATCGCGCTGTCTTATGACCACCGTATCGTAGACGGTAAAGAAGCCGTCAGCTTCCTTGTTAAAATCAAAGAACTTCTTGAAAATCCGGAATCCCTTATGCTCGAAGGCTGATATATCCCAAAAAGAGCTGTCCTGAAATGGGCAGCTCTTTTTTGTTGAATGCTTTTTCACAGCATACTTGGGGCGGGGAAACGAGTGGTGTTTCCATTCACCCATGACTATTTTTCAATCTATATCAATCTTTTATATAAGTGACATATATCGATGAAAAGCCACATCACTCGATGAATGGATAATACATAAAAATAAATTAAAATTACTCCTTGTATCTATTGATAAATACGTGTATCTCTGTGTTATAATCATAGTACACAAATCATTTGAGACGATTTACAAGGGGGAGGTCCTGAAAATGAACCGCATTAATTTGGACAAAAAATCGGCAGCATGGATAAGTAAAAATGGTGGTGTAGTGTGCTTGTATCCATTTTATCCTTTCAGTCATAATAAAGAGCGCGGACCTCTGGACGTTATGATGTCATTTGAAAGTCCTGTAACAGAAATGGATTATGAAGCAAAGACCTGCCACAGCGGGGCCGTACTTTATATTCATCGTGATCTGGAGATTAAACGGGAGCTTCGCATCAGAATCAACGGATTCGGACCGTTTCAACATCTCAGCTGTTCAGGGATCAAGCATTTCAAGAAGAAATCAGGAGCCTGAAAATTGTTAAAAAACAAAGATTTCTGATTCCAGGCGGAAATCAGAGGGGATGTTGTCTCGGTTATTCCCTCGTGAAAAAGACTGTTCCTGCATAGGCGGGGGCAGTCTTTTTTTACGCGGCCGGCAGTACCATACAGCAGCGTGATTCCGTCCTTCATACGTCAAGACTTTATCTTTCCTTCATATTTGTATAAAATAAAAAAAGCGAACATATGATTTCCGTTGGTGTTATAATACCTCAAGAAGTCAGGGGGAAAAATCATGACCGTGCGTTTTTTTACTGGAAGAACAGGGACAGGGAAGACGTCCGCCATTCACAGTGAGATGATTCATTCATTGCAGAACAAAACGGCACCGGATGCGTCTATTATCTATCTTGTGCCGGATCAGATGACCTTTCAGGCAGAACAGAATCTCGTTTCAGCATTAGGTGACGGATTTACCAATCTAAAAGTGCTGAGTTTTTCCCGTATGGCCTGGAACGTACTGCAGGAAACCGGCGGCATCACCCGCACGTATCTGCAGCAGCACGGGATTCATGTACTGATTCGTAAGATTATTGAAGAAAATAAAGAAAAATTCCGTCTGTATGAGTCCGCTGCCGGCAAATCCGGCTTTATCGAGCAGATGGAACAGTTTATAACTGAATGCAAACGACAGATGGTATCCATGCCGGGACTTTATGAAAAATTGGAGGAACTCGATAACAAAGAGGAAAAAACCGGCCGGGACAACGTGCTTTCCGATAAAATTCACGACATCCTGACCATCTGGGAAAATACCGAGGAAGTTCTCAAAGGACAGTATGCCGGTGCAGAAGATTACCTGCAGCTGCTGGCGGAAAAGGTGAAAGACGCTGCGTTTCTGCAGGATGCCGATATTTATATTGACGGCTTTCATTCCTTTACACCACAGGAATACAACGTATTGCAGTCTCTTTTTCAATCTTGTTCCCATATGACCATCGCGTTGACGATGGACCGGCCTGAGCCTGAGCAGACACCGTCGATGCTTGACTTGTTTTATCAACCAGAGCGTACCTATCAAAAATTGTCGGCCCTGGCCGGGGAGATAATGTCGGACGAAGGGCAGACCATTCATTTTTCTGTGAACCGGAAACACCACAGCAGAGGACTTTTTCATCTGGAACAGGCCTTTGAAAAAAGACCCGTACAACCGAGTGTGGCCGGTAACGACATTCATCTTGCAACAGCGGTAAACCGGCGGACAGAAATCGAAGCCGCTGCTCGTGAAATTAATGAGCTCGTCCGAAGCGGATACCGTTATAAAGACATTGCCGTTGTGAGCCGCAATTCGATGGACTACAGCGAAATGATGCAGTCTGTATTCCGCGATTACGATATTCCTTTATTCATGGATGAAAAACGCCCGATGCTCAACCATCCGGTGGTCGAATGCCTTCGTTCCTCCCTGGAAGCCCTGTCGCTTCGATGGAGATACGAACCATTGTTCCGGGTATGGAAAACGGATATGTTTTTTGACTTGGATGAAGACTGGAGGCAGGCAAAAGAAGAGCTTGATCGTCTGGAGAATTATGTTCTGGCATACGGTGTTCAGGAAAAACACTGGAAGCAGGAAGAAGACTGGTCCTATACGAAAGCACAAACCACTTCAGAAGAAGGTGCTAAAGCCGTGCAGGACGTTTCTGCGGAAGAGCAGTTGAACCACTCCAGAAGACGCTTCGCATCCCCGCTTTTAAAGCTTGAAAAGGAGATGAAAAAAGCTAAAACAGTAAAAGACTACTGCGTCGTCCTGTATACCTTTATGGAAGAGCTTTCGATTGCTGAGAAAATTGAAAAGGTACGGGATGAGGATCTCGCAAAACAGGACCTGTCCAAAGCGGGCGAACATGATCAGGTTTGGAACGCGGTCATGGATTTACTCGATCAGATGGTGGAAATGGCAGGAGAGGAGAACGTTTCATTTGATACATTTTATCAAATGATGGAAACCGGTTTTCATTCCATGTCTTTTGCGATTGTTCCTCCAGCGGTCGACCAGGTGACCGCCGCTGACATGGAACGTTCCCGTGTAGGAGACGTCCGTGTCTGCTTCATTCTCGGAGTGAATGAGGGGATTCTGCCCGCCTCCTTTGAAGAAGAAGGTCTATTATCGGATGAAGAGCGGCAGTGGTTTGCTCGCGAAGGTATAGAACTTGCTGATGATGCGGGAACAAGACTGTTGAATGAATCTTTTCTCATTTACCGGGCCCTCACCCTTCCTCGTGAGAAACTGTATATCAGCCGGCCGCTGGCAGATGAAGAAGGGCAGTCGCTGCAGACGTCGAGACTCATCACTCAGCTCCAGAGCCTGTTTCCCGAGCTTGAAGATAAGCTCCTCTATAATGAACCACAGGAGTATCCGGAAGAGGAACAGGAGGCTTTTGCCGGCGCCAACCGGAAAACCCGCTCCTTTTTGACGTACCAGCTGCAGCGCTGGAAACAGGGCTATCCTGTAGCTCCTGTCTGGTGGGAGGTTTACAACTGGTTCACTGCCAATGCCGGTCGTTCCTCTGTCCAGATGATGGTCAACAGCTTGTTTTTTACGAATAAAGCAGAGCCCGTTCCCCCGCAGTTGACGAAGCAGCTCTACGGTGAGACGCTGAAAACAAGCGTTTCAAGGTTCGAACAGTTCGAGTCCTGTGCGTTTGCCCAATTTGCATCCTACGGCCTTCGTCTTCGGGAACGTGAACTGTACAAACTGGAAGCCCCTGACATCGGGCAGTTATTTCACGGAGCACTGAAAGAAATGAGCGAACAGGTCCAGAAATCCGGACAAGAATGGGGCAGCCTCTCGAGAGAAGAATGCCGCTCCTATGCAAAACAGTCTGTCGGACGTGTTGTACCATCGATACAAAAAGAAATCCTGCTGAGCAGCAGCCGCTACCGTTATCTGCAGCAAAAGCTTGAAAACACCGTCGTCCGGGCGGCTGATATTCTGCGGCAGCAGGCCGGCGTGTCAGGGTTCACACCGATGGGACTGGAACTTGGATTTGGTCCGGGAGAAACACTGCCTCCGCTCAGCTTCACCTTATCAGACGGCACGAAAATGGAAGTCGCGGGCCGCATCGACCGTGTGGATGGCGCCGAAGGAGAAGACGGCTTCTATGTCCGGATTATCGACTATAAATCCGGAGCCAAGGATATCCGCCTGTCTGAAGTGTATTACGGTCTGGCGCTGCAGATGCTCGTGTATCTCGATGTGGTGCTTTCCTTTTCGGAAGAATGGATCGGCCGGGACGAACTGAAACCAGCTGGTGTGCTTTATTTTCATATTCACAATCCATTTCTGCAGGCATCCGGGAGAATGGATCCGGATGAGCTGGAACAGGAATTTTTTAAACGGTTTAAAATGAAAGGTCTGCTTATGGCTGAAGAAGAGCCGGTACGGCTGATGGATACTTCTCTTTCCACCGGGTATTCGAATGTGGTGCCGGCAGCAATCAAAAAAGATGGTTCGTTTTACAGCAATTCCTCTGTTCTTCAGGGTGGGGAGTTTGAGGCTATGCGCACATTTATCCGCTCCAAACTCCAACAGGACGGCGAAGCGATCATGGGAGGAGCTGTGGACATTCAACCATTTAAAAGCGGACAGGCAACGGCCTGCATGTATTGTCCCTTTAAACCGGTTTGTCAGTTTGACACGTCATTTGAATCAAACAGTTACCGACAGCTTCGTACCAATCAGGAGGAGATTGTGTCCCATCTTTTCTCCCTGGAGAAGGAGGATGATGTAGAAAATGAATAAACCTGAAAAGCCGCTTCATTCCGGCTGGACAGATGCCCAGTGGGAAGCTGTGTCTGCATCCGGAGCGGATATGCTCGTTTCGGCAGCGGCCGGAAGCGGAAAAACCGCAGTGCTCGTCGAAAGGATCGTTCATAAAATCACGGATCCCGCACAGCTTGCTGATGTAGACCGGCTGCTTGTTGTTACCTTCACAAAAGCAGCGGCGGCCGAAATGAAAGGGCGGATTTCGACAGCACTCGGCCGGGAACTAAACAAACATCCCGGATCCCTTCATCTTCAGCGCCAGCTCTCCCTTGTAAACCGGGCTCAGATCTCCACTCTGCATTCATTTTGTATGAGTGTCATCCGCAAATACTATTATAAAATAGACATCGACCCCCAATTCCGCATTCTCGATGAAACCGAAGGCGAATTAATGCGGGATGAAATAATGGATGAAATTCTGGAAGAAAAGTTTCACGAACCGGACAACGAAGCGTTTCTCGAGGCGGTGGAGCGATTCAGCAGCGACCGCAGTGACGAAGGAGTGCGCCGCGTCATCCGCCAGCTCTTCCAGTTTTCAAGAGCTCATCCGGATCCTGATCAGTGGCTCTTTCAAACCGCCGGGAATTATAAAATTCCGCCGGAAACCAGCTTAGAAACGACGGAGTGGGGCAGGGAGATACTCGAAGATGCCTCCGTCCGCCTCCGTTCCTCTGTGGAAAAGCTTGAACAGGCGGAAGTCCTCTGCCGGCAGCCGGGAGGCCCCGCCGGCTACCTTGCCAACCTGGAAGAGGACAGGCAGATGCTCCAGCGTTTCCTTGATACACCGGACTGGACAGGTTTATACGAAGAACTTCAGGCTGCGGCATTTTCCAAACTGAAGACGATAAAGAAAAACGAAGACGTGGAGGAAGACATCCAGACCCGTGTCAAAACGCTCCGCGATGAAGTAAAAAAAGAAATCCGCGCCCTGCAGAATGAAGCGTTCTCCCGGGCACCGGAAGATCTTCGCAACGATATTCATGATATGGCCGGTTCCATCTCGGTGCTGACGCAAATGGTCAAGGAATTTGCCGAAAAGTATCAGGAAGCAAAATCGGCGAAAAACGTCGTCGATTTTGCCGATCTGGAACATTTATGCCTCCGCATCCTCCGCATGGAAGGATCAGAAGCAGCAGAGGAGTACCGGCATTGGTTTGACGAGATTATGGTCGACGAATACCAGGACACCAACCATACCCAGGAAGCCATTCTGCGGCTCATCGCAAAAGGACGCAATCTGTTTTATGTCGGGGATGTGAAACAGAGTGTCTACCGGTTCCGCCTGGCTGATCCCGGCCTGTTTCTGGAAAAATACAACACTTATACACGCAGCGGTGACGATCCGGGCCGGCTCGTTCATCTGGATCAAAACTTCCGCAGCCGCAAAGAAGTCATTCAGGCTGTCAATTTTGTGTTCCGCCAGCTTATGGACGCTTCCACAGGTGAAATGGATTATGATAAAACAGCGGAGTTGAAAACAGGAAATCAAGATTATCCGGATACTGCAGCGGCACCGGAACTTGCACTCATTAATAAAGGAACCCCGCTTTCCGAAAACGCTGAAACCGATACAGAAGAAATGGAAGACCTTGAAACGGCTCAGCTGGAAGCAAGGTGGACCGCACAGAAAATCAAACAGATGCTTGACGAAGGGTATCAGGTGCTTGATAAGGAAACCAAACAGATGCGGACCATGACGTTCCGGGATATTGTTATTTTGATGCGCTCCATGAGCTGGGCCTCCACTTTCATGGAAGAATGCAGGCACGAAGGCCTTCCGGTTCACGCAGAACTAAGCGGCGGCTATTTTGAAGCAGTAGAAATTAATATTATGCTGTCGCTGTTAAAAGTGATTGATAATCCCAGACAGGATATTCCTCTTGCTTCAGTTCTCCGCTCGCCGATTGTCGGTATGAAAGAAGAAGATCTTGCCGCGGTGCGGACGACCGACAAACAGGGGAATTTTTACGATGCTCTTACAAAAGCCGCTGTTTCCCCGGCGGACTCGGTCTGGAAAGACAAAGCTGCATCCTTCCTTGAAAAACTCCAGGACTGGCGGGAACGCGCCAGAGGTGAAGCATTGTCGGAATTTATCTGGGATCTGCTGCAGGAAACCGGCTATTATGATTTTGCCGGCGGACTCCCGGGCGGCAGGCAGCGCCAGGCTAATCTGCTGGCCTTATATGACCGTGCCAGAACATATGAAAAAACATCGTTCCGGGGTCTTTTCCGGTTTCTTCGTTTTATCGAACGCATGCAGGAGCGCGGGGATGATCTTGGGACGGCACGTGCGTTGAGTGAACAGGAAGATGTCATACGGCTGATGACGATTCATAAAAGCAAAGGGCTTGAGTTTCCAATTGTGATACTGGCAGGAATGAACAAAATGTTTAATTTTCAGGATTTAAATCAGCCTGTGCTTTTTCATAAAGAGCTCGGAATCGGCACCCGTCATATCGACCCCGAGAACAGGGTCATGACAGAAGCGGTCCCCCGTCTTGCTGTTAAAATCAGAAATCACAAAGAAAGTATTGCGGAAGAAATGAGGATTCTCTATGTCGCGATGACACGAGCACGGGAAAAATTAATCATGACCGGCACATTGCGTAAGGCAGAAAAAACAATCGACGAATGGGCGGCCGGATACAATCATGATCAAACCGTGCTTCCGGAATGGAAACGACGGAAGGCAAAATCATTCCTGGACTGGGTCGGGCCGGCTGTCTTCCGGCACCGCGCTGCGGCGGACTATCATCCCGGACCATCAGAAGAAGCGCACCAGGAACTGTATCATGACCCTGTCCCCTGGAACATTCAATTGGTGGAGCGGGCAGAACTTCCATCTCAGGAAGAGGACGCTCCGGAAGCGGACCAAGCGGTGGAAGACGCTTTATTCAACATGGAAGCCGTGCCGATGTCATCAGACCTCCAGCACCGGGTGGATGAGCGTTTATCATGGAAGTATCCATACCAAAGTGCTCTTTGGACCCGTTCCAAGCAGACGGTCAGCGAGTTCAAAAAGTCCGTGCAGGATGAATACAGTGAACCGGTGTATCAACCGGCGTTTCATTCGCAGTACGCGCGCCGCCCCTCGTTCATGCAGGAAAGCGACCTCCGCCCGGAAGAAAAAGGAACAGCCCTTCACACCATGATGCAGCATCTTCCGCTCGATAGAGAGTTGACTCCGGCATTCTGCCGCACGTTCGCTGAACAGCTCGTTGAAAACGAACTGTTAACCGAAGAACAGGCAGCTGTCATTCATACCGACGAAGTGGCCGCTTTCTTTCAGACGGTAATCGGCCGGCGGATGCAGGAGGCACCTCGTGTTTTCCGGGAAACAGCTTTCACCTACGGCAAACATGGGACTCCCGAACACGATCTTGTTCTGCTGCAGGGTGCGGTGGACTGTATTTTTCAGGAAGAGGATGGCACAACCGTTCTTCTGGATTATAAAACAGATGCGCACGCCGGACGGTTCCCCGGCGAGCCGCAGAAAGCAAAAGCAAGGATGAAACAAAAATATCAGTCCCAGATCGACCTTTATCTTGAAGCTGTGTCAACCATCTTGGACACACCGATTCAGGAAGCATACATTTATGCCTTTGATGGAGGGGAATGGATCGATATGAAAGAACAGGAGTCCACGCTATGAGAATACTCCATACAGCCGACTGGCACATTGGGCGGACGCTGGAGGGAAGAAACCGTCTGACAGAACATACCGCCTTTCTCGAAGAACTCGAAGTCATTATCCGGGAGGAAAAAGCAGACGTGCTTCTCGTTGCCGGAGATGTTTTTGACTCGGTCAATCCGCCTGCCGACGCAGAAAGCTTGTTTTATGAAAAAATGGCGGCCATCAGCAGCCGCTGCGGTATTCCCATCGCGGTCATTGCCGGAAACCACGATCATCCGGAACGGCTGGAAGCACCGCGCCGGCTGGCTGCCGCGCAGAATATCCATATTCTCGGATATCCCGGCCGAAAGCCGCTTATGATTCCAGTGCAGGAGGAGATTCTTCAGCTGGCGGCCCTGCCGTATCCATCCGAAGCCAGGATGAAAACGTTATTTACAAGCGACCCACAGGAGTCGAAAATACGACAGGCCTATCAGAAAAAGGTACGGGAACTGTTTGATGCGATGACAGCTTCTTTCCACCCTGGACACATCCGTATGGCAGTAAGCCACGTGTTTGCCGCCGGCGGAACAGAAAGTGAATCCGAGCGGCCGATCGAAGTAGGGGGGGCTTACACGCTCTCCTCCGGTGCATTCCCCACCGATGTGCAGTACACGGCGCTCGGCCATCTGCACCGTCCGCAGAATATTCACCATCCTGATTATCCGGTTCGTTATGCCGGATCGCCGCTTGCCTTCAGCTTTTCCGAAGCCGGTCATCAAAAGTCGGTCACGATAGTGGATGTTCAGGCGGGCGAGCAGATGGCTGATATTCGCGAGATTCCGCTCTCCAGCGGGAGCCCGCTCGTTCAATGGAAAGCCGAGGGCGGGATGGACCAGGTGAAACAATGGATAGAGGAGAAGAAAGACCGGGATGCATGGGTGGAACTGCAGCTTCATCTGGAAGACACCCCATCTATGGAAGATATTCAGCTTATACGGAAACATCATCCCGGGATTGTGCATATTCACCCTGTTTTTCCGGAGAAACAGGCTGATTCGCCAACCGAAAACAGGAGCAGTCTGCCGATAGATGCCCTTTTTCAAAAGTTTTATGAAAAACAGACAGGGGGAGCGTCGCCGGACGAGGAATTGGTTCAACTATTTATGGAATTGGTTGAGGAAGGAGACGAAGAGTAATGCGTCCGCTGGAATTATCACTAAAGGGTCTGCACAGTTTCCGGGAAAAACAGACGGTTGACTTCACCAGTCTTACCGAGGAAGGAATTTTCGGCATTTTCGGTCCGACCGGCAGTGGAAAGTCTTCCATTCTGGATGCGATGACACTGGCATTATACGGTAACGTTGAAAGAGCGCCGAATAATACAAACGGTATTATCAATCAGGGGGAAGATGAGCTGTATGTTTCTTTTACGTTTCAGCTCGGGAACGGAGCTGATCACTCCGTATTGAAAGTAGAGCGGAGCTATAAACGTTCCGGCGGACACCATGTCAAAACAGCTTCAGCCCGCCTGCATGATTTGACCGGGACTCCATTAATACTTGCGGATAAAGCTAGTGATGTGAATAAAGAAGTAGAAAAACTGCTCGGATTATCTATTGATGATTTCACGCGTGCCGTTGTACTTCCTCAAGGGAAATTTTCCGACTTTCTAACACTTCGGGGCAACGAACGAAGATTAATGCTGCAGCGCATCTTTCAACTCGAAAAATATGGGGATCAATTAATTAAGAAGGTAAAAACAGGCTTGCAGAATGCCGTTCACGGCAGGGAAAAAATAGAATCCGAGCAGCAGGGGCTCGGCATGGATGCCGCAGCCCTGAAGCAGGCGGAAAAGGAAGCAGATTACTGGGATGAACGGATGCAGTCGGTACTGGCAGCAAGAGAAGTATTGGAAGAAATGTGGAAGGAGAGCAGCCAGCTCCGGGAATGGGAACAGGAATGGAAAGAAAGCGTCCGCAACATCGAAGAACTTCTCGCCGAAAAAGACGCAGTAGATGAGCAGCGCAGACAGCTTGAACTTTCCGAAAAAGCGGACATACTGGTGCCTTACGCAGATAGTGTCATCGAAGCATCGTCGGAAAAACAAAAATGGATAGCAGAAGAAAAAGAAACCCGAAGCCGCCGCGATCAAGCCCGCGTGCAGTATGAAAACATCTCGCAGGAAATGGAAACGTTCAAAACGGAAAAAAATCAGGCCGACGAACGGCATCGTCAGCGCGAAAACGAAGTGGATAAAGCAGAGGAACTACAGCGGAACACAGCTGATTCCAAAAAACAGGAAGAGTCCCTTCAAAAGCAAAAAACAGACATAGACAAACGGCTCCATGCCCACAAAGCAGAAGAAGAACAAATGCAGCAGGATCTGGAGAAATATGAACAGGCCGTGCGGCGTTTTCAGAATGAGCTGGAGCAGCTGGACAAGACCATGGAAAATCCCTATACACTGATGGAAGCGAAAGATGCCAAACAGCATATCGTTCAGCTCGAGCATCAATACGAGACCCACTCCAGCGAAAAGCAGGAGGAAAACAAACAGGAACTTTCTCTGAGCAGTGCATTAAAAGAGAAAAACCGAGAGACGATAAACGCCCAGAACCGGCTTCTGGAACGGTCCGGGCAGCTGCTCTACTGGTACAATAAATGCACGGATGAACGGCATTGGCTCGAACAGACGATCCATCATCTCGGTAAGTGGTCCGATTCCTGCCGCAGGGAAGCAGATCATATTCAAAACCAGGCGGCAGCAGCCGATCTTGCGCTGCAGTTAGTGTCCGGTGAAGCATGTCCGGTCTGCGGCTCTGCTCATCATCCCGATCCGGAACAACATGGAAGCACCGAAAAAGATGTACAGCCTGTACTGGAACAAAAGAACAATCTGGATGACTGGATCCAGCGTCTGAAATCGATGGAAGTACAATGGAGAAACCGGCAGCACCTGCTCCAGCAGTTATCCGCACAAACAGCCGGCATGATGCTCACCCCGGTACACAAAGCAGAAGCGGCGCAACGCCGGGAAGAAGACTTTTTCCTTCCTGTAATAGAGCAAAATAACAACTGGGAGCAGAACTTACAAAAGAAGATGCAGGAATGGGAACGGGAAGAAGACACGATAGCATTCATCCAGCGGGATATAGAAGCGAAAAAGAATGAACTCCAGCAGCTCTCTGTCGAAAAAAGGGAACTCCACCACCAATGGAAAGCAGCAGGTACCTCCCTTCAGAAAAAACTCGATCAGGCCGATGCGCTCTGGAATCAGATTCAGGAAAAGAAAAAAGAATGGCACCAGACGTATCCCCGGTTTGACTATGAAACCGTGGAAGAAAAGCAGCGTGAACGCATGAAGCAGGATGAACAGAGACAAGCACTTCAAAAAAGAGTGGAAGAAGGGGCAGCCTACGTACAGAGCCATCAGCAGAAACTCCAGGAAAAACGAAATGCTCTTCATACTGCCACAGTAGAACAGAAAGAAACAGACACAAAGCTTGAACAGGTATCGTCGTATATCCGCCAGCAGGAACAACAGATTTATCAGTGGCTGCAGGGCGAATCTGTCAAAGATGCACGCGCTTCCCTTGAACACGAAGAACAGAAATGGAAAGAGCAGGAGCAGCACCTCTCCAAAAGACTGGAACAGACAGCTTCTGAAAAACAGGAAGCAGAAAATGCTCATTCCATCGCTCTTCATGCCGTCCAGGAAGCAGAAAAAAGAGAAGAAAACAACACACGGAAATGGAAAGAGCAGACGGCGCTTTACGAGGAAATGCCAAATGATCCGTCCAGTATTAAAGAGTACGTACTGCCCGAAGATGAAAAAACAAACATCGAGAAAAGAATCAAAAACCATGATCATTCGCTCCATTACTGGAGAAAAGCCAAGGAAGAGCTAGAACCGAAAATTTCCGGCCGGACAGTCTCCGATGAAAACTGGAGGAAACTTGATCACGCAAGAAACAGTGCGGTCGAACTGGTCGATTACACACGGGAAAGACGGGCCGCCGCTCACGAAACAATGAAAACGATAAAACAGAAAAAAGAACGTTATGAAGCTTTGGAGAAAAAGCGGAAAGAATGGGAGGCAGAAGCGGAAAAATACCGCAGACTGGACCATGTTTTCCGCGGAAAAGGATTTATTGATTTTCTCGCCGAAGAACAATTGGAGCAGGTAACCCGGACAGCATCTGAGTGGCTGCGTCAGCTGACCAGGGGAAGGTACACCGTAGAACTTGACGAACAAGGAGCATTCATCATCCGGGATGAAACAAATGCTGGTTTAACACGACCTGTTTCCTCGTTATCCGGTGGCGAAACATTTTTGACAAGTCTTGCGCTTGCTCTTGCATTGTCTTCATCCATCCAGTTAAAAGGGCGCTATCCGCTTGAATTCTTCTTTTTGGATGAAGGATTCGGCACGCTTGATCAGGAACTGCTCGATACCGTCATGACAGCACTCGAAAAACTACAGATGAATAATCTTGCGGTCGGCATCATCAGCCACGTGCCGGATATTCAGGAACGCCTTCTTCATAAATTGATAGTGAAAGAAGCACAGCCCGGCGGACAGGGAAGCAGAATCGAAAAAGTTTAAGTCATAGATATAAATGCATATAGTTTACTGTAATTTAATTATGTAAACTTAAAAACTCAAACTATCTGTTATTTAGAAACCGGCTGTATATTCATGCAGCCGGTGAGGATGAATACAGGGGGGCACTGTATCACAAATTATGGGCGGATTGAATAATTTATATAAGACAAAGGGGAGAACACACATGGATAATAACAAATTGGAGAAAAGGCTGGCTGTCGTTTGCCTTGTCGCTGCCATTCTGCTGCTCCTCTCCCTTATTCGCAGCTTTCCGGGCCTTTTTTGAAATCTTCCTGACTGTGTAATGAGCAGCATAACAATACCATTCAACCGCCTTATTCTGCGGAAAACTTTCGATATCACTCAAAATACAGGGAATAATGATACCGGCATCCAGGATTGAAGGGGGCACCGCAGGACGGGCACTGATATCCGCTTTCCAGATAATCTCGTATGGGCAGGCGTGCGGCACATATCCCGCACAGTACAGCTTCCAGATGAAACTCTTCCCGCGGCCATCGCTGCGGCGCCGTGTGGCACAGTTCCTGATGACACTCATAACAACAGTAATAAGACTTACAGCAGTAACACTTCACAGCGATCACATCGTGATGCTCGTGATAGTGGGTGCACCTTGTTTCATGATCCATGTCGACTCCATATACGATCTCATCTTTTATCATGATTTTCATAAAAACCTCCTGCAGCAATGTTATTGAAGGTTTAACGATTTAAAATAAGGGTAATATAATTAGGCAAAATACACAATGGCGTACGTTTTCCAGCCTGGAATTTTTATAAAAAATTGTTGACCTGCTGGATTAAGTAAATTATTATGTAAAGGTAGACACATTTACCCCTTTAATATGTGACAAAAGTTAGAATTTTTGTTCAATTAATCGACAATGTTTCTCAACTGTGCTATAGTACAGATGTGACACATTGTTCAGAATTTACAAAACCCCCGTTTCAATCGCAGATATATCTGGTGTAACGCAATAATTAAGGAGGGATACGATGCCTGTTAAAGAGAATCAGGAAACGCTCGTACGTACGAAAGCAAGAGAGCTCTGCAGTGCAATGGAGCTTAGAGGATGGGCAAGTACAAAGTTTGTACCGACTCCTCCTTATGGATACACACTGATAAGCACAACGGGATGCCGCGCATGGTTCGGTAAACGGTGGGGAATGATCTGCGACGATAGGGAAGACCATCTCAAAGTTGTACTGGATGTTCCACGGGGTAAAGTAACAGAAGCGGAGTTGAGCCAGAGAACCGCTTTACCGATCACTGGAGAAAAAGAAGACATCAGCTCGGTTGAGATTATTGACAACAGGGACCGGGATACTATTGTCCTTTACCTTTACGTCTCTGAACTCAAAAATCTTGAGTTCAAAAATAGTGAAATAATGGAGATTGTCAGTGATGTGCGCCGCTGGGCATGCCTTTAATTCCTTTAACCATGCGTCACCCTTTCATGGGTGCGCTTATTTTTTGTTATATGCTGCTTCAACAAAACTTTTCTCCTGTAGATGACAGGAAAGCTTAAAATGCGGAGGGCGTGATTTCCCCTTATGCCCTGAAGAACACAGGACACAAATAATGCATCCGGTCTTCAACTGTTCAGGGCACCCGCGCTTTTCTTATGAAAAGAGTAGGAAACTGTTTTTAAACATGTTACAATAATTTAAACTGTACTTTTAGACAAAAATCGAAAGACGGGGTGCGGAATGAAAGCGTATCGTCGTAAATTTTTCTATTTAGGAGTAAACAATAAAACACTGGAACCTATGAGCATGGATAGAATCCGGCAGGCCGGATTTGATTTAACGGTCAGCAAAACAGATCTCCCTTACATGATCAGTTTCTGCAGAGAATGGCGCGGTTTTTTTGAAGAAGCTGCCCGCGGCGTCCATCCGCTGTACCGGCCCTATATTGAAGAGGCTGCTTCCTTTTTTGATGAACAGGTGGAACAGATGACGCTGTGCACAGCCCCCCACCACGATTCCACGTCGTATATCCTTCCATTCACTGATCTTGTGGCATCGCTTATGCTTGCCTATAACGTTTTTGACAAAGTGCTGGAAGAATACGAAAACATGCCTGCTCATTTTGAAACAGCGTTGAAGTACTACAGGCAGTTTGCCGTGAAATCAGACTCCGATAAATCCCAGTTTATTTTGAACAATCTCCCGGATCTCCGCCTGAGTGTTGAATGATTTCCGGCCGGCCTCTGATCTAATCAGAGGCTTTTTTTTATAGGGGAAAAATCAATGTAAAAAGAAATGGAAGGAGGTGGTGAGGTGTCCGCCCGAAACCAAAAGGGGAGATTGGAAGGTGGAATATTCTTATATTTCAGCATCTTTCTTTTTTCATAGAATGAAAGAAATTTTTACGAATTCATATGATTTTCCCGATTTAAATTCCGCATTCCATACCAATTGCTTAAAATGGTGAAGTTTTCTCCCGTTCCTTTTTCCTATATATTATTTACTTTTTCGTGGAAATTTGATAAGTTATCTATGTCCTTTCAAAAAGAGGGAAAGCGTTTCCTCATGCGGGGAGGATAATTAAATAAAGAGGGGTGAAACAATGAATTTTTTATGGGGACTTATGGGTATTGCTTTCATTCTATTTCTGGCATTCCTTTTTTCCGACCGTAAAAAATCAATAAGTCCACGTACCATTCTCGGCGGACTGGCTTTCCAGCTGTTTTTTGCTTTCATCGTGCTGCAGTGGGAGTGGGGACGTAAAGCGCTGGAAGGTTTGACAAAAGGGGTGCAGGCTGTCATTGACAGTTCTAACGAGGGAATTACCTTCCTTGTCGGCGATCTGCTCGCGTTGGATAATGTCGGCAGTGTATTCGCTTTTGAAGTGCTGCCTATCATTATTTTCTTCTCGTCCTTGATAGCGGTTCTTTATTATATCGGTGTGATGCAGATCTTAATTAAGATTATCGGCGGATTCTTATCTTATGTACTGGGGACCAGTAAAGCAGAATCGATGTCGGCAGCGGCTAACATTTTCGTCGGCCAGACGGAAGCTCCGCTTGTTGTACGCCCGTACCTTTCTGATATGACCCGTTCCGAGCTTTTCGCGGTCATGACCGGCGGTCTGGCCTCCGTTGCCGGTTCGGTACTGTTCGGTTATCATGCGCTCGGTATACCACTTGACAACCTTCTTGCCGCAAGCTTTATGGCAGCACCGGGCGGTCTGATTATGGCAAAAATCATGTTGCCGGAAACAGAAGTGTCAGCAACGAGTGACACCATCACAATCGAAAAAGACACCGAATCCCAGAACGTCATCGACGCGGCGGCGCGCGGGGCTTCCACCGGTGTGCAGCTTGCGTTGAACGTCGGTGCAATGCTGCTTGCGTTCATCGGACTGATTGCTGTTATTAACTTGATTGTCGGCCTGCTCGGCAGTGCAGTCAATATTGATAATCTGACGCTGGAAATGATTCTTGGTTATATATTCGCCCCGGTTGCCTTTATGATCGGCATACCTTGGGGAGAAGCTCTCCAGGCCGGAAGCTTTATCGGACAGAAACTGGTCGTAAACGAATTCGTTGCTTACGCCAGCTTCGCTCCACAAATCGATTCATTTACTGAAAAATCACAAGTCGTCATCACCTTTGCGTTGTGTGGTTTTGCGAACCTTTCCTCAATGGCAATCATTCTCGGCGGATTTGGGTCTCTCGTTCCGGAAAGACGAAACGAACTCGCCCAGCTGGGACTGAAAGCGGTACTTGCAGGGGCTCTTACCTCTCTTCTCAGCGCCGCGATTGCCGGAATGTTTGTTGTATAAAAATCTGACCGCAGCAGCGCCTCTACGGAGAGCGCTGCTTTTCTTGCCAAAAGATTTGATTCCTGATATGCTTTTAGAAAATCGACTGGAGGGATCACCCTTTGGAAGAGCTTTTTGATGAAGATGATGTGCGCGGTGTTTTCTTTCTTATCCATCAGCTGCGTCCCCGGCTGCACGAAGAAAAGTACATACAAGCGGTCCGCCGGATGCAGCAGGAAGGATACCGCCTTTTCGCATGGAAGGAAGAGGGAACGTTCACCGCAACGGCAGGGCTCAGATTTCAGGAGAATTTATATAACGGCCGGCATGTGTGGCTTGACGATTTTGTTACAGATGAACGAAAGCGGTCCCAGGGTATCGGCAGAAAAGCTCTGGCGGACATTGAATCGTTTGCTGCGTCGCACGGGGCTGAGCGCGTCGTATTATCTTCCGGGCTGCAGCGGACCCTGGCGCATTCGTTTTACGAGGATAAAATGAATTACGGGAAGAAAAGCTTTGTATTTGCTTCCCCGTGCCTGGACGAAAAGGGGGGAGACCAGCGATGATCCATCTAAAATGGACGGAAACAGAAACGATAAAGCAATTGCGCTGCAGACACGTTAACGCAAAGAAATATCAAGTGAACAATGTCCTGACTCCGGGGGAGGTATATGACGTTAAAAATGAAACGGAAGAGTTTTATTTCATTATAGACGATACCGGAAAAATCGGAGGATTCGAAAAATACTATTTTGAAGAAATCTGAAATGATGAACATAGGATGTTTTGAACAAACTTATAAATGAAAAAGGTTGATGTAGATGAGTGTCTGGTACAAAATCAGCAGAATCTTCAAGCCGAGAGAAGAAACATCCGAAGAACCTAAACACCAGGGGTTGAAAACAAGGTATTACGCCGCGACGTTCAACAGAATCTTTCGAAACCTGGAACAGCTGCCGGAAACGAGCGGGAAAATCAGCAAAGTCATAAAAGCAGACCAGGAACGCGGGGAACTTTTTCTGGAAGCCGCCGAGGGGAGAGACCGGTTTGATGTGATTATCACCATCGTTCAGGTCGGCCCAAATGAAACGGCCGTGGATATTGTATCTTCCATCCAGAAAAAATCGGGGGACCGCGGGAAGAACTATCCGGTTATCCAACATGTTCTTCAAAAGCTCGATCAGTCGTTTCCTTCTATCAAAAAGACAAAATAAAAGACACGGTGAAAAGCTGTCCTGCAATCAACAGGACAGCTTTTTTGTGCGGACCCCGCAAACCCTTATATACCAGGTGTTTCACAACTGTGTACTTCTCAGAGAGACACATATATACTATATGATATATCGGTATAACGATATTATAATATATTTACTATACTGATATATAAATGAAAGAAGGTGTCTGGACGGCCTGTTGTGTTGTATAGTGGAGACAGGGAAAGAACAAAGGAGAATAGCATGAAAAAAAGACACAAAGATACGTTGGAAGAGATGCATGATAAAGCATTTGAAGATCTTTCCTATGAAGAATTTCAGGAGGCGCTTGAAGAAGAGCCGAAACAGCGTACGATAGAAAAACGAAAGCGCAGGAAAAAGCATAAAGGCATAAAATGGACAGCTTTTGTTATTGCAGTTATGCTCATTTTTCAGACATCCGCGATGTTATTTGATACATTCCGTCTTGATGTTTTCAGCTTCCTGCAAACGTCTTACCGGCTGTCACAGGATGAACAGATTCAGGACTGGAAAGAATCGGTCGTCACAGTGCAGGGAGATGGGAAATATATCCGGACGCAGGGGACAGGGTTCTTTATTTCTGAAGACGGCCTGGCATTGACGAATCACCATGTGATTGAAAACCAGGATGCCATCGCGGTAAGCGCCCAGGGCGGGGAGATACACGAAGGGGAACTTCTGGCTGCTGATGCCAAAAAGGATCTCGCGCTTCTCGATATAGAAGGAAACGGATTTTCCCCGCTTCCACTTCAGGAAAAAAACGATACTCCGGGAGACCATATCTATGTCATAGGGAACCCGCTCTCTTTTACAAAAATCGCGAATGAAGGTAAGGTATTGACTCCACAGGAAACCGGAGGTGATAAGATGGGGCTTTCCGCACCTATTTATCAAGGGAACAGCGGAAGTCCGGTTATCACCGGAGAAGGAAAGGTCAGCGGGGTCGTGTACGCTAAAAGAACCGGCGCCGGTACTGAGCAGGATACAATCGGACTGGCGGTTTCTGCTGAGGAAGTGAATGCTTTTCTTGAGGAACATGATGAACATCTGGAGTAAGGATATGAAACAACGTAAAAAGGCTGTCTCCCCCGTTATCTGCAGGGGAGACAGCCTTTTTTGCAGCAGTTATTTTTTCTGAAGCTTATGGTCTTCAATATATTCATCATACGTCGTCTGCTTATCGATTACGCCGTCCGGGGTAAATTCAATAATCCGGTTTGCAATCGTCTGGACAAACTCATGGTCGTGGGAGGAAAACAGAACCGCGCCGTTAAAGTTGATAAGCCCTTTGTTCAATGCCGTGATGGATTCCAGATCCAAATGGTTGGTCGGCTCATCCATAATCAGCACATTGGCGCCGCTCAGCATCATTTTAGAAAGCATGCAGCGTACTTTTTCTCCCCCGGACAGTACTTTGGCTTTTTTGAATACTTCCTCACCGGAAAAGAGCATTCTGCCAAGAAAGCCGCGGATGAACGTTTCGGTTTGATCATTGGGGGAGTACTGACGAAGCCAGTCCGCAAGATTCAAATCCACCCCATCGAAATATTCCGAGTTGTCTTTTGGGAAATAGGAAATCGAGGTCGTCAGTCCCCATTTATAGGAACCGCTGTCGGGCTCCATTTCACCGGAAATGATTTTAAACAGCGTTGTCTTTGCTATTTCCTGATCTCCAACAAAAGCAGCTTTTTCGTTACCCCGCAGCGTGAAATTGACGTTGTCAAGAACTTTCACCCCGTCAATTGTTTTGCTGAGGTTTTCCACGACCAATAAATCTTTCCCGACTTCCCGGTCCGGCTTGAACTGAATAAACGGGTAGCGCCTCGAGGAAGGCTTAAGATCATCGAGTGTGATGTTATCAAGCATTTTCTTTCTTGATGTCGCCTGCTTTGACTTTGATTTGTTCGCACTGAAACGTTCGATAAACTCTTTCAGTTCTTTAATCTTTTCTTCTTTTTTCTTGTTTTCTTCTTTTGCCATCTTCTGGGCGAGCTGACTGGATTCATACCAGAAGTCATAGTTTCCTATATACAGCTCGATTTTACCGTAGTCAATATCTGCAATATGCGTGCAGACCTGGTTTAAAAAGTGACGGTCGTGGGAAACAACGATGACCGTGTTTTCAAAGTTGATTAGAAACTCTTCGAGCCACTGCACCGCCGCGATATCGAGGTTGTTGGTCGGCTCATCAAGCAGAAGAATGTCCGGGTTACCGAACAGGGCCTGGGCCAGCAGGACTTTTACTTTTTCAGAGCCGGCCAGTTCCGACATTTTCTTATCGTGGAGATCTTCGCCTACACCAAGACCACGCAGGAGCTGAGCAGCTTCTGTTTCGGCTTCATAACCACCGAGTTCGGCGAATTCGCCTTCGAGTTCGGCCGCTTTCATTCCGTCTTCATCGGAAAAATCCGGCTTCATGTAAATCGCATCTTTTTCCTCCATCACTTCATGAAGGCGGGCGTGTCCCATGATGACAACATCCATCACCCGTTCTGATTCATAAGCAAACTGATCCTGTTTCAAAACGGCGAGCCGTTTTCCTTTTTCCATTTGAACATGGCCGCCCGTAGAATCAATTTCGCCGGAAAGTATCTTAAGAAACGTCGATTTTCCAGCGCCATTTGCGCCTATGATTCCGTAGCAGTTTCCGGGAGTGAACTTAATATTTACGTCTTCAAACAGTTTTTTATCTCCAAAACGGAGCTCTACATTCTGACAGTTAATCAACAGCATTCATCCTTTTCATTAAACTAATTGTTATGATAACACATTTCCACCCGGGAATACGAAGGGGGAGAACAAGATTACCTTGTCCATTTTCAAACTCATGTTTTGACATGCGGAAAATGGACCTATAGAATATAATAGGTTGTTGAACTGATCAGTACTTAAATGACTATACGGTCAGCGCAAGTAAGAAAGGGAGCAATGTGCAGATGGATAAGCATGAAGCCATTATACAGACAGCGCTGCAGATGTTTTCGGAGAAGGGGTATTTTTCCACGTCCGTCCAGGAAATTGTCTCCTCCTGCGGGATATCAAAAGGCAGTTTCTACAATTATTTTGCCTCCAAGGAAGATCTTTTAATTGAAGTCTTCCGCTACAATCATCAGCAGATATTAAAAAAAGCGGAAAACCTTCATATGGATGAGACCCTCTCCGTGAAGAAGCAGTTAATCAAAATGATCAGTATGGAACTGGAAGGGATGGCCGACAACCGCGAGTTTTTTCTTCTTCTTCAAAAAGTGGTATCGGTGCAGGAACACAAAAAGCTGATGCCGCTCATGAAAAGGACAAAAGCAGCGATGATCAGCCTTCATAAAGACTGGCTTCTGAAAGTTTACGGAGAAGATATCCGGACACAGATATGGGATCATGTGCTGTTTTTGCAGGGAGCGATGAAAGAATATATAACACTGCTGAAAGAGCACGATACATCTTTCGACCCGGAAAAGTTTGCCGGCGGAATCATCTCAAAATTGGACATTCTGGTTAAATACGGAAATAATCTGGATCCTATTTTAACAGATGAATGGATGAGCGAATACGTAAAGATTGCCGAGCATCCGGATATGAAGACATCAGAAGAAAAACGTGAAGATCAGCTGACTTCCGTAAAAACCCAGATTCATCATTTGTCTGAAAGCAAGAGCATTAAAGAAGAACTCACAAACGCTGTTCTTCTTCTCGAAGAAGAATGGAAGACTCCGGAGCCCCGGTCCTTTTTGATGAACGCTCTTTTTGATTTTTTAACCCGGCCGGGGCTGGAGAAACAGGTGAAAACACTAAAAGACTTTTATCATCCCACACAAAATTAGAGTAAAGAAGGAAGATAGTATGACGAATCAACATGAAGAAAACAGCCAACAGGGAATGAAAAAAATTCCCATTATGGCCGTCCTTCTGGTTGGAGCCTTTGTGGCTATATTGAACCAGACACTGCTGGCGACCGCTCTGCCTCCGATTATGGAGGACTTGAACATTACTGAGAGCACGGCGCAGTGGCTGACGACCATTTTCATGCTTGTAAACGGAATTATGATCCCTATCACGGCATTTTTAATTGAAACATTTACAACAAGACGCTTGTTTATTACAGCTATTTCTACGTTTGCTGTCGGAACACTGATCTGCGGCATTGCACCGAACTTTTCGATTTTAATGGTCGGGCGGGTTGTTCAGGCTTCTGCTGCAGGTATCATGATGCCGTTGATGCAGACGGTAGTTCTGCTGATTTTCCCCGTTGAAAAAAGAGGGCAGGCGATGGGATTTCTCGGCCTCGTTATTGCTTTTGCGCCCGCTATCGGCCCGACATTGTCCGGATTCATGGTCGACCATTATCACTGGCGGACCCTCTTTTATATTGTGTTCCCGATTGCAGTTATTGATATTTTCGTGGCATATTTCGTTTTGAAAAACGTCACCGAGCGTCATTTCCCGAAAGTGGACGTTATGTCGATTCTTTGGTCCACCCTAGGGTTTGGAGGTATTTTGTACGGCTTCAGTACTGCCGGAAACACAGGTTGGGTGAGCGCCCCCGTTATCGTTTCCATGGCAGTCGGCGTGGTGGCATTGATCATCTTCGGATCCAGACAGCTGAAACTGGAAGAACCGATTCTTGAGATCAGGGTGCTCCGCTACAAAATGTTTACGCTCACGACAGCAGTCGGTATGCTTGTCTTTATGGCCATGATCGGTGCAGCCACGGTTCTTCCGATTTATATGCAGAATTACCGTGATTTTACCGCCACCGAATCCGGGTTGATGATGCTTCCCGGCGCTGTGCTGATGGGACTGATGTCCCCCATCACCGGGCGTATTTTTGACAAAGTGGGAGCGAAATGGCTTGCCATTACCGGCCTGCTGCTTGTCACAGTATCCAACGTCATGTATACCGTGCTTTCCACAGAAACGTCCTTTGTTTACATGACCACATTTTACGCCATGCGGATGTTTGGTGTGGCAATGGTTATGATGCCGGTAACAACAGCCGGACTGAATGTACTGCCGCGGGATTTGATTCCGCACGGTACGGCGATGAACAATACGCTGAGGCAGGTAGCCGGATCCATCGGTACCGCACTTCTTGTTACGGTTATGAGTACCGCAGCACTGAATCAGGGCGGATCAGCACCGAATATGGAAGGATTGATTCACGGAGTCAACGTGGCATTCTGGGTGGCTTCCATTCTAGGGGCCCTTGGTTTTGTCCTCAGTTTCTTTATCAAGCACCAAACAGCATCCGAATAAGTATACCAGTACACAAAGAGCCGGTCTCCACAGAAAGACCGGCTCTTTGTGTATCCATATTTATAAACCATGGCAGGAAATCTGAAACCACAAGATGGTATAATAGAAACATGCATCCTGAAACCTATAAGGCGTCCTGATCGTTACTTATCGTGACGCTTCCAACGTTTGATCAAGGAGGAGATACCATGGCGGAAAAACTGAGAGACAAAAAGATAATGCTTGCCGCTTCCAGAAAAACAGAAGAAATGACGGCACTGATTGAAAAGCAGGGGGGAGAAGCAGTCGTCTGCCCGCTACAGGGAACAACATTTCCAGCAGAAGACGAAGTCCGGCCGGTGCTGCAGAATGTGATGGAGAAAAAACCGGACTGGTTTATTTTCACGACAGGGATGGGAACCAACAGTCTGTTCGAATTCGCAGAGAAAGCGGGGGAGAGGGAGGCATTTGCCACCTCTGTCAAAAGAGCTTACGTGGCCGCAAGAGGATATAAAACAGCTTCCGCCCTGAAACAGATCCAGCTTGTCCCGGACGTACGGGATGATGATGGCACGATAGACGGGCTTATCCGGGCGCTTGAACCAATGGATTTCCACGGCAAGACAGCGGCAGTTCAACTGCACGGTATCGCGTCACCGAAACTGAATGCGTTTCTTTATAATAAGGGCGCAGCAGAGATCGTGGAAGTATACCCATACAAATATGCCGCTCCGGAGGAAGCTGTCCTAGAGACGGCACTTACCAGCATTCTGGCAGGATCATATGATGCGGTTTGTTTTACAACACAGATGCAGGTCCACTCCCTGTTTTGCTATGCCAAACAGCACCATAAAGAAACGGAGCTTGCCGGCATGTTGAGGAACACCACCGCTGCGGCAGCTGTTGGAAAAGTGACGGCAGAAGCGTTAAGAGAAGAGGGAGTGACAAGAATTGTGGCGCCCGAAAATGAACGAATGGGAGCAATGATCATGGAACTCGGCTCGTTCTATTCCTGAGAATGGTTCCAGTCCGTTTTCCTGTTAATATTAATAAACGCAGGTTCCGTGTCAGAAAAAGAAAGATAGAATGGACGGATCCGCTCGAGAAGCGGCTGCATGCTTCGCTCTCCTTCCTGCAGCACACGCTCTGCCTGTGCATATACATGACGGTGGTAAATGCCGTGGACAGGGTGGATGCGTCCGCCCGAGACAGGGATAAGGGCATGATAGTCCGGCATCCTGCGGGAAGCGTGCCAAAGCATGTGCCTCACAAATCCGGTATGAACCCAGGGAACATCGGCGGGCAGCATAAAGATGGATTCAAACGCAGGAAGCATTTCTATCGAGCTGTACAGGCCGTATAACGGTCCTTGATATTGCTCCTTTTCAACGAGAATACGCGCAGCCGGTTCCGTCGGGAAGAGAGGGGAAAGTATCTTATTGGTCAACAGATACGCCGGCAGGCCCGCCGACAAAAAGGGGTTTAGACTCCGTTCATACAGGTACTCCCCCTGAAACGTTTCAAAGATCTTCTGCGTGCCGTAACGAGACGATTTCCCGCCGCACAGTACCACCCCTGCTATTTTCATGCGGTACCCCTCCTTAGATGCTCCATTTTCTCAGTACAAACAATAATGAAAATGAAAGAACCACTACCGACGCCACCCAGGCCCATGCCAGGGTCATTTGATTTGCTTCCATTGCTGTAAAAACGGCAATCGGCACGGTCCGGGTGACGCCGGGAAGGTTCCCGGCAAACATGAACGTCGCCCCGAATTCACCAAGCGCTCTCGTGAAACTGAGAATCACGCCGGAGAGCACCGCCCGGAAACTGAGCGGCAGGGAGATATAAAGAAACACCTTCCACTCACCGGCGCCGTCGGTCCGTGCCGCATGTTCAATATTTTCATCCACCTGCTGAAGCCCGGTTTTTACGGATTGATACATAAAGGGGAAAGCTACAACAGCTGCTGCGAGTACCGCAGCCCACCACGTAAACATCAGGGACTGATTAAACAGAGTTTCAAAGATACGCCCGACAGCATGCTGGTTTCCAAAAATAATAATAAGCAGAAATCCCGTCACCGTCGGGGGAAGGACCGTTGGCAGTAAAAAGATAGTCTCAAGAAACGTTTTACCGAAAAATGTTCTGCCTTTCATGAGGCCGGCTGCAGTAATGCCTCCAAGCAGCACAACAACCAGAGCAGCAGCTGCAGTTTGAAGGGAAAGGAGCACGGGGTCCCAAAAAGAAATCATATACAGCATTAGTTCATCGTCTCCGTTTCAAATCCGTACTCCGAGACAATGGCCGGTATTTTACCACCGGCCAGAAAAGCAAGAAGTTCCTGCGATGCTTCTTTCTGTTTCGTCCCCGTCACAATACCTGCCGGATAAATAATCGGCGTGACCGCGCCCTCTTTTATTTCTTTCACTACCTGTACCTTGCTGGACAGAAGGGCATCCGTCTTATAAACAAAACCCGCATCTACATTTCCATTTTCCACGTAGGTTAAAACCTGGCGGACATTTTTCGCCCGCACAAGCTTATCTTCGATTTCGTTCCATATCCCGTAATACTCGAGTGTCTCTTTAGCGTAAGCACCAGCTGGAACACTTTCCGGAACGCCGGCAGCTGTTTTTAAGCTGCCGGCTGTCAGATCCTTCACTCGGGTAATAGACGAAGAATCTTCTGCCGGAGTGATGAGCACCAGTCGGTTTTTCATCATATTCTGTGTATCTGCTTGTCTCATCCGGCCCTCTTGAATCAACTCTTCGACGTGCTCTGCAGAAGCCGATATAAACATATCGACAGGTGCTCCGCGCGCAATCTGCTGTTTCAGCGAGCCTGACGATCCAAAGTGAAAAGTGAGTTCAACATCGGGATGATCGTTCTCAAACGCTGCTTCTATGTCTTTCGTCACATCCTGCAGGCTGCTTGCTGCTGCGACCACCAATTCCGTCTGACCATCCCCCTGTGCCGGTTCCCCGTCCCGGCAGGCGGAAAGCATCATCAGGATCCCCGGCAGAAACAGAGCATTTCTTAACAATCGTCTTCCAGCCAATGGTGAACCTTCTTTCCTCCGGATTTTTCTAAACGTTGTTCTATATCTAATCATATCTATCAGCATGTTTCAACCCCAGGCCCCCGTTGAAAAGGCTTTACTAAATAAAAAATTCACAAATAGTGTGATTATTTATCAAATGTAACTACATTTTCGGCCGGGGATTTAGTATGATTTGAATATACATCGCAGGAAGGGAGGAAGTAAAATGGCAAAAAAGCCTGTCATCATTATTTCTATCCTCCTTTTCAGTCTGTTTTGGACAGGCAGCAGTGCAGCAGCAGTTGAGCTGGAAGAGGGAAAAGACCGCTATGACATCCCGGGCGATATGGAAATCCTCGAAGACGAAGACGGAGAGTGGACGATGGAAGACGTCACTTCAGCGCCGGCTGCAGAGAAGTTTAAAGACAATACGGCAGCCATACCAAATTACGGTTACACCGATTCAAATTACTGGGTTCGTTATGAGGTGTACAATGCATCCGGGAACACAGACTGGGTACTGGAAATCGCCTATCCTCCGCACGACTCCATCTCCTTGTACGAAGCAAAAGGAGGAAGGGCCCGCCTGATTGAAAAGGGAGGCGATCTTCAGCCGTTCCATGACCGTTCCCGCGACCATCGCAGTTTTGCGTTTGATCTATCGGTTCCTTCGGGTTCCAGTGCCGTCTACTATCTGAAATTTGACACTCAAGGGGCGATGCAGCTTCCCATTACATTGTGGGAAAAGGACGCTTTCGCCGAAAAGAGCCAGATGGAATACCTGATTCTCGGGTTATATTACGGGCTGGCCTTCGTCATGATTTTATATAACCTTTTTTTATATTTGTCCCTGCGCTTTCACAGCTATTTATGGTACGTCCTGTTTATTTTAAGTCTTGTTTTTACTCATTTGACGCTGAACGGGACCGCCTATCAGTTTCTGTGGCCGGAAAGCAGCTGGTGGAACAACCGGGCCATCGTGTTTTTCATGGGGGCCTCGCAGGCGTTTGCCCTGCTGTTTGCTAAAAGCTTTCTCAATGTAAAAGAATCGATGCCGCGGCTCAACACGCTGCTATCAGTCACGGCTGTATCTCAGTTTATGATTCTCGGTCTGTTGATGATAAGTTATACGCTGGCGTTGAACCTCATCATTTTCTCTGCGGTGCTGCTTGTGATTATCGTATTGACAACCGCGGGAATACGCTGGAAGCACGGGTACCGTCCCGCCCGCTTCTTTTTTATCGGATGGGTCATCTTTTTGATAGGGGTAATGATCTCCTCGCTTGCTGATGCCGGTATGATACCCGTGACCTTTTATACAAAATATGCGTCCCAGATCGGAGCGGCGCTGGAAGTAGTGCTGTTCTCCCTTGCCCTTGCCGATAAATTCAATACGCTCCGGACAGAAAAAGAGAGAGCCGAACGGGAAGCCAGGGAAAGCCGGGAAGAAGCGGTGGAACAGTTAAAAAAAGCAAATCGGCTGAAGGATGAATTTCTGGCTGATACGTCCCACGAGCTGCGAACTCCTCTGCACGGTATAATAGGAATTGCTGAATCGATATATGAGGGAGCCGCCGATACCTCCACCACTGGACTGCAGCGGCACGTATCCATGATCATCCGAAGTGGAAGACGCTTGTCCAGCCTCATTGACGATCTGCTGGATATGAGCAGACTGCGGCATAAAGAAATGGACATTCACCGCGTCCCGGTTTCGTTATATGATACTGTGCAGGTGGTACTTTCCATATCCGAACCGCTCCTGCATGGAAAGCGTGTCTCCGTCATTCATCGTATTCCAGAAGGTCTCCCTCTCGTTTATGCCGATGAAAACCGGCTGCAGCAGATTCTTCATAACATCATCGGCAATGCCGTGAAATTTACGGAAGAGGGAACGATTACCATCAGCGCGGTGAAAAGTGGCACCAACATCAAGTTAACGGTTCAGGATACCGGAATCGGCATGACAGAAGAAGAGACATCGAACGTGTTTCAGGAATTTGAACAGGGCGCTTCAACCCGGGAACAGCATCCCGGGGGTACTGGTCTGGGGCTTAGCATTACAAAAAAACTGGTGGAACTGCACGATGGTTCGATCCATCTGGATTCAAAGAAAAACATAGGGACGACCGTCACGGTTTTTCTTCCGCTATCCCGTGAATCCGGCTCCGTGCCTACTGTCCGTAAATCTCCTGTGCTGCCCGCAGGAGAGGCCGGCGCCGCCTCTTTTACAATGACCCATTCTGTTCCACTGGAAAAAGGCCGTATTCTCATTGCCGATGATGAGCCCGTTAACCTTCAGGTGCTCTGGAATCAGCTTACCGCGGACGGTTACCAGGTAACAGCAGTGAAAAACGGGCGGGAGGTCATGGAAATAATGGAAGCGGACAGCCGTTATGATTTACTTATTCTTGATGTAATGATGCCGGAACTGTCCGGGCTGGAAGTCACGCACCGGCTGCGTGAACGTTTTGGTCTCACAGAAATGCCGATCCTCATTCTTACCGCCCGCAGCCAGCTGGAGCATCTTGTTGCAACGTTTGCCGCAGGCGCCAATGATTACCTGGCCAAACCGTATCATAAAGAAGAATTAGCGGCCAGAGCGGAGACACTGGTGGTTCTCTCCCAGGTTATGAAAGAAGTACAAGAGAAACAGGCTTCACTCAAACAGGTGAATGAAGAATTGGCTGGTTTGAATCTGGAACTGGAATACCGGGTGAAACGAAGAACCGTCGAGCTGGAACATAAAACCGATGAACTACTGCGTATGGAACAGTCACGCCGCCATCTCTTAACCAATATTTCTCATGAACTCGGCACGCCGATGACGTCACTGCAGGGATATGTCAAAGCAATGATGGACGGCGTTATTGCTGCGGGGGACCCCAGGTATTTAAAGCTGATATATAAGAAAACTTTATTTCTTGACCGTCTGATTCAGGACTTATATGATTTATCAAAACTGGAAGCCAGACAGGTCCGTTTCCACTGGGACTGGATCAGTATCCCGGTGTTCATTTCCAGGTTTTTATCAACATTCAAAGAGGAAGTGGAATCCCGCCGGCTGATCTTTTCCCTCGAGGACAGAACGGATGATTTTAATAAGCAGGACTACCTGTTTACGGATCTGGATCGTCTTGAACAGGTGATGCTCAATCTAATTCAGAATGCCGGGAACTATACCGAAAAAGGGGACTCCATCCGCGTTGAAATCATGCCGTCGGTCTGTTTTACCACCGGCAGCAGTGATACAAAGCGGAGCCGGCCGGAATGGGAAAACCGACAGATAATCATTGGCATCCATGACAGCGGACACGGCATTGCACCGGAATCGCTCCCCTATATCTTTGAACGTTTTTTCCGCGGCGAACCATCCGGAAATAAAAGCAGTGGAAGTACCGGCACCGGCCTTGGTCTTGCTATATCCAAAGAAATCATCGAGTATCATAATGGAAGGATCTGGGTCCAAAGCCGGGAAGGGGAAGGAAGTTCCTTTTTCTTTATGCTTCCTCTGTATCCCGGCCCAATGACAACATATGAAAAGGATGGGTAGCGATGGAGAGGAAAAAGATACTGATTGTAGAGGACGAAGAGGACATCCGCAATTTAATTACACTGTATCTGGAAAGCCGGTATGAAATAATCAGCACTTCCAGCGGCAGCGGCGTTCTTTTGCTGCTGGAGGACCACCACCCCGATTTGATTCTCCTGGATGTCATGCTTCCCGGCAAAAGCGGCATGGAAATCTGTGAAGAAATACGGGAAACGGACAGGGAGACCCCGATATTGTTTTTAAGCGCGAAACGGGAATTTGAAGATAAAATCCAGGGGCTTGAAACCGGAGCCGATGATTACATTACCAAACCTTTTGATCCCGGAGAGTTAATGGCAAGGGTGCAGGCTCATCTCCGCAGAAATGACATCAATAATCAGCAGGGCAGCCAGTCGGATCATATACTAAGCACTGGGAGTCTCGAAATTGACCTGAACAGTTATACACTGAAACGAAAGGGAGAAATCCTGCACCTTTTTGCAAAAGAAATGCAGCTCCTGCTTGTGCTCGCCCGCCACCCAAACCAGGTATTCAGCATCGAACAACTGTATGACAACGTATGGGGCACCGACCGTTTCGGTGATTTAAAGACCGTCTCCGTTCATATCAGCAGGTTAAGAAAAAAAATTGAAGAAGATCCGTCCCGTCCGGTATATATTAAAACGGTCCGTGGATTCGGATACAAGTTTCATAAACCGTGAGAAAAATTTAAATTTTTCCTGCTGTTTTACCCCATTTTAACCTGTTCTCTTTATTATTAGATTGAGAGAAAAGAGAGCTTCGTGAAAAAACAGCAGGACAGAATTTATCATTCGGAGGAGATAGAAATGAGCCAACCACATTATCATACTCCTTTAGACAGGGAATGGGTGGAATTAATGAAAATGGCAAAAGACGCCGGCATTACGAAAGAAGAAGTACAAATCTTCCTGCAGAAACAAGGTGCCTCCCGGAAAGCATCCACCGTCCGGTAACATACGTTTCCTGCTGATTTTTAGAATCCTCAGGACTGCTGCGTCAAGGGATTTCTTTATGCCTGGAGAAGGGTTGGACGGACTTGTGTCCGCCCGCCGTTTTTTTTTTGATTAAAACGGAACACATAAGGGTATAGCTTCTGTAATGAAAGGAGGAGTTCTCTCATGACTACAAGCATGCAGGCCTATTTTTTTACAGAGAATGACGCCGAAGATGTCCGGATGAAACTTCAGAAATTAAAAGTTCAACAGGTGATGGTGGATGAAATTCCGGGGCACACGGATTATAATCTGCTCATTCCGCTTCAAAGCGGAAGCACCGGTTCCGGAGGCGGCAGTGTCATTCCGGGAGCTGTGCCGTTTAAAGAAGGCGGAGATGAAGAAACGGATCCCGCTGCCGGCAGCAGGAAGTTGAACCATATCGTTGAATTTGAGGTGGATGACAGTGAAATCGAGGACGCTTTGACTGTCATTCAGGAAAACAACGGGTACATGGACAAAAACACCATTCCGGGCGCTGAATGATATTTCAGCGCTTCTTTTTATTTACAATTGAACGAGAAGTAAAGGGTGATAAAAGTGGAAAAGCAGAAGCATATGCTGACAACAGAAGAATGGGTCGACCACCTTTGGGAAGAGGAGAAAACCTTTCTTCAGGAAATAGGAAGAATCCCAAGCGAAAGCGGCAATGAAAAGAGACTTCAGCTGTTTTTGGCGGATTACCTGGAAAACGAGCTGGGAATGGAGACGGCATGGTTCACCCCCGATATAAAGAAATTGTCCCGCCATCCCGGATTTTCCCCGGTGGAATGGGGGTATGAGGGAAGTCCGAACGTCATCGGCACAGTGCGGGGAAAAGCCCCTTCAAAAGGAAAAAGTTTAATCTTTCAGGGCCATGTTGATGTCGTCAGTCCGGATCCGGTTTCGATGTGGTCCTGTGATCCGTGGGGGGCGCTTCAAAAAGATAACAAAATGTATGCCCGCGGCATTCTCGATATGAAAGCCGGAGTAACAGCCATGATTTTTGCCTATAAAGCTCTTCAAGCCGCCGGCTGTGAACCAGCATCTGATTTCATGATTCAGTGTGTCGTGGATGAGGAACGAACCGGCAACGGCGCTCTGGCCGCTCTGGAGGAAGGATACACAGCTGATGCGGCACTCATCCCCGAACCGTTTGGTCAAAACGCGTCGACAGCGCAGCTGGGCAGCATCTGGTTCCGGATTACGCTGGAGACTGCTGAAGAAGTGAATGTGGCTGAAAAAGGCATGCTTTTTATGCAAACCCTGGAAGCGTATGAAAACGAAATCAACCAACGCCGCAGACCAGCTTCTTTCAGTGACCATGAAAAACCGGTGGAAGTATGCATCGGCACCTTTAACTCTGGTGATTTCCCTTCCAACGTACCTAAAAAAGCTGTTCTTGAATGCCGCTGCGGAGTCTTTCCGGGTCATGATCCGGCAGACATGAAGGAGGAAGTGAAAGAGCGGATACTCACAGCAGCCCGGAAAGATTCCTGGCTTCAGCAGCATCCGCCGGATATCACTTTTTTCGGTTTCCATGCTGAAGGAATGGAAATAGAAAATGACCAAACCCATTTTTTCCATACTCTGGATGATGTTCACGAAAAAGTAACGAACACTCCTGCAGGCAGACAGGCCCTTCCCGTCACGACGGATGCCCGTTTTTTCAACCTCTATTATGATATCCCCGCCGTCTGTTACGGGCCGGACGGAGGTAATATTCACGGTGTGGATGAATGGGTTGATTTAGACACCATGAAAGAAGTGACAAAAGTGTATGCTGCATTTCTTGCAGACTGGTGCGGTGTTGTCAAATAAGAAGGAGAGCGGCAGATAACTTCCGCTCTCCTTCTTATTCTTCATGCCACACCTCCAGTAAAGGACCTTCTGTTCCAAATACAGGATCCTGATCAGGAAGCGGCACCTCCTCGATGTCTTTCAGGACGCCGGGGCGCTCTTCCGGTGCTCCTATTTTCAGGTTGTAATCCATTCCGAATGGATAGGCCCCGACCATTTCAAACTCAAAACTCGAACTCATTTCTTTGTGCCCGGTTCCGGCCGGCAGAACAACCACATCTCCTTTTTCAAGGTCAAATGTTGTGCCGTCTCTGCCGCCGAGTTTGATGGAAACTTGTCCATTCAGCACACCAAGAACTTCATGGGCGTTGCTGTGATAGTGATGATAGTCAAATACGCCGCCCACCCAGCTGTTTGTCCAATTATGGCGTTCAAACGCGGGACGGATATCGTTTGGGTCTTCGGCGAATACGCCGGAATAAAGAATAACGGGGAGGTGCTCATTGTTGGGAATTTCCCCGTCATCTTTAAACCGCATCGGTGTCACTTTTTGGTGCTTCATTGTTTTCTCTCTCCTTAAGAAAATAGTTCACAGGGACTATTTCCTGTTTCACCGTGCATCAAACGGGTTATTTTTTGTATAACGGGATGCCGTATGAGCGAGGTCATCGTTTCCATATAAGGAGAGCACACCAAATAAGGTATCATCAGCAATCGTTTCAGATTCTTCTTTCGGAACGGTTAACGCCAATGCTTCTTTTAAAAGGGGATTGTCTTTCTGCTCCGGATACGTCTTTGTATAGAGATCCAAAGCATCCAGATCCTTATTGACACACCACTGGGCAAAGACAAGAATCATCATTTTTTCGTCTTGTTTATAGCTTTCTATGATCTGCTCTTCCATATCTTCGGGTTTCATGATAGGACTCCTTTTTCTTCAGCATAACAGCTGCAGTGCCGTACCGCCAGCATGAAGAAAAAGCAATAAAAAAAGCAGCGCGGCAGCTGCTTTTTTCTGTAGACTTTACGCATGGGTGAATAAATGTTTGATATCCTGCACGGCCTGTCTGGAATCGTGTCCAATGGCGCGGAGTGTTACATTTTCGGAAGGACTCAGAAAAGAGGATAACCCTAAAATGCTTTTGCCGTTGACCGTTTTGCTCTCTGACTCCAGCACAATGTAACTTTCGTATCGGTTGGCCCGGCTGGCTACCATTTTTACGTTGTCGAAATACGTCTTTTCCTCCAGCTGGATGGTGGCCGTGGATTCCAGTTTATTACTCATCGTATCACCTTTCTTTTGTGTGATTTTTCAGGAAGGACGACCCTTCCATTGTTCAGGAAAATACCACCAGATACCGCAGGAAACGTTTCGACAATTACATGGTGATCCCTCCTTTATCTGCACGCATACGACAGACGATATGCTTTATCTCCGGCATGTAGAATCAAAAAGGAAATGCACCCTTTTGTTCTTCTTATTATATAACAGAGCTTTTTCTTTATCTGCTTTGTTGTCACATAACCTTCCATAAAAACAAAGAACCGGAAGATTTTTTCTCATAATACTCGTTTGTTTGAAGAGGTTATGTGACAAAAGAAAAACGGAAATAAAAGAAAGCTGCTGTATTCATTTGGCGGAATACTTTTGTTCTATGCTATGATCAAGGAGATGGGAGAGGAGAAAATGAAAAATAACCACGTTCTGCTTATAGACGGCATGGCTCTTTTATTCCGAAGTTTTTATGCCACGTCGGTGTATGGAAATTATATGTATAACAACGAAAATGTTCCGACAAACGCCGTTTTCGGGATGCTGAAACATTTTCTGAAAGCGGTGGAGACGTTTCAGCCCAGCCATATCGTCTGCTGCTGGGATATGGGGAGTACGACGTTTCGAACCTCTATGTATCCCGACTATAAGGCAAACCGCTCCAATCCGCCGGAGGAACTGATTCCACAGTTTGATATGGCAAAACAGGCGGTATCTGCTTTTAATGTTCCCAACATGGGAGTTCGTTCGTTTGAGGCTGATGACTGTATCGGCACGCTTGCCAAGCAGGCGGCACCTTCATCTAAGGTTACTGTTCTCACAGGCGACCAGGATCTTCTGCAGCTGATCGGTCCGTCTATCGACATTGCCGTCATGAAAAAAGGGCAGGGGCATTACGCTATGTTCAATGAAAACAATATGATGGAACAAAAAGGGTACCGGCCTGAACGTATCGTTGAGATGAAAGCTCTGATGGGAGATACTACCGATAATTACCCGGGTGTGAAAGGAATCGGCGAAAAAACGGCTCTGAAACTTCTGAACGAATATGGTACACTTGACACCCTGCTCGAACAAAGGGATGAACTGCCTCAAGGAATCAAAAACAAAATAGAAACTCATCTGGACATGCTTCACCTTTCGAGAGAACTGGCCTCGATTCGTACGGATGCTCCAGTGGAATACAAAGAAAAGGAAGCCCTCTGGACGGCAGAGAAGGATCAGGCTGCTGCTGTTTTAACAAAAATGGGAGTAAACCTGTCCGTGGATGCTGCGTTTTTAGAAGGGCAAAGAAAGCAGGTTGAAAATTGATGAAACATGGAATCATTGCAACAGCTTACGTAAGCAGAAAACAACAGAACGGTTATCTCGTGGAAGTGGAGGGAGCCGCGCTTGAACTTCCCGCTGCACAGGCCGTGCGCAGTCTTTCTGCCGGAGAGCATACCGACATTTTTATATATACCGATAAAAAAGGGCAGCCGGCTGCTACCATGCACCTGCCGGAGGTTACGGCGAACACGTATGGATGGGCTGCGGCAGCCGAGGTGGTGCCCGAGCTTGGGGTGTTTGTGGACTTGAATCTTCCTCACGATATTCTCGTACCCAAAGATGATCTGCCGTTCATGAAAAATGTATGGCCGGAGGCCGGGGATCACCTGTATGTCATACTGAGCACAGATAAGCAGGGAAGGCTGCTGGCCAGAACCGCGGGAGAAGAGACGATGCTCGAAACGGCCGCCCCGGCGCCGGAGTCTCTTATCAATCATAACCTTACCGGATGGGTATATCGTGCGGGCAAAGCAGGATCTTTCATCCGGACCGAAAACGGACACCGTGCGTTTTTACATCCTACTCAGCGGATGAAAGAACCAAGAATGGGAGAACGGGTGGAAGTCCGTGTCGTTGACGTGAAGGAGGATGGAACCATCAATGTGTCCATGTTTCCTGCCGCAGCAGAAAGCATGGACAAAGATGCCCATGCCATCATGCTGCATTTATCCAGAAACCGGGGAGAGATACCTTTCAGTGATAAAAGCAGCCCGGAAGACATACAAAACACGTTTCAAATCAGCAAAGCGGCGTTCAAACGAGCCGTGGGACAGCTTTTAAAACAAGGATTGATTGAACAAACCGATCAGGGTACAATCCGGACCAAAGAATGAACATCAAAACATTTCATAAAAACCTCCAGGTATCAAATACTGACTAAAAAGAGTACCTGGAGGGATCGTATGAAGATTGCCATTATGGGGGCGGGACTGTCCGGTTTAGCTTGTGCCTCCACGCTGGAGAAAAACGGCCTCACCGCCGATATTTTCGAAAAACGAAACCACGTTGGCGACCGATTCATAAACGGGGAAGCCTTTATGTCTTTTCTGACAAAACCGGTTGATGATGTCGTCCGGTATCTATCTGAAGAATTTCACTTGTATGTGAAGCCGGTTTCGGCTATCAGCCGTTTGTCCTTTTATTCCGAGAGGCAGAGCGCTGTGATAGAGGCGCACAGTGGATTCATTACTCTGCGCGGCAGACACCGGCATGCGCTTGAACAGCAGCTGGCAGAACAGGTGAGCTCACGGGTGCATTATCACTCCGAACGAACGTATGAAGCCTTGCAGCAGGACTATACCCACGTCATTCTCGCCACAGGTGATGCTTCTTATGCAGCGAACCTCCGTAATTTCCAGGAGTATTTGTCGGTCTCTTTACAGGGATCCATTCTAAAAGGAAATTTTGAACGGGACCACGTACGGATCTGGCTTGATAACAACATAGCACCGCAGGGGTATGCTTATCTTCTGCCGATTTCGTCAACAGAGGCCAACCTTGTCATGGCTTACCCGGATGCCGCTGCCGGATCGAAAGAACAGACCGAAAAACAATGGCAGCTGCTCCAGGATGCTGCCGGACAAGCATTACAGCAGTCTCTCCACATTGAAGACCAATTTCAGATCAAAAACTACAAAATAGGGATGTGCCACTCCCCACGAATTGGTAATACGTTTTTTGCCGGTAACTGCTTTGGTTCCATTATGCCGTTTTTAGGTTTTGGACAGTTTGAATCCATTCTTACCGGTATATACGCGGCCTTCGATTTATGCGGATACGGAAGATACGAGGAGTTCACGAAGCCGTTACGAAAAAGTTTTCACGACTCCATGGTCCTCCGGCAGGGAATGGAGACACTAAGCAACGACGGCCTTGACTTTATCGTGAAACAATTGAACAGCAGCATAGGAAAACGACTGTTCACCTCCAACCTTAATGTTATCCGGGCCGCAAGTATGCTGCTCCGTCCGTTTACCGGTGGACGAATCCGGAGATGACAATGCCTTTTCTGCTCTTTAGTCATTAAATAAGGCACCTCGATATCAAGGTGCCTTCGTACAGGTTAATATCCGGAATTTTCACTGGTCCAATTGTCGAGCATTGTATGAGGATGCTTTTGCAGCGGTTTTTCGGCAGGTCCTTCAATCACTTCGCCGGTGCAGGAAAAACGGGAGCCGTGACAGGGGCAGTCCCACGTGCGGTCCCCATGGTTCCATTCCACTTCACATCCCATATGCGTACACGTTGTATCGACAATGAAAAGCTCCCCATCTTTATCTTTGTAGGCTCCTTTCCGCTGCCCGTCTGCCATGAACACGGCGGCATCATCCCTTTCCAGCCCCTCGATGGAAGCAGAAGGCATCTCCAGTTTTCCCTTTATCAGATGTTTTGCAACATCCACGTTTTCTTTCAAAAAGTGCTTAATACTTGGATCAGCATAAAATCGTGCCGGAGTATACAGTTCACTATAGGGATTTTCTTTTTTCAGCACGAGATCCCTCAGGAGAAGGGCGGCGCTGGTGCTGTTGGTCATGCCCCATTTGTTGAATCCGGAAGCGATGTACACGTCCGGCCGGGACGTTGTCACTTCGCCGACGTAAGGAACGTTATCTATTGTCGTTAAATCCTGGGCGGACCAGCGGTACAAAATCCGGGGATGATCAAAAAGATTTCCGGCAAACTGCTGGAGCGCCCGGTAATGATCAAGAGTGTTTCCACCCTGACCGCTTTTATGGTTTTCACCACCGATTAAAACCATTTCTTTTCCATCCATGGAGGCAGAGCGCAGGGACCGCACAGGGGCTCCTGCGCTTAAATACATACCTCCGGGGTACGTTGTATCAGTTTGGACAGCGAGTACGTAGGAGCGGTCCGCATGCATCCGTCCCGAATAAAAGCCTGTGCCTTCATAAAAAGGGAAGTGGGAGCAGCAGACAATCGAATCAGCGGTAACATGGCAGTCATTTTCTGTAATAACTGCTTCCTTCTGCTTTTCACGTGCAATGTTAACAGCTGTCGTTTGTTCGTAAATCCGGCCGCCGTGCTTCACGATTTCCTGAATAAGGTGCTTTACGTACTGTAAAGGGTGAAACCGGGCCTGTCCCGGCATGGCCAGAGCACTCTGCACGTTTAGTGATAACGGGATGCTGTCCTTCATGTCCGTGTCGATATGAAGCCTCCGGCAGGCATCGTATTCTTTCTCAAGTCTGCGTGCGTCCTGGTCGGTTTCGGCATACAGGTACGCGGTCTCTGTCTGAAAATCACAGGTGATCTGCTGCTCTTTGATATTTTGTTTAATAAGCTCTAGCGCCTCGATCTGGGATTCATAATACAGCCGTGCCTTTGTTTTTCCCATGTGGTGGGTCAGTTCGTCATAAATCAGTCCGTGCTGGGCCGTGATCTTAGCGGTGGTACGGCCGGTCGTGCCGTTTAATACATAACCGGCTTCCAGTACAACAACGTCCAGTCCTTCCTTTATTAAAAGGGAAGCGGTAGTCAGCCCGGTTATTCCACCACCGACGACCACCACATCGGCAGCGGTATCTTCTTTCAGCTTCCCAAACGAAGGAAGGTCGGTATCATCTCTCCAGTAAGACTCTGTATGCTCCGGCAGCTGTGCAGCCATGTTCCATCCCTCCAGTTTCTGTTCTGCTTTTAGTTTGGCAGAGAGGGGAAGGTTTTATGCCGGATACCCCGATGTTAAGCAATTAACAGCCGGATACCGCCAAATACCGTCAACAGCATAATAATAACTCGAAACACCTGCTGCGGAATAAGGGGCAGAAACTTGATACCAAGAAACGTTCCTATCAGAATAGGGGGAACAAGCCAAAGGTTAAAGGTGAGCGATTCCACCGTAATCAATCCCAGGGCAGCATACATAGGAACCTTGATCAGGTTCACTGATATGAAAAACCATGCACCTGTCCCGATAAATTCCTGCTTTGGCAGGGCAAGCGCCAGTAAAAATATCGCCATTACGGGACCTGAGGCGTTACCAATCATCGTCGTAAAGCCGGCAAGGGTGCCCATTACCGCAACAAACCAGGTCGACTGTGGTATTTTGTCCGCCCAGGAGGTTTTCTGCCTGTCCCCGTAGAACTGAAGACTGATTAACAGCAGAATAAGAATGCCTAGTACGATTTCGAGCGGACGGCCCGTCTGCACATAAAACAGCATGATAAAGCCGGCAGCAAGTCCACCCAGCACCCACGGAAACATGTACAACAGCGTTTTCCAATTGACGCTCCGTCTGTAATACATGACCGCTATGATATCGGCAGTGATCAGCATCGGCAGCACGATGCCCAGGGATTCCCTTGCGGGGAAAATAGAAGCCATGACAGCCACTACAAAAATCCCCATCGTCGGAAGTCCCGTTTTGGAAATTCCGATAAAAATGGAACAAATAATGACAACGATTATAGCTGTTACACTTAAGTCAAACATATGTATCCTCCTCCGACCGTTTATTTTACTACTGCAGCAGAAATCCGGAAAGCAAAAAGGATAAGCAGGGAACAGATTTGTCATAAAACGTTTTCATTTGTTGGAATATTTAAAATTAATTGTTTTGCATGCATCATGCAACGGGTATATGGTGATAGACCATATTAGTTAAGGAGGCTGCACATAATGAGCAACGACCGTAAGTCGACCAGCAACCGTAAAGATGAACAGCTGGAAAATTACCGTACCTACGACCAGGGAAAAAAGATGACGACCAATCAGGGACAGAAGGTATCCGAAGATGAATTTTCGCTGAAAGCCGGGGAACGTGGGCCGACGTTAATGGAAGACTTTCATTTCCGTGAAAAAATGACCCATTTTGATCATGAGAGAATTCCGGAGCGGATTGTTCATGCGCGGGGATACGGGGCCTATGGTGATTTTCATGTGTATGATGATTCCATGAAAGAGTTCACGAAGGCTGATTTTTTAACAGACCCCCAAAAAACGACACCTGTGTTCGTCCGTTTTTCCACGGTGCAGGGCTCAAAAGGGTCCCCGGATACGGTTAGGGACGTACGTGGTTTTGCGACAAAGTTTTATACCGATGAAGGAAACTTTGACCTTGTCGGTAATAACATTCCGATTTTCTTTATTCAGGACGCTATGAAATTCCCGGACCTGGTTCATGCCGTGAAACCCGAACCCCATAATGAGATGCCGCAGGGCGGATCTGCGCATGACACGTTCTGGGATTTTGTTGCGAATAATCAGGAAGCGGCACACATGTCGATGTGGGCAATGTCAGACCGCGGGATTCCGAGGAGTTTCCGCATGATGGAAGGATTCGGTGTCCACACCTTCCGCCTTGTAAACGAAAGAGGGGAAGCACACTTTGTGAAGTTCCACTGGAAACCAAAACTCGGCGTTCATTCGCTTGTTTGGGATGAAGCACAAAAACTTTCCGGAAAAGATATAGACTTCCACCGCCGTGATTTATATGAAGCGATTGAAAATGGTGATTATCCGGAATGGGAGCTCGGCCTTCAGATTATCCGGGAAGACCAGGAATTCGACTTTGATTTTGATATTCTCGATCCGACCAAAGTGTGGCCGGAAGAAGACGTGCCGGTGCAGATTGTCGGCAAATTAATGCTGAACCGGAACGTGGATAACGTATTTGCAGAAACTGAACAGGCAGCGTTTCATCCCGGACATGTAGTCTCCGGTATTGACTTTTCGAACGATCCGCTGCTGCAGGGAAGACTTTTCTCGTACACGGACACCCAGATATCAAGACTTGGCGGACCGAACTTCCATGAACTTCCGGTCAACCGTCCGGTCTGTCCGTTTCATAACAATCAGCGGGACGCTATGCATCGCACGACGATTAATACCGGTCAGGTCAGTTACCACAAAAACTCGCTTGCAGACAATACACCGGAGCCAGCCAGTGAAGAAGAAGGCGGTTATGTTCATTATCAGGAGAAAGTAGAAGGGCATAAAATCCGGGCCCGGAGTGAAAGTTTCAAAGACCACTTCTCGCAGGCGGTGTTATTTTGGAACAGCTTGAGCGATGTAGAAAAAGAACACACGATCAGCGGGTACAGTTTTGAGCTTGGTAAATGTGAAAACCGTTCGGTGCAGCAGCAGATCGTTGATATGCTGACCAACATTTCTCTGGATCTGGCCCGGCCGGTAGCAGAGAACCTGGGTATAGAAATGCCGCAGGAAGGCGGATCAAACATCACAAAATCATCCCCGGCCTTGAGCCAGAAGAATACATCGTTTAAAGCGGAAACACGGAAAGTCGGTGTTATTGTTGGTGATGGCTTTAACGGAAAAGAAGTGAACGATGTCATTGCCGGCCTGAGAAAAGAAGGACTCCATCCGGAGATCATCAGCAGCGCACTTGGCACCTGTAAAGCGGCCGACGGACCTGAACTGGAGGTGCAGCACACCTTCCTGACAGCAGATTCCCTGTTGTTTGATGCACTGTACTGCGCAGGCGGCCAAAATACAGATGAAGCGTTCCGTAAAAAAGCAAAAGACTTCATTAATGAAACATTCTTCCACTGTAAACCAATTGGCGCTACCCATGAAGGAAAAGCCTGGGTTGAGGAGCAGGGAATCGACACGGCGCCCGGGGTGATAAAAGGGGAGGAGCCCGATGCCTTTACCCCGGGCTTTATTGAGGCCGTCGCCTGTCACCGTTTCTGGGACAGACAAGTCATCTGATAAAAAATATGTAGGAACACCGCTCCCGCAGGCGGTGTTCCTTTTTATCGAAATGTGTTATCCTTCATAAAGCAACCTGATAGCATCTGCTAGCAATTTGCTAGCTTTAGCAGGGAAAGAAGGTGAAGACTGTGCCGGAAGACAATAGAATCCAGTTGAACGTACGGGTGGAAAAAGATACGGCCGCAAAATTAGATGAGCTGACCGCGTACTATCAGAAACACACAAAGTACGGCAAAGTTTATAAAGGAGATGTAGTAACCGACATCATCGAAAAATCCTATGAAATGATGGAAAAACAGGTTTCCATGGAGAAGCGTTACAAATAACAGCGAATCTTAACACCTAAAAGAAACAGCGAAGGAGGGTCCTTATGTCCCGCTCATCTTTATCATCGGATCTGGTGCTGTCCTGTGGTTCTTTAACTGGTTGTCAGGGTACCGGAAAAATGTGATATCGTTCACCCTGAATCACCGTTATGATCAGTTGGAGGAATACGGGATGGTAGTGGAACGAGAGCTCACCAGAAGAGGATATGATGCGGTGTATGAAGGAAATAGATATTTTCTTATAGACGGCCGAAGCTATCTGCTCCAGGGCTGTACCCTGCCGATGGGTGGAGTTCCCATGCAGCGAACTGTTTTAAAACCAATGTAAGGAGCTGTATCAAAAGTCTACTACCAGCCAATAAATGTTTCGCTAACGTGCTGGGCATGCGCTACAGGCGGACGCTTTCCGCTCCTGCCCGTGATTATATTCTTTTTATCACAGACAGGGGCTGTACCTTTTGATACAGCCCCATTGCTGCTAATGAAGATAGCTCTGATATCGTTTATATGATATGGATGTTTCATTGTGCTGGATGACGATAACGGAAGGTTTTTGAATCCAGCTGTTGTTCCGGACCGTTGTTTGTGAACGTCTGTAGAGACGGCGGGTGTCAGCTCTGGTGACGACGTTGGTGATATAAGCACTCTGCTCACTGCCCGGTTGACGCAGCTCATTTAAGACCCGGATCATCCCGGCCGCTGTTGTTATCCCGATACCGTGCCCGAAAAACAAATCATTCATTAAAACGACAGCATTTTCGCCCTGCCACTGCGGAGAATCGGAATGAAAATCCGGATTGTTAAAATACACGACGTCGCCCGGGATGTAGAAATCCGTTTGTACGGACTGCAGCCCAAGATCTGTGTCCATATGCCAGCTGTACAAATAAAGATTCGGAAAAAGCCGGTTGAACGCCGTCTGTCCAATTGTCTGCAACGCAGCATAATAAAAAACGATGATCATGGCTGTCGCACATTCAAATCCATAGGCACCGCCGTTGCGGTAAATATCCTGAAGAGCTTCGGCAGGAGAAATGCCGTACCGCAGACGGAGACCACCGGCACTGGTCACATCCCAGTAATCCGGATCAGCATAAGTATCTGCGAACACCTCAAACGATGCCCCGCTCTCCTGTAAAGCTTCCGCTGCATCAATGGTATACCTGCGGTAACGAATGTCAAACCGTAATTCTTCAGGGGAGTTGTAAGAATGGGAGGCAGCATCCTGCTGAAGGTATTCGAGAATCTTTTGTTCTACTTCGTCCAACACCCATCCGGCAGGAGGGTGGAACGGCTCACCGGAAATAACAATCATTCCGTTCCCTCTTTTCTCTGACCCAATTACTACATTCTATGGAACACCATGACCCCGCATGCAGAAAAAGTTCCCGGCTGATTGCGGACTCCGTTCCTTTACTGCGGTGTAAATAAAGGCAGTTTTTCTAAAAAGGTAATGCCGGGCATGTCTGCTGCATTTCCTTCGGCCAGAATGGCTGCTTTCGTCTTCACGTCACCGCCTGCTTTCTCTACAAGGGTTTCAAGTGCCTCCAGCGATTCTCCGGTACTGATCACATCATCGACAAGAGCGATGCGTTTTCCCTGCAGCAGCGCGGCATCGTTTTCATCAAGCACAAGCTGCTGTTCTTTCTGGGTGGTGATCGAGGTGGCGGCGGTGATAAGCGGTTCATTCATATAGGGTTTCACACTTTTTCTTGCTACCACACAGCGGTTCATCCCAAGTTGCTTGGAAAGCTCATGAACAAAGGGGATACCTTTTGCTTCTGCTGTGACAAGCATATCCACTTCAGGAAGTTTTGAGGCCAGCAGCGGCGCGGCTGCTGTGATCATTTCCGTATCTCCCAACACGACAAAACTCGCGATACTCACCTCAGGCGAGACCTGAATGACAGGAAGTTCCCTCGTCAAACCGGCCACCCTCAACGTATACGCAGACATACAATCTCCTCCTTAAAAGCCGAATATTCCAATCAAAAACTCTATAATAATTCCTGCCAGCATACCGAGAAATGGATCTGTTATCGCAGTAACAACCATCGTCATGCCTCCGACAACACCGGTGCCGGCTCCTTCTCCGGCCAGCGCAGCTGCTGCATTGGAAGGCAGCGTGACAATAGCCCCGAGAACAAATAAAAAGCCCGAAATAGAGGCGCTGGGAACATATCGTCCAATTTTGGGAAGCCATCCGGCAAATAGAATAACAGCCATCAGTCCCATCATGAGAACCCCCGACCAAACAGCGTGAGGGGCACTTGCTGTTGCCGAAATAATCACTTCCACCGGAGCTCCCCCAAACAGAGAGGACGCCATGTCGGCAAGGCTGCTGATGATCGTAAGTGTATCAATATCAACGTCCATGCCAGCGATGTCCTGATTAATCCGTCCGAACGCGATATTGGCCCCAATATTCAGACAGACCATGGCCAGCGCCCCGCGGAGCACCATCGGACTGAAAATGATCTTCTGCATGGTAAATCCTTCATTGGGAAAAGTTTCTTCTTTGGCAGCACCTGCATTCCGTTTTTGAAAATACGACACTATACTGGCGAGAATGACAGAGACGGTAATCGTATACACTAAATCCTGAAGTGCCATGTATACCATCAGCGCACTGACAAATGAAACAGTACCTGCGAGGCGGTCGTTTTTTGCCATGTCCCAGGCCACTTTGGAAAGCATAATGCCGACCCCGGCCATCATTCCATTGGTAATTACCGGGCCGATCCAGTCGATCACCCATTCGAGCACGCCCAGCAGTCCAATGACAAGCAGAATGGCAGCTCCTATAAAAATCATGGACAGCCGTTCCCGCATACTGCGGCCCATTGTTCCTGCGACTGCAATCGACTCCGCCTGATAGGAAATGACCGCGGCATTGCCGGCTGCGGCACTTCCGGCAGCTCCAACGACAAATGCCAGAGCTGTCGGAACGGATGCAAATCCAAACGCAAGGGCGAGCAGACCCTGCGGAAGACCATTCAGCACGCCGCTGACTGCAGCCAGGATATCCTTGAAAATCTCAAGCATGTTAAATCTCCTTTCTCTCTAAATAATTGTTCGGTTTTCACGGAACATTTTCCGTAATATAAAAATAAAAGTACGTCATTTGATAAAATATCACACTTTAATTCCTTCGACAATATTCGGAGAAAGAAAAACGGAAGGATCCAAGAAGTAATTCTTGAAAAGTAAGGTTTCATTATATTATAATATATTCAATTAAAGATATTTTAATTTGAAATATTATTAAAGGTGATGGTACAAATGAGTCACCCCGAAAACAACATTGACGTTTCCTTGAAAACGATGGTTGTATTATCCAAAGCTTACCATTCCATAGAGAAGACCCTTGCGCAGGATATGAAAAACCATGGATTGAATCCCAATGCCTTTGCAGTGCTTGAGCTGCTGTATCATAAGGGGAGTCAGCCGATTCAACATATCGGCAAGCGTATCTTAATGACAAGCGGCAGTATGACGTATGTCATCGATAAACTTGAAAAGCAGGAGCTTCTCTCAAGAGAGCGCTGCCCAAACGACCGGCGGGTTATTTATGCCGTGATTACACAGGAAGGGAAAGCATTGATGGACCGCATTTTCCCAAAACATGCGGCACGCATCCAGGAATTGTTTTCTGCTTTATCCGATGAAGAAAAGGAACAGCTTATCCCGATGCTGAAAAAATTGGGAATGGCTGCGGAAGATCACTCTGTATAGGAGGTGATACATACTACACCGGTTGGAAGAAGATCATAAAGCATTCCATTGAGGAGGACACAAATAACTACCATGGGATTATTTGATATGTTTAAAACGAAAAGGAGCGATGAAACAATGACAGCAGTTAACATAGCCATCGTATATTACAGTTCCACAGGTACAAACTACCGGATGGCCAAATGGGCCGAAGAAGCTGCCAAAGAAGCCGGTGCCAACGTTTATCTTGCGCGTACAACAGAACTTGCACCGCAGGCAGCCATTGATTCCAATCCGGCATGGAAAGCCCATCTTGAAGAAACGAAAGACGTACCGGAAGCAAAACCGGAAGACCTCGACTGGGCGGACGCGATTCTTTTCAGCATGCCGACCCGCTTTGGAAACGTACCGGGACAAATGAAACAGTTTCTTGATCAGACCGGCGGGCTATGGGGAGAAGGAAAACTCGTTAATAAAGTCGTCAGCGGCATGAGTTCTGCCATGAACGACCACGGCGGACAGGAAGCTACCGTAAAAAGCCTGTACACAACGATGATGCATTGGGGTGCGATTATCGCAGCACCTGGGTACAGTGATCCGGTCACTTTCAGCACCGGCGGCAACCCGTACGGTACATCGGTAACGGTTGACGGCGAAGGCCAAATGAAACTGGACATCGAGCCTGCTGTGAAACACCAGACGAGAAGAACCATTCAGGTAGCATCCTGGGTGAAAAACGGTCAGGAGCAATAAACGTCTGAACCACCGAAGCACCGCTTTCCTGAGGGATGGCGGTGTTTTTTTATGCAGGTACAGCAGACGGTGTATCATTTATTAATTTTTGCTATAAGTTTATTTATAACTTTAAATAGAAGGAATTTCGGCAAAGCCCGAAAACCAACTTGACAGATAGGGATAATGGATATAGCATGAACACTAATCAAATGGCGGCTATCATAGTATTTCCCTTTCATATATACATAGTGAAAGAAAAACTGGGTTACCCATTAATCCTTTGTGAGGTGAATAATCATTGGATCTTCAAGTAAACAACAGCCCGTTCAACCAAGATCAAATCGATCTCTTAAACCGTCTGCTGCCAACTCTCACTGAACAGCAGAAAATCTGGCTCAGCGGTTATATCGCAGCTGCACCTTCCGCGCTGTCCACTGAAACAACCGCTGCGGCGCAGGCTCCGGCTGCCCAAGCGCCTCTGCAGGCCGAGCCGCAGGAGCCTGAGGTATCAAAAGAGGTGACTATTTTGTTTGGCTCCCAGACCGGCAACGGTCAGGGGATTGCCGAAGAACTTTCCGGAAAGCTGGAAGCCCGGGACTACAATGTTACCCTTTCTGCGATGGATCAATTTAAAACAAATGCACTGAAAAAAGTGGAGAACCTCTTTATCATTGTCAGCACACACGGAGAAGGAGATCCACCTGACAACGCCATTTCGTTTCATGAATTCCTACACGGCCGGAAAGCACCGAAACTGGAAAATGTCCATTATTCGGTTCTGGCGCTCGGCGACACATCGTATGAGCATTTCTGTCAGACCGGCAGGGAGTTTGATAAGCGTCTGGAGGAACTTGGCGGCGACCGGCTGTATGACCGGGTCGAGTGCGACGTCGATTTTGATGAAGATGCTGCGGAATGGGTCGAAGGTGTCGTTGAAACATTAAATAAGGAAGTGGAACAAAGTAAAACACAGGTTTCTCAAGCCGTCCCCCAACCGGTGGGCGCAGGTGCTCCGGCACCGGCTGAATCGAAGCCGGCCCATTCCAGAACCAATCCTTTTCAGGCCGAACTGCTTGAAAATATCAATCTGAGCGGCAGAGGATCCAATAAAGAAACGAGACATCTGGAACTGTCACTCGAAGATTCCGGTCTTGAATTTGCTCCCGGCGACAGCGTCGGGGTGTATCCGGAGAATGAACCGGAGCTCGTGGAAAAGCTCATGGATGAAATGAGCTGGGATCCGGATGAACTCGTTGTTGTCAACAAAAAAGGAGATACAAAAACGGTCCGGGAAGCTCTTACAGGTACGTATGAAATTACCGTCCTCACGAAACCGCTTCTTGAAAAAGCAGCACCGCTTTCAGATAATGAAAAGCTGCATGACCTGGTGAAAGAAGGAAACGAAGATGCATTGCGCGAGTATATTTACGGAAGGGATTTAATAGACCTTGGAAGGGACTTTATGCCTTGGAATGTGCCGGTCAGCGAGTTCCTCCCGATTCTCCGCAAAATTCCGCCGCGCCTTTATTCCATTGCAAGCAGCAGTGAGGCCAACCCGGAAGAAGTGCATTTAACGATTGGAACTGTTCGGTATGATGCCCACGGCCGCAGTCGGACAGGAGTCTGCTCCGGACAATGCGCAGAGAGGGCTGCAATTGGGGAAAAACTCCCTGTCTTCATCCAGAAAAATCCGAATTTCAAACTTCCGGAAGATACGGATACGCCGATTATTATGATTGGTCCGGGAACCGGAGCGGCACCGTTTCGAGCATTTCTTGAAGAGCGGGAGGAACAGGAAGCACAGGGGAAATCATGGTTCTTTTTTGGAGAACAGCATTTCTCGACGGATTTTCTGTACCAGGTGGAGTGGCAGCGCTGGCTGAAAGAAGGCGTATTGACAAAAATGGACGTAGCATTCTCCCGCGATATGGAGGAAAAAGTGTACGTGCAGCACCGCATGCTTGAAAAGAGCCGGGACTTCTATGCCTGGCTCATGGATGGCGCGATTGTGTACGTGTGTGGAGATGAAGAATATATGGCAAGTGACGTGCACGAGGCGATGAAAACCATTCTGCAGCAGGAAGGCAGTATGAGCGAAGAGGATGCAGACGCCTATCTGGAAGATCTGCAGCAGCAAAAACGCTATCAGCGTGATGTATATTAATCAGTGAGGGAAGGAGAACCACCATGGAAAACAAACAGACAACTCCGATCCAGCAGGGCCCGCCCAGTGACAATGAACGAATAAAACGGGAAAGTAATTACCTCCGCGGTACGATCGAAGAGTCTCTGGCCGATCCTCTCACGGCTGATATATCGGCTGATGACGCCCAGTTAACAAAGTTTCACGGCAGTTACATGCAGGATGACCGGGACCTTCGAAACGAAAGACGCAGACAAAAGCTTGAACCAGCCTACTCCTTTATGGTGAGAGTGCGGCTTCCAGGAGGGACGGCCACGCCGGATCAGTGGCTCACGATGGACCGTATTGCACATGACTACGGAAATGGTACGCTTCGGCTGACAACACGGCAAACCTTTCAGATGCACGGCATTCTGAAGTGGAACATGAAAAAGAACATGCAGGCCATGAATGACGCCATGCTCGATACGATTGCAGCCTGCGGCGACGTAAACCGCAATGTGATGGCTGCTCCTAATCCATATGAGTCCGATGTTCATGAAGAAGTACAGGAAGCTGCCAAAAACATCAGCGAACATCTTCTTCCGCAGACAAAAGCGTATCACGAAATCTGGCTCAATGAAGAAAAAGTGGTGGACAGCTCAGAAGAAACGGAGCCATTGTACAAAGACGTATACCTGCCGCGTAAATTTAAAATCGGCATTGCCGTGCCGCCGTCTAATGATATTGATGTATTTTCACAGGACATTGGTTTGATTGCCATTGTCGAAAATGGAGCCCTGCAGGGTTTTAATATCGCTGTCGGAGGCGGTCTTGGCATGACACACGGAGAAACAGACACCTACCCGCAGCTGGGACGGGTGATTGGATTCTGTCCGGCGGACCATATCGTGGAGGCATGTGAAAAACTGCTGACGATCCAGCGGGATTACGGCAACCGCTCCAACCGTAAAAATGCACGGTTTAAATATACGATCGATGCACGGGGGCTCGAATGGCTGCAAACGGAATTAACGGAGCGGCTCGGCTGGAGTCTGGAAGAGGAGCGTCCGTATCATTTTGATTCAAACGGGGACCGCTACGGCTGGATGAAAGGAAGCAACAACCGCTGGCACTTGACGCTCTTCATTGAAAACGGTCGTATTAAAGACACAGAAGAGTATCAGCTCATGACAGCCCTTCGGGAAATCGCCAAGGTTCATACCGGTGAATTCCGTCTCAGTCCCAACCAGAACCTTATCATCGGGAACGTGACGAGCCAGAAAAAGAAAAAAATTAATGAACTCGTCGAGCAGTACGGTCTATCCGACGGAGAGAGAGACTCAGCTCTGCGCCGAAACGCCATGGCATGTGTAGCATTCCCGACATGCGGGCTTGCAATGGCCGAATCCGAACGGTATCTCCCGTCCCTTCTTGAAAAACTGGAAGCGACGATGGATGAAGCCGGGATCAGGGATAATGAAATCACGATCCGCATGACCGGCTGTCCGAACGGCTGCGCCCGGTCCACCCTTGGAGAAATCGGCTTTATCGGGAAAGGTCCCGGCAAATACAATTTGTATCTCGGCGGCGGTTTTGCCGGGGAACGTCTGAATAAACTGTACCGGGAAAATATCGGCGAAGAAGAAATATTGAATATTCTCCAGCCGATGCTGCGTGAATATGCTACAGAACGCCAGGATGGCGAACCTTTCGGCGATTATGTCATCCGCGCAGCATACATTGACGCTGTGGAGGACGGACTTCAATTTCATGCTTCTTCCTGATTCGTTAATGGTTACAGGGTTCCAGATGGAGCCCTGTTTTTTTGTATAGCAGACATCGAAGCGGAAAACCTAATATCAAAAGGAGGTTGTGCATATGACAAGAGGACAGACAAGAAACAATCAGCATAAATCGAAGGCCAAATTATCCCAGACACCGCAGAAGGATATTAAGCAGGATGGCATAGATGTGGAATTCTCAGAAGAAACAGCGGATCTTGAAGACAAAGAATCCCAGCAGCGATCCCGTGCCGCAGATCAGCGTGCCCAACAACATGATCATTCTTAAGTCTGTTTTAAAAAGCAGCAGAAGCCGATCATGGCAATATAAGGTATGATAATCTCACGGTCCCCTGTTCAAACTACAGATGTGGGGACCAATTCTCCATGCTTCACTTCGAAGAAAAAGGGGAATAAAAGCATGTATAACTTTCGCTGGAATGTTCCTTTCATGCAGATGGGCCGCCGACGAGGCTTTATGGGATGGAACAATCGAAGAAACCGAAACTGGGGAAGATGGAGCATGTTCATGACATTGCTCGGTGCCGGCGCGGGGGCAGCCTGGTTCGGTCTGACCCGCCAGGAACAGGCCGATGGTGAAAAAACGGTACAGGAACGATTCACAGACATTCCCGACCGTACAGAAACAGCTTTTGCACGTGAATTCATGACAGATGAATCAGAGTAATAAGGGAAAAGGAACAGAGATCAGGAACAACTTCCTGATCTCTGTTTATTTACAATCATTTTATTATGTTAATTAAAATTGTGGCACGTAATCAAGGTATAAATGTGGAAACAAAAAACATAATAACAAAAAGGAAGGAGGAAGGAGAAATGAAGAATAGTGCCGTCGGGTGGGTTTTTTATATAACAATCGGTATTTTGGTTTTGGCGGTCATTCTGGGGGCGGCAGCACCTCATGTGCTTGAAGGTGTAACAGCATCGGCCCAGGCTTTTATATCGGAACGCTTCGGCTGGTATTATTTGATTGTTGTTTCTCTATTTGTCCTCGTATGTCTGTATATTATTGTAAGCCCCTATGGGAAGATAAAGCTTGGAAAACCAGACGATAAACCGGATTATAATATGGTTACGTGGTTTGCGATGTTATTCAGTGCAGGCATGGGGATCGGGCTTGTGTTCTGGGGAGCAGCGGAACCGATACACCACTATGCGGTGAATTCTCCTACAACCGATGTAAAAACGCCCGAAGCCATCAAAGAGGCGATGCGGTTTACTTTTTTCCACTGGGGCATTCATGCCTGGGCTATTTACGCGGTTATCGCGTTATGTCTTGCGTATTTTAAATTCAGGCGGGGTGCAAGCGGAACCGTGAGCTCTTCCTTAAATGTTTTGATGAATACAGACGGAGCACTTGGTAAAAGCATTGATATTATCGCTGTCACAGCAACGGTAACCGGTGTGGCTACGACACTTGGGTTCGGAGCCGTGCAGATCAATGGAGGCCTGTCGTTTATCACCGATCTTGGCATCGGGTTTTGGATTCAGTTTGCCATTATTGCGGTTGTCACTGTTTTGTTTCTGATCTCTGCCTCGACCGGACTGAACAAGGGAATACGCATATTAAGCAACACCAATATGGTTCTTGCCCTGCTGTTATTCGTCTTTATTCTGATTGTCGGGCCGACATTGTATATGCTGAACTTATTCACGAATACACTTGGAACATACATTCAAACCCTGCCGGCCATGAGTTTCCGCATTGCACCGTTTACAGAGAACGCAAGAGAATGGATCAACGACTGGACGATTTTTTACTGGGCATGGTGGATCGCCTGGTCCCCTTTTGTAGGTACATTTATTGCGCGGGTTTCAAAAGGCAGGACCCTGCGGCAGTTTACAGCCGGTGTGCTGTTGGTACCTCCTCTTGTCACCTTTTTGTGGTTTTCGGTATTTGGAGGTGCTTCGATTTTATTGGAATCAGAAGGCACAGCGGCCATCTCCGAATTGGCTGAAGAAGAAGCATTATTCGGGGTCTTCGAGCATTATCCTTATGGCATTGCAATGTCCATCCTGGCGATGGGATTGATCAGCGTCTTTTTTATCACATCAGCTGATTCGGCTACATTTGTACTCGGAATGCAGACTTCAAACGGAACCATGAATCCTGCCGTCAAAGTCAAATTCACATGGGGAATTATGTTATCCGCCACAGCTGTCATTCTGCTTTATTCCGGCGGGCTGCAGGCACTTGAAAATACAATGATTGTCGCTGCTTTCCCTTTTTCCATCATTATGATCATGATGGTGCTGTCGTTACTTAAGGCATTAAAAGAAGAAAAACCCGCACTGCAGGCCGAAAAAGAGAGAAAAAAGAGCAGAAGAAATAAAGAAAATAACGAATAAAAGAGAATCTTTTGTATTATAAGGTTCGTACATTTATCCTTTCCTTCTTCAAAGAACAGGGCTGAGGGTTGAAGGAAGAGAGGTGGAGAAATAAGATGGAAGATAAAAAATGGGACTTGATGGCACTGGCCTCCATTCCTTTCATGATGACGCTGGGAAATTCAATGTTCATCCCGGTTCTGCCGGTCATTGAGCGTGAAATCAATATCACTGCGTTTCAATCCAGTTTAATCATATCGGCATATTCTATTACAGCCATTCTCTGTATTCCGGTATCGGGGTACCTTTCGGATAAATGGGGCAGGAAAAAAATAATGGTTCCGAGTCTGCTGGTGGTTGCTGCAGGTGGGGCAGTATCGGCTTTTGCTGCCTGGCAGCTGGATAAGCCTTATCTCCTTATTCTGCTCGGGCGGATCGTGCAGGGAGTTGGTTCAGCCGGTGCATTCCCGGTCGTTTTACCTACTGTGGGTGATATATTCAAGGAGGAAGAGCAGGTAAGCCACGGACTGGGAATAATTGAAACAGCGAATACACTCGGAAAAGTATTAAGCCCTATCATCGGAGCACTGCTGGCTGTCCTGGTGTGGTATATGCCTTTTATGTCTGTGCCGGTGCTTTCCATGGTCTCGGTTCTACTCGTCTGGTTTCTGGTGAAAGTTCCCCAAACGAAGCAGAAAGAGGATAAACCTTTCTCCGTTTTTCTCACAGGTATTAAAAAAACCTTTCATTTTAACGGGCGCTGGCTGTATACTGTTTTTTTCATCGGCGGCATATTGATGTTCGTTTTATTTGGCGTGCTGTTTCATTTATCTTCTCTGTTGGAAGATCAATATTACATAAAAGGTGCTGTTAAAGGCTTGCTGCTGGCCGTTCCGCTTCTCTTTTTATGCTCGATTTCCTATTTAAGTGGAAAACTGATCGGGGAAAACAAACAAAAAATGAGAGGATTTATCCTAATCGGCGCTGCTCTTACGACCATTTCTTTGGTTTTTGTAAAGGAAGACATGAGCTTAATATGGCTTCTGGCTCTTTTATCTTCTGCCGGCATCGGGATTGGAATGGCTCTGCCCTGTCTTGATGCGCTTATTACTGAAGGGATTAAAAAAGAAGAAAGAGGCCTCGTAACTTCCTTTTACAGCAGCATGCGGTTTGTTGGAGTAGCTGCCGGCCCGCCGGTCACCGCCTTACTGATGAAGCATCAATCTGATGTCATTTATTTTGTTCTGGGCGCCGCTTCCTCCCTTATCATCGCTGCCGCTTTTGCCGGGATCAGACCATCAAAAAACTCATAATTTCCCTGACAGGCGAATGTACTAAATGCCTTCAGCCGGGAATTCGTTTTACAATTGGACCGCTTCTTTTCCTATCGGTTCTTAGGAACAGCAGAACGCATAATATGAGACTCGCTTCTTATTTTTTGCTTCTGTATCCAAATTCATGTTTATGAATAATGCAAAAGGGGGAGATGGGGTAGCGAAGGAGGTTGATGATATGAAAAAAATCATTGCTGCAGGTTGGACTATTTTATTATTATTCGTTTTTGTCCCGCAGGTGGAAGCACAGGAAGGTTTACTGCAGCAAGAGGAAGAAGGTCCTAAGGTGACGGAGCTGCAGCAGTCATTAGTTCATATGGGATATTTACATACCAATCCCACTGGTTATTACGGTCCCTTAACAAACAACGCGGTACAGGAGTTTCAAAGCGACTTTGGTCTGGCTGTCGACGGGAAAGCCGGGGAGAATACCCTGCAAAAATTAAATGAAGTAAATAAATTGGCCCGGGTCGTTCACGGGGAAGCCAGAGGTGAAACGTTTAAAGGTCAGGTGGCTGTGGCTGCTGTCATTCAAAACCGGATTCAATCCTCTGAATTTCCAGGAACAATAGAAGAAGTGATTAAAGAAAAAAACGCGTTCACGGCAGTGCAGGATGGCCAGTATAATTTAGCACCCGACCGCACCGCTTATCGTGCTGTGAAGGAAGCTTGGAACGGTTATGATCCATCTAAAGGGTCACATTACTATTACAACCCTGTCCTGGCTACGTCAGATTGGATTTGGACGCGGACCGCAAACCTGCAAATTGGAAAACATGTATTTGCTGATTGACACCGAGACACAGGAAAGAAAGGTAATACTTCTTTCCTGTGTCTTTTTTTCTTCATTTTACCAGGTTTGAATAAGTACTCCTGGATTTTTCATTCCTCATCGTTCACGGACTGCTCCATATTCTCGATATTTTCTCTACGATGTTCATTTTTCTCATTAATATTCTGTTTTTCCTCTTCACTCAACGCTTCTCCGTGTTCTTCCGCGAATTCTTCTGTTGTGTGCAGATTCTCTTCTGTCTCATTAATGTTCTTTTCCACTGTTTCTTTTCTTCCGGCAGTGCGTTTTGATTCAGCCATTTGTCTTTCCCTCCTTTTATCTTCACTCGTAGTATGTGAAAAAACAGAGAAGCTATATACCATGTAAAAAGAAAAAAGTAGTCGTACAAGCTTCCATTCCTAAATATACTCTAAATAAACACTGTATAGAGTAGGAGATGCTCCAATGAGTGTATTCTTTAGTTATATTTTATTAGGGATAACGCTGGCGGCTCCTATCGGCCCGGTAAATGCAGCTCAATTAGACAAAGGGATTAAAAGTGGGTTCTGGCATGCCTGGGTTGTTGGAGTAGGGGCTATGATTGCCGATGGATTGTACATGCTTTTCGTTTACCTGGGAGTTGTTCATTTTTTAGAAGTCCCGATGGTGAAAACATTTCTCTGGTTGTTTGGATTTTTTATTTTGGTGTATATCGGAGCAGAAAGCGTAAAAGGGGGGAGTGGGGCGCTCACGGTTACGACCCGCCGAAGCAGTCCACCCCTGATCCATTCTTTCAGCTCTGGTTTTTTTATGAGCTTATGCAACCCATTGTCCATCGTTTTCTGGATCGGAATTTACGGTTCCATTGTGGCAAAAACGTCAGCTCATCAAAGCATTGAACAACTTTGGCTGTACAGCGCTGCCATTTTTATCGGTGTATCCTTATGGGATGTCACGATGGCAGGGATGGCCAGCGGTTTTCGAAAATATTTGTCGGAACGTATGCTGGGTTTGATTTCAACCGCCTCAGGCATATGCTTGATTTTGTTCGGTATTTATTTTGGGTGGGAAGGAGTGAAAGCCTTGCTGGAATTTCGCCGTCATTAAAAAGGGGAAGGAGATTGACGGGCCCAGATTCTTTTCATGATTAGTACCACCACGGCAAGAATGATCAGAAACCCCAGGCTGACAAAAAAACCAGGACGGCTGGATTTATCCAGCAGCGTTCCGGTGACTGCGCAAAGGATGAGAGCAAGTCCGCCCAAACGCTGTACATGGCTGAACCCTTTTATAACAACCAAGCGGTTTGCATACAGTAGAATGAAAAACCAGTTGTATAGAAGCATCAACCCGGCGGCAGTGGTCATATATTCGTATATTTTTTCAGGCAGAAGTAGAGAGAAAAAAATGGATACAAGCATCCCGGCGACAGTCAATCCCAGGGCAGGCAGATGAAGATCTATCATATGCTGCCCCTTTTTTTGAAAGAAAGAAGGGGCATCACCATCCTCTGCAAGGGTGACAAGCATGCTCGTTACGGCAAACAGGGAGGCAGCCATAGTGGAGAAGCCGGCTATGATTAACGCTCCGTTAATCACATCTGCAACATACGGAAAATTATACTGATCCAGAGCAGTAACAAACGGGCTTTCATCAGCATGGAACGCGTTCGAAGAAGTTAAAAGCAGAGCCATTCCCAGTGATATGATATAAATCGAAGTAATAACTGCCAGCATAATTTTCCCTGATTTAGGAGCTTCCTTTTTATCGTTCAGCCGGACCGCCATCATACTCATAATTTCAATACCTCCAAAGGCGTAAAAGGCATAAATCAGAGAAGCCCAGAGACCTTTTTTGCCATGTGGGATAAATTGCTGCCCTGTTTGAGGAAAGAAAAGCGGGTTCTGACTGCTGTGAAATGAGCTGAATATGGCAATTGCAGCCACAACAATAAACATGAGAATCGCTGCAATTTTCACCACTCCAAAGATATTTTCGATCCGGTCAAATCCTTTCGCTCCCGTTAGGACGACAAGGATTCCAAGAAGAGAGTAACCCGCGGCAAATATCCATAATGGAACACCGGGAAACCAGTATCTCGAGAAAATAGATACAGCTGTCATTTGACTTCCCATGATCAGCATTTCAGCTCCCCAATACACCCATCCGGAACTGAATCCCGCCCAGCGCCCATAAGCTTTTCTTGCATATGTATGAAAGGCTCCTTTTTGCGGATCCTTTCTCATAAGTGCCGCCAGAAAATGATACACCGAATACGTGCCAAAACCAGCCAGCACAAAACTAATAAGGACAGCCTGTCCTGCCATGGATATAGCCAGACTTGCTCCTAGAAAATACCCTGTTCCGATCGTACAGCCGACACCAATCAGCGATAGTTGCCACCATGTCAGGCCGCTTTCTTCTTTGTTCTTCATTGTCATGTTTCCTCCTTCCCCGTCCACTGATATTAGTGTTGATGTTTTGTGATTCTTTATTCGATTTTGTTTGGAATAAGAAAAGCAGCACCATTTCATTGTTTTCACACATAAATTTGCTATTTTAGAGTCAATCTAGTAAAAGAACGACATTCATTTTTCATCTTGAAGCTGATGTAAAAGGTGGTTGTATGCTTTCTTTTATTGGATCCCTGCTATTTTTATTTTTTACAGCGATTCTGGTTGTCCGACTTATGGGAAAAACAGCGCTTGCCCAATTCACGCCTCATGATTTCACAGCTATATTTTTCATCATTGCCATGGCAATGAACCCAATTGATGCTGACAGCATAGGGAAAGCCCTTGTTGGTATTCTACTCATCATCACCCTTCATCTTTCTTTTGCGAGGTTGAGTTTATACAACCACCTTAACCGTTTTCTTATCGGAGAGCCTGCGATATTGATCAAGCACGGGAAGCTGGATCGTTCGAATCTAAAAAAAAGCCGATTTTCCCTTGCTGAACTGCTTTCGAGCGTACGAAGTCAGGGGTACAAAGATTTAACCACCATTCAATACGCCATTCTTGAGCCAAACGGCGCCATCAGCGTGCTCCCAAAAGAGAATGCGGCGCCGGTTACAAAACAGGACATACGTATGGAACCGGAGTACCAGGGATTCCCCGTAGCAGTGATTGTGGAAGGAGATATTCAGCATGAACATTTAAAAATGATTCATAAAGACGAAACATGGCTGAAACACGCGGTAAAAAAAGCAGGTTTTGGCAGTATCCGACACGTGTTTTTTGCCGTCGTTAAGGATCCGGAACATTCCTTAATTATAGATGATGGACACGGAGTGATCAGGAAGTATTAATCACGCTGAAATAAGAACCTCCATGCACTCTCCCTGGGCGTGCAGCATATGATATAGAGACTGCCGAAAAAGGGAGGGCTCAATATGTACTCTTATAGATATCCGCATGATTATGGATCCAATCCATATATCGTTAATATCAAAGAAGCAGCGATACAAAATCGAACATTCCGGACAGCACTGTGGACAGGAGATCATCTACAGGTGACGGTTATGAGTATCCCAGCTGGAAGCAGCATCGGTCTGGAAGTACATTCTGAAGTGGACCAGTTTTTAAGGATTGAAGACGGGGAAGGCCTTGTCCGGATGGGGAATTCAGCGGACAATATTTTTTTCCAGCGGAGAGTATTTGATGATGACGCTGTTATGGTACCAGCAGGTGTATGGCATAATTTGATCAATACAGGATATAAACCGTTAAAACTTTATACCATTTACGCGCCGCCTGAACATCCATTCGGAACCATTCATAACACGATAAACGATGCCGCTGCAGCTGAAAAAAATCATGACTGATACAAAAGACGGCAGGAATGTGGTATTTAATATCCGTTCCTGCCGTTCAACAAAATAAGTGTATAGGGAGGCAGGGGAATCGAAAGAACAAAGCACCTCTCTTCAGCATCTGTTTTTAGTTTACATAATATATATTATAGGAAGTTAAATAGAAAAAGTTTCTTTTGTATCAAAATATAAGATGACTTCAGTTTTTGAGACGAAACCAATTTTTCAGGATACGGATCAGGGTTTACATACTATTCTTCTGCTGCTAAGGTTTTTTTCAACCATTCGGCTCCAAATATTACGACCTTTTTAGTTTGTTCCCTGATGTCATGATGCCCAAAGGCGATATGCTGTCCACTTCTACAGGTATCTGGGAAAGATTGATATGTATTATGAGAATAATGATCTTCATCATACGTGTCTCCAATAAGCAGTTGAAAGAAAGTTGTCTCCTCCTCCCTTTTCTCTGTCCGATCTAAACCGAACAAAGTTCTTCAAGCGTTTCGTTTCCCCTTATCGTTCACACCAAATTGAAAGGACGACATAGATAATTCTTCCATCTTCTCCCCTTCTTCATAAACATTCATGATCTATCGTTGTTCACTGTCTGTCCGTTCTTTATGATAACGTTTTGCAGCAGAAGAACGAGGCAGACGTAACCTGCGGCAAAACACGGTGAGCACCGACGGACCGATAAATACCGCCCTCGCACGCCGGATTTCAAGCGTACAAGGGCGGTAAAGTAAACCGGTCTCCACAATACATTAGATAATATGCATGCCGGAATATACAATCCAGCAGAGCATGAGAAATGAGATGGTCCCTTCTCCGGTAATTGACCCTGTTTTCGTCGTAAGCGGGAAAGAAATTTTCTGCTTTACCGGATACAGAATATGGATGCCCTGCGGGGTCATCATATCAAGCAGCAGATGACTGACTGCACCGGTGGTGATCCCGTACTGAACAGCCATCCCCCAGTCATAAGGAATCAAACCTGCGCAGAAATAGAGAGCTGCCACAAATAGTATGCTGTGTGTAATCGTCCGGTGCCCGAATACTTTCTGTATCATTGTAGAGACCGGGCGGGTTCTTCTTCCAATCCATGAAAACGGCTGGCAGATATCGGGTAACAGCCCGCCGCCCGTAACAGCAGCCATATAAACAGCTGCTTCCGGTCCGGGAAAAGAAAGAGATCCGGCCCAGTATACCGCAGTTCCTGCGGCTAACGCGCCTATTGTGTGTGTACCTGCGTTCATGATGTCGTGTCCTTCCATTGTTGTATTGCGGTATTCTGCTTTTTAGTTACTTGATTCCTTATTCCCTTCGTTTGCTTTCTGCAGAGACTGATAATCAAGAGCCGGCCAGGCATCCGTAACAGTTCCGAGTTCTTTTGTGTCAATAACAAAGGAACCATTGCTGTACCGGTCACTTCGGCGCATGCTGCCTACGTCTTCAGTCTCCATAGCGCCGGTTTCCGTTAGAATCCGCAGTCCGTTTTCTTTTCCATCCAAAGGCTGCAGACTCGAAATGAAATGAGGGTTCTGTTTTAATTCACGAAGCATGACAAGTCCCCGTTTTGCCCGGCTCGAGGTATCAAATTCTTTCAGCGGCATTTTCTTCACAGCCCCGCGGTGTGTGACCACAACAGCTTCCAAAGGACCATCCGTTGATAGTGCAAAGCCGTTTACAACGGTATCGCCCGCTTTTAAGTCCATTCCTTTCACTCCCGCGGCACGCTGTCCGACCGGTGTCACTTCTTCTTCTGCAAAACGAAGGCCGTAACCAAAGTTTGAGGCTATGAATATTTCATTCGATCCATCTGTTATATCTACATTGATGAGTTTATCGTTTTCTTTCAGTTTCACGGCCACAAGCGCTCTGGAATAACGCTGTGCCTGATAGGCGGAAAGCACCGTCTTTTTCACCATTCCGTTTTTTGTGAAGAACATAAGATAATGTTCATCACTGAATTCCGAGACAGGAATGACCCTCACAAGGGAATCTTCCGCTTCAAGTGGAACAATGTTACCGATGTGCTGTCCGTTGTCTTTCCAGCGGATATCAGCAAGCTCATGAACCGGCATGTAAATGTACTGTCCTTTTTCCGTGAACAAAAGCAGCGTATCTGTCGTGTTCCGCTCTTCCACATACAAAAGGTCATCCGTTTCTTTCATGCCGGGGGGATCCTCGTTAGAGGCAGAATAGGACCGGTAGCTGGTTCGTTTGATATATCCTTCTTTTGTGGCGCTGACAATGACATTTTCTGCCGGAACCATGACTTCAAGGTCTATTTTGAGTTCTTCAATTTCCTCTTCAATGACGCTGCGCCGTTCATTGTTATATGTTTTTTTCACATAAGCGAGCTTGTCTTTAATGACTTTAAGCAGTTTCGACTCACTGGCTAAAATGCCCCGCAGTTTGTCGATCTGTTCTGCCAGGTCTTCCGCCTCTTTTTCCAGAGTCGTGATATCTGTGTTTGTCAGCCTGTAAAGCTGCAGGGTGACAATCGCTTCGGCCTGTTCTTCGGTAAAATCAAAAGACGCTGTCAGGTTGGTTTTGGCATCCCGTTTATCATTGGATCCTCTTATAATCTCAATAACCTGATCGAGAACGGAAATCGCTTTTTTCAACCCTTCTACAATATGCTGGCGTCGTTCCGCCTTGTCGAGTTCATATTGGGAACGGTTGGTGACGACCTCTTTCTGATGGGAAATATAGGCCTGCAGCAGTTGTTTCAAGCCGAGAAGCTGCGGTGTTTTATTATGGATGGCCACCATGTTGAAGTTGTAGGACACCTGCAGATCGGTGTTTTTATATAAGTAATTCAACACGCCCTGCGGATCTGCGTCCTTCTTTAGCTCAATCACGATACGAAGACCGGTCCGGTCCGTATCATCCCGGACTTCCGCAATCCCTTCCACTTTCTTGTCAAAACGAATTTCATCCATCCGCTTCACCAGGTTGGATTTCACGACTTCATACGGAAGTTCGGTTACAGCAATCTGCTTTCTTCCGCCTTTCAGCGTTTCAATCTCGGTTTTCGAGCGTACGACCACTTTTCCTCTGCCTGTTTCATACGCTTTTTTGATACCGTCGGTTCCCTGAATAATACCGCCTGTCGGGAAATCCGGTCCTTTCATAACCGTCATCAGATCATCCACTGTACAGGCAGGGTTATTGATTTCCATCAGCGCCGCGTCGATGACTTCCCCGAGCTGATGCGGCGGGATATCCGTCGCATATCCCGATGATATCCCTGTAGATCCATTTACAAGCAGGTTCGGATACATCGCAGGAAGAACAACCGGCTCCTCTATCGAATCATCAAAGTTTGGAATGTATTCCACCGTGTTTTTTTCGATGTCCTGCAGCATTTCCACTGATATCGAGGAAAGCCTTGCTTCCGTATAACGCATAGCCGCCGGCGGATCTCCGTCAATGGAACCATTGTTGCCGTGCATTTCAACAAGTGGATGACGTCCCTTCCACTCCTGGCTCATCCGCACCATCGCTTCATACACAGAGGAATCGCCGTGCGGATGATAATTCCCGATGACGTTTCCGACTGTTTTCGCTGCTTTCCGGAACGGTTTATCAGCGGTATTGCCGTCCTGCAGCATCGCATAAAGAATACGACGCTGCACCGGCTTCAGTCCGTCTCTTGCATCAGGAAGCGCCCGCTCCTGAATAATGTATTTACTATAGCGGCCGAAGCGGTCGCCGAGTACTTCTTCCAGTGGTAAATCCAGGTGTTTTTCTGCCTCGGTCACGATTTACTCCTCCTCCGTCACATGAAGGTTCTCATTTTCCAAGATATTTTCGTTCTCCTGCATGCCGAATTCAACATGGGATTCAATCCATTTACGCCTTGGTTCCACTTTGTCGCCCATGAGCGTCGTAACACGTTTATCGGCACGTGCAAGATCATCCACCGTCACCCGGACGAGCGTTCTCGTTTCCGGATTCATCGTTGTCTCCCAGAGCTGGGTGGCATCCATTTCCCCGAGCCCTTTATAGCGCTGAATGGCATAGCCTTTGCCGACATTTGATATGGCTTCGGCCAGCCCTTCTTCGTCCCATGCGTATTCCATTTTCTCTTTCGCTCCACTGCCTTTGCTGACCTTATATAACGGCGGCAGGGCAATAAATACTTTGCCGGCTTCGACAAGCGGCCGCATGTAACGGTAGAAAAAGGTAAGAAGCAGCACCTGGATGTGCGCCCCGTCCGTATCAGCATCGGTCATGATTACAACTTTATCATAATTACTGTCTTCCAGGGAGAAATCCGTGCCTACACCGGATCCGAGCGCATAAATGATCGTCCGGATTTCTTCGTTTTTCATAATGTCATCAAGCTTTGCTTTCTCTGTGTTGATGACTTTCCCGCGTAGCGGAAGAACCGCCTGAAACTTCCGGTCCCTTCCCTGTTTGGCTGATCCTCCGGCAGAATCCCCTTCGACGAGATAAAGCTCATTGTTCTCGGTGTTTCTGGACTGGGCCGGTGTCAACTTGCCGCTCAGCAGTTCTTTTTTGCGGCTTTTTTTGCCGCTTCGGGCTTCTTCTCTTGCTTTACGCGCAGCCTCTCTCGCCTGGGCGGCTTTCAATGCTTTTTTGATCAGCATCGCACTGGTCGTGGGATTTTCTTCAAAGAAATACGTCAGTTTTTCCGAAAAAATCTGATCTACGGCGGATCTTGCTTCGGGCGTGCCGAGTTTACTTTTCGTCTGTCCTTCGAATTGAAGCTTTGCCTCCGGAACGCGGATCGCAATAACTGCCGTAAATCCTTCTCTGATATCCGAGCCATCCAGGTTTTTATCTTTCTCTTTCAGGAAGTTCATTTTTCTCGCATATTCATTAAACGCCCTCGTGAGAGCTGTTTTTGCGCCGGATTCATGGGTTCCGCCGTCTTTGGTACGTACGTTGTTTACAAAAGACAATATGTTGTCTGTGTAGGCATCGTTAAACTGAAAAGAAAGTTCGAGCTCGATTTCCTGGCTGACTCCTTCAAAATACACGACGGGATGGAGCACTTCCTTGTCTTCATTCAAATATTCAGTAAATGCCTTAATTCCCGTCTCATAGACAAATGTCTCCGATACCGGTTCGGCTTCCCGTTCATCGGTTAAACGGATGGAAACACCGTTAAGCAGAAATGCAGCCTCACGCAGGCGCTCGGCAAGCATCTCATACTGATAGGAAGTGGTGGTGAAAATCGAGCGGTCCGGCTTAAAACGAATCGAAGTTCCGCTCTTTTTCGTGGTCCCTTCTTCTTTCAAAGGACTTACCGGTTTCCCGCCGTCTGCAAATTCCTGCCGGTACACACCACCGTCTTTGTGAATAACGACGGTGAGCCATTCTGAAAGGGCGTTAACAACAGAAGCTCCCACACCGTGAAGACCTCCGCTTGTGACGTATCCGCCCTGTCCGAACTTGCCGCCTGCGTGAAGAACGGTGAAGATGACTTCCGGCGTAGATCTGCCGGTCCGGTGCATTCCGGTTGGAATACCTCTGCCGTAATCGGTAATGGAAACACTGTGATCGGCATGAAGGGTGACATCTATCACGTTTCCGAAGCCTGCCAGCGCTTCATCCACGGAATTATCAAGGATTTCAAATACCAGGTGGTGCAGACCGCGGCTGTCGGTACTCCCGATATACATCCCCGGTCTTTTACGGACCGCTTCCAGTCCTTCAAGAACCTGTATCGCATCATCATTATAATCAAAGGTCTGTGTCAATGACATGTTCCCCTTTCTCTTGCAAGCAAACCTGTATTCTACACTATAACACATAAATCCAGAACATACGTTTTATTTTTTATAATCTGAAAACAAAACCCGGCAGAAAATATCATCTATCCAACGGACTGTTGTTCTTTTTCCGCTGTGCAATGAGAAACGCTCATCTGCAAAAAGGATGAGCGTTTGTCTATCCTCAAGATAACCGCGCAAGTTCAATCTTGATACACTTATCCATAATGACCGTCATCCCGGCCTGCTCAGCAATCCTTGCAGCTTCCCCGCTCACCAGATCCAGCTGGGTCCAGAACACATCCGGAACTACCGGCATCGCAGCAGCTTCTGCCGCAACTTCCGGGAGGTGTTCTATGCGCCGGAACACATTGACGATATCAACGTGTTCCTCAATATCACCAAGCCGGGCAGCTGCCTTTTCTCCGAGCATCTCGCGGGCGTTGGGATTGACGGGTATAATGCGGTATCCCGCCTCCTGTGCCGCCTTACTGACCTGCCAGGAGGTCCGGGAGGGTTTATCGGAAAGGCCGACAACCGCAATCGTCGTACTTCTCTTCAATACAGCAGCTGTTTTGTCTTCGGAAGGATTCTGAAACGTAACCACTTCACATCTTCTCCTTTTCTATAGATTAGTCAAAAAATCCATTATCCGTCAAGTAGTCTCTTGCAACAATGCTTGGATCTGCGTCATTATAATCGACCTTATAATTCATCTGCTGCATTTCTTCATTCGTGATTTCACCTGAGAGCTGGTTTAAAACAGCCTCGATTTCAGGGTGCGATTCCAGTGTGTTCTGTTTCATGAGCGGAGCACCCTGGTAGGGTGGAAACAGATTTTTGTCGTCTTCCAGCACCCGGAGATTATATTCCACGATATCGGCACTGGTGAAATAGGCGTCAATGAAATCCACTTCTCCTTCCTCCACCGCACGGGCTCGCAGTCCTGCGTCCATCGTCTCCACATTCTCAAACTTTAATCCGTACACATCCTGAATGCCGGGATACCCATCCTGGCGGTCGGCAAACTCAAACGTAAATCCGGCCGTTAATTCATCGGTGTACGGCTCCATGTCGGAAATCGTTTCAATCCCGAGGTCCCGGGCCTGCTGTTCTCTCATGGCCAGAGCATAGGTATTATTAAACTGCATCGGTTCCAGATACGCCATATTGTACTCTTCTGCCATGCCTTGGGCCGCCTCTTGGTATACTTCTTCCTCCGTACTACCTGAAGAAGGGGATTCATCCAGCAGAGCGGCCATAGCCGTGCCGGTGAATTCAGGATATATATCAATCTCATCCACCTGCAGCGCATTAAAAGCAGCATCAGTGCTCCCAAAACCGGACTGCACCTTCACATTCATATCTGTCTCATTTTCAATCAAGTGATGGTACATGTTGGCGATAATTTCCGGTTCCGCCCCCAATTTACCTCCTATAACAAGATCAGGCTTTTGATTGAAGGAAAAAAGCGGCGCAGCCACCACAAGAAGAGCAGCGCCGAGCACAGCAGCAACCGGTGTTAACGCTTTTCCCTGAGACGTTTTTTCCGTCACACGTAGTATAAAATCAAAAAACAGGGCAAGCAGCGCAGCCGGAACAGCTCCCAGCAGAATATAGGCATTATCCGCCCGGTCGATTCCGGTCATGATGAAATCACCGAGTCCGCCCGCACTGATAAGCGCGGCCAGGGTCGCGGTTCCCACAATAAGTACCATGGATGTCCGGATCCCTGCCATAATAACCGGTATTGCCATCGGAAGCTCTACTTTGCGCAGGCGTCGAAGCGAAGACATCCCCATGCCGGTAGCGGCTTCTTTAATCGCCGGGTCGACTTCGCTGATGCCGGTGTACGTGTTACGCAGAATAGGAAGGAGTGCATAAGCTGTAAGAGCAACAACAGCCGGAAATGTACCGATTTTATTGAGAATAAGAATCATAAACCCGAGCAGGGCCAGACTTGGAATCGTCTGCAGCACTGCTGCTGCTCCAATAACCGGCTCTGCCGCTTTCTTTTTTCTCGAAAGATAAATCCCAAGTGGAACCGATATGAAAACAGCGCACAGCAGCGCCAGAAGTGACATATGTATGTGCTCCCAGAGCAGTGTCCAGAACATATTCTGCCGGTCCTGAAAAAGATCCAGCATTTCCTGGAGAATTCCCATCTATACGGACTCCTTTCCTGATTCAATATGAAACTGCTGCATGTAGCGGACAATATCCTTATAGCTCAGCACACCGATCAGTTTTCCATTTTCAATCACCGGCAGCGCATCGACATCGGTCTTCTCGAAGTACTCTATCGCTTTTTTCAACACCGTCTCCGGGGACACTGTGATGGAGTGATCTTCTATTTTTCCTTCTCTGCTGCGTCCGAGAAATTGGTGATCGCTGTCGAAAATATAAAGCGGAGCCGGATATAGAGGAATGTTCGGAAGATCGGACACATTGGCGCTGTGTTCGCTCTCTGGATTCATCATCTTTTTGACAGGTGCGTCCCACTCATTGGTCCGGTCTCCAATGAAATCCTGAACAAAGTCATTGGCGGGATGATGAGTGAGTTCATGCGGCGTGCCGGTCTGGATGATCCGGCCCGTTTCCATCAGGCAGATACGGTCCCCGATGGCAAGAGCCTCATCCATATCGTGAGTGACAAAAACGATTGTTTTTTGAATCCGCGACTGCAATTCCTTCACGTCTTTTTGCAGCTGTTCTCTTGTGATGGGATCGAGCGCGCTGAATGGCTCGTCCATAATCAGAATATCAGGGTCCGCCGCAAGCGCCCGGACGACCCCGACACGCTGCTGCTGTCCGCCGGATAGTTCTTTTGGCATCCGGCGCCTGTACACAGATGGATCAAGCTCCACCATGTTCATCAGCTCATCCACCCGCTCGGAAATCTGATTTTTGCTCCATTTACGCATTTCCGGTACCACAGCGATATTTTCTTCAATCGTCATCGTCGGAAATAACGCAATCTGCTGCAGCACATACCCAATATTCCAGCGCAGTTCCTGGAGGTTCCAATCCTTTAACTCGACTCCCTCGATGTGGAGTGTACCCGATGACGGTTCTATCAGTCGGTTGATCATTTTCAGGGTCGTTGTTTTCCCGCATCCACTGGGGCCAATCAAAACAAACAGCTCCCCCTTTTTTATTTCAGCCGTGAAATCATCAACAGCTTTTGTTCCATCCGGAAAAGATTTTGTAATGTTTTCAAATGTAATCATCGTACCGTTCCCCTCTTATCATCAATAAGTAATCTGTGATACCTGTTCATATCACATTTCTGGACTTTTTAAACCCGCTGCCGGAAAGGCAGGTGTAATACAGGGCTCCTTTCCGGAAGCTCATGCTTACAGCGAATACAGGCTGCGGTATTTTGTTTCCAGGTAATCAAGCAGGTAATCCGGATTAATGGATTCACCTGTTGCCTCTTTTATAATTTCCGCGGGTGTTTTGCTTTTTCCGTGTTGGTGTACATGGTTTGTCATCCACTGTTTAACCGGAGCGGGATCTCCTTCACGCAGATGTGTGTCAAAGTCAGCAATATCACTGCGGACAGCGTAATAAAACTGAGCGGCATACATATAGCCGAGCGCATAGGAAGGAAAATAACCAAAAGCACCAAAGGACCAGTGTACATCCTGCAGCACCCCGCTGCTGTGATCCGGGGGCGTGATACCGAGATATTTCTGCATCTTTTCGTTCCAGATCTCCGGCAGATCCTTCACTTCAATGTCGCCGTTTATCAACTGTTTTTCTATTTCATAACGAAGCATAATGTGGAGCGTATACGTGAGTTCATCAGCTTCGATTCGAATAAGGGAAGGTCCTGCAGTATTAACCGCACGATAAAATTCATCCAGTGTCACATTATCAAATGCATGGCCCGCTTCTTCCCGGAGCATCTCAAAGTTATTTTCCCAGAAAGCTTTGGAACGGCCGACCATGTTTTCCCAGAATAAAGACTGCGATTCATGAATCCCCATGGAAGCTCCATCACTGAGTACGGTGGACTTCCATTCCTGCGGAAGATTCTGCTCATATAAAGCATGACCGCCTTCATGAATGGTGCCAAAAAGCGCGGTTCTAAAATCCCTTTCATCATAGCTTGTCGTCACACGGACGTCTGAAGGATTCAGGCCGAGAGCAAACGGATGGGCCGTTTCATCGAGCCGGCCTGCTTCAAAGTCATACGTCATCTGCCTCAGGATGTTACTGCTGACCGCCGTCTGTTTCTCTTTGGAAAACGGTTCAAACAGAAAGGAGGTGTCCGGTTTAACGGGCGAAGCAGCAACCTCATCCACAAGCGGCTGCAGCCGTTTATGCAGGCGGCTGAACACATCATCCAGCACCTCTGTTGTCATATCCGGTTCATAATCTACCAGAAGAGCATCATAGGGGTGTTTCTCGTATCCCCAGTATTCGGCAAACCTCCGGCTGAAATCCACCAGTTTTTCAAGATACGGACGAAGCATCTCAAAATCATTGGCTTCTTTTGCTTTTTCCCATACTGCTTCAGATTTCGCTGTTAAAATGCTGTATTCCTGATACTCCTCCGACGGAATCTGGACGGAACGGTCATACTGTTTTTTCAGTTCCTCCGCAGCTTTGCGGATCCAGGGCGTTACGTCTTCCTCTTTACAGGCCAGAATATGTTCGAGAAAATACGCGGTTTTATCAGAAGTCGTTAATTGAAAAAGTTCCGTCGACAGTCTGCCGACGGCTTCTGCGCGGTCGTCTGCCCCTTTATCCGGGATTTTTGTTCTTGCATCCCATTCCATCAGGCCGAGAGCCTGTTCATAAGCATTCATTGTATACATATGTTCAAGAAACTGCTGTTCGAGTTGATTATTGGTTTGACTCATTATTCCATGGCTCCTTTTTCCTCGTGTTACGGTAAGCGTATCATAAACGTCTGTCGTTATCATTTTTGAAAGTCCGCGGATTCCGTGTTATAACAGACAAGGAAAGGGAGGAGATATGTAGTGGCCTCATTTACTGTAAAAAAAGAAGCAGCCCGGTTGTACAAACAGGAAATGGAACTTGCAGAAGGGGATTATATACGGCTCTTTGTGAGGGTTGGAGGCGTAGGGTCCGGAGGTTACTCCATGGGAGTGGCAAAAGAAAAACCTGAAGCAGGATCCGATGTGCTTCAGGCAGATGGCATTTATTTTTTTGTGAACCCGCAGGATCAATGGTATATGAACGGAATGGTGGTATCCTATGATCCACAGATTGATTTACTGATATTTGAAAATCCCAATATACAGGATGTTACCAATCCGCGTTGACATCAAGACCATCTTCGGTACAGGTGATAATCCCAAGCTCGGTCAAGCTGTTTTTTCGCCTGGTTGATGGCCTGTTCCTTCGGTTCAGGCGATGCAGGTTCTTCCGGAACGTTCAACATTTTTTCCGCGTTTCCGATTGCCTGTTCAATCTTCAATAACGTTTGCAGGTCCTCTGCGTTCTGAATATAATGCAAACCTTTTCCCCTCCCTGAAACATACTACTCTATAAGCATATACAGCAAAGGGGTCCATTATGCTATTTTTTTGGCGGACGCTGTCCCCAGAATTGATAATAATCGGTCTTGATTTTCCCGTTATACAGCTTCCTCTTTTTTGTGGCACTGCTTCCGTAAAAGCTTTCAAAGGCTTCGTTGGAGGTAAGAATGTAAACAGACCATGTATCAAGTGGACGAAATACTCGTCCAATGTCTTCGTATAAAGCTTCCACTTCTTCCTTGCCGCTGAGGCGTTCTCCGTACGGCGGGTTGGATACAAGACAGCCGTACGGTTTGTCCGCTGTGAAGTCAACAGCCTGCATCTGTTTGAAATTCACTACCCCGTAAAGTCCTGCCTCCATGGCATTTTCGCGGGCCAAGTCCACAATACGATGGTCAATGTCCGACCCTTGTATATCAAGCGGCTGATCATAATCTGCTTTGTCTTCAGCCTCTTCCCTTGCCTCTTTCCACATGTCCACTCCAAGCCACTGCCAGGACTCAGCGGCAAATTCCCGGTTGAATCCGGGGGCAATCTGCTGGCCGATCAACGCGGCTTCAATCGGTATCGTTCCCGATCCGCAAAAAGGGTCGGCAAACGGACGATCCGGATGCCAGTTCGTCAGCATCACAAGCGATGCCGCCAGTGTCTCCTTCAGCGGAGCGGTATTCTGGACACTGCGGTAACCGCGTTTATGCAGACCTGCTCCGGACGTGTCGATGGTAAGGGTGACGGTGTCTTTGTGGAGCGCAGTTTCTATTTTGTATAAGCCTCCGTTTTCGGGAAACCACTCTTTTTGATATGTTTGCTTCAGCCGTTCGACGACAGCTTTTTTGACGATGGACTGACAATCAGGCACACTGTATAGCGTTGATTTTACCGAACGGCCGACCACCGGGAATTCCGCATTTGCCGGAAGAAGGGTTTCCCATGGTACGGCTTTTGTTTTTTCAAACAGTTCATCAAACGACACGGCGGTAAACTCGGCAGCTTTGAGTTTCACCCGGTCCGCTGTCCGAAGCCACATGTTTGTTCTTGCTATCGCCTGGGGTGGAGCCTGAAATTCAATCCGGCCGTTCTCTACCTGAACATCGGTATAGCCGAGTGCTTTAACTTCCTGGGCAACCAGGGATTCCAGACCCATCGTTGCGGTTGCTATTAAGGTGACGTATTCACTCATTGCATCTGCTCCTCTATTTTACGGCTTTTCCCATCTCGTTTTTTATTTCCTTTTATAAAGAAAAAACCCCTGTAAAAGGGGTTGACCGATGCCGTGACATTCATATAAGCCATGTTCTGTTCCGTTGTGCTTCCGGCGGTTATTCACCTCGCACTCCGGCTGCAGTCATCTATCTGCAGAGACATGATCTCTGCCCTTTCTTTCCGTTGATTTCCTTCCGAAAGGTTCCCCTACCAACATTTGGGTTTCCCGCTCGAGGGGTTTACCGCGTTCCACTCTGTTTGTTTCCAAACAGACTACGTCACTGTGGCACTTTAAAGGTATTACGGCCATATCCAGGCAGGACACAGGCCGGTTCCCCGCCATCGATCCGGGCACCGCCGGACCGTCCCGGCTTATTGTTTCGCCGGGCACGAACACTACAGCCGTCTCAGGCTGTGCGAGCATGGACTTTCCTCTACGCAATGCAGCGCAGCGACTGCCTGAATGTCAGCAGCATCATTTTACGGCACAATTATTATATCCTTTTGAGTCCGGTTTGACAAGCCCATATCAGTAAAATTCAGAAGGAACTTTTGTTCATCCTTACCGCTTTTTTCGACAGCTGGTCAGCGGTGCGGTTACGGGTGGACGGAATCCATTTGACAAAGCAGAGGCTGCACTGCTCAAGCAGCTCCAGCACTTCTGCCAGCAGTGGTTTATAAAGCGGATGCCTGGTGTGCTGTTTTTCCACTGCTTCATCCACGAGCTGGGAATCTGTATGAATCGATACACCAGCCCATTCTCTTTCCACACATATTTTCAAAGCTTCCCGTAATGCGGCAAACTCGGCTTCGTGATTGGTCATTGTTTCAAGCGGCAGGGTGTGATGCTCGCTTTCTTCTCCCGGACGTACAATAAAAATACCGGCGCCGGCCGGACCGGGATTTCCTGCACTGGCGCCATCAATGAACAGTTTGATCAAATCTGATCCCCCGCCGCTTCATTATTCATATGATTTTTTTCCGAATACCTCTTTTTCAAGATTGGAAAGACGCTTTAAAATATCATAATTTGTACCGCCGGTCTGAGCCATTCCCTGAGCAGGTGCTTCTTCCTGGGACTGACTGTTAGCCCGTGTTTCACGGCTGGAACCGGCCCGGGCCTGTTCCAGCTGCTGCTCCAGGTCCCGCACCCGTTGTTCGTACGCTTCATAATCCTGAATAACGGTGTCAAGAAACTGATCCACTTCGTCTTTATTATAGCCCTTCATGCTGCTTTTAAAATCCTGATCCAAAATATCTTTTCCTGTTAATTGTATATTATTCATTATATCCTTCACCCCGAATACCATAGCATTTTGATAGAAGTTGATATTCTACATTTTTTCAAACCTTCACTGAAAAGTCAATTTTCATTCGTTTTACTATTCCATGTCATCAGACATCCGCAGCATTTCTTCTTCCACCGTCTGCTGCAGATCATCCGGAGTGATGCGGTACACAGGATAATGTCCGGAGGCCGCTTTACGTTCTGCCGCGTCCAGGTAATATTCCGGGCTGCCCGGCTGTTCTTCTGTGTATAACACGAGCAGTGCATCGGTTTTCATAATGATAAAGTCGTTTTTGGCGCGGAGCTGTCCGGGATTTTCATATTCTTTTTTCGAAACGGCTTCGGCGTAGTCCGCCTTGGCGATGATTTTTTGATACCGCTCCCGGGCGTGGTCGGGCCAGATGCTGTCCTGATGAAGAAACGGCGGCAGGACGGCCAGGCGGATATTCAGCCCTTCTTCTTTCAACTCAATCACCACTTCCGCTGTCCACTGTTCCACCCCGGGCTGACCGGATACCACCACCCATTCCAGCCCTTCTTCCAGAAACCCGCCGATTTTTGCCTGTATGGTTTTCTTTATATAGGTGATTTCCTCAGCATCCGGGCTGAAAATCCCGAGTTCACGTGGTTTATACCCGCTTACCGCAAGCACTTTCATCCTTATTTCCCTCCGTTTTTTTCACCCTGCCCCGGCGGAATGTTTTCTTTTTCGACAATACCTTTCATCGTGGACGGAGTAAAGAGTAAGCCGCATTGTCCAAAAATGCGGATTCAGCACGGATGACAGAGGTTTATGCGCTTGCCCGGGAAATAATCAAATGAATCATTTCCCCGGACGTATTTTCCCGGTGAGACGTTTTCTTCGTTTCTCCAGATCATCCCGAAGCTCTGTGTTTTTGGCAAGAGTGAACGCCTCCTCCGTAAAATAAAGAGCTTTCTCTGCATCTTTATACTCGTGTTCCATATATTTGGCCAGTTCCACCGCTGCATCGGCAGCATGTCTGCCCCGGTGCTTCCATACGTTTTCCAGGTATGGCAGAGCATCAGCCGTCTGTTTCTGTTTTTTCAGAACAAGAGCAAGAGCATACGCATAGCCGGCATCCCACTCAGTTGACGTACGGATGGCTTTTTGGTAACACCAGGATGCTTTGCTCCATTCTTTCATCTGTTCAAACCAGCGTCCGATTTCATATGTTTCCTCCGGGGTCGTCCCTCCTTCGAGGACACGTTCAGACAGTTCGATATAGAGTGAAATGAGAGAGAGCACATCCTGCTCATTGTGTCCGATCACCCCTTCAATAAAGGCAGGATCCTGTTCCTTTAAATAATCGAAGTACAGCATCGGAGCAAGGTAGCCCGGGGTGTCATTTTCCCGGTGGAGACCGAGGATCTCTTCTTCCACCACAGACAGGCGGCAGGACGGGAGTACACGCTTAAACAGGCGGCGCGCTGCGTGAAGCAGGTCAAAATGTCCAAACTCAGGCAGCTTCGGTACTTCATGGCGGACGAATGTATGCCTGGTTTTCACCTGCGGCCAGTCGAAGGCCTTTCCATTATAGGTAGCGAGATGGTGAATGGAATGTTCCATCTCTGTTAAAAAGTGATAGTAAAAGGCGGCTTCTGATTCCGGCCCGGGCAGAAAATACTGCGTCACATGCACGCGGTCCTCTGAAAGCCATGCGCCGCCGAGCAGATATATCATATTCCCGGCACCGCTGTTGAGCCCCGTCGTTTCGGTGTCAAAAAAAAGAAGATCCTGAGGCCGGCGCCCTTCCGGCTTCAGAGGATGATCCGCTGTTTCCTGGGCCCACCGGTCGAACACCTGAAAAATGTCACCGAGACGGCGGCTGCCGTGCCGGTCATCAAGGCTGTACTGCTCCTCACGCCGCAGTACATACTGGTCATCAAGATACAGCGGGACAGCGTTCATGTTTTCCCATTCCGTTTGAAACGGAATGTCCTGCTGATATTTCGGCTGCTGCTTTTCCTGTTCAGGTTCTGCCGGTGTCTCTGTCCCGTCATGACTCATATGATGTTTCATCCGGTTCAGCTTATGCTTCAGCTTCAATCTGCTGTTCCTCCTCTAAGATACGGATCAGGCGCAGCGACAGCCTCTTGGCTTCTTCATCAAGGTTCAGATCAGAACCAACACAGGACGGGCATCCGGAAGTGCACGGGCAGGAGCGGATCAGCTTTCTGCAGTCGTTCAGAATGTTTTTAATATCTTTGTGGACAGCCGAAGACAAGCCGACCCCGCCGGGATACCTGTCATATAAAAAGATAGTGGGACGTTCAGAATGGGTCGCTTTCATCTGCGGCACAACGTGGAGGTCACTGCGGTCGCACATTACGTGGATAGGTGCAGTATGACGGAGTACGTTGGCGCATCCTATCAAGGCCTGTTCAAGAGAATTCCTCCCAAACTCCTTTACTGTCTCTTCGGGAAAACTGATCCAGCATGCGTTGGTGTGCAGTTCTTCTTCCGGAAGATGAATCGGACCGGACCCGACGTTTTCAAACGTCGTCATTTTTATTTTTTTGAAAACCGTGGCTTTCGCGTTGACCATGACATCACCAAAGGCTGTCGTGAAAGACGGGTGTTCAGATTTTCTGTCTTCTTCCAGCACTTTCAGATCAACGGCAAGGTTGGCGTCGGTGTAGTATTCCACCTCCACCTCTTCCACGTAGGCCTTCTTTTCCTCCCAGTCGAGCTCCCGGACCTGGTACTGAATACCCTGATGCAGGTAGACGGCGTTATCATGAAGAAGTGTCATCGCGCTGAACCGGTCCATTTCACCTATCACTTTGGCCGATCCGGTTTGTGTCTGGTCAATAATGACAACATTTTCCTGGGAAGCGGAACGGAGGCTGACACCGTGAGCCGGAAAGGCATCATTCATCCAGTACCATTTATGTCCCCTCTGGTGAAGCACCTGTTCTTCGGACAGGTAATCAAGCACCTCCTGTATGTCAACGCCGTCGAATGTTTCTCCTTCCTGAAACGGCAGTTCAAAGGCCGCACATTTCACATGATCGACGAGAATGATCAGGTTGTCCGGATCAATCCGCGCTGACTCCGGATTCTGTTCCAGAAAGAAAGACGGCTGCTGGATCATATACTGATCGACCGGCGTAGAATTTGCAACCATTACAATTAAAGACTCGTCCTGTCTTCTCCCGGCACGCCCGGCCTGCTGCCAGGCACTTGCAACCGACCCGGGGTACCCCGTCATGAGGCAGACCTGCAGCTGGCCGATATCGACCCCGAGTTCGAGGGCGTTTGTACTCACAACTCCCATGACATCGCCGGTACGGAGACCATGTTCGATTTCCCGGCGCTGTTTTGGAAGATAGCCGCCGCGGTAGCCTTGTATCGTTTTGGGACCAAGTTCCTTTTTTACGAGCTCCTGGAGATGAGTTAAAATCACTTCCACCGTAACCCTGCTTCGTGCAAACACAATCGTCTGAATGTTCTCTTTTAGAAAGCGGGAAGCAAGAGCATTGACTTCCGATACCGCCCCTTTTCTGATATTCAGTGCTTCATGAACAACCGGAGGGTTGTAGAACACAAAATGTTTTCTGCCGCGGGGGGCCCCGTTTTCATCAATTAAGTGAAACGGGCTGCCGGTTAACGATTCCGCCAGTTCACGAGGATTGGCAATGGTAGCGGAAGTACAGATAAACACCGGGGAACTTCCGTAATATTCCGCGATTCGTTTCAGACGGCGGATCACATTGGCAGTGTGACTTCCGAACACACCCCGGTACGTATGAATTTCGTCAATGACGATATATTTCAGATTTTCAAAGAGAGATACCCATTTTGTATGATGCGGAAGTACTGCCGAGTGAAGCATATCCGGGTTTGTCATAACCACGTGCCCCGCTTTGCGGATCACCTGTCTGATGCCCGCATCGGTGTCCCCGTCATACGTATAGCTTCTGATATCCTCCCCCATGTCCGCGATCAATTCATTCATCTCACTCTTCTGGTCCTGGGCAAGTGCTTTTGTCGGGAATAAATACAACGCCCGGCTCTCTTTGTCCTGAAGAATGGACTGCAGCACAGGAAGGTTGTAGCAGAGCGTTTTGCCGGAAGCGGTGGGAGTAACCGCCACGGTATTCCGGCCTTCCGAACCGCTTTTTTGCAGCGCCTCCGCCTGATGAATATACATCTCTGATATACCGCGCTGCATCAGCGCCTGTTTCAGTCTGTTATCCAGTGTATCCGGAAACGGCGACGTTCTGGGCGGCTTTTCTTCTATCGTATGCCAGTATTCGATCCGGCTGCTGATCTCCGGGTCGTTTTTCATCCAGTTCATTACTTGTTGAAGGTTCTGCTTCTGCATTCATTCGTTCACCTCTATAGTTTCATTATACCGAATATACGTTTGATTTCCAACGCATCGACACCGATAAATGAATCTTTATATAAATACTGTCCTTCTTCAAGTTATTTGTTCTGTATTAGTACAGTTAGTAAAAAAAAAAACAATAACGGCATCCCGTTATTGTAAAAGAGTAGAAGATTATATCCTGGTTTTATCTAAGGGTGTGATAGTCGTTGATCATCTCGAGAACGGTTTCTTCCTCTTCCTGAACTTTTTCTTCCTGCTGTTTCATCCTTCTCTCCATCAGTTGCATCACGCTCATCACGCCTCCATCTTTTAAATTGTTATAGTGTACTTCTCATTATACAAAGTTGTTATAAAACAGTCAACTTCTTTTTCAGAAATTTTCTAACACATCGATAATTCATAAGTACAGCGCATTAAAATGTCCTGCAGTAGTATACTGCAGGACATTTTAATAACAATTAGTCTACTCTTCATTCAAAATCATGGAGTCGATATGGTCCACCAGATTTACAATTTCCGGTTTGCTGATCTGGGCATCTGCCCCTACTTTTTCTCCTTTGTGGTAAAGGTCATCTGTGATCAGAGAGGAGAAAATGACGACAGGGAGCTGTTTTAGAGCCGGATGATTTTTAATCTTGTGTGTCAAATGATGCCCGTCCATTTTGGGCATTTCAAGATCTGTAATAATAAGATCCGGAAGGCCTTGTGTGTTTTCCTCCATCGATTCAATAAAGTCCCAGGCTTCTTTGCCGTCTTCATAGACATGGGAATTCACGTAACCGGACTCTTCCAGAACATCTTCAAGCATCTGCCTGAGTATCGGGGAATCTTCCACAATCATCAGCTGCTTCCGGGTCCGGTCTTTATATTGAATGCTTTTCGCCTTAGGCATACTGATCCCGGATTCCGGTGCAATATCCATTACAATCTTCTCGTAGTCCAGCAGCAGAGATATGTTTTCCTCCATTTTTACGATGCCGATTGTATTGGCGTCGTGGCCTTGGGACAGTTCCCCCGGCTTTTCAATCTGTTCCCAGGAAATCCGGTGAATCCTGGAGACAGAATGCACGTGAAACGCTACTTTCAGCTGGTTCAGCTCTGAAATAATGAATTTATCATTTTCAGGATCTTCCGACGGGGGATACCCGAGCACTTTGGCCAGGTCCACCACTGGAATGACCTCATCTCTAAGCCTTGCCACCCCCTCGAGGTGTGCGTGACGGTTCGGCGTTTCCGTTACTTCCACCGGCTGTATAATCTCTCTTACCTTTAAAACATTAATTCCGAACATACCGCTTCCTACGTTGAACATTACAATTTCCAGCTCATTTGTACCGCTTTCGAGCAGAATATCCGTTTGATTTGTAAGTGCCATGCTTTTACCCCCAACTGTTCATACAGCATTAGTACTTTTGTCTCTATTTTACCGGATTGACAGCGAACCGCAAGATATATTTTAATTTTTTTCGGTAAAATAGAACTTTACTACTGATTTTTCGGTCTCGAAAAGGTGTTCAAGCGCTGGATTCTATGTTGATTGTTAAGAGAACTGGTTTCTTACGAGAAGCCAGGGGCGCTCTTCTTCCCAATGCACTCTGCCGTTCACTTCAAAGGTGTTTTTGATATTGCTGTCATTCAACACCGTTTTTTTCTCCCCTTTTTGAACGATTTCAGCATTTTTCAATAATATGATGTTGTCCACTGAAGCGGGTATTTCCTCTATATGGTGAGTGACATATAAAAGGGCCGGAGCGTCTTCAAGGGACATGAGGGCCTCAACAGAGGATAAAAACTCTTCCCGCCCTTTGACATCGAGTCCTGTACAGGGTTCATCAAGCAGTAACAATTTTGGTTCGGCCATCCATGCTCTGGCAAGCATCGTTCTTCGTTTTTCACCTTGTGACAGGCTGGAAAATGTTCGTTGCTGCAAACCTTTGATTCCGAAAAAAGACATCCAGGAAACTGCTTTTTCCCTATCTTCCTCGGTTGTTTTTTCAAAAAGACCGACCGAAGCATAAAGACCGCTCAGCACGACATCAAGCGCGCTGTCGCTTGCACGGGTCCGGTAACGATCATCCAGTGCGTCGCTGACCCAGCCGATTTCACGGCGTAATGTTGGAATATTTATTCTGCCGTACTGCCCTTTCCAGCTTGTCACCGTTCCGGATGTCGGCCACACGTAACCTGCGATAATCTGCAGAAGTGTTGTTTTACCGGAACCATTCAGTCCCAGCAGTCCCCATTGTTCTCCTTTGTTCATTTCAAAAGTGATGTTCTTGAGCCTTGATTTGCCTCCGGAGGTGACATCGACGTGGTCGAAGGTTAGAAGCGGTGAAGAATCATTCATAGTATCCCTGCCTTATTGGTTGCTGATTTTTTTCTAAGCGTAACAAATTCAAGTGTTGATTTACAGAACAACCCTCTGTGAATAAAGAATTTAAATTTTTCTATACTCTATCATGAAGGAACTGAGAATCTATTTCCCTTGTACATATATTTGACTTTTATTGAAATCGTGTTAAATTAAAAGTGTTAAAAAAATATTTAATTAATCTAACAATCTTAACAAAAGGAAAGGGTGAAATGTTAACATATGTGTTAAGATTATCATTTCCGGGTGATTGTTTAGACGTCACACCGTCAACCATTGTATTTTGCTGCACTATGTACATCACTAAATTGAAGGAGGATCCATAAATATGTGGAAACGTACTATGCAATCTGTAACAGCTGCACTGATGCTGACTGGACTGGCTGCCTGTGGCAGTGATAGTTCAAGCGGTGAAAATGAAAATACAAATGAAAATGAGAGTGAAAATGCAAACGGTCAATCGGGATCGGAAGCGGACAGCAGCAGCGAAACCCTGCAGATGGGCCAGATCAACTGGGCTGAGAACATAGCCGTGACAAATATGTGGAAAGTTATTCTGGAAGACAGAGGATACGACGTGAAATTTAATAATCTGGATATGGGAACAACCATGAAAAGCGTGGCTGAGGGAAGTCTTGATATCAGTCTTGAAGTATGGCTTCCTGTTCAGGATCAAAATTACGTGGAAGAATACGACGATCAAATTAACTTTGCTGACGTGTCCTGGTATGATAACGCCAAAGTTGGTCTCGTCGTTCCAGAATACATGGAAGACATAAACAGTATCGAAGATCTTAATGCAAATGTGGAAAAATTCGAGGGTGAGATTGTTGGTTTTGACCCGGGTGCCGGTACAATGGAAGTGACAGAAGAAATGATTAACGAATATAACCTGGACCTTGAACTGTTCCCAAGTTCAGAGCCTGCCATGCTGGAAGAAATCAATCAGGCCATTTCCAGCGAAGAACCTATCGTTGCTCCACTGTGGAAGCCTCACCGGGTTTTTTCCCAGCATGATCTGAAATTCCTCGAGGATCCAAAGAACATGTATGGCGAATCCGAACAGATTTATCATGCGACCAGACAAGGGTTTGCAAAAGATTATCCAAAACTGGATCAATGGTTTAAAAACTGGAAAATGAACGATGAGGATATAGGTACATTGATGACGGCGGTAAATGAGGCGGAAAAACCGCTTGACGGCGCCGAAAATTGGGTGGAGAATAACCAGGATCTCGTGAACGAATGGGTAGAAGAATAATAATACGGCCCCGGCGGTGCAAATACTCCGCCGGGGCCGTTTTTATTGATTAACAGCAGTCGCTGTCTGGAGCGCCGCTCATGACGAGTCCGGGCTCCCCGTCTTCCGACGATTCAATATCGAGGGTAACCCCCTCCACGTGCGGAAGAATCTGCTGTTCAATTGCTACCTGGATACCATTAATCTCTCTTTTTTCGTCGTCTTCTGCCGGCTCATCCAGAGCCAGACCTATATTCGGTCCGCTTCAGCCCATACCGGAGAATACGACACGAATCGCATTCATGTCATGTTCTTCCATAACACCTTCGAGAAATTGTTTTGCTTGATCTGAAATTTCCATGTGTACTCACCTCTTTCTTGTTCCCCATTGTAGAGGAAACGTGCCTGTTTGAAAAGAACGACGCCTATTAAAAATGCCGGTGCCGGAAGCGGTGAAAATTAGCTCCTGCTATCCCTTTTACCGTGTCCTCATGAAAGCGCTGGAGCAGCCATTCCAGCAGATCAGGAAACCCAGCTGGAGATTCCATGCCGGTCGCCGTGTTGGCAATACCGTCAAAGTCAGAACCAAAACCGGTAATAGAGGCTGCCCCTAAACTGCAAAGATGTTCCACCTGCCTTCCAATATCCGAAAAATCCGCCTGGTCTGTACCATTTATGAAAAACGGATAAAACGTAAGACCGATAAATCCTTCCCGATGTACAAGGGCACGGACCTGCTCATCCGTCAGATTGCGGGGGTGATCGTGTAGCGATCTGACATTCGTATGGCTGACTGCTGTTTTACCGGCATATTCGAGAGCCTGCCAGAAACTCTGTTCATTGAGGTGGGCCGCATCCAGTACAATGGAGTGGTGATTCATCCATTCAATGATGTTTTTCCCCTTTTCCGTTAATCCGAATTGATTCGACTGCTCGCTGCCGGCTGCAAGCTGATTTCTTTCATTCCAGGTCAAGCCGGCCATCTCCAGACCGGCTTCTTTCAATCTGGCCCATTCTTTCAGATCGTCTTCAATAAGGGAGGCTCCTTCCAGAGACAGCATATAATCCGGATGCTGCTCATTCGGGTTCTGTACCGACTGCGTCATTTCCTGAAAAATCCGGAGTTCTTTATTCAACAGAGCATATTGTCTGTTCTGCGGCAGAGAAGGAGGAACAAAAAGAGCCGCATTCTGGAGATTCACTCCCCCTTGACGAAGAGTGCCTGCGTTGACAACAGAAGCAGTATTCTCCGCTGCTTTCCAAAGCACATCACAATGTGCGTCTGCAGTAAACATCATCTATCGAATCCTTTTTTGTCATGGTATGCAGGGAGTACTTAAACCTTTCTTATCATTTTCAGGCCTGCTGCCACCATTTCGTTCTTATTTTTCACCATCCAGCCGAGTGTTGGATGATAATCGAGAGAGGGCTCGGGTTTAAGATGAAACAAAGACGTTTCATCCGTAAAAGCATAGACCGGTGCTGCTGTGTCATTTTGAGTTGGTTCTTCCAGAACCAGACGTACATCTACGTCCCCAGCTCACGAGCCGGACCACGCTGCCTCAATTCTCAGAGCAGCCGGTATATGGAACTTTGCTGCAGCATACTCTGCTCGGTCTGTCATGTTCATACGTACCATCTTTTATCCCCCCTTCCGTGCAGCCGGAATAAAAAAGCCGCCTGCAGCGCAGACAGCCTTTCTGCTTTTTATGAAAATGTCAACGGCAGTGGTCTTAATGTTACTTTTACCCTTTCAGGTATGTTTCCTTTTCTTTTTCCTTCGAGTAAGTGCTGGTACATTTTTTTCCCAGCGGCAGCATTCGCTGAATGTATTGTAATTCGATCCGGGTATTGATTATTTTCCAGCAGGTATAATACAACTTCAAATCCATTACTTTTCTTACTGCCAAGATCATGATCAAGTGACAGATGAGAAACATGCTGGTCATCTTCAAGCAGCAATATACATTCTTCTGCTGTTTTAACAAGAATATGATCTTCAGGTCCAGGTCTCACATCGTCAAGGAAAATATTTCGTCGTTCCATTCTAATCATCCTTTACTGCCTTGATAACCTTGGGAACTGATCGATAGTGATACCTTCTTATTCTATCCTATCAAAATTCCGACATAAATCCAACAACACTATAACAATTTCTGGAGACCTTCCACGGCTGCTGTCAGCTGTTTTTGCATTTTGGCGTCCTGCCTTTCGTAGAACGACTCGTAAAGATCATCTGCCAATCTTTCATACCATTTCAACACTTCTTCCCATTCCGCTGTCATCCACTCTGCATACCGCTTTTTCAGTTCATCCTGGTATTTTTTTATATAGTCATCTCCGTGGGGACGCAGCACCTGTTCCAGTTCATCCTTAAGCTGTTTGTATTCTCCCTGCGTGAAAAAATCACGATAGGAACGGTATTTTTGTATAAATGGTAGATTCTTCACGGCTTCTGGAGGAAAAGAGTGAACATCTGCTTCCGGTATCTGCTGCTTTCTGTCTTTTTCTACAAAGGCTTCTGCAAGTTCTTCGGGAAATGCGCGGGCAGCGTCTTCCTGGAGACTCTTCCATTTTCGGTTCAGGAAATATTCCATCCGTATCATCGTCGCACGTACTTCTTCAGCAAACAAATGAAACAATAAAGTGATGAGCTCGTTGACATACCGGTGCAGCTGCGAAGAGAAATTTTCTTTTTGAAAACGGCCTGCATTCAATAGTTCTTTATACTCATCAAAATACCGGTAAAACACACGCTGTTTGACGTAAAACATCAATTCATCCAGTTCCTGCTCCACTTCTTTCCTGTCAATGGATATATCATACTGCTGGATCCATGTTTGAAAGGCTGTTTTTTTCTGCTTCACCTTTTCCTTTTCGAGCTCCTTCTCGTTCTCTTTCTGCTGGAGAAAAAGCTGTTGATTTCTCAGTGCTCCGACAGCAGATTCTATTTCCCGGTACAGCTCATTCTGCAGTGTTTGCTGCAGATGTTCTTCCGTGAAAGCATGGAACAAGTCGAGAAAGTTCGGCAGGCCGGATGTCCGCGCTTCTCCCCGGAGGGCTTTCCCTGCCGAAACCGGGTAGACCCACGGAGAAGCAATTCCCATCCGCTTGAGCTGATTGGCCGAATAACTCAGCACGTCCTGTAATTCCCTTTCAGAAGAAGCAAGATCCGCTGCGTTAACAAGAAAAAACATTTTATCATAAGAGAAATATTCTTTCGTCCGGCCGATCTGTTTTAAAAATTCCTGATCCGCCTTAGAAAAAGCATGGTTATAATAGCTGACATAAAGGAGGGTATCGGCTTCTTTCAGTTCACGAAATGCGGTCTCTGCATGTCGTCTGTAAACCGATCCAATGCCCGGAGTGTCTGTCAATATGTATCCGGAGCGGGTAAATGCGCAGTCGAAATATATCACAGCTGTATCGATGAGCAGTAGTTCTTCCTGGCGGCCAATCCTGTCCTTGTATGTTTTTTCATTCGTTATCTGATGCCGCCCCAGCCAGCTTTTGTTCGTCGAAGCTGTCTGATAATACATGTCGAGCAGATTGATTTCATCGGGATGTAAAAGGTCCAGTACAGCAGAGGTTTCCAATGTGTCCTCTTTTGTTTCTTTCTCCTTCTCCTCAGGCAGAAGCCGGCTGTTTTTCATATCTTCTTTTTGCTCCGGCCAGTCCCGGAATGTTTGCAGTTCATATCCAGCCCCACTCAGGATATCGTTCATGTCGTCAGTGATTCCTGCCTCTGACTTGTAGAAGAGTTCAACACTTCGATGAGGATGTTCAAGGTCAGGGGATTGTATCCGCTGCACACAGGCTGTCGTCGGACTCGCAGCAGCACCCAGCACCGGCTCGCCCAAAATCGCATTGGCAAGTGTAGATTTCCCCGCACTGAAACTTCCAAAGAGAGAAACCCGCCAGGTTTTTTCCCGCATCCGTTCTGCTTTTTTCTGCAGAGAATCCATCCGCTGCTTCATCTGCGGCATGTCCTGTATAAGAGAAACGGCCTGATCAGCCAGACGTGCTGATCCAAGGGTTGACTGCCGGCATGAAAAACCGGCACCACCCGAAACAGGCGGGTACAGCGTTCCGATGCTGATGGATGGCGTGTCGTAAACTATTGAAACAGGACGGCCGACTTCCTTCTTAGATGTATCAAAAGAAGCATCCACCCGAGGCACGGCACTATTTTCCAGCCGTTTCAGGTAATAATCAGCCGTGCCTTCAAGCCATGATAGCTTTTGATCCATTCGAGCGCGTATTTCCCGGGCTTCAAGCCAAAGCCTGTATTCTTTTTGAAGTCGTTCTGTTTCTGTTTTCTGGATGATACCAAGCGCGCGTTTCCACTCAGGCATCCATTCCCGCAGCAGTGCTTTATAATTTTTGCGCAGCTGCTCCGCAAGGTTCCGGGAGAATACGGCGCTGTAGTTTTCCCCGTGCCGGGAGCCGCTGCGCTGGGCTTCGGTGATTAATGCTTCATCCGGCTCCCGGTACAAAGAAAACAGCGTTTTTTTATGCTCCTGCTCTTGCAGATTGTAATACTGCATAATCTGCCGCATGTTCTGCTGAAGCGGAATGTCAATATAGTTCTGTACGTTTTCCCGGAGATTATCGAGCAGCCGTTTTTTGGTTTCTTCGAGTGCCGCATCCCCCCGTTTTGGCTGCAGCCATTTTTTCCAAATAGAAGTTTCCTTAAGAGAAATAAGATATTCTTCTGCTGCATTTCTTGTATGATAAGGAGTGATTTTGGCATTTTCGAAGAGACGATCCACCATCTTCATGACATAATATTCAAACTGCCGGTCCCAGAAAGGCACCGATTGAATACGGGTATCCAAGTCTGTTATCACCTGGTCGATTTCACGTGCGCTGTGCTTGGCTCTCTCGTTTTCCTGATACGAGGTTTCTTTTGATGTGTGATAACGGACTGCCTCTTCCACGATGCGGTATGTTTCAAGGGCAGCGTGCTGGTTCATCAAATATCCGGCTTCTTCCTTACCAAGATGAAAAAGCCGGCAGAGGGAAGCCCATTCCCCGGGTGAAGCATCGGGAAATTTGGCGGAAACGTAATACACGTCTGACACGTAAACCCGGCGCCTTCTCCACGAATCCATAATGTTTTGATGAAACGTTTCAAATGACTGTTCCTGCTCATCATGCTTATCCACTTGGTTCACAATCAATCTGGGAGATATGCCGCGTTCATTGATTTCTTTTAAAAGACCCTCGTTGCCGGCGGATTCCACCTGTTGATAATCGGTAACACAGCAGACGATATCAGCCTGCGTAAACGAGGAGAGGGCTTTCCTGCGATGCAGTGGATCTGTGGAATCCATACCGGGCGTGTCCATGATTTTGACATGCCCGGGGAGGTGGATATCCGGTGATTGAATGGACAATTCTTCCACATGACCGGAAAGAAACCAAGGGCGAAGATCTTCACCGGACGGGATCTCGTTCCACTGCCCTGTCTCTGCATCGCGATATTGATAGAACGTTTTGATGCTGTACTTAAGGTGAACGATATTGGCACTCGTCGGCACAGGGTGGGAAGGCAGAATATCCGAATCCATGATTTGGTTAAGAAGCGTGGATTTGCCGGCGGAAAAATGGCCGCAGCAAGCAATCGTCAAAAAGGTATCGGAGAGCTTTTCCGCAGTCGACGCTGCCTGCTGTTCCAATCCCGGCATGTGCTGAATAAGCGGGTCATGCTGCAGTTTAAAAAGCAGGCTGTCTAAGACGTCTTTTGGAAATTGATAATGATCAAAATAGTCCATGCGTTCCTTTTTTCCCATCCACTTTTCTTTTCGGGCCATCGATGGCATCCCTCCTTCTGTCTGCGTGCTGCCAATAGAAAAACCGGCTTGTGCTGCCGGCCGGTTTCACAGTAAAAAATCTTTTTCAAAGAGGTAGGAATAGGGGATATCAACAAACACATACAAATTTTCATTAATTGGATACGAATAAGTGCGTATACGTTCCTCCTTATGAATATCTGTATAAAGGTCTGAAAGAATTCCCTTTTTCTCAATGTTCATCCGTACAATATTTTCAAGAAAATAAGGACGCCAGCTCCAGTTCCGGTTCTTTTCTTCAAACTGATACTGCCACGTTCCTTCTTCATCAAGAAATGCGTTCCCTGACTGCTGGAACCCTTCATAATTACACAGGTATACCCGGAATGAAAGGTCTTTCAGCCCCTCAGCGATATGAAGGGTTAATTCATCAATATCTTCCGGGTTCTGTTTATCATTTACCGCCTGCTTCAGACGTTTGGATAACGTGTCCGTCAGTTCTATCTGTGCTTCGATTTTCTTTTTTTCAAAGAATAAAAAATCATTAAAATGCTTTCTCAACGTTTTTGCAAACGTCATTTTATCAAGAAACGAAGGCGCCGGTCGACCAAGATAGGAACCTTGAAAATAACGGGCACCGTGTTTCCATGCAAAATGCAGCTGATTGAATTCATTGATATTTTCAAAAAGAAGCGATGCCCCGATTTTTCCGGACAGTAGAGAAAGAGAATGCAGGGCCTCCCTGTACATTTCAGGGAAAGATTGATCAGCAAGAAATCCCAGATCCACTTTTACAATATCGGGGTTAAGATAGGAGATTTCTTCAAGCGGCGCACTGCTGCCACCGACATCATCAAGAGCTGTACGTATTCCCATGCTTTGTACGTATTGGATAAAATGCTTCAGCCGGGAGAGATCCCCTTCGAACTCGTGTTCTTTGCACTCAAGGACGAGCCGTGAAAAAGATAACCCTTGTTCTTTGTAGGAAGACAGTCTTTCAAAGAAGTGCTCACCGCCGTCAGCCAGAATCAAATCTACATCTATGTTCAGAAAAATTAATTCACTGCGGTCCTCTTCCAGAAAATACGTAAGAGCCTGATGATGAATTTGTTCTTCTATCTCCCGCCTATATTCTTCCGGGATGGATTTATCCTGAAAAAATGGACGGAGGCTCACTATGCCTTCTTCATCCTGATAGCGTCCCAGGACTTCATATCCTGTAATTTCCTGCCTGTCCGCACTTATAATGGGCTGCAGGTGAGGCATAACATTCTGTTTATTCATTACAATATCAAGTGCATCCATCTTGATCACCTTTACTTTTTGTACAATCTGCTAATCTGAAAAACAGAAAGGTCTGTATAATCGTACTGTTATACAGACCAAAGGAGAAACAAGTTACGCAAAATCATACGGAGTCTGCTGGTACACAAAGTAGTTCAACCAATTTAAAAACAATAAATTGGAATGAGCACGCCAGCGCAGCGGTGGATGCATCAGATGATTGTCTTCCGGGAAATAGTTGTCGGGCAGCTTAGTGGAAATACCGCGCCGTGCATCTCTTTCAAATTCGTCCCGAAGCGTTTCTGCATCATATTCGCTGTGCCCCGTAATGAAAATCTGACTGCCATCCTTGGAAGCGGCCAGATAAACCCCTGCTTCATCGGATTCAGACAAAATGTCGAGCTCGGGAACCTGCTCCACATCTTCTCTTCTCGTTTCGGTATAACGGGAGTGCGGGGCATTGAATATATCATCAAATCCCCGCATCAGGCTGTGATACGGTTTGTTTATATGATGCTGGAAAACGCCGAACAGTTTTTTATCCATCGGATGTTTTGGAACTCCGTAGTGATAATACAGGGCTGCCTGAGCTCCCCAGCAGATATGCAGTGTGGATGTTACATTGGTTTTACTCCACTCCAGGATTTTTTTCATTTCATCCCAGTAGTCCACCTGCTCAAACGGAAGTTTTTCAACCGGTGCTCCGGTTATAATCATACCATCGAACGTGCTGCTGCTGATTTCATCAATCGTTTTATAAAACGAAGTCAGGTGTTCCTGCGGTGTATTCTTGGAGCGGTGGGTGTCCGGGTGAAGCAGGGAAACATCAAGCTGCAGCGGTGTATTCCCAAGCATTCGTAAAATCTGTGTTTCAGTCGTTTCTTTTAAGGGCATCAAATTTAGAATAAGAATTTTAAGAGGGCGGATGTCCTGAGTATAGGCGCGACTTTCATTCATCACGAAAATATTTTCCTGGGTTAATATATCTTTTGCCGGTAAATGATCGGGTACTTTAATTGGCATACGTCTCTCTTACTCCTTATTCTTTTTCTATTTCTGTCGTCTTCTGCTGCATAAACTTTCTTAATTCTACAAAATATCATGAAATAGAAAAAGAATCAATCGACGCGAAAAGAGCATCATACAGATGGAGACTGCATCAGGAGCCGGCAGAACTATTTTCAGAGGTTGTAAGATTCCATGCAGCAAGTCCACTCCCGCTGTGATTGGTATAAGAAAGTTCGTAATGGCTGGAATCATTCACTTCAAACGCAAGGGTCCCTCTCCGGAGTCCTCCTGCGCGGATTTGTCCGCCTACGAGCCGCTTATCGTCATAGGAGGACAAATTTTCATACGTATGTCCGTCTCCGTCCGTTACGAGTATATTAAAAAGCGGGATTTCCTGCGGCTCCTCCGCCAGATTCCGAAATGAAAGGTCTGCGACCAGAACGCTTGATTCCTGTTCACCGGAAAAGTAGGCATCATGGACTGTGATGCTGAAGTTACCGACTTCAGCGGTTTCACCAGTCTCAAGTAGTCCGCTGGAACTGGCGGAGGCTGTCTGTTCTAACGATTGCTGATCTCCTGCTGTGCGCTGGGACTGAATAAACATTCCGCTGAAAATACCAAGGACAAGAACGAGTCCCAAAAGCAGCCATAGTTTTTTATCCATTTCCTTTTCTCTCCATTTCTTCCGGTGTATCTTTGACATGCACAAAACAGCGGATAGTACTCCGCGCGCTGCGCGTTATTTCCACCAGTTATCATGAACCGTGACCGGAAGCTGTCTTTTATGTTCGGTTTGTTTGTAGCGCCGGATGATCTGGTTTTTCACGTCTTCATCAATGTCTCTGCCTTCAAGAAAGTCATCTATTTGATCATAGCTGAATCCAAGGGCTTCTTCATCCGGAAGACCTGGTTTGTCGCTCTCAAGGTCTGCAGTAGGAACTTTTTCAAATGTAGCAGCGGGAGCCTCCAGTATTCGAAGAAGCTCTTTGCCCTGCCGTTTATCCAAACCATACAAAGGAGCTACATCACAGGCCCCGTCTCCGTGTTTTGTATAAAAACCGGTCAACGCTTCCGCTGCATGATCTGTTCCAATAACGAGGCAGTTGAATGCAGCGGCAATATCGTACTGCACTTTCATACGTTCCCTCGCTTTGGTATTTCCTTTGGTAAAATCGCTCATTTCCTTTCCTACTGCTTCGCGAAACGCTTCTTCCGATGCATCCACAGCTTTTTTAATGTTGACGGTGATCGTCGATTCGGGATCGATGTATTCCATCGCAGCTGCAGCATCTTCTTCATCAAACTGTATCCCGTATGGAAGACGAAGGGCTGCGAAAGTATAGGACTTAGTTTCTTCTTTATTCAGCTCCGTTACAGCCATCTGTGCTATTTTTCCCGCAAGCGTGGAATCCTGACCTCCTGATATGCCGAGCACGTATCCATCCATACCTGTATGTTTCAAATAGGATTTAAGAAAGTTTTTCCGTTCTTCTACTTCTTTTTCAGAATCTATAGAAGGTTTTACTTCCAGTTCCTGTATGATTGTTTGTTGATCAGCTTCCATCGTTTTCCCTCCTGTATCCGTCTCTGTTTATTTACCTGTTGTAGTCATGTTTTAAACATAATCGGCAGATGTTTCTGTAAAGCGGTGAAGCTGGGAGAGCATCCCTTCTTTTTTCATGATACCGACCTGGGTGCTGCCCAGCAGATCAAAATGGGGATAGGCTTCGCGGTTATGAATCCACTCCGGCTTCAGACCGTACTGCTTCCCCCATTCCGCCAGTTTACGCACATCGCTGCAACCTGCCTTTGTCACTGAATCATATTCAGGAAAGCGTTTATCATACCAAAAATGTGTGATGAACGCGATCTCCCCGTTCTGTACGCTTTCTTTCCATTCATTCAATTCCCTTTTTGTAATTCCAAACGCCAAGGTTCTTCCCCCTTTCTGTTATATCACATATAAGATGTGTCTTTGCCGGCAAAGGTAGAAAATATGACATTCCCTTTATTTCTTGTGCTGTTCATATGCTTCATGCCAGGCAGGGAGATGTTTTCTTATCGACAGCGGACGAAAAGATTTCTGATCTACACATACATGAGTGCTCGTCCCCTCTGCACAGCGCAGACCTTCTTCGTTGATGATGGAATAACCATACATGACACGGACGCCGTCATATTTTTCGATCCACGTATGGAGCTTAATCTGATCGCCATAACGGACCGGTATCTTATAATGCAGATCGATGTTCGTAACAGGAGAGATGACTCCTGCTTCTTCAAGTTCTTTATATGTAAAGCCCAGCTTTTTGATTAAGTGAGTACGTCCAAGTTCACACCAGACGACGTAGTTCGAGTGGTGTACAATGCCCATCTGATCCGTTTCTACGTACCGCACTTCAATATCAGTCACCGTTTCCTCCATGAAGTTATCCTCCCTTTTCCTATTGCTTATTCTCCCAGGCAGCCTTGACATCTTCCATAGTAAGAAGCCGGAGTTTTCGTTCTGTATCCGCCTCCTCCTGTGAAATACGAAGGGCCTGCTGCTGAAATAATTCTTCGCTCACATCTTCTGCCATCCTCGCATTTCCGGATGTATCCACTTCATTATACATAGCAGCAAGTTTCTCCTGTGCTTTCTCATCCATTACATATCCGTACCGGCTGCAGTACTGCATGGTGATCTGGAGAAGGTCTTCAGGTGAAAAAGACGGGAAATAGAAAGATTTTTTAAAGCGGGACTCGAGCCCCGGGTTAAGCTGAAACAATTCTTCCATAGGAGCGGGATATCCCGAAAGAATGACAACAAGATTTTCCTCGTGTTTTGTCATTTCTTCGACCAGCGTATCCAGTGCTTCCCTTCCAAAATCGGTTTTAGCGGCACCACCCAGTGCATAAGCCTCATCTATAAAAAGAACGCCGCCGAGTGCTTCGCGCACTTTGCGTTTTGTTTTCACGGCTGTCTGTCCGGTATATTCTGCTACAAGATCGCTTCTTCCTGCTATCATCAAATGGCCTCGTTTCAACAGTCCCAATTCCCTCAGGATGCCGGCGTAAATATTGGCTACTGTTGTTTTTCCCGTTCCGGGCGGGCCGTAAAAAACCGTGTGAAGCTGAATCGGCGCAGCGGGAAGATTTTTCTGTCTGCGCTGATTCTGGACCTGGATAAAAGCAGCCAGTTTCTTCATTTCCTGCTTTACATTTTCCAGACCAATCAATTCATCCAGCTGCTGCATCGGCTGTTCTTTTTTTTCATGACGTTCTTCCATGACAGGATCTTTCACGTCTTCCGCCGTTAGAATGGCAAAGTCGTCAATCGAGCCATTCGGAGCGTGGCCTACCGATGCTCCTTTTTGAAAAATGGCATCCATAATAATGTCTTTCACCGATCTGGCGTTTCCAAAACTTTCATCCACGTGAGCATTCTCGATTCGTTTCTGTAATTCCTGTCTGCCGTCCTCTCTCAATACAAAATCGTTATCCATCGCCGTCTGTTCGGCAATACGGATTAATTCATCCATCGAATAATCAGGCAGATGGATATGGTTGGTCTCAGGAAAGCGGCTGCGAAGACCGGGGTTAGCACGTAAAAACTGCCTCATCTCATCCGGATAACCTGCCATAATAACCGCAAACGTACCTGCATATTCACTGCTTGTCATGGCTGTTATTAAGGTGTCTATGGCAGTCTGCCCAAAATCATGGGACCCCATTCCATCCCGCTTCAAGCTGTAAGCTTCATCAATAAACAGTACGCCCCCTACTGCTTCTTTGACAAGGTTCATTGTCTTCTCTTCGGTCTGTCCGACGTAAGCACCGACAAGATGAGAACGGTCTGCTTCCAGCACTTCACTGCGCTGCAGCAGACCGAGTCTTTTATATATCGCAGCCAGCAGGTGGGCAAGCATGGTTTTGCCGGTCCCTGGGTTCCCGGTCAAAATCATATGAAGACTTCGTTCATCATGAAGGCTGTATCCTTTTTCTTTTCTGATTCTCTGGTACTGCAGATAATGATACAGACGGTGTACCCGGTGTTTAACACTTTCCATTCCAATGACCTGATCCAGTGTTGTAAGCGGATCCTCTTCTGCCCGGGAGGACAAACTCTCGTGATTCATTAACTCCTGCCAGCGCCGGCTGTATTCCAACAGTTCATTCAAAACCGTTTTCATCTTCTTCACTTGCTCCGGAGAGTAAAAAGAACCGGATACAGTATGAAGATATTCCTCCGCAGCTTCCTTTAATTGATGGTAACCGGAAAAAGCCTCATCCAGCAGATGGCGGATCGCAGTGAGATCTACATCATAAGCCTGTGCCGCCTCTTCAAGATAATCATCTGGATAATCCAGCCATTCCTTTATTCCTTTCAGATTTTCTATCTCGTGGTTTGCTGCATGCTTCAACTGTTCTGCAGCTTTTTTTCTGGCACTGCTCTGGTCCGTTTCCCTAATGGAAGGAAGAGGATACGTGAACACAGCATCTTTCATCGTAAAGAGCTGCTGCACTCTGGAAAGACTCTTCAGTACAGGTTCATTGCTGAAAAGTCTTTCTCCTTTTTGCAGCCAGCTTTTTACGAGTGGGTCAAACTGCTGATACTGGGAAAACCGGTCCCGCGCCATCAACCCGTACAATTTTGAGGCCAGCTTTCTCTCTTTTTGATGATCTTCATTTAACTGATGAAGCCATTCCCGAATGTCTTCAAGGGACATAAAAACCCGGCCTGCTTCCCAATCTTCAGCTGTCGACACGGCCTTTTGGAATTCCTTTTCATCCAATCTTTCCCTCTCCTTTCTTCCTCAAGGATTTCATTCATTCAAGAGCTGCCGTTCAGGTTACATATTATCCTTCTCAAGTTCTCTTGTCTGCAAGCGCGGCAGCCTCCTGCCGATAACCATAATAAGCAGAAGCCCCATTACACCTCCAACAGTATTTAGAAAAACATCGTCTACATTTGCCACACGGTGGGTGAAAATGTATTGGTTTATTTCAATAAATAAAGAAAGAAGGATGGATAAACCCGGCACCAACCACCATACTTTTTTACTATGTATCAGCAGTAATGCCGTTAATACTCCGAAAGGGGAAAACATTACAATATTACCTCCCAGAATGACGACAGGGTCTACTGGATCCGAGCTGTATACTGCGATACTGTAAATGCTGCGGAAAAATTCCAAATTGTAGTTTCTGCCCCCTGGTCCTACAGGTCCATATGAAGAACCATGATTCCAGGCAAACAGTGTAACATAAAATAAAACGGCCAAGTAAAGCAGAAGCAGTATCATAATGACCGGCTTTGCTTTTAAGACGTGCCGTTCTGTCTTATTTGAATTATACATATTTAAACATCCCATTTGTCCACTCCTGAAAATTCACTACCTGTCCCTTTTACTATTATCTGTTCTGCCTGCCTGTTTGACAAGTGAAATGCTGGATTTTATTTTTTAGATGCTATCGGATTTTTATATATTATTACGGTACGTGAAATTTTATTGAAGGGAGGGGAAAACCGGGTCCCGTAAGACCCGGCAGGATTTCTGTTACACTCTCTTTTCCTGTTCCACTTCTGCAAGTTTGTCACGAAGGACGAGCTGCAGGATACCGCCGTTCCGGTAATAATCCATTTCCACATCACTGTCAAAACGGGCAACCGCCTTGAATGTCGTGGTTTTGCCGTCAGGTGCAGAAGCTTCCACTTCTACAAGTTCGTGCGGCGTGACATTATTATCAACCTTCACGTTGAACGTTTCTTCCCCGGTGAGTCCTAATGTTTCAGCGTTCTCCCCTTCCTGGAACTGAAGCGGCAGTACGCCCATCAATACCAGGTTACTGCGGTGAATCCGTTCAAAGCTTTCGGCGATAACCGTCTTGATGCCGAGAAGGTTGGTTCCTTTTGCGGCCCAGTCGCGTGAACTTCCCATGCCGTAGTCCTTGCCGGCGATGACCATCAGGCCGGTATTATCTTCTTTATATTTCATGGCGGCATCATAAATGGCCATCACATCACCGGTCGGCCAGTATGTTGTATACCCGCCTTCTGTACCGGGGGCAAGAAGGTTTCTAATACGGATGTTGGCAAACGTACCACGCATCATGATTTCATGGTTACCACGTCTTGAACCATATGAATTAAACTGGGATGGTTTCAAGCCTTTATCTGTCAGGTACCTGCCGGCCGGGCTGTCTTTGGCAATCGCTCCTGCCGGAGAAATGTGGTCGGTCGTAACCGAATCCCCGAATTTCCCGATGACACGCAGATCGTTCAGCGGCTTGATATCATCCGGTTCTTCCGACATTTCCTCAAAGAACGGAGGATTCTGAATGTAGGTGGATTCGTCATCCCAGTCGTACAGTTCAGGGTTATCGTCGGATTGAAGTTTATTCCAGCGTTCATTATTGTCAAACACGCTCTCATATTCATCTTTAAAAAGCTGCGGAGAAACGTTCTCATGAACAAAGTTCTTGATTTCTTCAGCGGAAGGCCAGAGATCTGCAAAATATACATCGCTGCCGTTTTCATCTTTACCGAAGGAATCATGGTTCATATCAAAGTTCACATTTCCCGCCAGTGCATAGGCCACAACAAGCGGCGGAGATGCCAGGTAGTTGGCTTTGACGAGCGGATGAATACGTCCTTCAAAGTTACGGTTACCACTGAGCACGGATGAAACAAGCATGTCGTTGTCGGCAATGGCTTTTTCAATTTCTTCCGGAAGCGGACCGCTGTTTCCGATACAGGTCGTACAGCCGTAGCCGACAAGGTTAAACCCAAGTTCGTTCAGATACGGCATCAGCCCGGCATCTTCAAGGTAGCGTGTAACAACTTTAGACCCCGGCGCGAGGGAAGTTTTTACATATTCCGGAACATCGAGTCCTTTCTCCACGGCATTTTTCGCCAGAAGACCTGCTCCGATCATAACATAAGGATTCGATGTGTTCGTACAGCTTGTGATAGCCGCAATCGTTACGGCACCTGTTTCCATTTCAGACTCTTTGCCGTTTGGATGGGTTACTTTCACTTTCTTATCCACATCTTCCGGTGCCAGTCCGAATCCCTGGTTTCCGGCAGGGGCTGTCAGCGCCTCATTGAATGTCTTTTTCATCTCGGACATTGGAATGAGATCCTGCGGGCGCTTTGGTCCCGAAAGACTCGGTTCAATCGAAGAAAGATCGAGTTCCACCACTTTTGTGAATTCCGGTTCTTCCGCACCGTCTTCATAGAACATGTTATTGGCTTTTGCATAAGCTTCCACCATATCAATGTGTTCTTCGGAACGGCCCGTCAAACGCATGTAATTCAGCGACTCCTGGTCAACCGGGAAGAACCCGCAGGTCGCTCCGTATTCCGGCGCCATATTGGAAATGGTGGCACGGTCCGCCAGCGGCATTTCTTTCAGGCCGGGACCGAAGAACTCGACAAACTTGCCTACTACGTTTGTTTCACGCAGAAGCTGTGTCGCTTTCAGAGCCAGGTCGGTAGCAGTGGCGCCGTTTGGCAGAGAACCTTTCAGGCGCACGCCTACGACTTCCGGTGCGGGGAAATAAGAAGGCTGCTGCAGCATGCCTGCTTCCGCTTCGATACCGCCGACACCCCAGCCGAGAACACCAAGTCCGTTGATCATTGTTGTGTGGGAGTCTGTTCCGACAAGTGTATCCGGGAAAGTGTCCACCTCACCGTTCTCTGTTTCCTTCGTGTGAACAACAGACGCCAGATATTCCAGGTTAACCTGGTGGACGATACCGGTAGCGGGCGGAACAGCGCGGTAGTTATCAAACGCTTTCGTTGCCCAGCTGAGCAGCTTGTAGCGCTCTTCATTGCGTTCAAATTCCAGGTTCATATTCCGTTCCAGTGAATCCGGAGTACCAAAGCGGTCTACCTGGACGGAATGGTCAACGACAAGGTCAACCGGAATAGCCGGGTTGATTTTGTCGGGACTTCCACCCATGTCGGCCATTGCTTTGCGCAGGGAAGCAAGGTCCACTACTGCAGGTACACCGGTGAAATCCTGGAGGATAACACGGGAAGGTTTAAACGGCACATCTTCTGTGCCTCCTTCGTTTGTTCCCCATCCTGCAAGACTTTCTACATGTTCTTTTTTGATGACTTTGCCATCGAGCTGTCTAAGTAAAGACTCAAGCAGCACTTTCACCGAAAACGGAAGCTTCGAAACATTACCGTTACCGGCTCCCTCCAGTGCTTTAATGTCATAATAGTGATACGTTTTTCCGTTGGACGTAAAAGACTTACGGGCATTAAATACATCCTGATAAGCACTCATATGTAGTCCCTCCTCTTATACTATGATAGAACAGAAACGAAAAAATGTCGAAATAAATGATTTCCTCTTTCTGTTTGTCAAAAAGCCAGGGCTTTCCCTATTTAAGAATAGCAAAACTCATATCAAATATAAATAATTTTTTTAGAAAAAACCATTTTCCAAATAGGGCTTTCCCTGTTTTTCAAGCCTGGAAAGTGCTGAGGCAGCGACTTCCATTTCTTCCTCTGTAAGAGTGCGCACATCAAAAAGAATTTTCTCCTCTTTCACCCGGACTACAATCGGTGGATCAGAATCCATGCGAAGACGTGAAGCCGCTTCTTCAGCCGATATGGATGACGGCGTAACGGCGACGACAGCCGTTGGAAGTTCAACTTCGGGCATCGTCCCTCCTCCTACTTTGGAAAAATCATCTTCAACAGCCGCTTTCCAGGTTGACAGCCCGAGAGAAGCCAGAAATGTTCCGGCCCGCTCTTTCACTTCTTCTTTTGTTTCCAGTACCATACGGACGGCCGGTATATCTCTTTCCCTTTTTGTAATGTAGGCTTTTAATGTTTCCTCAAGCGCTGCGATCGTCATTTTATCGACGCGGAGAACCCGCGCCAGCTGGTGTTTTTTCAGACGGTCTATCCATTTCTTCCGGCCTGCTATTATTCCGGCCTGCGGACCTCCGAGAAGTTTATCCCCTGAAAAGGTCACCAGGTCGGCACCGGTGGCAAGCGCTTCTTTTACGGTAGGTTCCGATCCGATTCCGTGCTCTTTAAAGTCATACAGAGCGCCGCTCCCCAAATCCTCGTAAACTATCATTTCTTCCTGTTGTGCTGCGGCTGTCTCTGCCAATTCCGAAAGCGGCACTTCTTCAGTAAATCCAATCGTTTTAAAATTACTGGTATGCACCTTCATAAGCATCGCTGTATCCGGGCCGACTGCCTGTTCATAGTCACGCCGGTGGGTTTTGTTCGTCGTCCCGACTTCCACAAGTTTTGCTCCGCTTTCCTCCATAATGGAAGAGACACGGAACGAACCGCCTATCTCAACGAGCTGTCCACGTGAGACAATCACTTCCTTTGTTTCAGCCAGTGCTTTTAACACCATGTAAACCGCAGCCGCGTTATTATTGACCACCATTGCCGCTTCCGCACCGGTCACAGTCTGTATCAAATCTTCGAGAATATCATGCCGTGATCCGCGGCTGCCCGAAGCAATGTCGTATTCAAGACTTGAGTAGCCGGCGGCTGCCTCTCCCGCTTTTTTGACCGCTCCCATACTCATGCTGGCCCGTCCCAGATTCGTATGGAGGATAGTACCGGAGGCGTTGATAACACGCTTCAGACGGCTTTCACCAAATGCGTGAAGGCGGTTGGATACCTGCTCAAACAAATAGGTTTCAACCTCTTCCCGGGAAGAAAGATCAGGACCCGACTCCTGCAGCCACCCTTCTCTCAGCATTCCTATTTCCGTACGGAGCCAATCTGTCAATAGACGTTCATTGCCCAGTTCTTCCTTTACCTGCTGAAACCTCTCCTTTTTCTGCAATTCGTGCACAGGCGGTATCCATCTCAGCTTTTCTTTCACGTTCGGTTCACCTGCTCTTTCAGGGTCCTATGCCGAAAAAACGGCCGGCTTGCTTCATAACCCGCTCCATCTGTCAACCTTCATCCGTGCTTTCTGCCTATTTCTTCAGCCAGTTCCTTTTCGTCCGGAAATGTACCGGTTTCTTTTTTGGAATAAACAATGTTGTTATCTGCCGTCACTTCAAATACACCACCGGAACCAGTGACCAATTCTATCGATTCGATGGCTGCTCCATGAACGTTATATAGTGTATCCGCGAGACCCACGGCTTTTGGAGCGTAATTTCACTGCATGCAGAATTCAATTCTTATTTTCATCTTCATCTTCCTTTCTGTACCCGCTTTTTAACATCATTTTAGTGTATTGATTGTGTACATGCAAACAAACCAATTATACTGATAATAATGAAGTCAGCAAGGAGGTGGATGAAGTGAGCAGAGAAGAAAACATTAAATTGACCAGCCTTTCCACTAAAGCTGGATGAGGATGCAAAATCGGTCCTGAGGACCTGACGCAGGTACTGCGTCATTTACCACAAAGAGAAAAAGACCCCAACCTCATTGTAGGGGTGGATACATCCGATGATGGCGGCGTCTATAAACTAACGGACGAGATCGCCCTCGTTCAGTCCGTCGACTATTTCACACCAATCGTTGATGATCCTTACATGTTCGGCCAGATTGCCGCGGCAAATGCATTAAGTGATATCTATGCAATGGGAGGCAGACCGACCACTGTTCTTAACATCGTCGGTTTCCCGATTAATGACCTGCCTGACGATATTCTTGCCGGAATAATGAAAGGTTCTTCCGATAAAGTGGACGAATCCGGAGCCGCCATTGCAGGCGGACATTCAATCGATGATCAGGAACCAAAATACGGCCTTGCCGCCACCGGCATCGTTCATCCGGACAAGGTATGGACCAACAAAGGGGCTCGTCCCGGTGACGTGCTTGTGCTGACGAAGCCGATTGGTGTCGGTATACTCACAACGGCTATTAAACGAAACCGCATCACCCCCGAACAGGAAGAAAAAGTGACCAGCGTGATGGCGGAGCTCAATGATACCGCCGCCGAAACATTAAAGTCTTTCGATCCGCACGCTGTGACAGACGTGACGGGCTTTGGGCTTCTCGGCCATGGATTTGAAATGGCCGATGCCTCCGATGTAACATTCACTTTCCACTCCAGTGATGTGCCTGTTCTTGAAGGAGCACGTGAACTGGCGGAACAGGGAGTGATGCCCGGAGGTTCAAAGGCCAATGCATCGTATCTGAAGGAACAGATATGGAAAGACGAAAGCGTCTCCGAACTCACCGCCAGCATTCTTTGTGATGCGATCACGTCCGGCGGACTACTTGCTGCCATGAACCCTGAGGAAGCTGAGCAGTACGTGGATGCCATGCACAAGCAGGGAAAAACCGAAACAGCCGTCATCGGTACGGTTGAACAAAAGAAGAACCACGCCATTCAGGTAAAATAAGCATGGCAGAAAACAAAACCAGAACAAAACGACCTTCCTGGGCCACAATCAATGAAAGGCCCGGAGTATAAAAGGCACTATAGAAAAAGGCTTCCGACTATCATTTTTGATAATCGGAAGCCTTTTATTACAGGTCCATCTGCTTTCGCAGGTGCTGCTTCGGTTTTTCTTTTCAGATATGAATTGCTTTTCCGTAAATCATCTCCAGGTTTTTGCTGTCCAGTTCATCCGGGGGGCCGTCATAAATTATTTCCCCGCCGGCAAGGCCGATGACCCTTGTTGCAAAGGACTTGGCTAACGCAACATCATGAACATTAATGAGCGACATCAACTGTTGTTTTTCGTGTATATCCTTCAATATGCCAAACACCGACCGGGCCGTTCCCGGATCCAGGCTTGCCACCGGCTCATCTCCAAGAAACACCTCCGGTTCCTGCATAAGAGCGCGCGCAATACCAACGCGTTGTTTCTGCCCTCCGCTCAGCGCTTCCACCCGGCGACCGGCTATATCAACCAGTCCTACTTCCTCGAGAACGCGTTCGGCTTTTTGCTTTTCACTCTGACTGAAAAAACCGACAGCATTCAAAAATGCCCGGCGTTTTCCAAACAATCCGGTTAATACATTCTGCTGCACCGTCAATCTTGGAATCAGATGAAAATGCTGAAAAATCATCCCTGCCCGGCTGCGCCATGCCCGCTTTTGTGCTTCGAGCATTTCTTGGACATTTTCCCCCTGAATAAGAACCTGCCCGTATGTTACCGGCTGAAGCGCATTAATCGTGCGGATTAATGTCGATTTGCCGGCACCGCTCGGGCCGAGAACGCACACGAATTCTCCCGGCTGAAGCGAAAGATTCACGCCATGCACCGCCGGCTCCTCTGCTTTTGGGTAATAAACTGTCACATCGTCCAGCTCAATCAATCCGATCCCTCTTTTCCATCAGGCTAAATAACACGTTTCCGGACAAAAGCACCGAACAGATCCACTGCAATAACAAGCAGCATAATAAACAGGACTTCAACGGTTACAGCTGTGTAATTAAAGCTGTTGAAATCATTAATCAGCTGCTGGCCGATCCCGCCGCCTCCGATAAAACCGAGAATCAGAGACGTTCGGATGGCCACCTCAAATCGGTAGAAATAATGGGACAGAACGTTCGGCCAGATTTGGGGGACCACCGCGAAAAGATTACCAATCCGTCGTCCGGATCCGACCGATTTCATTGCTTCCTGAGGACCCGGGTCAGCCGCTTCAATGAGCTCCGAGATTAATTTGCCGAGTACGCCGATATTGTGAAGCAGAATCGCGATCACCGCCGGAAACGGCCCGAGACCGAGTGCAACGACGAAGATAAGCCCGAACACAATTTCAGGGATGGACCTTAGAATCGACAGAAAAAAACGAAGCAGGTAATACAAAACCGGATTCGCTGCCGTATTTTTAGCTGCAGCAAAACTGAGGGGAACCGCAGTCAAAAGCGCAAAAAACGTACCGAGAAATGCAATCGCAAGCGTCACCAGTGCCGGATCAATCAAATTCGGGGATATGTCCCACGAAGGTGGAGAGAACTTTTCCCGCACAAACGTAACGGTGTCGCCAAACTCCTGAAATTTACTCCATTCAAATTCGGTTTTGCCCATGCTCCACCACGTAAACACTGCAAGCAGAAGCCCGTATACCCACGCTCTTTTTTTTAACCAGGTCATTTCTTCTGCTCCTTTAACATCAAACGGGCGCTATTCTTCGACACTGTCCATGTTCAGCATGCCAAAATCCGAGGCTGCCTGGGCAATATCTTCATAGCTGCTGTGACCGGTTTCCACAAAGGCCGATGCGCCCCCGAAGATGTCAAGAATCTGTTCATCTTCTATCCCGGTAAAAGCGTCCTGAAACTGCTGTTTTAACTCATCACTCATACCGGAGCGGGCCGCCCAGGGATACTGGTAGATTTGGTCTGATTCCCAGATTTTTTTCACGTTGCTTTCATCAATCGTGCCTGCTTCCACAAGCTCGTTGTAAATGGCGCTGTCAATCGCACCGGCATCCACTTGATTGTTTGCGACTGCATTGGCCGTCACATCATGGGATCCGGTATAACGCACCGAGGCAAAATCATGGTTTTCCTCCGATTCAAAAACCCCGCGGTCTCTCAGTTCAAGACCCGGCATTAACGATCCGGAAGTAGAAGATACACTGCCGAACGCAAAATTAACGTCATCCGGCTGTTCGAGCATTTCATCGAGACTGTCCCAAGGCTTGTCAACATGGGATATAATGTAGGAATAGTAGTACGGTTTACCGTCAATTTCCTGGGTGAGGATTGCTTCAGCTCCGCTTTCTTCATTGGCAATGACGTATGTGAGCGGACCTAAATAAGCAAGATCGATACGGCCGAAATTAAGAGCTTCCACCACAGCATTATAGCTTGGAAAGTGATCCACGGAAACGCTGCGGTCCATGGACTCATTTAACGTGTTCTCGAGCGCATCCAGGCCGTCCTGCATTTCCCCTGCCGACTGGGCCGGTATGACAGCTACTTCCAGTTCTTCACCGGAATCACTGCCGCTGCTGCTTTCTCCCTCGTTTTCCTCATTATCTCCTGTGCCCCCGCCGCATGCTCCGAGCATAAGCGCAAACGAAGCAATTACTCCGATGAATGGCTTTTTCATTTTAATGTACCCCCTGTTTGGTGTCGTTGTTTCATCTATTCGGTTATCGAACAAAAAACGCGCAGATAAAGTATCATTATTTACGGTATATGTAAAGAAATCTGAAACGCCCGGGAGAGGGTGCTCACTGCCGGAGTGAATCATACAGAGCCATGTACCTGGCCGCTTCGTCTTCCGGGTGATGGTACCGGGCAGCGTATTTTTCTGCTTGAGCGGCCGTCCGCCGGTACAATACAGGGTCCTGCATCAACGTCTCGAGAATCTTCACGAAGTCTTCCGGTGTTGAAAACAGCCAGCCGTTTCCGGCGGAATCAATAATGCTTTCATTGCCTCCGTTCCTTCTCGCAAGAGCAGGCACCCCGTGAACCATGCCTTCCAGGAGACTCATCGGCTGCCCCTCCGAGACGGAGGTGTTCAGCACGACATCCGCCCATTGATAAAAAGCCTTCATATTCTTTCGTTTAACAGGCGGATGCCAGGAGAACCAGGACAGCTCCGCTTCCCTTTTCTCCACCTCCTGCTGCACCTTTTCATCCATCCCCTCTCCTACGACCAGCAGCTGAAGGTCCGGAAACCGGGAGATGTTCTCCTGAAGAGCGCCGCATACATAAAATATGTCTTTCACAGGGCGCAGGCCGGCCGGAAGGAGAAGCTTCGGTGATCCCTCAGGTAAGAACCGCGGCGCTTTTGGTTCTCCTTCCGGCAGATCCACAGCCTGGGGTATGACCGTCACTTTACCTGAAAGCCACGGAAAGCCTTTGAGTATTTTCTGTTTTGCATCTTCGGTAAACACTGTTAATGCCCCGGCTTTGGCGAGCAGCTGTTTCATGTCCTGCTTTTTTCCGGCATCCTGCAGATCGATATTAATATCTGTCCCGCCGCTCGTTAACACAAGCGGCTGTTTGATGAACAGTCCGTACGCTTTCACAAACTCCGCGGTCCGCCGTACATGAAGGGCATGCACGATATCTGCTTGTTCAAGCTTTTCATCCAATGGCTCGTCCTCTTCTTCAAATGCATGCACCATGACGTGGTAACCTGCTCGTTCCAGGTAGGTTTTCATGCGTTCAGCGGTGGCTGCGTTTCCTCTTCCGGTGTAGTAATACGGCGTCAGATACAGGACCGAGAGCGGTTTAGATGCGGTTGTCATATGGATGTCTCCAGACTCGTTGTTCATTTTCCCACTTGGTCCACTTCTGTTCATCCAGCCACTCCAGAAAAGGAACGAGAAACTTTCTCGACACCGGCAGCACCTCTTTCGCCTGCTGCAGAGTAAAAGCCTCCGGATAGGAGGCATGAAGTGTTCCCGCTGCCTCCTGCAGTTTCGAAACATCTCTTATATGCCTGTCGTCCATGGGAGACGCCTCCCCGGACTGAAGGAGTGCATAGCGGAACTCGCTTCTTATGTTTTCCGGTATTCCCTGTTCTTCCATGTATTCGTCCCACGGCTTCGGGGCGATACCGTCCTGGTGCCAGCTGCTCCGGGCCTGTTCCATTCTGCGCTCCCAGCCTTTTGGATAGGAAGGAGTATGGGAAAATGCTGCAACGTACTGTTTCTGCCGTAATATTCCGCCCTGTTCCACCGCTTCTTCCAAAAAACGTTCGGCAAGTTCCTTAGGCAGTTCCCCCGATGCCAAAAGAGAAAGTTCCTGTTTATTTTTCCCGATGCGAAGCGGGTACTGCTCGTGAAACGTGTGCAGCTCCGCCAGCATCTCCCCGATGTAGTCATCATAAATCTCCCGCAGCACTGTTTTTTGGTTGTTGTACGTTTTGGCCTCCCCTTTTTGAAGAAGGTCCGCCACAACAGCCCCGGCATCTTCCTGCAGCAGTCCTGTTTCTTTTGCCAGCTCTTCGGTGTTCAACCACTTGTGTTCGCGAAGCGCTTCTTTGACATGCTCTTTAGGAGTGCCCTGCTTTTCCTGCTCCAGCTTTTCGATGGACCCCCGGCCAAAACGCATCCGTTCTGCCTTCGGATTCAGAATCCAGCCTCCTCCAACCGTCTCCATCGGGGAGGGCCTGCGTAAAATAAAACGATCCGCCCTTTTTGTTACGACCGGCTCGTCCAGCACAAGCTGACATAACACTTCCTGTTTTCCGCCGGGTTCGAGCACGTTCCGGTCAAAAAAAACAATCGTGCCGAAAACCTCTGCCGTACCAAGGTGGAGTTTTACCTGTCCGCGCTGTTTCAAAGCATACACCGCTTCTTTTGATGTATAAAGCACCACGTTCAACCGTTCGGTCGTTACGTAATGTTCTGCCGAGACAACAACGTCGCCCCGTTTCAGCTCTTCTTTATCCACTCCGCCTATATTCATGGCAAGGCGCTGCCCTGCGATTCCTTTTGGCACCCGGATTCCGTGACGCTGCAACTGACGGATCTTCCCCTTTTTTCGAAGGGGAAGCATCTGCACCGTGTCTCCTTCTTCAATCTGTCCTTCATACACTGTCCCGCGCACGACGGTTCCCTGCCCATGTACAGAGAACACTTGGTCAATCGGCAGACGGAACGCCCCTCTGGCATCCCGGGCAAAAAGGCGGTCCAGCATATTCGTCATAACCGTGCGCACCTGTTCCACCCCGTTTCCGGTCAAACTGTCGACAAATACCATTTCCGCCTGTTCAAACGGGGTGCCCTGCACTTCCGCACGAATGTCCTCCCCAGCCAGTTCCAGAAGATCCTCCTCCACTTTATCTGCTTTTGTCACGGCGATGAGTCCGCCGGTCACTCCAAGAAGGGTTAATATTTCAAGATGTTCTTTTGTCTGCGGCATCACACCTTCATCGGCCGCGACCGTCAATACCACGGCGTCAATGCCCGCTACACCAGCAATCATCTGCCGGATAAAACGTTCATGCCCCGGAACATCGATAATCGAGACATCCATATCCTCTCTCAGCTGGAGCGGGGCGAATCCGGGTTCTATCGAAACGTTCCGCTCTTTTTCTTCTTTTAAACGGTCCGTATCGTAATTTGTAAGTGCTTTGGTCAGCGCCGTCTTGCCGTGATCAATATGTCCGGCCATCCCAATGGTGTACATACGCTTTGCCATATCTATTCCCGCCTTTTTACTGTCAAGCGCCTTCTTTGTCTTTTATCTTACTACATGTTGAAAACCAACGAAAATAAAACGGAGTTGTTGCATTGTTTTCGAGGAAGGCGTAAAATACGTTCCGTATCGAAAAATTGGGGCCGGTTGCGATGCTGGTGCACGCCAAAGTCTTCAAAACTTCCGGGAGGCGCGTGCCGTCTCCGCTGGGTTCGATTCCCAGACGGTCCCGCCATTTCACGCCTACTCTCGCAAGGGATTCGGCGATTTGGGCGGAGATTGAAGCCGAAGATTTTCCGCAGATTGAATCGGAGATTCCCCGACAGTTTAACCGTTGTAATCCGCCACAACGGCGGAAAACTATTTCGGAAACTATCGGCGGCCACCCCGGAATTATACGATAGAGACGACACCTTCCGCAAACTATTGACGGGAGGTTTTTCGTTTATGGCGCTCAAAGGAAAGGCGCAGCATAACCGCGTGCAGTCGTCGTCGCGCAAACGTAAATTTGGCGTGCGGCGCGGGGTCAACCACAACCCGGCGGCTTATCTGAGCCTGTCGGAGCTGTTCGAGCGATACATGGCGTTGAAGAAAACGCAAGGATTCGCGCGGATGACGATACAAGGGTACTACACGCATTACGATTGGTTTATCGACTATCTCGAAGAGGCGGAAGGGCTGCCGGACTTGGTGAACGAGGATATTACGTCAGATGTGTTCGTTGGTTATATCGAATCGATGGCGGACCGCGGCCTCGCTAAAACGACGATGAACGTTCGCATTCGGACAACCCGTGCCTTTTTGCGGTGGTGTTACGAGGAAGGGCATATCACGGAGCCGATTCACGAAACGTTCAAGCCGGTCAAGGTGCCGGACGACCGCGTCGACGCGCTGACACCGGACGAGGTCAAACGGCTGCTCAACGTCATCGACGACACGCGGTTCGTTGGCTTCCGGGAAATCACGATCATCCTAACGATGCTCGATACAATGGCGCGTGTGTCGGAGGTTGTCGCTATGAAACGGGATAACGTGGACTTACGCGAAGGGATCATCCGACTGGATGCCGACAATACGAAAACGAAGAAAACGCGGCTTGTGCCGTTGTCGCCGCATTCCCTCCGTTATTTACACGAGTACATGATCGAGACGGAGGATTTTATGACCGACCACCTGTTCGTAACCTACGACGGATATCCGCTGGACGCCGCTACGTTCCGCAAAAGGCTCACGGAAATAAAGGAAGAGACAGGCATTACGAACAAGCGCGTAAGTCCGCATGTTTTGCGACATACCGGCGCGTTGCTGTATATTCTCGACGGTGGTGATCCGTTCAGCCTGCAGCAGATTCTCGGACACACGGACGCGTCGATGGTCAAAAAGTACGTCAATATGGCGGACAGCGACCTTATTATGCAACACCGGAAACATAGCCCGCTGAACAGCGTATTTGACCGGAAGAATCGGAAATAAGACAAAAAAAGCGCCCTCCTACCGGCCTAAACCGATAAGAGGGCGTTTGTGTTTCGTTATTTTAACGGAACTTGTAAATCGGCTTTTTCGCCGGTCGGATCGTATGTTTCCGCGTCGAATGGTTTATCCGCGTAGAGGCGTACCCATTCGAGCGCTTCGGCATCGATCGGTTCGTACGATACAAACCCGTAACTTCCTTCCTTCGTAACACCTGCGTGATATTCCCCGGTTAATTCACCGCCGCCGATGTCCGAATCTTTTCCGAGTTGTTTCCCGGTGCTAGTTACCGCCTCGGCTGTTGGCGTAAGGAATAGCGTTTGGTCGGCGTTGTTTGTGACGCTTCCTTTAACTTGTACCGTCCAAAATTCTTTCGCTTCGAAAAATTGCGATCCATTCCCGTTGTAATATTCGTCCGTCAATTTACTCCGGAGAACTTTGACAAATTCGACATCAAAGACCATTCCGCCGGTTTCCAGCGTCCCTACATCATCATTTACTGCGAGTAATTCGACTTCATCGCTTTGTTGGTTCGACGTTGTTTCGCCGACCTCGGTCAGCGTGCCGTCATTACCGGACTCCTCGTCGCCACTTTCGTCGTTACTTTCCGAATTATTTCCGGACGTTTTCTCGGAATCGTTCGTGTTTGCCGGCTGTTCCTCCGCAGTGGTTTCCGAATTATTTCCGCCACTTCCCGATGATTGTTCGGATTCACTTTCGCCGCCACCACCGCCGCACGCAGCAAGCGTCAATGTCGCGGCCAGCCCGAAGGCAAGCGCTAACTTTCGGTTCTTCCGGTGCTTTCGCAAAATGATCGACCCCTTTCGTAGTAATTCTTCGGTACTATATACGCCATTTTACCGAAATTGGTTTCGGATGGCAACGTTTTCCTCGTAATTTTATGTACGCGGACGCCGTAATATGACGCCCGCCTGCCGTTTACTTTTCGTCGCCGTTGTCGCCGCCTTTATCGTTATTCGCAAACACGCCGAATACGCCGAGGACGGTTAGGACGGAATAAATCAGCCCTTCCACCGCGTCATTGACCGCTGTTTCGTCGAGGCCGAAAAAGGCCGCAGCTGCCATGCCGACGATGGCCGCAACAGGTGTCGCCAGCTTTTTGAGATTCTTCCGTTTAAGATTCGCCATGATGATCGATCTCCTTTCGTTAATTCCGAATTATTTCAGCAATTCTCGCGCATAAATTTCGTACAACACGTAAATCGCGTCAGCCTGCCGCCATTCGCCCGCTTTCATTTCCGCCGCGTGCTTTTCGTGAATCAGCCCTTTTTCCGCCAACTGCTCGAGAATGTCGACTTGGCGGCCGTGCCGGGTTTCGTTCAGCTCCATATACTCGCCCTCCTTTGCGCTTGATTCGGCGCTGGCCGGCTTGTACGCTACGCCGAAGTGGCCGCAGATTACCTTTGCGTGCGTTTCCGCGACGCGTTGCCGGTAAGACTCGCGGTCACTGCCGAAGATGCCTTCGAAGTCCTGCGCGTTGTCCATGAAGCCATTTTCCGCAAGCACGGCGGGCATGGCGGTTTCGCGTGTGACGTGTAGGTTCGTCCACTTGCCGCGCTCGCCCGCGTGTGTGCCGCCGCCATGCAGCGCAAAGCCGGCCGCCTGCATTTCCTTCGCAAAAGCCTCCGCCAGTTGCCGGCCGGCTGTCGAGGTGTTCCAGTAGAACGCGCACACGCCGGAGCCGCCGCCCGCATTTGCGTGAATCGACCAAAATAGGTCGATGCCGCGGTCGTTGGCTTTCGTGGTGCGTTCCGACAGGCCGACTTCGGCGCTGTTCGCCGGTTGCGGCAACCATACGCGAAAGCCATGCCGTTCGAGTTCCGCCTGCAACCGCAAGCCGACGTCGGAGTTAAACGAGTGTTCCGCGTAGAATTGGCCGCCGTGTGTGACGCCTTTGCCGCTTGTGTCCGTGCCGTGGCCGATGTCCACGGCGATTGTTTTCGCCATTGACGACCGCCTCCTTTCGTGGTAATGTAAACGCGAGGCCGGCGCTCCGATTCCGTTTCCTGCGGTAGTCGCGGAGCTAACCGGCCTCACCTATATAAAAGCGATAATGATGGGCACCCCTATCGTTCCAACTATCGCAATAATGGCCGTCCATACCCACCGCTTTTCCGTACGGTCCTCGCGCCATTTCGCGTCGTGTTCGTCGAGCCGCTGTTCGACGGCGTCAATTCTCGTATTCGCCCGCTCTGCGTCCGACCGTGCCGTTCGCGTTTCGTCTTCGATGTATTCAACGCGCGTTTGCCGCTCTTCCATCCGAGTGACCCGATCGCGAATATCGTACATGACGTCGGACAGCTTTTCGATGCTTGCCGCTAGTTTTTCGTTGTCTTCCTCCGACACGTTACCGCCTCCTTTCTGTCCGTTAGTCGTCCGCCTGTTCAGCGCGGATTTCTGCGGCTTTTATGGCGCAATATTGGGCGCGGGTCAGCCCGCCATTCGGGTCGAACGAGCCGTCCTCGTAGCCGCTGACAAGGCCGTGCTGGACGCAAAGCTGAATGTCGTCATACGCCCAAAAATCGGCAGGAACGTCCGTAAATTCCTTCGGTTCTTTCACCATTTCGTCGTCCTCCTCCTTCGGATTTTCCTCACGGTCTTCCGATGATTTTTCGTCTGATTCCGGCACATCGGGCAATTCCGCCGGCAAACAAAAAAGACCCGCGCCGTACGCGTAGCCTTCGATTTCTTCGCAATTTTCGCGGATAAACTGCCGGGCGTCCTCCGTCGTCAGCCGGCCTCGGCCGTGCTTGTGGCGCCATTGCACGTAGCAAGCGAGCAGGCCGGAAGTTGCCGGCGCCGATGCGCTTGTGCCGTTAAATTTATGCGGACGCTTCTCGCTATTCAGCACGTAAATGTCCGTCGGCGCAACGCAGTCCAGCCGCTCGCCGCCGTTGCTGTAGTCGGCCATTTCGCCGTCTTCCTCGAGGGCGCCGATTGAAAGCGTCCACTCGAAGCGTGACGGGTAATTGACGCGGTCATCCCCGTCATTGCCGGATGAGCAGACGACCGGTATGTCGAAGGATTCGAGAAATCCGTAGGAATATTCGGCGAGGTGACGGCCGGCGCTTCGCGACACGTTGATGACGTCGATGTCGGCCGCGTTGTCGCGAATCCACTGCCGGCCTTCGTCATTGGACCGGACGAGGACGACCCGCGCGCCGGGAGCAAACTCGTGCGCGCATTGGGCGACGTTCGTGCCGTGGCCGACTACGCTGCCGGCATCGAGATGCGGCGATTCCGCGTAGGACGCCATGTGCGCGTGCGGTGCCGATTTGTCGTCGATGCAGACGAGGGTCGTGCCTGTGCCGGAATAACCGGCGGCGTGCCACGTGTCCGCGTTGACTTTGCGGCGTTCGGCGTCGTTTTGCGTTAGTAATTCGGGCATATTCCACCTCCTTTCGGGAGTTTCGTGTTATTGCGCATAATCCACGCTATCTACTTTTCAGATATTTATATTGCTCATTCGGCGTTTTGCCTTTCAAGTTAGAATCGTGCGCCGCCTCCGCAATCAACTCACTACATATCATTTGACTTGGATTGTTCCATGGCTTATCACCAAACTTAATTCCATACCATATAAACCTTATAACATCATAACGCTTCTCAACATGTTTTATAGCTTCGTCAATATCGCCTTCAACCTCAACGACTTCATAATCTTTAAGGTCAAAATGGCGAATCTGAACCCCCTTTGGAAACCGAGAATCTAAGATATGATAATCGTCTATTTTAATGGCATTATGACTCCATTTTCCGTTTGTGAACCTCTGAATCAGCCGTGATAGTAACGATGTGTTACGAGAGAAGATAACTTCCATCACCATTCCACCGCCTCTACTTCTTCCTTTGTTTCACACGCACTAACTTGGTCACGCAATTCTTTGTTCTTGGATAGAGCATCTTCCTTGTGCTCAAAAGCTTCTCTATAAACTTCCAACCATTCTTCCTTGGTGTGGGTTATATTTTCATCGTTCAATGTTCTCCATACAATTTCATTTATATCGGAATCGCTGTCCAATTGATCTTTTTTTCCTTGCATATTAAGCTGGTCTTCCACTTCTAGTCTGTACTTTTTGCCGTTGCTTGCTTCAAATTTATTTACAATCTCATCTTTACACTCAGAAGATAACTCGCTTATTTTTCTTTCTTTAAAAGGTTCCAGTGGCTTTTCCATAGGATCAATATCAACTATTTCTCCATCTTCAATAACTAATTCCATATAAGGAGCGTGTTCTTTTATTTTTTTTATTAATTCTTGGTTTTCTTCTTTTGTTTCATCAATTACATAATTGCCTTCATTGTACCAATCCGAATCAGGGAAAGTTGAATTAAGTTCAAAACTTTTGTTGCTTTTAATTATCATTGATTAAATTACCTCCTTCTTTAAACTATAGCGTAATAATAATAAACATCGCCATCGTTATTAGCATCTATATTTGCTGAAGATACTTCAAATCCGTTAGATGTAAGACTGATGTTATTCCCGTAAGTGTGACCCCCACTAGCCTCGTGAACAAAAAACTCTCCTGCTCCATCAATCGCAACCCAACCCCAAGCGATACTAGTGTTTACAACATATAGCAACTTTGGTCGGAACCCTATCACTATTGATCGACCATCACTGCCATCCCCTGTATAACTGCCTGTTACATGTTCTATGATTTCTAAATCATCCGTTTTCTGCTTATCGCTTGGACTCATAAAACCTGAAACTTCTGATGTAGCTAATCCATGAACGCTTTCCCCTCTCGACCCTACGTGATTGTTGAACTCTGTTTTTGTTGCTTGTTCATCATTCGTTACATTTTCAATTCCTATATCACTTTTAGATGTAGAAATCTCTCCATCTGAAACACTTATTCCGTCACCAATTTGTACGTGACCTTTACTGTCCTTTGTCGCATCATCGGAAATATGCGCATTAAATTCCGTCTTCGTCGCCTGCTGATCGTTGGTTACATTCGCAAGCCCGACGTCCTCTTTGTCTAGCGTCACCGCGCCCGTCTGTCCGTTTACCGAGTCAACCGGCGGCAACTCGCCTACATTGACCCACGCCGCGCCGTCGTACCGTTTCAGCACGTAGGGCGCGCTCGTCGTATCCAGCCACAAGTCGTCCGCAACAGGCGACGCCGGCGCTGTCGTTCCTTGCGCGATGTCCTTTTGCGCCGAACCATCGACCGCCTCCGCCAGTGCGTTCATATCTCTCGGCACATCAGCCGTCATATTGTCCGTTATTTCCGGCAAATTTAGCTTATCTGTCGCCATTCATCCGCCTCCTTCGTTCATTCATTCGTACTTGTACGCTTTCAATTCCTCGTAAGTAAGCCCGAGCGCGGCCACATCCGCGTAGGTTCCGCCTTCGCTCGCCAACTCGCTGTATAAGAGATACGTAAACTCGAAATTGACCGTCAAATGCGCCGGCACGATATTCCGAAGAGCCTGTTTCGTATCTTCGAGGTTCGGCGGAACGCCACGCGTGCTGATAAACGTAACGACGATATTATAGTTGGCATACTCTTCGGTTACTTCGACTTCCCCGCCGTCATACGATTCGGCAACCTCGCGCACAAACGCTTTCGTCACCGTTCCCTGTCCGCGCTTCTGCGACCGGATAACGCTGCGGCGCTCGTTCAGCGGCTTGTCTTCGTCCGTTCGAATGCCGAAAATATCCTCCCAGTACGCAAGCCCCCACGTTGCTGTCTCGAGATAAAATTGCGCAAGAACGTCGCGGATTTCATCGAAAGCTCCGTCAAACGCGCCGGCCTCAGCGCCGATGATCTCTTGGACAGCCGTAAATTCTTCGTAATACTCCGGCATGTACCGACGTATGGATTCGTTGATATCGCGGTTACGTAACGTCATTGAACGTCACCGTCCCGATGATGGCGACTTCTTCGTCCGCCATTTCGATGTTTGATGTGCCGCCGTTCATCGTGAGGTTGTCGTAGTCGATAATGTCCGGCACATCGAGCAGCAGGGACGCTATTTGCGTGTACCGTACGATCGGGTCTTCGAACGCCAGTCCTTCGAGGTATTCCGTCAGCGCCTCTTCGTAGTCCGCGGTAACGCCGCTGATCGTCGCACCACTCGCAAGCTGTACGTCCGCTGTTACGTCAATAGCGACCTCTGTCGCGGCAACCGTCGTTACGTCGGCGCCAATTGGCCGTTCTTCTTCGATGTGTGTCGATACCTCGTCGACAATGGCGCTGTCCGGAGCTGTACCGCCTTCACCGAGCAGGACGACCTTTACCGTGCCGGCTCCGTTCCATACCGGAAACACTTTCGCATCTGTTACGCCGGATATTTCGCGCGCCCACGATCGGTAGTCCGCCGCATTGCCGGATGTTCCCGGATTTCGCGCTCGATTATAGTACCGCTCCAATAGTGATTCGTCCGACTCTTCATCCGCTCCTCCTTCGAAGGCTTCATCGTTTGTGACCGACAGAACATCGGACAAATCCCCGCGTACAAGCGTAAGCTCACCCGCCGCAACGTTTCCCTCGGCGCCGGCTTCCTCCGCTTCCGCGGCGACTGTGACCGAACCTCCGCCGGCCGGAATCGAAGCGTCCGCCGTTGTTACCGCATATATCGGGTCATCATCGTCTGTGCTGACGCGCGTGCCTGACGGGATATTCTCGGCGTCGTCGCCGGAAAACGTCACCTCGCCGGCTGCTTTCGTCGCCGGATTCGGTTCGACGCCGAGTTCCGCCGCCCGTAATTCGAGGTATTCGCGCGGTGTATTTTCGTTAGCGAATCCGTACGTCAGCACCTGGTCGAGCGCGATATACGCCTTCGCCAACTCGATCGATGCCGGCGAAAGCATATCGTGTACGTGCGACGACTCCCGTTTGTCGAATTCGTCAGATATGTCGTTTTTCATCCGGTCGAGTATCGCTTGCTGTGTTTCGCTCGCATATCGTTCTTCTATCGCCATTAGTTCGCCATTACCTCCTCTCGATCGAAGCCAACGCGGAAGTCGTCGACGGTGATAACGTCAAAGCTGACGAAAACAGCGTCCTTGTCGCGTGTGACTTCGAAGTTTGTTACGTCGGCTATCCGGTCATCGACGACAAGCGCCTCGCGAACCAACCGAGGTATTTCTTCGTTTTTCAGATTATCGGTGACGTTTGCGCCAATCAGCGTTTCTAACTCCGACCCATACGCCGCCGAATATATCGCATACCGAAACCTCTCCGTCATCAGCGTTTTACGGACGTATTGGCGTATGGCACGTTCGCCATCGATGTACCGACCGATTTCGCCTGTTTCGAAGTCGAGCCGCCATGTTTTCGACGGCTGGCGGGTTTCGTTTCCGCTGACTCGCCGGAATCGGTCGTCGTTATTTTCGGTGTTTAGTGCGTCCAATGGCGCCATTATTCGCCGCCTCCTTCCGGTGCTTCGCCCGGCATATCGATGACGTAAAATTCCTTATCAGCCGCCGATATTTCGTGTATCGCGACAATCACCTTCGCGTCAACTTCGAGAGGGCTTGGCAGCGTTACCGTTGCATTTCCGCTGATAGCGTGTGTATGACTGCCGTTCGTCGACGTGCTGCCGCCGCTGTCGCCGGAGTGACTGTGACTGCCGGCTGACTCCGTTGAAATATCGGTGATGTGCGCGGTGATGACGCGTTCCCGCAGGCTTCGCGCGACAATGATGTCGTCTTCTTCGAGGTCGAACGATTCGCCCGCCAGCCGGATGACGAGAGGGTCGATAGAAACAACGCGAGCGAGCGCAAAAGTGACGTCCTTATTATAGCCGGTTGACCGGATTTGGTCGAGTAGTTGCGATGTGCCGCTGCCTTCCGTTCGTTGCGCGTTGACGCTCATTAGGCCGTCCCTCCTTCGTTTGGCGCTTCGTATTCCAGCGTTGGTAATTCCGGCGTGGCCGCAATCGTCAGATCGACCGTATGCTTGCCGTTCGGGTCGAATGAATGTTTATCGGCTGTGACGAAATAGCCGCCGGTGATTCTCGTCATAGGCTCGCGGACATAAACGGCAGTTCCGGCAACCATGTCCGGGTGGCCTAGCGCCGTGACGTCCGCTTCGTCCTCGATCGTGCCGAGGTCGGCGAGCAATTGGTCGGCCGTTTGCGTGTTGCCGGTTGAGTTGTCCGACTTCTTTTCGACGTGCTGCATGAGGCCATACTGGTCGATGAGGGCGTCATTTTTAACGACCTTTAGTTGGAACCCTTCGTCGTTGATTATCTTGACTTGGTTGCGCATCTCTTCGATCGACCGGTTGTTTGACGCGCTCGTCAGGTTCTTTTCGACCTCGACGACTCGTTCCGTTAACTCCGATTTTCTTTGACGCAAAACAAGCTCGCCGTTTACGTTGCGGACAGAGTACCGCACGCCCATTTCCTTTTCGGTTTCCGTGATTGCCGTCTTAATCATGTCCCACAGCGACGTTTCCTTCGTAAAATACAGCTTCGGAATCACGTAGCCGGTGTCTTCGATGACGCCGTAAGGTATCGCGAAGTCATCGCAAAGCCGCTTGACGATGTCGGACGCTCGCCGCTTCTTAAATTTCCGGCTGTCCGCGTTCTTCGTCAGGTAGATGTTCGTGTCAAACGCGGTAAACGAATGACTGCCGGCGACGTCGATGTCGTCCGAAAATACAACGCCGCGGAACCGTTCTTCGTCGCCGACATAAAACCGCACCTCGCCACCAATGCGGATGAATATCGTTCGCGTTCGCATGTCGCGTGTGTTCGACAGGTTAACTTCGAGCGACCGTCGCGGCTTCTTAACGTCGCCCGCCCACGTAACACCGGTCACAATCGGCGTAATGTCCTGCGTGTCCTCGCCGTTGTCGTGAACCACGCGAAAAGAGACGTTGCCGACGCCGTATGCGCCGCCGAAACTTCCTTCCGCCATTACGAATCACCGCCGTTTCCGCTGATTTCCAGCGTCATGCCGGGCGAAAGGGCGTCCGGGTCTTTGCCGATGACGTCCTCATTTTCCGCGTAAATATCACGCCACCTGCCGCCGTCGCCGTAGATGTCGTTCGCGATGTCCCACAGCGTATCGCCGCTCTTTACGTCGTAAGTGTTCGGCTGTTGACGCGGGTCCTCCCGGTCGGACTCCGACGTCGTCGAGACGGACGATGTTCCGGTTTCGGGCGCGGGCTGCTCGTCCTGCCGAACGGAGTTGAACGAAATAAATCGGTACTGCTTGAACGACATTTCGTAATAGATGTCGCCGGGGTTGCCGGCCCGTTCCGGCTCAATCGGAAAATCCCGCAGCGTAACCGCAAGATTGACGCCGGCGCCCGTGATTGTCAGACGGATCGGCCGGCGGGTATCGCGCCAACGCTCGATTGTGTCGACGCATTCTCGTGGCGACGGGAAGTTTTCGTATTCGCAAAAGGACGGATTGTAGTCGCGCGGAAAAAACGAAGAAAACGAGACTTCTCGCAAGCCTCGTTCGCCGATGATCGTGTATTCGCCAATGCGCGTCACCTCTACGTCTTCGTAACCGAAGGGCGACGTAACTTCGATAGTTTCTGGATTGACCGGCAGGCGGAGTTTTTCTTCGCTATTGTTGTACGAGAGCCAAAATTCGATCGGATTATTCGCCATGCGTTACGCGCCTCCTTCCTCTGCTGTCCGTAGTTCGCGCGCAAGGGATTTCGTGATCTTGTCGATGTCGGCTTCTTCGCGGACGTAAAACGTATTGCCGCTGACATTTACGTTGCCTGTTCCGCTTGTCGAACCTCCGCCTGCTGTCGTGTTACCTCGGTAAGAGGCGGCTGTTCCGCCGCTTCCGCCGAATGTCGTGCCGCCCGGGCGGCCGGTATTTCTGCGGTAAGATACGTCGTCCATACCGCCGATTGCGCCGCCGTCGCCACGGAGTACCTTCGCCTCCTGTCGTGGCACGACCATTTCGCCTTTGTGCAGGCGCGCGTGGAATCCGTTGTACGGGACGTTCGTCATGCCGTGCCAGCCGGGTGTTCCGCTGTCGCCGCCGCCCGTCACCGCGTTCCATGCGCCTTGAACCATGCCGCTGCCTGGAATATTAACTTCCGGCATCGAGAAGTTCGATAACATGTCGGTAAACGACTTCCACGCGCCCTTTACGTCGCTGATAAAGCCGAGCAGCGGATCGAAGAAGTTGCTGACCTTTTGACCGGCCGTCTTTAACGCGTCGGAGATCGACTGTTTGACGTTGTTCCATATTTCTTTCGTTTTCGACCATATTTTTTCGAATTGGTTTCGAATTTGTTTTTTCATTGTGAGGATTTTAAACCTCACCCTCGTGACGGCGTTCGAAACGGACTCTTTTACGTTTTGCCATATTTCTTTCGTTTTCGACCATATTTTCGAAAAAGCCGATTTTATACCCGACCATAACCGTTTTACCGCTTTCCGGCCCTCATCCCAGTTATTCCAGAGGTAAATCCCGGCCATGACAAGCCCGGAAATCAGCGTAATAATCGCGCCTATCGGGTTCATACGCATAGCCAAATTGACGAAAAGCATCGCGCCCCGTACGGCCATTAGTACCGTTCGAAGTGTGCGGAAAATAGCTATTCCAGCGGAAACTATTGTCACGATGGTTCCGATTATTTTTATCCCGGCAATGGCGCCAATCAACGTCATAATGGCGGTCTTAACCATGCCGAGGTTGTCTTTCAGGAATGTGCCGGCATCGGCCAGCATATCGAGGCCCTGTTTCGCCGTGTCCGACGTGTTCAGCCATTTTCCGAAGTCCGTAATAATCTGTAGAACAGCCGATGACAACGGGGCCAGCGCGCCCATTAGATCGCGCACGAATCCGACAATATTTCCGATGGCGTCCAGCAGCGTCGGGCCGTTTTTGCGGGCGTACTCGACAAACCGCTGGAAGCCGTCTGATTCCGACAGCCCCGCCGCCCAACTTCGGAACTTTCCGGTAAGGTTTTCGAGGCCGTTTCCGACGTCGGTCGATACCGGCGCGAAGGCTTTCAGGATTTCCATGAAGCCGACGAACAAGTCGCCCGCCACCGTCAGTATCGTATTCAGGCCCTGCGATACAGTGCCGTTCAGGTAGTCGAAGAATGACTGCACCTGATCGGTTTGGAACGATCGGTTAACTCTCGCCAAAAAGTCGCCAAGTATACGGCCTGTTTCGGAAATGGACGGTTTTAACGCCTCCATCGTGTTCCGGATTAAGTCGAGGCCCTCGCGGAACACGCGGAATACCGGCTGCTCAAATCCGGACACAAAATCGTCCCACCACGATTTAAATTCCGTCAGGCTTTTTATCGCGCCTCTTTGTGCGCCGCTAACGCCTTCGAGCGCCTGCTGCAATTCCGCCTGCGCGTCGGCACGGGCGGACGCTGACGAGGCGTTGTTGATTTCGTCCTGCAAATCCGAAATTTCTTCCTGCTTTTCGATGACATTTCCGATCGCGCTCGTAGCCACCGCGCCAAAGCCGACAGCGCCGGCACCGGCCGCAGAAAACGACGACGCAAGACCGAAAAGGGAGACGGTAGCAGGTCCGACGGTTGCCGGTATGCCCGCTAGTACGCCGGAAACTATCGTTCCGACACGCCTAACGCGAGCCATAGCCTCCGCGGTAAATCCGAGCGTGTCGTTGAATTTCTGCATACTGCGGTTGACATCACGAGCGTTTTTCGATACGTTCCGTAGTTTTCCGGACATGCTGTCGCGCAGGCGGAGGTGGGCGGTTAAATCATAAGCCATACGTTAGTTCCCCTCCTTTCTTCTTTCTTCTTCCTCGTCTTCCAACTGCACCATCATGGACGCGAACATCACTTTTTGCTCGTTGTTTTCGAGCCTTGTTACGTGGTGAGGCGGTATATGGTGGCGTTGGAAGATGGCGTGTAAAAGGAAAGGGACGCCACCTCCCCTTATCCGTTTTTTATTTCATCGACCTCTTCCTCGTACGACTCGCCAGTCATGTTGATGCCGGATAGTTCGAGAATTTCCTTGATGAGATGCTGAAATTCACCGGGCTTTAGCGCAGCACGTACAGCCTCGTCTGCCGAGGTTGCGCCGAACGCTTCAAGCACTTGCTTATCGGCAAATTGCGGGTCTTTACAGCCGCGCACAATAGTCAGGGCGTTCGCTTTTTGCTCGTCGTACTCCGTTCGTTGGTTCGACCCTTTTCCGATTTTTCGCGTTGATTCATCGGTGATTTCGTCAACCTCTGCGTTAGTCAACGATTTGACCGTGAAGTTTGTTCCGATACCTTCGATGTATACCTGCTTTTCCGTATTAATCTCGCGCGAAAGCAGCGCGTCCAAGGCGTTACTCATGCCGATCACTCCTCATTTTTAGTAAGTAATGGCGGGGTTTCGACGCCCCGCCTCGCCATTAATTGTCGATAGACTGTACGAGTTCTTCATCTGTGAAGGTGAACGAAAACTCCTGCGTCATAAGCGACCCGTTTTCGGACGAAACCGACGGCAATGTGCTGAATTGCACGCCTTTATAACGCCATCTTTCCGTGCCGCCATTGTCCGGGTCCTCGATTTTGACGTTTAGCTCCGTCACAAACGCCGGTCCGGTATTGTTAAATCCGCTGCGTATCAGATTGATAAACCGCGTGCTTACCTTGTTCAGCGTCAATGTGCCTGTCCGGTCGATTGTCGTTATTTTCTTGCCGAGTCCTTTCGTTCCTGCACGTGAAACGTCCTCGACACTTCCTTCCGCGGTCGCTTCGAATGCCGTCGATTCCGCGAGCCAATTACCGTTCTCGTCGTAGACGAACACCCAATTGCCGTTGACTACGCGGGTTGGATCGATAGGTTGCGCCATGTTATCCGTCTCCTTTCGTTTTTATTGCGTTAGCCCTGCCGGCGAACCGTCAGGAATACGCGTTCCATCGAGTACACGTCCGTATATTCGACGATGAAGAAAGCCGCGTCTTGTTGCGGCGGGTTCTGCGGGTCGACGTAGACGTCCATTTCCGCGTCCTCGTTGCCATCGCCTTCGCCGTCGCTGATGGCGTCGATATTGACGTAATTGTCTTCGAGATGCCGCTTCATCATCGAAATGGCTGTCTGCCGACCTTCCGGCGAATTGTCTAACTGCGCGATAACTTCCGACTGTAGAATCCGTTCGAGGTCGTTCAGAATTGACTGGCGGACGTTGATCGACCGGATGAAGTCGCCGGACGTCGTGATGCCCTTGCCGATTTTTACGTTATCAGCGCCCGCGATAAGGTAAAGCGAGCCGGCTTCGATCGCCGTTTCGCGGTCGGACTTACGCAATCTTGGCGTTACGTCGTCGCCAATGGTCGGCTTGTACGTTGCCGTTTCGTTCAGCGGGATGCTCGCAATCAGGCCGGCCAAGTACGGCGCTAGTTCCGCCGACGTGACGACCGTGCCCGCTTCGTCGACGCCGGTAATTGCGTTAACGACGTAGGCGTCTTCGATTGAACCTGACCGCGTATTGCCGGACGCCAAGTCGGAATCGTCGCCGCCTGCCACGAACGTTACGTGCTTACCCTCATCGCGCCACGCCGTCACCGCCTGCTGAACGGTGTCTTGATTCGTGCTGTCCGATTCCTGATCGAGCGAGATAGCGTTGAATGTTCGGCCTTCCAGCGCGTCGAGCATCGTTTCATACGCGGGGGTGTCAGGTGTTGCCGGCATCGTATAGACGATGACTTTGTTTGCGCCACCCTCGAATGCGAAGTCGATAGATTCCGTATTGCTTTCGCCGAAGAGGTCCGCTGCCTCGCCGTTTGGGTCGGTAATTTCGTAAATGGTTTCGGCCGTTGCCGTGCCGTCAAACGTTAGCAACGGAACCGCGACAATGCCGCGTGGGCCGCGTTGCAACAGCGCCGGCGCGTTATCCTCGAAATTCGTGTAGACGCCCGGCACTTGCGATAGACTTCCTATTTGCCACGCCATTTTTCGTCCTCCCTTTCGTGTCTCTCGTGTTTCACCGTCGTGTAACGGCGTTAAAAAAGCGCCGGCCTACGTAGACCTGACGCCTGCTTCCATAATTTTTTCGTATGCCTGTATGTCGCGCGCCTTTCGGACGACCGTCTGTAGCACTCCGAGGCCGGACTTTTGCCCGCCTTCCAGTTCCGCCACTTGCGATATGCCGAAGTTTCCGACGCGCATATACCTCATGGACCCGTCATTAATCGGTATTACCATTTTCGGGTCGCCTACCGTTAACTTTTCCGCCCGGCCCAACGCTCGCATAACGTTTGCGCTGTCGTTTTCGTCCGTTCCGCTGACGTAGATAACCTGCCAATCGCGTTCGGCCGCATACGTAAGCGACGTTTCTGTCGACGTACTTTCGCCTTGAAACACGATGACGAACGTGTCCGGGTCCGGCTGTTCCGGTATATTCTGCCGGACAAACGTTGCGTCCGGAAATGCGGCGGAAAAGTGCGTAATAATCGCTTCCATTTCGTTGATAATGTCGTCTTCCGTTGCTGTCGGCAAGTGTCCCGCCATTTACGTCACCACCCCTCTTTTTTCGCGGCAACGATGAGTCTACTTCGAATTTGATTACGCCATGCTTCTCGGTTTTCTTCCGCGGTAGTATCGAGATACTTTCGCTTTTTCACCTCGTGCTGATAGTACGAGTAGTTGAAGTCTTTCCGGTACGTGTTCGATGACATTTCGATTGACACGTTACTGCCCGTTCCTCGATCGAGTTTCTGCGATATTTGGCGCCGCAAGAACCCTTTATCTACGGGCGCATGGTCACGCGACTCCTGTTGCCATTGTTTTGCGATGCCTTTTGCGGCCCCTTGCGCCGCTTCCCCGAGCGCATCGTCGGTTCGATCGAGCAACCGCACAAGGCCGCTCAAATCCAGGTCGACTTCAACGCCACCTCTCGGCATAGCCACCGCCTCCTTTCCGCATTATAGATGGATTTTCGTAAGCCAAACGTGACCGCCGATACCTCGTACCGGCTCGATGCTTATCGGCTTCTTTTCGATAGTCCTTCCGAGTTCATCCTCGTAGTACACGGTATCGTCGTATGTCACGTTGACCGTAGCGCCCACCCGTATTTTTGCGGTAGAAACGACTTCATCCCCGTGTTGGTTCGTTACCTTTTCGTGCATTTCGGTCACGCGGGCTTTTACGTCGAACGGTTCGCCGGGATTAGTGCCGCCCCATCCGTCACTCTCGCCCGCTTTCGTAATAGTTATCGACTGGTGTGTCGGTATGATCGCCACGTTACGTCCTCCCGCCTAAATAATCGTCCATTTCACGCCGCGCTTCGATTTCCCGAATCGGTCGTAAATTTCTTTCGGAATGAGATCGCTAAGGTTTGTCGTGCCACCGCCGGCGAAGCTAATGCTGAAATCGTCGATACTGAAATCTTGGGCGCCGCGAATCCGCTGACGCATCGTGTCGTTATATTGCGCGCCAAGCACCGCCGCAAACTCGTACACCGTTTCGTCGTCAATATCGCCGGCCTCCGCCAAATCCGGAAATTCTTCGTTGAGTGTTCGCTGCGCTACGTTTAGCAGCGCCTTTTTTCGGCTGTCGTCGGCCGCGATGAAATCTTCGTTATCAAGCGTGTTTTCGCGGATGTAGTCGGTGGCCGCCGTTACGTCCCACGTTGCCATTTTCGGTCACCCCCGGATTAATTGTCGGAGGCCGACTCCTCCGCAGGTTTTTCGGTTTTCTGCGCCGGTTTCGGCTTGCCGGCCGGCTTGTCGTCCTCGACGAGCGTGACGCCTTTGAGGCCGTCGAGTACGTCCTTCTCGGCTTTCGTTGTCGTTTCGTACTTACCCTCGATAAATTTCCGGCGGACACCGTTCACGTAAAATCCGAGAAACGGCGTGCCTTTCGATTCATATACCGCCATGTTTCGTTACCTCCTTAAGAAGAAAGGAACGTTATGAGGTCGTCGAAAGTTTCATCTTTTCTTTCGGATAAGTCTTTCTCCCAAATAACGTAGAGTTCCATTCCTTCGTCTTCTATTTGTCTTGTCTTTCTCTCGTCCTTTTCTTGTATGCGGTCGTGGAAACGGTGAAATGGTTTAGAAACTCCGTAAATATCCGGGTTAGCATGCCAAAAATCCCCGTTAACCTCCAACGCGACATTGTAATCCGGCAAGAAAAAGTCAATCGTCATACGGCCTACCTCATATTGCGCGACAAACTCAACTCCTTCTTTTTCAAGGAAATGTTCAGTTTCTTTTTCAATCCACGTATTGTTAAATCTCCTGCTGCTTAAGAAACAAGATTTCGAGCAAAACTTTTTAAATTTACTGCTCGATGGGTCAACTTGGGATCGCATTTTACAGAAATAAGTTTCTGTGCATTGCGGACATTCGCGGGCGAATTTCTTTTCAACCCCTAGTCTTTCGATCTCTCTTATCAAGGTGTGTTGTTTCACCTTTAGTCTTTTTGCTATATCTGACATGTAGAGATGCTCGAAGTGAAGAAGAAATTCAATATCCTCTTTTTCTAGTTTTGTCCTAATGCCTTTATTTTCGCTAGGGTTTATAGCTCCGCTCTTGTGGTTGTTTGTCATATTTTTAGACTTCAAAGCGCGCGTACATTCATCACTACAAGCCCTTTTGAATTTTCTTTTATTGGAGGGGTTGTTCTGTGATTTTGTTTTCACATAGAACTCCCTTCCGCAATTTCGGCATGTGTTGATAAACATATTAACCTAGGTTCTTTAGTCTTCCGTGTGCCTGTTCCTGTTCGAGGACTGTCGTGTACTCCGTTTACCTTCGCGTAAGTTCGCTACACTCACGCCGCCTTTCGGCTGCTTACGGTTTCCCGTAAGACGAGACTATATCAAGAACTCTGTGAGTTCCTCCCCGTTTCGAACGCCAATAGCTTGCGTCCTACGGCTTGCGCCTAGTCGTTACACCTTCCGTACATTACGGCTTGGCTCGGTATTGCCGGTAAACATATTACTGCGGGTTCTACCGAATTAGAGGAGTTTCGATGCGCTGTCGCCAACGCAAAGGGCTAAGTTTAACCGACGATCTGACCTTCCGTATAATCACCTTTGTTGCCGAGAAGGGTATGCGTAAATTCACGGCCGGTCATCGGATGAACGTTCAGGCGGTTCGTATCGACAATCATAACTTCGTTTGCGTCTAGGTTATTATCGAGTACAATCTCGGCCTGCCCGAAGTCAGACACGTACTGGTCAACGACCTGACCGCGCGTATTTTCTTCGCGAGTCAGACGAATGTCCGCCTTGTCGAAACCACTGATTGCTCGCTTCTGCTTCGCCGGAACGATGATCTTCCAGTCGCCGGCAGACTTGAACGCGCCCTGTTCGAACTGGTCCTGCATGAGGTCGTTCAGCATGGCGTCAGTCAGCGCGCTGCTGCTTGCGTCCGTAACGTTCGTCTGAATCATGTTTCGAATACCGTTCATCTGACGTACGTAACCGTCGGTATCTTCGTACTTAATGCCGTTGATGATAGCTTTTTCGAGTTGCAGCGCGAGTTCCTCTTGCTTCTTCTGACGCTCGTACTCGTACAGGTCGTCGATGCCATATTGCGAAACAGCCGCAGAAGTACCGGAAATGCTGATTGTTTCGTCGAAAATCTGCATAAGGTTGCTCTTACGCGTGCGGGGTTTGAACCGTGCGGAACGCGCGTCAGCACCTTCGACACCTTCAACGAATTGCACCTCGACATTATCGCCTGCCGTAATAGCAGCCGCCGTAGTATCCGCGTAACCACGTTCGACCGTTAGGTCACTTCCGCTCACGCCGGTTACTTTCAGCAATTCTTCGCCAATTTTAATGACGTGACCTGTACGGAATGGCGTCGGATTTTGAACGGATACAGTCGTTGCACTAACCGTCGCGTCGGATGACGCTGTAGACTCGTCGCCAAACGGTGCGTCCTCTACCCATTCGTGTTTTACGTTATTCAATGGCGTTCCGAAACCAACTCTGTTAAGAATCGGAATTTGGTGCGGACTAAGATACAGAAGTTCGTCCGCGACGGATTCGCGTACACCTACAAGTTCGCCTGTCATAATTTTACTCATGATAAATCGTCCCCTTTTCGTTAATTAATTTTGGCGCCGTGTTTTACGGCATAAAAAATACGCCCGTTAAGGCGTTTTTCGCGTTAGTTAGATAATTCACGTCTTAATTTCGAGGCGTTCATTCGGTCTTGGATTTTGCCGGTCTGTTTCGCCTTTTCTTCCGCTTCTTTAACGAGTTGCTCCGAAGTCTTATCCGTCGCTCTTTCCCCACCGTTATTAGTAGGCGATCCGACGGACTTTTTCGGCTTGCCGCTGTCTTGCTGCGAAAGTAAGAACGGTTTTTCTGATTTCAGCGCGTCAATAACGTCTTTTGTACCGTTGATGTTTCCTTCCTCATCGACTTCTACCGAGGATGTGTCGGCAAGCTGGAACGCGTCATCGACGTACGCAATGCCTTGTTCTTGCGCCTGGCGGATGAAATCGTTATAAATCCGCTCATTCTGTACTTTCGCTTTGTAATCTTCGAGTTCTTGGCGGATTTCGCCCTTTTCCTCTTCGTGCTTTCGCGCCAACTCCTCCGCCCGGTCTTTCTCGGACATCTCCGCAAGCCTGCGTTCTTCCGCTTCTTTCTCGTATTGTTCGGCTTTCTTACGGACTTCGTCGTAATCGGAATACTTCTGACGCTCGCGTTCGAGCCGCTTCGTGATAATGTCGTCGAGTTCCGATTGGGTGAACGTCTTTTCCGCGGTTTCTTCGCTAGTTTCTTCCGTCGTTTCGGACGTTTCCTGCGCGGACTGTTCCTGCTCGTTCACTTCCTCCGTTTGCCCTTCGGTTTCCTGCGTTTGCTGCACGGTCTGTTCGTTTTCTTCTGCCATTTACGATTCCTCCCGTTTTAGCGCCGTCGCGCATATGTTGGTTTCCGTAGCTTTTACCGTCCTCCACGTTCTGGACATAAAATTAGACCCCGTTTTTGTCGCGGAGTCTTTTCGGCAGCAAATCGAAAGTCGGCAACATCGTCAGACTATGCGCGCAGCTCGGATGCCACAGCCCGCCGTTTTTCGATTCTTCGATCGTTGAAAAATCGCCCGGCGCGTCCGACGTTAGCGCAAGGATTCGGCCTTGCCACGGCACACATTTTTCGCAAGCGCCGACGTGCGTGCTAACCACGCCGTACTGTACGCCCTCGCGCAAAGCCTCCGTCCGCTCGCCTTCGACTTGCATTTCGGCCGATTTCGTTCGCACCGCCATTTCGACGTAATCGTTCAGCTTCCACGTATTTCCGCCCCGGTCCGTAATCGCAAGGTTGGCCGACGCACCGAGCCGCCACCGTAAATCGCGTATCTGCGCGCGGGCGCCCTGCTGGCCAGCCTCTCCTTCGCGAATAGTACGTGCCGCCGCCCGGCGGATTTCGCGCTTCACATGCCGGCGTGTGTTCTGCGTGGCGGCGAGTAAATCCTCCGTAAGCGTTTCGCGTGCGTTCGCCAAAAGGGCGCGCTGTTCGTTATTCATGCCGCGATCGCTCCGCAATTTCCGTTTTGCCGCGCCAACCGTTTCCGTGCCGACGTCTGATATCGAAGCCACCGAAGCACCTTCCGCCAACGCCGACGCCCCGGCGCTTAGGCCGGCGGCCGCCGCAATACCGAACGCAAGCAACGCCAGCGCCCGGCCGTGCTCGAACGTTTGCGCCGGAATATCTTCGGCCTCAACGCGAAGGTCGGCGTCGAGGCGATCGAGAACAGCGTTGATTTTTCGAATGGCTGCCCGCTGCTTTTGCCGGTTTAACTCGGCCAACTCGAGGTCACGTAAAATGTCCTCAATTTCGATACGGGCGCTGCCGACGCGTCGAACAACACGCGTAACGTGCCGCTCGATGTCCGCTTCCTCTTCCTCGGTAATTTCGCGCCAGTTGTCGGCCATTAGTTATCGCCTCCCTCGTCGTCGACCGGCGGTGCCTGCCGGAACATTTCGGGATCACTTACGGCCGGGCCGGCTTCATCCTCTTCGTCGTCCTCGATGCGCGCGATAATTTCCTTCGCCTGGCCGTCATCTACTTCGTCCTGCCGCTTAATCGCGGTATGCCGGTCAATTGTCGGCTTGGCGCCTGTGCGGATTTCCATAATTTCCGCGAGTTCTTTTTCGTTCGCCGGAATGCCGTCTTTCCAATGGATTTTCGGATAAACGGGCGTAAAATTCGCGTCGCCGTGTTCGACGTCGAGCTGCTGCGCAATATACAGCGCGTCCCGGACGGCGCGGTCATAGTGCCGCCTAATCCGCTTCACTTTCGATAAGATCGGCATGAACCGCTGTCGTATCGCCGCGCCGTCCGTGTGCGACGTGCCGCTGCCGCCCGATTCCGAGCCGGCCATCGTTGTGCCGAACAGCCACTGCGGCGTTTCCGATTTCATGAACGCAAAGCCGATTAATTCGTCGAGCTGTTTGAACGCCTGATCGAGCCGCGCGTCCCACGTCATGTAGCCCGGCTCCTGCTCGTCCTGTTTGACCGGAATGTAGGCGCCGGAAATCTTCGTCGTGTCGGCGTTGCGGCCGTCGTCGAGGGGCGGTCCGTACGCGGTCGGGTCCATCATCTTCCACAGAATGTAATCGATCTGTACGAGGCGGTCGTTTATCGCGGTCAGCACCGTTTCAATCTTTTCGAGGCCGCCCGTGCCTTCCCACGTTGTATCCTCGGACTTATACGGCACATGACGCACCAGGATTTCCGGCACGCCGGTCGCAACGATGTCCTCCGTTCGGCCGGTCGGTACCTTTTTGCCGATGTAAAACGTCCGCACCGGATATCCGTACCGTTTAACGACGTCATTTTCGTAGGCTTCGAATTTTTCGTGGATAATGAAGCCCGGCAAGTGGCGCTCAACGATGAGATACGGAATTTCTTCGCCGCGCCAATTGACGACGTATTCGATGTACGCAATATTGACCGCCTTGAACGATTTTGCGTCGCCGTTCGATATTTCCGGAAAGACGTCGGTCGCCGTAACATGCTCGATAATCGGCTCCATGTCGGCGTTTTCTTCGAGGAAGGCGTTAAATTCTTCCGCGGAAAGAATGCCGGTCAACTCCGAGTAGTCCTGCCGGTAGCCGTAGCGCACTTTCAGCCAGGAATCACCGCGTATGCCGTTGCCGACCGTTGATTCGTGAATTGTCGTAATAAGATCGTTATTCTCGACGTAGCCGTTCACCGTCTGTTGCCGCGCGCTGTCGTCCGGGTCGCCTGTTTCGAAAGACGGCGTTTCGCCGACGAGCAGGTCGGCCGGCTTTGTCGCGAGGATGTCCGCAAGGTTGACGCCGATGTACAGCTTCGCCAACTGCTCGGCTTGTTCCGGCGAGCTTTTCCGCAGTAAATCCGACGCCCGTTCGTAGATTTCGTTCAGCTTGCCGTCATACAGCGTCTTCATGCGCTTTTGCTTCGAAATCCGTTCGATATGATTTTGCGGCGGAAACTGCTTGCCTTCGTCGAAAAGTTTGTACGTGACGACCGTGCGGAACTCGTCGTTTAGTTCCTCGACGTCGTTGCCGAGGTTTTGGCCGATCCATTTAGGCATACTATCCCTCCTTTATAAGAAAATTGGTTTTGTCATGATTCTTGCTTTTGGTTGCGTTGCGATAGAATTAGCCATCTGCAAAGCGTCCGGCAAGTCGTCATGCGCGTTTGATCCGTACTGTTCGAGTTGTTCTATTAACAAGGCGTGATTTGGATTGAATACAATTTTATGCGTCTCTACATCAGGCTGCATGGCTTCTATCCGCAACTCCTTCCGTGTTCTCTGTGTTATCTTTTCAACGCGGTTATGTGCCGGATATCCGGTATATTCAAGCGCGTCCTTTAACTTGTCCACGAAAAACTCCTGAGCCATTTGTGACTCCGCAGCAATTCCGTCCGGCTGATAGTGCCGTACTTTGTTGGTAATGATTTCAAGGAAGTCGTCCGGCGTTACTCGTTCCCCAAACGCGTCCAGCACGTAAACCACGCCGGTTGTTCGGTCTTTCGCTATCGTCACGCAGGCCGAGTAGTCGCCACGTTGCTTACCTAGCGCAAAGTCGATACCCATGTATATTTCGTACTTATTATGCGGAAATATGTCTTCCGGCGAATAGTACGCAAAGTGGTCCGGATTGAAAATCATCGACTCTTCGTCAACCGGATTGTTCATATACTCCGTATTAAACGCCTTGCTGCCGTTATCCCACTTCCATTTCAGCAATTCGAAAATCGGCCGGGCTTCCGGCCACAACACTTTCACGCCGGCTTCCATGTCGTCCTTATGTTCCGCGTAGTACGCCTCTGCTTTGTCTCGCCGCTTCGGGTCGTTCCGGTCCACGTATATCTTGCGGCACTCTTCCCACAAATCTTCGCGGTCAGGGTGCGACACGATAGCGCGGTAAATCGATGTCCGAAAGTCCGACCGATTATGCAGAATATTCATCAGCAATGAGTCCGGCGCAACGGTCGTACCCATGACGACGAATGCCGTTTTCAGACCCTTCGGATCGCCCAACGGAATGACCACCTGCGAAAACCAATCGCGGAGTTTCTGCCGCTGTTCCGGCGTGGCCGCGTTCGTTTTCGCGTCTTCGAGGTCGTCGCATATGACGAGGTCCGGCCGGTTCCCGTTCCAGTTACGCCCACGCAACGCTTGGCCGGTTGAGGCCGCCTGTACGAGCGACAACTGCCGCCGCCGGTCGGAATCAGCGCCGTCCTTATGCCACGCGATAAATTCCTCGCTGTTATCCTTGATGTTCGCCTGGTCTTTCGGCGACAGCAACGGCCCGAAGTCCTGCCGGAGTTTTTCGTTATGTTTGAGCTGATCCGAAATCCATTCCATGTTGCCGGCCGCCACCTTCGGCGTTTCCGAAATAATGATGATGTAGTGGCGTAGTCGGTAGACGACCTCGTGTATCGGGTACGCCTTCGACAGAAACGACGACTTGGCGTGCGAACGCGGCGCCGCCACCGCCACTTTATCGTTCCGCTTTACGTGACTTACTTCGTTCATAATTTCGCTAATTTCGGCGTGAAATTCCGGCGCATTGCGGGTTACTTTCGCCGTCTTGTCGCCGTAGGCCGGAATCCAGTTGCCGTCGTTTTCCGGGTTAAGGTCGTCGCCGAAGTATTCGTACGCGAAATAAAGGAGGTCGCCCTCGGCGCGGTGTATCCGGCGCAGGCGCGCCCGTTCTTCGAGCAGGCCGGCGTAGTCTATCGCAATTTCGTCCGGCATGTCGTTGACGGCCGGAAACTCGCCCTCGATGTATTCGATTGTTTCCGTGGTTTCTTCGATTTTCCGCGCCCTTGCGTCCGTGTCGAGCCAATTTCCGTTTACCCACGCGATAGTACCGACCTCCTTTCGTGAAATTATCGTTTTACCCCGTTGACTTTTGCGCAAAACTACAGTAAGATGAACGTAACATATTCGAAGGAGTGTTACGTTATGAACGAAGTCCAGCCGATTAAAAGCAAGCGCCATATCAACGCCATTAAGTCCGCCCTGCACGGCCGCAACCGCCTGCTGTTCGTCCTCGGCGTCAACTCCGGCCTGCGGATTTCCGACATGCTGCCGCTGAAAGTCGGCGATGTTCGCGGACAGGATTACGTTGCCATTCGCGAAAAGAAAACGGCCAAGCCGAAACGGTTCGCGCTTAACAACGCCATTAAACGGGAAATCCGCGAGTCCGTGCCGGCCGACGCCGCCGATGACGATTACCTATTCCGCAGCCGCAAGGGCGCCAACAAGCCGATCAGCCGCGTGCAAGCCTACCGCATTCTCGACGCGGCCGTTGAACGCGCCGGGCTGGCCGGCAAAATCGGCGCGATCGGCTGCCACTCCACGCGCAAAACTTTCGGCTACTTTGCGTACAAGAACGGCACAGACATCGGCCTGCTTATGCGCGTGTTCAACCACAGCAGCGAAAAGCAGACGCTACACTACATCGGCCAAACGCAAGAAGACATCGACGACGTTTACGTTAATATTTCGCTATAGCACCGCAACACACCGGGCGCCTTCGTAATGAGGGCGCTCCTTTTTGCGTGCAAATTGACGGCGTGTGGCGTTTTTATGCCGTTCAGGGGCGTAACCCCTTGCGCGGTAATGTGACGGCTCACAGACGGCAAAATTGCGGTTGTATTACGGGGCGTGCGTGTGTTACCGTGGTGTTACGAATATCCAAAGTGAAATTTTAATTTCCGGACCTACGGTCGGCCACCCAGTGTCGCCTCTCGTATAGGCCTTGGGGGGTGTCAAGCAATACTACTTTACACCCGAACGTCTGTTCCCGTAGAACGATCGTTATAGGAACGCTTGTTCGCGTAAGTCGTTCGATAACGAGAACGAACGCGCGTTCGCCTTCGGCTGCATACGCAATACATCGCAATGTATACGCAATGTAACATAATCCCGTTGTGTTACGTTCGGCCGGGCGTCATAACCGCGCAGTGGCGGGCATTATGCGCCATATACCGTAGGCCTACGCACACGCTTCGTTTATGCAGTCGGTATACACCGGCATAGCAGCGTGGAAAATATCGCCATATTCAGACGGTCTGCATACGGTAGTGCATACCGTAGGTTGTTCGACCAGCTTACGTAGGCAAACGGGCGTTCTCCTTGTTCGATATTAAGAACGGGTTACCCGAACATCCGTTCGATTCCGCCTCCTTTTCTCGAAAATGTTCCGGCGGCCGCGCGGTAGGTCGGTGTCGCAGGCATATGCGGGACAATATACGTCCCTATATCGGACATAACCGGACTGCCGATATCAGCCGAACAGGCCGATAATATCCGCATTCCTACCTATATAATTGCGCTACTCATCCGCACCTTGTCCGCCATCCTCGTTATCCTCGTCCTTATATTGCGCTATCTTGTCGCGAATGGACGCGATATCCGTACTGCCGCTGTCCTTCGTCTCGACCTCGTGCTTTTCCGTCAGCAGGCCGTGCGCTTGCAGTAGGGTCCGGAACATTGCGGCATTTCCGTCGGTAATAATATGGTCCGGAATAGACGCCATAACCTCCGGTAGCCTGTCGGTCGTGTCGTTCATTATCTTCCGCTTCAATTCCGCATTAAAGTCGTCGTCATTGCGCCATCTGCGTAATGTACGTTCGTCCACGCCTACCTCTGCGGCTACTTCCGGATATGTACGCCCGCCGCGTTGTGGCATCGCCAGTAACGCAATCGCAGCGTATTGTAGGTCGCTGAGTTGCTTCGCCATGTAATCGTCCTCCTTTCGTCTATATTCGCCAAATCAGCGCCTGTGCGCCGTTCTATGCCGACGCCCTACCGAAGCCCCTTCGCAACCTAGCACGCCATCACACGACGGAAATTTTGCGGAATATGCCCAGCTCCCACCGGACTATCCCCGATCGCCAAACGTACACCCATCGTCCTTGTCCGCAAACACCGCCAGTAGCTCGCATGTGCCGTGGTTGGCCGCAAAATAGGCGCAGTCACGGCAGCGGGTAATCGGCTTGCTTTCGTTGTGTTCCGGCATGGTATCGGCCTCCTTTTCGTTTTATCCGACCATTTCGAAAATGAAATAACGGTCGATGTCGTATTTATCGATGAACTTTTGCGCATCCTCTACGCTGTCAAATTCCGCCCACTTGCCGGACGGATCGAGCAGCATCGTCCATTCGTGAAAGTTCTCGGCGCCAATCCGTTTCGTCTTCGGAAACATCACGAAGTATGTCGGCCCTTCGCCTACCTTCCCTTCGATCAACTCGTCATTCCGCATCTGCCATTCGCGCCTGAACCACGTCCCCATTTCGCCGTCATAACGGATAGGATGGCCGCAAACGTCGTCTGCTTTCGGGTCAACGCCGAGAATCGTGTACATCCTCTCTCCGTCAAATCTCCGCTGGCCTTCGTAAATACGGAGTTGCTTCTGAAAATAATCCGCACACTCAGCCGGTAGCGTAGTGGTGTCTGTCGCCATGTTATCGACTCCTTTTCGTAGGTATTCCGGTAATACCGGTAATTCCTCGCGGGGATTAACATAATCCGTCGGGGAATTAATGGGCCTGCCGGCCCGCAGCCGAGGAAAACCACCTCGACTGCCTAGTATATTAATGCGAGTATCTTTATCGTAATCAATTATTGCGCAAATGTAGTATAGGCGGCCGAGCCGGCAGGCGAAGGCCCGGCGTAAGCCGGAAGGGTCTGACGTCCGCTGACGAAGACCAAGAAGAAATTTTCCGGCCGTAATCGCCAAACTCCCCGCCACGCCAGCGCTCACCGCCATTTTTCGGTGTCCGAATGAGCGCACACTTTTCGGCAAATATTCCGAATGAGCGCACACTTTCGAAGCGCCGCCGCCAATTACCGCCCGTTTTTCACGTTAAACATGGCGGTCAGTGTGTCGTCCGGCTGCGTATTTTTGCGGTAGAACACGTTCGGGTTGAACGTATATTTTTCGCTGCCGCCGACCTTGATCCTCGCAATCACGTATTCTTCGCCGAACGTCATTTTCGGCAGGCGCCGGCTTAACTCCGACGGACTAACGCCGATCGCTTCCGCCAACTCTTTTCGGTTGAACCACCGTATCTTTTGCGGGTCCTCTTCGAACGGATTGTCGCAAAGGGCGTTCGTTTCCATGTGAACGTACGGCAGCATCCGGTACATCAAGCCGATGTCGGCCGCCTTGACTTCGCGGTACACCTGCTTCACCTTCGTAATGTACGATTTCACAACGCCGGGGTCCGAAAAGGCGCCGCGGAAGTGATACCGCTGATTGACGAAATACTCGGCGGTGCCTCGTCCGCCCTCGCCGCCGGCCTCCGTAATGATCCGGTGAGCCTGCGCCGCGTCCAGGAAGTCGTAGAATGTGCTGTTTTTGCGCGACAGGCCGAGCGCCTTTTTCATGTCGGCCGTAGACATTGCGGTCTTGTCCGGCTTAACAATTCGGCCGGTTTCGTACTCGACGCTGCATTGCAGGCGCATGAGGTAGCCGCATTGTGCCGTTGTCAGGACGTCGTATACTTCGTGCAGATTGCGCATGTTCGTCGCGGTAAAATGCCGCTGATCCCGGCCGCGCCACTCGGCCGCCTCGCGCTCCGCCTTAAATGCGGCCGTTTGCGCATGGCTTACGACGCGGTGCGTTAAGGCTGGCGCCGACACGCGGGCTTCACCGGTTTCGCCGTCGACATACGAAAAAACACCGCTGTAATAGCGATGTGATTGTCGGTTGCCTATCGTAATCACCTCCGCAAAATAAAAAGACGCCCACTACTCGGCAGGCGCCGTTGTTACCGTGCTTTATTCGATCTTTTCGCCCCATGCCGCCCTGTCGTTAATCTCCGCTTGCAAATCGGCCGTCTTCGCCTTCCGCAACACATCCGCCACTTGCACGGACTGTATGTCGTCCACTTCGTCACCATTCTGCGCCCACGTCATGTACGTGTAGTCCGGCTCGTCATTCCAGCGGACAACCGTCTCGTGCTGCGTCCAGTCGGCTGCTTCCGCTTCCCTCAGCGCCTGCGTCGCCGCCTTAGCCTCGCGTTGGATCGCCTTAAGACCGCGAATCATTTCGGCCATATCGACCTGCGCGGTAATGTCCGTGCCTTTCGTCGTGTCGGCGAGTTCCGGCGCGTTGGCCAGCGCAAACATGCCGGTAAATTCCGTATAATAGCCGCGTTCTTCGTCGCCGTGCGGCACAGTCGGCGCGAACACCGCCATTTCGTTGTCTTCGCAAATACACTGCGCAAGCCCGCCGCCTGTTGTTGCGATAATGTCGCCCTTTGCGTAATTTCTGCTGCCGTTCGATTCGCGCTCATTGTGCGCCATTCGTAACGCCTCCTTCGTAATATTTTGGCGAGCCTTGCCGCGCGCTGGCGGAGTTTGCTCGCCCTATTTCGTCCTATAAGGCATAGCCGTGAAACTACGCAAAAGTTTACGTTTTCCTAATAATCCCCGCTAATTTCGTGCATCTTCCGGTTGGTGTCGCGCGTCTTCGGTCGATAGTCGGTGCCGTCTTGCCCGATCTCCTCCGTCCATGTATGCGAAATCTCTTCGTCCTGCCTTCGTTCCTGCTGCCTCCCGCTCATAACCGGGTACTCGTTATGCGCCATCTTGTACGAGTCCATGTCCGTCAATTCTTCGCGCAAACACAGCGTCGACAGCCGGTCGAGAAAGTTGGCCGGCGGCATTTCGTCATTCGCCGCAAAGTACCGTTCCGTTACGTCCTCTACCGCGTCGAATATCGCCTGTCTTTCGGTTAGTCGGCCGCCCTTCGCCTGGTCGAATAGTCCGTTGATTTCCTGCGATAGTTCTTCGTTTGTCATTCTGCGTCATCTCCTTCGATTTCTTCGTAATGTATCGCGTAGCCTTCGCCTTGCCACGCCCATGCCTCGTACACTGCCGCTATGTCCGATTCTGCCCTCGCCAGTAGTAGCGATACGGCCGACTTGTCCGATAAATCCATCCGTACTGCCGCCCGTTCTTGCGTCATGTCCCGCACGTAAACGTAATACACCGCCTGCCGCTGCCGCCGCGTAAGCCGCGCCCGGCCGATCGCCGCCCGTAAATCCTCGAGAATCACCGTCGCGTCGTAGTCGCCGAGGTACTGCCGGGCGGCCAGCGCGTGGTGGTCGCGGAGTAGCTTGCGTACGCCCGCCGCGGAGTCCAACGCGTAGGTTGCGTCGTATTTCCGTTCTTTTTCGTGCATGTCGATTTTTGGCGCGCCTATAGTACCGCCGTCCTTCCGTGAATTTTTCGTGTCTATCGATTGACTTGCGTAATCATTCGCGATATACTAGACGTAACAAAGTTGCTAAAGCAACCGAACCACGAAGGAGTGACGCAATATGTCGGTTAACAAAGTCCGCAGCGCCCTGTATTTCGTCAGCCGCATCCTCGGCGACGCCAACGCCGTCAAGCGCGGCAAAGTCGGCAAGCGCATCGCCCGCAGACTCGCCGGCAAAGGTACCGGCCGACTCCTCGGAAAGTTGTTCCGCTAATGAGTACCGCCGATGTCAACCGATTCACCTTTGCGCTGCGTTACCGGCTGTGGCTCGCGGAAGAGGCCGACAAGTACGACGATATCCTCTTCGAATGTGAGCGCGAATTGCCGGCCGCCGATGTTGACCGCTTGACCGACGAAATACTGACCGCCCACAGTCGTTAATTTCCGGCCGAGGGCGGGCTTTTTGCGTCGATAAGCCGGTCTATTTCCTCGATATACTCATACTTTCTGCGCAAGTCCTCGCCTATCTGCGACAGCCTCATCCGCTTGTTGGCGCGCCGCCGTACCGTGCTATTTTCGTCTGTCATACCGAATAATTCCTCGCTTATTTTCGCCTTTTGCCGCTCTAACTTGGCGGTTTCTTTCCGCAATGTTTCCCTGCCTTTCCGGTAGCAATATAACGTCACGTCCACAATATCCGCCACCTTTCGATTAAATTTCCGTAAATTTTTTCGCTCTTTTACGTTTACATTTCGCTCTATTCGCGTATAATGGAGATACGCGATATTATTACGAATACCGCTTCTGAGCGAAGCGAAGAACAGGAGCGATGACCATGACGCTAGAACCCGTAAACTTTCACGCCCGCGCCGGCGCCAAACGCCTGACGATCGACCGGCAGGGCCGCTTGATGCTGTCGGCCGGCCTTCGCCGCGAAATGAATATCGACGCGCAGCTTTCGCCGTGGATAACGGTGCTGTACGACGCCGAGTACGACATTTGGGCGCTGCAAAAGAACGAAAAGTTGAAGCAGGCGCCCGCCGAGTCGACGGCGAAGGTCGATAAGCGCGGCTACATTTCGGCCGGGTCGATCCTGCGCCGCAACCGGCTGGATTACGAGAATGGGCCACTGCGCTACGATTTCGACGGCACCGTGTCGTATTCGGGCGAGTCGTACTTGTCGTTCAAGCGCGTAGGAGCGGAATAATTTTCGCGCCTATCGCCTCGATGACGTTGACGGTGACGGCGTTACCCGCCATTTTGTAGCGCTGGCTGTCCGAAATACCCTCGTCCAGGACGACGTTGTGCGCGTAGTCCGGAAAGCCCTGTAGCCGCCAACATTCGAGGGGCGTCAGTTTGCGAATGCGGTACGTAGGCGGTTCGGCAATGCCCGTACGCTGCCCGTGATTATCCGGAAACCCGCCGTAATTTGCGTCTAATGCCGTACTCACTTCGTCCGGCCGCGCGTGAAATTCGCCATACCGTTTGTTGACGGCGATTTTCGAATCTTCTGCCTGTTCGACTACGCCTTGATTGCACGAAGAGGCTTCGAGTGTCTGCGCAACGCCTCGTCCGACTCGCCCACGTCGCGTCTTGCTATTCGGAAATTGGACGTTAACAGCGTCGCCCTCTTCGGCGAGCGTGTAGCCCTTTTTCGTGGCTTCGTTTACCTCGACGCCCTGTTCCGTCAATTGGCGGACAAGTCCCGCCGTCTTCTCTTCGGAAAGGTAGTATCGCTCGTCAACTTCCGGCTCTAGGATGTCGCGCAATCTCGTTTCTACCGAAAGCTGCTCCGGCCAGTCGAAGTTAAACGTCTTAACATCGTCGTATCCGCTTATTCTGCGCTTGCCTTTCGCGACAACATTCGTGCCGGCTATCGTCCATTCCGCATTATTGACGAGGTCTTCTCGGACTGCTACGATAAAGATACGTTCGCGATTCTGCGGCACGCCGAAATATTTCGAGTTGAGGACGTTGAAGTCGACGCGGTATCCGCACTCGTTCAGCGCCTTGACGATGGTGTCGAGCGTTTTACCGCGGTCGTGGCCGACCAAGCCTTTTACGTTCTCGATAAGGACAGCTTTCGGCTGCTTTTCGTTTGCTATCCGCGCAACATCGAAGAATAGCGTACCTCTTGCGTCGTCAAAACCGCCACGACTTCCCGCGACGCTGAACGATTGGCATGGCGTCCCTGCTACGAGTACGTCGTGTTCCGGGACGTCCTTGGCGTGAATCTCCTTAATGTCGCCATATAAGTCGTCCGCTCCGTAAAGTACCTCGTACGCTTTTTGCGCATACTTGTCGATTTCGCTCGCAAATACGCATTGGCCGCCTAAATTTTCGAGTCCTTGACGAAAACCTCCGATGCCTGCGAACATTTCAACAAACGTAAATTCCGCTATATTAATCGTCCCCTTTCGTTAGTAAACCGCGCATAATCTCGTCAAACTGCGCAAATGCTGCCGCCTGCTCGCCGGAGTTGTCTATCGTGTAGTCCGCGGCAAACTCTCCGATATGACGTTCCGTGGCGTGCTGTAATTGCGCCGTATCGAACGCCTCGCCCGCCGATTCCATGCGCGCAATTCGGGCCGTCTCATCGGCAAATACTTCGATAATGACGTAGCCACGCGCGCGGCAGGCGTCTATTTCGTTCTGCTGGCGGGCGTCCGTAATGATAGGCCGCGCCTTAAATACGGAGGACTCCTGTTCTCGCCGTATTCCATCGAAACAATGCCGTACCCATACGTCCGGATCATAGTCGCGCATGACGTTCATGTGCTGATACAGACCGCGCGGCTTCGGCTCGGCCGGCACCCACGGGTATACTTCGTGTGCCAGCCGTTTTAAGGCGTCGCCGAACGCAAAGCGCGTGAAACCGTATTTTTCCGCGGCGTACCCCGCGATCGTGTCCTTGCCCGACCGCATTTGGCCGGTGAGCGCTATTCCGTTAATTTCGCCCATTCTTCGTCCTCCTTTTCGAGCCAGCAATCGGCGCAAAAGTCGCCTATTCCGAAGTTTCCCGTACATATTTCCGCCTCGTCGTAAATCTCCGCCCCGCACGCGTCACACTCGACAATTTCCGGCTGTGCTTGCGGGTCGGCGAGGCCTTCCGCGAATCGGTCGAGGTTCGGCCGGCCGATCATTGGCGCATCCCCTCCCGAATCGTGCCTGCAACTTCGGAAATGACTTCGCTAGGTTTACGTCTGTTTCCGTGCCTATCGTTCATGTTCACGGTTATGAACATATATTCGGATTCATCTTCGCGGGGCTCGGCGATTTCCGCAACGTCCTCGATGCGCTCTTCGACCGCCGTTAAGTCCTCATCCATTGCGCCCAGCTTGCGTTCTAGCCGCTCGATGTGCGCGTACAGGTCGCTAATTTTCGCCTCCGTCAGCGTGTTCAGGCGGTCGTGCTGCGTTTCCCTCGGTGCGAATTTCGGGCGGAGGACGCGGTATTCTTCGTCGACAATAAATCCGTAATTTCCGCAGGTCACGTCCCCTCCGATACCTTCCTCGGTGACCGCAAATATATCGCCATCTTTGTAAGGGGCACCAAACTGGCACGCGTCTGCATCTACGATAAGTATTTTATCGCCTACTTTTGCGTTCTCATCTTTCGGCAGAATGTCGTAATTCTCTCCGTCAACTACGATTGTATTACTGCTCGTAAATTCCTCCGCCATTCTATCGCTCCCTTTCGGTATTTATTCGTTAATCGTCCGCACCGTCACGTTCTGCCTACCGAAGTCTATCGCGTCATCATAATCCGCCATTAGCACGTCGACCCGCCGGCCATCTATCGCGCCGCCCGTGTCGGCCGCCACCGCCTCAATCTCGCGTCCATCAGCCAACTCGACGACTATCTCCGTGCCGAGCGCAATCACAGCCGGATCGACCGCCACGACCGTTCTGCCTTCATGCTGCGTTGTATTGCGTACGTCGACGCCGGTCGCCGTAATGCCGGTACAGCCCGACGCGCAGGCGGCCGTGTACGCGGTGGCCTCGAATGTGCCGAGGACACGCGTTGTGGCGACCTCTGCGCTAACTTCCGAATCAGGCGCAGGTGGACGGGATTCTTCCGACTCGGCGACGACTACTTCGGCTGCCTGTCGGATCATAACGTCTGTTTCCGTGATATCGCTCATATAAGCGGACATGAGCGCGATGCTTGCGAATAGTGTTGCGCCGATACTAGCCACCGTCCTTTCTCCGCTCTCCTTTCGGCATAAGTTCGCCCACGGCTACCGGAAAATGCGGCTCAATGAGCGTCAGTATCGCCTTTGCGTACGCCTGTATTTCGGCTTGCGAATCCTCCGCGAGCCGTTGCGCAAGAAAGTGGCAGACGGATTGCAGCGATGCTGTCCAGTACCACCGGACGTACATTCCGTAAGCCGGCAGGAATAGGCGCGCTTGTTCCGGTGCGATTCCGATAGACATCGCGTTTTCGTACATTTCCTCGCATTCCTCGATGATTTCGAGAAGCCGTCGCGTGAACATTTCGCCTTCGTACTCCGGCAGGTTTGCGCCGCTGCCTTGCTTCGAGTTTTCCGGCTTACTGCGCCACTCATCCGGTCGCGGCACGTAAAACACCGGCTCCTCCGTGACGTACCTGCGGCTGCTTTCGTTCCACGCGTCGAGCGAATCGCCGGTTCCTTCCTGGTGCGCGGAGCCTACGATGTACTTGAACCATTGGCGGGCGACGAGCAACGGCGCGTGTATCTCGAACTGGGCGATGGCGTGCCGAAAAGGTGACGTGTGTCCTTCTCTCGCAAGAAAAGCGATCAGCCGGCGGTCGCGGTCGGTGAGTTCTGCGGATGCCTTTGCGTAGGACACGCGTGCGCTGTTGACGACGGTTAGGTCGCTTCCCATGACGTCGTTTAGTCGGACATATCCGTGGTCGAGTACGTTTACGTGATTCACGCTGCTTTCGCTCAATTATTCGTCCTCCTTACGTTTGTTCCAAATAGACGCTAACTTCCGAGCGTTGTCTGTCGATACATGTAGGAATGTACTCGGCTGTATGTCGCATTTCCTATTTGCGCATTCAATAATCGGCTTATCTAACGACCACTTCATTATCGGAGTTTTCCCGCAAAATGGACACGGTTTTAGTTGCGGAACGGGTTCGTTCATTATTCGCCCTCCTTGCGATTATCTTTCATATAGTCTGCCGATTTAACTACTCCGTACAGTATAACCGCGACTACGAGCGTAATTATGACGTTGCTCCATATAATCATCCGCTCACCCCGCTACTTCCGAACCCGCCTGCGCCCCGCTCTGTCGCGTCCAACTCGTCGACCTCCGTAAAAGTGACGGGCGGCACCGGCTGAACCCACGCTTGGCAAACGCGGTCACCTTTGCGAACGATGTACGAATCTTCCGGGGTCGGTTCGTGATACCCGATGAGTTCCTCGTCAAGCGTATCTACAGTGTAATCAGACGTATCCGTATATTCCGTGGTATTATCGAATAACATCGCCAATTCCCCGCGAAAATCACTATCGATAACGCCGATGCTGTTCGGTTGGCGCAGGTTTGTCCTTAAACTGACGCCCGACCGTGGCACGATAAACATGACGTAGCCGGCCGGAATTTCGACCGACAGTCCGAGCGGTACCTTTTCGGTAGACCCTGGCTCGATAACGACGTCCTGCGCTGCGTATAAATCGAAGGCAGCCGATCCGTCCGTCGCGTAAGTCGGCAGCGTGGCGTCCGGTGACAGGCGTTTTACTTTTACGTTGACTGGACCGGCGTTTCCGCTGCCGAATTCCGTCATTTTCGCGATTTTTTCGTTTAACTTTTCCCGTAATTCGAACGCCTTGTACGCTGTTTCGTTGAGGTCGACATTTCCGTTTTCCCGCTCGATAAGGTCGTCGAGGATGTCCCCGAGTAGTGTTCGCCAGTTACTCATTCAATCGCGCTCCTTTTGCGGCGAATCGACTGCCGCGCTTTTTAATATCGCCATGATCGCCGTAGCGTCCTCGTCGCGTACGCAAGTCCCGTCCCAAAATTGGACGTAAGCCCCTTCGTGTTTTCCGCCGTGACCGCAACAGGCGTTCATTAGGCCGGGCAGCGTGCCGAGGCAGCCGTCGTGGCCTTCCGGCGTGTTCGCCGCGCCGCAGTGTCCGCAAGGCCTGTCGTGGTTTTCGGATACCGGCTGCTTCGTGTCTTTATACCGGAATACGCCGGCTGCTTCTTCGGTTGCATGTCCGCGGTAATGTCCGATATTATCGCGCTCCTTTTCGACTAATTTACGTCAATCCCACGTCATTTCGTCCGCCTTTTGCGCCAGTCTGCCGCGGAAATTAACGGTCAGCTCGCAAACTTTTGCGTACGGCTCGTCGTGGAACCATTCAAGGTACGGCACGAAGCCGGACTTTTTCGGGTCTTTGAGGTCGCACTGTTTGTCGTGGCCGATGACGATAACAGTCGTTGTGTCATGGCAGCGCGTCAACACCTTTTTCATTTCGCCGCGCGTCAGGTTGGCGGCCTCGTCGATAATCAGCGTGGAGTCCCGGATATTCGTGCCGCGAACGAACGTGTGCGACTTCGCCTCGATCCACGTTTGCGCGTTAATCATTTCCGGATTGCTTTCGCTGTATATCGAAAACCGCGGGTCTTCGCCGATTTCGTCCAGCGCGTCGAGTAGCGGCTGCGTGTACTTCGATTCCTTCTCCTCGACCGTGCCCGGCGTATAGCCGAGCGCGCCCTCCTCGATCGGGCTGAACGTGTAAATCAGCGGCTTTTCGAGCAGCTTTGCGGCTGCTACGGCGAGGGTCGTTTTGCCTGTGCCGGCTTTCGCGTTGACGAACGTAATCTGATTATCGAAGATGCTGTCGACATATTCCCGTTGCTCGTCCGTTAGCTTGTCGGCAAATCCGAAGAACATTGTGCCGCGAATCTCGTCGCTCTTTTTCGCCATATTATTCGCCTACCTTTCGGATTATCGTGATTTCTCCACGCTGATCGACTATTTCGTAGCCTTGCTCGTACACTTCGTTGTAGTCGTCGACGATAGCTTCGTAGCGCGTTTCGATAACTACCGACTGAGTGAGAAACAATCCGCCAATTAGCGTAATGATAATCCCGAGTGTGACGAAGAACGGCTCCTGCCCGTCTATACCGGCGCTGACCGTCGCTACTCCGACAATCAAGACAATTGCCGACGCAACGAACAGCCACCACGTTCCGTACGTAAATTCTGCGACTATTTCCATCGGCTCACCTCCGTTTTATTCGAAAATAAAGTCTTCGTCGCGCAACGGCTCGACCGTCGCCTTTTTGTACCCCGTACCTTTCATCGAAAAGAAGTCGTGGGATTTCGTTTTCGTGTCGAGGCCGTTCACGACGATCGGATTGACGTCTGTTTCGTTGAACTTCGCGTCAAAGCCGAGGTTCATCATCGCCTTGTCCGCGTTATATCGGAGAAACTTCTTCACGTCGTCCGCCAGGCCGACCGCGTCGTATAGTTCTTCGGTGTACTCGAGTTCGTTTTCGTATAACTCGTAAAGCAAGTCGGACACGAACGTTTTCAACTCCGCTTGCTGCTCGGGCGACTGCCGGTTGTATATTTCTTGCGCGAGCAGGCCGATGTAAACGCCGTGGATCGCCTCGTCGCGAATAATGAGATTAATAATCTCACCGGCCTGCATCAGCTTGCCCTGCCCGTAGAAATACAGCGGATAGTAGAAGCCGGAGTAAAACAGGAAACTTTCGAGCATTACCGATGCCGCCATCGCCTTATACAGCGAAATGTCGTCGCCCTCGACTATATTGCGGTAGTGTTCGTCGACAATCTGCGTTTTCCTTTGGAGGTACGGATTCCGCTTGACCCATTCGAACAACTCGTCGATTTTCTCAATCGGCGCGAACGTCAGGAATATATTCGAGTAGGACTTCGCGTGAACGGCGTTTTCCATCATCGTCATGAACGAAATGAGCGCCTTCCGTTGGTGGCCACCGACATGTTCGGCAATTCGCGCCATACCGACGTTGCCCTGCTCCGTGTCGAGCAGCGTAAGTCCGGCAAGAACTCGCATGTACGTTTCCTGTTCCGCCTCGGACAGCGATTCCCACGTTAGTTCATCGTTGTTCAGCGGGATTTCTTCTGGAAGCCAGAACTGCTTAACGTTCTGATCGAAGAACATTTGCGTAAATCCGTCGTCGTGTTCCGCCCAGTTCGCCGCGTCGAATACTTTCTCGTTTACACCTGGCATGATAGGCAGTCCTCCTGTCCGGTATCTCGTGTTCTCGCGTAGTACAGCGTCTTGATTCCTTTGTGGTGCGCGTAAAGATCGATCCTGTTGACGTCTCGTGTCGTTACGGTGTCGTTCAGGAACAGCGTAAACGAAATGCCTTGGTCGACATGGCGTTGAATGGTCGCTATTAAGTCGACGACTTTAAACATGTCCATATCGTACGCCTCTTTGTACAGAAACCACGTCTGCGCGGAAAGGCCGGGCATCGGATAGTATGTTTTCGAATTGCCGTACGTTCGCTCCTCGATGCGTTCCATAATCGGCATAACGCCGGCTGTCGATGACTGCACGTAGCTAATCGACCCTGTCGGCGCGATAGCTAGGCGGTAGCTGTGGTAGAGTCCGTATGCCGCGACTGACTCCGCTAATTCGCGCCAGTCCGCCGGTGTAGGCAGCGTGATCCCTTCGAACAATTCCGCGACCTTTTCCGTTCGTGGCGTGATTTCTTCGTCTACATATTGCGCAAAGTAACTGCCGTCTGCGTACGTTGACCCGTCAAATCCGTAAAACGTTTCGCCTGTTTCTTTCGCTAGTTCATTCGACCGGACGAGCGACCAGTAGTTGACGGCGGCGAAGAATATGTCCGCAAACTCCCGCGCTTGCTCCGATTCATAGGCGATGCCATTTTGCGCAAGAAAGCCGTGCAGGTTCATCGCGCCAAGGCCGACCGACCGCATTTCTTCGTTGGCCTTTCGGACAGCAGGCGCGTTGTCAATCGAGGTGGATTCGGAAACCCGCGTAAGGGCGTCCATTGCCGTTTTGACCGATGACCTTATCGATTTATTGCGCATGATGTTCACGATATTCAGGCTGCCGAGGTTACATGAAATGTCGAGGCCGATGTCGTCCTCTTCGCCGTAGTCGGTGTAGGACGAAACTTTTGCGGCTTCTAGCACTTCGCTGCAAAGATTTGATTTCGTAACCTTTGCGATGTTGTTCAGCGCATGGACGGCATTTACGTTGTCCTCGAACATGATGTACGGATAACCGGATTCACTCCGTAATACCGCCAATTTCTGTAACAACTCGCGCGGATTGATCTTTTCTTTCCGTACGTTCGGATTCTCCGCCAGTTCCTCGTACATGTCGCTGAAATTCATTTCGTCGAGAAACTGCCCGTATTCGCGCTTAACGGAGTGCGGATAAAAGACGTAAGCGTTCCGGTTGTTGCGCGCTAGTTCGATGAATTTGTCCGGAATGACGACGCCAATCGAAAGGGTTTTCGCCCGGACGTCTTCGTCGGCCGATATTTTCTTCGTGTCGAGAAAGTCGTGAATGTCCGCGTGGAATACGTTGAGGTAAACGGCCCCGCTGCCTTGTCTTTGCGACATCTGATCGGCATAGCGGAACGCATTGTCGAGCAGCTTCATGACGCCGACAACGCCTTTTGTCGCATTCTCTACCTTTTTAATCGGCTCGCCTTTCGCTCGTATTTTCGATAGGTTCAACGAAACACCGCCGCCCATTTTCGAAAGTTGCATCGACGTATCAATCGCCTTCGAAATGTCGTTCAGCGAGTCGTTCACTTCGAGCAGAAAGCACGAAACTAGCTCGCCCCGCCGTTTCCGGCCGGCATTCATGAACGTCGGCGTCGCCGGCTGGAACTCCTGCCGCATCATCACATGAAGGTATTCCGTCGCTTTCGCCGCGTCGCCTTTCCCGAAGAACAGCGCAACAATCGTTACTCTGTCCTCGTAGCGTTCGAGAATTTTCGTGCCGTCGTTCGTTTTCAGCGCGTAGTCGTTGTAAAATTTGAACGCGCTCATGAACGAAGGAAACCGGAATTTATAGTCGTAAGCAGCGCGGTATATTTCTTTAACGTCCGCGAAGTCGTACTGTTCGATAACCTCCGGCTCGTAATAGTCGTTTTCGATCAGATAGTCGAGTTTTTCGCGCAGGTCGTGAAAGAAAACGGTATTCTGATTTACGTAATCGATGAAGTATCGGCGGGCGGCCTCCGTATCTTTTTCGAATTGGAACGACCCGCCGTCTTTGCGGATCATCATTTCGTTGTTCAGTTCGATGTATTTTTCCGTCAATATATCGACTCCTCCAATTTCCGTAGTTCTTCCGTGAATATCCGTACGTCTTCGTCTGTTCCCGCTAGTTCGAACGTCAGCAGTAACGGCACATCGTAGTCTTGCGCAATCTGCCGGCCGGCCGCCCCGAAGTTGCCGCCAAAGTTCCGGTTGCCGCTCGCTGCCACACCGCGTAGCCAGTCGCCATTTTGCGCAAGATAGTCGGCAACGGCTGGCGGTACTTGGCCGAACCCTAACGTATTTGTGACGAGAATGAACGGCTCGGCGGCCGGCTGTGTTTGCGTAACGCTTCCGCCCGATATACCGCACTTGGCGAGGAATCGCGGAATGTTGCCGGTCAGCGAATAGTAGACGATATTCACTCGTAACTCCTCCGTATCTGTTCCGCCACTTCCGCCGCCCTTTCCTCGCTCACCGCCCGCTCCAACTCCGCCACGGCCTGCCGCAACAGCTCGCGCTCCTCTCGCAACTCCGTCGTTTTGCGGTAGCGTTCGGCGAGGCGGGCGTCCATGTCCGCTAAGTCTTCGCGAAAGGCGTCGAGCATGTATTCGGTCGGGCTTCGCCGGTCGTTCAGGCCGCCGCCTTTATTCGCCGGCATGGTCGGCCGCCCCTTCCGCGTCCAACTCCGCCAGTTTTCGCCGGTGATATGCCGCAAAATTGGGCGGATAGATGTCCGGCCGGCTTTCGAAAAATTGCGCTAGGACTTCGTGATGCATCCGCTGCTCGACGACCGACAGCGTTTCGGTGTACGTTTTCGCCAAATCAACCGCCTCCTTGTCCGAATACTTGCTGTGCCACATAAACGAGTGGCGTCCCTACCATTGCGATCATGATGACGGAAGTGATGATGAAGTTTGCGTCAATCTCGTCCGCCGTTTTCGCTTTTTCCGAAATAGCCGTAATAGTCAGAATAGAAAGTCCGACCAGCCACGCTAAAGCGAAGTATCCCAGTATCATTTACTCGTCCTCCTCTTCGCGGTACATTGCGATTGCCTCGCCGTAACCGTCCCAATTATCGACGCCGGCCGCTTCCAAGCACGCCAAAAATTCGCCGTCCTCACGTAACATTTCGTATTCTTCCTCCGTAATAACTACCGTTCCCTTTCCTGCCATATCAATCGTCCTCCTTTGCGATTAGTCCTTCGTTAATTGCGTAAGCCAGCGCACAAGCCGCAGCGTCACTTTCGTCGTCCACCGCAAAATCGCCGGCGTATCCGGTCAACCTGCGAACGGCCTCCGCCAATTCCGGCTTTTCCGCTTTGCCGTTGCCGGCCACCGCCTTTTTAACGGAACTTTGCGAAATGGCCGACGTGGTGAACGCGAGGCCGAATTTGTTGAGCGCCCGGTCGCACGCGCCCCATGCGCTGTACACCGGATGGCTCTGCTTGCTCGTGCGGCCAACGAAATCCTCGCGCACAATGGCGTCGAAGCCGCCCGCCGCGTGCGCCGCAACGAAGCTCACCGCCCAGGCGTCGATAATTTCGGCGCGAAGGCCGTGCGGCTGCTTGGCGTTGGTGACGCAGTGGCTTAACGCGAGGATGCGGGGCTTACCCGCCTTGACTTCGACGAGCGCCGCGCCGGGCCGACCCATCGACGTGTCGAAACTTAATATTCGCAAGTCAATCGCCTCCTTTACGCGTCAACGGCAATCGCAATCATTCCACCAATAAACCCGCATATTATTCCGGTTAGCATCGCTAATAACGGTGTTACGTCTATTCCGGCGTAAAACATCGTAAATATCGCAACGACGTCGAGTATAATCATTACCGGTATCCCGATTAGCAGTCCCATATTAGTCGCCTCCTCCCCGTACTTTATCGCTAACTGTCACGTACTTTCCGTCAAATCTGGCGTAGTCCGTGCGGCGTTTCGGCGGCGGGCCGTTGTATTGCGGCTCGAATGGCGTGCGGGCTTTTCGCGCTTCCGCCCTCCGCTGCTTGCGCGGTGCTAGGCCGGCAAATGGCGATGTCTTTTTCGGCATATTATTCGTCCTCCTTCGGATGCTTCTCGTAATCAATCGCATGGACTTCGGCGTATTCCGCGAAAATGTAGTCGGTCACCTTGTCGGTCAGTTCCGCCATGTCGACGTTGTCGGCGTGCTTGACGGTTAGCGTTAGTTGCGTGAGCTTGTCGGCCATTTACTCCGCCTCCTCATCTCCGTTTTTGGACGGGGAAATTACGATCGCTACATTTTCGCCTTTAATCACAAATGGCGATAAATTACCGTGCGATCGAAATGTCACCGCCGGTATTCCCGCGTCCTTAAATACATCGAAGGATTGCGCTAGATATTCGGCGTTAACGTAAATATTGAAATCCTCATCCAAACTTTTATTTGTTTTGCCGATGAATAATTTCGCTTCAATGCCGCAGGATTTCTCCGTCGCCACATAAACGTTATTCTCGTGTGAAAATATCCGCGCTAATGCTTTCGATTTCGGCGTGAATTTTTCCGATAAATGAGGCGGAGCAGTTGCGGCTTGCTGAATTATCTTCACAGCCTTCGCAACGCCCTTAACTTCCTTTATTTCGACCATCCCTTGCGCTGACTGCTCACCAGGAATAATCCGTGTGACATCCGGATATTTCCCGTCAACAAGGTCGCCTGTTTTCGGATTCTCCGCCTTCTCGCCGCCCTCGTATACGTTTTCGGCGATGTATAACCGATGGCTGTCCGTTACGGCGACGTAACCTTCTTCGGAATGATAGGCCGCCTGTAATATCGGACGCGTGTTTCCGGCTGATTTCGTAACCTTTTCGGCATGTTTCATGAAATTTGCGTAGGATATTCCGCTCACCTAGTCCGCCTCCTTCCGGATTTCCTCGATCTCCGCCAGCGCGTCGGTGTAATTCCGCTTCTTAAACTCCGGCAGGCCGCTTCGCTTCACCTTCGCCACTTTTTCGCGAATGTCGGCCAGTTCGTCCTCCGACAGCGACGTCACACACGCCGTCTTGAAGTTGTTGAACGTGAAATTTTCGAGCGACAACGGCGGGGGCGTTTTCGATTGCACCGCATCGAGTATTTCCGCAAACTGGTCGAACACCCTTTCGCGGTCGGCGTCCGTGAAGTAAACGCCGAAGGCGCGAATGTCCGGTGTTGCTTCGTACTCTTCCGGCTCGTACGACCATTTCTTCTTCGCCGCGTTGACGTAGAGGATGACGTAGTAATCAACGTTGTACATCCGGCTGTATACGGCACATTGCGCGACGTGCTTGGCTTCCGGCTCGCGCATCGAGTGTAGCGACGTTTTCGCGGCTGTCGTTTGTTTCGACTTGACTTCGAGGCCCACGCGCAACACTTCGCCTGTTTCCGGGTCAACGTACGTCATAATGCCGTCGCATGTGCCGAAGAGGTAAAACGAGTGGCCGCCGTGCGTCACCGGCGTATTCACCTTCGCAAAATCCTCGAACATCGGTTCACCGCGCTCGGTCCGCTCGAACCGGAAGGTAGCGTCGGGCATATTCCGTTCCATCGCGAGAATATCCCGCTGGATGACGGAGCCGATCGCTGTGCCTATCGCCGTCCAGCGGCCTTGATGTGGCTGCTTCGGTTGGGCGTCCTTTTTTGCGCGCAACTGCTTGAAATACTGCGCTCGCGGGCAGTCGGTGGCGCTCGACGGCGAGAAGTACGGGCGCTTCGGAAAAACGTTCGGGGCTTCCGCATACCATTGCGCTAGTTGCCGGTCGAGGTCGTTGTCGAACGTTTCCGGCCGCGAATACCAGGCGTCGAGTTGCCCGGCAAAGTCGTCGGCTATCGCCTGCGCCTTATCGTGCGGGGCGGCTTCGGATATTTCGTTGCGTAGCGATTGTGCGGCGGTAGTATTTGCGATAGATGATCGCCTCCTTATTTACGTTTACCTTTCGGATTTCCTTCGGACGGTTCCGGCTTTTCCGTTGTATAGACGGTCGTTTCGATTTTCTTCGGATAAACTCGCTCGATGTTCGGCTCCATAAAATCGCCGCCGTCTTGCATTTCGGTTGCCGGCACTTCATCCGATACACTTACGTAAACAAACTCCCCCTCGAAATAATGCCGGAATACGCGAGTCCGGAAATTCGACCAACGGCCGCCTTCCTCGAACGATTCGTCAACTTCGTTGCCTTCCTCCAATAGCTCGACTTTTTCAGAATCCGGCATTTCTGCGATTTCTCTTTCAAAATCATCGCGTGTCTTGTCGAAAAGGCCGTCCATATCATATTTTGCGGAGTTTACGACATGCAACTTGAATACGAGACTTGCGATAGTTTCGTCCATCCGATCACGCCCCTCTCCGATTCATTTTCCGGCTGGCCTGCGCCTGCTTCCGTTTCCCCTTCGCCTGTTGCGCGTCGGATTTCGTCCATTCGCGCCGTAGTTCGCCTGTGCCGCCGCGAGCAATCGCAATGTCGCGGACAGCCGCCGACTGTGTGGCGCTGCGTAGGGCTTTGCGTTGGGATTCCGTCTGTTGCGGGATATTGGCGTTCATGTAATCACGCTCCTATTCGAATAGTTGATCGATAAGTTTTGCGCCATCGACCGGCGCGCCTGCGGCTTTTGCGTGACCTCCTCCGCCGAAGGACTTCGCAATCTCGCCGAGGTTAACGTCGTCCTTGGCCGTGCGGAAGCTGACCGATCGCGCCGGATTAATCATCGCAATTAAGTCGAGGTCAGGCCGTTCCGTTGCGAGCGCGTGGCCGAGTTCCGACTGGTGCTGCTCCGCGAAAACGACGCCTGCCGGCAGGCCGGCGATTTCCTTTACGGTAATTTGATCGCGCTTACTGTCGATATACCTTGCGATGGCTGCCTCGTTTACCTCGAGCAACATTTCGTCAGCCGCCGAAAAGTACGGAAGAGGGTCGACCATAAATCGGCTAATGAATTTGTCGCGGCCGATAAGATAGAAGAGATCGTTCAGCCTTTTCGGGTGATCGTCGTCATACCGCGTTTTCCATTCCCACGTATCGTAACACCGTACGGTTTCCGCGAAAGCCCTTAGCGATTCGTCATCATCGGTCAGTATCGATAGATGCTCGAATAACATGCTTGTTCCGCTCGTTTTTCCGGTGCTGTCTTCGGACTTAACGTACGCCCATCCGTACTTGTTCAGCCATTCCGCCGTTGCGTGGTGATCGATTAGTTGGACGTTATTTTCGTAATTATCTTCGATTTCTTTTGCGACATGCTCATCGACTGAAATATCCGTGATGAAAATGTCGTCGTAATCGGCCAGGCCTCCGTTTGCCACAAATTCCGAAACTACGCTGTCTATTTCGTTATAGTCGCAAAATGTAGCGTCGACACTATCGAACAACCTCATCGCTACAACAGCGCAGCCTATTCCGTCTAAATCCGTATGCGTAAATAATTTTACCGCCAAGTAATCACGCTCCTTCTGCGTTTGGTTCGGTCGTTTGCGAAAACCATTCGTCCGGGTCGTACTCCTCCATCCAGCGATTTTCGATCACGGTGTCCGATTTCAGCGGCACTTCGAGTGACACCGTATTCGTCATGATGTCGTCGTAGAGGGCGACAGTTTCTGGCGTGACGTCGGCCAGCGGCGCGCTGCTTTTCTGTTCGTCGTGCAAGGTCAGGTTAAATTCCCATCCGCGCCCTAGCGTCAATTCGTAATAACTCCGGATCATGCAGAGTTGCAGAATGTTCGCGCCCGACCCTTGTATGCGGTGGTTGAACGCCGCCCGCTCGTCCCGGCCGGTCTTGCGAATCATGTCCCAAAATTCCGTCCGGTCGTTCGACGACAGCTTATACGACTTGCTCGCGAGTTTCGGATCGCTTTTGTCGCGAATACCGCATTTCCGCATTAGCGTGCATAGCCGCTGCCAGTTGCGCCGGTACTCCGGAAACCTTCGCTTCTGCCCGTAAATCGTCGCTGTCCAGCCGTGCTTCCGCAGGTGGTCGAAGGCAGCCGACACCATTTTCGCAAAGCCCGGCAGGATTTCGTCGAACTTCCGGTAAGCCGCTTTCGCCGCCTCTTCGGTAATACCGCGGGCAACCGCCGTTTTGACGAACTGCCCTTCGGCTTGGCCGTATCCTTTCGCGAGGAACATATCCTTCGTCAGCTTTCGGTAAGGAATCGAGACTAGCCCGTCCTTGTACGCCTTTTCCTCGCAAAGTTCCTTTTCGACGTCGAACATCATCGACGCAAATTCGATGTACGGGTCGAGGCCTTGCCGGTACATGTCCGCGAAAATGTGGTCGTTAAATTCGACCACCATAATGTGCGCCTGAATGCGCGGCTCTATCGAGGATAGATCGGAACCGACGAATATCCAGCCTTGACGCGGCATGAACGTTTTCCGGACGCGTAGGCCGTCTTCGTAGCGCGCCGGGATATTCTGTAAATTCGTCCCCTTCTTCACTTTCCGGTCGCAGTCCGCTAACTCTCGCATAATATCGAGAAAGTTATCGTCCGTTACGTTGTCCGGCGCCAGTTCGACCGGCTTGCCGTTGTATCCGAGGGACGCATACCGGCCGGTGGATATCGTTTTGAGCGCGGTGTGTATTCGGCCGGTCTGTTCGAGCGACTTCGGTATTTTTTCGACGAACGTGCCGATCAGCGTTTCGTATTTCGATACGCTCTCCAGCGGCTTGAGCGACTCTTCCTCCTCGAAGTACCGTTCGAGCACCTCTTTCGCGGTGGACCGGCGTTTCGATTTGTCCTTTACGATGTCTTTCGTGCGATCCTTGATGCCGAGAACGTCGTAAATGAGGTACGCAAGGTGATCGCCTGACGACAGGTTAAACTCGTGAATGTAATCCGGCGCGTTCTGCGGAATAGCTTCCGGCAAAGGATTCGACTCGTACCGCTGCACGCGTTCCTGCAACTGCGCGTACTTTTTCGTTTTCGGATTTGCCGCTTTTAACTCCTCCCGGCATTTCGCGAGCATTTCGTCCCGTTTCGCAATTCGTTCCTTTTGCTTCGCCATCCAGTCGCGAATCTTTTCGCCCTTTAGCTGCCGGCTCATCTCGTAAAGGAAGTCGTCGTCGATGCCGTACGTTTCGTACAACTTTCGGCGTTCCTCTTCGAGCTTCGCCTGGTATTCTTCGCGAAGGGCGTTCATTTCCGAAAGGTTTACCTCGAAGCCTGTCCGGGCGATTTCCGTATTAACTTCCGGAAGATACTGCCGGATTTCGAAATACGTGGTCGCCAGTCCGTCTTTTGCGATAAGCATGTCGATCTGCCATTTCGTAAGCAGCCAGCCTTTGTGTACGTCCTTTATCGCGTAAATGCCGGCCGGCTCGATCGGAAACAGCATCGGCGTTGTGTTGCCGAACAAATCTTCGAAGGTCCAGTCGTCCATTGCCGCCGCTTCTTCGCTGATATGGCGCTTATATTTCGTAAATAACGGCTTTAACCCGTACGAATCTTCGTGATCGTTCAATATCTGCATGGCGTCTTGCGAGTTGAACCGAACGCCTGCCGGTTGCAGCCCGTCATTGCGCAAAATACTGATGTCGTATTCCGCGTTGTGAAACGATTTAATGTGCGCGGCATCTTCCGTGAAAGCGCGGATTGCTTCCAGCGCCTTCGATCGCGTACACTGCGCTTCGCCGGTCAAGTGGCCGTACGCAACGTAATAGCCTTCGTTCAGCAACGGCAGCCAAAACGAATAGCCGCCGGACAGGTCGATCATCGTGTCGACACCGGACGTTTCCGTATCCCAAACGGTAAGAGATTGCGCAAAAGGAATGTCGATGCCCCGGCCGGCGAGCTTTTTGCGGATGCCCGTTTCGTTGAAGTACCGCAATACTTTCCGGAACCAGTCGTCGGCCTGCTGTAGCGAAAGCTCCTCGTCCAATCGACGCATCATGACCGGCAGGTCGGCGTCGGTCGTAATAATGTGGTAGTTGGCCGGCTTGCTTTCGGCCAGTTCGGCGATTCGCTGCTCGCGCTCGGCTTCGTGGCGCTTTTGCGTAATTTCGCGGCCCATCGCAAAGACTTCGCCTTTCGTCCACTTGCCGGTTTCCTTGCGGCCGATTTCACCGTTGAAAAAGGCGGACTTTGCGGCGGCAACGAGGCCGCGCTCTTTGTCGGACAGCTTCATCGCCTCGATGCGCTCGAACGCCTGCTCCGCCGTTTCCTGCTGCTTCGCCGCCTTGCGCCGCTGTGCCGCCTGACTGCCGCCGCCCGCGCCGCCGCTATTGTCGCCCGCCGGACTCTGCAATTTCCGCATAGGCATCGCCCTCCTTTCTGCGGCATTTTCGCGCTAATGCGTCAGGACTTCGCCCGGCGATTTCGGCATTTCCATCGCCACCCACCGCGTTTTTGCGTTCATTTCCACGGAAGAATACTCGTAAATGCCGGTTGTTTCCGTAAGGTATATCGTGTCGCCGAGGACGCCGATCATTAAGTCGCAATCCTCCGGCTGATACGGCTCCCCGTTCCCCTTTACCGCGGGAATAACGAAGGAGCCGCCGCGGTCGTTTCGTACTTTCATCGTCTTAATCTGTGCTGTCAGCCGGTTGCCTAACGGATCGAACAGCACGCGGTCATACGTTTCATCGACGACTGGTTTCGCTACCTGCCATCTGTTCGCGAGTAATATTCGGTCGACCGTTAGTTCGCTGACCTCCCCCGTAATCGCGCTCTTGTGCGCCATACTTACCGGCTCCCTTCGACAGTTACGTCTAATTCCTCGATGTTCTGCGTACTTCCGTCCGGCAGCGTTACCTTTACGGCTAGTTGTTTCGGGCCGTCCGCCACTTTTTCGATGTCCTGCGACTCCGCGGAAAAAGTACGGTAACTCGGAAAGTTGACGAAAATAACTCCCGCTCCTCGGTTTATCTCGCGTACCGTCCCGATTTCGTCATTCGTCACGCCGGCACGTCCGCGACTGGTGTTTTCGTCCTCCGGTACGCAAATCCGCACCTTGTCGCCAACTTCGAAGTCGTCGATGGACTTTTCGCAGCAGTCGGCGGCCGGCTTGTCCGCCGCGTCCAGCGGTTCGAGGGCGACGTATTCCCTTTTCGAGATGTAAAACGGAATTTCTCGGACGTGTACTCCTCCTCGCGTATTCGGTACCGGTCGCCTTACCGTAAACACATCGCCATTTTTATACTCCTCGCTCGGCGATGCCTCCGCCTTCACAATCCGAATCTTTTCGCCTTCCTTCGCCGGCCGGTCGGCGACTTCGCGGTAAACGCGGCCGTTGTGCGTGACCGGACGCGGGATTTTGCGGAGGTGTTCGGCATTTCCGTATCCTTCATTTCCGAGACTCCCGGAAACATTTCGCAATTCATACGTATGTTTCCCTGCGGACAGTCCGATAATTTTCACGGTGTCCCCTCGGTGAAATCCGACCATAGCAGAGGATTTTCGAACAACCTCCGCATAGTCGCCGGATTGCAGCGCCGGTTGTTTCGGTCGCCTTGCTTCCGCCACTTCCTCGGCGGTTGCTGGCGTGAGATTTCCGCGGGATTTCCACCAATAGTCCGGAGCCTCTTCGGAAACCAACGTACATTTTAGCGGGGCTAGATTAGTTCCGTCATCTTCGACAATTTTAACGATGTCGCCCCGTTTAAACGGACTTCCGCCTACGACTTTCGCGTAATCGCCCGGCTTTAACGCGGCCTTCTTCCGTAGGTACTTGTGCGAGCGGTAACGGTGGTCGTACATATCCTGTCGGCATCCGTCGTTGTCGTCGAAATGCGGGTCGCCGGCGCTGTCCATCCGCGAAATTTCGTAAGCCTCGCCTGCCGTCACATCGGCAGGGGTATCGGTTACGTCCGTAAACACGATGTAATCGCCAGTTCGGGCGTCCTTCTTCGGGATTTCTTCGTAGCCGGGCGGGCGTTTGCCGAGTTCGGACACTTTGCGGAAAATCGTGAAATAATCATCGTGCAGACCGTTTGTGTCGCCGTCCTCGTCCGATTTTATACGGTACCTGTTCGAATTAGGCAAAGGCTTACCGCTCATTTCGTAGAAACTATTTCGCAAAATGTCGTCGGGAGGATGCTTATTGCCGGTAAGCCCGATGTCCCCGTCCTTAACCGCCGCTTTCTCGTCAATCGGCAGGTACTCCTCGCCATCATACGAAATCCGTTCGACAACTCCGCCCTTTGCATCGATCACCTTTACGCCTGTTAATGCGCTCATTCAATCGCTCCTTTACTCGGCTTTGCGCCGGTTATTATCGCTAATTTTCGCGTGGCTTGCCGGCCGCTAGAAGTCTTCGGTCGGGTCCTCGGCGTCGGCCGCTGGTCCGTCGCTGTCGCCGGCCTCCGCGCTGCTTTCTCCGCTACCTTCCGGCAATACCGATTTATCAACGTAGTTGTCGTCAGCATTCCGAAGAATTTCGATCATGTCGGATTCTTCGCGGAAGTTAGCGAGTTCTTCGTACGGAATGTCCACGTCCATAAATTCCGATGCCTTCTGCGCAATCTCCTCGCCGTCGTCCCCATCATACGTTTCGAGAGTATACGATTTGCCGTCCGCCGACTTCTTGATGACGCAGACATCGCCAATCAGCGAATAGTCCTTCTGAAATTTTCGCGCTCCCTTTTCGGCTTTATCAAAATCGGCAATGACGTTCCCGACGTGGTATTCCTTGAAGTCGATGACGCGCCATTCGTTATACTCCGGATCGAATACCGGAATCATAAGGTACAACTTTCGCGGAGCCTTCGCTTTATCGGAAATGCAGGCGCTACCGTTCGGCTTTCCGTACTTTTCGAAAAGCTGCTCGGCTTCTTCCGGTGTTTCCGGCGCTTTGGTAGGAGAGTTCAGGCACGTATGTTTCTGCACGTAAACCTCTCGCGGTGACCACGACGCCGCTTCATGTACGAAGTAGAAGTACCAAAGATCGGGGTCGCGCAAAATTACGAAGGGCTTGCCGTCACCTTTTAGTTCCTGCGCCTGACTTACGTACCTCGTTACGCCCTCCGGTAAATTGCCGTTATCGCCGCCGTTTGCCGCTTGTTCCCGCTTTTCTTCTCGTTTTTTCAGTTGATCGCGTACGCCTGGCATCGTAAGCATCGCTCCCTTTTCGTGTAATTTTTCGTCGCCTTTTCGGGATATTCCGCAAAAAGACGTAAATATAATCGGCACAAGCGCTGGCCAGCCCGCACTTATCGTTCGCTCCGCTAACTGGCGCGGTGAGAACGTTATGCGGACGCCTGTGCCGCGGGCAACTTTACGCCCGCGAGACGGCAACAACGGAGGGTGGCGCGTCCTCATCTCCGAATGTTGGCGACAGATGCCTGTTCTGTCCTCGCTGTTACCGCCTCGCCGGCGCCTTCACTCCGAGCGAAGCGAAGGAAGCTGGCCGGCCTATTTCCGTACATGCTTCCGCAAAATTTCCGCCGCTTCCGCCCGGCTGTCGGGCATCGCCGCAATGATCGCGACAATCCCGCCGCCGAATATCGCTAGGCCCGTTAGCACTTCCGGCAATGTTCCGTCAAACAAATACGGCCACTCCCTTCAATAGCGCGCTATGTTCCGCCTGCGCCTTCCGTACGTCTTCGTCCAATGTCGCAAGGTGTTCGGTCAGCGCGCTGACCCTCGCCTGACACGCCGCCCGAACACTCTCGGATTTCGTGCGCACCGCCCGCCGCTCGCATTCCGCAATTTCGACGCGAATGTCGGCTTTGTCGAGGCGGGTGCGCTTTTCGAGCGCCCGGAGTTTCCGCTGGCTTTTGCGGATTTCCTTTTCGATAATGCCACGGATAGGATTGCGCAATGCGGCCGGCGCCGATTTATATTGCGGATGGGTCGTGATGACGACGTCCTCATGCCGACCGAGAATGAAGCATATCCGATTGAAAGCGAACAGCCGCGTTACCTTTCCGTCTTCATTCGTGTGTTCGCCGATGAATTGCGCGTCGGCCAGCCGCGACCGAATCCAGCCGTCCGCCTTCTTATGCGGCACGCCGAATTTCCGCTGCGCTTCGTCGATGGCGTGATTCGTGACGACAACGCGGGACTGATCGGCCGCGCCGAATGGTTCGCCGATGGGAATGACGTGGCTCACGCAATCACCTCCGCCCGGATTGCGCGGTGAGTTTGCGCGAAAATGTCCGCCGGGTCTTCGTCCTCTGCGTGGCTGCCGTGATATTGATGCGCGACTAATTCCGGCGTGGTTGCGTCCGGTTGCGCGAGTGTGGCGTGACTTCCGTTATTTCCATACATTTTCTGTCACCTCAATAGTGTAAAATTTTAATAAATGGTTTACTTCCTGAACAATTTACGGTATAATATCGTTAGATTAAGTCAACAATGACTACTACAAAAGGCACACGTGTCATGTTTTGCATTTCACTGTTTTTGTGCTAAAATAATATCGGAGGTTCGTGGGGATGCGAAAGCGGATGGCTGCTTCGCGGCGGCCGACCTAATCGCATTCCCCGTCCTCTAAAGTTATGTCGCGTTGGAGTCTAAGGACTTGGCGGTCGCTCCAACGGTGCCTACTAGGGAATTTCAGGCGCTTAGATAGTCTTGATAGTCTCCAAATTTATAACTATCAAAGTTGCCTGCTAGTTTCCTGAGTTTCGCTTTTACCGTTTTATGGTCTATTCCTAGCGCCTTACCAAGCGATCTATAGGAATCATAATTCGGGAACTCCCTTACGATTGCAGTCGTTAAGGGGTCATCGACCTTGGCAGGGTCACACAAGAAGTCGATCAGTTGCAGCTGGTCGGCTTCATCTTTTTTAAAAAACATTTCCTCTGGAGATTCGTTAGTCGATACCATATTTTCTAAAGGGGCGTTTTCCTCTTCTTCTTCGTCATTACTGTTGTTCGGATGAGGTTTAACTCTTTCGTAGTATGTCCCCTCTTTTCCATCTAGTACATTCAAGCAACCTCGCCTCAGTTTGTAATAAACCCAAGATTCGATAGATTTTTCTTTACCTTCGTCGAAATCCTTAAGTGACTTCACTAAATACTCACCCATGTAGCTCATAAACTCCTCTTTAGGTATGTTTCTACCTGACGAAAAATCCGAGGCGAGTTTATAGATCTGAGGCATGTACTTCGATATGGAATTTTCAGCGTTGATATTAATAAAACCATCCTCCTTTTTATCCTTCTACTATACTATGCCAATCGAATGTGCCGATTGGGGAATAATTTCGCAAAAAATCGGAAAAAGATTTTAATTATATGAAACTATTACCTCCTTATCTGTTATAATGATAATATACTAGAAACCTTCCCTAAAGTAAAGGTTAAAAGTGGAGGAAAATCAAATGAACAAAAAAGAAGTAGATTACACGCCGTTGTTTCAGACATTAGAAAATAGAGGCGTTCAATTGATTGAATTAGAAAAGGAATACGGGTGGTCCCCGAAAGTCACATCGAAATTTCGCAAAAACGAAAATGTAAGCCTTTCTACGCTGCACGATATTTGCGAGTACCTCGACGTCCCTATCGAAAAGGTCGTCCGAATTAACCGTGGCGACTAATCGGCTTCATTTTCCGTACATATTTCGACTTTGTGACGTAAGCCCTAATCGCCGCCATGTCACCGACCTCGTTCGCGTCCTTGTACCGCGCCGGATACCCCGCCACTTTGGCGGCCACGCCCGGATACTTGCGCAATAACTCGATCGCCTCCCGTTTCATCCGCTGCCCTGCCGCGTCATGATCCGCCACAATAACGACAGCCTCCACGCCACTCGCCGCGATAATTTCCGCCTTCTTTTCGTTCATCAGCTCCGCCCCGCCCGTTGCGACCGCCCGCACGCCCGCCGTACGTAGGTACAACGCGTCAATTTCCGACTCAACAAGCGCCACCTCGCCGCCCGCTACCGCGTCTATCCCGTACACTAAATCCCGAATGTTCTCGCCACCTTTCGCGTACCAAAACGCCTTGCCGGTAATACTGCGGTACTTGACGGCGCGACAACGCCCTTTGCGGTCACGCCACGGAAAAGCCACCGCGTTGCCGGCCTGTACGACGCCCGCGTCAGCCGCAGTCTCCGGCGCCACACCGCGGTCTATGACGTAGGCTGGCGCTTGGCCTTGCGGCGGCTGCAACGTCCGCACACGCGCCCGTTCGACGGCCTGCTGGCGAATCGCGCCGAGCGAGGGCAGCGTAAAACGTTCGGCCTGTTCGTCGTCGGCATACACGCCATACTTTTCGCGCAAATAGGCGATAACCTCGTCCGTTGACTCGCCGCGTAACTCAGCGAGCAGCCGCACGAAGCCGCCGCGGTCGCCGGTGCCGCTGTCGCCCCAACTGCCCGCTTTTGCCGACGGCGTGTCGGTGAGGTAGACGTAAAAGGACGGGTGCATGTCGTCGCGAAACGGGCTGGCGCAGATCAATTTTTCCGCCTGCCAGCGCGGCGCCCGCCAGTCGAACGACGCCAGTTCTTCGGATACGTCGACATGTTCGAGTAATTTTTCTGACATTTTCGGCATACCTCCATGCTACTTGCGGTTAATTTCGGCAACAAGCGGTAAATGTATCCAATTCGGCGCGGCCGCTAGTTTGGCGCGAAAATTTTTGTCGAGGCGGACGTTGCGCTAAAACTGCGAAATTGCCAGTTCCTGCGCGTCGATTTCTTTCACAACTCCGACATTCGGATGGTAAAACAGCTCCGCCTCGACGCCCTCGCCGCCATTCCGGCCTTTCCCAACGGAAACCACACCAAGCCCGTCGTTCGTATCAATCGCGAAAAGGTTCGTGCTGTCTTCCGGCAGCTGCGCCGTTTTCTTGACCTCCGACCGTTTCGGCGCCTTCAATTCCCGCACGCCATCTTCGGACATTTCCTTGTCGTCCTCGTCCGCCTGCGTAACGGCATGCGTCACGATATTCAGCCGGCCGGTGATCTTACGCAACTTCATCGACGTATTTTCCGCGTCGCCGCCGGTTTTCTTCGACGTGTTCTTTTCGTAGTCGAGGTAGTAGAACGGGTCGACGACGGCCACATCCGCGCCAAGTTCTTCGATGTCGGCCTCCAATTTGCGGAGGTTGCGCTCGGAAAAGCCCGCTTCGTCCGTCGATCGGAATACCAATTCGCCCGGCAGATACTCGCTCATGCACGAAAGGAATGTCCGGAAGCCGGCCTCGAAATCTTCCGACAACTGGCCGGTCCGCAGCGCCTTTGCGTCGAAGCCGGCCTCGAAATCCATGCCGTCGATGTTCGCCGTGGAAACGCCGTGCCTTGCGGAAATCGACACGTAGGCGCGCACCATGACCTCGAACCACGCCATTTCGAGCGACCAAAACAGAACGGTGGCGCCCTGCATGGCGGCCTCGATCGCCTCCTCCAGCACGATAACGGACTTGCCACGCCCGGTCCGGCCGAACCAGCAGTACATGTTTCCGGACATATAGCCGCCAACTTCGGCATTGACCGTCGGAAACCGGCTTTGCCAAACGGTGAACGACCGGCCTTCCTTGCGCGCTTCGTACTCTTCGAGAAATTTTTCGGTGTCCGCTTTTACCGCCGTTCCGACTTTCTGACGAACGGTTGTTCCCATTCTAATACGTTCAAGCTCGGATTGCAACCGGTCTATTGTATCGATAGCGGATTTTTTATCAAAATTTTTCGCAATATCGCCATCGATTAGTGACGCGATATCCGCTTTACCGGCATGATCCTTCACTTGCCCGGCCAGCCATTCGTAGCTGTCCGACACGTCCGGCATGTACGCCTCGTCGAAGGCCGGCACAGCACCCGCCACTGCCGCGTAGCTTGGCGCCTGGCCGTTAGCTTCCGCGTACGACTGAACGAAGTCATACGCCTGCTGTTCGCCCGGCGTGCTGAAATGCGTTCGGTCGATGCCGTACTTTCGCAAAACGTCCGTTCGGTTTTCGTCGACTACTTTCGAAAGCAGCATATAGCCTGCGTTTGCGTTCGGCAGATTGACCGCCTCCTTTCGCTTGTGTTCCGTTTACCTATCAATCCCCGCCAGCACGAACGCCACTAACAGCAATATGGCGAAGCCTATCGCGCTCACCGTCATCTTTCCGACACCTCCTGCGCCGTCCGTGCCGCCCTCGTTTGTTCGAGCGCCGTCGCCTTGCCGGTCAGCTCGATACGAATTTTGCCGGACCTTTCGATATGCTCGTCATTGCCGAACGCATCGATAAGCCGCATCATATCGCTTAACTCCGCGAGCAGCTCGTCGATTTCCGTCAGCAGGCCGTCCTCCTGCTCGGCAAGCATCGCGTCCGCCCTAGCCGCGTCGTATTCGAGCGCGCCAGCCGCGAAAAAAGCGTCCGACTTGTCGATTTTGTACAGCCATTCGCCGAGGCCAGCGTCATATTGCGCGTGAGTAATCGTGGCGTCCTCGATCGGCGGCTTCACCTCGCCGGAATGCCAGCCTTCGAGTTCCGTCGTCTTGACCGGATCGCCCACGTTGTACTGCTGCGTAAAATGCCGCTCGACGTCGTCAAAGTCCTCGTCGAAGTCCGCTTCGTCTGCCGCAAAAATGGCTTCGAGTTCCGCGGTAACGGCCGCCTCGGCCTGCGCCTGCTTGCGGGTGATGAGCGCAAAAGTGCCGATGACGCCGGCGGTGAAGCCCGCCCATGCCGATAGTGCCGAGTTTATGCCCAAATTTTCGTCCTCCTTTTCGGCTAGTAAAGCCTCTCTACGTCTTCTTTCCGGACATCCAACGCTCGAAATATTTTTTCGTACGTTCGGGCGTCAATATCGAACGTTCCGCCTTCGGCGCGGTGGATCGTTTTTAACCTTACGCCTGAAATATCGGCTAATTGTTTCTGAGTAAGGCCGCGCTCCATACGATAGGAAAAGATAACGTGTCCGAATGTCGCGCCGATGCCGTTGAAAAACGATTCCGTTTCGGGAAGTTCCTGGACAATATCGTCGGTTCGAGTGATGTCGTTCATGAAGAATTGCCTCCTTTCGTATGATTTGTGCGTCGTCGCCGGTATTACTCACGGCCCTCTACTATCCATCCGTTCCTCCTTGCGTATTTCAATTTCCGTGAATATCTTTGTTTCCAATCCTCCCAGTCTTTTCGCAACTGCCCGCTGCATAACGATCCACTATATTGATTTTGTCTTCTTAATTTATCTAACTCTAATATCTCTGCTACCCATTCAGGGACAGCGGGCTTGTACAAGTTTTTATCCACCTTAACCCCTCCTTAAGAACACGTCACTTCCGCGACTTCCCTCGTTTGCTCTCGCCTTCGAACGCCAACTCTACGCACAAGTCCGATATTCTATCGGCCAGCCGGTCTTCGCCGAATATCTCCGGCAGTCGGGCAATCGGCTCATTCGACGTGTACACGGACGGCTTGCGGTTTACAACGCGGTGGTTTATCACGGCATGCAAGTCCGCGCGAAATTGGTCAGAATAGTCACGCACACCAATGTCGTCCATCACCGCAAACTCCGCCTCTTTCGCGTGCTGCATCGCGGTATAGTACCGCTTGGCCGCCGGCTCGGCGATTTCGTCCGGCACACGCGGCCGGTTGAACTCGTTGTAGTCCGCCTGCCACGCGGTCACGTCGAGGAAATAGCCCGGCCGCTTAGCCGGCGTCAGGCCGCGCCGAACGCAGCCGGCGTAGTGATGCGCGATGTATTCGTTCAGCACCGCGCAGGCAGTGCTAGTCTTGCCGGTGCCAGGCGTCGCGCTCACGAGGTACAGCGACTTGATTGGCGCCTCACCTTCGTCAAACTGCCGGTCGAACGTCTCGATATAGCCGTCGATGTTCCGGTACACCTTCGGCTGGCTTTCGCGCGCGGGCGAGCTGACCGCCGTGACCAGCCGGTAATCCTGCGGCACATTGGCGAGCGTGTGCCGGCCGGTGGCGCTGTGCATTTGCGCGTGGGCCGAACACATGGCGTTGCAGCGCGCGGGGTCGCCGGCGGCCTTGCAGCGGCTGGCGAGAATGCAGCGGTCGTCTAGCGTGGGGCTTGCGCCGGCAGCTTCGTTTTGTTCTTTCGTCAAATGGCGTCACTCCTTTCGGCTTACATTATCGGGATGGCGGTAAATCATCGTGATTTCATCCGCCCGACTTACAGGAAGTCCGAACGCACTTTGAATACGAACGGTTCCGCTGTCAGGATTTCGCTCGCCCACACTAATCCATACGGTAGTATCCTCTACTTCCGTTACAAGCGCAGCCATACGGCGGGTTTTCTGTTTGCGCCGAAAAGGGTTAACGAAAGGCGTGTCGTCAAACTCGATAATATCGCCGACTCCGATCTTACTGCGGTCGAACACCTCGCTTGTTTTCGTAAACGTAAAACTTTCGCTCATTCTCCGTCACTCCTTTCTAATCTAGCGTAAGTCTTACGACAATTAGCCAGAATATTACGTACAATCCGGCAACTGTTCCGTACGATAACGCCGGCGCCGGCGAATTAACGCCTTTTATTACGATGGCAAGCGCCGGCAATAACGCGACGAGTCCGAATCCGAAAAGCCTGTCTCCGAAAGCCTCCAATAAAGTTTCGCGTATCCGTAAAATGTCCGCTCACTCCCTTCGGTTTCCCTCGTCAAATTCCGAACATTCGGATGCCTGGCCTATGTCGCGAATCGTCCGCCGGAATCGTTCGCAATATGGCCGGTAGGTGGCGCCGACGGCCGTGCGCGACTGGTTGTCCGGCAGACAGCGGTAATGGACGCATTGCGGGCAGGTGCGCTGATTTTCCGTCATGGCGACGCCCCGCTTTCGTCGCGACTGTCGTCGATGATTTTCGACCGTTTCGCATAATAGGAATAAACGCCTGTATATCCCGACATAATGTCGCGGGCAGATACGGTTTCCTTCGCGATGCAGATGTCTCTTTTTCCGCTCAACACGTCACCTTCCCGCACTTCCGTCGGCTGCGGCGCGTTGACGTATTCGGCCGGCACGTCGAGGCCGAGCGCCCGGCGAAGCGCGATAGCACGCCCAATATGCGAGTTGAAGCAGTCGTCCGGCGAACATTTGGCGATGCCGCGGGCGTATACCCTTCCGGTTACAACGCCCTTAGCCAACGCAACTACCGTTCTTTTTTCGTTGTCCACGACGTAATCGATATCGCAGTTGTACTCAATCCGACAGCCATCTTCATCGCGTATGGTTACGACGATCCCGCCAACCGGCACTTTACGTTCAACTTCCGCCTTCGCCCGCTCGACGACAGAATCCCGGCGTTGTTGCGGCGACTTCTGCATTCTATTTATTCCTTCTTCGTATAATTTCGCAAAATACGCCTCCGCCGCCTCACTAGCGGACTTATCGGAAAGTGGAGCGAATACTCCTTTCTTTTCCGTTCCTTGATCGCTCAACTCGCCCATTTCCGCGTACCCTTGCGCCGCCTCGACTTTGCGCAGTCGCCGCTTTAATTGCGTGATTTCCTGCGCCATGTCCTCGATAATGCCGTAGCCTTCCCCGCTCATACTATCGCTCCCTTTCGATATTCCGTAAATTTCCCGCGCCAATTCCGTTTCGCTGACGTCATTCAACGCCTCCATTTCGCCCGTATATGGCGCAAGGCGTTCCGCGTGGTGTTGCAATAGGGCGCCGCGACTGCCGTAAAATTCGAACGCGTGCTGGATGGCGTCTTCTAGCTTCGTCAAATCAATCGCCCTCCTCGTTATTAATCGGATATAACTCGATGCCATTGTCGTGCAACTCGACCGCATACCCTTCGAAATTGATTTCGCTGCCATTCGCAAGAAACGCCTGCGTGTAACCGCCTTTCCGGTGCGCCACGGCCGATCCCCACGGAAAGTCGTACACCGCCCACGGTTTTAGGCCGGACACTTCGCCCGCTTCGCGCCTGCCTTCTCCGCTCGTCACCATTCGATACCCCCCTCGTCCATTTCCGCCTGTATTCGCTCTTCCGCCTGCTTACGTTGCTGGCCGGCCGTTACGTCCGCCTTCGCTCGCGGCACCTCGTCGCGCCGGTACGCCCACATGAAGCCGAAATTGACGTGCGGAAAGTCGGCATTTGGCGTATGCGTGGCAAGACAGCGGTCGATGAACGCCAGCAGCACGGCATTGCCGAGGTCGGCCTGCGCCTGCTTGAGCTGGCCTTTTTCGGTACGCCACCGCTGGCTGATCGCGCCCTTGCCGAAAGGAATATATTCGGCGTCGAAGAGTTCCGCGTTTTTGTCGATGAGGTAGCGATGCCATGTCGAGCAATTCCACTTGTCAAGCGGAAAGTTTCGCCAGTCGGCGGATTTCGGCTGCTTGCGATTATTTACCGGCATCTCTTATCGCCTCCCTCAGCATTCTATCCGCGGTATATTCGCCGTATTGAATCGTGTTGCTCGGATGCATGGCGATAGCTTGCCGCAACCGCTTATTCTCCGCTTTCAATTCGTCCGCATGGTCGGCCATTTCCGTGTACGCCGACTTCCAAATCCGAAGGTCGTGCGTAAGCCGGTCGATGTGTCGCTGGATTTTGTCGGCTTGATCGGGCGTTCGTTTCATTCGGGCGATACCTCCTTCGTAGAATAAATAACAAATCCGTGCATCATTACGGCCGCATCTATTCCGTTAAACTTCCGAATATCGTCCGCCCTTACTTCGGCACGCGCTTTGCTCGAATACTTTCCGACTATTTTACCGCGGCCTCCGTCCGATATTTTCACGACATAGCGTGATCCCTCCGACATTCAATCGTCCTCCTTTGCGCCAATTCCGAAACTATTCGCTAACGCTGTGTCTTGCGAATCTTGACCGCCATTGTCCGCCCAATTTTCGCTATCCATTCGCTGATCGAAATAACCCTGCGCGTAGGCCTCCGCGTAGATTTCCGCCCGGCTGCGTTGCAACCGCTCAACCTCCGCCAGCAGGCGCGGAATGTCGGTGCGGGCGGTTGCGCAAAATATGGCGTTGTTTCGCGCCTGCTCCTGCGATGTTTCTGCCATATCCGGATACCTTGCGCCTTGCCATGCGGTAAATATTTCTTGCGGATTGTTTCCGGAATCATACGCCGTTACGTTATATTGATCGTCCGTAGGCAGCGAAAATCCTCCCGCATACCAATCGCCGCCTGTCGCCGCCTCCGCCCTTTTGCGGATGGCTTCGAGTTCGTCCTGCGTTACCTTTTCGCTCATTTTACCGCCTCCAATCGCGTTAATTTCCATACGACATCCTCTCCGGCATCACCGCACTTATCGCAAAAACAATCGTAGCAAAGTACATTTCCGTCGATTCTCGGCTCAATCTTCGCCCAAACTTCGTCAGGAACGATGAAGTCCCGGACGTCTCTTCCGCAACATTTGCAAAAGGACGGAATGAGCGTGTGCCGACTCTTCATACGTTTGTATGCGGTACGTATTCGGTAAAATATCGTCACTCTGCCGCCTCCCCTTCGCTTATGTCCGTCACGTCGTCATCTTCGTAAACGTCGCCGCCCCACGCCATACGGCGCGATTCTTCCGTGAATTGTTCGTCCAGTTGCGCCTCGTACGCCTTGACGTGCCTTTTCGTGAGTTCGATCGGGTCGGCGTATACGCGCATGTCTTCTTCGTACTTCGCCCGCCGCTTTTCGCGCAATTCTCCGTCCGTATCGAAAAACGACGGGGTCCACTCTGGCTCTCGTTCGTACTCCGAATATACATCGCGTTTTCCTACGTAAATTTTTACGTCCTTGCCGTATCGGCGGTCGCCTTCTGCAATAACGACTTTATACGTTCCGTGACGGCCATACACCGGATACTTTTCGAAAGTATTTCGATCGTTTCGGCTTTCCGTCTTCCGTTTGCCCGTCGAGGTAACAGACGCAATAGCTACTAAGCACATTACGAATAATACGACTGCGACTGTGGCGATAACTACCGTCATATCCCGTCACCCTTTCTCGTCAAATATACGCCCGCTGTGCGGATTTTCCTCGCCTGCCGACGCGTAACCCTTCGCCGCTGTTAGCGCCGCTCTCAGCCGTTCATTTGCCGAGAATAGCCGGCGGGTTTCCTTCTTAAGCCGCTCGCTCCCCGCCTGCTCTGCCGCCAACTCCGCCTCCAACCGTTCAATGCGCGCCGCGTATTTCCGCAGCAGCTCGACGCGGGTCTGCGCCTGCTGGCGGCGTTCGGCGGCGATGTCTTCGGCGGTGTAGCGTGGCTCGTCCGTCATAGTACCGCCTCCTTCGCTAAAATTCTTCCGATGATCGTTCGTCGTCATCTTCGCATTCCCCCGTTTCTTCGGCCGGCGCGTTGACGCCGGGGATCGTTATTCCGAGAATGTCGAGTGTATCCCGGACACCTTGTCGCTTAATATTCCCGACAACTGCATGGACACCTACGGGAAGATTATCGTAATACTCGCGCAGTTGTTCCTTCGGCGACTTTTCGGTATTATACCCGTTGACAATGGCGCGATAATATTTCGTTGCGTTCGGCTCGGCTTTCCCGATATAATTTCGGATAATGAAGTTCCACTCCGGCACCTCTAACGCCATCTCCCTCTCGGAAACATCGCTTCTCTCCCGTAACAATTCGATTTGTTCCGCCACCTCTTTCGGGATTTCCGGTAATTCGATTGTCTTAGTATTCGTCATATTACTATTCCTCCGTTTCGGCCGGCGCGTTGACGCCAGGTATTGTTATGCCGAGGATATCGAGCGTAGATTCTACGGACATATATCCTTGCCGGAATTGACTTCCGCTGTTTCCTGCGCGTTCTAGCGCAATCTCCTTACGAACCAAATCCCCGTAATACTCGCGCAGCTTGTCTTCCGGCGACTTTTCGATGGTATATCCGTTGGTGATTGCGGCTGTAATCCTGTCGCCGTCCTCTTCGCAAAGTTCCGACCACCGCATACTGCGGCGCAACAAATTGTATCTATCGTACTCTCCGGTCTTAAAGTCGGCCAGCCTGCAAATCATACGGAAATCGTTTCCGTAACACTGCCGTAATTCTTCGACTAACTCCGCTTCCTTACGAGTCAACTCCGGCAGTTCAATCGTTTTCGTCGCCATACTATTCGCCTCCTATTTCGGTATTAGTTCGGCGTGCCTGCGCCCATTCCTCGAAGTCCTCGCCGGCAAATCCGGTCGGCGCCTGCCGGAACGTCGCGACAAAGTCCAGCAGGCACGGCTCGCAAAGGTCGAACGACCAAACGGCGTTGTCGAACTCGCTGCCGTAGCCGAAAAATACGCCGAAATTGTGGACGAGGTTCAACGCGAAAGGGCTATCGTCGTTAGGCGCGTACCTCCCGCCGCATTTGTCGCAGATTTTGGCGGTCAGTTTCGAATGTTCTTCCGTGCGTGTTTCGGTGGTGTATTCCGCTGCCATTTCGTATCGCCTCCCGTGAAATTGTCGGCTGTGCGTGTTCGCGTGGCTTTCGGGAACATTCGGTCGCCGGCGGCTAAGATGGCGTAATTTTGCCGGTGTCAGTCGGCGACAGGCTGCGGTCTATGTCGTCGCGTACCGCCTCCATTTTCGCAACAACTTCGGCCAGCGACGTCGCGTCCGACTGGCGGACGGACAGGTCGAGAATTTGGCGGGCGGCTTGCGGGATCGTTGCGCAATATTTGACTTCGCGCCACCGTTCTTTCGGCGTAGGGTCGGCGCCTTTCGCGGCGCGCTTCGGCCAATCGGGCGCTTTCGTCGGGTCCGCCGTGTATCGTTCGAGGACGATGTAGTTGTGCGCGTCGGACGTGATGCGGTAATCGTCGGTTACGTGAATATCGATAGACATTTCGTATCGCCTCCGTTTAATTTATTTTATTTCGGACAACTTTCTCTGCCGCTCATTCTCGAGCCATTCGAAAAGATATTCGATGAATTTTCGTTCATACCCGTGAAGAATAATCGTCGCATACATCGTGTTCACCGCCCGGTTGTCGTCCTCCGAATACTTAACGATCGTTTTGTTCGGCTTTCTTCGGCCTTCTTTCGCGAAGAATCTCCGGTACTGCGTCGTGTTCGTATACTTTTCTTTCGTCGTTCCGCTCACGTCGGCCAAGTTCGTTACCAACCGGCTAATAGATTCGTAAAGCGCCGTTCCGTTTCGTGTGAAAGCCGGATGCTTCCCGGTGCTGTTTTGACGGTAAAGCGAAACGCCGGGCGCTAGGTGCTTCGAGATAGCCCGTTCCATTTCCGTGCGGATAACGTCAAATTCCCGGTTGATTCGGTCGCGCTTCTCGGTGCTTTCGACGGCTTCCGCGACATTGCCGGGGTTAACCTCTTCGCGGAACGACTGCAATTCCGTCATAAATTCCTCGCGAAGTTCTCGCAATCCTTTTCTCGTTTCGTGGTTGATGCGGGATTCTTGCGCCTCCATGTGCGACCTAAGTTTTCCGACAGATTCCGTAAGTCCGTCAATCCGCTGCATTACCTCCGCTTGATTTTCGTTCGTTTCGGCTTCCTTCTCTTTAAATGAAAAGAATGACATTTTATCTCCTCCTAATTAGAATTAATTTATTTCGGAAAACTCGCCTTCGATAATGTCGCCGCCTCCTGCCGAGCCTGACTCGCGGTACACCCCCTTCGATTCCGTCCGATGGAAGGCGCTCGCTAACTGCCGCCAAAACTCGTCCAGCCGGTTAAACTCCCGCGCAAAGTCCGGATTGGCTTCGACCAGCATCTGAAATTCCGTCAAGTCCGTAAGCAGCCACGAATATTTCTTCTGCCATTCGGACATTTCGTCCAGCGCTTCGTAAATTTCCTCCGCTAGTTTCACGCCGTACGGCTGCTCGCCGCCGTTTTGCGCCGTTTCGAGTTGGTCGCGCAAAGAGGCCGCTTCGCCTTCCGTTTGTTCGGCGCGCTGCCGTGCTTGCTCGGCGGCTTGTTCGGCTTGCTGGCGCTGTTCTTCTGCGCCCTTCGCCCGCTCTTCTTCCGCCTCCTTTTCGCGGAGCAATTCGATGTATTCCTTGCGCGTCGTGATGTCGCCGTCTAACACCGCTTGCTTGGCGGCCGCCTTTTCCGGCGTGGATTCGGCGGACGGACCTGTTACTTCGTATGATAACGATAGAGGTAAGTTTTCTAGCAGTTCTCGTTGATCTCCGTTTTCACAATTTGTTAAAGCGGTGTAACGGCGGATAAGTCTGTAAGCCTGTTGCGGAGCCATTCCGATGAATTTTATCCATTTAACAAAAACACCGTCATATCTACTTCCGGAAAGATTGTCCTGAGCTTCCTTCAACTCCCTCCCAACTTTCGTTTCAGCTTGCCCGACAATCTCGCGCATGTTCGTTTCTTTGGTGCGGAGGAAATCGGCTGTGGTTCGGTCGAGTTCTTCGTAGGAAAATTCCGTTGATAATTCCGACAATGTTTCCGCCTCCTTTTTAAGTTTCATTACCTCGCCTACGCTACCGCTTCGGCTCGGTCGTGTATTACTGCGATTACTCTTTAAAGATTGCGCAAAAGGGATTAATGAGTTATAGGCGGCGAGCGAACTTGTTCGCGAAGCTAAGGGAACGAAGTGACCGCCATGAATTAGTCTAGTTCTTTATGAGTCTAGTTACAGTGAGTCTAGTTCGTCTTACTCTCATGCAAGGGTCCCCCCTATCATTTCAGACACCCTCCCCGGTTACTCTCATGCTACCCTCCCTTAAATCTAGCCGGCGGATCGACAAGAACGTATTTATTGCTCGTTTGCCTTCCGACGTCCGAGTATCTAGTTTCAACGCGGATAAGCTCTAACTCTTGAAGCCGTTTTACCGACCGTCTCACCGTGTGCTCGGAGCAGCACGCCCTCTTTGCGATTGTTTTGACGGAAGGGAAAGCGTCCTTACTCTCGTTATCCGCGAAGGAACAAATGACCGTGTATACGAGCTTGTCCGACCCTCGTTTGATGAACGTTTCGTCGTCGATAACGCATTTCGTAACCATTGCGAAGGGATTCGTTCTTACGTCTCTAACCCCGTCGATATTCAACCGCCTCCTTTTCGTCCTCTTATCAGACATATTAGAGTGAAATTCCGGATTTGGGACAAAATTTCCGAAATAATTTTCGGTGTTACTGTATTATGCGTATGAACTTAGCGGTTTCGCACATTCATATCGAAATTTCTTTTATGTTACCGCGAAAATTTTTCCGCCTACTTCTCTATGCCAATCGATTGTTCCAATTGGGGAATATTTTCTCGAAAAAAAATAACGCCCTCCTTTTGCGGAAGGCGTTCGGGTGTGCTACGATATATAACGGAAGGTAATCGTCCTATGCGGGGCGTCGGTAGACTTACGGGGACTTTTTCGCGGGTCCTTCGGGTGGCGTTGATTTGCCGGTAGATTGACCGGTCAGATTGGACGGAAAAATTGTCGAGCGAACTTCAAAACTTCCGGGAGGCGCGTGCCGTCTCCGCTGGGTTCGATTCCCAGACGGTCCCGCCATTTCCTATCCCAAACCAAGCAATTTCTTCCACCATGGTTTTTGCTCTTCTGCGGGTTTATTCTCTATTTTGGTTTCCTCTACAAATATTTCTTCTTTGTGAACCGCTTCCCCTTTGGCAAGCACAAGCCCTATATCACTTTGTTTATCAAGAGACGTTATACGCTGCGATTCCACACCGTAGGAGGAGGCCAGCTTCGTGTAGGCGGAGACCGCTTTATACCCAAGCTTTCCATTCACAACCATCACCGCATCCGGATGGTCATGAAGCATCTGTTCCACTTCCGGAAACGTTCCTTTTTTCATTACCTGTTTTTTCGTCAACGCAAGCAGCACCCTTTCCCTGAACGTTCCAAGAAACCTGCGTTTTTCATCCGGTTTTAACTCCTTCGGACCATACATACCTTCTTCCAGATAGTCGTTTACATTTTTTTCAGCCATCGTTCTCTCCTTTCTGCCGTTTTCAGTGTACCAGATACAGCGGCACGTATAATATGAAAACAAAAGCCCGGTCTATGTTTTTTTCACCCGTTTATGATAAAATATCGTTAAGATAAACGAAGATGAGGTGAAACAGATGCCTTCTGATATGTTTATGTGGTTTATTGTGGCTTGGTCGGTATTTTTAACGGTCATGATGTTTATCGGCGGGTATTTCATGTTTCGCAAATTTCTGCAAAGGCTCCCCAAAGAAGACGGCCGTTCCATCCTCGACTGGCAGGATCATTACCTCGAAAAAACCATTCATTTGTGGCCGCAGGATAAAAAAGATCTTCTGGAGGAATTGGTGGAACCGGTACCGGAACTTTTCCGCGACACCGCCCGGGAGAAAATTGCCGGTAAGGTCGGGGAAATAGCGCTTGAAGAGCGCGCGCGCCGGATTGATGAGGACCTTTTAATCCGGGGATATATTACAGCCACGCCAAAGCGTGACCATAAATTCCTGCGAAAAAAGCTGGATGAAAAACAAATCGATGTATCCCCCTATGAACATTTATTTCTATAACCGTGCGAAAGACCGCTCCCATCAAACGGAACGGTCTTTTTAATGCGAATGAGCCGGGGCTTGTCCCCTGCTCTGCAGTCTTTTTTTCTTTTCCACCTTTTTAAATTGAACGAGCATGAAAATACGCCACGGAATAATCATGCCGTAGGCAAGAATAAAGAACATTCCCGCCAGCTCCTCTACGTTAATAGCATCTCCTATCAGCAGCTTGAACACGATTCTTGCGGCGAGCAGCGTGAAAAGAAGAAACACAAACGCTTTGGAACGGACCATGTAAATGTCACTGTCCCTTATTTCAAAACGGGAGGTTTTCATGAGAAGCAGGGAGAAGACGAGCCCGACGGTGAATGCTTCAAGAATCTGGGAAGGTTCAAGCCGGGTCGGTTCGTATACAAACATGAGAAAACCAGTGGACATAAAAAATGGCGGCAGAATGATTTTTTTTACCGTTGCCGGTCTCTTGATGGCTTTCATCCGGATAAAAATGGCGGCCAGTGCCACCATCGCTGCTCCGGCAGTGGATAACAGCAGCATGGCATTCATAATTAAGGCCAACTCCCATTCCCTGACTGCCGAAGCAGCAGGGTTATCTACTTCTTATCATTATTTCCATGATACAACGAAAAAAAGCCGGGATGCAATCTCATCCCGGAAAACATCAAGCAGAGGCTGCTTTCCCGGCAGCCGTTTCATACCATCTGCGTCCAGAAAAGCAGCCTCATTTAAGCTATTTTTTATCCTGTTGTTTCTGCATAGCTTTCATCATTTGATTTATCTTCTTCTGTGATGGGTTTTGTCCCATCTGCGTCATCATGACCCGGAGCATCTGCTCATCAATGGGTGGATTTTTCTTTAAGTAATTCATCATCGTTTTGCGGGCAATAAAAAACCCTAATGCAGCACCCGCCAATAGACAAACAACACCGACGAGTACAAACCAAAGCCAGTCCATCCCGTTCATTTCCTCCTTCTGCTACGTTACAGCGATACGTATATCATCATTACAATAATTGACCTCTATCATTATAACGTATCCCCGGGCTGTTGGAAAGAGGAACTCCTTTTTTGCTCATAAAACGGAATAGACCTTAAGTGGTTTCAGCCAACCATACGTTTCTTTTTTCATATTGACCGCAAAGAAGTATGGAGAAATTTTCTTGAAGCAGTCAAACACCTGCCACTCTTCTCTGGCGTCTCCGGCATGATTAAAAATAATCTGCCGGTCGTCCAGAAAAACCGTGCTGCCGGATCGTGCCCGCGTGTAAATGTCACGACTTTTTTTCTGAAATCCTGCTTTTTGTAAATCTTCATCGAGTGAATGGATGAAGTATGGATACAACAGAGGCTCGGTAATATAGTAAATCTGTTTTTCCAGAAGCGGACGTGCCCATTCATAAGCCTGATCGTAATCAAGAAATAAACGGTAGAGCTTGTCCTCGCCCTGGTAATATTGAAGCGCCACTTCTTTTGTAATGATAATCAGTTGATATCTTGTCATGGATATGCACTCCTTTCACCTCTTATCGGGAGCAGCTGCTGGTGTGATGTACAAGACCAGCATAACCAATAAAGTGTGAAAGACCTGTCATTTTCTGAATATAAAAACAACTTTTTTTGTCGAACAGCCCTTTTTTCTCGACGTATCAAAACAACCTGTTGTCAAAATAGAAAAAAGACTGCCCTTCCCCGGAATGTCAGTCCAGGAAAAGACAGTCTCTTTGTTATCACTTGGAGTCAAGAAGGGTTTTCACCCGGGCCGTGACGTTTTCAACCGTGAATCCAAACTTCTCGATGTTCACATCACCTGGTGCCGATGCACCGAAACGGTCAATGCCGAGCACACCTCCATAAGCTCCTGTGTATTTATACCAGCCGTGGGAAGCACCCATTTCAACAGCCAGCGCCGGCACACCTTCGGGAAGCACCTTGCGTTGATAGGAGACCGGCTGCTGATCAAAGGAATGCCAGCTCGGCATGCTGATCACATTCGCCTGAACACCCTCTTTCTCCAGAGCCTGGGCCGCCTTCAGTACAAGGGAAACTTCCGATCCGGAAGCAAGAAGCAGTACATCGGGGGCGGGGCTGGTTTCTGCAAGAATATAAGCCCCTTTTCTGACACCTTCTTCCGCATTTTCAGCCGTGCCGGGCAGTGTAGGCACACCCTGTCTTGTCAGCACAAGCGCTGTCGGAGTATGGGTGCTCTGCAGGGCCGTCTTCCATGCAGCCACCGTTTCATTTCCGTCAGCCGGACGAATCACGTTCATATTAGGAATGGCACGAAGGGAAGATGTCTGCTCAATCGGTTCATGGGTCGGACCATCTTCGCCGACGGCAATACTGTCATGGGTGAATACGTACGTGACCGGCAGTTCCATTAAGGCGCTGAGACGCAGAGCGGGCCGCAGGTAATCCGAGAACACCAGAAACGTGGAAACGTAGGGATGAACACCGCCGTGGAGCTTCAGCCCATTTCCTGCTGCTGCCATAGCGAACTCACGCACACCAAACCAGATATTACGTCCTGCGTAATCATCTCTGCTGAAATCCGTTTCTTCCTTAATCAGCGTTTTATTGGAGCCGGAAAGGTCAGCCGAACCTCCGAATAACGAAGGCACCGATTTTGACAATGCCTGGAGCGCCTCGCCGGATACTGCACGTGTTGCCGCCTTTTCATCCGTGTAGACAGGAAGATGCTGTGCCCAATCGTCAGGCAGGTCTCCCTGAACGGCAAGCCGGAACTGTTCTGCAAGCTCAGGGTACTTTTCTTTATACGTATCAAACAGCTTGTTCCATTCTTTCTCTTTTTCGGCCCCTTTTGCTTTCAGACCGGCAAAGTGTTCTGTCACTTCCGGAGGAATATAAAAGGAATCCTCATAGGACCATTTGTAGGAATCCTTTGCAAGTTTTACTTCGTCTTCACCAAGCGGAGCTCCGTGAGCCGCACTTGAACCACCTTTATTGGGAGCACCGTAACCAATTTCGGTTTTCACCTCAATAAGGGAAGGGCGGTCACTGTCTTTTGCTTCCTGCAGTGCTTTTTCTATACCTGCCAGATCCGTACCGTCTTCAACGAAAACGGTGTGCCAGCCGTAAGCTTCATAGCGTTTCAGAACATCTTCGGAGAAGGCCTGATGAAGATCCCCATCCAGGGATACATCGTTGGAGTCATACATGAGAATAAGACGGCTTAACTGCAGATGCCCTGCAAGCGAAGCCGATTCTGCAGATATTCCTTCCATCAGGTCCCCGTCTCCGCATAATACATACGTGTAGTGATCAACAAGGGAGATATCTTCCGTATTATAGGCTGCCGCAAGATGCCTTTCCGCCATGGCCATTCCGACACCCATGCCGATTCCCTGTCCGAGCGGGCCGGTGGTCGCTTCCACTCCCGGTGTATCGCCAAACTCCGGATGACCCGGTGTTTTACTACCCCACTGCCGGAAGTTTTTGAGTTCATCCAGCGAAAGATCATAGCCGGAGAGATGAAGAAGGCTGTACAAAAGCATGGAGCCGTGACCTGCCGACAGAACGAACCGGTCTCTGTTAAACCAGTCCGGGTTGTCCGGATTATGGTTCATAAAGGTTGACCATAGTTTATACGCCATCGGTGCCGCCCCCATCGGGAGACCGGGATGGCCTGAGTTTGCTTTTTCCACGCTGTCAATCGATAGGGTTCGTATCGTATTGACGGCTAGTTCTTCTACATTACCTGTTGTCATTATGTTCCCTGCCTTTCTTTTCGGAAAGCTTCATATGTATATTGTATCTCTTATCTTATCATAAATGTAAATGTCCCAATGCACAAGCCTCGACAGAACACCAAAATAGAAGTAACCTTAAAAAACCCTGATGAACCAAGCAGCTCATCAGGGTTTTACCGTTTTATTAATCTATAGGCAGTTGGAAGACTTTGCTGTTAACTGCGGTAATGGGGATTATTTCGTTTCGCTTTTTCCAGTTTCTGAGGCGTGACATCATCACCTTCCGGATCCACCACTTTAACAGACTGGAGCTGACTTTTGAACGAGGAACGGAATTTCGCCAGGTATTCATTACGAAGTTCATGCTGCTCGTTTTCTTCCTGTTCTGTTAATCCTGTCGTTTTAGAACGGCGGGCCAGTTCATTGATCCGGTCAATCTTTTCCTGAGAAAGCATAGGCCTAGATTACCCTCCCTTTGCTCCTTAATCATTCCATATTCAATGTAAATCAGAACGTATTGAAATGCAAACGAATCTGCTTACAGTGAGAGTGTATGAATAGCAGTCCGCTATACTGAAAGGCACGTTTATTCCATTTCCTCCTGATTCGATTCATATGTATACTGTCCTTCGATATACTCTTTATATCTCCGGTGGACGGTCGCTTTCGATACAGAATAACCAAGTCCGCGCAGCGTGGCAGCAATATCGTAAAAAGGGAGTTCCCTTCTGCGCAGTCGTATGATTTCTTCAAGCGGCGCTTCGATTTTCTTTCTTCCTCCGCCGCCGTTTTCGGGAAGGTTATCCTCCGGATGATAGCCGGATTCCACCGCGCGCTTCATCCCGCGCTTTATCTTTAGATTGTGGAGCCGCCGCTGCTGTTCTTCCACCATCGACAAAATATCCATCAGCATGGTGTCATTGTCCGACAGCTGCAGCCTTCCTTCATCGCGCACAGTATAAACCGGCACATCCAGCGCGGACAATTGGTGCAAAAGGGCAATCTTTGCATTTCCGCGGCCCAGCCTCGTCTCGTCCTGGACGCAGAGAACATCTGCTTCCCCGGCGCTGAACAGGTCCATCATGTCAAGAAGCCCGTCCCTTTCAAGAGTATAGCCCCCAGCCTCCTCTTTAATCGTCTGCCGGATATGAAACCCATTGTTCTGCGCCAGCTGAAACAGTTCTTCCTCCTGCCGTATCAGGGAGGTCTGCTGTGTCTCTTTTGCAGTACTGACGCGGCAGTATATCATGCAGCTTATCATATTATTCCTTCGCTTTCTCTTCGTAATTTACCGTCCAGTCATAACTCAGTATATCAGACGGCTCCTCCTGTTTTACAGTATCGGCATATCCGCCCGTTTCCTCCGGTGTCTGCGACCATTCCACCACAGCAATAAGCGTAACAATAGAAAGAATAAAAAGCAGCAGAATCATCCATTCCTGTAGGCTGATCCGTTTCCATCCGAAATTCATCTCGACCCCTCCAAATATGAGAATATCTGTTCTGTCATAAACTACTTTCAGTATATAAAGAACTATTGTTCCCGTCAAGGAAAAATTAGAACGGGTGTTTGCGGACGTATGTTTTCCATGATATAATAAACACAATAAATTTATGGAAAAAGAGGTGCACCCTATGCCTAAACTCTCCAAAAGACAACAGCAGATTCTCGACTATATAAAAGACGAAGTGAAACTGAAGGGCTATCCTCCTTCCGTCCGTGAAATCGGTGAGTCAGTCGGACTGGCATCGAGCTCCACCGTCCACGGCCACCTTGCCAGACTGGAAAACAAAGGCTATATACGCCGCGACCCGACGAAACCGCGGGCCATTGAAGTTCTTGAACTCGAAGAGGAAAATTTATCCATATCGGAAAGCCAGGCGGTTTACGTTCCGGTTCTCGGGAAAGTCACGGCCGGGGAGCCGATTACAGCGGTGGAAAACATCGACGAGTATATTCCCCTACCTGATCGTATGGTTTCCGATGAAAAAGTATTCGTCCTGACAATCGAAGGCGACAGCATGATCGAAGCCGGGATTTATGACGGGGATATGGTTATCGTCAAACAGCAGCAGACAGCCGATAACGGGGATATAATCGTCGCAATGACAGAAGAACTGGAAGCAACGGTTAAACGGTTCTATAAAGAAAACAACTACATCCGTCTTCAGCCGGAAAATGCTGCAATGGAACCTATTATTCTGGATAACTGTACCATTCTCGGAAAAGTGTCGGGCGTCTTCCGCACCCTGCATTAATACTTATACCGCCGGATGGAATCATATATCACGCAGCATACAAGCACGTGTCTCAAGCCTCCCCGGCAAAGAAGACACGGTGAGCACCAGCGTACCGATACCGCGCTTGTACTCTGGAGTGAAAGCGTAGTATTTTGACGGACCAACAGCTTAACTATAAAAAAATTCCGAATGATTCTTCTACGAATCATTCGGAATTTTTTTATCTATTGATGGTTTTGTCCCAGACTCTTTTTTATACTGTTCTACTAACCGCAGTATTTTATTGTTTTTCTCTTACCATTCAATCAAAGGAAATCAAATATATAAAAAAGCGGAGGAAAAACAGCTGCGTCTTCTGCCTCAATTCTCTCCTTTCTCCATTGACTCCATGGAGCTTTCTTTTTTTCTGCCTTGATTCTCCGAATTTATCTATCGATTCTCGTTCCAACCACCTCACCTGCACTAAAAACCGGAAACAAAGAAAAACCCTGCCACCGCTTTGGTGACAGGGTTTCTGCTTTTTAATAGGTGGAAAGGAATTGTTCTCTTTCCCAAGGGTGAACCTGGGAGCGGAACATATCCCACTCAATTTCTTTTGCTTCGGCAAAGTGCTCGATGGCATGGGAGCCGATAGCGTTGACGAGTGTTTCATCGCTGAGAAGGTTATCAAGAGCAGCGCGCAGATCTCCCGGGAGATCCTTGATTCCTTCTTCTTCCCGTTCTTCTCTTGTCATAACATAGATGTTGCGGTCTGTTGGTTCCGGAGCGCTCAGTTTGCGCTTAATGCCGTCCAGTCCGGCAGCAAGCATGGAAGCCATTGCAAGATACGGGTTCGCCGCCGGGTCCGGACTTCTTACTTCAATACGCGTACTCATGCCGCGGGAAGACGGAATCCGGACAAGCGGACTTCTGTTACGAAGCGACCATGCAACATATACAGGGGCTTCAAAGCCTGGTACAAGACGCTTGTAGGAGTTAACAATCGGGTTCGTAAGTGCAGTAAAGGCCTGAGCATGCTCAAGGATGCCGGCGAGGAACTGCATCGCTGTTTCACTTAGCTGGGAATCGGTTTTCTTGTCATAAAACGCGTTTTCCTTGCCTTTGAAAAGGGACATGTTGCAGTGCATGCCGGAACCGTTCACACCGAACAGCGGCTTTGGCATAAAGGTTGCGTGCAGTCCGTGTTTTCTTGCGATTGTCTTAACAACCAGTTTAAACGTCTGGATGTTGTCACACGTCGTTACAGCATCCGCATATTTGAAGTCAATTTCATGCTGTCCCGGTGCTACTTCATGGTGGGAAGCTTCGATTTCAAATCCCATGTCTTCAAGCTCGAGAACGATGTCGCGGCGGCAGTTTTCCCCGAGGTCGGTCGGAGCAAGGTCAAAATAACCGCCTTTATCGTTCAGTTCCATGGTAGGCTCGCCGTTTTCATCATTTTTGAAGAGGAAGAATTCCGGTTCCGGTCCAATATTGAAGTCGGTATAACCGAGATTTTCCGCTTCTTTCAGTACGCGTTTCAATACGCCGCGCGGATCCCCTTCAAACGGTTTTGGTTCTTCGCCCGGAGCACCAGGCTCATATATGTCGCAGATGAGACGAGCCACTTTGCCTTTTTCCGGAGTCCAAGGGAATACAACCCAAGTTTCAAGATCCGGGTATAAGTACATGTCAGATTCTTCGATGCGGACGAAACCTTCAATGGAGGATCCGTCGAACATCATCAGGTTGTCCAGCGCCTTGTCAAGCTGGTCATACGGGATTTCCACATTTTTAATGATCCCCTGGAGATCGGTGAACTGCAGACGAATAAATTTTACGTTTTCTTCCTCAGCCATTCTCATAATGTCTTTTTTTGTAGTGGCCATGACGTAATCTCCTCTCTTGTAGATAAAAATGAATATGAAATCCTCCGCCGGACGGCAGAAGAAGGTTCATCAAAACTAATGAAAAAATCGTGAAAGCTGTCCCTGAATCATGGAGGACCTTCCCTGGGGTCCAGCCATCATCACTTCTTTCTGCAGATGGCGCCTCAGTTCTTTGTCGCTCATGGTTTCAGTGTTTTTAAGCGCCGGGGCGGGGTTCTTCTGTTCCTGTTCAACCCGCAGTTCGAAAATTTCCCTGATACCGGAAATATTTACTCCCCGTTCAATCAGGCTTTTGATTTCCAGAAGTTTATCGACATCGTTGAAGGAAAACTGGCGCTGGTTCCCTTCCGAACGGGACGGGTGAACCAATCCGTTTTCTTCGTAATACCGAATCTGCCTGGCCGACAACTCTGTCAGTTTTTTCACAATACTTATGGGAAATAAAGGCATGTTCCGCCGGACATGATCATTCATCTGGCTGCCTCCTTTCCTCATTTAAGTTATGTTTATCTTACACGATGTCAGGTTTTTAGTCAATGACATGTTAACTATTTTTACATGAAAAATTACATGTACTGTTCTGCCGGGACTGCAATCAGTTTTTCCCGGAGCAGCGTCTCAAGTCCGTGCGTCACTGCGTATGTTACATGGGACGTGGTAAGCCCGCCTTGAACATAAGCGCGGTAAGGCGGACGCAGAGGGCCGTCTGCCGTAAGTTCTATGCTCGATCCTTGAATAAATGTGCCGGCGGCCATAATAACGTCGTCCGCGTATCCCGGCATCGGGGATGGCCGGGGCTGTACCATCGCGTCCACCGGTGATGCTTCCTGAACCGCCTGACAGAACCGGACCATTCTCTGTTTATCTTCAAACTCGACAGCCTGCACGATGTCTGTCCTTGTCCCGCTGCTTGAAGGAAACGTTTTAAATCCCGCCTGTTCAAACAGAGCAGAAGTAAAAAGAGCTCCTTTCAGTGCCTGCCCTACAATGTGCGGTGCCATAAACAACCCTTGATACATCTCCGGAAGAGCGTTGAACATCGCTCCGCCCTCAAGGCCTATTCCCGGTGCGGCAAAGCGTGAGGATGCCTGTTCCACGAGCGTTTGTGCCCCGGCGATATAGCCGCCGCTTCGGACGATACCGCCTCCCGGGTTTTTTATTAACGACCCGGCGATCAGATCTGCACCGGCATGACCAGGCTCCTCTTCTTCGGCAAACTCCCCGTAGCAGTTGTCGACAAACACGATAATGTCCGGACGATGCGTTTTGAGATGAGAAATAATATCTCTCAGTCTGGCTATGGAAAGAGACGGGCGGTCATCGTATCCCTTGGAACGCTGCAGAGCAACCACTTTCGTATGTTCCTGCAGACACGCTGCCACCATCCCGGGATCCGGAAAGCCGTCCTCATCAAGCGGCGCAACCGAGCACTCCATACCGTACTCCCTCATCGTTCCCGTTTCCTGATGATTCAGACCTACCGCTGTCTGAAGCGTATCATAAGGCGCTCCTGCATAAAGCAGATGGTCGCCGGGGCGCAGCACGCCAAAGAGTGCGGCGGTAATCGCGTGAGTTCCTGAAATGAAATGGGGACGAACGAGCGCCGCTTCTGTTCCAAATACATCTGCATATATCTGATCCAGTGTTTCCCGGCCGACGTCATCATACCCATATCCACTCGAGGCCTGCTGAATATGAACAGAGGAGGCTTTGTGTTTTTGAAAAATCTGCAGCAGCCGGTGCTGATTGGCCTCTGCTGTTTTTTCCACCGCTTTATATCCTGGTTCTGCCGTTTGTTCCGCCTGTTCCCGTAAAATTTTCACTTTGTCCGTCACATTCATTGGCACTGTTTCCTTTCTATTTCTTCCATTGTTGAAGCGTTCCCTGCACCGGATGATCCACAAGCGCAAAGCCTGTAAATATCATAAACCGGTTGTCATCACTCATCTTTTCGGTATTAACCATGGTCAAACGCTGGATGTCAGCGATTGCCTTTCCTTCTTCCACAGGTACTTTCGCTTTATAATACTGCATCTGCTTTTGCAGTGTCTGCTCCATGAGATGCCGAAGAGACTCGACGTCGGTTTCATCGCGGGCCGACATATAGATAAACGGTTGTTTCGAGCCGGTGGTCACGTACGTTTCATTCATCTGATCTGCTTTATTGAAAACCGTGATAACCGGAATCGTGTGAGCGTCCAGTTCTTCGAGCAGCTTGTCCACTGTGTCGATATGTGAGTCCGCCGATGGATCGGAGGCATCCACAACATGAATCAGTACATCCGCTTCCTTCACTTCCTCCAACGTCGAACGAAACGCCGCAATAAGAGTCGTTGGGAGGTTTCGTATAAAACCGACTGTATCCGTCAGCAGCACCGGGTAACCGGAGGGAAGCTGCGTCTGCCGGGTCAGCGGATCCAAAGTGGCAAAAAGCAGATTTTCCTTAAACGTTTCCGCTCCGGAAAGGCTGCTTAACAATGTCGACTTGCCGGCGTTTGTGTAACCGACGAGAGCAAACTGAACGGCTTTATTTCTTCGGCGCTGTTTCCGGTAGTTTTCCCGCTGCTCTTTCACTTCCTGCAGCCGCGCCTTTAAATCATCCATCCGTTTCAGCAAATACCGCCGGTCCGTCTCCAGTTTTGTCTCGCCGGGGCCGCGCGTTCCAATACCTCCTCCGAGTCTTGAAAAAGATTCTCCCTGACCGGCAAGCCGGGGAAGAAGGTACGAAAGCTGGGCAAGTTCCACCTGAATTTTACCTTCTTTTGTATGCGCCCGGCCGGCAAAAATATCAAGAATCAGCTGGGTGCGGTCGATGACACGAACCGGGATTTCCCGGTCCAGATTCCGGATCTGCCCCGGGGATAATTCATCATTAAACACAATGAGATCCGCTTCCTCCTCTTCCACCGCATGATTGATTTCTTCGATTTTTCCTTTACCGATAAACGTGGCCGGATCCGGTTTCTGTCTGGCCTGGATGAAGCGTTCCTGCACCTCCCCGCGGACGGTGTGAACAAGGGCGGTTAATTCCTCCAGGCTTTTCTCCAGGTCTTCTTCCAAAACTCCCGGAAACCGGCACCCGGCTATTATTACTTTTTCCTTCATCTCTCTACTCCTTTCCTGCCTCGCACATATCTGCTGCTTCAAGTGTCATCAGTGTTTGTTTATTCAACGTCACCGGTTCTTCCAGCAGACGAAGCGCATGGCGTCGGATAATGCGTTCCACCAGGTTTCTCACGTAACGCCCATTTTGACGAAAATCTTCTTCCCGGAGCATCTGAAAATGACGGGACAGTTTCTGCCGCATTCCAGCTGTAGGCTGATACTGTTTTTCTTTCATCAGCTGTTCCGTCAGTGTAAGCATATCAGCTCCGGAAAAATCACGGAATGAAAGCGTATTGGGAAATCGTGAGGGCAGACCCGGGTTCAGCTTTAAAAACTGTTTCATTTCATCAGGATACCCCGCCAGGATCAAAACAAATTTGTGCTGCCTGTCTTCCATTGCTTTTACAAGGGCATCAACAGCTTCCCGGCCGAAATCTTTTTCACCGCCCCGTGCAAGCGAATAAGCTTCATCAATAAATAGAATTCCTCCTTCCGCTTTTTTTACGATATCTTTTGTTTTCTGTGCCGTCTGGCCGATATATTCCCCTACAAGATCCGCCCGGTCCGCTTCAATAAAATGACCTTCCTCCAGAACGTCCATATCTTTGAGCATAGAGGCCATAATCCGGGCAACCGTCGTTTTTCCTGTGCCCGGGTTGCCTGTGAAAAGCATGTGGTAATTCTGGGGGGATACCGTCATTTCCAATTTTCTTCTGCATTCATTCACGTAGACGAGCGCATACATTTCCCGGATAAAGGTCTTCACCGGATTCATCCCGATCATGCCGCTGATCCGCTTTTCTGCTTTTAACAGAGGGTAATGCGCCATCTCCGAAAAGCCTTCCCTTCTTTCGGACGGTTCTATATTTTCCTGATTCAACTGTATTTGAATTTTCCTGCTGTCTTTCATCTGTACCATCACAGTCATCCCCTCTTTCTGAGCACAATATCCTGTGGGCGTCTACCTACACTATACGTTCATCCATAGTGATTGGTGAATCAGGAGTCTGGTACAATGGATACACGACCTTACGGAAAGGAAGAAAAAAATGACGGACAACATGTATGTTCTCCCCGCACCGGCACAGGAATTTCTCGAATTTCTGAAAGCCAGGGGGAGAAAAGACAGCACTATTACCCGTTACCACTACGACCTCGCCGATTTTTTCCGATTTGTTGAAGTGTCTGCCGGAGTGGATCACTTATCTGCTCTGGACGCGGCAGCAACGCGCCGGATTGAAGAATATTTTGCGTTCCTCGCTCAGAGCAGGCACTACCAAAAGCGCACAATAAAACGGATTCACACCGTGCTCAAGCAGCACTTCGAATTTCTTCACAGCACGGGCAGACAAAAAAACAACCCAATGAAAGCGTTCGATCTGGAGGATTTAACCGGGGACGCATTTACCTCCGATGACCTTATCCATCCATCGGAAGAAAAAAAATTAATGGAAACCCTGCAGTCCGACGCCGGTCTGAGTGAAAAGCAAGCAGCGGCACGTCCGCTGCTTGCTCCAAGAAATCTGGTTATTATCCGCTGGTTTCTCTATTACGGGCTTCGTCTGCAGGAGCTGGCTTCCCTTTGTCTGAAAGATATGAATCAAGGACAGGGGCAGCTTTTCATTCCGGAATCCACCGGAAACCCCCGCGTGGTGTCTTTATCCAAAAAAGATCAATCTTTATTGTATCATTATTTTCAGGTTATTCCGAAACCAGTCCGTCCTTTTCTTGAGAATCATCCGGTCTTTGCCGCTTTCGATTTTCAGCGGCGGACATACCGGTGGAGTTATGAAGAAGACCGTCCCAAACAGTTAACCGAAGTAGCTGTTCAGAAAATGATACGCACGGAAAGAAAACGTGCCGGCATTGAGCGCTCCATTTCATCGAAGCATCTCCGCAACACGTTTATTGTGCGTGCGCTGGAATCAGGTCAACGTCCTGAGGACATTAAGGAGACGCTCGGTCTGAACACGGTACTGACATTAACAAAGTACATAGACTACGCCGCCCGGAATAACAACGGTTCCCAGACGAGCAATTTCTAAAAAATGCTCCCGCTGCGCTGTCACGAAAGTCTATATTATGTACACGCATCGAAAAAGCTTCCAGGGAATCCTGGAAGCTTTTGTTTATTTTTCGGTGGCGGAGTCTGCGGATTCCGCTTCTACCTGCAGCGAAATGTGGCGCTGGGGCGCAAAGGTGGAAATCGCATGTTTATAGATAAGCTGCTGTTTGCCGTCGCTGTCCAGTACTACGGTGAAATTATCAAAAGCTTTGACATGCCCCCGCAGCTGAAAACCATTCAAAAGAAAAACAGTGACAGGTATTTTCTCTCTGCGCAGCGTGTTTAGGAATTGATCCTGAATATTAACCGGCTGTTTCATGACATAACGTCCTCCTCATCATACTCTGCCTCTATTCATATCTATTCGACGGCGGATCATATTCTCCTTCTATTAAATGAATCATTTTCTCTATTTTTTCTTCGTGACGGCCGTCGGTCATGTCGAACCAGTTCACATCTTCTTTGTTGCGAAACCACGTCAACTGCCGTTTGGCATACTGTCTGGAATGCTGTTTCAATGTTTCTACTGCTTCTGTGAAGGAGCAGCGCCCTTCAAAGTATGGAAAAAATTCTTTGTATCCGATTGCCTGAGCCGCCTGAACGTGATGCGGATACTCATTATACAGCCATTTTACTTCGTCGATAAGGCCCTCCCTGATCATCTGTTCCACCCTTGTATTGATACGGTCGTACAATACACTGCGTTCCATCGTCAAACCGATCATGAGATGATGATACGGGGCATCGGCTTCTGATTCAAATGACCGCTTCGCCTGTCCGCCGATATGACGGATTTCCAGCGCTCGAATTGTTTGTTTTACATTGTTTGGATGAATGCGGCCGGCACTTTCTTCATCCATTCCGCGCAATTTGTCATGCAGCGCGCGGGCGCCGTGTTCCCGGGCAACCTCTTCCATCTGCCGGCGGAATTCCGGATCGGAAGGTGTATCGTGAAAATCAAGCCCCCGGATAACAGACCGGATATAGAGCCCGGTTCCGCCCGCGATAATGGGAAGTTTCCCCCGTGCATTGATACTTCGGATGCGCTCGGCTGCTTTCTGTTGAAAGGCAGCCGCAGAATATGTATCATCCGGAACACGTTCATCGATAAAGTAATGGGGAATGCCGCGCCGCTCCTCTTCGGATACTTTTGCCGTTCCGATATCAAGACCTTTGTAAATCTGCATGGAATCTCCACTCAGTATTTCACCATCAAAATACGAAGCAAGCCGGATTGCGGTTTCTGATTTACCGACGGCTGTAGGCCCGGCGATAACAATGACTCTGTCTTTTGTCATGACAACTCTCCTTATACATACAGTGCATTCAAACTCCGGAGTAATAAACCTGCTTTCTATTAATGCAGTGGACTCGTCCCTATCTCCCTCCGTCAAAATAAAAATCCCTTTTATAAAAAGGGATCTTCCGGAGGTATAAGAGCAGGCTTTAATGATTGGACTGTGACTGTTTCATAAGATAAACAGCCATCAGGGTACTGATAAAAATAGCGAGGCCGGAAACACTGAGTATCGCAATCAAATCAAAGGCAGTCATGATCCATTTCTCCTTCATAAACCATTTATTTTGCATTGTAACATATAATGTCCCCACAGCACCTCCGGAAATGTGACGAAGATGCAAACATTTTCAAACTACATCACCCGTTTAAACATTTTCTCCATATCATACCCGGAAAAATGAATAAAAACAGGTCTGCCGTGAGGACAGGTGAACGGTGTTTCACAATGACGCAGGTCCTGGAGGAGCGACTGTATTTCATCACCGCGGAGATGTCGGTTCGCCTTAATTGCCCCTTTACAGGACATCAATACGGCTGCTTCTTCAAGCAGCGCAGAAACGCGGATTTTTCTGTCTTCAAGCAGCTGCTGAATCAGCTCCCGTATCGTGTTTTCCTCCTCCCCTTCGGGAAACCAGGCCGGATGCGAGGAGACACGATACGTCCGGAACCCGAACGGTTCAAGGTACACACCTGCCTGTTTCAATTCTTGCTCATAGGTTGTGATGATGCGTTCTTCTGCCGGAGAGAGTTCCAGGGTGATTGGAATCATAAGCTCCTGAATATGGCGGTTGGTTTCTGTGATTTTGTCCCGGAAGTATTCATAATAAATCCGTTCCTGCGCGGCATGCTGATCAATAATATACAGCCCGTTCTCATTCTGGGCGAGAATATACGTCCCGTGAAGCTGACCGATGGGGTCAAGCTCGGGAACCCGGCCGGCATCGGGTTTCTCTGCTTCGGATGTTCCGGAGTCCGCGGCAGAGTGGACTGGGTGTTCTGTGTCAATGGTTTCTTCCGTCCCGGGCGCAGGGTCCGGTCTCAAAGCATAGGCCGGGGCTCCAGCCTCCAGTGCTTCTTCCGGTGCGGGCTGCATCGTGTCCTGCGGCTGTGCACTGTAGGGTGCAGGAGAGACGGTTTCCTGATGACCGGAATGCTCTGCAGATGGTGTATTCCATTCAAGCGGCATCTGTTCTGATTTCGGTTTTTTTGCCCGCGATGTTTCCACTTCCGGAATAAATGTCTGTTTTTGGAGCGTTTCTTTTAAAGCCTGTTCAATAAGAGAGAGCAGTTCCTGTTCCTTGCTGATTTTCACTTCCAGTTTTGCCGGATGAACGTTAACGTCAATCAGCACCGGATCCATTTCGATATGAAGAGCAATCATCGGATGACGGCCGATCGGAAGCAGCGTATGATAAGCTTTTTCCACCGCTTTTACGATGGGGAAATGTCTGACGTAACGACCGTTAATGAAGATGGAAATGTACTGCCGCGAGGCCCGGTTTACTTCCGGCTCAGCCGCCAGCCCCTCAATGCTGTAATCCATCGAAGACGTCTGGACAGGCAGAAACCCTGCCGCAGTACGGCGGCCGTATATCGCCGCAAGCACAGCTTTCATATCCCCGTTTCCGTTTGTGAAAAGGAGCTGTCGTTCATTGTGGGACAACGTGATGGCCACGGAGGGATTGGCCAGCGCAAGACGGTTCACCACGTCTGTAATATTGCCGATTTCGGTATGAATGGTTTTCATGTATTTCAGACGTGCCGGTGTGTTGAAAAACAAATCCCGTACCGTAATGTCCGTTCCTTTCCGGGATTTTGCAGCAGAAAGCGCTATCCGCTTCCCCCCTTGATAACGGATGAGTGTCCCTTCTCCTTCCCCGGTTCCGGTCGTCAGATCAAGATTGGAGACAGCAGCAATACTCGGAAGTGCCTCGCCGCGGAAACCAAGACTCGCAATCTGAAACAAATCCCGTTCTGATGTAATTTTGCTCGTGGCGTGACGGAGAAAAGCCAGCTCCGCATTATCCCGGGTCATCCCGCTGCCGTTGTCCACCACCCGTATTTTGGAGAGACCGCCTTCTTCAATGTCAATATCGACCCGGGTGCTTCCGGCATCCACGGCATTTTCCACCAGTTCTTTTACAATCGAGGCGGGGCGCTCCACCACTTCTCCGGCTGCGATTTTATTGGATAATTCATCGGTCAGTTTTTTTACTTCTGCCATAACCGCCCCTCCTTATCATTTCAATTTCTGCTGATACTCATACAATAATTCGAGCGCCTGAATCGGCGACATATGAAGCACATCCGCCTTTTTCAAGTCCTCGATGATGGGATGCGTTCCGCTTGGCTGCTTTTGTTTTGTTCCACTGGAAGGTGCGGGTTCGAACAATGCGAGCTGTTCCCCGTCTCCGGAGTCCGGCTCAGATGATTGGTCATCTATCTGTACAGGAGCTTCCTGCCCCCGCTCTTTCAGCATTCCGGCATCATTTCCTTCAAACTGATGAAGAAGCGTCTCCGCACGATCCAGCACCCCTCCGGGTAAATCAGCGAGTTTGGCAACATAAATACCATAACTCCGATCCGCCTTTCCCTGCTCCACTTTATGAAGAAACACGATGGATCCTTCTTCTTCCACCGCCCGGACATGAACGTTGTACAGTTTCGGCAGCGTGTCTTCAAGTGTCGTCAATTCGTGATAGTGGGTCGAAAACAGTGTCTTGGCCCCGATCTGATCATGAATGTATTCTACAATAGACTGGGCCAGCGCCATACCGTCGTATGTGGATGTTCCGCGGCCGATTTCATCCAGAAGAATGAGGCTGTCCGGTGTCGCCATCGAAAGCGCCTGCCTGGTTTCCAGCATTTCAACCATGAACGTGCTCTGCCCGGACGTTAAATCATCCGATGCCCCGATACGCGTAAAAATCTGGTCAAATACCGGAAGCTCAGCCTTTTCTGCGGGAACAAAGCAGCCGGCCTGGGCCATGATGGAAAGCAGCGCGGTCTGGCGCATGTACGTACTTTTCCCTGCCATGTTCGGACCTGTAATCAGCTGAATTTCCCTCTGATCATCAAGATCCATATCGTTTGCGACGTATTCTCCCTGGTCCAGCATCTGTTCAATCACCGGATGACGGCCGTCGGTAATAGAGAGCCGGCGGCTGCTTGAGAATTCCGGACGCACGTACTGCATTCGTTCACTCTGTACAGCAAAACCCTGCAGCACATCCATTTCGCTGATAATCCGCGCCGTCTGCTGAAGGGGCTGAAGATATTCTTTGACCTGATCCCTGATTTCAAGAAACAGCTGGTACTCCAGTTCCGTGCTGTGCTGTTCTGCACCAAGAATCATTTCTTCTTTTTCTTTAAGTTCCGGGGTGATGTAACGCTCGGCGTTCGTTAACGTCTGTTTGCGCTCATACCTGCCTTCCGGGAGATAGGGAATGTTCGGTCTGGTGACTTCAATATAATAACCGAACACCTTGTTGAATCCGACTTTCAGTGATTTTATTCCTGTCGCGTCCCGTTCCTCTTTTTCGAGCCTTGATATCCAGTCTTTTCCGTTTCTGCTCGCTTCTTTATATTCATCCAGTTTATCATGCCAGCCTTTTTTAATGAGCCCCCCCTCCGTAATGGAAACAGGAGGTTCCTCCGCCAGACTTTTCTCGAGCATGCCGCGCAGACTGCTGAAATCTCCCGCACGCCCGGTCCATTCTTTCATTGTTTCATTGTCAAGAGAGTCAAGCAGGGAAAACAGGTCAGGCAGCTCCTGAAGCGAACGCCGGAGCTGTACCAATTCCCGGGCGTTCACATTGCCATAGGCGGTTTTGCCGGCAAGACGTTCAAGATCATATACGTAGCGGAGCCTGTCCCTTAATTCTTCCCTTTCAAAATAATGCGCGAGAAAGGATTCCACCACGGAGTGACGTTTTTTCATATCGTCTACTTTTAACAGCGGCTGCTCCACCCATTTTCTAACGAGACGCCCGCCCATGGCTGTCACGGTCTGATCCATGAGCCAAAGCAGCGACCCTTTTTTATTGTGATCCATCAGGGTTTCTGTCAGCTCCAGGTTCCGGCGCGCATGAATATCAAGCTGCATGCTGTCTTTCGGGCGGTACAGATGGATGGGCTGGAGGTGGGATAACGAACGTTTCTGGGTGCGCATAAAGTAATTCGTCAAGAGCGCGAACGCTGTCTCCACTTTTAATCCAGTGTTGTCCGGAAGCAGGGTCTGAAATTCCTGCTGCAGCCCTGTGTTTTCTTCTGTGGAACAGACAATCGATGCGGGAAGAATGCTGCCTGCGTCAAAAAAGGACGGAACAATCAGTTCCTTTATTCCGGTCCGCGTTATTTCACGCTGCCACTGACGCGTGTCTTTATCCAGAACCGCGCCTTCTATTTCTCCTGTTGTTAAATCTGCTTTCACAAAAGAAGCGGTTCCATCCTCACAGGGATAGAGAGCGGCGGTGAAATTATTTTCATCCTCTCTCACAGCACGACCTTCCATGACAGTTCCCGGCGTTACCACCTGTACGACTTCGCGGCGGACCACACCTTTTGCTGTTTTTGGATCTTCCACCTGTTCACAGATGGCAATCTTATATCCTTTTTCGATGAGGGTGGAAATATACTGCTCAGCCGAGTGATACGGCACCCCGCACATTGGGATGTGCTGCTCGTTACTGCTCCCGCGGCGCGTGAGCGTGATTTCCAGTTCCCGGGCGGCCTGTACCGCGTCATCGAAAAACAGCTCATAAAAATCACCGAGCCGGTAAAATAAAAACGTATCTGTATATTGCGATTTAATGTCTTTGTACTGCTTCATCATTGGTGTTTCTTCGGCCACGTCTATTCCTCCACTGCTGAATGATATGTGCACTTATTATATCATACGGCTTCATACGAAAGGAAAAAGCCCGGTTTATTTTAACCGGACTTTGTGGCAATTATTGATCTTTGTCTTCAAGAAAATCCGTATCAATAGATTTCAGTTCTTCTTCTGATACCTGCTCTTCCCATTTTACATTTTTATAATCATCGTCTTCGGCATCGGGATGTATCTGAATACATACTTTCGTTTCTCCTATAAGTTCCGCGGAAAATTCTTTTTCTACTTCCACTTCTACATCTTTTCCTTTTTCCCCGATGGCCGCTTCAATCGTATTGGGCTGCTTTAACGCCCTGGCGATAACATCCACTTCATCGGTAATAAGTTCTTTCTGCTTCATTTTCAATGGTATCAACTCGGTATAGGTGACATTCCCGGTTGTCACATCTGTTTTTGTGTTGTCTTCGTAGGAATACCACACGTTGACATCATAACGGCCGTTCACCTCAATCGAATCTCCTTTTCTGTCCGCGTCGTACTCATGATTTATGATCCAGCAGCCCAGAATGCTGGAAGGTTTTTGAGGGGGTTTTACAACATGAGTATCCCTGCAGTTTTTTTTCCCTTTACCACACACAGCCTTTGTGACGATTTCCCGGTATCTCGCTTCGTTTTCCGACGGCATCGATGACCCTCCCTTTTCTACATAGAAGTGCCATGAAGACACTCCGTGTCATTCTTGTTTAACTATATGCAGGTCCACCGCCTAAGTTGACCATTTTATTTTATGAATTATTAATATTTTGGGATTAAAATTCCTACGGTACGTGAAATTTTAATGAGGGGACGCCGAGGATACAGCGTTATGCAGCATAAAAATCCGGACGATGCCGCATTCTAATGTAGACTGCAGGAGCATCGTCCGGATTTTTTCAGGCCCCGTATTTTTTTGTTTCGGCCTTTTTTCAGGGAAAACGCCGTTACTGCTGTTTCAAATCAAGAAATGGGGATCCGCCGGTCGTTCCTTTTAATTTGTCCCCGCCGGTGGATTCAATAATCTCATCGGTAACTTTGTTGGAGATTGTCGTTGAGACTAATTGAAGGAGCTCGTTCACATCTTTTTGGCTCTGCTGGAACTCCTGCACAATCGGAATGTTTTCAATCTCTTCATTTAGTGCAGCGAGTTCTTCTTCCGCCTGCTTCAATGCCTCTTTTTTCTCGTAATGCTGCAGGTTGACGGCCTGCTTCTGCTTGTTTTTTATTTTCTGAATCAGTTCCTGCACCCTTACATTACGGTTGATCTGGGCTTCGGCGCGTTTAAAAAAGTCCACTTCTTCTGTTTCAGAAATAAGCGTTCCAAGCTCACGGGCTTTGTTCAGTACTTCCTGTTTTGAATAGACAGATTCACTCATTACTTATTCACCTCTGCTGTTTCCACCATTTCGCCGTTAAGCGACCAGGTTTTTGCTTCATGAATGCGGGTATATACAATGCCTCCGATAACCGAAGCCGGACCTCGGAAATTCACCAGCTTATTTGTCCTGGTGCGGCCGGACAATACCTCTGCATCTTTTTTGCTTTCCCCTTCCACGAGTACTTCCACGACCTCGCCTTCGAGTTCTTTGTTGCGGCGCGCTGAAATGTCATTGACAACTTTGTTCAGTCTCGCGAGACGGTCTTTCTTCACATCACGGGGCACGTTGTCCTCAAACTGGGCGGCCGGTGTTTTGTCCCGCGGGGAGTAGATATAGGTAAATGCACTGTCGTAATCCATTTCTTTCATTAAAGAGAGCGTCTCCTGAAACTGTTCTTCGGTTTCATTTGGAAAGCCGACAATAATGTCTGTTGTAAAGGAAGCGTGCGGCATCGCTTCTTTAATTTTGCGGGCCAGTTCAATATATTCTTCTCTCGTATACTTACGCCCCATTAATTTCAGAACTTCGCTGTTTCCGGACTGTACCGGAAGATGGATATGTTCCACGAGGTTTCCGCCTTTGGCAAGCACCTGTACGAGGTCATCGTCAAAATCACGCGGATGGCTCGTCGTAAAACGAACACGCGGAATATCAATCAAGCGCAGTTCATCCATCAAGTCAGCAAGCCCATAATCTTCGTTCAGATCTTTTCCGTAGGCATTGACATTCTGACCGAGAAGCGTAATTTCTTTATACCCCTGTCTGGCGATGTCACGGACTTCGGCAATGATATCTTCAGGGCGTCTGCTTCTTTCTTTACCGCGGGTGTACGGCACGATACAGTACGTACAGAATTTGTCACAGCCGTACATGATATTGACCCAGGCCTGTGTTTTTCCTGCCCGTTTGCGAGGCATATTTTCTACAACATCGCCCTCTTTGGACCACACCTCGATAACCATTTCCTTACCTTGAATGGCATCCCACAAAAGTTCCGGCATCCGGTGAATATTATGTGTGCCGAAAATGAGGTCGATATGCTGGTGCTTTTGCATAATCCGGTTGACGACCGATTCTTCCTGCGACATACAGCCGCATACACCCAGGACCAGTTCCGGTTTCTCTTTTTTCAGGTTTTTCAGGTTGCCGATTTCACCAAACACTTTATTTTCCGCGTTTTCACGGATGGCACAGGTGTTGAGAAAAATGACGTCGGCTTCCTGTGGGTCCTCGGTTGCGCTGAAACCCATCTCTTCCAGAATGCCCGCCATGTTTTCCGTATCATGGACATTCATCTGGCATCCGTACGTACGAATTAAATACTGTTTGCCAGTGCCGATATGCTGCATATGCTCCGGAATGGAAAAGTCATAATGCACTGCGACTTCTTCCCGGCCGCGTTTACGCCCTTTTTTATAATCGGGCTGCTCATTGATTAAAATACTGCGTCCACCGATTTTCATGTACTGTCTGCCGTCTTCTTCTTCCATTTCCGCGCCGGAAAAATCAAAGTATTTACTGAAATCTTTATTTTCCAGCCGATCTGTGCCGCTGCTGGATTTTAAGTCCGAGGGCGCAGCGTCGGCGGATGTTCTGCGGTTCTCATCGTCATTCATTGGATAGTCACCGTTCCTTTCAATCTTTCATGATGTCCTGCCAGTCGGCCTGTACAGACAGTCATGTTTCCCCTGAAATTATACCTTCTCACCCGCTGGAAAACAATAGTGCGCTGCAGCAGCAGCGCACGTTTTCGTATTATTTCACTTTTACGGGGCGGTAGCGGTTGATGGCTGCGGCGAGCTCGAAGCGGCGCGGCCGGGCCAGATCTCCCGGGTGCTGCCCCTGAAACGGCGATACGGCATCAAGCCCCTGCTCCTTGAGCTCCTGTTCGATAAATGACAGCATGTCCTCCAGAACCGCCTCTTTTCCAAGCTCCCGCACAGCGTGGCGGATCATTTCAGCGATGGCGTTCGTCTGGCTCGAATCAATAAGCTGTTCCACGCCGGATACATCAATATTATCTTTGCCGTACATGATTGTGTAGAGTCCTTTTCCGCCCACTTTTTCCTTTTTGCCTTTCTGGGCCTGAAAGCTTGTAAGCTGTATCGTCCGCGGTGTAATGTCTCCAAACGTGGTGCCCGCTTCTTTTTTGCGGTCCGAACCGATACGTCCGGCAATATCTTTTGCTTCCTGCGTGACATCTTTTGGAAGGTATTCCTCCATCATGACGACGCGGTCGGCTACGTCGAAGTAGTCACCCGCTCCGCCGACGACCAGAATCGTGGATACTCCATGTTCTTCATGGAGAGCTCTCACTTTATCAATGAACGGGGTGATCGGCTCTTTTTCTTTGGATACCAGTTCCTGCATACGGCCGTCCCGGATCATGAAATTGGTAGCGCTCGTGTCTTCATCCATCAACAGGCATTCTGTTCCGGCTTCCAGACTTTCCATGATGCCCGCGGCCTGGGAAGTGCTTCCACTTGCATTGTCAGTGGAAAACGAGCGGGTGTCTTTTTCATTTGGCAGGTTGGCAATAAACGGAGATATGTTCACGCCGGATACGCTTCTGCCGTCTTCTGCCCTGACTTTACAGGAGGAATCATTCGTGAGAACAAATTCTCTGCCATCTTCAAGGCGGTGGTTATACACTCCTCGTTCCACCGCTTCCAGCAGTGTACTCTTCCCGTGATAACCGCCGCCGACGATGATATTTATGCCTTCTTTGAGCGCCATGCCCCTGATGGGTCCGCGGTGCGGAAGATCAATTTCCACTTCGAGCGGCTCCGGCGACTGAAAAGGAACAACACCGCTGTCACGGAGCGGTTTGTTGCTGATTCCGCTTTGTCTGGGCAGAATGGATCCATTGGCAACAAACGTGATGTATCCATTTTCCTTCAGAAAACGACGAACCGCCTGCTGCTCGTCAGCAAGCTTCAGGTGCTGCTCCAGCTGCTCTTTCTGAAATTGGGTGACCGCTTTATCGATAACCTCAGGCAGGTCTTTTGTCATTCGCTGCTGCGCCTGTTTTCCGAGAATCGTCCGACCTTTTGCCGGCAGGTGGAGGGAAAGACGGATACTCAACTCCTTCTCACCGAGCGCCACAGCCGTGCGGTCCATCACTTCCTGGCCGGGGCCGTCAATGACAATCGCCTGCTTTTGTTCATCCTTGTTCAACTGCTGCTGCACGTTGCGGGCAAAAAAGTCAACTACCGCTGTCTGTCGTGCTTCGGTCTCGTCACACTCAGGACCGAGTCCAAGACTGCTTCTTTTCATGACCACTCTAATGCGGGACGGACTCGCAAATGGGTCAGCCTGTACATGGTCCACCCAGAGGGTAAAGGCTCCGAATGAATACGAACCTTTTATATCGTTATATGCTTTATATCCTTTGTTATCAATTCGTTGTAAAATCTGCGTCAATTGCTGCATCGTAAGCGGTACTCCTTTCTTTCATTTCTTTTTATATTTTCCGTGAGCCCTCCTGATAAAACGTTGAATATCAGGCTGCTGTTTTTTAGTGAAAAAAGCAGCCTGATATTCAAAAAAACCGGTTCCAGGCCGAAGCGGAACCGGAAAAGCCTCGGCTTACAATCACCTTGGCTCTATAATTAATTTAATAGCCGTTCGTTCTTCGCCGTCGATTTGAATGTCAGTAAAGGCAGGAATACAAATTAGGTCAATACCGCTTGGAGCCACAAATCCCCGTGCGATAGCCACCGCTTTTATGGACTGATTAAGGGCACCCGCTCCGATAGCCTGGATTTCGGCAGCACCTCTTTCCCGGATAACGTTTGCTAATGCGCCGGCAACGGAATTTGGAGTGGATTTTGCTGAAACTTTTAATACTTCCATTTGTAGTACCTCCTTATGTGGTATAATGCCCCTCTTCCTTTTATATTCCTGTTAAAGCCGCCGTATTCCTGCCATACATATTTCTTTATTTTATTTCAGCCTAATCATTCATAAAAAGGAGAATCTTCGCTGATCTGAATACGATCTATTTTTTTTGTCCGGCCGGTTTTGTCATCTATATGAAACAGTACTCCATTTAATTGTTCCCGGCCGCCGGCTACTTCAAACTTTACCGGCAGATTCGTTAAAAATTTATGAATGATATCTTCCTTTTCCATCCCCAGAATACCGTCCATAGGTCCTGTCATGCCGGCATCGCTGATATAACCTGTACCTTCGGGCAGAATCCGGTTATCCGCTGTCTGTACGTGGGTATGAGTTCCGGTGACCGCTGTCACGCGCCCGTCGAGAAACCAGCCCATTGCCTGCTTTTCACTGGTCGTTTCCGCATGGAAATCGACGAAAATATACGGTGTCCGTTTCCGGATCTTTTCGACAATCTCATCTGCCTTCTGGAACGGACAGTCATTGGGCTGCATAAACGTGCGGCCGATAAGATTGACAATCCCGACTTCCAGATCATTTACTTTCAAAAGCAGATACCCGTTGCCCGGATTGCTTTCCGGATAGTTTGCGGGCCGTATCATGGACGATGCACTGTCGATAAACTCAAATATTTCTTTATTGTCCCACGTGTGATTGCCAAGGGTAACAGCCTGAGCTCCCTGTTCGAGAAACCCTTTATATATTTTCTCGGTTATTCCTTTCCCGGCCGCCGCGTTTTCTCCATTAATGACCGTTACGGTTGGTTTGTATTTCTGTTTTAGTTTCGGCAGGTACTCCTGAACCATGCTGCGTCCCGGTCTGCCGACAACATCTCCGATAAATAATAGTTTCATCCAACTACCCTTTCTTCTTCGTTCATGATGCGTTCTGGTTTATTTCTGCCCCAAAATCCAGAAAATCCTGCTCTTTTCTATACATGAGAGGCATTAAAATAAAGCGGCATGTAAGCCGCTTTATTTAGCATATTCTACTGCTCTGGTTTCCCGAATCACCGTCACCCTGATATGTCCCGGATAATCCAGGTCATTTTCAATCTGCTTTGTAATATCGCGGGCGAGCCGGTGGGAGGTTATATCATCCACCACATCCGGCTTAACCATAATGCGGACTTCCCGTCCGGCCTGAATGGCGTACGTCTTTTCCACTCCGTCAAACGACTCGGCGATTTCTTCGAGTTTTTCAAGACGGCGGATGTAGGTTTCCAGTGTTTCTCTCCGTGCTCCCGGGCGGGCCGCGGACAAGGTATCTGCGGCAGCAACCAGAGTAGCAATGATAGATGTAGCTTCTGTGTCACCATGGTGAGAGGCGATGCTGTTAATCACTACATCGTGTTCTTTATACTTCTGAGCCAGCTCCACTCCGATTTCCACGTGGCTTCCTTCCACTTCATGGTCGATGGCTTTTCCGATATCGTGAAGCAGTCCGGCCCGTTTCGCCAGCTGCTGGTCTTCACCAAGTTCTGCCGCCATGAGCGCGGTGAGATTGGCCACTTCCATCGAGTGTTTCAGCACATTCTGGCCGTAACTGGAGCGGAATTTCATCCGTCCGAGAATCTTTATCAGGTCAGGATGGAGATCGTGGATACCCATTTCAAACGTCGTTTCTTCCCCGTACTCACGTATCGCATCATCCACTTCGCGTCTGGATTTTTCCACCGTTTCTTCAATCCGGGCCGGATGAATACGACCATCCTGAACCAGTTTATCAAGCGCCGTCCGTGCAATTTCACGGCGGATTGGATCAAAACCGGAAAGAATGACGGCTTCCGGAGTATCATCAATAATGAGATCAATGCCTGTCAATGTCTCCAGCGCACGGATATTGCGGCCTTCCCTGCCGATAATGCGTCCTTTCATTTCATCATTCGGCAGATTCACTACAGACACGGTCGTCTCTGCAATATGATCAGCAGAACAACGCTGAATGGCAAGAGACAGAATTTCCCGCGCCTTCTTGTCGGCCTCTTCTTTGGTCTTTTCTGTATACTCCTTGACCATCAGTGCTGAATCATGCTCCAGTTCCTTCTGCAGGTCCTGTTTGAGCATTTCTTTGGCTTCTTCTCTTGTTAATCCCGAGATTCTTTCCAACTCTTCCTGCTGCTTAGATAAAATCTCCTCCACTTTGCTGTTTTGCTCTTCCACCTGTCGTTGTTTATCGGCGAGAGATTCTTCTCTCTTTTCCAACGATTCTTCTTTTTTGTCCAAAGTTTCGCTTTTACGGTCGAGAATCTCTTCTTTCTGCATTAAGCGGTTTTCCTGCTTCTGCACTTCATTTCTGCGCCCGCGGAGATCTTCTTCCGCTTCTTCGCGAAGCTTGTGCGCTTCATCTTTGGCTTCCAGCACCGCTTCTTTCTTATCAGCTTCCGCCTGACGGTGGGCATCATCAATAATCTGTCTGGAAGCCTGTTCCGCGCTGGCTATTTTAGCTTCTGCTGTCGACTTACGAACAAAATAACCAATACTTCCACTCAAAGCTGCAACGACAACAAGCAAAATGGAGATGAGAAAGATACTATCCATGTCTTTTCACCTCCTCTTGCTATCCTTTTTTTGCTTTCTGCCATCCGGCAGAAAGGTGTGTTGTTTTCGGAATTCATACATCATCCGGAATGGATGATACTGCTTGAATGTTTCGGACACTTATACCGATCGACAGCGCCCTGACGTTCCGGTTCCTGGATTTTTGCGTTTTCTAAATAAAAAAAGAGAACACCTCAAACGGTAAACATTCCATCATGCTGAGAGAAGCATCATTCCCCTTAATTGTATCCCTGTGTCAGAACCATGTCAAGACTTGCCATAGCGCACTTTCCAGCGGTACGACGTGAAAAACCCCTCCGGACGGAGAGGTTTTGCATCCTTTATTCACGGTTTTCCGTGTCAAGCGGGAGTTCTTCTTCCGCGTTTTCCTCTTCAGGTGCTTCAGGCTTATTCGTGTCAAGTTGATAGTGAGCCCGGATATGCTGCTCAATCGCATTTGTAACCTCCGGATTTTCCTTCAGGTACTGTTTAGCATTTTCACGTCCCTGGCCGAGACGGTCTCCTTCATAGGAGTACCAGGCTCCACTTTTTTGAATGATCTCCAGTTCCGCTCCCATATCAAGCACGGAGCCTTCTCTGGAAATGCCTTCGCCGTACATGATATCGACTTCCGCCTGTTTGAACGGCGGTGCGACCTTATTTTTCACGATCTTCACTCTTGTCTTGTTACCGACCATTTCATTTCCCTGCTTCAGCGTCTCGGCCCGGCGGACCTCAAGACGGACGCTGGAATAGAACTTCAAAGCTCTTCCGCCGGTCGTGGTTTCGGGGCTTCCAAACATGACGCCGACTTTCTCCCGGATCTGGTTGATAAACATGGCGATGGAATTGGATTTGCTGATGGCGCCGGAGAGCTTACGCAGCGCCTGGGACATCAGACGAGCCTGCAGCCCGACATGGCTGTCTCCCATTTCACCTTCGATTTCCGCCTTCGGAACAAGGGCGGCAACAGAGTCAACGACAATGATATCGACCGCCGCACTGCGGACAAGGGCTTCTGCGATTTCAAGCGCCTGCTCCCCTGTATCGGGCTGGGAAAGCAGCAGCTCATCTATGTCCACCCCGAGATTCTGGGCATATACCGGGTCCAGAGCGTGTTCAGCGTCAATAAAAGCGGCCTGGCCGCCCTGACGCTGTATTTCAGCGATCGAATGAAGAGCGACGGTTGTTTTACCGGAAGATTCCGGGCCGAATACTTCCACGATCCTGCCCCGCGGGTAACCGCCTACACCAAGGGCTACGTCAACGGCCAGCGCTCCGCTGGAGAAGGTGGAAACTCTCCGTTCCGCCTGTTCGCCCAGTTTCATGATGGAGCCTTTTCCAAATTGTTTCTCAATATTTTTCAGCGCCTGATCCAGGGCTGTTTTGCGTTCACTCATCAAGACCTCTCCTTTTTACGTGCACTGCTGCTTCCCGTTAATCCGCCGCTGCCCCCGCTGCAGCGGCCGGTAACAGGAAGCGGGTGCCTGTTTCTTTTGAACGGGGACCGTCTAACTTTATCACCACGTTCATCATATCTTTTTTTCGAGAGTTTGCCAATAGGAATGACGAACATTTATTCGTTTTTTTAAGAGAACAGTCTTTCAGCGGAATATGCCGGATACGGAAAAACTGTCCAAGGCGCTGCCGTTGAACAGTTTTTTCAGCGTTTTACCGGGCCGCTCCTTTTTCCTTCGGAGGACCGGTTTTTTTCGGGCGCGGTTTGGCTGGTTCCAGATTGACCCGGGCTCCGTTAATACGGGAGTAACGGAGAGCTTCATAAACAAATGGAGCCGATTCTTCCGGTACTTCTACGAACGTGAAGTTTTCAAAAATATCAATACGTCCGACTGCCTTGTCGGAGATACCAACAGCGTCGGATATTTCCTGAACGAGAATTTTCGGATTTAAGCCTACATTACGGCCTACATTTATAAAGAAACGGATCATCCCTTTTGCAGCTCCTGTTTCTCCAAAGTTATAACCGTCACTCGTTTCATTGATAGACGTAGAGAAGTTCATTTTCATCAAGGAGCGGATGATGTTTTTCGCATCATATTCGGCCAGCAGCTCATCTGCAATATCATCAAACAGGGAGAGGCTCTGCTCATCCTGAAACTGATCGACGACCATTTTCTTCCACGACTCCTGTTGTTTTTCAACAACTTCCTCGATGGTAGGAACACTCTGCGTCGGAATGGTCATTTTAATTTCTGACTCAATGGAGCGCAGATGCTTCATCTCTCTTGGTGTGACAAGCGTGAGAGCCTGGCCTTTGCGGCCGGCGCGTCCCGTTCTGCCGATACGGTGCACATAACTTTCCGGATCCTGTGGAATATCGTAGTTGATCACGTGGCTTACATTCTGAACATCAATGCCGCGTGCGGCTACGTCTGTCGCAACGAGGAACTCAATCGTGCCTTTGCGGAACTTGTTCATAACGTCATCACGCTGGGACTGAGTTAGATCGCCATGCAGGCCGTCTGCGAGATACCCCCGCGCCTGCAGTACTTCCGCCAGTTCAGCCACCCCTTTTTTCGTACGACAGAAAATGATACCGAGTTCCGGGTTCTCGCTGTCCAGAATACGGCACAGAGATTCCTGTTTGTTCCGCTCCAGCACTTTGTAGTATACCTGATCAATCGACGGTGCCGTGACTTCACTTTTGTTGACGGAAATCGTCGTCGGCTGTACCATATATCTCTTCGAAAGTTTACGGATCGCCGGCGGGATGGTTGCAGAAAACAAAAGCGTCTGCCGGTCTACATTAATCTGCTTGAGAATCGTTTCAATATCATCGATAAAGCCCATATCAAGCATCTCATCGGCTTCATCAAGAACAACCGCGCGCACTCTGTCCAGTTTCAGTGTTTTCCGGCGCAGATGGTCCTGGACACGGCCGGGCGTTCCAATGACGATTTGGACTCCTTGATTCAACGCTTTAATCTGATGCCCGATGGACTGCCCGCCGTAAATCGGAAGCGTCCGGATATTTAAATGTTTGGACAGTTTCTGCAGCTCTCCGGAGACTTGAATGGCAAGTTCTCTTGTCGGAGTCAAAATCATCGCCTGCACGTGATCTTCATTGGTAATACGGTTGATCAGCGGAATGCCGAACGCGGCCGTCTTTCCTGTCCCTGTCTGGGCCTGGCCGATTAAATCCCGGCATTGCAGAATTTCCGGGATGGCTTTTTCCTGAACAGGGGAAGGTTCTTCAAATCCCATTTCCCGTACAGCCTGTTTTATTTCATCTTTTACTTCAAAATCGTCAAAATACGTCATACGTTACCACCTTTTCTTTTAAAGAAGCCCGCTTTCCACTGCCTTGCACAGCGGAAGGGCTGGTATCAACCGGACGGTGAGTCACTCCCGGCCGGTTCTATCTGTTCAAAACGTGCCAGCATCCGTAATAAACCGCCATCCGCCGGATATGTTCCCGGCTTCCTGACAGTTGAAGAAGGTGCGATTCGGTCGTTCCATTTACCGAAATTCCGATCCATACGGTGCCGGGTTCCTTTCCTTCCAGTGTACCGGGTCCTGCACTTCCTGTAAAACTGATACCAATCGTCGTGCCGTAAAGAACACGGACCTTCTCGGCCATCTGCTCTGCGCATTCCCTGCTGACCGCTCCGAAATCATCAAGAATGCTCTGCTCTATTCCAAGCACATTCGTTTTGGCTTTTTCTGTATAGACGGTGGACGCCCCTTCAAACACAGTGGATGCACCAGAAATGTCTACGAGAGCTTTGGAGAACCACCCGCCCGTTACACTTTCAGCAGCTGCTATTGTTTCATTGCTTCGGCCTAGTTCCGTAACAACCCGGGAAGGCAGCGTTTCCTGATCTCTTCCATAAAGGTAGGAGCCGGCTGTGCGGGTGATTTCCTCCTCTATGTTATCCAGCATCTCTTCAGCTTTTTGACGGTCCGGTGCCTTGGCGGTCAGCCTCACGGTCACTTCCCCGTCTGAAGCGAGAGGAGCGATGGTTGGATTTGTCTGCTTTTCAATGATATCAGACAGCTGTTCTTCCAGGCTTGATTCACCGATACCAAAAAAACGGAGTACCCGGGAATGAACGACCGCGTGTTCGTCCATCCGGTTCAGAAGATAAGGTTTCATACTGGATTCAAACATATGTTTCAATTCACGCGGGGGTCCCGGAAGCAGCAGAAACAGGGAACGTTCCCACACTTCTGCAACACCGCACGCAAAACCTGCTTCATTATAAAATACATCGCTGCCCTCTGTATAGAGCGCCTGTTTCTTATTATTTTCCGGCATAGATTTTTCTTTTCCCTCAAAATATGCTGTCATTTTCTGAAGGGTGGGTTCATGAATAATGAGCGGTCTTTCGGTGAGACGTGCGAGCATATCTTTGGTGATATCATCCTGCGTGGGCCCGAGTCCGCCTGTGACTACAACGACGTCTGCACGTTCGGAGGCTTCCCGGAACGCTTCGAGAAGACGCGTCTCATTGTCACCAACGACCGTGTGGCGGTACACATTCATACCGATTCCGGCCAGCTCCTCAGACAAATACTTTCCGTTTGTATTTGCAATTTGTCCAAGGAGGAGCTCCGAACCTACAGCAATGATTTCTGCATTCATGATTATCCTCTCCGTTCTTTGTTTACATGGAACCTTTGAAAACGTGGCGGTTTTTCACGAAATAGTCCACTCCCGACACAATCGTCAACACTACGGCTGCCCACATGAAAATCATGCCTGTTGGAATATTCCACGCGGCAAACGGTACATTGTGCAGAAGAAGCACAGCCAGAGCCAGCATCTGAAACACCGTTTTCCATTTGGCCAGGCCGCTTGCGGCGATGACCATCCCATCAGAGGCAGCCACCAGTCTCATCCCGGTTACGGCAAATTCACGGCTTAATATGACAATGCCCATCCAGGCGGGAACGATCTGCAGTTCAATCAATGAGAGGAGGGCCGCCGTAACGAGAAGTTTATCGGCCAGCGGGTCCAGAAACTTGCCGAACGTGCTGACGAGATTATACTTTCTGGCAAAATATCCATCCAGCCAGTCCGTCGCTGCTGCGATGATGAAAAGAACAGCACCGGCGAAGTGGGTGTACGGAAGCGCCGTCCCGCTTATTTCAAACTGTCCCGCAGAAAAAGGAATAAGCATCAATACCATAAATACGGGGATCATCAGGACACGGGCTGTTGTTATTTGGTTTGGCAGATTCATCATGGGTCCCCCGCTTCTTTCTATTTGCACGGCGTCTGCAGAAATCCAGTTTTCATTGTATCATACTGCCGGCATAAACGAGATGGAAAGGCTCGGATTCTTTCACAAAAAAACCCGGGGACGGCTGGCCGATCCGGGTTGTTCTTTTATTCCGGCTGTTTCTCGAAAATAAGGTGCTGCAATACTTTTTCGTTTGGATCGATGGGATATTCAACCTTTTCCCCGTTGAACTGTACCGTGGCATTAGGCGCGCTGCCGATAATCAACTTGATATAGTCTTCATCGCTCAAATCCATTTCGATACTGTCCCCCGGCTGCAGTGCGGACACATCTTCCAGGCTGTTGCCGTTCTCGTCCTCCACCCCAAGCCATGAATTACCGGAAAGTGACAGTTCAATTACCATTTCTTCCGCTCCCGATACATCAAAAATCGATCGGTTGCCTTCTACCGTTTCTACCAATTCCGGCGTCACCGTCTCGTTTGTTTCTCCGGAATCACCGGTGTCAGACTCTTCGCCGGAGGACGGATCTGTATCTTCGTTGTCACTGCCGCCGCTGTTCCCGGAACCTCCGTCCTCATTATTTTTGGAGGAGTCGGAATCAGAAGACGCAGCTCCTTCTTCCTGCTGGTTGTCCTGATTGTCCGGCTGCTGCTCACCGGTTTCATTCGAATCCATCTCAATGGATGGTTCCCCGTCCGGTGAAGATCCTTCCGAACTGCCCTGATCTGTTCCCTGTACGACAAGATAAACCGCCGCTGCTACAACGAGCAGAAAAAGAACCCCGAGCAGAGCGGGCAGTACCGGGGACTTACGGCGCCCCGTTTTCCCGGCTTTTGAATTGACTTTTTCCGCCCGGGACGGCAGATCCGTCGTCTGTTGTTTCGGCTGGGGCAGCTCATTTCCATATGTTTCAAACACATCTTCGGGGTTCAGCCGCAGCGCTTCGGCGTAGCTCTTCACGAAAGCCCTCGTGTAAAAGGAACCGGGGAGGGAATCATACCGGCCTTCTTCAATGGCAGTCAGATACCTTTTTTGTATCTTTGTCATTTCCTGAAGGTTTTCAATCGTGATACCCTGTTCTTCTCTTTTTGTTTTTAAGTATTGACCAAGCTCTGACAATGTTACCACCTACCACTTAACTGATATCAAATGACGAAAAACCGGACTCTACTACTTCATATGTAATTTCTTCGGATTCATCGTTCCGCAGTTCTATCATACAGTCAAAATCATCCAATGTATACCGGGATTCGCGGACAAATATATCCGGATGCTCCACTACCTTAACGGCGGGCTGCTTCATAATATCATGGACAAGCTCCTGATGACGGATGGAAGCTCTCATCATCGATACAATGCCGTCTATAATGTAGATATGGCCCTTTTCCAGTTCGTCCTCCGCCAGTTGATTCCGAATGGTCTGCCGGAGCATGGTGGACGAAATAAAAGACCATCGTTTATTGGCGCAGACACTTGCAGCCACCAGCGACTCGGTCTTTCCAACCCTCGGCATGCCGCGTATGCCGACAAGATAATGACGGTCCTTTTTAAACAGTTCGGCCATAAAATCAACAAGGAGTCCGAGTTCATCGCGGACGAAACGAAATGTCTTTTTGCCGTCGGCATCACGCTCAATATAACGACCGTGCATAACCGCCAGCCTGTCCCGGAGCTGCGGTTCCCTCATTCTGCGTACCGTAATATTATCCATCGTACCGAGAATCGCACGAAAACGCGCGATCTGATCATCCCGGGCGCTGCGGATCAGCATACCGCGCCTTCCATCTTCCACACCATTTATCGTTACTATATTAATGGAAAGAATACCGAGCAGAGAAGAAATATCTCCGAGAAGTCCCGGACGGTTTTGATGAATCTCATATTCAAGATACCATTCCTTTTTCTCTTCCATGCCGTTTCCCACCTCTAAAACAGACACATTTATCAGATATATGTCATTTTACGCTATTTTTTTCTGTTTGAATAGTACTATTACAATTTTGAGCACAATATCTATTCCAGAACAAAGAAATAAAACGGCAGGCTGTATCCGGAAAACAGCCTGCCGCTTTATTTATTTCGATGAACCCGATTGAACCAGTTTTACCATCATGTTGGCAATGGCGTGCTGCTCCTCCTTGTCGGCAACATGCCAGAGGTCGGATAAAATCCGTTCCTGCTCATTTTTCGGATCAACCGAATCAGCAAGGTACTCGCCGACTTCATAGGCCACGTCCGACACGACACTGTCATTCATGCCTTCCTGCTTCGCCTGATCCAGCCTGCCGTCCAGAAACTGTTTCCATTGATCCCAGTTGTCCATAACCGACATTGCTATTTCCTCCTTCCAGAACATTTCATTTCTAGTCTGCTCCGGTGGAAAAAATATATGTATCATCCGGGGTATGTTTTCACCAGGCACCGTTAACATCGAGAATGTGTCCATTAATATACGATGCGGCAGGATCCATCAGAAAACGTACGGCTTCCGCTATTTCCCCGGGCCGGGCAAATCGTCCTGCCGGAACTTCTTCGGCCAGTTTACGCTGCTCGTCTTCTGTGAATTCCTGCATCATGGGGCTGTCCACCATACCTGGGGCGACCGCATTGACACGGATACCCGAAGGTGCTGTTTCCTTTGCGAGAGCCTTCACGAATGTATTCATTCCGCCTTTCATAGCGGAGTAGGCTGTTTCAAGCGCTGCACCACGGTCTCCCCAGATCGAAGAAATGAGTACGACGGACCCTTGTTTCCGGGAGATCATAGCGGGAAGTAGTTCGTGAACAAGCCACATCGCATTTAACAGATGAAGATTTGCGAGTTCGTACAATTCTCTCTCTTCGATATCCTGAAACAATCCGTAGGAAGCCGACCCGCAATTGTAGACGATACGACCGATTGGACCGTGAAGCTGCGCTGCAAGAGAAGAAGCCCCTCCGGCGGCGGAGAGGTCGGCTTCTATCAGATACACTTCACTGCCGCGTTCTTCACACTGCTTTTTTACACGTTCTGCGTTTTCCCGTGAACGGTGATAATGAAGAAAAAGCACCTCGTCTTCCCCGGCCAGAGAACGGGAAACGGCGCTGCCTATGGCACCTCCCGCCCCTGTGATGAGTGTGCCGGGTTTCACGATGACTGCTCCTGTTTTTTTGTAATACGGGAGACCGCCCGGTTATGCTCCTGAAACAGCTCCGGAAGCAGAGCATGGATCTCTTCGCTTGTAATCTCCTCAAGAAGCGGGATGACATCAAACAGATGCAGCCCGAAAAACGCGTATTCGGTATACTGGTTGGCAAGAAACTCCGGCGAATTAAGCTGTTTCAGAAAAGAGCCGATCTTTTTACGGCGGACCACTTCGATCTGGTCCTCGTTTATGCCGGATGATTTTGCCTCTTCCACCGCCTGGATAATACGTTCGGCGAGTGTGTCGGGGTCGTTTGTATCTCCCCCGAAGGCTGCAAACGAAAACGAGCGCTCCAGCATGAATTCCGATGAAAAGGAATCATCAATCAATCCTTCACGGTAGAGAGATTCATAAACGTCCGATCCGGCTCCGAACAACGTCTCCAGTAAAATTTCAATCGTCAGTTCATAGCGGAGAAGATCTTTCCCCTCTTTATCCGGCACCGGAATTTTATATCCTACCATACATTTTGGTGTGTTCACGCTCATCGGAACCGTTGACACGCGCTGTACCGCCTCTGCCGGTTCGTCTTCCACTACCCGTTCCACCGGTTCCGGCTCCTTGAATGACTTTTGCTCCTGATTTTGTTTCACGAGCTCTATGGTACGGGCAGGATCCGCATTTCCCGCTACGCAGAGAATCATGTTTCCAGGATGATAAAAGGTTTCATAGCACGTATACAGGTCTTCCTTTGAGATCTGCTGAATGGAATCGACGGTGCCGGCAATATCTATCTTCACAGGATGATGGTGATAAAGCGAGGACAACAGATGAAAAAACAGCTGCCAGTCCGGATTATCATCATACATTCTTATCTCCTGGCCGATAATACCCTTTTCTTTTTCCACGGACTCATCGGTGAAATAAGGGTGCTGGACGAAATCAAGAAGGGTTGTTAAATTTTTGTCGACCTCCTGGGTACTTGAAAAGAGGTAAGCGGTTTTCGTGAAGCTCGTAAAAGCATTAGCCGAGGCTCCCTGCTCCCCGAAAGTCTGGAAAACATCGCCTTCTTCATCTTCAAACATTTTATGTTCCAGAAAATGAGCGATGCCATCCGGAACGTTTACCGGCTCGTTTTTGCCGATGGGTACAAAACGATTGTCAATGGAGCCGTAATTCGTCGTAAAAACAGCAAACGTCTTCTGAAAATCCTGTTTTGGAATCACTAAAACAGTTAATCCGTTCGGCAGTACTTCTTTATGCACTGTCTCCTGCACCTGCTCAAATGTCAGCGTTTCGCTCATGTATGATCCTCCTCATTTCTCAGAAAGTAAGCCGTATCCAGTACGGTCCGGGAGGCACAGTCTGTCACGTCTTCTTTTTTCACGTCTTCAATTTGATTCAGCCAGTCTTCAAATGGACGGCGGTGCTGTGCCATGCGCTGCTGGTAATACAATTCAATCAGACCACGGGGATGGTCCATCGTTTCGAGCAGCTGATTTTTTAACATCGTTTTCGTCTGTTCCAGATCTTCATCGGTAAATAATCCCTGACGGATATCTTCCATCTGCTGTTTAATGATAGTGGACGCTTTTTCGTAATCTTCCGGTTCAATGCCTGCCATGACCAGGATAATACCTTTCTGGCTTTCATAGCGGGATGCTGCGTAATAGGCCATGCTTTCTTTTTCCCTGACATTGACGAACAGTTTGGAATTTGGAAAACCTCCGAACATTCCGTTCATCACCTGCATCGCCGAAAACTGTTCGTCGGCAAATGTTACCGGTGTCCGGTACCCAAGATGCAGTTTACCCTGCTGAATATCATCTGTTTCCAGTATTTCTTCAGCCGTCTGTTTTCTTTCTTCCGTTTCCGCAACATTGGATGAATCTTCCGGATGAGGAGAAACGGTGAAGACGGATACGGCTTTTTGGGCTTCCTCGGTTGTTACGTTCCCTACAATGTAGAGGCACATGTCATCCCCGGCAAGCATGCGGCGGTATTCTTCCATCAAATCACCGGCGGTAAGACGTTCTACATCTTCTGCTTCGCCGTACGGGTGAACGGAAAACGGTTCCCCGCTGCACATATGTTCAATGAGGCGCTTGTTCGCATACCGCATCTTATCATCGTAGATGGACTGAATTCTCTGAATCAGCGTCCTTTTCTCTTCGTTGATGACCTGCTCGTCAAACGTTCCATCCGGTAAATAAGGATTTTCCAGTACCTGCTGCAAAAAAGATACACTTTCCTGAAACAGCGGAGGAGCATTCTTGATGAAGGTTTCGTTTGCAATTTCCATTTTCACCGATATGACATGGTGTTCGCCTTTTCGCTGGACATCAGCGTGTAAAGAGGCCCCGTACAGTTCATCCAGGTAACGGCGGATCGATTTGCGCGAACGCCGGCTGTCTGTGGCACTCTCCAGAACACTTGCCAGCAGAGCCCGGGCGGCTGCCGTTTTTCTCTGTAACGTCGTTTTGATCTGCAGAACAAGCGTCGTCGTTTTGTATTTTTCCGTCGGTATGATCCGGACATCCAGACCATGACTGTCTACTTTTTTTTCCTCAAGCATGCTTTTTTATCCTCCTTCTTCTCATCCACGTTCCCCGGCAGAAGGCTCCTCCTCGGGGCCCTGCACTGCGCTGACCAGCACTTCCCGTGGTTTACTGCCGCCGTAAGGCCCTACAATCCCGCGCATTTCCATCTCATCAATAAGCCGGGCCGCCCTTGTGTATCCGATCCGGAATCTCCGCTGGAGCATAGAGACCGACGCGCTCTGCATATGCACAATGAGTTCCACGGCGTCCGGATAGAGTTCATCATCCACTTCATCCTGATTCTCCGGCTGCTCTTCCGGTATCATTTCTTCCTGATAGGCTGCTTTCTGCTGGGCAACGACTGCCTCGACCACTTTTTCCACTTCTTCATCCGAAACGAAAGCGCCCTGCACACGGGTCGACTTGTTTGAACCGACAGACTGAAAAAGCATATCTCCTTTGCCAAGCAGTTTCTCTGCCCCTCCTGCATCAAGTATAGTCCGGGAATCGGTTTGACTCGACACACCAAAGGCGATCCGGGAAGGAATATTTGCTTTAATAACGCCGGTGATGACATCTACCGAAGGGCGCTGCGTGGCAATAATCATGTGTATACCTGCTGCTCTGGCCATCTGGGCAAGTCTTGTTATGGCATCTTCCACTTCATTGGAAGCGACCATCATCAAGTCGGCAAGTTCATCCACGACAACAACGATGTACGGAAGTTCAGGATGATGCTCTCCTGTCTTTTCGTTTTGTTTTTTCACCCATTCATTGTATCCTTCCATGTTTCTCGTTCCCGACTGGGAGAACAGATCATAACGCCGTTCCATTTCAGCCACTACTTTTTTCAGGGCCTGTGCTGCTTTTTTCGGCTCTGTGACAACAGGGGAAAGAAGATGGGGGACTCCGTTGTACACATTCAATTCCACCATTTTCGGATCAATCATCATCATTTTCACTTCGCTTGGCCTTGCCTTCATTAAAATGCTGGTAATAATCCCGTTAATACAGACACTTTTGCCGCTTCCGGTCGCCCCGGCAACAAGCAGATGGGGCATCTTATCAAGAGCGGCGAGAACCGGTTCTCCGGAAATATCGCGCCCGAGCGCCACCGAAAGAACGTGATCATCCCGCAGATACCCTGCTTCTATCACTTCCCGCAGTGTTACCATGGCAACTTCGGTGTTCGGGACTTCAATGCCGATTGCAGCTTTACCGGGAATGGGCGCCTCCATCCGGATACCGCTTGCAGCAAGCGCCAAAGCCAGATCATCTGCCAGGTTGACAATTTTACTCACCTTCACTCCGGTGTCCGGCTGCACTTCGTATTTGGTCACCGCCGGACCAAGATGCACTTCATTCACTTTTGCCTTCACCCCGAAGCTCTGCAGCGTATCTTCCAGTTTTCTCGCATTGGAAGAAATCAAATTGCGCTCCTGCTCCTGCGAATTATAAGACGAAGTACCGAGTATACTGATAGGAGGAAGCTCATAATTCTCATTTTCCGTTTCATCCGGAAGAAGCGGCGCCCGGTTTTCCTCCTGATTCTCTGCGGACGCCGGAGCCGCCTTATATGGTTCTTCTTTTGTAGTATGGACGTCTCCCTGCCCGCTATTCGCCTGAATCTCGCCCGTATCCTGCTTCTGTCCGGCAGCCGGGTATGCGTTTTCGGCAAAGTTATAAATGACGGGAGCTTCTTCACCGGCAGAATCCGGTGTCTTCTTCTCGTTGTCATTAGAAGGAGGGACCGGAGCAGACTGCTTCTTTGTCTCTTTCGACTGCTGCTGCTTTTTTTCCTTTACTTCTTTTGTTTTTTCCTGAAAAAAAGTACGGATGGTGTTCCATGCAGGAGCTCCTTTGTTCATCCCGTACCGGACGACATCCTGCATCGACAGACCGGTCACGAGTAAAAACGAAAGAAGGAACAAAAAGATGGAAACAACCCGTGTTCCACCGGCATCAAATAAAAAGCGGCTGAACACAAACAGCACCGCACCGATCATGCCTCCTCCCATATCATCGACTGTTCCGTTTCCAAACGGATCCAGCATAAACAGTTCAAATGTCGTGACCACGGCTGAATCTTCAGGGTACTCTCCTGTTTCACCGAGGTTTTCAAACATTTGAACATGGGTAAGGAGCAGAATCGTAACCACCGCCAGATATATACCACTCATTCGTTTGCCGGTAAGCGGCGGAGCGCTTCTTTTAACGATGAATACGACCGCGGTCCATAACAATGCAGCTGTCAGCAGGACCGCCCATTCTCCGGCAAGAAAACGAAACAGGGAGTGAATGACGTCTCCAGCAAGTCCCAGGTGGAAAAGAGCCAGGATGCCGGCGGTAAATAAAATCAGGCCGGTTAATTCAAATTTCAGCTGCGCTTTCCACTGTCTCGATTTTTTTGTTCCGCGTTTTTTCCGCTTGGATTTCTGGGCCATGTTTAGTTCCCTGCCTTCCGGTTCCGGTTTTCCTATGTATAGAACGAAGCAGGCTGCCTCCAGTTGACGATATAGAGACAGCCTGCGCATCACACGCTCCAGCATCTATTATAGCATACCTTCGGCTCTATTCCTTCCCTTGTGCACAAGATCATTCCGATTGGTTCCATATTGCTCCCGGCTGACAGGCAGGATGGAGATAATCCTGCGGGTCGGAACTTTGCAGCGCATGCACAATCCATTCTTTTTGTTCATTTTTATAGAGTGTTACTACACCGGATCCGGTTTCCACCGTTTTCATTTCCATCTCCGCTCCGGCTTCAGACGGAAACACCGCTTCCGGGGGCATAGGGGTATAAAGTATCATTGAAGCATGTCCCCTTCCGATTCTTCCATCATTTCATTCAGCCGCGAGAGGGCAGCGCCGATTCCGCCTACGGCATCAATCAAGCCGTGCTTTACAGCATCTTCACCGATGACGTTTGTGCCGATGTCACGGGTCAGGTTCCCCTTGGCGAACATCAGGTCCTTAAACGTTTCTTCCGGAATATCTGAATGCCGGGTCACAAAGTTGATGACACGTTCCTGCATTTTTTCAAGGTACTCAAATGTCTGGGGAACGCCGATAACAAGACCGTTCAACCGGATGGGATGGATCGTCATCGTCGCTGTTTCAGCAATATGGGAATAATCGGCGGCAACAGCAATAGGTACACCAATAGAGTGGCCGCCTCCAAGAACAAGGGTCGTCGTCGGTTTGCTCATGCTTGCCACCATTTCCGCAATAGCAAGACCTGCTTCCACATCTCCGCCCACAGTGTTGAGTACAAGCATCAACCCTTTAATTTTTGGATTCTGTTCGACTGCTACCAGCTGGGGAATGATATGTTCATATTTGGTCGTCTTATTTTGAGGCGGCAGCTGCATGTGCCCTTCAATCTGGCCGACGACAGTAATACAGTGAATGTTGGAGTTTTCCATGTCGGCCACATTCGTCTGTCCAAGTTCCTGAATCTTCTGAACGAGACTGTTCTTCTGATCGTCCTGCTCCGTCCCCCCGGGAGGGTTATCCGTACCAGGGTCCTGCGTTTTTTTCGGCTCCTGGGATCCGTCGGTATGTTGTTCACGCGTCATAAGTGAAACCTCCTTTTTTGTATCCATTTCTAGTATGAATCAATCCGCCTTTTCTCATTCTCTTCCATTGGTTTCATCAGACAATTTAAAGGATCCGGAACATAAAATCTCTGCAACATTAAAAACGAGTTCGGGACAAAACTTCTATAAGAACGAAAAATACCGAACGATTTTTTGAAATCGTTCGGTATTTTTCGTTGCAGAGACAAGCCGCTGCGCCAAAATGCTTTGCTTGCACTCCGGAGTACAAGGGCGACATCGATTCGCTTGGGCTCATCGTGTCTTCTATGCCGCGGGCACGGCTCAAAAAGAGGAAGATCGGCTAAAAGCGCCACGTCCTGGCGGGCGCCGACCTGACCCGCATCCTGCGGGGTCCCCGTGACTCGTGCTGTCCCCGCAGGAGTCAAAGCATTTTGGGTCCGCTATTATACAGTTTTTGATCAATGACCCAGAACATTTGTGTTATCTGCCACCTTATGTTCTTTTGTCCCAGACGCGTTTGTTTGAGGGATTCATTTTATCGGCGGCATGAATGTACTGCCATCTTCCGGGGCATTTCAGCGTATTTTACTGCAGCTTCTGTGTTCCATCAGACTTCCATGATAATCGGCAGAATCATCGGGCGCCGTTTCGTTTTTTCATATAGGAAACGGCTCAGCACATCCCTGATGTTGCTTTTGAGCGTAGACCATTCTTTCACATTTTCACTCAATGCTTTTTCCAGGGTCGTTTTCACCTTCGTATTGGCTTCCTCCATTAACTCCTCTGATTCGCGGACGTACACAAACCCTCTGGAAATAATGTCGGGACCTGAAACGATGCCGGTTGATTTTTTATTCAGTGTCACGACAACGACCAGAATTCCATCTTCGGAAAGGAGACGGCGGTCGCGGAGCACAATATTGCCTACATCCCCGACACCAAGGCCGTCAATCAGTACATTGCCGGACGGTACCTTGCCGGATCGTTTCGCTTTTTTATTCGTAAATTCGACAACTTCCCCTTTATCGAGGAGGAACGTATTATCCGGTGATACACCTGCTGCTTCTGCCAGCTCGCCATGAGCCTGCTGCATCCGGAATTCCCCATGCACCGGAATGAAGTGGGCCGGACGGAGGAGGTTGAGCATCAGCATCAGTTCTTCCTGATAGCCGTGACCGGAGGCATGCACATTATCACGTCCGTAAATAACTTCCGCACCGAGCTGGTAAAGAAAATCAATCAGGCGCGATACCGACTTTTCGTTCCCTGCTTTCGGATTAGCTGCGATAACTACCGTGTCGCCTTTTTCCACCGCCAGTTCGTGGTGGGATCCTTTAGCCATCTGGGTCAGCGCCGACATCGGTTCGCCCTGGCTGCCGGTGCAAAGCACAGCTGTACGCTCCGGATCCATATTTTCCACCTCGGACGGGTCGACAAATATGTCGTCCGGGCAGTGCAGGTAACCGAGCTTTTGGGATATTTCCATGACTTTGCTTATCGAATGACCAACGACGGCGATTTTGCGCTGCTCGCTCTCGGCTGCATTAATCACCTGCTGAATGCGGTGGACGTTGGAAGCAAATGTCGTTACAATAATTCGTCCATGTGCCTCCTGAAACATCTCTGCAATACCCGATCCCGTTGTTGTTTCCGATGGAGAGGTGCCGGGAATCTCCGCATTGGTGCTGTCCGAAAGCAGACACAAAACGCCGCGTTTTCCAATCCGGGTGAGCTTGTCTATGTCTGTGTAACGGCCGTCAACCGGACTCTGGTCAAACTTGAAATCACCTGTGTGGACAATAAGTCCCTGCGGTGTTTCTATACTGATTCCCACCGAATCGGGAATGCTGTGCGTAACGCGGAAAAAGTGGACGGGAAACTGTCCGACTGTAATGCGGCTTTCTCCGTGAATCTGGCGGAGATCCGCTTTTTTACGCAGACCCTTTTCTTTTAAATGATCTTCCACAAGTCCGATTGTTAATTTCGTTCCATATACAGGCGCATGAATCTTGCGGAGAATGTAGGCCAGCGCCCCGATATGGTCTTCGTGACCGTGGGTAATAATAATGCCCCGTACTTTTTCTTTATTCTGGACAAGGTAAGAGATATCGGGGATCACAACGTCCACACCGAGCATGTCATCCTCGGGGAACATCCATCCTGCATCAATAATTAGTATTTCTTCTTCTGTTTCAACGACGTACATGTTTTTGCCTAGCTCTCCCAAACCTCCGAGCGCAAACACACGTATCGTATCTAAAGACTGCTTTGCCAACGTTATTTCCTCCTAAATATACCATTGTAAATATTACTGCAACGTTACACCGTATTTATACACCCCAGGGCATTCCGCAGCCTGCGGCACACTTCTTCCAGGGCACTCTTTCCACGGCGGCGGGAAAGACTGGTCAGTTTATGAAAAATTTCACACCCGAACATATCACTTCTTTGTAGTATAACCTAAACAGAAATGAGAATACAAGTCTCTTCTAACGCTGTCCCGCGAAAAATTGATTCTATGTTTTCAGAACAGCCGGGATGTTCCAACGGCTGAAAAGCCCGGTCCAGTAAAAAATCAGCCCGGCTTATGCCGGGCTGAACGTCTTTTTCAGCTGGGTAACTTCCGCTTCGGTTAAGGACAGAAGCGGGGCTCTTGTGTATCTTGAAATCAAACCCAGCTGTTCGAGCATTCCTTTGACAGGCGCCGGACTCGGCGTCATAAAGCACGCTTTCATTTTCGGCAGTAAAGAGCGGTGTATAGAAGCCGCCTGGGCCGGATTTCCATCTGCAAAACGATCAATCATCGTGCTCATCTCACGTCCTGCAATATGGGAGGCCACCGATACAGCGCCTGTTCCCCCAACCGACATCAGCGGCAGCGTGGATGAATCATCCCCGCTGTAGACTTGAAAATAGTCCGGTGTATGCTCAATAACGTGCGAGATCTGATCAAAGTCCCCGCTCGCTTCTTTCACGGAACGTATATTTGATATGCCCGTCATGCGAAGCAGCGTCCCGGGCTCAAGATTGACGATACAGCGTCCCGGAATATTATAAATCATGACCGGCAGCGATGGAGCGGCTTCTGCCACTCTGCGGAAATGATGATACATTCCTTCCTGGCTGGGCTTACTGTAATAAGGTGTGACTGCCATAATGCCGTCTATATTACAGGACACCGCTCGTTGTGTCATTTGCTCGGAATAGGCAGTGTCGTTTGTGCCCGTTCCTGCTATAACGGCTCCGCGCGTGCCGGCAATCTCTTTCACCCTTCGAAATAAAGCCAGCTTTTCATCTGTCGAGAGAGTGGGAGATTCCCCGGTTGTTCCGGCCACGACCAAACCTTTTGAACCAGTGGCCAGCAGGTGCTCTACAAGTGGTTCAAGCGCCTCCCAGTCAATGGCGCCGCTGCTGTCAAACGGGGTGACCATGGCGGTAATTAATCGACCAAATTCCAATCCTTTTCCGCCCCTTTCTTCATAGCTGTTCCTGCAGGGTTCAGCTTGAACGGTTCAGACAAAACGCATCGTGAAGTGCCGACACTGCCTGCTTTTCATAACTGGAGGAGACGAGCACCCAGATTGTTGTGTGGGAGTCCGACGCCTGGTATATCTCTATACCGTATGTGGCCAGCGCATCAATCATCGCTGCAGCGACGCCGGGAACACCGGTCATTCCCGCTCCGACCGCCGATATTTTCGTACAGCCTTCCAGACATTCCGGTTCATATCCCTTCTGCTGCAGCCGCCGCACCGCTTCCGGGGCACGTTCGGATGGAACAGTATACAAGACAGCAAAAGGCTGTATCGAAATAAAATCAACCGAAATACCCGCATCCGCCATTTCCCGGAATACAGTCTGCTGCAAAGTGTCGTCCTCTGCGCTTCGAACGGTAATCCGCGTCAGTCCGGATTTGTGGGCTATCCCTGTCACCTGCCGTTTTCCGGATCCCGACGCTGCACTCCGCGAAGAGATCCACGTGCCCGGTCTATCAGACATCGTGGAACGAATCCGCATCGGAATGCCGCCCTGTCTTGCCGTTTCCACTGCCCGTGGATGAACGACACGTGCCCCGTGGACTGCCAGATTACTTACTTCTTCATACGTCACTGACGGCAGCAGTGATGCTTCTTTGACAATCCCCGGGTCTGCGGTCATCACGCCATCGACGTCCGTAAAGATTTCCACGACTTCCGCTTGAAGAGCTGCGCCGAGGGCAGCGGCGGTCGTGTCACTTCCACCCCGGCCGAGCGTTGTAATGTCGGGGCCGGATGTCCCCTGAAATCCTGCCACAACAGCTGCATCGATATGTTCAAACGCTTCTTCAAGAAAACTGGTTTGTACTTCTTCGATGCCGGCGTCCCCGAACGAGTTGTTCGTCCGGATGCCGGCCTGGCCTCCCGTAAAAGCCATGGTTTCAAGGCCTGCCACCCGCAGCTGTTCACTAAAAACAACCGCGGAAATGACTTCCCCGCACGAAAGCAGCAAATCCTGCTCCCTCCGCGGCGCCGGCGTTTTTTCGTCCCGGATCAGGTCAGAAAGGGTGTCTGTCGCATAAGGACTTCCTTTGCGTCCCATGGCCGACACCACTACCACAACTTTCACCCCGCTCTCTACAGCCCGCTTTACATGAGCGCATGCAGCAGACCGGGTGTTTTCATCCTGTACGGAGGTTCCTCCGAATTTTTGAACCATGACTTTCATGAGTGCATCCCCTTTTTCATTGGTCACTGCAGCAGGACATCTGCTTTGAAAGGTTTTCCCCTCCAAATGCAGACCTATTATTTTATGAGCTCTTGATTAATCAGACTTTCTGCAATCTGAACCGAGTTGTAGGCGGCCCCTTTCATCAAGTTGTCAGAAACCACCCAGAAGTGATAGCCGTTTTCAAAATCAAGATCCCTGCGGATTCTTCCCACAAAGACATCCGGCAGTCCGACACTGTTTACAGCCATCGGGTATTCCTGTTCTGAAGGATTATCCTGAATCGTAATCCCTCCGCCGGAACCGATTGTTTCTCTCAGCTCTGAAGCTGTCGGCGCGTCATGTTCCACTTCGATATAGACAGATTCCGAGTGTCCGGTTTCGACCGGCAGACGTACACACGTCGCCGCCACCGGCAGATCGTTTTCATGAAGAATTTTTTTCGTTTCATTAATCATTTTCATCTCTTCAAACGTATAGCCGTTGTCCTGAAATTTATCGATCTGCGGAACAGCGTTGAATGCAATCTGATAATGTTTTTCGTCTCCGCTTACCGGCAGCACTTCCGGCTCGGCAGGTTTTCCATCCAGCACGTTCCTGGACTGTTCTTTCATTTCGTCGACCGCTTCATAGCCCGCTCCGGAAACAGCCTGATAAGTTGATACGATCACTTTCTTCAATCCATAAGCACTACGCACCGGTTCGAGTGCCGCCACCATTTGAATGGTGGAACAGTTCGGATTGGAGATAATGCCTTTATGATCTTTGATGTCCTCCTCATTCACTTCCGGTACAACGAGCGGCACCTCTTCATCCATCCGGTAGGCACTCGTATTATCTATAACAATCGTCCCGCGTTTCACTGCTTCCGGGGCCAGTTCTTTAGAAATGGAGCCTCCTGCGGAGAAAAGACCGATTTGTATCCCGTCAAATGATTCGGGTTTCGCTTCTTCGACGATATACTCTTCCCCGCGGAACGTAATTTTTTTCCCGGCAGAACGCGGGGATGACAATAATTTAAGTTCTTTCACCGGAAAATCTTTCATTTCGAGCGTTCTCAAAATCTGCTCTCCGACTGCTCCGGTAGCTCCAAGTACTGCTACAGAATATCCTGTTTCTCCTGTCATAAATGATAATCTCCTTCCAGCTTCGTGTTTTTCTATTTAAAATCTAGTTTATTTAACGTCTATTGTAACATAATAGCTGAAGCTGAAAGAAGCAATTCCCGTGACAGTTCACTTATCGAAATTTTCCACGATGACGGGCTGATATTGGCGTCCGGACAGCGCTTCTTCCAATGTTGGTACGATATCTTCCATTCTGGCAACGAGTGACGTAGGTTTAGCCGCCGGATTATCCTGCCCGAATGGAACAAAGTAGATGTTTTTGGCATTCATCAGTTTCATAATGTTGCCGCCGTTTAATCCAAGCGCATCGTTGGTGGAAATCGCCAGGACAACCGGGCTGCTGTTGCGAAGCGTTGCCTTGGCGGCCATTAACACCGGGGAATCCGTAATGGCATTGGCAAACCGGCTGATGGAATTCCCTGTCATCGGTGCAATAAGCATCGCATCCAGCGGATATTTCGGACCGAACGGTTCTGTTTTGACGATGGAGTCGGCAACGTCTTCTTTTCCAGACGCTGTTTTAATTTCTTTCAGCCACTTTTCCGCTGCGCCGAATTTTGAATCGGTCTTCAGCACTGTGGGCGTGATAATCGGATACACATCAGCCCCCTTCTCACGAAGATATCTCATATACGGGATAGCCTCTTCAAGCGTACAGTGTGACCCAGTCACGCCGAATCCTATTTTTTTATTTTCAAAAGGCAGCATGATGACGCCTCCTTTACTCATTCGTACAGCCCTGATGGAAATCTCCCTTTTTCCCCTCCGGATCGTCAAACAGCTGAAGAAGAACACTGCCAAGAATACGTCCCGCTGTTTTTGGTGCTGTCTTTCCAGGGAGTCCAGGTGTCCAAAGGGCCGTAATTCCTTTTTCTGCAGCATAGGAAAAGTCTGTTCCACCCGGCCGGGATGCAATGTCGATGATTAACGTACGCAGAGAAACGTCCTGCAGCACGCTTTTTGTTAAAAGAAAAGCCGGAATCGTGTTAATGCATAAATCTTTGCGCTGCACTGCCTGCGCCATCTCATCGAGGTGAAAAACGGAATGTCCGTAGGTTTTTGCTCTTGCTTTTTCCACGGGGTCTGAGGTCCCTACTTCTACATATGCGCCAAGTGCGGAGAACGTGCGGGCAATGACACTGCCTGTGCGGCCGAATCCGAGTACAACAACACGTGACCCGTGAATCGTCCGGTTCGTATTCTGAATCGCTGTAAGCAGTACACCTTCAGCTGTCGGTACAGCGTTATACAGAGCTGTTTCCTCCTGTTCCAGAAGAGCTGTATACGCTCTGCCGGATTTCTTTATCCATTGATCCGCTTCATCCGTTGTAATCCCCGTGCAGATACGGGCCTCCCGTGGAAGGCGCTGCAGCCAGTTTTCTTCCACTTTTAAAGGCGATGCCGACAAAGGAGCATGTACGGTGAGTCCGGACTGGATGCCCGATGCCGGGAAAACGACGATATCCAGGTGTTCCCACTGCAGTTCTTCTCCTGTTTGATGACAGGGTATTTCTGCCGGTAATTTGTTCTCTTCCGGAAAACCGAGCATCGCAACGGACATTCCCTGTTCGTGTAGATATTCTGCCATTTCCAGCTGTCTTTCATCTCCACCTGCGAGCAGTATGTTTTTTTTCATCATCCGCTCCGCCTTCCTTTTCATGAATAATTCTCTATGTATCCTATGATAAGCCGGCAAATGGGTGAAAGCGGAACAAAAGAGAAATCAGGGATAAAACATAAAGACACGGCATACAAAAAATCCGAACGATACCTATCAGGTGCCCCCCGCAGCACCGGACTCATCGTTCGGATTTTCTATCTTTCCTGTATTTTCTTATCCGCGCCTTGTTAAACTTTCGGCCTGCCGGGTTGATATTTACCGGCATTTATAATGATCACGTCTTCACCGATTTTCAGGATATCCTGCCAGTGGAACTTCCATTCTCCAGCCTTTTTCCGAAACGGAGAGGAGGGGATGATTAATTCCTTGATTCTGCCGGTGTTTTCATCAATGTCGAGCTCAATGCGCCCCGGCATTCCCAGTTTTTCAGCATAATTTCCATCAATAATTTCTTTTCTGGATATATCACTCAACAGCACGGAAATCACACTCCTTGCGGCTTGTTCTCACGTGAACGTTTTCGATTTATACAAACGGGATTCTGCCGCTGTTTGAAATAAAAGAAAGCGCGTACCCGGACCGGAACATCGTAGAGGCCGTCCGCTGAATGTCTTCCCTGCTTACATTCTCAAGCCGCTGCACTGTATCTTCAAGGGAACGGTGCCGGCCGAGAAGAAGTTCATTTCTCCCATTTCTGGACATACGGCTGCTTGTGCTTTCCAGGCCGAGTATCAAATTTCCTTTTAACTGTTCTTTTCCATTCTCAATCTCTTTTTCCGTCAGTCCGTCTGCAGCAACGTCTTCCACAATCTCAAACACAGCAGCTGCCGCTTCTTCCTGCTGCTCAAGCCCTGTTCCCGCATAAATGGTCAGCATGCCGGTATCAAGAAACGGCACGTGATAGGAAAAGACGGAATAAGCAAGGCCCCTGTCTTCACGGATCCGTTGAAACAACCGGCTGCTCATACTGTCCCCCAGCGCATTATTCATGAGCATTAACGGGTACACCGCTTCATCATCCATGGCAGCCCCTGGAAACCCAAGACAAAGATGAGCCTGCTCTGTTTCTTTCTGGATGCCCGCTTTCCCGGGAAGGAACGACGGCTTCTGAAAAGGCTGCTCCACGTAACCGTTCGGGAGTCCGCCGAACAATGTTTCCAGCTGTTCCAGCAGCTCTGTGCTTTCATTACCGACTGCGGATATGACCATATTTTCAGCTGTATAATGTCTTTCCCTGAAATCAAGAATGCCTTCTCTTGTAAACGTGCGTACGGTTTCTACTGTTCCGAGAATCGGACGGGCAAGCGGGTGATGACCAAATGCCTCCCTGTCCAGGTAATCATGAATGATGTCATCAGGCGTATCTTCCACCATTTTAATTTCTTCCATAACCACCTGCTTTTCTTTTTCTATCTCTTCACGGTCAAACATGGAGTGAAAAAGCATGTCAGCCAAAATCGATAGCGCTGTCACTGTATGTTTATCAAGCACTTTTGCGTAAAAGCATGTATATTCCTTGGACGTAAAAGCGTTGACATCTCCGCCGATTTTATCAAAGCTCTCTGCAATATCAGCAGCACTCCGGTGGGTCGTCCCCTTAAAAAACATATGTTCCAGAAAATGCGATATGCCATTTTCTTCTGCGGTTTCATACCTTGAACCTGTTTTAATCCAGATGCCGATTGTCATAGACTGTACCGACGGGGTGTGTTCCGTTACAACCCGCAGGCCGTTGGATAATTTGTTTCTCTTCATCATAAACAGTCTCTCCTTCTCCGTTGCCCTATCTATCTATACGCGTTTCATCCAGCACGCCGGATACAGTATCCAGACGTATACCCTCCACCCTGATCTGTTCAATCATTTCTTTCAGTCCCGAGGAGGCTGCTGCCGTCGGGTGCATCAAAATCAGGGAACCATTCTCTACTTCAGCTGCCGTCCGGGATGCCATGGCTGCAGGATCCGGGTCTTTCCAGTCCACCGTATCGACTGTCCATAAGATGGTGTGCATGCCGAGTTGATCTGCTGTCTCCACGACCAGATCATTGTAACTGCCGGAAGGAGGAGCAAATAATGCCGGGTCCTCTGACAGCACTGCCTCAAGCACATCACCGGTCTCCTGCAGTTCCTGCTTGATTTCTTCCTCGGAGGAAGCCGCCATATCCGGATGCGAGTAAGCATGACTGCCGATTTCATGGCCTTCTTCCTGAATCATTTTGGCGGCTTTCGGTTGATTCCTCACCCAGCGTCCTTCCAGAAAAAACGTTGCTTTCACCTTTTTCTCACGCAAAACCTTGAGCATGCGGGGAATATACTCATCTCCCCAAGACACATTAATCATCAGCGCTGCCGCCGGCTTGGCCGGGTTTCCTCTGTAAACAGGGGCAGGGGGAAGGTCATCGAGGTGGACCTTGGGGGGGACCTGTTCAAAGACAATATCCTCCTCCCGGAACCGGCCTCGTTCTTTCATCGCTTCAAACGATGCCTTCATGTTGACCATTCTCCCATTATAGCCGGGAAGTGCTTTCCATACTTTATCAATGACCGCATCCCGGGGTGGTTTGTTCCACTGCCCGGCTGCCTGTTCAAGTTTTTCATACATCGAAGGTGCGGAAGGTTCCGAAGAGACTGGAGCAGCTTCTTCGTTATGTACAGAGAAAAAGTGATACAGCGGAGAGCTGTTCACAAAAATCGTAATGATGATAATAAAGAAAAAAGGCAAGGAAAGCAGCAGCTTTTTCATGATATCTCCCTCCTGCTTGTACCATATGATGGAGGAAGCAGGAGTTAGAACATGAAAAAGAACTTGGCATCTGCCAAGTCTTTCCTATCCCCAGTTTATTCAGCTTTGGTTCTGCTCGTTCAAAAGTGCTTTCCTGGACAGATTGATACGTCCCTGATTATCAATTTCCGTTACTTTCACAAGGATTTCGTCCCCAATCTGTACGACATCTTCTACTTTGTTCACGCGTTCTTCAGCCAGCTGGGAAATATGAACCAGACCGTCTTTTCCTTTAATTATCTCTACAAACGCTCCGAATTTTTCAATCCGTTTCACTTTTCCAAGATACGTCTCGCCGACTTCAACTTCACGAACCAGATCTTCAATCTGTTTTTTCGCGTCGTCGTTGGCTTTGGCATCTGTGGACGAGATATAAACCGTACCGTCCTGTTCAATATCAATCTTCACACCGGTGTCTTCAATAATCTGGTTAATTGTTTTCCCACTCGGTCCGATAACGTCACGGATTTTATTCGAAGAAATGGACATGGTAAGGATTTTCGGTGCATATTCAGACAATTCGCTTCTTGTTTCACTGATCGTCGACAGCATATTGCCGAGCACTTTCATCCGGGCGGAACGGGCTTTTTCCAGTGCATATTCAAGCACTTCCCGGTTGATGCCGGCAATTTTTATATCCATTTGGAGCGCCGTCACACCTTCTTCGGTTCCGGCAACTTTAAAGTCCATATCACCAAGTGCATCTTCCATTCCCTGAATATCGGTAAGCACCGTGAGATCTTCGCCTTCTTTCACAAGACCCATTGCGATACCTGCTACCGGAGCTTTAATCGGCACACCGGCATCCATCATAGCAAGGATGCTGGCGCAGATGCTTGCCTGTGACGTAGAACCGTTGGACTCCAGCACTTCCGATACGAGACGGATGGTATATGGAAAGTCCTGCTCCGATGGAATGACCGGTTCAAGCGCCCGTTCGCCAAGAGCACCGTGACCGATTTCCCGGCGGCCCGGTCCGCGTATCGGTCCTGTTTCGCCGACACTGAACTGCGGGAAGTTGTAGTGATGCATAAACCGTTTGGATTCTTCCATGCCAAGTCCGTCCAGCACCTGCATATCACCAAGCGGTCCGAGGGTGCACACGCTGAGCGCCTGTGTCTGCCCGCGGGTGAAAAGTCCGGAGCCGTGTGTGCGTGGAAGCAGCTGCACCTGCGAAGCAAGGTTTCGGATTTCTTCAGGACCGCGTCCATCCGGCCGGATCTTTTCTTCGGTAATAAAGCGCCGGAATTCTTCTTTGACGATGCCCTGCAGGACGTCTTTCACATCTTCCTGCTCTTCTTCATCAAACTGTTCCACCACCGCATCTTTTGCTTCATCTATAGCCTGTTCACGTGCTTTCTTCTCTTTTACAAGCACTGCTTCCTTGATGCCGGCTTCCCCGGATTCACGAACCCGTTCTTCCAGTTCTTTTGGCGGCTGCTTCAATTCCACTTCCATCACTTCACCGGTACCGGCTTCAGCCATAATATCTTCCTGAAACGCGACCAGCCGCTTTATTTCTTCATGACCGAACATGATAGCTTCCAGCATATCATCCTCCGGTACTTCAGAGGCGCCTGCTTCCACCATGTTGATCGCATCTTTTGTACCGGCAACGGTTAAGTCAATATCTGTTTTCTCTTCCTGTTCGACGGTCGGGTTGATAACAAACTCACCGTCCACTCTGCCGACCTGGACACCTGCGACCGGCCCTGAGAAAGGAATATCCGACAGAGAAAGGGCAAGCGAAGAGCCAAGCATGGCTGCCATTTCCGACGAACAATCCTGATCTGAACTCATGACCATGCTTACGACCTGTACCTCATTTCGGAACCCTTCCGGAAACAGCGGACGGATCGGGCGGTCAATCAGACGGCTTGTCAGCACGGCTTCATCACTGGGACGCCCTTCTCTTTTGATAAAGCCTCCCGGTATTTTTCCAGCTGCATAGAGGCGTTCCTCATAATTCACAGTCAATGGAAAAAAAGGAAGGTCTTTCGGAGTGTCCGAAGCAGTGGCTGTGGAAAGAACGGCTGTGTCCCCGTATCTTACCATAACCGCTCCGTTTGCCTGTTTGGCAAGATGGCCGGTTTCTATCGTTAACTGCCTGCCGGCCCAGTCAAATGTGAATGTCTGCATACTCTGTTCCATTTCCAAAGGATCTTCCTCCTGTACTAATATGTTCTTACGTTAAAGTGTTTCCTTCTACCTTTTATTTTACAATCCTCAGAGTCAATATGAAAAGCGTCAGCGCCTCTTTCCAATCTGTAAAGGCCGTACATGGGTGTTAAACGGCTGCACAAAACAGAGCCGCGGCGTGTGCTTATCCATAACAAAAAGCGGGAGATATGACTCCCGCTTTTTTCTCTTTATCGACGCAGACCCAGCTGTTTGATCAGGCTGCGGTATCTGGTAACATCTTTCTTCCGCAGAAATGTCAGCAGGTTACGGCGCTTACCGACCATTTTTAGCAGACCGCGGCGGGAATGGTGGTCTTTTTTGTGATCCCGCAGGTGTTGGTTTAACGTCGTAATCTGTTCAGTCAGGATAGCAATCTGGACTTCCGGAGAACCAGTATCATTTTCATGTGTCTTGAACTCCTGTACCAATTCCTGTTTTCTTTCATTTGTTAATGCCATATCCGGCACCTCCTATTCTTGTAATAACCGCCGATTCCCCAGTCATACGCCGGAGGTACGTTTTGACCGAGCAATGGCTGGCTTGCTGTTACAATCACCAGCATACCCGTTTTAACCGCAGAATGCAAGAGAAAAATTTCAGGATGATCCGGGCACATCAGGATATGCAGCCAGCGCGCCGCGTGCTTTTTCCACATCCCTGTTCATTTCCTCTATCAGTTCCTGGGCGCTGTTAAATGCTTCTTCCCCGCGTATAAATGTATAAAAGCAGACCTCCACATTTTCACCGTATATGTCCTCATTAAAGTCAAAGATATATACTTCGATTAACGGGTCTTCCGGTGCTTCGTCATGAAAGGTGGGCTTAAAGCCGATACTTGCCGCCCCGTCAAGCCACCGGCCGCCGACATGTATGCGGACAGAATAGACTCCCGGCTGCGGTACAACGTAGGTATGGTGTTTCTCTATATTTGCTGTAGGAAAACCAATCGTACGTCCGCGCTGTTCCCCACTTTCAACCATACCTCTGATGCTGTACGGTCTTCCAAGCAGGGCACGAGCTTTTTCGACATCCCCGGTGCGGATATACTCTTTAACCGCCGTGGAACTGATTTTTTCCCCTTCCCGGGTCACTTCCCCTACTACCGTTTGTCCGAACCTGCCTCTGGAGTGAAACGGCAGGGTTTCCATTGTTCCTCTTCCAAGACGTCCATAGGAGTAATCAAATCCGGCCGTGACGTGAACAACCTGAAGCGGCAGAAGGTAATGATCTACAAATTCCTGAGGTTCCTGGGAGGCAAACTGCTTATCAAACTGAACGACAAACAGATAATCCGGGCCTTCCCTCTGGAGACAGTCCTCTTTATGAGGAAGCGGTGTAATGTAACGCATATTGCTTTCATCCGTGTCGGGGGAGAGAACGACTTTCGGATGAGGATGAAACGTCATAACACCCAGAGCACAGCTCTTTTCAGCTGCGATAGCTGCGGCGGTCCGGATCACTTCCTGGTGACCGGTATGCACTCCATCAAAATAGCCGAGCGCAAGTACCATATCCGGAAAGCCGGCGGGTATTTCGTTTTGATGGGAAAGGTAGAAAGTTTGCAACAATGTTCACCTGCCGATCATGAATTTCCTGAAGTGGACTGCTGCGGTGCCAGCTGCAGCATCGTTTTCGGTTTAATGAGCCACGGTTTTTCGGGATGGATCTGATACACAGCAACGGCTCTGTTTTGATGCAGAAACAGAAAAGGGGAGTCTCCTTTTGGGCCTGATTCCGCTGGAAGCAGGCGCCCGTTTCGAATGTCAGCTGCCGTTTCTTTTGTCACTTCCACAGAAGGAAGATGCTGGAGTGCTGTTTCTATGCTCAAGCCGGTCTCATCGAGCGTGTCGTTATCCTTTTTTGCTTCAAGCTCTTCAAATGTATAGCAGCTTCCCACGTCCACCGGGCCGGAACGGGTCCGTTTCAAGTCAGACATGTGAGCAGGAAAGCCGAGCGCGCGCCCGATATCCACCGCAAGTGTACGAATAAACGTACCTTTGCTGCAGGTTACCCGGATGGAAAATGATACGGTTTCGGTGCCCGCGGTGAACGTTTCCTCCAGATACTGCAGTTCATGGATAGCAATATCACGGGCCGGACGCTCTACTGTTTTCCCTTCGCGGGCATATTCGTACAGTTTTTTTCCGTTTACTTTTACTGCCGAATACATCGGGGGAATCTGCTTTTGTTCTCCCTCAAAGGTGTGAAACGTATCTTTCAGCTGTTTTTCAGACGGTATTTTCATCACCGGTTGGGTTTCTGTCACTGTACCGGACGCATCTTCGGTCGTTGTGGCATATCCGAGTGTTATCTCGGCTTCATACTGTTTGTCAGCGTCCGTCATATAGTCGGCGATTTTCGTTGCCCTGCCGATACATACCGGAAGTACTCCTTCCACGTCAGGGTCAAGTGTACCGGTGTGACCTGCTTTTTTCACCCCGTACAGGCGGCGGATCCGGTTCACGCAGTCATGGGATGTTAGTCCTCTGTCTTTATAAAGGGGTATGACCATGTCTTCCATATGTATCCCACCTTTATTCGGAACAGGAAAAAGGCTTGAGCGGCCCAAGCCTTTTAGTCCTGTTTTTCTTCATTTAAATCTTTCAGGAGACGTTCAATCCGGTTGCCGTAATCAATCGATTCATCAAAGTGAAACGATATTTCCGGTGTTTTTCGAAGCTGAATCCTGTTTCCGATTTCACTTCGTATGAACCCCCGGGCTTTCTGAAGGGCCTGAATCGTGTTTTCCTGATCTTCTTCGCTGCCAAGTACAGTCACATATACTCCGGCCTGTTGAAGATCCCCGGTGACGTCTACACCCGTGACGGTGACAAACTGTACACGTGGGTCTTTGACTTCCCGGGCCAGAATATCAGCCATTTCTTTTTTGATTTGTTCTCCCACCCGGTCTGCTCTGACATTGCTCATCAACGTTCCCTCCTTTCCGCTACAGCCATTCCATTTCAGTGATGGTGCGTTCAAGTTCCGGACGCCCGTCGATCATATCTATTGCTTTTTGCAGTTCCTGCTCTACGACAACACGGTCGCGGTTCACCGATACAATAGTGAGTGCCGTCCGCTGCCATAAATCATGATGATCCATTTCGGCAGCAGCGGCATTCAGCTTCTGTTTCACTCTGGTCGTTACGCTTTTGACAACAGCCCGTTTTTCTTTCAGTGAACGGGCTTCATAAATGTAACATTCACAGTGAAGAGCGCCTATCATACAGGTTTAACTTCCTCCATTACATAAGCTTCAATGATGTCGCCTTCCTTAATATCATTGAATTTTTCGATGGTTATACCACACTCATATCCGGACTGTACTTCTTTCGCGTCGTCTTTGTAACGCTTCAAATCATTGATTTTTCCTTCATGGATAACGACACCTTCACGAATAACCCGGATGCTTGAGTCTCTTGTGATTTTCCCTTCTGTCACATAACTCCCTGCGATCGTACCAATTCGTGACACTTTGAAGAGCTGACGCACTTCCACCTGTCCGATAACTTTTTCCTCATAAACCGGGTCCAGCATGCCTTTCATCGCTGACTCGATTTCCTCGATGGCATCATAGATAACACGGTGCAGACGGACATCAACTTTTTCGGCTTCCGCCGTCCTTTTAGCATTGGCATCCGGGCGCACATTAAACCCGATAACAATCGCATTGGATGCAGACGCGAGAATAATATCGGATTCTGCAATGGCACCGGCGCCGGCATGAATGATATTTACTTTGACGCCTTCTACATCAATCTTTTCAAGGGACCCTTTCACGGCCTCGACAGAGCCCTGCACGTCCGCTTTGACAATGACGTTGATTTCTTTCATTTCGTTTTCCTGAATCTGGCTGAAGAGGTCATCAATGTTGACTTTCGCCGTCTGTCCGCGTTCCTGCTCCCGGGCTCTGACAGCACGGGCTTCGCCAAGCTGGCGGGCTTTCTTTTCGTCCTGCATCTGAACGAACGGATCTCCAGCGAGCGGAACTCCGTTCAGACCGGTGATCTCAACAGGGGTGGACGGTCCTGCTGATTTCACACGGTGTCCGGTATCGCTCACCATCGCCCGGATCTTCCCGTGGGTGTTGCCGACAACAACCGGATCTCCAACCTTCATCGTTCCTGCCTGGACGAGTAGTGTCGCCAGAGGGCCGCGTCCTTTATCCAGTTCCGCTTCCACAACCGTTCCACGTGCCCGGGTACCCGGATTTGCTTTTAGTTCTTCCACTTCTGCAACAAGCAGAATCATCTCGAGCAGTTCATCCAGACCACGGTTATTAACGGCGGAAACATTCACAAATATTGTATCGCCGCCCCACGCTTCCGGCACCAGTTCGAACTCCGTCAGCTCCTGCATGACACGGTCAGGGTTCGCACCTTCTTTGTCCATTTTATTGACTGCTACAATAATCGGAACTTCCGCTGCTTTCGCGTGGTTGATGGCTTCTTTTGTCTGCGGCATCACACCGTCATCAGCCGCGACAACAAGAATGGTGATGTCGGTCACCTGGGCACCACGGGCACGCATTGTTGTAAATGCGGCGTGTCCCGGCGTGTCAAGAAACGTAATTTTCTTATCGTTTTCTTTGACCTGATACGCCCCGATATGCTGGGTAATGCCTCCTGCTTCTCCTGCCGTTACTTTTGTGTGGCGTATGGCATCAAGAAGTGTAGTTTTCCCGTGGTCGACGTGTCCCATGATGGTAACAACCGGCGGGCGTTCCTGCAGAGATTCCGGGTCCTCCATTTCAACTTGATGATCGAGATCAAGTTCATCCACTTCCACTTCTTCTTCCACTTCTACGTTGTAATCGGCTGCGATTAATTCAATAGACTCTTTTTCAAGATCCTGGTTAATTGTGGCCATTACACCAAGGTTCATCAGTTTCTTAATGATTTCGGAGGATTCTTTATTCAGCTTATCGGCCAGCTCTCCAACAGTCAGCGAACCAATGAATGTGATTTTTTCCGGTGTTGGTGCGGCCTGTTTCTGTCCGCTGTTTCTGCGATTCTTCTTGCCCTTGTTCCTGTTGTTTGGTTTTTTGTTTTTCGTTTGATTCTGCGGGTGATTATTGTTTTTACGGTTATTGTTACCGCCCGGACGCGCCGGCTGCTGATTGTTATTGCTGTTGTTGCTGTTGTTGCTGCTGCTCTGCCGGCTGTTGTTGCTGCTGTTGCTGCTGCCCTGCCGGCTACTGCTGTTGTTATTCTGCCCGGTGGTATTGCGGGGTTGTTCTGTCTTCTTCTCTGCTGTATCTTCCTGCTTTTTATTTTTTCCTTCCAGTTTTGCCACTGTGTCCTCACTAATAACGGACATATGATTGGAAACCGGTATATTCATATTTTTCAGTTCATTCACTACTTCCTTACTGGATTTATTGACTGTTTTAGCATATTCATAAATTCTCATCTTACTCATAAGCATAACCTCCACCTTTATTCATCCAGCATTGTCATCAGCCTTTCTGCAAAACCTTTGTCTGTAATACCGATAAGTACTCGGCTTTCTTTACCGACGGAGGTGCCAAGCCGCTGGCGGTCTCCGGTAATATAAACAGGAATCTGATAATAACTGGATTTGTCTTTAAATTTTTTTGTCGTATTCGGTGAAGCATCTCCGGCAATAAGCACGAGAAACAGAGTCTGGTTTCTGATTCCGTCCAAAACGACTCCCTCACCTGTCTTCACTCTGCCTGCTTTAGCGGCCAGGCCTAAAAACGAATATATCGATGTTGTCATCGTTTTATTCCTTTCCTGCGTTCCTCCAGCAGACGATCATAGTCCTCTCCGGTTACCTTGATGTTCAAATGGCGGGAAAGAGCATCTTTTTGTTTGGCCTCCAGAAAACACTCATCGCTGTTTGTAAGATAGGCGCCGCGGCCGTTCTTTTTTCCACCGGGGTCTACAAATACCTCACCTTCCGGGCTTCGCACCACGCGGATTAATTCCTTCTTTTCAGCAGTGCTTCCCGTCACAATGCATTTTCTTATCGGCTTCTTTTTTTTCGCCATCCTCTCGCCCTTTCTGACATCAGTATTCTTCGTCGTCGTCGATTTCCTGTTCAGGCTCTTCTTCTTCAGGATCCACCGCGAAAAACTCATCATCTTCTTCCGGTGTCTCTTCCATTATTTCCAAAGGCAGTGTGCCGCGTGCTCCGTATGAAGGATTCTCGGGATCATACAGACCACTTTCAAGTGCTTCGGATTCACTCTTGATGTCAATTTTCCAGCCGGTCAGTTTCGCAGCCAGTCTCGCGTTTTGTCCGCGTTTACCGATAGCAAGCGACAACTGGTAATCCGGTACGATCACGAGCGTGCTTTTGTCCTCGGCGTCCACTTTGACGTCCAGTACCTTGGAAGGACTGAGCGCGTTCGTTACGTAATCAAACACATCCTCTGAATAATGAACAATGTCTATCTTTTCGCCTTTAAGTTCATTTACAATGGTCTGTACCCGCTGTCCCTTGGGTCCTACACAGGATCCAACGGGATCGACTTCCGGATCTTCGGCATGTACTGAAATTTTGGAACGATCCCCGGCTTCCCTTGCGACAGAGAGAATTTCCACCGTACCATCATGAATCTCCGGTACTTCCAGTTCAAACAAACGTTTCAAAAGCCCCGGGTGGGATCTGGAAATGAGTATCTGCGGCCCTTTTGTCGTCTTTTCCACTTTAGTGATATACACTTTGAGACGGTCATTGTGCCGGTATGCTTCATTCGACATCTGTTCGCCCTGCGGAAGAAGCGCCTCCACTTTACCGAGATCTACATAAACAAACCGGTGATCCTGACGCTGGACGATCCCTGTCATGATATCTTCTTCACGATCAATAAAGTCAGAATATATAATACCTCGTTCTGCTTCCCGAACCCTTTGGGTCACTACCTGTTTTGCCGTCTGAGCCGCGATTCTTCCAAAGTTCTTCGGCGTGACCTCCAGCTCGACAATATCATCCAGATCATAGTTGGGATCCATCGTCTGAGCCTCTTCAAGAGCTATCTCCAGCCTCGGATCAAATACTTCCTCGACGATTTCTTTGCGTGCAAACACGCGGATCGTGCCATCTTCACGGTCGATATCAATCCGCACATTCTGAGCCTGGTTAAAATTTCGTTTATAGGCGGAAATAAGCGCTGCTTCGATGGCTTCAATAATAATTTCCTTTTCAATTCCCTTGTCCGTTTCCAGTGTGGACAGCGCGTCCATAAAATCACTGTTCATGAGTATCGGTTTCCCCCTTACACCTGCCGCAGCCCCGTAGTGAAGCTGTGGTCTTCTAAAATTGGATTGCCAGTCTCGCTTTTGCTACTTTTTCGTATGGTACGTCATAGGTGACGGTTTTCTGCTTTTCGGTTGTTTCGATGCTGAGCCGTTCTTCATCAAAGTCCGAAAGTGTGCCTTCAAAGGCTTTCCCGCCGTCCACCGCTTCGTACGTCGTTACATACACATGCTTTCCTACAGCACGGTGCAGGTCTTTTTTCGTTTTCAACGGACGCTCGGCTCCCGGTGAGGAAACGTCGAGATAATAGGCTCCCTGAATGATATTCTCATGATCCAGTGCCTCACCCAGTTTTTCACTCACACTGCCGCAGTCTTCAATATCCACGCCGTTTTCTCCATCAATGTACACTTTCAAAAACCAGTGTTTTCCCTCTTGTTTATATTCAACATCCACAAGCTCCAGTCCCATTTCTTCCACAATCGGTTCTGCTATCCCGGATGCCTGCTCTATTATCCTGTTACTCATCGCCTGCCTCCTTTGCTTCACTGCCATGACCGGTTCATCCCGCACAGTCCCCGTTCCGGGGCGGCGGGCAAAACGAAAGAGTGGGCTAAAACCCACTCTTCTCCGGACGTGCTTATACGAGGTATCTGCAATCATGTTATCACAGTATGCATGGAAATGCAAGACAGGCCTGCTGCTTCGAGCTTCCTTAGAAAAGGGAGAGCTGATTGGATTCCGGCAGTCCATCCAGACAACCGTGCAGATCGAGGTGTTCAATAACGGTCTTCGTTGCCCGGCTCCGCTGCTGCAAGTCCTCTTTCGACAGAAATTCTCCGTCTTCCCGGGATTTCACTATGTTCCGCGCAGCATTGGTGCCGACACCATCAAGGGAATCAAACGGAGGAATAAGACTGTCTCCGTCCACGACGAATTCACTTGCTTTGGAACGGTACAGATCCACCTTCTGGAAAGAGTAGCCGCGTTCACACATTTCAAGCGCCAGTTCCAGCACCGTGACAAGACTTTTCTCTTTGGGCGGGGCTTCCATTCCTTTGGCCTGGATTTCTTCAATTCTTGCACGGATCGAAGCGCCGCCCTTCACCATGGTTGGTATTTCAAAATCATCGGCCCTTACGGTGAAGTAGGCAGCGTAGAAGAGAATCGGATGGTGAACTTTGAAATAAGCGATCCGGACCGCCATCAATACATACGCAGCCGCGTGGGCTTTGGGGAACATGTACTTGATTTTCAGGCATGACTCAATGTACCAGTCCGGCACTCCGTTTTTCTTCATTTCTTCCACCCACTCGTCCTGCAGCCCTCTTCCTTTGCGCACGTATTCCATGATTTTAAAGGCAAGGGAGTGCTCGACTCCTTTGTAGATCAAATAAACCATAATATCGTCCCGGCATCCGATAACGTCTTTCAGTTCGCACGTGCCGCTTCGTATTAATTCGTCGGCGTTGCCAAGCCACACGTCGGCCCCGTGGGAAAGACCGGAAATCTGCACCAGTTCGGAAAATGTGGAAGGGTTGGTTTCTTCCAGCATCTGCCGCACAAAGCGGGTGCCGAACTCGGGAATGCCGTACGTTCCTGATTGACACTTGATTTGTTCCGGTGTCACGCCGAGTACTTCCGGCCCGCTGAAAATTTTCATTACCTCATCATCATCGACCGGAATTGTATTCGGGTCAATACCGCTTAAATCCTGGAGCATACGGATGACCGTTGGATCATCGTGGCCGAGAATATCGAGCTTCAGCAGATTGTCATGGATGGAATGGAAATCGTAATGCGTCGTTTTCCACTCTGAATCTTTGTCATCAGCTGGAAACTGAATCGGGCTGAAATCGTGGATATCGTATTCATCAGGCACGACGATGATTCCTCCCGGGTGCTGGCCGGTCGTCCGTTTCACCCCGGTACAGCCGGAGACGAGACGATCAATTTCCGCCCCGCGGTAATGGGCCTCCATATCCTGCTGGTATCCCTTAACAAAGCCGTACGCGGTTTTGTCAGCGACGGTGCCGATTGTTCCTGCGCGGTAGACACGATCCTCGCCAAACAGCTCTTTTGTGTAATTATGGGCAGTCGGCTGATAATCCCCGGAGAAGTTCAAATCAATATCAGGGACTTTATCCCCTTTAAATCCAAGGAACGTCTCAAAGGGGATGTCATGCCCATCTTTTGTATACACCTCGCCGCATGCCTCGCAATTCTTTACCGGCAGGTCGAAGCCGGAACCGACTGATCCGTCATTAAAAAACTCGGAATGCCGGCAGGAGGGGCATACGTAATGCGGGGGAAGTGGATTTACTTCTGTGATGTCGGTCATCGTCGCAACAAACGAAGAGCCGACCGATCCCCGGGAGCCGACGAGGTAGCCATCCTCCAGTGATTTTGTTACAAGTTTCTGCGATATGAGATAAATAACGGCAAATCCGTTTCCAATAATACTTTCCAGCTCTCTTTCAAGCCTCTCTTCCACAAGCTGGGGCAGTTCTTCTCCGTAGATACGGCGGGCCTTGTTATAGCACATGTCCCGTATTTCCTGGTCGGACCCTTCGATGTTCGGAGTATACAGCTCATCGGGCACCGGCTGAAGGTCTTCCACCTGTTCGGTCAACCTTTTCGGTGTATGAACAACAAGCTCTGCCGCTTCTTCTTGTCCTAAAAAGGAAAAGCTGTCCAGCATTTCCTGTGTCGTTTTAAACCAGACATCCGGAAGAGTCTGCTTGTTGAGAGGATTTGCCCCTCCCTGGGAAGCGATCAGGATTTTCCGGTAAATATGCTCCTCCGGTTCAATGTAATGGGCATTGCCGGTAGCTGCCACCGGTTTGTCGAGTTCTTTTCCGAGCTGAACAATTTTTTGGATGATATCATGCACCGCATCTTCACTTTTTACGAGCTCTTTTTCCACGAGATGAGCATAATTGGAAGGCGGCTGTACTTCGAGGTAATCGTAGAAGGCGGCTGCATTTCTTGCATCCTCCCACGATTTCTGCATCATCGTCTCAAACACTTCCCCCTTGTCGCACGCCGAACCGACAAGAAGTCCTTCACGGTGCTGCTGCAGCTTGGAACGCGGAATCCGCGGTGTCCGGTGAAAATAGTTGACATGGGAAAGGGAAACAAGCTGATAGAGATTTTTCAACCCTTCCTGGGTCCGCGCAATCAATGTACAGTGTGAAGGGCGGAGACGGTGAAAATCGCCCCGGCCCATATTCCGGTTCAGATCGCGGTGCAGTGACAAATCCTCCTGAAGGGCGTCTTTTATCATTTTCCAGAGCAGATAGCCGGTTGCTTCCGCGTCATAAATGGCACGGTGATGGCTCACCAGCTCAATGTCAAAGGTTTTACACAGTGTATTCAGGCGGTGATTTTTAAGATGCGGATACAGAAAGCGGCCGAGTTCGAGCGTATCAATTACCGGGTTCTGCGCTTTTTCCAGTCCTGCTTTTTTGTACCCTTCATTCAAAAATCCCATATCAAAAGATGCATTGTGCGCGACCAGCACCGCATCAGAACTGAATGTATGGAAGTCGCGGAGAACATCTTCCACTTCCGGCTGCCCTTCCAGCATGTCATCGGTGATGCCGGTCAAATCCGTGATCGTCGCGGTCAGTTTTTCGTGCGGGTTGGCAAACGATTCGAAACGGTCGATAATCTCCCCGTCTTTCACTTTGACGGCGGCAAGTTCGATGATGGTGTCATACACAACAGATAATCCGGTCGTCTCGACGTCAAACACGACATACGTATCATCAGCAAGTACCCGGTCGGCTTCGTTGTAAGCAATCGGAACACCGTCATCAACAAGATTGGCCTCCATGCCGTAAAGCACTTTCACTCCATGTTTCTTTCCGGCGTCGTAAGCTTCAGGAAACGACTGAACGACGGCATGGTCGGTGATGGCGACTGCTTCATGGCCCCATTCCGCAGCTTTTTCCACGTACTGGGAGGCGGTCGTTACAGCGTCCATCTGGCTCATCACGGTATGGGCATGCAGTTCCACCCTTTTATCTTCCGCGTCATCCTGACGCTTTGAAGGGTCTACTTCCACCACGTCGTTGGCAATCATGACCAGGTCACGGACAAAGGTATCATTCTGTACACCGCCGCGGGCTTTCAGCCACATTCCTTTTTTCACGGCCTGAAGCTGGGGGACATCTTCTTTGTCGCGCGAAAACATTTTAATGAGAATGGAATCGGTATAATCCGTTATTTTGAAAGTAAGCAGCGTGCGGCCGCTTCGAAGTTCACGGGTTTCCGCTTCAAATACATATCCCTGCACCGTCATACGGCGTTCTTCTTCCTGGATTGTTTCAAGCGGAGCGGGCTCGTCTTTGACAGGATAGCCGATCTGCAGTTTCCGGACGCTCTGCTCCTGTGCGTTCTGCTGTTCCTGTTTCTTTTTTTCCATCATCGCTTCGACAACTTTGGATTGGTCTTCCTGTCTCTTTTTTTCTTCAAAACGGGCTGCTTCTTCCTCCGAATGCTCCACCGTGGTGGTGATCCGGCACGGTGCAAAACCAAGAGACTGCAGGACCTCATTCAGCGGTTCCTGCAGTTTCCTCTCAAACATGGTTCCTTCCGCCTCATTTTTGGAAGGGATGACGAGGCTGCCATTTTCCACCGCCGGTTTCCCGCCGTTCAGCCGCTGACGCAGATAAGGAGCAATGCCGTGAAGACGATCAATAATGGACGGCCAGTACTCCGGAAGAACATCCATCGGTAGCGGACCGGATTCATACGTGATGGAAAACCGAACAGAAGCGATGTGGCGGAAGGCCTGCGTGATACGTTCCTGTATTCCGGCAAAGACAGTATAGGGAAGATGGCTGTATAATTGCAGCTGGAAGTGCCACGTCTGATCTTCTTTATTGATGGTAAGCTTCTGAATGCTTCCGTCCTGCAGATAAGCCTGCACCTGATCTTTTGGCATTCCTATCTGTTCCATCAAAAGCTGAAACCGTTCTTTTCTGATTTTCTGTTCTTCTTCCGTCATGAAAACCCCCCTTCCAGTTTAGAGACGATCATCAGCTGAATAAGGAAGAAAGATAGTCCGCCAGATTGTCGGCGTGTACTTCTTCCATCTCACCTGTTCTTCTCTCTTTCACTTCTACAATGCCGTCTCCTGCTTTTTTTCCGCACGTTATCCTAACCGGAAGTCCGACGAGATCGGCATCTTTGAATTTCACTCCGGCTCTTTCCTTCCGGTCATCAAACAGCACGTCATATCCCTGCTCCCGCAGAATCTCATAAAGCTTTTCGCCAAGATCCATCTGGTCTTCCTGTTTTGAATTCAGAACGAGCAGATGCAGATCAAACGGTGCCACACTCTGCGGCCAGATCAGTCCATTTTCATCATGATGCTGCTCAATAACTGCCGCCAGCGTACGGCTCACTCCAATGCCGTAACACCCCATCAAAAGCGGACGGGAGCTGCCGTTTTCATCCAGATAAAAAGCACCGAGCGCTTCACTGTATTTGGTTCCGAGTTTGAAGACATGTCCCACTTCAATGCCTTTGGCAAACTGAATGGTACCTTCTCCGTCCGGCGCTGGATCCCCTTCTTTAACAAACCGGAAATCGCCGTATTGATCGATGTTCATATCACGCCTGGGATGAACGTGCAGCAGATGGGTATCGGTTTCATTTGCTCCGCACACACCCGAAGACAGACCCTTTACTGCATAATCGGCCATGACGTTCACCTTATCAAAAGCACCCACAGGACCGATAAAACCTGGTTCTGTCCCAAACAGGCTGCGGATTTCCTCTTCGTCTGCCGGTCTTACGGTTTCAGCATCCAGTGCATTTGTGATTTTGATATCATTTAATTCATGGTCGCCGCGGCATATAAACAGCACAGGTTCCTCGTCCACGATAAACAGAACCGACTTGATAAGCCGGTCATGCGGAATGGAGAGGTATGTTGCTGCCTCGTCCATAGAGCGCACGTCCGGTGTATGTACACTCTTTACTTCTTCATCCGGCACAGCGCTTTCGGTAAATGTATCGGGGAGATCCGCGATTTCAAGATTGGCGGCGTAATCTGATGCATCCGAGTAAGCAATGGTGTCTTCTCCTACGTCAGACAGCACCATAAATTCATGGGTGCCGCCTTTACCGCCGATGGCCCCGGCATCGGCTTTTACAGCCCGGAAATCAAGACCACAGCGCCTGAATATATTGGAATACGCTTCATACATAGCGTCATAGCTGCGAGCCAGGCTTTCCGTGTCCGGATTAAACGAGTACGCATCTTTCATGATAAATTCTCTCGACCGGAGTACACCAAAACGCGGCCGGCGCTCATCCCGGTATTTCGTCTGAATCTGATACAGATTGACCGGAAGTTTTTTGTAGCTGTTCAGTTCATCCCGCACGAGACTTGTAATGACTTCTTCGTGAGTCGGTCCCAGAACAAACTGCCGCTCATTACGGTCATTCAAACGCATCAGCTCCGGACCATAATCATTGAGGCGGCCGGATTCCTCCCACAGTTCTGATGGCTGCACGGCGGGCATCAGAATCTCCTGGGCTCCGCTCTTATCCATTTCCTCCCGGATGATTTCCTCGACGTGATTAAGCACTCTCCTGCCGAGCGGAAGATAAGAGTATATGCCCGAAGCCGTCTGCCGGATAAGCCCTGCTCTCAGCATCAGCTGATGGCTTGGAATATCCGCTCCCTGCGGCATATCCCGCAAGGTCGGGCTGAAAAGAAATTGTTGTCTCATAACAAAGACCCTCTTTCATCTATGATTTACGAAAAATGATTCCCTCCACTTCCAAGTTAAAGGAAGAAATTATTGATGTCATTCCAGGTGACGACCAAGATAAGGAGAAAAAGCAGTGCAAATCCCAAGAAGTGAATCATTCCTTCTTTCTGCGGGTCCACGGGTTTCCCGCGGATTGCTTCGTATCCTATAAATAACAGTCTTCCGCCATCAAGAGCCGGAAGCGGCAGAAGATTGACAATGCCGAGGTTCACGCTGAGCATTGCCGCGAACTGAATAAGAACGACCATCCCCATGGACGCTGCTTCGCCTGTGTAGTTATAGATACCAACAGGGCCTGAAACAAAGTCCAGGGAGAAATCCCCCGTAAATATCATACTGAGCGTATCAACGATCACCGTTGTCACCTGGATGACCTGATCTCCGCCGTACTGCACAGCTCCCAATACAGCGTGGTCGACAGGAGCACGAACTCCGACCATGCCGACTTCCTCTCCTGTAGCTTCAATCGTACGCGAGTAGGTTTCTACCGAGGCTGACAACTGCTCGCCGCTGCGGGTGAATTCAACGTTGATTTCCTCATTGGGATGCTCCTGGATAACTGAGGTCATTTCCTGCCAGCTATCCACCGGCTGACCGGCTATCGAGGTGATTTCATCCCCCTGCTGCATACCGGCTTCTTTCGCGGGGCTGTCAGCATTAAGTTCGCCAAACGCTGCTTGGTCCTGCGGCACTCCGTTGATCATGCCAAGAAGTATAAACACGACAAACGCAAGAATGAAATTCATGAAGGGCCCGGCGAATATAGCCAGGGCTTTGCGCAGCGGTGATTTGGAACGGAATTGTCGGTTCAGCGGCGCAATCTGTTCCGGCTGTTCGTCTACGATCAAATCACACTTCTCGTCAACGTGAAACGTCTGCAGTCCTTCTTCTTCATCAGCATAGGCTTCAATAAAAAGACGCTCTTCCAGGTCAATCCGTTCTACAGAAACCACTTTTGCTTCAGGATGCTTTGATTTATTGTTCACAATAATCTGCTGCACTCTGCCGTCTCCCTGGAAAACAAGACCTATTTCATACCCCGGTTTAATCTGGACCTCTTCCGGGTCTTCTCCTGCCATACGGACAAAACCGCCGAGGGGCAGAAGACGTACGGTATATACGGTTTCATTCCGCTTGGTCGTAAATATTTTCGGGCCGAACCCAATGGCGAATTCGCGGCATAAAATCCCTGCTTTTTTGGCAACGTAAAGATGACCCCATTCATGGACAGCGACCAGAACCCCGAACATAATGACGACAGCTATAAAAGTATCCACGTTTTTCCCACCTTCACTTTATTCGAGAGCGCACGTACGCCCTTGTCTCTTCATCTGTTTCCAGTATGGCCGCAAGATCCGGATTGTCCATTTTTTGGTGACGCTCGAGCGCCTCTTCTATTCTGTCTTCAATCGAAAGAAATGTTATGTCTCCCTGCAGAAATGCGGCAACGGCTTCTTCATTGGCAGCGTTTAACACCGCCGGCGTCGTGCCGCCTTCCCGGCCGGCATCATAGGCAAACTGGAGACACCTGTACCGCTGGAAGTCCGGTTTCGAAAAATGCAGCGCTCCTGTTTCCCATAAGTTTAACCTTTTTGTATCGTCTAATTCAAGCCTTTCGGGGTGGGAAAGAGCATATTGAATCGGCACTCTCATATCCGGAGAACCGAGCTGGGCGATCACACTTTTATCCCGGTATTCCACAAGGGAATGAATAATGCTTTCCTTATGAAGAACAACATCGAGCGCATCATAGGGCATATTAAACAGCCAGTGGGCTTCAATGACCTCAAACCCTTTATTCATCATCGTTGCGGAGTCTATCGTAATTTTGGCCCCCATGTTCCAGTTCGGGTGCTGGAGCGCGTCCTCTACTGTAACGCCGCGGAGCTGTTCTCTTGTTTTATCCCGGAAACTCCCGCCGGAAGCGGTCAGAATAATTCTGTCCACTTCTTTCAGTGAATTTCCTTCCAGGCTCTGCTGCACGGCAGAGTGTTCACTGTCCACCGGCAGCAGCTGCACCTCATGTCTGGCGGCCTTTTCCGTCACAATATGCCCTGCCGTAACCAGGGTTTCTTTATTGGCAATCCCGATATCCATGCCTGCCTCTATTGCCTGCAGCGTCGGTTCAAGTCCCATACTTCCAACGACGGCGTTCATAAGAAGGTCTCCGCCACCCGGGACTGCGGCTGCAATCAGGCCTTCCTTCCCGTAGTGGACGGTCGTATTTCCATCTACTCTGGCCCGGATATACTCCGCGTCTTCTTTTCGTTCCACTGCAGCAGTAAGCGGTTTGAACTCTTCAATCTGTTCCATCAACGTATTTACATTTCTGCCGGCGGCAAGAGAAAGAATCCGGAATGATTCCGGATGTTTCCGGACGATATCAAGCGTCTGCCGGCCGATCGAGCCGGTGGATCCAATGAGTGCTATATTTTTCATATTTCCTCCTCGTTACGCTGAAATGATCATCAGCTTCTTGAATTATCCGAAAAACTGTAAGAAATGAAGCACAGGAAGTACAAAAATCAGACTGTCAAAACGGTCCAGAATCCCGCCGTGTCCCGGAAGCACCTTCCCGGAATCTTTCACAGCGTAATGACGTTTCAGCGCTGATTCGACAAGGTCACCGAGCTGTCCGGATACAGCCGTAACAATAATAAACAGGGTCAATACATACCACGAATCAAAAACCGGGAAAAAGTGGTGAAAAGCGGCTCCTGTTACACCGGCTGTCACAATGCCCCCCAGAAACCCTTCTATCGTTTTCTTGGGGCTGATTTCCGGCCAAAGCTTGTACCTTCCCCACTGCTTTCCGACAAAAAAAGCACCGGTGTCCGTTGCCCAAATGATAAATAAAACGAGAAATACCAATACGAGTCCGTTTTCCTCTATATTTCTCGTAATAAGAAGGTGATAGAATCCATAACCGACATAAACCGAAGACAAAATGACAAAACCGGCTTCATCAAAAGTAAAGGAATTTTTCGTAACAACCGTTAAAGCCAGTAGAAATATAATCATCATTAAAAAAAGTTCCACTTTGGGAATTCCGGACAGAAACGTCGGCTGCAGCCAGGTATCAGGCACCAGCAGAACCCACATGAAGACGTAACTGATACAGCCCATCATGGAAAATGTTTTGATGTGTTTCATCTTAAGAAGTTCATGCAGGGCAATGGAGGCAACCCCTGCAACAGCAAGGTTGAACACCCATCCTCCAAGAACGGTGATGATCAGAAAGACAAGCGCTCCTACAATCCCTGTAATCAATCGCTGCTTCATGTCAGGTCCTCCAATTAAACACCGCCGTAGCGGCGTTTGCGCTGCTGATAACGCTGCACGGCTTCTACTAAATCAGACCCTGTGAAATCCGGCCACAATACATCGGTAAACCAGAACTCACTGTAAGCGAGCTGCCACAGCATAAAATTACTGAGACGGATTTCTCCGCTCGTTCTGATTAAAAGATCAGGATCCGGGATATCTTTGGTCAACAATCTCCCGGACAGCATTTCCTCTGTTATATCGTCCGGCTGCAAAGTGCCGTTACGTATTTCTTCACCAAAATCCCGCACTACTTCGACGAGTTCCTGGCGGCCGCCGTAGTTCAGCGCGAAGTTGAGTATCAGCCCGGTGTTTCCGGCTGTCTCCTGCACTGCTTTTTCAACAGCCCGGCGGGTATGCTGAGGGAGCACGGAGGGATCTCCGATCGTCTTCACCTGCACATTGTTTTTCTTTAAACGGGGCAGTTCTTTATGAAGAAAACGTTCCGGCAGCTTCATAAGAAATTCAACTTCTGTTTTCGGACGTTTCCAGTTTTCTGTGGAAAAAGCATACAGCGTTAAATAATCAACGCCTATTTCACCCGATTTTTCAACGACTTCTGTTATCGTTTTCAGTCCTTCCCGGTGACCGGCTGAACGTGGCAGCCCTCTGCTCTTGGCCCACCGGCCGTTTCCATCCATGATAATGGCGATATGAGAAGGAATATTGTCCTGATCAGGAAGATTAGGATGACTTTCAGAACTCTTTTCCTTACGGGAGAAAAATTGATCCATTATCAGGACACCAGCCTTTATTAATGTTGACGTTTCTATGTATAATTGTATTCTTTTTCATACACGCTGTATACCTGAAAACGCTTCAGGCATTAAACAAACGGTGAAAAAAAACCCTCTGATGGAAAGAGGGTTGTCGTCATGCTTTCATTATAACGTGGACGGCATTAAACTTCCATAATTTCCTGCTCTTTATTCTCCGCTGCCTTATCAATAGAGCCGATATGCTTATCCGTCAGTTTCTGCACTTCATCCTGCAGTTTGCGCAGGTCGTCTTCGGGTATATCGCCCTGTTTTTCCTGCTTTTTGAATTCGTCATTGACGTCACGACGGATATTGCGGACAGCAACCCGGGCCTCTTCGGCATATTTGTTAACGAGCTTTTTCAATTCTTTACGGCGCTCATCGGTTAAGGCAGGGACGTTGATGCGGATGACATTACCGTCATTACTTGGGGAAAGACCCAGATCCGCTTTTTGAATCGCTTTATCGATACTACCGATTGATGATTTATCAAAAGGGGTAACGACCAAAAGCCGTCCTTCCGGAACAGAAATTGTCGCCAGCTGATTCAACGGCGTATCCATGCCGTAGTAATTTACCATCACTTTATCAAGCATCGATGGATTGGCACGGCCGGCACGCAGCGTAGCAATCTCTTTATGAAGAGAATCCACAGATTTCTGCATTCTTTCATCGGTTTCTTTTAATTTCTCATTGGACATTATTCTTTCCCCCTGATGACAGTTCCGATATCTTCACCGAGAACCGCTTTTTTAATATTTCCTTCTTCCATAATCGAAAACACTAGCAGTGGAATATCATTGTCCATACACAGCGTGGAAGCGGTCGAGTCCATCACATTCAGGCTGCTGTTCAATAGATCCAGGTACGTGAGCTCATGATATTTTTTCGCGTTGACATCGTAGGAAGGGTCGGCATCGTATACGCCGTCTACTCTGTTCTTTGCCATTAAAATAACTTCCGCTTCTATTTCGGCTGCCCGCAGCGCTGCCGTTGTATCCGTGGAGAAATACGGATTCCCTGTGCCGCCTGCAAAGATGACGACCCGCTTTTTTTCCAGATGGCGGATGGCTTTGCGGCGTATATAAGGCTCTGCCACCTGTCTCATTTCAATGGATGTCTGCACTCGTGTTTCCACTTCATTGTCTTCGAGACTGTCCTGCAGAGCCAGGGAGTTCATAACAGTGGCAAGCATCCCCATATAGTCTGCTGTTGCCCTGTCCATTCCTTCGGCACTGCCGGCCAGGCCCCGCCATATATTGCCCCCGCCTACGACGACAGCAACTTCTGCCCCCAATTCTACAATCTCTTTGATCTGGGTGGCAATGGATTGTATCACATTCGGGTCGATTCCATAGCCCTGCTCTCCTGCAAGAGCCTCCCCGCTCAGTTTTAAAATAACTCTGTTATATTGATCCACTTTATCCCCCGTTTCCCTATGTAGTCATGCAGATCGGTGCTGAAAAACACCATAAAGAAGGGGCTGAGCGCTCTTTCCCACGGATGAACGCTCCACCCCTGCCATTCAGGAGAAAAAGGCACACAGTACACTGCCTTTCAGCCTCCTGTTCTGCTGTTTTATTTTTTCGCCTGGGACATGACTTCTTCGGCGAAATTGTCTTCTTTCTTTTCGATGCCTTCTCCGACTTCATAACGTATAAACGTTTTGACAGTAACGCCTTGGTCATTCAGGAACTGTTCCACTTTTTGTTCCGTGTCTTTTACATATTCCTGATCAAGCAGGCAGATCTGTTCAAAGTATTTGTTAAGACGCCCTTCCACCATTTTTTCCACGATGTTTTCCGGCTTTCCTTCGTTCAGCGCCTGCTGTTTGAGAACTTCGCGCTCCTGTTCTATTTCCTCAGAAGATACTTCGTCTCTGGAAACATACGAAGGATTCACGGCAGCAACGTGCATGGAGAGGTCTTTGGCAATCGTGTGATCCGTCGTACCTTCAGCCAGTAAAAGCACACCGATGCTTCCTCCCATGTGAAGGTATTCGCCAAACACTGCATTATCGTCTTTATGAATAACCTGAAAGCGGCGGAGGGAGATTTTTTCTCCAATCTTTGCGATCTGATCATTGATGTACCCTTCAAGTGTTGTTCCTTCTTCCACTTCCGACGAAAGAGCGCTCTCTACATCAGACGGTTCGTTTTCAAGAAGGAAGTCAGCTGTCGATTTAACCATGTTCTGGAAATTTTCATTTTTCGCAACAAAGTCCGTTTCCGCATTGATTTCTACAATAACGGCCTTGTTCCCGCTGCTTGTTACGTATGTCAATCCTTCAGCCGCAACGCGGTCTGCTTTTTTCTGTGCTTTGGAGATGCCCTTCTCGCGAAGGTAGTTTACTGCCTCTTCCATGCTGCCATCTGTTTCACTCAGGGCTTTTTTGCAATCCATCATCCCTGCACCTGTCTGTTCACGAAGTTCTTTTACCATGCCGGCTGTAATCGCCATGCGTTATTCCTCCTTTATTTCTATCCACATTGCTTTTATATCAGACCGCCGGTCAAGAAAAAGGGTGAAAAAAGGGCTCTCCCCTTTTATCACCCTTTGCGGCAGCCAAAAACACGTACCGTTTAAACACGCGTGTTTCTGAAAATCAGGAAAGGCTTTCTTCCCCACTTTGTTCTGTTTCTTTTTCTGCTTCCGGCTCGTTCTGCGCTTCAGCAGCCTGTGCCGGCTCTTCTTTGGTCTGTGCCGGTTCTTCCGCAGCGCCCTGAGTCGCTTCAATGACCGCGTCGGCCATCTTGGAAGTCAGAAGACGCACCGCACGGATCGCGTCATCATTACCGGGGATTACTTTATGAATCTCATCCGGGTCACAGTTGGTATCAACGATCGAGATAATCGGAATGTCCAGTTTGTGTGCTTCCGCAACGGCAATACGTTCTTTACGAGGATCAATAATAAAGAGAGCATCCGGGAGGCCGTTCATTTCCTTAATGCCTCCGATGAACTTCTCAAGACGATCCATCTCCTTACGAAGAAGCATTACTTCTTTTTTCGGAAGTACATCAAATGTACCGTCTTCTTCCATTCTCTCGATGTCTTTCAGGCGGGCAATACGTGTTCTGATCGTCGCAAAGTTGGTGAGCGTGCCGCCAAGCCAGCGCTGGTTGATATAATGCATACCGGAACGCTTCGCTTCGTCACGCACAGAATCCTGCGCCTGTTTCTTTGTACCGACGAAAAGGATAGTGCCGCCGTCTGCTGCGATGTCGCGGACGTAATTATACGCTTCTTCCACCTTTTTCACCGTCTTCTGCAGATCGATGATGTAGATGCCGTTTCTTTCTGTAAAGATGTAACGGTTCATTTTCGGGTTCCAACGGCGTGTCTGATGACCGAAGTGCACCCCTGCTTCAAGCAGTTGTTTCATGGATATAACTGCCATTCTTAAATCCTCCTTATGGTTTTTCCTCCGCCTGCTTCGTTTCCAGACAGGACCCGGTCTTGCGGGCACCTCCTTCTGAATCAGCGAGGCGTGTGTAGTAACACCGTGAATAAATATATCATACGGCCCGCAGGGAAGCAAGAATAGAACGATGATTTATTGGTAAAATTTCAGAAACAGATCCACTTCCCCTTTGCCGATCCCAAGCTCTTTGGCAATCTCGTCTCTCGTGTAACCACGGGCAGAAAGAGAAAGGACTTTTGCCTGATTTGACGTTTCCATCTGGTCTTCACCAGGTGCCGGCGGCGGAGAAAAACGGTGTTCTGCTTCGTGATTTTCCGCTTTTTTAACAGCTTCTTCCACCCCTTTCTGCGGGACATGAAGGGGTGCGGAATCTTTTTCCACAGGAGCCGGTGCTTCGTGTGCTGCCGCTGATTCGGCGTTTTGATCAGCGGAGGAATGCAGAGAATCTTTCAACTCCTGATTTTCCTGTTTGATTTCTTCTGTATACTGCCGCAGTATCTCTTCCAGATCTTCACGCATGCCGTGCAGCTGACGCCGTTCATCTTTTACATTCTGTATGTGCGAGTAAAAACGCACCAATACAAAAAAAGTGAGAGCATGGAGCGCCAAACTGAACACAAGTACTACAAGGGTCATGTTTTCCATCCTAACCTGTGATGTCGATTAATCTTCCCTTAAAGGGGTGATTCAGCCTGTTCTTTCCTTCTTCCATTCCAGCCGCGTGGGACAGACGCTCTTCTCTAACCGGAAAGCGTTCCCCGTCCCCGCTCTGCAGGCGGCTTTGTTCCGACTCCGCTGAGCCGGGCGCCTGTGTGCGTAGTTTTTCCTGTTCTTTTTCCCCCTCAGCTGCCATCCGGTCCTGGGCAGCCTGCCCCCGCTGCTGAAGCTGCTCTTGAAGTTTTCCTGCATCCTGGGTTCTCGGGAGGGCAACCTGAAGTTCCACTGCTTTCCAGCTCATGGCTTCCGCCTCCTTTTACCAAATCATCACCCATCACGTGACGTTCAGTGTAATTTCCCCTTCCTCCATAGAAACAACGGCCCGGTCATGTGATTTGTTCATCACTCTCCGGTATTTGCCGAAATGGACGTCTACATTGGAGTGAAGGGTTTTTGCCACTCTTATTATACCACTTTCAGGGTTCGGGGAAACATAGGCCGGTTCCTCCAACTCTTCAGCCGCGTTTCGAGCTTTGTCTTTAGCCGCCTCGAGCGTGTTTCTGGCCCGGAGTTTCATGACACGTTCCTTCGAAGAAAGAGAGGCACCGTTTTCTTCCTTACTTTGTATCGTTTTCAAAAGATCGGAGACTTTCGTGCTTTCTTCTTTCGCTTCATACAATGCCTGCTCAAGCTGCCTTCTGCGTTCAACAAATCCATGGGTGGCACCAATATAAAAAGAAGTAGGTGTGTTCATGGCATTGCCCGCTTCGTTCACGTTGATTTCATGAACGGCCGAAATGATGCCGCCTATGACGAGTCCTCTGCCCTGATTACATATCAGACTGCCGCCGGCTGTGCACCGGCTGTGCATAACCGTCTGTTTGACAACAATATCTGCGCCTGCGCTGACATCGGCTTCATTCAAATAGGTCGCATGAACGCTGTGACCCGCGTCGATACTTCCTTTGTTCCGGGCGTTGACGCCGGCGTTGATAAATATCGAACCGGAAGCCTGCAGTACGGCAGCTTCGACAGTGCCAAGCACCCGGATGTCCCCTTGCGCTTTCAGTTCAAAGCCGGAAGGAACATTCCCGCGGACCATAATATTGCCGGTGAAATCAATATTGCCGGTTTTCAGATCGAGATCGCCTTTCACCTCGTATAAGGGATTGACATGAATGGTCTTTTTCCGGACACTCACCTGGCCGGCCTGTACAGCATAAATGTCGTTTCCTTCCACCCTCGTGTTTTTTCCGGCCCGAAGCGCAAAATCCTTCCCGGTTTTTGCCTTCAAATCGCTTCCATCCACCCCGATTCCGTCCGACCCGGGCTCTGCTTCCACTTTTCTGCCGGTATATGCTCCAGCTTCCACCATTGCTATATGGATGACATTTTTCAGATCCATTTCCGCCGGATCTTCCTCTTCTCTTTCTTCTTTGTCAAAACGTGCGGGTTCAATATAAGCGGAAGTTCCGTTTGCAGGAGGCGTGCCGCGTGCAACCTCCAGCGGATATACTACAGAAAGAGGGTCGCTGCCTAACCGTTCGATGTTTTTTTCCAGTATTCCATATGTAATTCCTTCTTCCTCCAGGAAAGTCATCCATTCCTCCGTGCTCCAGGAAGCATCTTCCGGAGGCGAAAGCGCATCTACGACAGCAGATAATTTATTTTCTGCTGTCGTCAACTGAAAATAATCACGAACTCTGTAAGTTTCCATACCCATCCGCCTTTTGTCTGAAAATTTCCTTTTTAGCCGTCCGGCTCTTTTGGATATTGTTCTTTGTATAACAGGACAGTCCTACATCCTTCATCCTGTAATTGTTCTGATTATATCAAAGATTATCTTTTTTAAGAAGAGCCTGTTTCAGCCGGAACAATGCTTTTGAATGAATCTGCGAGATTCTGGAGGTGGAAAGCCCCATAACTTCCCCAATATCGGTCAATGTCAACTCCTCCTGATAAAAAAGACCAACAACCGTTTTCTCTTTTTCCGACAGCTGCTCCATGACTTCCGCCAGTTCCGACACAGAAACAGATTGGACGAGAATATCTTCCGGAGACGGGGATGATGTATCTTCAATGGAAGCTCTATATGTTTCCTCCCTTTCTCCTTCTGGTGTTTCTTCATCAATCGAGAGCATATTCGCAAAAAACGTCTCTGTCACGACTTTACGCACCTCTTCGCCGTTCATATCGAGAACGTGGCCGACTTCGTCTTCGGAAACGTATCTTCCGTGTCTTTGCTCGAGCTCCTCCATCGTTTCTTCTATTCTCTTGGATTTGTCACGCAGAGATCTTGGCATCCAGTCTTCCTGCCGCAGGCCGTCGATGATGGCGCCCCGGATGCGGAAGGAGGCATACGTATCAAATTTCAGATTACGGGAGACATCGAATTTTTTCATGGCATCGTACAGCCCGCTCATTCCATGGCTCATCAATTCTTCTTTGGCTACATTCCGCGGAAGACCGGAACCTATACGCTGCACGTGATACTTCACAAGCGGCATATACGCTTCCACCAATTTGTCAGCCGCTGTCTCGTCTTCCTTGTAAAGCCACCTGTCCCACCACTCTTTGTGTTCTGATGATCCGGGATTCATCATGAATGCCCTCCTCTCTATGTTGATGAGTCCTGCTCTGATTTCTTTCATTTACTGCAGCGTTTGATTTTTTCTCTATTGTCATGTCTTAGATGATGGTTTTTCCCTGGCTCACCGTTCGGATGAACAGACTGCTGTCCATGATATTGAATTCAATCGTACGTCCTTTGCTTCCGCCTGTATCTTCACCCTTTACAGGGATGCCGTTGTGCTCAAGGAACATTTTTACTGCTTCACTGTTTCTGGGGCCGATTCTCATCATCTCACTGCCCTCGGAAAATGAAAACATCTGCGCACCGCCTGCCAGTTTCGCCTGAAGACGGTGGCATCTGCACCCCTTTTCCTGAAACCAGGCCAGCACGTCTTCCAGTGCCGTATCAGCAAATTTTGCTCTTTGCAGCGAACGGGTTCCTGCCATCGATGAATCCGGAAGCATAATATGAGCCATAGCGGCGATTTTTCGGCTTTCTTCGTAGATGACCACACCGACACAGGAACCAAGCCCGGACGTCCGCAGTTTTTCCGGCGCTTCGGCCGTTTTCCAGTCCGCCATTCCTACTTTTATCACTTGATCTTCTTTTAATTTCGTCATGACCATTCGACTCCGAGGGATTTAAATATTTTCTCAAACGCTTTTGGATCGGGAAGCAGAAAAAACTGGCCGGTGACGGCATCCGAATCGCTGCTCTCTGCCTCTTCCATCTCCGTGTCGATGACAATCGCATGATCTCCTTTGGTGGAAACCTCCAGCAGCCCTTCACTAATGACGGCGCCTGCCATGTCAACTGCCAGCGAAGGTACCGACGGCTGCATGGAGAGGCCGGTGAAGTCGGCCAGCGCGGAAAGATAGGCACCTGCCAGTATATTGCCGAGTTCTCTGAGTGCAGACGCTGCCAGCTCATCGAACGAATCATCAATAATATTTACCTTCCTGCCTGTCAATGTGTAAGCAAGCTCCTCGGCTTCTTCTTTCTGCAGGATAAAAAACATGCTTCCCGGGGCTTCTCCCGTTATCCGTAAAAAGGCAGCTGCCACCACTTCTTCTTCGCCGCCGGCTATGGCCTGCATCGCTTGAAAATCCACCATCCTTACAGAAGGAACATGGAGATCGATTTTTTTGTTGAGCAATTGGGATAATGCTGTTGCCGCATTGCCGGCCCCGATATTGCCGGCTTCCTGCAGAGCGTCCAGATGCACCGGCTGAATGTGATTAATATCTGTCATAACATACACTCCTATTTATTAGATCCAGGAAGCAGAGAAGCCGACAAGAAACCGGCTATATCCCCGAGGTCCAGGCTGTGTTCTGCTCCAGCCCGCTGCCGGGCTGCTTTTGGCATTCCGTATACAATGGATGTCCGCTGAGATTCTGTAATAAGCAGGCAGTCCTGTGCTTTTTTCATTTCTGCCAGACCGGAGGCCCCGTCTGACCCCATCCCGGTCAGCACAACACCAACGTGGCTGAAACCATCTATCCCGGCAAGAGAGGAAAACAATACATCCGCCGAGGGTCGGTGACCGTTAACCGGAGGTGTGTCGAGAACTTCGGTGATCAGGGATCGTCCCATTCTGCGGACGGCAAGATGTCTTCCCCCCGGCGCAATATAAACGGTGCCGGCTTGGGCAATTTCTCCATCCCGGGCTTCTTTTACATGCAGAGGGCTCAGCTGATCCAGCCTGCCCGCAAGCGACTGTGTGAAAGCCGGCGGCATATGCTGCACGATGAACACCGGGGCTGGAAAGTTTTCCGGCAGTCCGGATAAGAGAACCTGCAGTGCTTTAGGGCCCCCGGTTGATGTGGCGACAGCGACTGTCTTTCTGCCGTCAAGGGAGATACCATCCGGTTCATCCTGCATTACCTGCATTCCAGCAGTAGAAGGAGCACTTTTCTTTTTTACATCCACCTGTGCTGCTGTCCTGATTTTTTCAACCATTTCTTCTTTCACATGATGAAGATCAAGCGATATGGATCCTGAAGGCTTTGCTAAAAAGTCAACAGCTCCCAGCTCGAGGGCTGAAATCGTCTGTTCCGCTCCTTTTGTCGTAAGCGAGCTCACCATGATGACTGGATGAGGGCAGGTTTCCATGATAGAGCGGAGAGCTTCCATACCGTCCATTTCGGGCATTTCTACATCGAGTGTGATGACGTCGAAACTACCGGTCCGTGCTTTTTCCAAGGCGTCTTTCCCGTTTCTGGCGGTACCTGCTGCGGTCATGCCCGGCTCTTCGTTGATGTAGTCACTGATCAGCTTCCTCATAAACGCAGAGTCGTCGACGACGAGAACACGAATCACCGGCCTCCCCCCTTTAGCAAAAATTCTTTCAACCGGCCGATAAATTGTTTATAAGACCCGGAATCACTTTCGGCTCCTTCTCTTCCTGCCACCCGCTCCAGACATGTCTGTAATGCTTTGGAGGCCGGCGTGTGTGGAAAAGCAAGCAGAAATGGTTCCTGTTTCTTTACCGCCTGCAGAACATGTTTATCCTGGGGAATGGCTGCAAGCAGCTCCACATCTTTGTGTAAAAATCGTTTGGCTGCCCGCTGCAGATTTTCCCCCGTCTGTCTTCCTTCCCTGCTTGTTTCACTTCGGTTGACAAGTATCGAACAGACAAGGTCAGGTGCACGGAGGTGCAGGTGTTTGATGACGGCGTACGCATCAGTAATGGACGTTGGTTCCGGGGTCGTAACGACAATTACTTCGTGGGAGGAAAGAATGAAATGAAAACTGTCTCTGTCCGCTCCCGCCCCCATATCAAACAAAATATAGTCAAAAACCCCGTCCAGCATAGCCATCTGCCTTGAAAAACGTTCCTTTTTTTCCTGGGTCATCTCAAAAATATCGTTCAAACCGGAGCCTCCTGCTGCTACGTGAAGACCACCGGGCCCGGTTTCCATGATATCCCATATAGAGCGGTCATTTTCTATCATGTCCACGATATCTCCGGATGTCTGAAGACCAAGCAGAATATCAACATTGGCCATCCCTATATCAAGATCAAACAGAGCTGTTTTGTATCCTTCCCGCGCCAGTCCTATACCGGCGTTGACGGAAAAATTGGATTTTCCAACACCGCCTTTTCCACTCACTACTGAAATGACTCTGGTCGCTTTTGAAGGGCTGCTGTCTTTGTGTTCCAGTACTCTGCGTAAATTCTGCGCCTGATCACTCATCACCGGCCTCCCCCAAGAGCCATTGGATAACTTTTGTATGGTCTGCTTCTTCCATGTCATCGGGAACGCTTTGACCATAGGTTATATATGCCGCCGGGATGCCGGTACGCGCCATAAGGTTAAACAAGGCTCCATACGTCGCAGTTTCATCTTTTTTTGTGAAGACAAAGCGGTCTATTGTAAGAAGCGAAAACTGCTCATATATGGTTTTCATGTCTTTAAACTTGGACGTCAGTGCCAGAACAAGGTACGTCTGCATCTCTTCTTCAAAATCGATGATTCTGCCAAGCTCCTTTACATAGAGCGGATTTGTAAAATTTCGTCCTGCTGAATCAACAATGACAAGGTCCTTCTCCGCAAACTGCTCCTTCGCCTCGCGGAAATCTTCTATCGAATAGGCGACAGCCACAGGAATGGCAAGGATTTCCGCGTAGGTTTTCAACTGTTCGACGGCGGCAATGCGGTACGTGTCTGTTGTAATGAAGGCGACGGACTTTTTCTCTTCCAGGTGATAGTAGGCTGCAATTTTTGCAGCTGTTGTTGTCTTCCCTACCCCGGTAGGCCCCACCAGATTAATGATTTTTGACATGGAAGCCGAAGGCCCCATCTCTTGAGGGAGCAGCCGGCTGAGATAAGAGGCAGTCCACTCTTTCACATTTTCATTGTCCGCCTCTTCAAAACTGCGGTACCATTCCCCGAGAAGATGCCTGAGAAGTTCATACGTCCAGACTTCCTCCACTTCCTGTTGCTCCAGCATATCTGCGATGGTTTGTATCGGTGCAGGGTAACCGCTTGAGGAAGTATGGCTTTTTTCATAGAGTCCGTTGACCATCGTTTTCAGTTCCCGTACTTCTTCTTCGAGCTTTTCTTTTGATGGTGCAGGCGGCGCCTGTGAAGCTGTGGTTTTCTGCTGCGTGGGCGCCTGCTGCTTTTTTGGCGCGGCGGAGGCGGCCGCAGGCGTATCTTCTTTTGCTGCAATCACCTCAATGTTCTTTTTCTTAAACAGGCCGAGAAACCCTCCTGAATTCACGTACTTTGAATTCAGGATAACAGCGTCATCACCAAGTTCAGCTTGAATTTTTGTCATGGCTTCCGGCATGGTTCCTGCTGTATACTTTTTTACTTTCATCAGGCATTCACCACCCCTGTACTCTGCACTTCAATATTTGGTTCCAGTTCATTGTAGGAAAGAACAGGCACCTGCGGCAGAAAGCGCTCAATCAGCTGTGAAATGTGCATTCTCACCGCCGGAGAGCATAACAGCACAGGAGTCTGCCCCATTTCGGACAACCGCTCTGCCTCCCGCCCGATATTTTCGACCAGGGACTGGGAATCATCGGGGTTCATGGCAAGGAAATTGCCGTGCTCGGTCTGTTGTACCGCTTCGGCGATTTTTTTCTCCGCCTGTCCACTCACCGTTACAACATACAATGGCTCCCCGTCGGGACTGAACTGTTTCGTAATCTGCCTGGATAGAGATTGTCTGACGTATTCGGTCACCAGTGTCATGTCTTTGGTCAAAGCTCCGTATTCAGCAAGGGTTTCAAAAATCGTAGGCAGGTTGCGGATCGATATTTTTTCTTTCAGCAGGTTGGACAGCACCTTCTGAATGTCACCGAGTGAAAGAGGGTTCGGCGTCACTTCTTCCACAAGGGTTGGATAGGTTTCTTTCAAATGTTCGACAAGCTGCTTTGCCTCTTCTCTTCCAAGCAGTTCATGGGCATGATTTTTTATGATTTCGGTCAGATGCGTGGAAACAACCGAGGGTGGATCCACCACCGTATAGCCGGAAAGTTCCGCCTGCTCTTTCATTTCCTCCCCAATCCACAGGGCCGGCAGCCCGAAAGCAGGTTCAGTCGTTTCGATTCCTGTAATGCTTTCATCCTCCACTCCCGGGCTCATGGCCATGTAGTGATCCAGAAGAAGTTCCCCCGAAGCGACATCGTTACCGTGCATCTTAATGGCATATTCATTGGGCTGCAGTTGTATATTATCCCGTATCCGGATAACCGGCACGACCATACCAAGCTCAAGAGCCAGCTGCCTGCGGATCATGACCACCCGGTCGAGGAGGTCACCGCCCTGGTTCGCATCAGCAAGCGGAATCAAACCGTAGCCGAATTCAAATTCAATCGGATCAATCGTCAGCAGGTTAACGACATTCTCCGGTGACTTCATATCATCATCTTCTCTTTCTTCCTCCGGTTCTTCTTCCTCTTTATCAGGCTGCTGCTCCACACGGCTCATGAAGTATGCCATGGAGGCAAGCCCCGCTGCGATAACGGTTGTCAAAAGCACCGTAATCGGGGTGAGCAGACCGAGAAGAAATATGGCGGCAGAAGCAATATACAGCATCTTCGGGAAGGCAAACAGCTGACTTGTCACATCATGACTCAAGTTTCCTTCCGACGCAGCTCTTGTAACGACGATACCGGTTGCTGTTGATACAAGCAGGGCTGGAATTTGACTCACAAGACCGTCCCCGACGGTAAGCAGTGTGTACGTGCTCGCCGCATCGGTGACGCCCATGCCGTGTTCAACCATACCGATAACCAGTCCGAAAATAAGATTGATAATGACAATGACAATCCCGGCAATCGCGTCCCCTTTCACAAACTTACTGGCTCCGTCCATGGATCCGTAAAAGTCCGCCTCTTCCTGGATTTTCTCGCGGCGCTGTTTGGCCTGCTGATCAGAAATCATCCCGGCGTTCAGATCCGCATCAATACTCATCTGTTTCCCCGGCATGGCATCGAGGGTAAAGCGTGCTCCTACTTCCGATACCCGCTCAGACCCCTTTACAATCACGACAAACTGAATAATGACAAGAATCAAAAACACGACAAAGCCAACGAGGGGACTGCCGCCCACCACAAAATTTCCAAATGTATTAATGACGTTACCGGCTTCTGCGTCCCCAAGGATGGAGCGGGTCGTCGAAACGTTCAACCCGAGCCGGAACAGTGTCACAAGCAGCAGCAATGTAGGGAATATGGAAAACTCGAGCGGCTCTCTCGTGTTCATCGAAACGAGAATGATGATGAGGGCAAGAGAGATATTAGTAATAATTAAAATATCAAGAATAAAGGTAGGAAGTGGAATGATGAGCATGACAACGATTAAAATAACACCAAATAACACGGAAAACTCTCTTGTACCCATTTAAATGCTCCTTTTTCTCGATTCCTTTCATTCTTATCAGACGAGCTGATTTTTCAGGCGGTACACATAAGCCAGCACTTCAGCCACCGCTTTAAACAATTCTTCCGGCACTTCATCCCCGATGTCAGCCTGGTCGTAGAGGGATCTTGCCAGCTGCTTATTCTCGACAAGGACCACGTCGTGGGCCCTGGCTGTGGAGCGTATACGGTACGCAACAAAATCGGCACCTTTGGCTGTGATTTTCGGAGCAGCCATCTGATCTTCTTCATATTTCAGGACAACCGCAAAATGAGTCGGGTTTGTGATCACGACGTCCGCTTCCGGAACTTCCTGCATCATTCGCTGCGTCGCCATGTCCATCTGCTGCTGTTTTCGTTTCTGCTTAATCTGAGGGTCGCCTTCCATCTTTTTGTTCTCATCTTTCACGTCCTGTTTGGACATTTTGATTTGTTTTTCATGGTCATGGCGCTGGTACAGATAGTCCGGAATCGCAAGAAACAAAAGAAGAAGCGCCGAACAAACACCGATTAATCCGGTCAACTGTGCTATTTCACCGAAGCCGTCAGCCACATCTTTCTGGTTTAAAAAAAGCAGCGAATCCAGATTCAGCCAGATAATCGTAAAGGTCAGCAGACCGACAAGCGTGATTTTAAACATCGATTTCATGAATTCCACGAGCGCCCTTGCTGAAAAAATCCGCTTGATACCGCTCAGGGGATTGATTTTTGACGGTTTAAATTTGATCGCTTCCGGCGAGAACAAAAAGCCGACCTGAAGTATGGAGGCCCCTGCCCCGAAAACGAGTGCTATAAGCAGAATCGGGGCCATCACAATACCTGTCTCGATAGTCAGTTCGTAAAAAATTTCAGGAATTGTGTTTTCTGTGAACTCCCACATCAGAAATTCAGTAAATACGGTCCGCATGGTGTCATATAAATGCGTACCGAGTACCGGGGCATACATGAACATGAACAGAAAAACGGCAAGCAGAATAAAAGCTGTATTGATATCTGTGCTTTTGGCAACCTGACCTTTATCACGGGTTTCCTGCTTTTTTTTCGGTGTCGCTTTCTCCGTTTTTTCCTGCTGGAAATACTGAAGATCCAGAGTCAGTTTCATGTCATGCTCCCCCAAACATCGCCATTAACGTCCGCATGGCTTCAAATGTTTCATCAAACAGGTGGTCCACCGCCATGAAAAAACCCGGAAGTGTCACAGCCAGAAGCGGCAGACCGGCAAATAATTTCAGCGGCAGGCCGACAACAAATACGTTCATCTGCGGCACGGCTCTGGACATCATGCCAAGCGCGAGGTCGGTCAAAAACAGACAGCCGACAATCGGAAATGCCATTTGAAAGGCAATCATGAACATCGTGCTGAACGATTCAAGGATGTGCTTGGCGACGGCCTCGTCTCCAAAAGGGAGAAACACTTGATCGACGGGAATAAATTCGTAACTGTAATAAATGCCGTCCATAATCAAGTGATGGCCGTCCACAGCCAGCAGGAACATAAGCGCGAACGTATACAGAAATCCTCCCATTAACGGGGTCTGCGCTCCGGTCTGGGGGTCAATCACATTGGCGACAAGAAAGCCCATGGCAATGTCCAGAAACATTCCCGCCACCTGCACGGCATACACCATGATGCCGGCGAGAAGACCCACGGAAAGACCAACAAGCATTTCCTTAAAAATAAGCAGAATATACGTGCTGTCGATGGAAATACTCTCTACATCCAAAGTGAATACGATAATTAATGCAAAAGAAGCACCGAACCCTACTTTAAAATGAGAGGGAACATTCCGATATGAAAACAGAGGCATGCTTGTAAAAAACGCAAGCACTCTGATTAACACCAACAAATAAACCGGTAATTGGTTCAGCCATTCAATCGTCATAAGCTACCTTATATATCCCATTAAATTACTTAAAATTGTTGCCGTAAAATCGGTTAAGACCTGCAGCATCCACGGGCCGAAAACGATAAGAGCTGCAAGCACACCGAGAATCTTCGGAATAAAGGCAAGGGTCTGTTCCTGAATCTGGGTGGTAGCCTGAAAAATCGCGACTCCGAAACCGAGCACGAGTGCTACCACCAAAAGCGGACCCGCTACAAGAAAGACAACCCATACTCCATTTTCTGCAAGGCTGATGACAGTATCCGCCGACATGGTTCCATCCCCTTCTAACACCTAATAACTGAATAATAATGATTCAACAATGAGATACCAGCCGTCTACAAGCACAAACAGCAGAATCTTAAAAGGCAGTGAAATCATGACCGGCGGAAGCATCATCATACCCATCGACATGAGAACACTGGCCACAATCATATCGATAACAAGAAATGGAATAAATATCAAAAATCCGATCTGAAATGCTGTGTTCAGTTCACTGATTGCAAAAGCCGGCACAAGCGCCGTCAGCGGAATATCTTCAATCGTTTCCGGCCGTTCCATTTCGGCGTATCCCATAAACAAAGACAAATCTTTCTCCCGGGTGTGTTCGGACATGAATTCCTTCATGGGAGCCGCGGCTTCCGAATATGCCTCTTCCTGATTCATCTCCCCGTTCAAGAGAGGAGTCAGTGCCTGATTGTTTACCTCAGAAAACACTGGAGCCATAATGAAAAACGTCATAAACAGCGCCAAGCTGATCAATACCTGAGTCGGCGGCATCTGCTGGGTGGCCAGCCCCATCCGGACGAAAGAAAGAACAATGACAATCCGGGTGAAACACGTCATTAAAATTAATATGGCCGGAGCTAGTGATAGAATCGTAATAAGAAAAATTAACTGCAGACTCGTCGTTAAATCGGACGGATCGTCACTGATCAGGCCTCCAAGATCCAGGCCGGGAATCGCAAAAATCATTCGTCATACTCCTTTATGCGCCGCCGGACATTTTTCCGTGCTTGTTTCATCTCGCCGAGCTGTCCTTCCAGTACTTTCTGAAAAGAAGAGGACTCGGAAGTTCCGTCTTCCTGCTGCGGATTTTTCTTCGGAAAGAGCGACTGCAGCCTTTGCAGCGCATTTTCCTCATTCCCTTGGTTCGGTTCCAGCAGCTCCTCCATCTCCTCTTCTTCTTCGACTTCCTTCAACAGCTGGATGGACTCGCCGACACCGACAACGAGGAGCCGGCGTCCCACCTTCACAACCTGGACCGACTTATTTTGTCCAAGTGGTACGCCGCCGAGATTCTGCATCGTCCGGTGGGACTGAAACCGCTGCGACCGTTTATTGATAAACTTGAGCAGCAGATACATGAGCGCGATGACAGCCCCCAAAGCAAGAAACAGCTGCACGAGCATGGAGAAGACATTGGTACTTTCCGCAAAATCCATGTTCTCGGTCGTCTCTGTTGATTCTTCCGGTGTGCCCGTATTTTCTTCGTTGTTCCCGTCCTCTTCCTGCGGGCTGTTCTCCAGAGCATCCTTTATACTCTGGTTCTCTCCTTGGGAAGCCTCGATGGTGAGCGGAAAAAGAAACCACACGAAAAGGACGAGGGTCAGCCGGAGTACGCTGTTTAAGTGCATGCCGGATACCTCCCCAGCCGCGTCAGCTGAGCGTCTTATTGATCGCTTCAAGAACGCGGTCCGCCTGAAATGGTTTTACGATGAAATCTTTCGCTCCGGCCTGGATGGCATCAATGACCATCGACTGCTGCCCCATAGCTGAGCACATAATCACCTTTGCCTCCGGGTTAATGGCCTGAATTTCCTTCAACGCTGCGATGCCGTCTTTCTCCGGCATCGTAATATCCAGGGTGACCAGGTCGGGGGATGTCTCTTTATATAAATCTACCGCTTCCTGTCCATCTTTTGCCTCGCCTGCAATCGTAAAATCATTTTTCTCGAGAATATCTTTGATCATCATCCGCATGAATGAAGCATCATCAACGACTAATACAGAATGTGCCATCGTCTGTATTCCTCCTTGTATATTATTATTTCAGTTTTTTGATACGGTCGGCCTGACTGACGATATCCGTCACGCGCACCCCGAAGTTTTCGTCAATCACAACGACTTCCCCTTTGGCAACCAGCTTCTGGTTCACGAGAATATCCACCGGTTCGCCTGCAAGCTTGTCGAGTTCAATAATCGACCCTTGCGAGAACTCCAGAATGTCTTTGATGGTACGCTGGGTCCGCCCGAGTTCCACCGTTACCTCAAGTGGAATATCCATCAGCATGTCGAGATTTTTCGATTCATTCTCACTCAGCGAGGGGGTATCAAATGATGAAAACTGGGCTGCCTGTACGTTGCCGGAAGGTCCGCCGACAAAACGTTCCTGATTTCCAGTGGAAGTCTGCCGTTCAGAGCCGGCCGGCTTCTGCTGCTCTGCCGCTGTGCTGTGCTGCTGCGGAGGAGCTTCCGGCTGTGGCGGCGCTTGGGTGGCTGCTTCCGGTTCCGGCGCCTTGTCGTCTTCGGGCTCGGACTGATTCATTAAATTATCCACCATGTCTTTTGCAAACGGAACAGATACAAGCTGCATAATAGTGGAATCTATCAAGTCTCCGATAATCAACCGGAATGATATTTTCGTAAGGGTATCAGCATCCGGGACATTGCTGGATCCTTCTTCATTTTTGAGATCCATCATATCGATTCCCGGTGGTGTAATATCAACCCGCTTATTGAAGACCGTGGACATGGAGGTCGACGCCGACCCCATCATCTGATTCATCGCTTCCTGCACGGCACTTATGTGCATCTCTTCCATTTCTTCAGCCGGATTGGTACCATCCCCGCCAAGCATCAAATCAGCAATGATGGAAGCGTCTCTTGTTTTGATGACGAGCAGGTTGGTGCCTTCAAACCCTTCTGTATACCGCACGTGAACGGCAACGTTCGGCCGTGGGAACTGTTCGTCCAGTTTTTCCCGCTGCACGACGGACACAACCGGTGTCGTGATTTCCACTTTTTGATTCAAAAGCTGGGACAGAGCGGTCGCTGAACTTCCAAAGGAAATGTTCCCGATTTCACCTAATGCATCCTGTTCCACCGAAGACAGATAATCCTCAACATTCAATTCTCCGGGCTCGCCCGCCGTTGACTCTGCATCTTCCTGACTCTGCTCTTTATTGTCGGAGTCGCCGCCTTCCACGCTTTTGAGCAGTTCATTAATTTCTTCCTGAGAGAGCATATCATCATTCATACTCGTTCCCCTCCTCTATTTCCTCTGTAATCTGAACGGCGATGTTTTTCTTCCACTGCCCCGGCTGTGCATAATACTTCGCTTCCCCGCCGGCGTTCAAAAGAAGCGGATCGTTGATATTTTGATCCAGTTCCAGTACATCTCCTTCGTTCAGACCAAGAAACTCTTCAATCGAGATTTCCGACGTGCCAAGAACGGCCTGCAGCGTGAGCGGGGCGGCTTTCACGGTCTGCTGCAGTTCTTCCAGTTCATGAGGGTCCCGTTCTTTCTTTTTCGTCTGCATCCAGTAATGAACCGACAAATGCGGAAGAATCTCCTCCAGAACAACGTGGGGAAGACAGATATTAATCATGCCTGTCGTTTCCCCTACCGTAGTCGAAAGCGATATAACAACCACTGTTTCATTGGGCGATACCATCTGCAGAAACTGGGGATTGACTTCAATATCCTCCATCTGCGGATCCATTTCAACCACGGATTCCCAAGCGGTCTGAAACGTTTCAAGCATCGTCTGAAAAACCTGTGTCATAAGTTTCGTTTCAATTTCTGTCAGGGTTTCCACTTTATTAATGCTTGTCCCTTTTCCACCGAGAAGCCGGTCGAGCACCGCATAGCCGACATTTGGATTAACTTCCATCAGAAGACGGCCGTCAAGCGGATACGCATCAAACACATTTAACAGTGTCATTTTCGGAATCGACCGGATAAATTCATCATAAGGCAGCTGATCCACTGATGCGACAGATATTTGTACAAACGTCCGCAGCTGGGCGGATAAAGACGTCGTAAGAAGCCTTGAGAAATTTTCGTGAATCCGGGAAAGGCTTCGGATCTGGTCTTTGGAGAATCTAAGCGCCCGCTTGAAATCGTACGTTTGTATTTTCTTTTCATCTTCTTCTTTTTTTAGTTCGTCCGCGTCCATTTCCCCGGTAGAAAGTGCGGATAACAGTGAGTCTATTTCACCCTGTGAAAGAACGTCCGCCAAACGTTTCCACCTCCTTTTTCGACATAAGCTGCCATTACTGAATCATCCGTTGTGTGGTGTAGACCCGCACCACTTTTCCGTCTTCCATGATGCCGTTGATATCAGAGCGCAGGGTGTCCTCAAGTTCCTTGAGCCCTTCTTTGCTCTGCAGTTCTTCGGGATCTCGGTCTGCCAGCTCATGAATGATAATATTTTTGACCTGGAAATCACGTTTCTGCAGTTCCTCCGCTCCCGATTTTGTCTCAACATGAACGCGGAATCGTCCCCGGAAGATGTCACCGTTTTTCAGGTTGGTCGTCATTTCCTCGGTTTCCCACGAGTTATCGATAATTTCATCGATGGTCGGTTCCGCTCCGGCTTCGGTGGAGGAAGAAAAATAGTTGAACAGCACGAACGCCACAACACCAACCAGGGTCAATGAGATGATAATAATCAGCATAATGTTCACTAAACGGTTCTGAAACACGTTACTCGTCCCCCTCTTTGGATGACAGGCCGATTAAGCCGATCCTCCGGTAAAACGCTGTGATTAATTGCTGCACGCTTTCCATACTCTCCTGGACAACGATCTTTTTGCCGTTGCTGAGTGTGATGGTCGTGTCCGGAAAAGCTTCCACCTGTTCAATCATCGCTGCATTCAATAGAAAGGTTTGTCCTTTTAATCTTGTTAATGTAATCATATGTATTGGATGAGCCGGGCGGCAGGACCCGGCTCACGCCTCCTTTTTAAATGTTGAACCGATTTAACGTTTCAGGTTCATGAGCTCCTGCAGCACTTCATCGGCGGTTGTAATACCACGGGTGTTCGCCTGGAACCCGCGCTGGGCCGTGATCATGTTCGTAAACTCCTCGGACAGGTCTACGTTGGACATCTCAAGCGTTCCCGGTACCAGTTCTCCGGCGCCGTCGCCCGGATTATTGTACTGGGCTTCTCCGGAGTTATCGGTCGGCTGGAAGAGGTTGCTTCCTGCCTTGGACAGACCACCCGGATTCGCGAACCTTGCCATCTCAACCTGTCCGGCCACCTGCTGGTCACCGTCCGCATTTACATAACTAACACTGCCATCGGCGCCGATGCTGAAACTCTGCGCATCTGTCGGAATTTGTATTCTACCTACATCACCATCTTCAAGATCTTCCAAGGAGGGCTCACCCTCATTGTTTGTTGTATTACCTAGTAAATATTGACCGTCTTGATTAACGATATGGCCCGATTGGTCCATATAAAAATTGCCGGCTCTTGTATAACTTGTATTTAAATCGTCATACCCATTGGTTGCCACATTGTCATCGCCACCATTTGGCCATTGATCATTATTTTGTTCACCGACTGCAAAGAAGCCGTCGCCGGAGATACCGAGGTCAAGGCTGCGGCCGGTGTTCTGCAGGCTTCCCTGGGTCTGTACTGTATCGATGCTGCCCATCTGCGTACCAAGTCCGACCTGCATCGGGTTCACACCACCGGAAGTGTCATTTGGAGCAGTTGCGCCCTGAATCTGCTGACTGATCATATCTTTGAACGTGGCTCTTCCTTTTTTGTAGCCGTACGTGTTGACGTTGGCGATGTTGTTACTCGTGACGTCCAGCTGCTGCTGGTGGTTTTTCATTCCGGAAATGCTTGAATACATTGAAGCTAACATATGGTTTCATCCTCCATTTTAGTAGTTCGGACAGCTTCAATCGGTCCGCCGTCCTCCGGCTTCCTTTTCAGGTCCGGCCGGTTTAGTCTCTTACGTTAATCGTACCGTCAATATTGGTAAAGATATGGTCGGCCGCCTCATCACGCTGCATCGCTGTTATAACGGTGTGGTTCTTTGCACTGACAACGAGAGCGCTGTCGTCTGTAAATACGACCGCATCCTTGACCCCTTTCGTGCGTGCTTCTTCCAGTTTGTCACTGATCTTCTGCCACTGTTCTTCGGTTACGATGACATCCCGGTCATGCAGACGCTTTTGTGCATGCCTGCTCACTTTCAGTTCTGCCGTTTTCTCCAGCTGCCCGTTCAGCAGTTCCTGAAACGATGGCCCGGATGGAGATGGTTCTGCTTTTTGTTTCGGCGGTGATGTTGCGGGATGCGGCAGCTGATGCAGTCCACCGGGTTGAATCCCTGAACTCATTTTGTCTGCCTCCTGCCTGTCACAGCTGCGGCGTTAACTGCCGGCGCTGTCCTGTCCGTTATTTCCGGTCTCTTCCGACTCATCCGACGCGGCATCGACCTGAATCATCTGTTCACTGTCCACCCACTGGTCGTTGTCCATCAAAAGGCGGATTGTTCCGCTTCCGTCCTGTTTCACGGAAGTGACCTCGTTGACTCGCTCCTCGGTCTGCTCAACGCCGTTTTCATCCTTTACCGTCTGCTGCCATGTCACCGTTTTGCCAATGAGCTGGCTGTGCTGGACGAGCGATCCTTTCTGCTGGGCACCAGCCATGTCTGTGATAGCCGATGTCATGTTCGTCATCTGCTCAAGAGATGAAAACTGTGCCATCTGGCTGATAAACTCTTTGTCCTTCATCGGATCCGCCGGACTCTGGTTCTGGAGCTGCGTCATCAGAATTTCGAGAAAATCGTTTTTTCCGAGACTGCCGTTTTTCTTATCTGTGCGGAGGGATTCGGTCTGGGTCGGCATTGCATATTGGTCCTGAATCGTATTTGCCATGTTTTTCACCTACACTTGTTCATTAAAAGTTAGTGCATCGAGCACGTCCGCGAACGTTTCTTCCGTTTCTTCGTCCACGTCTGTTTCATTGCCGTCATGGCTGTTCAGATCGTCGGCATCTTCCTGTCCCTCATCGTCCTGCTGCAGGGTGGAAGGCTGCTGCTGGGAAATGTCAATCCGCTCGACCTGTATGTTCTGCTGCTGGAAAGCGGCACGGAGCTGATGAATCTGACTTTCCACCATTTCTCTGGCGTTACTTGAAGTTGTCATGAGCTTGGCGGTCAACTGCCCGTTCTGCTGCATAATCTTCACGTCGAGCCGTCCGAGATTTTCCGGTACCAATTTCACCGTGAGCTGCTGCGTGCCGTTTTTAAACGACTGCAGGCTGCTTTTGCCGATCAGGTTCTGGAACTGTTTCACAAACTCCTGGGCACGGGCGTGCTCTGTTTTTCCCTCTCCAAGATAAACAACGGCCTGCTGTGCTTTTGCCATGACGCCGGTCCCGTCCTGGGAACTCATGGAGGAAGGCTGCGCGTTCGCTGTGTTCGACTCCGTACCGCCTCCTGTCATGCTTCGGTTCAGAAGCTGCTGTAGATATTGCTGCTTGGAGTCCTGACCGGATGAAGAAGTGTTTTTCAGGGCCTGGAAAAAACCGTCCATCGTTTTCTGCTGACCGCCGGTGGATTCCACCCACTGCGTAACCTGTTTCAAAGCTTGATCCGGGGTCATGCTCTGCTGAGCGTTGGATTTTCCTGTGAACGATCCGGCAAGCGAAGCAAGAGCTGCCTGAAAACCACTGTTCCTGGTGCCGGTTCCTGCGTTCTGAGCCGATGAGTCCGTCCCTTGTGCCTGAAGGTTTCCCCCCTGCCCGGCTGCCTGCTGTAAAAGGGCAAGCATCCCCGTGAAAGAAGCAGCAAGTTTCTGCTCATTGTTATCCAAGTTGTTCATCCCGGGTTCCGAACCCGCTTGTTTATCTGCAAACAAGTTCTGCACGGCTTCAGGCAGAGCCTCCTTGCCTTTGTCAGACGAAGTGAGCGCCTGTTCCAGCCACTGCATCATTTCCTCTCCGTCAAGTTCCGGCAGGGCCTGCGCCAGTTCCTGCATGCCTTTTGGCAGTTTGTCGAGCAGCTTTTCCATACTGCCGGACCATTCAAAGCTTCCGTTCTCAAACAAAGCCTTCAGCTCGTCTGAAAACTGCTCGAACAGTTTATCCCCGTTTTTGAAAAAGCCGGACAACAGCTCTTCGAGTGAGCCGCCGGATTCCGCACCGGAAGCTGCTCCTTCTGATTCTACAGCGTTTAACGCCTTCCCGAGCATCTGCATAAATCCTTTTTCGCCTCCTGCGTCCGGACCGTTTTTCCCGGCTCGCTGCGTGTTCAGTTCCGCATTCGGCATCGACTGCATAAGCATCTGCATCTGCATCTGTTTCACCCCCTTTCAGTAATTATTTTTTATTCACTTAACGAGTTTATAATAACGGAGGCGCGCTGCGGCTCCATTTCCGCCAGAATGTCAGCTCTCATTTCCGTTCCCGTTTCCGAGAGGTGACGAACGACTTCCTGGTCGCTCATCTCTGCTAAAATAGAGGCTGCCGCCGATGCTCCCATGCTTTCGTATACTTGAGCGGTTTCCTGGAGGCCGGAATTATCCTGTTCCTGCTCGGAGTTCTCGGTTTGCTGCTCCACCTGCATGGCTTCCATCTCCTGCTCGAGTTCCTGAATTTCTGTGTTTTTTGCTTCGAGCTGCTGCTCCAGCGAAGCTATTTCTTCTTCTTTGGCTGCCAGTTCTTCCGGGTCTGCCTGCGGGGCGGATTCTCCAGCTGTCGTTTCCGTCTCCTCGGCTTCCATGGAAATACCCGGAACTTCGTTTATCATACTGCGCCCCATGTCAGCCACGTTCACACCGAGAAAAGACAGAAGGACGACGCCGATAATGAGCGCAAACACGACGGGAATAAAAATGATAAGGAAAAACCATTGCCCTTTTTTTGTTCTTTTTTCAGTTTTTTGTTTGGCCATCGGATTCACCTAATTTCATCGAAACGCAAACTTCCGGGTTGATATTTCATCCATCATTTTTTCTTCCTGGCGCTTCTCTTCCAGATGGAATTCTTCTTTTTCCCATTCTTTCATCCGGGAGTACTTTTTCCATTCTATCGAAGCTTCCTGCATCTCTGCTTCTTTCTTATGCATGGTGTCTCTGGCTTTATCGGTCTGTTTCTGAGTATCGGCGATCCGCTGCTGCAGCTGAAATACTGCTTTTTCACTCTGCTGCAGCTGATGGACGTAAATGCCGCCGCTCATTTGTTCTTTATAAAGCGACTCGAGCTGCTCTTTTTGCTTAAGCAGTTCATACAAAGCCGATGCCATCCGTTCAAACTGCTGAACCGATTGTTCGTACTCCTGCGACTTCTGTTCTTTCTGGCGCTTTCGCAGCTCAAGTATTTTCTGAAAAGAATAGGTAAACGACATTCATCATTCTCCTTTACCAAACTGGGCGGTCAACTCGTTTTTCGTATCTGCCAGCGGCTGCATTTCTGTTGTATCCTGCTGAAGAAATTGATTAATCTTTGGCTGCATATTGACTGCCTGGTCGATTTCTTTGGAGGAGCCTTTTTTATAAGCGCCGATATTAATCAGATCTTCGGATTCGGTATAAGTGGACAGATAGTGTCTCAGATTCTCCGCTGCTTCCCGGTGATCTTTGTCAACGAGGTCTTCCATTACCCTGCTGATGCTGCGAAGGACATTGATCGCGGGGTAATGGCCTTTATCGGCAAGCTTACGGTCGAGAACAAAATGACCGTCCAGAATACCCCGGACTGCATCAGCAATCGGTTCATTCAAGTCATCTCCGTCTACCAGAACGGTGTAAAACGCAGTAATGGTGCCATTTTCACTCGTTCCGGAACGCTCCAGCAGTTTAGGAAGCATGGCAAAAACTGATGGGGTGTAGCCTTTTGTCGTGGGGGGTTCACCGATCGCCAGCCCGATTTCACGCTGCGCCATGGCAAACCTCGTTACAGAATCCATCATCAGATTCACATTCTTCCCCTGATCCCGGAAATACTCCGCCACCGCTGTTGCGGTCATGGCTCCCTTAATTCTCATTAAGGCCGGCTGATCAGATGTCGCTACAACCACGACGGATTTTTTCATCCCTTCTTCACCGAGATCCCGTTCGATAAAATCTTTCACTTCCCGTCCGCGCTCCCCGATCAAGGCAATCACATTCACATCCGCCTCCGAGTGCCTGGTGAGCATGGACAGGATGGTACTCTTTCCGACACCGCTTCCTGCAAAAATACCAATGCGCTGGCCTTTGCCCATTGTGAGAAGACCGTCTACTGCTTTAATACCAAGAGACAACGGTTCGTTAATCCGCGGGCGGAGAAGAGGATTGGGCGGTTCCGCTTCCGTCGGTACCGGAACAAGACCGTCCGGAAGCTTTGAGCCATCAAGCGGCTGTCCTGTCCCGTCAATGACTTTGCCAATCAGTCCGGTGCCGCTTTTGACCTGCAGCGGTTTGCCGGCTCCTTCGACAAGACTGCCCGGACTGATATCCACGGTGTGACGAAGCGGCATCAGCTGAACGTACTTGTCCTTGAATCCAACCACCTCAGCAAGAACCGGTTTGCTTCCGCCTTCAGGATAAATGAAGCACAGTTCCCCAACCGACGTCCGGGGGCCTTTGGATTCGATGGTCAGGCCAACCACCCTTGTTACCTTTCCGTATTGTTTATACGGATTCAGGGTATGAATTTCGTTGACCAGATCAGCTGCTTTCATTCGTACCGCCCTCTTTCAGTTTTTCTTCGAGCTGTTCTTTCAGTTCCTGAAGCTGGCTGTCAAGGGAAGCGTCCACTTTGCCGTACGGAGTCTCGATGGTGCAGTCCCTTTCCCCGAGGGTGCTGTCCGGATAAATCAGAAGATCCTGGGAGTAGGCAAGCAGCTTTTCCATTTCATTCCGCTGTTTCCGGGTTTCTTCAACTCTGGAGACTGGAACGTATACGGCGATTTCTTCATGATCTTTCACTTCTTTCACCGCGTTTTTCACTATTTCCATCCACGTGCCGTCCCGGTCTTCAAGAGAGTCATAAATGATCCGGTTCGCTATGGTGAGTGCCAGATCAAGAATGACAGGTTCCGCCCGTTCGAGATATTGGTGATACTCTTCACGCGCCGCTGTTATCATCTGCTGTGCTTCCTGCACCGCTTCGTCAACAGCAAAATATCCTTCTTCTTTTCCTTCTTGGAGCCCCTGATTCCAGCCTTCCTGTCTTGCATCCGTGTAAGCCTGTTCGATGCGCTGCCTGGAATTCTCCTCTTCCTCACTGATCTTTCTGCGTGCTTCCTCAAGCTCCTGGTGTGCCTGCTGTCTCAGCTGTTCCATTTCTTCGCGTTCCCTGTCGAGACGATACTTTTCATGGCCGGCCGCTGTCTCTCCCGGCACTTCTTCTCCATGTTCCCCGGGGTCCCGGGAAACATCCGGCGCTACCTGTCTGAGACCGATCGCACGTACATTGTCATACGAAGCAGAAGAAGACGGCCGTTTGATAAGTCTAGACAATGATATCGTCTCCTCCTCCACGTGCGATCACAATTTCGCCGGTTTCTTCAAGTCTGCGGATCACGGAGACAATTCGTGTCTGTGATTCCTCCACATCACGCAGCCGCACCGGCCCCATGAACTCCATTTCCTCTTTAAACGTATCTGCCATCCGCTGGGACATGTTGTTGAAAACAAGTTCTTTGACTTCATCACTGGCCACTTTCAGGGAAAGCTGCAGGTCATCGTTTTCCACATCCCGGATAACACGTTGAATCGAGCGGTTGTCGAGGGTGACAATATCTTCGAAGACAAACATCCGTTTCTTGATTTCTTCTGCGAGTTCCGGATCCTGAATCTCAAGCGAATCGAGAATCGTACGCTCGGTGCTGCGGTCCACCCCGTTCAGCACTTCCACAACAGATTCAATGCCGCCTGCTTCCGTGTAGTCCTGTGTAACGGTAGCAGAGAGTTTCTGTTCGAGAATGGATTCCACTTCATTCACAATTTCGGGGGATGTGCTGTCCATAACAGCAATCCGCCGGGCCACATCGGTTTGAACGTCCTGAGGAAGTTCGGACAATATCTGACCCGCCTGTTCCGACTCCAGATACGATAGAATTAAAGCTATCGTCTGAGGGTGTTCATGCTGAATGAAGTTAAGAATCTGTGACGGATCGGCTTTTCTCGCAAAATCAAACGGCTTGACCTGAAGCGAAGAGGTAAGACGGTTAATAATCTGCATCGCGTTATCTTCACCGAGAGCTTTTTCCAGTACGCTTTTGGCGTAACCTATCCCGCCCTGGGAAATGTAATCCTGAGCGACCGCAATCTGATGAAACTCTTGAAGCACGTTCTCTTTTGTGTCGCTGTCCACTTTCCGCACATTGGAGATTTCCAGTGTCAGTTTTTCGATTTCGTCCTCGTTCAAATATTTATATACCTGGGCGGAAACATCGGGCCCAAGCGAGATAAGGAGCATGGCCGCCTTCTGTTTTCCGGTCAAGGTATCTTTAGCTTTCGGCATGGCAGGACCTCCTTACTCATCGGACAACCACGTCCGTAATAGTTTCGAAAATTCCTCTGGATTTTCCTGAGCCAGATTCTCCAGCTGCTTTCTGCGTTGTGCTTCTTCGCTGTTATCTTCATCCGGAAGATCCGGTATCGGTTCGGCTGTGGTCATTTCCTCTTCGGTCCATTCTTCCCCTCGGCTTCTTCTCCGGATCAACATAACAAAGAGTGCAAGAACCATGAACAACAGTGCTCCTCCGGCAATATACACCCACATCGGGATGGATGTTCCTGCTTCTTCCTGTACCTCCTGCTGGCCGTTGAACGGCTGGGAGGCAACATAAATGTTGTCCTCAATGGCGCCTGCTTCCATATCTTCCTGATACTCGGCATTAATGCTTGTATTCACCATGGTGGTGAGCATTTCTTCAATATCGGTGATCGTCTGCGGGTCGAGCGAGTCCGGATTATCAGGTTCCGGCGGTTCCACCATGACCTGAATACCGAGGTCACGGATTTTATACGGGCTTTCCGTGATCTGACGATGAATTCTGTTCACCTCGTAATTGATCCGTTCTTCATCCCTCTCGTAATCACCCTGTCCGTTGGCGGCTCCAGCTGGATAGTTCGCCACGTCTCCTTCGCCTGCTCCCGCAACGCCGCCGTCCTCAGGCGGCTGTCCTTCGTAGGCTTCTTCAATCCGCTCGGCGCTGACGGCGATGCCTTCCATATTCTCCTCATCGACCGGTTCAACCAAAGCCTCTTCTCTCGTTTCCTGGGTGAAATCAAGATCTGTCGTCACAGAAACGGCTACCTTGTTCAGTCCCATCATGCGGCCGAGCATCTGCTGGAGTCTTGACTGAATATCCTTTTCAATGTCTTCCTGAATGCTCCGCTGTTCTTCATAAGCACTCATCGTGGAGTCACTGCCGGAATCTTCATAGGTGAACTGTTCAAACATCTGATTCATAATGACGATGTTGTCCACTGTCAGCTCGGGTACACTTTTTGAAACGAGATGATGCAGCGCCCTGACCTGGGACTGTTCAAGGTCTGCCGTTCCACCTGTATCAACCACGACAGAAGCGGAGGCATTGCCGCCTTCTTCAGCCACCCATGTGGACTCTTTGGGCATGTTAATCATGACGTCAGCCGCTTCCACCCCATCAATATTCTCCATGAGCCCGCTGAGTTCGGTCTGTATCGCGGCACGTTCCATTGTGTTGAACTCATTGTCTGTCATGCCAAAGCCCATCTGGTCCTCAATAAAGGAATAATCAATGCTTCCACTATCCGGAAGACCTTCCGCAGCTAGATCCACTTTCAGGGAATCGACCTGCTCCTGCGGGACCCGGATGGTGGATCCATTGTTTGACAGTTCATAGGCAATCCCCCTGGAATCAAGATTCTCCGTAATCTGCCCTGTCTCTTCCTGGGTTAATTCAGAATAAAGCGGAGCGAAGTTCGTCCTGGTCGTAAAAAACACAGCGAGAAAAATAATAAGTATAAGTAAAACGATAGAGCCGATCAGCAGTATTTTCTGGACACCGCTTCGGCTGCGCCAGTATTCGGTTGTCTTCTGTCTGAATTGTAGTAGCTTCTCTTTCATGGGGCCTCCCGATTTCCATTATCCGCTGTCAGCAGATCAAACCTGCATGCGCATGACTTTCTGGTAGGATTCCAGTGCCTTATTCCGCACTTCGACAGTGGTCTGCAGCATGACGCCTGCTTTCTCTGCGGAAACCATGACTTCATGAAGATTTTCCACTTCACCGGAGGCGAGTTTTGACGTCATTTCATTCGATTTGACCTGGGCGTCATTCACCTCTGTAACCGCATTGTTTAATGCGTTTTTGAATGATTCCTGGGCTTCAGCAGGAGATGTGTTGTTGTTGGAGGCCGCCTTCAATGCCCCGGTCTGCTGAGCCGCTTCCGGGCCCCCTATAAAACTTTCAAACATTCATAGTCCTCCTCTTACTGACCTCTTCCGATTTCAAGTGCTTTAAGCATCATGTTTTTCGACGCATTCATGGATGTAATATTAGCTTGATAGGAACGGCTTGCCCCCATCATGTTCACCATTTCTTTCAGAGGATCCACATTCGGCATGTCAACGTATCCGTCCTCACCGGCATCAGGGTGTTCTGGATTGTATACCTGCTTAAATGGAGACTCGTCCTCCACAATGCCTGTCACTTCTGTACCGGTTCCTGCCTGGGGACTGCCGCCGCTTCCCATTGCCTTTTGAAGGTGGGAGGAAAAACCGGAATCCGACGAGCTCATCGTCACCATCTTCCTGCGGTATGGCTCCCACTCCCCGTCTACGAGAGTCCCTCTGGTGGAATCGGCATTCGCTGTATTGGCCGAAGCAACATCCATCCGCAGGCGCTGGGCCGTCAGTCCGGAAGCTGCTGCATTTACTCCATCAAATAATCCCACTGCTCATTCCCTCCATTTTCATCATCGATTAATTAGAGCGTACCGCGGTTTTTAGACTGCTGAACTTACTGCTTAACCGATCAGTCAGTGCATTGTAGTAAATCTGGTTTTTAGCGGAATCTGTCATTTCCTTGTCTATATCGACATTGTTGCCGTTATGATTATACATCGTGGAAGTGTCCCGGCTGACATAAATCGAGTCACTGCCGTTTCCTCCAAAAGGAATATGCTGCTGATTTGTCTGCTGCGCCTGGATCTTGTCGTTTTGCATTGCTTCATTCAGGGTATGCTTGAAGTGGGCGCTCTTCGCCTTGTAATTCGGCGTATCTACATTGGAAATATTGTCTGATATCGTCTTCTGCCGCGTAGCCGCACCTTTCAGTCCCTGTTCCAGGTTGTGAAACGTGGCGGAATCAAATAACCCCATACGCTACCTCCTTCCCCCTACTAAAGACCTTATTAAGACAGGAAATTAATTTGGCTTTTTCATTTCCGGCAAAACCTGCCATTTTCTTCTATACTTCGAGGACTTCCACCCAAATTGTATAAAAATATGTGACATTTGTCTAAGGGTGTTTTCACGGTTTTTCATTTCGATAAAAAAGGACCACACCAGTTTTTCCAATATAAATAGTCCTTTTTTCCTAATTAAATTTTCCTGGTATCGTTTTCACGTCTGAGACCTTCACACCCCCGTTCAATATAGTGTAAGGCTTGCCGCGCTTTCTTTTACCCTGATTTGCGTTTCACGTATATCGAAACGCAGCAATGTCCTTACATAGGCCTAACTTATTGATTTCTGAAAATATGAAAACCCGCTGCCTCATACAAGCAGCGGGTTTGATTATTATGATTCGGTTTTAGCTGTTGGCTTTCAGTTTTTCAAGTTCGTAGAGAAATTTATCATTCAATACTTTGATGTATGTTCCTTTCATTCCAAGGGAACGGGATTCGATGACTCCGGCACTCTCAAGCTTCCGGAGCGCGTTCACAATCACAGATCGGGTAATGCCGACTCTGTCGGCAATCTTGCTTGCGACCAGCAGACCTTCTTTTCCTTCCAGCTCTTCGAAAATGTGCTCCACTGCTTCCAGTTCACTGTATGACAACGAGCTGATCGCCATTTGAACAACCGCTTTGCTGCGTGCCTCTTCCTCAATTTCCTGTGTTTTTTCATGGAGGATTTCCATTCCTACTACCGTTGCCCCGTACTCGGCTAAAATAAGATCATCGTCATCGAAATGCTCATTGAGGCGTGCCAGGACCAGCGTACCAAGACGCTGTCCGCCGCCGTTAATCGGAACGACTGTCGTCAGACCGGAGCTGAACAGTTCCCTGTTCTCCACCGGAAAGGCAGTATAATCGCTGTTTATATCAAGATTCGGAGAGGTTTCATCGATTTTGAAAAGGCCGGATGTATATTCCTCCGGAAACTGACGTTCTTCCAGCATTTTTTTCATCCGGTCATTTTCAATTTCCTGTTTAATAGCATATCCGAGCAGTTTTCCCCGGCGGCTGACGACAAATACATTGGAACTTATAATATCACGGAGCGTTTCCGCCATATCTTTAAAGTTTACATGGTCTCCTGCCGTTTTTTGCAGCATGTCGTTAATTTTGCGGCTTTTTGATAATAGATCCATCTGAGACTCCTCCTGTTTTTTCTCTTATAAAATATATCGGCTCATATCTCTGTTTTTTGCAATCGAAGCCAGTTTTTCCTCCACATAAGAGGAGGTGATTGTCACCGTCTCCATTGTGATATCCGGTGCCTCGAACGATAAATCTTCAAGCAGGCGTTCCAGCAGCGTATGAAGTCTGCGGGCACCGATATTTTCCGTGTGCTGGTTAACGTCCTGGGCCATTTCAGCAATCTTGTGAACAGCTTCGTCAGAAAATTCAACATTTATACCTTCTGTATGCAGCAGTGCTTGGTACTGTTTTGTCAGGGCCTGATCCGGCTCCTGCAGAATCCGGACAAAATCTTCAGCACCAAGGTTGTCAAGTTCCACCCGGATCGGAAAACGCCCCTGGAGTTCTGGAATCAGATCAGAAGGCTTCGTCGTGTGAAAAGCCCCGGCACTGATAAACAGAATATGGTCGGTTTTTACCGTCCCGTACTTGGTTGATACTGCCGACCCTTCTACAATCGGCAGGATATCCCGCTGGACGCCTTCCCGCGACACATCGGCACTGGATTGCTGATTTCCGGCAACTTTGTCGATTTCATCTATGAACACCATACCCAGCTGTTCTGCTTTCGAAACAGCAATCTGTCCCACCTCATCCATATCAATGAGCTGCTGGGCTTCCTGCTCCTCGAGCACCGGTCTCGCTTCTCTTACCGTCAGCCGACGCTCCTTTTTGTTTTTAGGCATCATGCCGCCCAACATTTCCTGCATGTTCATGCCCATCTGTTCCATGCCGGACCCTTGAAACATATCAGACATGCCGCGGCCCTGCTCTTCCACTTCAATTGTGACCATATGATCTTCAAGCTCTCCCATGGCCAGCTGATGTTCCATCCGGCGTCTTTTTCCGGCAATATCCTGGTCTTCCTCTGTTTCTTCTTTGGTTTCTTCCTGGTTCTGCTGCTGAAAAAGCATGTCAAAAGGGTTTTTGCTCTGCTGCTGCTTCTTTTTTTCCGGAACGAGCAGTTTTACGAGGCGTTTCTCCGCTTCACGTGCTGCTTCATTTTTTACCTCTTCCATCTTTTCCTCTTTGACAAGCCGCGCTGACGTCTCTACCAGGTCCCGGATCATGGATTCGACATCACGGCCGACATAGCCGACCTCTGTGAATTTTGTCGCTTCTACTTTGACAAAAGGGGCTCCGGCCAGTTTTGCGAGCCTTCTTGCGATTTCGGTCTTTCCGACTCCGGTCGGACCAATCATGAGAATATTTTTCGGGGTGATTTCATCCCGCAGACTTTCCTCCAGCAGGCTTCTTCTGTACCTGTTCCGCAGTGCAACAGCTACGGAGCGCTTTGCCTGGTTCTGACCGATAATATACTGATCGAGGATCTCCACAATTTTTTTCGGTGTCAGCGGAGTGTTCATCTCTCATCCGCCCTTTCCATTATTCGATTTCTTCTACAACCAGCTGGTCATTGGTAAATACACAGATATCGCCGGCGGTCTTCAGAGAAGCTTCCGCCATCTCTTTTGCTTCCATGTAGGAAGCATGCTGCTTTAATGCCCTTCCGGCAGCAAGGGCATAGTTTCCTCCCGAACCTATCGCAATCAGGCCGTCATCCGGTTCAATGACTTCACCGGTGCCGGCCACAAGCAGGAGGGTGTCTTTATCCATCACAACGAGCATTGCTTCCAGACGACGGAGTGTTTTATCACTGCGCCATTCCTTGGCGAGTTCCACGGCTGCCCTCTGCAGCTGGCCGTTCCACTGTTCGAGTCTGGATTCAAACATATCAAACAGGGTAAAAGCATCCGCCACCGATCCAGCGAATCCTGCAAGCACCCGGTCATGATAAATTTTTCTTACTTTTCTTGCGGTCTGTTTCATCACAACCGCCTGGCCGAATGTCACCTGTCCGTCTCCGGCCATCGCAGCTTTTCCGTTATGATGAACAGCAAATATTGTGGTGGCATGAAACGATGACTCCATGGTTTTATCCTCCATTCCTTTCCGAGCGTGGATGAGCCTTATTGTACACTTCCCGGAGCCGGTCCTTTGTTACATGGGTGTAAATCTGGGTCGTGGAAAGATTCGCATGTCCCAGGAGCTGTTGGACACTGCGCAGATCCGCTCCCTGATTCAACAGATGCGTCGCAAACGTGTGACGAAGATCATGCGGGGACAGCTGCAGTGTCGCCGATACATCTTTCACCCGTTTGTTCACAATATAGCGGATCCCCCGGTCCGTCAGCGGCGTTCCTTTATTGTTCAGAAACAAAACGGCCGTATCACTGCCGCTTTTTTGTACCAGCCGGCGCCTTGCATAACGGCGGTAATGATCAACCGCCTCCATGGCAAAACTCCCGACAGGTACGTACCGCTCCCTGCCGCCTTTTCCATGCACGAGAATGGTTCCAAGTTCTTCATCCAGGTGCTGTTCTTCCAACCGGCACAATTCGCTGACGCGAAGCCCTGTGGCATACAGCAGTTCAAAAAGGGCCAGATCGCGCTGATCGAGATCTTTTTCGACATCAAAAGAATCAAACAGCGCCTCGAGCTCCTGTTCATACAAAAACCTGGGTAGTTTTTTCTGTTTTTTCGGCAGATTGGAAGAGGCAAAGGGGTTGGTTTCCATATGCCCTTCTTTTTTTACATACCTGTAAAACGTACGCAGGACGGAAATTTTGCGGGCAGCACTGCTGCGCCCGTATTTCTCATCAAAAAGATGCGTTAAATACAACCGGGCTGTATTCATATCCACATCCAGGGGAGAATGGATGCCTTCCGCCTGTAAAAAACGGAAATAATCATCCAGATCTTTTCGGTACGCATCAATCGTTAAAGACGATGCGTTTTTCTCCACCTGAAGATATTGCAGGAATATGTCATACCAGTATTTCCAGTCTTCATTCATGTCTGTCACCTCACGCACAAAAGCTCTTAAATTCTAACATAGACCCTGTTCCCGTTCAAGGAAATTGATTATTTTTTCATAAAATTCTGACGAGACCTGTCCCTGATTATATGCGTGCTACATAGGAAAACCCCCTTTTGTGAAAAAGGGGATTCCTTTTTATCTTTAGTTCGGTTCTTCTTTATAGTCACAGTCGGTGCACTGAACATGTACACCCTTTTTCGTCTTTTTCTCAACGAGCATGGATTCACATTTCGGGCACGGGCGCGAAATCGGTTTATCCCAGGAAATGAAGTCACACTCGGGGTAGCGGTCACAGCCGTAAAATTTCCGCTGTTTTTTGCTTTTACGCTCTACGACGTTTCCTTCTTTACATTTAGGACAGTCCACTCCGATTTCTTTCATAATAGCTTTTGTGTTCCGGCATTCCGGAAAGTTCGAGCAGGCCATGAATCTACCGTAGCGTCCCATCTTATAAACCATCGGGCTTCCGCACAATTCACAGTCTTCCCCGGCCGGCTCGTCACGAATCTCGACTTCTTCCATTTCCTCTTCCGCCACTTTCAGCCGTTTCTCGAAGTCTTGATAGAATTCATCGATGATTTCAATCCAATTCTGGCGTCCCTCTTCAATATAGTCAAGGTCGTTTTCCATTTTCGCAGTGAACTCCACATCCAGAATTTCCGGGAAAAATTCGACGATTAAATCAAGTACTATTTCGCCTAGTTCGGTCGGCACAAAACGTTTCTCTTCGAGTGCGACATAATTGCGGCGCTGAACGGTGTCCAGTGTCGGCGCGTAGGTCGACGGTCTGCCGATACCCATTTCCTCCATTGTCCTGACAAGCCTTGCTTCTGTGTAACGGGGAGGGGGCTGGGTAAAGTGTTGATTCTCGGTCATTTCCTGCTCTTTTACCTGCTCTCCCTCTTTGAGATCCGGAAGAAATGTGTCTTTTTCTTTCTTTCCATCATCGCTTCCTTCCACGTATACTTTCATAAATCCCTGGAATTTTACTTTGGATCCATTTGCCCGGAAGATGACCCCGTTGTTGTCCATATCCACTGACATGGTATCCATGACAGCCGGCGCCATCTGACTGGCCATCAAGCGTTCCCAGATTAGTTTATAAAGCCTGTACTGATCACGGCTTAAGTGGGATTTCACGCTTTTTGGATCATTGCTGATGGTTGTAGGTCTTACCGCTTCGTGAGCATCCTGGGCGTTGGAATTCTGCGCAGGCTGTTTTTGATTGGTTCCGAGATATTCTTTCCCGTAGTGCTCTTCTATATACGCTTTCGCATCTTCTTTTGCCGTGTTGGACACTCTCGTTGAATCCGTCCGCATGTAAGTAATAAGCCCGATGGTTCCCGCCTTACCGAGGTCCACTCCTTCATACAGCTGCTGGGCGATCATCATCGTTTTCTTGGCGCGGAAGTTCAGCTTCCGGGCCGCTTCCTGCTGAAGCAGGGATGTTGTAAACGGCTGGACGGGGTTGCGTTTCCTTTCTTTTTTGGTGACTTTCTCAATGGTGAAGGAGTCGTCTTTCATCCGACTTCGTACGCTGTCCACATCCTCTTTGGAACGCAGTTCCTGCTTTTTGCCATCCACGCCGTAAAACTTCGCCTCAAAGGCATCTTTATCACGCTGAAAGGATCCTTCGATACTCCAGTATTCTTCCGGCACAAATTGTTGAATCTCTTTTTCCCGGTCGATAATCATTTTAACCGCTATCGACTGCACACGGCCGGCACTCAGTCCTTTCTTCACTTTTTTCCAGAGAAGCGGGCTGATATTGTATCCGACAAGTCTGTCGAGAATCCGTCGGGCCTGCTGGGCGTCCACGAGATCCATATTGATCTTACGCGGTTCTTTGAATGCATCTTTTATAGCTGACTTTGTGATTTCGTTAAAGACGACCCGGCACTCTGATTCCGGATCTATGTTGAGACTATAGGCAAGGTGCCAGGCAATAGCCTCGCCTTCCCTGTCGGGGTCGGCGGCAAGGTACACTTTCTTCACCTTTTTGGCCGCTGCTTTCAGTTCCTTCAGTATCGGTCCTTTTCCCCGGATCGTAATATACTTTGGATCAAAATTATTCTCCGAATCCACTCCCATCTGGCTTTTCGGTAAATCCCGGATATGTCCCATGGAAGCTTTCACTGTATATTTTTTCCCAAGATATTTGCTGATCGTTTTCGCCTTAGCGGGAGATTCCACGATTACTAAATAATCTGCCATATCTCTTGTTTCCTCCCCCTTTTTGCTGCTTTTTGATTTTCCATATTATCAACCAGTGTTCTGCACTTTGTCAAATCTTTTACATTTTTATATTGCTGCATTTATTGTTTAGTCATTCTCAAGGTGTCTGTTCTTCATTTCATTCTCCGCTAATTAGTAAAACTATCTATTGTTTTGGGAAACAAATCACAATCATTTTTTCACAGTTTATGTGCCGTGTCCACCCAAAATGTCTATGTTCCTCTTATTCCTCTTCATCCGGACTCCAGAAGATCATGCGCACCCGTGACCGGCAGAGCCCCTTCTTTGATAAGCTGGTTCGTTCCGGCCGACATCGGGGAAAATATAGATCCGGGCAGCACTTTGACGTCCCGCCCCTGCTCCAGGGCCTGATAGGCGGTAATCAGCGATCCGCTGCGGGAGGCGGCTTCGGTTATAAATACAGCATCCGACAAACCGCTTATAATTCGGTTGCGCATCGGAAACTGCCATTTTCTCGGTGGAGTGTCGGGGGGAAATTCGGAGAGCAGCAGATGACAGCGCGAAAGCTGGTGGAAAATAGCTGTGTTCTCCCTGGGATAAATATGAGCGAATCCCGCACCCAGCACAGCGGCGGCTGCCCCTTTTTTTCGAACAGTCAATTTGTGGGCGGCGGTATCTGTCCCCGCAGCTAAACCGCTTATGATACACGTGCCCTGTTCAATCACTGGCGGAAGCAGTTCTTCAAGAGCTTCCAGTCCGTAAGAAGTCGGTTTTCTCGTTCCTACTACAGCAAGACTTTTTTCACTGTGAAGCAGATCGATTCTGCCTTTGGCATAAAGCACCCAGGGCGGATCATATATGTGCCGGAGCCGTTGCGGATATTCTTTCATAAAAGGAGTCAGAATGTGAATGTCCTGTTTCTCATAACAGGCGGGTGTACGTTCCGTGGAATGAAGATAACGGCGTAAAGAAGAAGCTTGGTAAGGCTCGAGATGGAGGCATTGGGCAAGCTCAGAGGCAGAAAGATGATAAGGAAGAGAGAAAGTCGGATCGATGCGGTAAATGGCTGCTGTCCTTTTCCATGTCATATGCGGCGCTTCATGCAGGTGGAGGAGCCGTGTCGTTTCCGTAGGCATTCATCCTTTCATAAAAAGGGCGGGCTTGATAAAAGCCCGCCCCGTTTCTTTTTTCTATTGTGGATCGTGTGTCAGACACTTTTCAAACAGATTGTTTCTTTTCAGGGAGGAAATCAGCGTATCTCCGATGTCAGCCGGTGTATCGGCAACGTCAACCCCGGAGCTTTCGAGGGTTTTAATCTTTTCATCGGCTGTTCCTTTTCCACCGGAAATGATGGCACCGGCATGGCCCATTCTTTTTCCAGGAGGTGCAGTACGTCCGCCGATAAAGCCGACAACAGGTTTGTCCATGTTTTCCCGGATCCATTCAGCGGCTTCTTCTTCTGCTGTACCGCCGATTTCACCAATCATGATAACCGCTTCGGTATCATCATCTTCGTTGAATTCTTTCAGCACATCGATGAAGCTTGTGCCGTTCACCGGATCGCCGCCGATGCCTACAGCTGTAGACTGACCGACACCGTTGGTGGAGAGCTGGTGTACAGCTTCATACGTCAATGTACCGGAACGGGAAACGACGCCGACATGACCTTTTTTATGAATATATCCCGGCATGATACCGATTTTGCATTCTTCCGGTGTGATAACCCCCGGGCAGTTTGGTCCGACCAGGCGGGTTTTCTTCCCTTCCATAAAACGCTTTACTTTCAGCATATCACTGACAGGGATACCTTCTGTAATGCAGATAGCCAGATCCATCTCTTCGTCCACTGCTTCAATGATAGCATCCGCCGCAAAAGCAGGTGGAACATAAATGACGGAAGCATTGGCTCCGGTTTCGGTTACTGCGTCGCGGAGGGTATCAAATACCGGAACGCCTTCAATTTCGGTTCCGCCTTTCCCTGGTGTAACGCCTCCGACAATATTCGTTCCATAGGCAAGCGCCTGCTGGGTATGAAACAGGCCGGTTGAACCGGTGATGCCCTGTACAACAACTTTGGTATCTTTATCGATAAAGATGCTCATTTTGACTTCGTCCCGCCTTTCTATTGCACTTGAGATACGATTTTCTGTGCGCCGTCAGCCATGGAATCCGCTGCTGTGATGTTCAATCCGGATTCTTCCAGAATCTTCTTTCCGGTTTCCACGTTTGTGCCTTCAAGACGCACAACGAGTGGTATTTCAAGACCGATCTGCTCCGTTGCTTCTACAACACCTTCAGCAATGACATCACACTTCATGATACCGCCGAAAATATTAACGTAAATGCCTTTCACCTGATCATCCTCAAGAATAATCTTAAAAGCTTCCGTTACTTTTTCCGCCGTGGCGCCGCCGCCGACGTCAAGGAAGTTGGCTGGATCGCCGTTGTAATACTTGATGATGTCCATCGTGGACATGGCAAGACCCGCACCATTGACCATGCAGCCGATATTGCCGTCAAGTGCAATATAACTGAGATCAAATTTGGATGCTTCGATTTCTTTTGGATCTTCTTCATCCAGATCGCGGTATTCAAGGATGTCTTTCTGACGGTACAGCGCATTGGAATCAAAGTTCAATTTCGCATCCAGTGCCATCACACTGCCGTCTCCTGTTGTAACAAGCGGGTTGATTTCTGCTACGGAGCAGTCTTTTTCCATGTACACATTGTACAATCCGAGCATAAATTTAACCGCCTGCTTCAAAAGGTCTTTCGGGATATTGATGTTAAATGCGAGACGGCGTGCCTGATACGGCTGCATGCCGACTGCCGGATCAATATACTCACGGAAAATCTTTTCAGGGTTATTTTCCGCTACTTCTTCAATTTCGGTTCCGCCTTCTTCCGACGCCATCATAACGACGCGGGACGATGCGCGGTCCATGACGAGTCCGACGTAATATTCGCTTTGGATGTCGGATCCTTCTTCAATAAAAAGCCGTTTTACTTCTTTTCCTTCCGGACCTGTTTGATGCGTGACAAGTGTTTTGCCCAGAAGTTCTTCGGCATATGTACGCACCTCATCCAGTGATTTTGCGATCTTGACCCCGCCGGCTTTTCCGCGCCCGCCTGCATGAATCTGGGCTTTCACGACAGAAACTGCAGATCCGAGTTCTTTGGCAGCTTCTACTGCTTCATCCGCGGAAAAGGCTACTTTTCCATTTGGTACGGCTACCCCGTATTCTCTGAGGAGCTCTTTTCCTTGATACTCATGAATATTCATGTTCTCTCCATCCTCCTAACGATTCGATACGAATACCCGCTTCAGGCTGAACCTTTCGGGAAAGGATATCAGGTGCCAGGCGCAGGCTGTATCAGCAGGCCATTGCTTCGCACGCACTTATTATCGTATAAAAAAAAACCGGTAAATTCAACAATTCGGCTCGATTTTGTCGTCAAGCGCTGTCACTTTTTTACCGGAATGATTAAAAAATCCCGGTGGCACAGCCTCCGGGACCTGAAATAATTCAAGGTGAATAATGTTGGGATCTTCATCGTCCACGCGCTTTTTTCATTAGTTTTTTCCAAAATTCTTTTAACAGGGACAAAGAATCGGTTTCGGAAGTGCTTCGAAAATAGCCGAGCTCCTGTCCGGCTTCCACTTTGTAAGAGCGTTTTTTGTCTTTTTGGCGTCTTCGTTTCATCACAGGCTCCTTTTTACCTGTAAGGTGCCCGTTTTATCCTGATTCTATGATGAAGAATGCTGATCAACGCGGTATAAAAAGGCGAACACTTCCGCAACGACTTCGTATAATTCAGGGGGGATCGATTGATTAATTTCAAGCTGCGAGAGAAGCTCCACAAGGGAAGGGTCTTCCTGTACAGGGATATTGTTTTCCCTCGCTCGTTCGATAATTTCTTCAGCAATAAGTCCTCTGCCTTTCGCTTTCACACTTGGTGCCTGTTCCGACTGCGCCTGATAGCCAAGCGCCACCGCTGATCGGCGCGGATGCTGGTTACCACTCATATACGTACATCCACTCCTTCCCAGCCGCTGTAGGATGCGGTTGGAGTTTTATATACATTTTGTTCTTCATCTGACGATTTCCAGTGAACGGCGTTCAAGGTATAATTCTGTTCTTCCAGCCGTTTCTCAAGATAGGGCTGAAGCAGTTCCATCAGTTTCTCCGGCTTCTCTGTTTCATTGTACACATGTACCGTTACACTGCGGTTTTGAATCTGAACGTCCGCAACAGTTTCACCCAGATGCTCCATTTCCAGATAAAATAGAATGCGGCAGTGATCTGGATGAAGGCTGCCATCCTCCTGCCTTTTTCCTTCCCACTGAATAGACAAATCGGTATGAAAACCGGCAAGAGACAGCGGAACCTGCACAGCTGTCTGCTGATACTGACCCTGCTGTTCCTGTGAAAGAAGCTGCTGCCCGGAAATTTTATGAAGCAGCGTCTCGGCATGATCACGCACCGGTTGGGGGAGAGAAGCCATGTTCTGCAGGAGGGACTGTTTCAGGTTATCCGCGTTCATGTGTTCCGGCGTATTTCCTGAAGATGCCGGCTGCCGGGCTATCCCGGATTCATGGTGAAGTCCAAGCTGCTGCAGAAGTTGGGTCAGCTGCCCCGCTGTCTGCGAAAAACCTTGCGCTCCACTCGTTCGGTCATTGGCAAAAGAACCCTGCAGCAGGACGGTAAGTGCCTGATTTTCCGCGGTTCCTGATGCCCGTGCGAGCATGGTCTGCATCATTTGCTGCAGCTGATCTTGCGAAGTCTGTACTCCGTGGGACCGGCCGCCTGCCTGCTGCAGCAGCGACAGCAGTTGCTGCAGTTGCTGTCTGCCGGCTTCTCCTTCGGCCGGAGTGAATCTGGTCATTAACGTCTGAAACAGCTCTGAGGGTTCCATGGAAGCAAGTTTTCTGCCACTGCTGCCTGCGCCCGTCTCCGGCCAAACCTGCTGCACCGCTGTCTGGTTTTCCGGCTTAAGAATGGTCTGTTTGAAAGCAGCAAATCCTTCCTCCGTATCCATTCCAGCAGGTACAACACCTGCTTTCTGCAAAAGCGACACTGCTCCGCTCCGGACAGACCCAGGGGCCTCCTCTGCCCCGGCGAGCTGGAAAAGACGCGCCAGCTGATTCGGTTGATCCGTGCGGCCTGCCAGGTTCATCGTTCCGGCCGACAGCGTTTCCTGCAGCGTCCGAGCAAGGTTTGACATTGCCGCAGCCCGGCTGTCGGAAAAACCGCTCGTCTGAAGCTGCTGAAGACTGTTCTGCAGCTGCTGAAGCTGTGCGCTCAGCGGTTTTCCGTGTTCGGCCTGATAAAGACTCTGGAACGTCTCCTGCGTGAGCGGAAATCCCTTCTGATTCATAGCTGAAAGCAGCTGCACACCTTCCTGGTTCATCGCGCCCGCCTGTTTCAAAAGGACAGCTCCCTGACGAATCATATCTCTGGAGAATGGCAGCTGTTCTGACTGAAAGTGCCGGATCATCGAAAGATTGGCCTTATTTTCTTCCAGACCGAGGGCCTGGAGCACTTTCGCAGCATTGCCCTGATCTGCGGAAGTGCTTTTTAATGCCTGCTGATCAGCTTCGAGGACCTGAAGTCTTGGGATGCCGTCATTCTGACGAACTTGGAAAAAATATCTCTGTCCGGCGTTCAACGCCGCTTCCACCCTTGCCGTTACAGTCATCCCCCCCAGACGAAGAGCCGCCGTCTGATTGGGAAACAGTTTGACGATTTCTCCCTCAAAAACCTGACCCTTCGGAAGAGACAGAGCCGTCTGCCGTGACGTGCTGCTTTTGGTTAAAGATGATGCCTGCAACTGTAGAGGATCCATAACGTTCCACCCTGTTTCTTATTTCTGAATTCTTTCCCGTACCGGGGCAAAGCTGCGCCGATGTTCCGGAGTGGGACCCATCCGGTCCAAAGCAGCAAGGTGCTGAGCCGTCCCGTACCCCATATTTGTATCAAAGCCGTATGCTGGATACTGCTGCGTGAGTTCCGACATGTACCGGTCGCGCTCCACTTTCGCAAGCACTGACGCAGCGGCAATGGAGGCACTTCTTTCGTCCCCTTTTGTCAACGGGAGCTGCGGAAGGTTCGTGGAAATGGTAACCGCATCAACGAGCAGCATATCCGCTTTTGTCTGAAGCCCTTCGACCGCCTGCTTCATGGCTTTCCTGGAAGCCTGGTATATGTTGATGTCATCGATCACTTCTGCCGGAATATGAACGATGTGATAGACAGATTCTGCTTTCAGCTTTTCGTAAAAATATTCGCGTTCCTCTTTTTTCAGTTTCTTTGAATCCGTGAGTCCCGGAAGAAAGCAGTTCTCCGGCAGGATCGCAGCAGCTGCAGTCACCGGACCCGCAAGAGGCCCCCTTCCAACTTCATCCACTCCCGCTGCAGCAGTGAATCCTTTTTCCCTGTACTGGTTTTCAAAGAATAAAGAATCCAGAAAGGCGGACTCCTGTGCCCTCTGCTTTTCTTTCTGCCTGTCGTAGCGGCTGATGAGCTGCCGGACACCTTTTCTCTCGTCCCGGCGGAGCATATCCAGCCACTCCTCTTCCGGACTCTCCTCGAATAGATAATATCTGACTTCGGAAATGCTTAACTTTTTCATGGACCTGTTTCCTCATCTCTACTATTAATATCGGACGGTCCGCCTGATTTCGAAGAGTCATCCGGCTCCTTTTTTTCCTCATGATCCGCCGGTGTTTCAAGCGACAGACGTCCGAGTTTTCCATCCCTGAATTCACGAAGTATCAAAGCGGCGCACTGTTCTTCATCCACGTAACCGCCCGCCTGCAGACATCCTCTTTTTTTCCCTATCTCTATAAACAGAGCACGGTCGTCAGCAGGCAGTTCTTCCAGCCGGTACCGCTCCATTAATGCTGACGGATAACGTTCTTTCAAAAGCCCCGTCAAATAAAGAGCGATATCTTCCATATCCAGCCGCTCATCTTTTATAGCACCAGTCGCTGCAAGCCTGTATCCTACCATCTGATCTTCAAACTTAGGCCATAGAATACCCGGCGTATCCAAGAGTTCCATTTTATTTCCTACTTTCAGCCACTGCTGTGCTTTTGTTATCCCCGGTTTATCCCCGGTCTTTGCCGTTTTCTTTCCGACAAGCCGGTTGATAACCGTTGATTTCCCCACATTGGGAATCCCGAGTATCATGGCACGGATGGCGCGCGGCCGAATCCCTTTTCGTTTCATTTTGTCAAAAATCGGCGCCGTTACCTTTTCTGCTTTGTCTACAACCGGTTTTGCCCCTTTACTTTGGAGAGCATTCAATGTCAGCGCTTCAGCCCCCTGCTGTTCATAAAAACGGAGCCACTGTGCACTTACATCGGGATCGGCCATGTCGCTCTTTGTAAGAACGACGATACGCGGCTTGTCCTGCAGTATGTTATCAAGCATGGGATTCCGCGATGAAAAAGGGATTCTTGCATCCACCAGTTCCACCGCCGCGTCCACCCGTTTTAACTGCTCCGTCACCTGGCGTTTCGCTTTTTCCATATGACCCGGATACCATTGAATCGTCATGGCTGTTCTCCTTTCCTGTCCATCTTCCTGACAGCCTGTCCACAAACGTTCTATTTCTATCTTCTAAAAAAAGACTGCTACGGCGCATTTGCCGTGGCAGTCCTCTGGATTCTTATCGAATTTCTTTGATGCGGGCAGCTTTTCCACGCAGATTGCGGAGATAGTAAAGTCTCGCCTGACGTACTCTGCCGCGGCGCTTCACTTCGATCTTGTCAATACGCGGGGAGTGAACCGGAAATGTACGTTCTACACCAATACCGTAAGATACCTTACGTACGGTGAACGTTTCACTGATTCCGCCTCCGCGGCGTTTAATAACTACGCCCTGGAACACCTGGATACGTTCACGGGAGCCTTCCACGACTTTCGCGTGCACCCGTACAGTATCTCCCGGACGGAAATTCGGAAGATCGGTTTTAAGCTGGTCTTTCGTGATTTCACGAATCAGTTCCTGCATTTTCATTGCCTCCTTCTCTCGAATGCTCATGCCGTGCCGGCCGGCAGCGGAACATCGTAGTAAGCGGCTTTCACCACAAATTATATCCTATCACAGCGAAAGTTCCTGTTCAACGGTTTTTTTCGTCTTCTTTCCGGAAAGAATGCAGATCGTTTCTCTCCAGCAGATCAGGGCGTCTTTCCCGTGTTCTGTGCAGTGCCTGCTCCCGGCGCCACGTTTCAATGTTTTTGTGATGCCCGGACAATAGCACATCCGGTACTTTCAACCCCCTGAAATCGGCAGGTCTGGTGTAATGAGGGTGCTCAAGCAGAGGTTCGGAAAAGGAATCCGCCGCCGCTGATTCGTTGTTTCCAAGCACCCCGGGAAGAAGCCGCGTGACGCTGTCGGCCAGGGCCATGGCACCAAGCTCCCCGCCCGTCATGATAAAATCACCGATGGAGTACTCATCGGTAACCAGATGCGTGCGTATCCGCTCATCGTACCCCTCATAATGACCGCATATAAAAATCAGCTGTTCCTCCCCAGCCAGATCTTCTGCATCTTTCTGGGTAAAAGGTGCTCCCTGCGGACAGAGCAGAATAATCCGCGCTGTTTTCTCCCGTTTCTCTCCGGCAAAAGCAGCTGCATCAAAAACCGGCTGCGGTGTGAGAACCATCCCAGCCCCTCCGCCGTAAGGGTAATCATCCGTTTTGCGATGCTTATTCTCTGAAAAATCACGGATGTTATGAACGTGATAAGATACAGCCTGCTTCTCCTGAGCCTGTTTCAGCATGGACGACTGGAGAACACCTGGGAACATGTCGGGAAAAAGCGTTAAAAAATCCATTCTCATCACGGCAGCAGACCCTCCATCACATGAATGATAACGGTTTTTTCCTTCACGTCCACCCGTTTGACAATATCATCAATGTAAGGAATGAGAATATCACTGCCGCCTCCGGCCGCCTCAACCACCCAGACGTCGTTGGCCCCCGGCGACTGCACTTCTTTTACCTCACCGAGGAACGTTCCTTCCTCCGCGTAAACCCGGCAGCCGATGATTTCATAGTAATAAAATTCATCTTCGTGAAGTTCTGTGAGTTCTGTCTCGGGTATTTGAAGTACAGCATCCCGCCAGGTTTCGGCCTCTTCCACAGAGGAAATTTCCTCCACCGTCAGAAGCCGGTGCTGCTTATGCCGGCGGGAATGCGACACGGTAACCGGCATGCGTTCCATGCTGCCTTTTGAAAGGTAGAGGATCATTCCCTGAGCAAACCGTTCTTCTTCAAAGTCGGTAATGGGATATACTTTCCATTCTCCTTTTATTCCATGGGTGTTTACAATTTTTCCAACATTAAACCATTCCATTCTCATCATCCGATCTTTTATTCCTTATCTGTGTAACGATACCGTCCTGAATGATGATCTCCTGATTCTGGGACGGCCATTCATCTCCTTCGGCCACCTCTTCGATTACATCCACTTCTTTGGATCCTATCTCGGTTCCCAGAGGCAGTTGTTCAAGTTGTGACAGCTGAAATTCAGAACGCTGCTTTTTTTCTTTCCGTTTTTCGATTTCCTTATCATATCGATCTTTGATTTCTGTTTTCTTCCATCCGGTATCTGCAGATTTCGATTGTTTCTGCATCTGAAACCGGAGCTGTTCTATTTCTTTGTTGAGCTGCTTTTGATCCCGGTGAAAATCAGAAATCATGGTTTCCCGCATTTTCTCCGTCAGTACGTGTTTTACAGCGGCCTTTTTTATGATGCGCATGATTCACCTCGGTTGGGAACAAATGATGAAGCGGCCTGCATCCGGATAGTAAAGAAACCGGTCTCCTGCCGGCCGCCCGCTTCTGCAGAAAAAGCGCAAGCGTCCTGAACAGCCGGTATTGTACTCCGTTCAATCTTTTTAAAAAAGGCAAGGATCCGCAATCCCTGCCTTTTTTCCTATTCGATAATATCCAATCGAACGCGCTCCTGTTGATGGGAAGCACCGGCCTGCAGAATGGAGCGCATGGCATTAGCCGTTCCACCCTGCTTTCCGATCACTTTTCCCATGTCACTTTCGTGCACCGTTAATGTCAGAACGAGAATTTCTCCTTCCCGGCGCTCTGTTACTTCCATCTCATCCGGAAAGTCAACGAGCGGACGGGCCATTGTTTGAACCAATTGTTTCACAGATTTTCCCGCCTTTCTCCATAATCGGGCAGCAGACAGCGCTTTTTACTTTCCGTTTTTCTCGTTATGAAGACGCTCCATCAGGCCTTCTCTTGAAAAGAGGTTCCGGACTGTATCGGAAGGCTGAGCGCCGTCGAGCATCCACTGAACAGCTTTTTCACCGTTGATGCTGACCTCTGCCGGGTCCTTAAGTGGATTGTACGTTCCGATTTCTTCAATAAAACGGCCGTCGCGCGGAGCGCGGGAATCGGCCACTACGAGACGATAAAATGGTGATTTTTTTGCTCCCATACGTTTAAGTCTGATTTTAACTGCCATTTGCAGTCACCTCCAAATATTTTTAACACAATAAATCATTATAATAGGACTGAAATTCCCTGTAAAGGGTTTTTCCTTTTCACTGTAGAAAAGGAAGCTGCATTCCGCCTTTACCCTTTTTCTTGCCTTTTTGATTACCGCCGGTCATCTGTTTCATCATCTTCTTCATGTCCTCAAACTGTTTAAGCAGACGATTGACATCCTGGATCGTTGTACCGCTGCCTTTTGCAATGCGGCGCTTTCTGCTTGCATTCATTACAGATGGATTTTCTTTCTCATGGGTTGTCATGGAACGGACGATTGCTTCCACCCGTCCGATCTGACTTTCATCCACCTGAATATTTTTCATGGCCTTTTTGTTTGCACCGGGCATCATCTGCAGCAAATCATCAAGAGGTCCCATGTTACGCACCTGCTCCAGCTGTTCCAGAAAATCATCGAAAGTGAGGTCGGCTGACTTCATCTTTTTCTGGAGTTCCTTGGCGCGTTCATCGTCCACACTGGTTTCTGCTTTTTCAATCAGGGAGAGCATGTCCCCCATTCCCAGAATACGGGATGCCATGCGTTCCGGGTGGAATACATCGATTTCATCTATCTTTTCGCCTGTTCCGGCAAATTTAATCGGAACGCCGGTTACTTCCCGGACAGAAAGAGCAGCACCGCCGCGGGTATCGCCGTCCAGTTTGGTGAGAATGGCTCCTGTCACCCCAAGCTGTTCATGGAAGCTTTCCGCTACATTCACGGCGTCCTGCCCTGTCATGGAATCAATAACGAGCAGAATCTCTTCGGGCTGAACCGCTTCTCTTACCTGCTGCAGTTCATCCATCAGTTCTTCATCCACGTGCAGACGACCCGCGGTGTCGATCAGCACATAATCGCAGTTTGCTTCCTTCGCCTCTTCCACCGCACCTTTTGCAATGTCTACAGGCGATGCTTCCGTCCCTTTGGAATAGACGGGCATGTCCAGCTGTTTCCCAAGTGTTTCGAGCTGGTCAATCGCAGCCGGACGATAGATATCAGCCGCGGCCAGGAGCGGTTTGCGGTTGTGATGCTTCCGGAGGTGGTTGGCCACTTTGGCCACTGTCGTTGTTTTCCCGGCACCCTGAAGGCCGGCGAGCATAACAACGGTAGGAGGCTTACGCGACGCTGCGATTTTACTTTCTTCCCCGCCCATAAGAGTCGTCAGCTCTTCATTGACGACCTTGATTACCTGCTGGCCGGGAGTCAGGCTTTTCATCACTTCCTGTCCTACCGCACGTTCTTTTACATCATTTACAAATTTTTTGACGACCTTGAAGTTTACGTCCGCTTCCAGGAGGGCCAGACGCACTTCCCGCATCATTTCTTTGACGTCGGCCTCCGATACTTTTCCACGTCCCTTCATCTTATCGAACGTGGACTGGAGTCGTTCCGCCAACCCTTCAAACGCCATTACATCGCCCCCTCCTCCTCGAGTTTTTCCAGCGCCTCTATCGCATCCAGCATCTCTTGGGAAGGAGAAGCGTGGCTGCCGGCATACTGCCGGAGCTCCCGGTAAAAGGACATCCGCCGCTCATATTTACGATAGAGACCAAGCTTTTCCTCATATTCTTCCAGCATGACTTCGGTTCGTTTGATATTATCATACACCGCCTGGCGGCTCACATCATATCGTTCCGAAATTTCGCCGAGCGAATAATCATCCAGATAATAGAGCTCCAGGTATTTTTGCTGTTTTGCCGTTAACAAGGGTTGATAAAAGTCAAACAATGCGTTCATCCGCACCGTTTTTTCCAGCATAAGTCCCACCCTTTTGTTAAGCCTGTATCCTTCACATACACACATAAGCCTACTAAAGACTTTTTGTGCTGTCAAGACAAAACCTTTACGATGATTCTTCCGCCTGCTCCTCTACAAGTTCGCGGAAAAGCCCGTATACGAACTGTTCGGCGTCAAACGGCTGCATATCATCCATTTTTTCCCCGAGTCCCACCAGCTTCACCGGAATATCAAGTTCGTTCCGAATCGCCAGGACAATACCGCCTTTGGCAGTGCCATCCAGTTTTGTAAGCGCAATTCCGCTTACATCCGTTGCTTCCTGGAATGTCTTCGCCTGGCTCATGGCATTCTGTCCGGTTGTAGCATCAAGCACGAGCAGTACTTCATGCGGGGCACCCGGTATTTCGCGTGAAATAACACGTTTCACTTTTTCCAGTTCTTTCATAAGATTGACTTTGTTCTGCAGTCTGCCCGCGGTATCACACAATAATACGTCTGCGTTTCTGGAACGGGCGGACTGGATGGCATCGTACATCACCGCTGCAGGGTCCGATCCGGCCTGCTGTTTTACAACGTCCACACCAACCCGCTCACCCCAAACGTCCAGCTGCTCAATGGCACCGGCACGGAACGTATCACCGGCAGCCATTACTACTTTTTTTCCTTCTTCTTTAAAAGAGTGGGCCATCTTCCCGATGGTTGTTGTTTTGCCGACGCCGTTCACGCCGACAAACAAAATCACGGTCATCTCATCCTGCTGCATGTTCAAAGAAGCATCGCCGCCGGTTCTATCCAGCTTGTCAGCCAGTTTCTCGGTGATAAGCGGCGCTATGTTTCTCGAATCCTTGATGTTGCGCCGTCTGGCTTCTTCTTTTAGTTCATCGATCAGTTCCATCACGGTCGATACACCCGCATCCGCTCCGATCAGAATCTCTTCCAGTTCTTCGAAAAATTCCTCATCAACCGTTCTGTACTGCGCAAATAATTCATTCATCTGCTCGGCAAAGGAATCTCTCGTTTTTGTCAGTCCTTCTTTGAATTTTTCCGTTACAGTGTCTGTCTGCTGCGTTACTTTGTTTTTAAGTTTTTCAAAAAATCCCATAGCTGTGCCTGCAGTATTCTGCAGATTCTACCTCCTTTTGTCCTTTGCAATTATGGTGCAGCGGATTCCACCAATTCACCGGCTTCTTCCATTTTGACCGATACCATTCTCGATACCCCTGACTCTTCCATCGTAATGCCGTACAGCACATCTGCTTCTTCCATCGTCGCTTTGCGGTGGCTGATCACAATGAACTGGGTGGTTTCACTGAACGTGCGCAGGTATTTGGCAAAACGGGACAGATTTGCTTCATCCAGCGCTGCTTCCACTTCATCGAGCACACAGAAGGGGACGGGTTTTTCTTTGACTATTGAAAAAAGCAGAGCGATGGCGGTCAACGCCTTTTCCCCTCCCGACAGGAGCGACAGGTTCTGACGTTTCTTTCCCGGCGGACGTGCGGCAATATCTACACCGGTATGAAGAAGATGGTCGGGATCTGTGAGCTCAAGATCAGCTTCGCCTCCGCCGAACAGTTCCTGAAACGTGTAGCGGAAATGGTAACGTATCGCTTCAAACGTTTCGGAAAACCGACGTTTCATTTCGTCATCCATTTCCTGTATCACTTCTTTGAGCGAATTCCTGGCCTGCTGCAGGTCTTCCTGCTGTTCCTGGAGAAACGTAACACGTTCGTGCACCCGCTCATATTCATCAATCGCTCCAAGGTTGACGTTCCCCAGTTCATCGATTCCCATTTTCACCAGTTTGATCCGTTTGCGGGTTTCTTCGAGATCTTCGGTCAGAGGGTATCGATCTCTTGCCCGTTCAAAACTTATTTCATAGTTTTCCTGCAGATGTTCAAGCCTTGTATCGAGTTCTACATCCAGACGGTTCAGCTCAATCTGGTGATCCTGCAGTTCCTGTTGTTTTTCGCTGCGGTCATGGTTCAGCTGCTGGATGCGTGATTTCCGCTGCTGTGCATCGTCGCCTGCTTCCACTCTGTCCCGGCGCAGCCGTGCCATCTCGTTGGAAAGTGATTCTTTTTCCCCTCGCAGCTTTTCGATGCCGGTTTCCACATCTTCGTCCCCCTCCATGGAAGACATCTGCTCTTCAAGCACAGCTATATCATGTTCCAGCTTTTCCAACTGGGCGGATTCTTCCTCCCACTGTTTTTTTAAACGCTTTTCCTCTGTTTCGTCATTAGCAGCAGATTCTTTGGCCCCGGCTAATTTAACTTTAATGTCTGTTTCCTGTTCTTTCAGCTGCTCCAGCTTTTCACCGCGCTCTTTTTCCTGTTTTTCCAGTTGTTCAATCTGCTCATCGAGCACCCGCAGCTTTTCTGCAACACTCTCTTTATTTTCCATCAACACTTTTTCACGGGATTGCAGGCGCTCCTGCTCATCTTCCAGAGAAGAGGACTCTTTATCGTACATCGACAGCTTGGAGTTGGCTTTTTCAAGGTCCGCCTCAGCTCCGGTCAGCTCTTCTTTGGCCTTTTCAAGTGCATCTCTTGCTTCTTCTCCACGCCTGCGGCTTTCTTCCAGCTCCGCCGCTGTTTCATCCCGGTTCTGCTTTTCCCTCCTTACTTTTCCTTCCAGTGTTTCGGTCTTAGCCTGCATGTCCTGATGCTTTTCTCTCAGCTCTTCCAGTTCGTTCTGCCTGGCAAGAATCTGACTGCTGTTTTTGCCTGTGCTGCCGCCGGTCATCGAACCACCGGGATTAACAACATTACCATCAAGGGTCACAATGCGCACCTTATATCCGGTAAGGCGGGCCATCTGGTTCGCTGCTTCAAGCGATTCAGCCAGAACAACCTGTCCCAGAAGGTGGTCGATGATATGCCGGTAGGCTTCATCTACATGTACAGCCTCGGAAGCAGTCGTTATAAATCCATCGGCAGACTGCAGTTTGTTCTGAAAATCAGAAGATAAGCGGCGCGGGCGGATAACTTCTGCCGGAAGGATGGTTGCCCTTCCTTTCTGCCGTGTTTTCAGGAGCTGTATCGCTTTTCTTGCGTCTTCTTCCGTCTTTGTGACGACGTTCTGAAGTGCTCCGCCAAGCGCTGTTTCCACCGCCAGCGTATATGATTTCGGTACATCAATAAGTTCTGCCACTGCGCCCACGACACCGGTCAATGTGTCTTTCCCGGCCTTTAATACTTCCCTTACTCCCTGGTAAAAACCGGAATAGTCTGCTTCCATTTCTTCAAGCACATGAATTCTGGAACGCGTCTGGTCCACATGGCGGTAGGCTTCATACAGTTTCTGTTCGAGCCGTTCAACCGATTCACTTTGTTCTTTCCATGTTTCCTGCAGTTGTTTCCACGTTTCTTTTTCCTGTTCATGATCTCCTGCCGCATTGTCTTTTTTCACGCGGGCGTTTTCCACGAGCTTTTCAGCCTGACTGCGTTCTTTTACATACTCCTGATTTTCTTGTGCCAGGGATCCGTGTTTGTGCTGCAGCTGCTTTTTCTGCTCTTCAAGGTATTTCTCTTCGTTACGCACGGCTGCCTGCTCGTTCAACCGCTCAATGTATTCGCTTTTTAGTGATTCAATTTCTTCCCGGCGGCTTTCCTTGTATGTCTTCCATTCTTCCTGAATGGATGTATAATTCTGTTCCAGCGACTGATAGCGGCGGGTGCTTTCTTTCATGATACGAACCTGGTTTTCCCATTCTTTTCGGGATTGTTCCCTTTTCTCTCTTAACTCCCGGCAGCGTTTTTCCCACTCTTCTTTTTTTTCGCCGGCGTTCTTCCCCCGTTCTTCAAGCACCCGTCTGCGTCCTTCTTCTTTTTCGAGACGTTCGCTGACGTTGACAAGATCGTTTTGAATCCGGCTGATGGTGTCATCAATCTCTTCTGCTTTTTTTTCAGCTTCCGATCGTTTTTGTTCCTGCTCATTGACGAGACTGTCCGTCTTCTTCTGCTGCTCCTCAAGATGGCCGATGGTGTCCTGAAGCGTACTCCATCTTTGATGCTTCTGCTGTATTTCAGCCGCAGTCAGAGCGATGTCCTTCTCTTCAAGCTCTTCTTTTTTTGCCAGATAGTCCTTCGCCATCGATGCCTGTTCTTTCAGCGGTTCCACCTGATTTTCGAGTTCATGCAGAATGTCTTCCACCCGGTTCAGGTTATCTTCTGTTTCATTTAACTTCTTTTCCGCCTGGTTTTTGCGCTGCTTGTATTTGGATACTCCTGCCGCTTCTTCAAAAATGGCGCGCCGTTCCTCCGGTTTACTGGAGAGTACTTCTTCCACCCGGCCCTGCCCGATGATGGAAAAAGCTTCTTTCCCCATTCCAGAATCCATAAACAGCTCCACAATATCCTTTCGCCGGCAGGACTGCCGGTTGATTAAATATTCACTGTCCCCGGTACGGTATAATTTCCGGGTGACGCTGACCTCATGGTATTCAAGATCCAGATACTGATCATCATTCTCCAGTACGAGCGTGACTTCGGATACGTTCATCGGCTTTCTTGTGTCACTGCCGGCAAAAATGATATCTTCCATCTTTGCTCCCCGCAGGGAGCGGGCCGACTGTTCGCCAAGTACCCAGCGGATGGCGTCGGACACATTGCTTTTCCCGCTTCCATTAGGCCCCACAACTGCGTTTACACCGGGTACAAACTCTATGTTCATCGCTTCGGCAAACGATTTGAATCCTTTAATTTCTATTCGTTTGAGGAACATCGTATCAGGTGTCCTCCTCCTGGTTGTCATCATTCTTTGAGTTCCTTTCATAACAGGAAAAGAACACTTTCCTATTTTACCATAATACGAAAGTGTGCATAAGGTTCGTCAAAAGGTATTTGCTCTTTTTCCAATGAATCGATACAATAAAATGAGCAGCATACAACCACAACATAGAAGGGGGAGGATCTTTTGGGTCTTGAACAGCCGACAGAAGAAAACCTTAACTTTATGGTGGATGAAATCGGAAAAAAACTGCAGGTTGTGAATGCTTCCGCATTCGAACCGGGCAATTTTGATATCAGCCACTATGACGAGATAAAAGAAATGTATGATATGATTGAATCCAAAAAAAACGTAAGCGTCAGTGAAATGGACGCGATCATCTCCGAACTCGGCCGTATTAAAAAAACCTAAAAAAAGGGCTGTCCCACGTATCTGGGGCAGCCTTTTTCAGTCTTCTTTCTTTTTATCCGGATCCAGTCTGGAGAGAGCCTGCTGGGCAGCGTGTTGTTCCGCTTCTTTTTTCGAACGGCCTCTTCCTTCACCTAAAAAGTCTTCATTCAGATAGACAGCCGAAATGAACTCTCTGCTGTGAGCCGGACCGATCTCGTTTTTAATTTCATAATGAATCGTTCCGTGCCTATCTTTTTGCAGATGTTCCTGAAGCTGGCTTTTAAAATCCATCATATGCGAAAAAGCACCGTCGTCGATTTTGGGATACACCGTCTGTTCCAAAAAAGTGTACACGGCGTCCATTCCCTGATCGAGATACAGGGCTCCGGTGAATGCTTCAAATACGTCCGCAAGGAGAGCCGGGCGGTTGCGCCCACCAGTCATCTCTTCTCCTTTGCCGAGAAAGACAAGTTCGCCGAATGCCAGCTCTTCGGCCAAATTGGCAAGTGATGCCTCACAGACAATAGCGGCACGTAATTTCGTCATTTCCCCCTCACTCATCGTGGAAAATCGTTTAAACAGATGCTGCGATACCGACAATTCAAGCACCGCATCTCCTAAAAATTCCAGTCGTTCGTTGTCATAGACCGAACGAATCCGATGCTCATTCACATAGGATGAATGGGTGAAAGCCTGAATAAGCAGTTTCTCATCCGAAAAAGTCAAACCAAGACGTTCCAGTGTCTGGTAAAGATTCCGGCGGTGTTTTTCCGTCAACACCAGTTTCTTTGTTTTCTTTGAACGGGATCCATGGTTCTTTTTGTCTGTACTCTGTCCCATATCGTCCTCCGTTTAATCGATCCTTGCCTTACCGGCTGCAAAGCCATGGAGCCGCTTTTCCAAAGTTTTTTTCAGCGGCTCCGGCTGTGCCGCTTATTGCTGACCATCTATGTAGTTCACAACATCAGCAACACTTACAATTTTCTCCGCTTCTTCATCGGAAATCTCCAGATCAAACTCATCTTCCAGTTCCATGACAAGCTCGACCACATCCAGGGAGTCAGCTCCAAGATCGTCTTTAAATGAAGCTTCCCGGGTGATATCTGATTCTTCTACATCCAGACGTTCAGCTACAATCTTTTTGACACGCTCCAACGTGTTTTCGGCCATTTTCTTCACCTCCTTTAAATAATTGATGCCTGCCGCCATTATAGAAGATAACATACAAAAATGCCATCTTACAGACAGGAAAGATTAATGCATAATCATTCCGCCATCGATCTGCAGGGTCTGACCGGTAATATAATCAGCATCCGCCGATGCCAGAAAACGTACAGCCCGTGCCACTTCTGCGGCTTCGCCGAGCCTTCCGAGAGGAATGTTCTGAAGCAGCGACTCCTGTGTTGTGTCATCCAGCTGTTCGGTCATTTCTGTTTCAATAAAGCCCGGGGCCACAGCGTTCACCTGGATATTGCGGGGAGCAAATTCTTTTGCCAGACTTTTCGTCAGGCCGAGAACTCCTGCTTTTGCCGCTGAATAATTGGCCTGCCCTGCATTGCCCATCACACCGACTACGGATGAAACATTGACAATTTTTCCGGAACGTTGTTTCATCATCTGCCGGGACGCTCCCTTGGCACAATGATAGACGCCTTTTAGATTCGTATCAAGCACAGCATCCCAGTCCTCTTCTTTCATACGCATCAAAAGGTTATCACGCGTGATACCGGCGTTGTTAATCAGAATATCCAGCTGTCCGAATTGTTCGGTCACTTTTTTTATCATCGCTTTCACATCTTCTTCAACAGCGACATCCGCCTGAACAGAAAAAGCTTTCACTCCCTGATCTCTGCACGCCGCAGCGACCTCTTCTGCCTTCTGGGCACTGCCGGAATAATTGATGGCAACGTCAGCACCACTGGAAGCAAGTTCCAGGGCTATGGCTTTGCCGATACCTCTGGAAGCACCGGTCACCAGGGCGGTTTTTCCTTTAAGCATGTTGTTTCCTCCTTATGTTAAAGCTGCTGCTGTTTTTTCAACAGACTCCGGATCCTGCGCGGAATAAACGTTTACTCCTCTGCGCTGCACCCGGCGCACAAGCCCGCCGAGAACATTCCCCGGACCTGCTTCGATGAATGTATCCACTCCAAGCTCCAGCAGACGGCGTATTGTATCCTCCCAGTACACAGGCGACGTTACCTGTTCGATGACATGCTGTTTCAACTGAGCCGGATCGGTTTCTTCCATGGCATTGACGTTGGACAGAACCGGAAATGCCGGTTCGGAGAAGGTGATCGGTTCGATGGCACTCGTTAGTTTTTCCTGCGCCGGTTCCATCATCCGGGAATGAAAAGGTCCGCTTACTTCAAGGCTGATCACGCGTTTTGCATTTTCCTGCTGTGCCATTTCCTCCGCTTTCGCGACAGCGTCTTTGTCTCCGGAAATAACGATCTGGCCGGGGGCGTTAAGATTGGCCGCCTGTACGATGCCGCCGGCAGAAGAAATCTCCGAACAGATTCGTTCCACTGTTTCCCTTTCCAGTCCCATAACAGCTGACATGGTACCATCCCCTGCCGGAACGGCTTCTTCCATGAAAAGCCCCCGCTGTTTCACGATACGAAGGGCGTTTTCGTAAGATATGACCCCCGCGGCCGTGAGTGCTGTATATTCCCCGAGACTGTGTCCGGCAGCAAAATCAGCCTTTATCCCTTTTTGCTTCAATGCCTCAAGCGAAGCCATTTCTGCCGTTAATAACGCCGGCTGGGCATTTTCTGTTTTCTTCAGCTCATCTTCCGGTCCTGCAAACATCAAACCCGAAAGCGGATAATCAAGAATGCGATCCGCTTCATCTATCAGCGCTTTTATATCGTTGTTTTGTTCATAGAATGCTTTCGCCATGCCGGGGTGCTGGGAACCCTGCCCCGGAAAAAGGAACGCAGTTTTACCCATTTTTCCATTCCTCCTGATGCTTGACTTCCTTTTTCATAATATCTGTTACTTGTTCATTCACCATCTGCCGTGCCTGGCGTATAGCATGGAAAACAGCCGTGTGGTCTGAGGACCCATGCGCTTTAATGACTGGAGCATTCAGCCCGAACAGCCCTGCTCCGCCGTAATGCGAGTAACTCATTTTATCCTTGATATTACTGAAACTCGAGCGGAGCATGCCGGCTGCAAGTTTATTTGACCAGGTACTCGTTAATTCTTTCTTTAAAAGGGAAAATAACGACCCGGCTGTTCCCTCAATTGATTTTAAAATCAGGTTGCCGGAGAATCCGTCACAAACCGCTACATCACAGACACCTTCAAGCAGGTCGCGCGCCTCGACGTTCCCGACAAAATGGAGAGGAGCCTGTTCCAGAAGCTCATAGGCTTCTTTGGACAGTTCGTTGCCTTTGCCTTTTTCGGTGCCGATATTCACGAGCCCGACGCGTGGCTGGTTGACTTTCTTCACCATTTCCATGTAAGCCGATCCCATAAATGCATTCTGCAGAAGATGTTCTGCCCTGGAATCGACGTTCGCTCCAACATCAAGAAGCAGAAATCCTTCCCCGTCCAGAGTCGGCAGCATGGGCGCAAGCGCCGGCCGTTCAATGCCTTCAATACGGCCGACATGGAGCAGTCCTGCTGTCATGAGTGCCCCCGTGTTCCCGGAAGATATGCACGCATCAGCCCGTCCTTCCCGGACTTCCCGGAGAGCGAGCACCATCGACGCATTTTTCTTTTTACGCACCGCTTTGGTCGGCGTATCCTCCGGCTCTATTTTCTCATCGGTATGGAGAACGGAAATACGCTTCGTTTTTGTTAAATGCTCATTAATCTGTTCTTCATGACCTGCGAGTATGATTTCCACATCGTCGAATGCCCGTTCTGCTGCCATAGCACCGGCAACGTGCGCTTTTGGGGAATAGTCCCCTCCCATTGCATCGATGACAATTTTCATGAACATTGTCTCCTTTTTCACTTATACTCAGCGGTGGGAACGATACATGATAAACTCACCTTTAAAAACAGGCTCCTGCTGAACACTGCTCGTCACTTCCACCCACGTTTTATGACCTTTTGAGCGGGTAACGACTGCTCTTGCGGCAACCCGTTCCCCTTCCTTCACCTGCCGGCTGAAATCAACCGACGCCTTCGTTGTCAACGCCAATTCGTCGTTAATGATCGCAACCGCAAGGGAATTAGCCTGCGCGAACAAATAGTGGCCTCTTGCGATCTTTGTTCTTGAAAAAACATGGTCCTTTGTAATATCGAGAATCGAAATCGCTTCTTTATCGAGCCTGAGATCAACGATTTCGCCGATCACTTCCTCCAAAGGCAGAGCCTGTACTTCATCAAGCCTTTCCCTGGCAACATGTTTGATCCGTTCCCTTAATTCCGGGATGGAAAGTTCCAGCCGGTCCAGTCTGATCGTCTGGACACTCACCTCAAAATGTACGGCCAGCGATTCATCTGTCAGGAACGGGTCTGTCTCGAGCATCTGCTTTAACTGCCGCTGCCGTTCTTTTTTATTTTGTTTCACTCCTACACCATCCGCTTCTATGACTAGGTACTAAGAGTAGTATATAATTCCAGTCTTTCTTTTTCAAGCATGTTTAATCAAGTTTGGTCCCATCCAGGATGCCGCTCTCCTCGAGTATAGAGCGAAGTCCGGCATACTGCTGGTCATTCCAGAACGACCGGCTCTGGATTAACGAGGCTGCATCACGGCGGGCGGTTTCAAGTGCTCTGTAGTCATGAACAACATCAGCGATTTTAAAATCCGGCATCCCGCTCTGTTTTCTGCCGAAGAAATCACCCGGCCCCCGCAGTTCCAGGTCCTTTTCCGAAAGCGTAAATCCGTCTTCGGTTTCCTGCATAATCCGCATTCGTTCCTGACCGTTCTCGCCTTTTGGATCTGCCATCAACACGCAGTAGGACTGGTACTCCCCTCGCCCGATGCGGCCCCGGAGCTGATGAAGCTGGGACAGACCGAACCGGTCGGCGTCATAGATAAGCATGACAGACGCATTCGGCACGTTGACACCGACTTCCACCACAGTCGTCGATACAAGCACCTGTATCTCGTTTGCGGCAAAGGCCTGCATGACCTGCTCTTTTTCCTCAGAAGACAGACGTCCGTGCATCAATCCGACATGACAGGAATCAAGAAACTGCTGGAGCTGGGCGTGAACATCGATCGCATTCTGAACATCAAGCATGTCCGATTCTTCAATGAGCGGACAGATAACATAGGCCTGCCGCCCTTCCTTCACCTGCTTATCGATAAACCTTAGAATCCGTTCAAGCATACCATGCTTCACCCAGTATGTCTGGATTGGTTTTCGCCCCGCCGGCAGTTCATCGATGGAGGAAACGTCCATATCGCCGAATACAGAAATGGCAAGCGTCCTTGGGATCGGCGTCGCGGTCATAAACAGCACATCCGGCTCATGCCCTTTATCCCGCAGAATTCTACGCTGCTCCACTCCGAAACGGTGCTGTTCATCTGTAATCACAAGCCCAAGGTTTTTAAAATGGACATCTTCCTGAATTAAGGCATGCGTGCCGACTACAATGTCGGCTTCTCCTTCGTATATGGCCGTATTGCGCTCCCGTCGTTTGCGGCCCTTAACCGATCCTGTCAACAAAACGACGCTCAATCCGGTCTGTGCATACAACTGCCGCAGGCCATCGGCATGCTGTTCTGCCAGTATTTCCGTGGGAACCATAAGCGCCGACTGCCCTCCGGCAAGGTGACAGCCATACATCGCAGCAGCAGCCACAACGGTTTTGCCGGAACCTACGTCGCCCTGGAGAAGTCTGTTCATTTTTAATGAATCCTGCATATCTTTTGTGATTTCATCAATCACCCGGCGCTGGGCACCTGTAAGCGGAAACGGCAGTGTCTGCAGAAATGTTTCCACTTCCGCTTTCTTGAATTCATGAGTGTTTCCGGCCGAAGCCAATCGTTCCTGTCTTTTGAATGTCTGCATTTTCAATTGAAACGTCAGGAGTTCTTCATATACAAAACGGCGCCTTGCCTGCTTCAGCTTCTCTTTATCGGCCGGCATATGAATCATGTGAAATGCTTCACTTCGGGCCGGGAGACGGTAAGAGGAAAGCAGGGTCTCCGGCAGTAATTCCTCCACATCATTTCCAAAAGCCTGAAGAGCCTGCTGTATCCACTGCGTGAGCTTCTTCACGGTTATGCTGCCTCCGACGGAATATACAGGCTGCAGCTGCCTTGACGGATCCGGACTTCCCCACTGAACGTCCTGAACGGTTATCGTCAGTTTGTATTTGTCCCACTTGCCGGTCAAGGTGAGCATATCACCGCTGTTCATTCTGCTTTTCAGGAAAGCTCTATTAAAGAAGACGGCGGTGACAAGAATATTTTCAACCAGAATACGAACGCTCAATCTTGATTTTTTTCTTCCGTAATACCGCACAGCCGGTTCCGACTGAATCATGCCGGCTATCGTCGCACGGTCGCCGTGGCGGAGTTTTTCCACCGGCTCCACTTCCATATTTTCATAACGGTAAGGAAAATGATGCAGGAGATCATAGATAGTTGACAGTCCAAGCTGCTGCAGCTCCTTTTCCTTTTCTTCCCCGATACCGTGAAGAACGCCGGCCGGCTGTTCCAGTTTCTCATCCATTGTCTTCATGCGGGAAGCTCCGGGTTGTGAAACAGTTCATCGTACATGCTGATTCATGCATGCGGCTTCCCCCTTTCCTGTATATATCCTGTCTAAAAAAAGAAGACTGTCCCGGTTCCGCTTTTCCCGGTCAGTCCTTCCGTTTATTCCGCCGGAGTTACTGCCACCGAAATGGTTCCTCTGCCCGTATGCGAGCCGATGACCGCTCCTATTTTCGTCAACGTCGATGAACGGCTGTTGAGTACACTTTCTGCGGCCTGCAGCAGTTCATTGCCACTATCTTTTGCATCAGCATGAGATACTCCAATATGAACCGGACGTTCTCCGTACTGCTGCTCAAGTGCCTCCTGAATCACCGCAACCGCCTTCTTCTTTCCGCGGGCTTTACGGTAAGGGTACACCTCTCCGTCTCCGTTCAAACTCAGGACAGGTTTCATTTTCAGAAGCGATCCTATCAAAGCGGAGGCTTTGCCGATTCTTCCGTTTTTCTGAAGGTATTCAAGCGTATCAACGAGAAAATATACACTCGTTTCCTTTTTATATTCTTCCAGTCTTTTTCTGCATTCGTCGATACCCGCCCCGTCTGCGGCAAGCTTTGCTGCCTCGACAACGAGAATACCTACCGCATAGGAAGCTTTCAGCGAGTCCACAACCTCTACGTTCACTTCCTCTTTCACCGAGTCTGCAGCCAGGACTGCCGATTGTACGGTGCCGCTCATGGCAGAGGAGAGATGGATGGAAAGAATCGATATATCCTCTCCGGCTTTTTCGCGGATCCGCTGATACATCGTTTCAAATTCATAAGGAGTCGGCTGTGAAGTGGCGGGTACGTTATTCATCATATCAAGCTTGTTATAGAACGCTTCCGGCGTTAAATTCACTCCATCCTGATACGTTTCGTTTTCTATCATTACTTTCAGCGGAATAACCGTGATCTGGTATTTCTGAAGCAGTTCCGCTGGTATATCCGCGGTGCTGTCCGTTACGATTTTCACTTTTCCCACCCGTCATCCCTGCCTTTTTTGTGTAGTATCAGCGGCTATTCCACGGCTATGATATAGGAATAAAGCGGTTGACCGCCGTCGTGAATTTCGAGTTCCACATCCGGATACGTCTCGTCCACAAACGAAGAAACGGCCTCTTCCACCGCCTCTGTTCCACCTTCGCCGCGGATCAGCGTGACAATTTCAGTTTCTTTGTTTAAGAGTTCCTGTAAAAGATTTATCGTTACCGTTTCAAGGTCCGGTCCTGCTGTTGCAATATCTTTTTCAACGATTCCCATGTAATCGCCTTTATTGATGTGAAGACCGCCCATTTTTGTTTCTCTTACAGCATACGTAACCTGACCGCTTGTTACCTCGCTTAAAGCCTGCTTCATTGCTGTTTCATTGTCCTCCGGAGAAGCGTCCTCTGAAAACGCAAACATTGCACTCAGACCCTGTGGTATCGTTTTAGCCGGAATAACCCGGACATGTTTCCCCGACACTTCTGCTGCCTGTTCCGCCGACATGACGATATTGCCGTTATTCGGAAGAATGAAAATCGTTTCAGCTTCCACTTTCGTCACAGCGTTTAAAATATCTTCCGTGCTTGGGTTCATCGTCTGTCCGCCAGCGACCACTTCCTGGGCACCGAGACCGCGGAATAACGCCTGAACGCCCTCTCCTGCGGCAATGGTGACAAACCCAAACGGTGCAGGAGGTGCTCCGGCAGGGGCATCTGCTTCTTCCGGTTCCGGATTTTCTTCTTCCCGGCCTCCGTGCAATTCCTCATACTGCTCTCTCATGTTATCGATCTTAACATGAAGAAGACTGCCGTACCGCTGTGCTTTTGACAACACTTCGCCGGGATACTCGGCATGTATATGTACTTTTATAAGATCGTCGTCACTGACAACCAGAAGTGAATCCCCCCAGCGGGTCATTTCCTGCTTAAAGGCGTTCTCATTAAAAGATTGTCCGGCTTCATTTTCCTTATTCAACTTCACCATCAGTTCCGTGCAGTACCCGTACTCTATCTCTTCTGAGGATAAATGAGACTGAGCATTCTGATGATGCTCCACCTTGACGAGCTCATCCATCGGCGGGTTGTTCGCTGTGTCGTGCTGCGATGTGATGCCGGAAAGCGACTGCATCATGCCTTGATAAATATAAACGAGTCCCTGACCACCGGAATCCACAACACCGACTTCTTTGAGTACCGGCAGCAACTCCGGGGTTTTCTCCAGCGAGACTTCAGCATTTTGGCACACCGCTTCCATCCAGCCGGCGGGACTGCCGCTGTTATGAGCGGGTTCTGTATCCGCTGCATCTTTTGCTACGGTTAAAATCGTTCCCTCAACAGGTTTCATCACCGCTTTATAGGCGGTGTCCACCCCTTCCTGAAGAGCCTTTTTTAAATCTTCGACTGTCAGGGTCTCTTTTTTCTCCACTGATTTTGAGAAACCACGGAACAGCTGTGACAAAATAACTCCCGAATTTCCCCGTGCACCCATCAGCAGACCTTTGGAAAAAGTCTTTGCCACGTTACCGGCGTGATGTTTTTCTTTTTGATCAACCTCTCTCACACCGGATGTGATGGTAAGGTTCATGTTCGTGCCGGTATCCCCGTCGGGTACAGGAAACACGTTCAAGGCATCCACCTTTTTTACATTGGCACCGAGAACAGCAGCCCCTTCCCGAAACATCGAGGCCAGCTGTTCTCCATTTACTTTCCTGTCCGTCAACGTCTTCTCCTCCTCACTTCCTAAGCCTGGTTCGAAGTTACTCTTACACCCTGAACGTATACATTTACCGAGTCCACGGTCAAACCGAGCATCTGCTGAAGCTGATACTTCACCTTTGACTGGACGTTGTATGCCACTTCAGAGATTTTGATTCCGTAACTCACAATAATATACATATCTATATGAATGCCGTCTTCCAGTTCACGGATCAATACGCCGCGTGAAAAATTGTCTTTTCCGAGCATCTCCGATAGTCCGTCTTTAATCTGTTTCTGGGAAGCCATGCCGATGATGCCGTAACAGTCCACTGCAGCCCCTCCTGCAATAGTGGAAACCACTTCCCTGGAAACATCAATGGAACCAAGCTGAGAATTCATTTCAATTGTCATAGCAGAGCCTCCCTTTCGTACACCTTCTCTAAGCTAAGGTTATTTTACTATACTCCTTCCTTTTTTGAAAGGAGAAGAAGAAGAGTGCCGATGCTGTGCCTGTATGCGGCCGGTAATTCATGGCCCCCTTTGTGAACCTTACAGCAGCTGCGGCCTCCTCCCTTCCAGGATGTAATCTTTCATTGCACAGCTGAATTCCTTGTGCTAGAATGTAAAAGTATGAATGACATTGTGCACAGCAACACCGAAGATGATAAGGAGGTGCATGTCCATGGCCCGCAAATGTAGTGTAACAGGAAAAGGTCCGAAAACAGGACACAATCGTTCACACGCCAACAACGCCACGAAACGGCGCTGGGGTGCGAACGTTCAGAAGGTACGTATCATGGTCGATGGAAAGCCAAAGCGTGTGTATGTTTCCGCCCGTGCTCTTAAATCCGGCAAAGTACAACGCGTATAATTGACTCATATAACGCAGTTTTAAAAGAAACGGGATGCCTGGCAAAGGTCACCCCGTTTTTTTATACATCTTTTTAGTTTACATAATAATATTATTGTTAATCTTTCTTGATAGTGCCAATGACAGCGCGTACGAATCCTCCCAGAAATCCCGGCAGTTTGATCGTATAGAATTTCATGATAAACTCCTCCTCATTCAGTGATGATTGCGGCACGCGCCGCATCGTCCGTCACGGGTCCGGTTGACTCCTTTCCATGCTGAACCGCTCCGCTTTTCAAACATTCTTTTATATGTATATTCAACAAAGGGCAAATAGTACATAGAATTTCATAAAAAAATTCTGTATCAGCCACTCAGCGTAATATCATTATTTTCTGTGAGCTTTATTTCCAAGATTCATGCACCTTTCATTCAGCTGCCTTTATTCATGAATGATTCGTTCTTTGTTTTTCTCATTAAAAAAAGACGGGGACAAAGCCATTGATAGATCACAAATGGAGACTGTATCAGGCGTTCACAACCAGTCAAAAAGCACCCCGCTGATGCAGCCGGGCATGCGCTGCAGGCGGACACTTTCCGCTCCTGCCCATGATTCCATTCTCTTTATCCAAAAAAGGAGCTGTACCTTTTGATACAGCCCCATCAGTTTCAGGATCCATTTCGAACAGCTTCCACCGCTGCTTTTCTGTTTTGTTTTTTAAAGACAGCAGAGCCGGCGACAAGGACGTCTGCCCCTGCTTCCCGGCAGAGGGGTGCCGTTTGTTCATCAACCCCGCCGTCCACCTCCAGCTCTGCGTCATATCCGGCGGCATCAAGCATGCTTCTCAATTCTGCAAGCTTCGGCAGTACTTCTTCAATGAAAGCCTGCCCTCCAAAGCCTGGATTCACGGTCATCAACAAAATCAGATCCACATTTTTCAGGACGTGCTGAACAGCTGACAGTGGTGTTGCAGGATTAAGCACGACACCTGCTTTCATCTGATGCTCGTGAATCAGTTCAATCGTGCGGTGCAGATGAGGACACGCCTCGGCATGAACAGACAAAATATCGGCCCCTGCCCGGGCAAAGTCTTCAACGTAACGCTCCGGCTTTTCGATCATCAGATGGACATCGAGCGGAAGGGACGTGTGAGGACGAATGGATGATACAACAAACGGCCCCATCGTAATGTTCGGGACAAAATGGCCGTCCATCACGTCTACATGAATATAATCGCCCCCTGCCTGCTCTGCATCTTCAATTTCTTCTTTCATACGGGAGACATCTGCTGCAAGAATCGATGGCGCTACTTTTGTCATGATTAATACCTCCGTCGCTGTGCGAGTTCTTCAAAAAACTGAGTATAGTGCTCATATCTGAAAGACGCAATGTCCCCGTCTTCCACAGCCTGCTTAACAGCGCATCCTGGTTCTTTCCGATGCGTGCATCCCCTGAATTTACAGGATGGCATCCGTTCTTTCATTTCGGGAAAACAGATATCCAGATCTTCTTCGTCCAGTTGTTCAAATTCAAGGGAGCTGAACCCCGGAGTATCGGCAATGAATCCATTTCTGCAGGGAATCAGCTGTAAGTGTTTGGTCGTATGTTTACCCCGTCCGAGCCGCTCTGACACTTCAGCCGTCTCCAGATGAAGAGAAGGAATGATCAGGTTCAAAAGGGTCGTTTTACCGACACCTGACTCTCCGGTTACCATGCTGACACGGTCACTGATGTAATCCTGAAGCTTCTGTACCCCGGCTTCTGTTATGCCTGATACAAGATGAAACGAATACCCCATCTTTTCATACGTTTTCTGATAGTATGTGAGCTCCTGCTGAAGATCCTCACCCGCCAGATCTTCTTTATTGACAATGATGACCGGGTAAATGTCCAACGCTTCCATATGAACAAGAAATCGATCCAGCATAGCAGTCGAAAATGAAGGCTGCCGGGCTGAAAAAATGATAAACGCCTGATCAATGTTAGCTGCAGGCGGCCGGGTCAGCTCATTTTTTCTGTCCCTGATCTGAAGCAGGTACCCTTCTTCTTTATTTGGTGCATCGTATTCCACCATATCTCCGACCAGTGGTTTGATCTTTTTTTTGCGGAATAGTCCTCTTGCTCTGCATTGATAGATGTCACCCTGGTCGTAGATGTAATAGAATCCGCTGACCGCTTTCACTATTAAACCTTCTGCCATATTTCCTCCTGTCCTCTTATTCCCCGTAGGAAAAGCTGTTGGACTGTACCTCTTCATTATCGACATACAACGTGTACGTTCCGTCGGTCTGTGGTGTTACTTCAAGCGGAACCCGGTAGGTTTTTGTTTCTGCGATCGTTTCTTCAGCGAAAATGGTCGGCCCGCTCGTCCCGGCATCTTCGTAAACGATGCGGATACTGTATTCCCTGCCCTGCTCCTGATCTTCTTGTGAGACTTCAACCGGAATAACGGCCTCTACCTGTTCCGACGGCGTTTCCTGCTGTGCTTCCGGTTCTTCCTGCGGACCTTTTGAAATGACAAATGTAATGGTTTCTCCTTCGGTCACCATCGAATAAGGGGCCGGTGACTGTTCTATAACATTTCCCTCTTCGACTGATTCAGAGAACTGTGTTTCAAACGTCCCCTCAAGATTAGAGGTTTCCAGATAACTTTCCGCTGCTTCACGGGATTCCCCCTGCAGATTCTGCAAAGAAAATTCTCGTTCTGTGCTGTACGTCAATTCAACCGTTGTATCCCGGGGAACAACGTTTTCTTCTGCCTCCGGATTCTGTTCAATAATTTGATCCGGCGGGTATTCTGAGGTCTGGGAAGGACTGAACTCCACCCCGGCGTAATCGCTCAGCATCTCTTCCGCCCGGTCGCGGGACACTCCGTTTAAATCCGGCATACTCTCTGCCTGAGGCCCGCTGCTCACGTAAAGCTGTACGGCACTGTCTTCTTTTACGGTGGATCCGGCCCCGGGTTCCTGGCTGATGACATGACCCTGTTCCACTTCGTCATCTGCCACACTTTGTGTCTCTCCGTTCAAACGGGCGTTTTCAAGCTCCTGAACGGCTTCTTCTTCGCTCATATCTCTTACATCCGGAACATCGACATCATCTGCCATCAGTAAATCCGGCAAAATGGTGAAAGCGGCGATGACGGCGCCGAAACAGAGCAGAAACAGAAGCATCATAATCTTCCACCAGCTCTTTTTTTTCTTTTTAGGAGCCGCTGGGTTGTCTGACTGCTTGTCTCCTCCGTTTCCAACTGCGCCGGTGCGTGCCTGAATCGTTGCGCCCTCATCCCCGTTTTCGTCTTTTATGGCAGGTACAGCTTTCGTTGCATCTTCATCCACCGGCAGTACGAGAGGGGCTTCATTTCTTCTCTCGTGATTCAGTGCCGTCTGCAGATCCTGCTGCATCTGTGAAATATCGGTGTAGCGGTCTTCCATTTTTTTTGCCGTTGCCCTGATGATGACATTTTCAATACTCTGCGGAAGGCCGGGTCGGTCTTCCGACGGAGACGGCAGGGGTTCCTGAAGGTGTTTCAGGGCAATTCCTACAGCTGAATCGCCTGTATAGGGCAGTGTGCCGGTTACCATTTCATACAGTACAACCCCAAGCGAGTAAATGTCTGACTGGGCCGTGATGGCCCCCCCTTTAGCCTGTTCCGGGGACATATAATGCACAGATCCCATTACCGAGTTGGTGTGGGTGATGGTAGCCGCTGAAGAGGCACGAGCAATTCCAAAATCTGTTACTTTCGCCTCCCCTTCCTCGTTCAACAGAATGTTATGCGGTTTGATGTCCCGGTGAACAATCTGGTTGGCATGGGCATGACGGATAGCATCAAGAACCTGCCCCATAAGACGGACAGCCTGTTCAAGGGGGAGAGGCCCTGTCTGTTGAATTTTTTCCTTTAATGTGACACCGTCTATATGTTCCATCACGATATAGTACAGTTGCTCTTCTTCGCCGACATCATAAATATTGACGATATTAGGGTGGGCAAGGCTGGTAGCAGCCTGTGCCTCCCGGTAAAAACGGCGGATAAATTCCTGGTCATCATTATACTGCGGCTGCAGCACCTTCACTGCCACCGGGCGCTCAAGAATCGAATCTTTGCCCCGGTACACATGAGCCATGCCTCCCCCGCCTATCATCTCCAGGATGTCATAACGTTCACTGATTCTCCTCCCGATAAGGCTGCTCAATTACTCCACCTCTTTCTCCAGAGAAGACTGTAAAATCACGGCTAGTGTTATATTGTCTTCTCCCCCTCGTTCCTTGGCTGTATGTATGAGCGAGAGAGCCCGCTCATGTAAGGAACCCGGAGCTTGAAGATGTTCATGAATCTTTTCAGCTTCCAGTTTATTGGTCAAACCATCGGAACAGAGCAGCAGACCCTCTCCAGTCTGCCACTGGAGCGACACTGTCTCAATATTTACATCCGGCTCCGTGCCGACCGCACGCATCAAAACATTTTTGCGGGGATGCTCTTTCGCTTCCTCTTCGGTCAACTGCCCCTTCTGTTTCAGCTCATTAACCAAAGAATGGTCTTCTGTCATCAGATTCAGTTCATGTTCTGATATGTGATAGGCACGGCTGTCACCGACATGAGCAATGACCGTATAAGAACGCATGCAGACCGCAGCAACGATTGTCGTGCCCATCCCCGCCATTTTCTGATCAGAAGCTGCCTGGTCATACACGCGCCGGTTGACATGCCGGATCTGTTCTTCAAGCCAGTGCCCGGCCTCCTCCACAGAAAAGGAATGGTGGATGGGTTCCCAGAAAGAGCGCAGCAGATTCACGGTCATGCTGCTGGCAACATCCCCTGCCTGATGCCCCCCCATTCCATCTGCCACAACAGCCAGATAATCGCCGGCTTCATTAATGAAAATACCACCGTCATCCTCGTTGTGTTCCCGAACTTTTCCTGTATCCGTTACATACACATTATTCACCGGGGGTCTCACCTCGTTTCTTCTGCACGTTCATTAGCACGCAGCTGGCCGCAGGCTGCATCAATATCATGGCCCTGCTCACGGCGGATTGTCACGTTTACACCTCGTTCTCTAAGTGTCCGTTCAAATTCAAAAATGTCATTTCTCGTCGTCCGCACGTAATCCCGTTCCGGAACGTCATTAACCGGGATAAGGTTGACGTGGCATTTCAATCCTTTAATCAGATCAGCCAGTTCTTCGGCGTGTTCCACCTGATCATTCACGCCGCCGAAAAGACCGTATTCAAACGTGACACGGCGGTTCGTTTTTTCCTGATAATAATGGATGGATTCCATCAGCTTTTCAACAGGCCACGCCCGGTTGACCGGCATGAGCCGCCCTCTTATTTCAGAATTAGGTGCGTGCAGGGAAACGGCGAAATTAATCTGAAGCTGTTCATCGGCAAAATCGTAGATTCTTGGTACCATACCGCTCGTTGACAGCGTAATATGGCGGGCGCCGATATTCAGGCCGTTATCGTGATTGATAATCTTCAGGAAAGAAATGACTTCATCATAATTATCAAAAGGTTCGCCGATTCCCATAAGAACGATGGAGTCCACCCGCTCTCCAATCTTATCCAGGTCCTTTTGGATTTCCATAATCTGAGCTGTAATTTCGCCTGCTTCCACATTGCGTTTCAGTCCGCCCAGAGAAGAAGCGCAGAACGTACAGCCGAGACGACAGCCGACCTGTGATGTCACACAGACACTGTTTCCGTAGTCATGTTTCATCATGACCGTTTCAATCGTATAGCCGTCTTTGAGTTCAAACAGATACTTCACTGTTCCATCCACCGATTCCTGATGGGTCACTTCCTTCAAAACAGTAATGGAAAATGTTTCGCTCAGATTATTGCGGAGACTCTTCGATAAGTTGGTCATTTCTTCAAATGAAGTCACTCTCATTTGGTACAGCCAGTAAAAGATCTGCTGGGCGCGATACGATGGTTCCCCCTGTTCCTCCAGCCATTCCTGGAGCTCTGTGTATTCCAGGGAATAAATGGACGGCAGACCGACGCTTTCGGCCGCCACTTTTGTTTTTAATGCTTCCATGGTGTAGTACACCCTTTCTATTTATGATGATTCTATTTTCCTCAGCGCTGCCATAAAAAATCCGTCCGACTGATAATCCTGGGGCAGAATCGTCAGCATACTGTTTTCCTTCAGGTCTTTTTCTGCCGGTTCGGGCAGATTTCGTGCTGCCTGTTCATCTATTACAAAGCCGGGATTTTTTTCGAGAAAAGCTTCCACGACTTGTTCATTTTCTTCGGTTCGAACCGTACACGTGCTGTACACCAGACGTCCTCCGGGAGCCGTCACAGCTGCTGCTTCTTCCAGGATGGCCAGTTGAATCCCTGGAAAACGCTCGAGTCCTTCCTGCGGTCTCCATTTCAGTTCCGGCTTTTTCCGGATGACACCGAGACCACTGCAAGGGGCGTCCACAAGCACGCGATCAAAAGACTCCTGGTCATACTGCTGCTGCAGATTTCGTGCATCGAGAGCAAAAGCCTGGATGCTGGAAAGCCCTAGTCGTTCTGCCTGCTCGGTAATCAGGCGGATTTTTTTCTCATGTAGGTCATGAGCCCTCACCCTGCCCCCGTCGTTCATTTGTTCTGCGGCATACGTTGTTTTTCCGCCAGGGGCTGCACAGGTATCAAGCACACTCATTCCGGGCTCCGGCCCGAGCAGGGCAGCGGCAAGCATCGAGCTTTCGTCCTGAACCGTAAAAAGGCCTTCTTTAAAAGCTTCCGTCTGAAACACATTTCCTTCCTGAACAAGAAGCGCATCCGGTGAAATGTTCCCATCTTCAACACGGCAGCCTTCTTCACTCAACTGTTGCTTCAATTCCTCCCTGTTGATTTTTACACGATTCACACGAATAGTCAAAACAGGGGATTCAAGATTCGCGTGCGCCATATCGAGTGCCCGTTCCCTGCCGTACGCCGTTGTCCATTCCGTGAGAAGCCATTCCGGGTGACTCGTCTCAAGGACATCACGCGCTGTACTGGTGTTTTCCGATCCAATATCAGGAAATCCATCCCGGAGCATCGAACGGAGTACACCGTTCACAAGACCGCTGATGCCTTTATGTCCCTTTTTCTTTGCAATCTGAACCGCTTCATGGACAGCTGCTCTTTCTGGTATACGGTCGAGAAAAACAATCTGATAAACAGTCAGCCGCAGAAGCTCCAGTACCCAGAAAGACAGAGAATCCGTCCCTTTCTTCACAAACGGGGCGATATAGAAATCGAGGGTGTTTTTGCGTTTTATCGTTCCATTGACCAGTTCGGTCAACAGCGGGGCGTCCTTACCGGAAATGCTGTTGTCCTGCAGCGCATGCTGCAGAAGAATATGGCTGTACGCCCCTTCTTTTTCAATCCGGATGAGGAGCTGCAGCGCTTCTTCTCTTACATTTTTATACATTCTCTTCGTCTCCGTTAAATCGTTCTCCCGGCGTCAGTTCATGGGTTCCTCTGAGAAAGTCAGCTGCCTTCATCGCTTTCTTTCCGGACGGCTGCAACGAGGTGATGTTCACTGCCGTGTCACCGGCGGCAGCTGTCAAGATGCCGTCCTCCTCCAGAGAAAGGATGGTTCCCGGTACCGTTTCCCTGGAAGACGGTACATGTACTTTTTTTGTTTCCCAGATTTTTATCGATTTCCCTTTATACATCGTGTAGGCTCCGGGCCAGGGATTCATTCCTCTTACCTGATTATAAATGACATGTCCCGGTTGATTCCAGTTAATCTTTTCTCTTCCCCTCTTAATGTTGGGGGCAAATGTTGCTTCCTCCGGATTCTGTGGTTCCGGGGTGAGCTCATGATCCGCGAGACGGGGCAGTGTTTCAAGCAGAAGACTCCGTCCGGCGGCGCTCAATTTATCATGAAGTGTACCGGCTGTGTCTGTTTCGGTAATCTCCACTTCCCGCCGGGCCAGTATATCTCCGGCATCCATCTCTTTTTCCATATACATAATGGTCACGCCGGATTTCTCCTCTCCGTCAATGACAGCCTGATGAATAGGTGCGCCGCCGCGGTATTTTGGAAGCAGGGAAGCGTGAACGTTAACAGCCTTATAAGGCGGCGTGAAGAGCAGGGATTCCGGAAGCAGCTGCCCGAAAGCGGCCGTCACAATCACATCCGGTTGAAGATCCAGTACCGCCTGTACATTTTCTTCCTTTTTCAGGGTCTCCGGCTGCAGCACCGGAAGGCCGTGCGCGTTTGCAGCCTGTTTAACCGGAGGGGGCGTAAGCCTTTTTTTTCTGCCTTTAGGACGGTCCGGCTGTGTGACAACGCCTGCCACTTCCCAATTCTCCTCCAGAATGCCTTCCAAAATAGGAACGGAAAAATCCGGAGTACCCATAAACACGATTTTCATTTTCTATCCCTCTGCTTTCTCTTGACACGAAAAAATGGACACCTGTCATTAAAACAACCCCGTATCAGGTAACGTTCATCAACGGGGCTGGTGCATCACATAAACATCTGCGGTTCCATATCAATGGAAATGGTGAGATTTTCTTCTGCCATTTCTTTTTGGTACTGCGCATTCAAGTCATTCAGTATCCGGATCAGTTCCGGTTCATTTTTGTATTTTATCATGCATTGATACCGATATCTATCTTTGATTCGGGCAATGGGTGACACAGTCGGTCCCAGGATCCTTGCTTCCGGCGAAACCTGCTTTCTTAAGTGGTCCGCAATCCGTGCTGCTGTCTTCATTACTTTGGCTGCATCTTCGTGGGCGACGGTGATAAGCGTCAGATAAAAGTAGGGTGGATATCCCCCCCGTTTGCGCTGGGCCATCTCCTCCCGGGCAAACGAATGAAAATCATGCCGTTTCGCATGCTGTATGCTGTAATGCTCCGGGGTGTAGGTCTGAACAATCACTTCACCGGGAAGCTTGTCCCTGCCCGCTCTTCCACTCACCTGTGTTAAAAGCTGGAAGGTTCGTTCCGACGCACGAAAATCCGGCAGATGCAGCATCGTGTCGGCAGCAAGCACCCCGACAAGTGTTATTTTCGGAAAGTCCAGTCCTTTGGCTATCATCTGGGTGCCAAGTAGAATATCCGCTTCGCCTTTGCGGAAAGAATCCAGAAGTTTTTCATGGGACCCTTTACGGGACGTCGTATCGACATCCATTCTTATAACATCGGCCTCAGGAAGAAGTCTGGTAATTTCTTCTTCCACTTTCTGCGTCCCGGTGCCGAAAAATCGGATATGCTCACTCCCGCAGTCCGGGCAGGTCTGCATTAGTGGTTCCCCGTAGCCGCAGTAATGGCATTTCAATTTCCTGCCGGTATGGTGGTAGGTCAACGTAATCTCACAGTGCGGGCAGGACGGGGTATAACCACAGCTTCGGCACATAACAAATGTGGAGTAACCGCGCCGGTTGAGAAAAAGAACGATCTGTTCCTTTTTTTCCAGCCGGTCCTGCATTTTTTCGAGGAGCTGTTCGGAAAACGCGGACCGGTTTCCTTTCTTCAGCTCCTCTCTCATATCCATCACTTCCACTTCCGGCATGACAGCTTCGTTGACCCGCCTTGGCATCTCAAGGAGACGGTAGACATTCCGGGATGCTCTTGCGTAGGATTCAAGCGACGGCGTAGCGCTTCCCATCAGAACCGGACAGCTGTGCCAGCGCCCGCGCCACAATGCGACCTGTCTCGCATGGTAACGTGGATGATCTTCCTGTTTGTAACTTCCCTCATGCTCCTCATCGATAATCAGAAGTCCCAGGTTACTAAAAGGGGCAAAAACAGCGGACCGGGCTCCAACCGCCACTTTCACTTCGCGGCGGTGGATTTTCCGCCATTCGTCGTATTTCTCCCCGGATGAGAGAGCACTGTGCAGAACCGCCACCTCGGAACCAAAACGTGCTTTAAAACGCTCCACCATCTGTGGAGTGAGTGATATTTCCGGAACGAGAACAATGGCTTCCTTTCCTTCCTTGAGAACACTTTCAATCGAACGCAGGTACACTTCCGTTTTTCCGCTCCCTGTCACCCCGTGCAGAAGACAGGGTTCGTACCTCTGTTCCAAAAGAGCATGCTGCACCGGTGCCAGTGCTTCCTCCTGCTGCTCTGTCAGCGAAGGTCGTTTCGACTCGGTAAATACACGGTTTTGGTAAGGATCTCTATAGGCTTCGATCGATTCTTCAAGAAGGAAACCTTTCTTTATCAGCGTCTGCAGGACACCGGACGTCACCTGGGCGTTCTCCTGCACTTCCCGTACAGGAACCGCTTGATCGGCGTAATGACGGGAAATCCAGTTCATCACCTGTATCTGTTTGACTGCTTTGGCACCGAGAATGCGGCTGTAATCTTCATCGGTTTTCCCGCCTTCGATACGCACCATCCGCGTCATCTTTTTTCCGGTTTTATCTTTGAGCAGGTAATCAACCATAACGGATCCATCCGCTGTCATTTCTTTCAATGCCGAAGCGGCTTCTTTTGTCTGGACGACATCATCCCAGGCTGCTTCGGTCTTTCCCTCAAAAAACGGCTTCAATACTTCCGGCAGCTCCGCGTTTTCCACATTTGTCCGGATGATTTTTTTCGGTTTTGCCCGAATGGCCGATGGAACCATTGACTGGTAAGCGGTTATTAAAAAACAGACCGTCTCCTCTGCGATCCATTCCCCCAGCTTAAGCATTTCACCGGTCAGTACCGGCGAAGGATCCAGTATTTCTTTGACGGGCTTGACCCGCGTCAATTCCGTATGCTCTGTCACTCCCCATACAAACCCCTGGATGCTGCGCGGCCCAAAAGGTACCATGACACGCATACCGGGATGGACCATTTCTTCCAGTTCCTCCGGTATCAGATAATCAAAAGCCTTGTCTGTCCGGGCGGCAGCCACATCCACAATGACTTTTGCATACATCAGGATTCATCCTTTTTCAGAAGTGGTTCCGCCGCATCAAATATCCGTACTGCCGCCTCCGTTTTTGTAAGAAGCGGGAGCTTTTGCGGTTCACCGCCGCTCTGCAGAATCATCATTTCATTTGTATCACTCTGAAAACCTGCATGGTCCGACCCGATGAGGTTCCCGACGACCATATCCAGATTTTTCTTTTCAAGTTTGCTGCGCGCATAGTCCTCAAGGTTCGACGATTCCGCGGCAAAACCAATCAATACCTGGTTCGTTTTTTGACGTCCGAGCTCGGCCAGTATATCTCTGGTGCGCTGCATTTCTATAGAAAAAGTTCCATCTTGTTTTTTCGTTTTATCCGGTGATACAGTAACCGGGCGGTAATCGGAGACAGCCGCTGCTTTCACAATAACGTCCATATCCGGATAAAGTCTGGTAACTGTCTCATACATCTCCGCTGCTGTCGTAACATTAATCCGTTCTACACCCGGAGGAGTTTCAAGCTGTACCGGGCCGGCTGCCAATGTCACATCTGCACCGCGCGAAGCTGCTTCCGCTGCAGCGGCAAATCCCATTTTACCGCTGGAAGGATTCGTAAACACCCTGGCCGGATCACTGTATTCGTGGGTCGGTCCCGCCGTCACAAGCACTTTTTTTCCGGAGAAAGCAGACTGGTCTCTATCATATTCAGCGGACAGAAATGCAGTAATATCTTCAGGCTCGGCCATTCTCCCTCTGCCGATCCATCCACAGGCAAGATACCCGGCTCCAGGTTCAATAAACCGGACCCCTCTGTCTTCCAGCGTCTGCATATTACTCTTTACGGCCGGATGTTCATACATATTTACATTCATGGCAGGAGCCACGTATACCGGACAGCGGGCGGCAAGCAGGATCGTTGTCAGCATATCCCGGGCATGACCGGTTGCTGCCTCGGCCAGAATATCCGCGGTGGCAGGTGCAATCAAAATAAGATCCGCCCAGTCAGCCACATCGATATGGGCTACTTTTTCCGGCTCTTTTTCAGCAAAAGTGTCGTCGTACACGACATCCCGGGTCAATGCCTGAAACGTAAGCGGTGTGATGAACTTTTCTGCATGGGCGGTCATAACCACTTTCACTTCTGCCCCGGCCTGTATCAGTTTGCTGGCAAGCGCAGCCGATTTATAGGCGGCAATGCCTCCGGTGACCCCGAGAACTACATGTCTGCCTTCAAGCATCGTCCCGTCCCTCCTCTTTATTTATCGGTAAAAACAATGGATACGTTTTATTAAAAGAAAAGCCCGCGAAAAACATGATGACAGCAGTTGAAAAAGACGGACAGGCGCTGCAGCTCCCGCCTCTCTTTTTTCGGATGATCTGTTTTTCCCGGTATATGTAAAGAAGCTGTACCGTCTGATACAGCCTCCTTCCGGTATTGTTATTCCGTGTGTTTATACCCCAAAGTACCTTCATCAATCTCTTTCAATGCCTTTCCGACCAGTTTCGAAGAATCATAATCTTCACCGGAAAACCCGGGATCCTGCTGCTGCTCCTTAAGTTCACGGGCACGAAGGGCGGAGATGGTGCACAATGTGTATTTGGAATCAATGTGATTCATGAGTGTGTCTACAGATGGATAAAGCATGTTATTCAACCTCCACTAGTTGTTGATATTTGTTTATAAGCCTGTCTTTTCTGCAGTGCTCGGCGGTAACAATGGAACGGATGCGTTCTACAGCCAGACCGACTTCATCATTTTCCACGACATAATCGTAGTGCTTCATCATGTCAAGTTCTTCCCTGGCCACCGTCATTCGTTTATTTATCAGCTCTTCGGTTTCGGTTCCACGCTCTGTAATACGGGAACGCAGTTCCGCAAGACTCGGTGGCATTAAAAAGATATACACGCCTTCGGGATGTTTTTCCCTGACTTTTTTGGCCCCCTGGACTTCTATTTCCAGTATGATATCCTGTCCGGTGCTGATTGTATCCAGCACATTATCAAGCGGTGTACCATAATAATTGTCTACATATCTGGCCCATTCGAGAAGGCGGTCTTCTTCAATCATCTGTTCAAATTCCTGTTTTGATTTAAAGAAGTAGTTCACCCCGTGGGTTTCTCCTTCTCTGGGGTTTCTGGTTGTAGCTGATACAGAGTACTGAATGTCTGTATTCTGCTCCCGCAGCGCCCGGCAGACCGTACCTTTACCAACTCCGGCAGGTCCGGACAGCACAATCAATAAACCTTTATCATCCTGCATGGATTCCAACGCCTTTCTGCAAAATAATTATGAATCGTCGGTGGAATCATCCCGTGTCGTCAGCCGCTGCGCAACCGTTTCCGGCTGTACAGCCGATAAAATGACATGATCGCTGTCAACAATGATGACGGCCCGTGTGCGGCGGCCGTATGTTGCATCAACGAGCATATCCCGGTCTCTGGCCTCCTGAATAATCCGTTTGATAGGTGCTGATTCAGGGCTGACGATGGAAATAATCCGGTTTGCCGACACGATGTTGCCAAACCCGATGTTAATCAGTTTAATATTCACAACAATCCCTCACTTCATCCAAAGCGGCGGCTTCGCTCTATGTTTTTTGAGCTTTTTGTTCTGCAATCGAAAATGCGTTCGGTGTCTACTCTATATTCTGCACCTGTTCTTTCATTTTTTCAAGCTCACTTTTCATTTCTACTACAATCTGGCTCAGTTCAGCACTTCCAGCTTTTGAACCGATTGTATTTGCTTCCCGGTTCATCTCCTGTACAAGGAAATCCAGTTTTCTGCCTTTGATCCCTTCTTCATCCAGAATGGAAGAAAACTGGCTGCAATGGGAAAACAGGCGGGTTACTTCTTCCTGCACGTCGGCTTTATCGGAAAAAACCGCTGCTTCCGTCAACAGCCGCTGTTCATCGGGAGCATACCCGGATTCCCTTAAAGCTTCCTGCATTCTTTCGTAAAGCCTCATCCGGTAATCCTCCACTACCGACGGTGCTTTTTGATTGATGTTTTGAATTTCCTGCTTAACTCCGGCGAGTCTATTCTCCAGATCCACCTGCAGCGCATCTCCTTCTTTTTTCCTCATTTCCGACAAATGCGCTGCCGCTTCTGCCACCGCTTCTTCTACGCCTGATTCAAAGGCCTCGTTCAGTCCGCTTCGTTCTTCTACGGCTGAAATGTCCGGGTGGAGCAGAAAATCCTGCAGCCGAAGCTTTGCATCAAACACGTTCCATTGTTCCATTTCATCGGCACGGTCGAGGAACTGGTGAAGAAGCCCCCAGTCTACATTCACATCACGTGTGGAACGGGCCTGCCCCTCCATAGATATGAAAACTTCCACTCTGCCCCGCTCCACCTTCTCCTGAATCCGGCGGCGGAGTGTATCCTCCAGATAATTCAAGGCTCGCGGCATACGGAACTGAATGTCACAGAAACGATGGTTCACCGATTTCATTTCCACCGTTATCTGCCCTTCTTCCGTCTCTACTGTGCTGCTTCCATAGCCGGTCATACTTTTTAGCATTCTATCACTTCCGCTTCTCCTATTCTAGCTAATTTTATCACCCTCTACAAGCCGAAGAAAAGGGAAATCCCTGTATCAGTTTCGATCGTTTTTCCAACTCCGGCCTCCAGCAAGGGCAAAAGTCGGGATGGACGCCAGGGCCAGAACGAGAAGCCATTCCATGGTCGTAAGCGGCGTAGTGTGAAACACGGGCTGAAACAGCGGAACATAGATGACAATCAAAAGCAGCAGCACAGACGATAAAACAGACATCGTAAGAAATGTATTCTCAAACGGTCTCCGATCAAAGATGGACGAAGACGCCCTGCAGTCAAACACATGAATCAGCTGTGCCATCACCAGAGTGGAAAAGGCAATGGTCTGTGCACGGACAAGATCCTGCGGGTGCTCCCAGAGCGCTGTCATAAACCCAATCAGGGTGACAATGCCGATTAAAAACCCGCGGCTGACAATCTTTTTTCCCATGCCGTCTGCGAATATACTTTCTGATTTTGACCGCGGCGGCCTGTTCATCCCGTCGCGTTCCGGTTGATCCACTCCAAGAGCCATCGCAGGCAGACCGTCTGTGATTAAATTGATCCAGAGGATCTGTATCGGAACAAGCGGCAGCGGCAGCGCAAGCATGACCGCAAACAGCATGACAAGAATTTCTCCTACATTGGAGGCCAGCATATAACGGATAAATTTCCGGATATTATCATAAATGTTGCGTCCCTCTCTAATCGCTGCGCGGATCGTTGAAAAATTGTCGTCCCGCAGAACAAGAGCAGCAGCTTCTTTGGCAACATCTGTCCCTGTCCGTCCCATTGCAACCCCAATGTCAGCGGCTTTCAGCGCAGGCGCGTCATTCACCCCGTCTCCCGTCATGGCAACAACGTGTCCTGCTTTCTGCAGTTCCTGTACGATATCGAGCTTGTCCCGCGGACTGACTCTGGCAAACACATACGTCCGCTGCAGCAATTCCCGTTTCTTCTCAGGAGCTGTCGTATTCCATTCTTGTCCACTCATCACCTTTCCATACTTAGGAAGAATGCCGATACTCCGGGCAACTGCTGCGGCTGTTGTTTTATGGTCGCCGGTAATCATAACCGTTTTGATACCGGCTTTACGGCATTCCCGGACGGCGGCGGCAGCTTCCGGGCGCGGGGGGTCCATCATACCGGCCATGCCTGTGAATGTCAGCTCCTTCTCAGCGTCAGCTGCCGTTTCGATTCGTTCATGGGATGAAAGAGTCCTCGATGCCACAGCAATCGTGCGCCAGGATTGGGAGGCCATCGTTTCAATCATCTGCTTGATTTCCTTCATATCTCCACGGGAGAGAGGGGCGGCGCTGTTCTGCTTCTGCAGGCGTGTACATTTTTTCAGCAGCACATCCGGGGCCCCCTTACTGATCACAAACCGCCGTCCCTGCCTGTCCTTGACAAGCATCGTCATTCGTTTACGCTCCGAGTCAAAAGGAAATACCCGCTGCACCTCGTATTCCGAAAACAGATCCGGAAAAGAGATTCCCAGCTCCTGAGCTGCTTCCATTAACGCAGTCTCTGTGGCGTCCCCTCTGCTCGATGCGCCTTCAAGGTACGTATCAACGGCGTGTTGACTGGCAAGAACGGACTGGATAAGAAGATTTTCGCAGCGGCGCCGGTCGAATTGGTCTTTTCGCTTTTTACGCACCGATAATCCGTATTCATTCCATATACCCGTCACGGTCATCTTGTTCTCGGTAAGTGTTCCTGTTTTATCTGAACAGATGATGGATGCACACCCCAGCGTTTCCACAGCCGGCAGGTGCCGCACGATGGCGTTCTGCTTAATCATGCGCTGCACTCCAAGGGCCAGCACTACCGTCACAATCGCCGGTAGTCCTTCGGGTATGGCAGCGACCGCCAATGACACACCGGAAAGAATCATCTTGTAAAATGGCTGCCCCTGTATAATACCTAGTAACACGACGAGTGCTGTTAAAATCAGTGCTCCACTGATTAATATTTTTCCGAGATGGGCCAGTCTCTGCTGCAGCGGCGTCTCGTTAGTCTTTGATTCTGACAGCAGATGGGCAATTTTCCCCATTTCCGTCTTCATTCCGGAAGCGACCACAACTCCTTCCCCCCGGCCTTTGGTGACAAGCGTACCGGAAAAAGCCATGTTCACTCTTTCTCCGACGGGGAGATCTTTATTCTCCAGTGCTGCCGCCTCTTTTTCAACCGGCTGGGACTCCCCGGTTAAAGCAGACTCTTCCGTCGTCAACCCTTGAACGTTGATCAGGCGGATATCAGCGCTGATTTTGTCACCACTTCTTAGTTTCACAATGTCCCCCGGCACCGCATCTTCAGAGGGGATCGTTATCCAGGAGCCGCTGCGTTGAACAGTTATCATAGGGGAAGATAACTCTTTCAGCGTATCCAGAGATTTCTCCGCTCTATTTTCCTGTACAAAGCCAAGGATCCCATTCAATAAAACAATACCAAGAATGGTAAACACATCCGCGTATTCGCCCAGCATCGCTGAAACAAGAACCGCGCCAATCAAAAGGATAATCATCATATCCTGAAACTGCTGCAGGAAAAGTTTCCACTGCGGAGTTTTTTTCTTTTCTTCAAGGCGGTTCGCTCCGTGCTGTTTCTTTCTCGCCGCAGCCTCTTCGTCTGTCAGTCCCGACGCTGCCGACACGTTCAGAATCCGTTCCAGTTCTTCCCGGGATTGGTTGTACCAGTTCATTCCGCTCGCTCCTTGTCGTTCAACGTATCATCACATTGTATTCAGACAAGCCGTCATTCATGCTATACTTGTGAGACAGCAGAAAGGAAGGAATGTCCGTATGTCTTTTGATGGAATCATGACGAAAGCAGCCGTTGATGAATGCAGCCATACATTCCTGAACGGCCGTATCACTAAAATAAAACAACCTTATAAAACAGACCTGCTCCTCACTGTCCGGGCAAATCACCAGAACCATCAGGTTTTGTTATCAGCGAACCCCGGCTTTGCACGGATGCATGTCACTGGAATGAAAATCGATAATGCAAAAGAACCTCCGATGTTCTGCATGCTTCTCCGCAAACATATCGAAGGCGGTTTTATCCGGGAAATCAGACAGGAAGGGATGGAAAGGATTGTTACCTTCGTCATTGAGGGGAAAAACGAGCTCGGAGATACGTCCATAAAGCACCTCGTCGTGGAGATTATGGGCAAACACAGTAATATCATGCTCGTCGATGAAAAGACCGGAACCATTCTTGACAGTATGAAACACCTGCCGCCATCGGTGAACAGCTATCGGACCATCCTGCCGGGCCGAGAATATGTCCACCCGCCTGAACAGCACAAAGAGAACCCTCTCGAAGCCGATGATGAAACTGTCATCCGAAAGCTGGATATGAACGCGGGGAAACTGGATCAGCAGCTGGTTCAGCAATTCACGGGGATTTCTCCGCAGACAGCAAAAGAAGTCATCCACCGAAGCGGCAGCGGAGCAAGTGCTCCAACCATCGCCTCCACCTTCACGACGTTGATGAAGCAGGCAGCAGATGAAGACTACACGCCGCAGATTATCGTGCAGGACGCCAAAGAATATTACGCTGTTCTGGATATGAACCACCTCGGGGGAGAACAGAAGACGTTTTCTTCCACGGGCGGAATGCTGGATCGTTTTCACTCCGGAAAGGCTGAACGGGATCGCGTCAAACAGCGGGCTTACGATCTGGAGCGTATGCTGCGCAATGAATGGCAGAAAAATAAAAAGAAAATCAAAAAGCTTGAAGAAACAGAAAAGCGGGCGGAAAATGCTCACGAGGCACAGAAATTCGGTGAACTGCTGACGGCAAATCTCCATATGGTCCATGGAGGAGAGAAAGAGATAAATGTCATAGACTACTATGATGAAAACGGCGGGACCATAACGATACCGCTCGATCCTTTAAAAGCTCCTTCAGACAATGCACAGGCGTTCTTCCGGCAGTACAACAAGGCAAAGACGTCGCTTGAGATGAGCAGAAAGCAGATCACAGAAGCCCGGTCCGAAATGCAGTACCTGGAGCAGCTCATCCAGCAGTTGGAAACCGCTGCACCTTCAGATATCGAAGAAATCCGTGAAGAACTGTCTGAAGAAGGTTATATCAAAAAAAGGCAGGAGAAAAAACGCAAAAAGAATAAGCCTGCCAAACCGGTTCTTGAAAAATACAGAGCTTCGGACGGCACGGAAATTCTGGTGGGCAAAAACAATAAGCAGAATGAATATTTAACATCACGTGCTGCGAACCGTGGAGATACGTGGCTTCACACAAAAGATATCCCAGGCTCCCACGTTGTAATCCGAGACAGCGATCCTTCGCCGGAAACACTGCTCGAAGCTGCTAACATCGCCGCCTATTTTTCAAAAGCCCGGGCATCCGGGTCCGTCCCCGTCGATTACACCAGCATCAGACACGTCTGGAAACCAAATGGATCAAAACCAGGTTTTGTTACCTATGACAACCAGTCTACTGTGTTTGTCACTCCCGACCAGGACCTTATCCTCCGCCTGCACGCAAAGGAATAGAGAACATCACAAAAAACCTGACTTCCATCCCATGCAGTGGAAGTCAGGTTTTTTGCATAGGTTGTTACGAAGGAAACACTTCATCGGTCTGCATCCAGCTCTCGTCTTCGGGATCCTGCTTCCAGCGGCGAAGCCGCCCGGCTTCTTTGCCGCTTAAATAGTCGTTGTCGAGCGCCGTTTCAATTAAGGTGCCGTAATCGGTGAGTGTTTCCCACTCAAGCCCTGCCTGCTGCAGCTGGCCTTCTCCCTTCTGAAGTCCGTACGTAAAAATGGCAGCCGTTCCGAGGACCTCGGCTCCGTTTTCAAGCAAAGCATCCTTTACTTTGACAACGCTCCCTCCGGTGGATATAAGATCCTCTACAATGACCACCTTCTGTCCGTTCTGAATTTCTCCTTCAATCCGGTTTTCCTTTCCGTGGGACTTCGAGGAACTGCGGACATAAATCATCGGCAGTTCAAGTATATCCGCAGCGAGCGCGGCATGGGCAATTCCTGCTGTTGCTGTTCCTGCCACGAGATCGGCCTGCGGATATTTCCTGCGGATCATATCCGCCAGACCTCCAGCGATCGCTTTGCGCAGAGCAGGATAAGACAACGTTAACCGGTTATCACAGTAAATGGGGGATTTGATACCGGATGTCCACGTATACGGTTCATTCGGGCTTAAACTCACAGCCTCGATTTTTAACAGTTCCTCTGCCAGCCATTCTCTCATTTTAATACTCCCTCCATTGTTTCCTCATCATCCGGTACTTCTGAAGCGGATCTTCTGCCAGGGTTATGCTGCGGCCTGCAACAATTGCATCACTGCCGTATTCCCTTGCCCGATCCGGTGTAACAACCCGTCTCTGGTCGTTTGCTGCATCTTCTTTCAGGCGGATACCGGGGGTAACAGCCTTCATGGCTGGTATCTGATTTTTGATGGACGCTGCTTCCCACGCCGATGACACGACATGGTCGATTCCTGCTTCAGCGGCACCCGCTGCATAGCGAAGTACCGATTCCTCCAACGTTCCCTGAATACCGATTTCTTTGTTCATGATGTATTCGGTCGTGCTTGTCAACTGGGTCACTGCCGCACAGGCCGGAACGGGTCTCCCTGCCGGTGTGCCCGCTTCCAGACCTTCACGCGCCGCTTCCATCATCTGCGTGCCGCCGGCAGCGTGCACCGTTGTTATGTCTACTTCCAGGGAAGCGAGCTGACGGGCGGCACTCTTTACCGTGTTGGGAATATCGTGCAGCTTCAGGTCCAAAAACACACGGTGTCCTTTTTCCTTCCATGCATGAACGAGCGCCGGTCCTTCCCGGTAAAACAGTTCCATCCCGATTTTTAAAAACAACTCCTCTTCTCCAAACTTCTCCAGAAAAGCACCGGCTTCTGTTTTGTCTTTAAAATCCATAGCAATAATCAGCGGATAGTTCAACGCACACCAGCCTCCTCTGCACGCAGATCATACAGATGATCCACCTGTTCGTTTTCTAAAATACCGTCCAGCTCCGCAATCAATTCAGGGCAGATAAAAGGATTCGTGAAATTGGCGGTGCCTACAGCAACCGCGTCAGCACCGGCCATAATAAATTCCACAATGTCGTCTGCCTCCATGATGCCGCCCATTCCGATGATCGGCAGCTTCGTCTGCTGCCGGAGGGCGTGAACCATCCGGATAGCAACCGGCTTAACCGCCGGGCCCGATAATCCGCCGGCCTGATTGGCAAGCAGCGGTCTGCCTGTCTTCCGGTCGATTTTCATTCCCGTCAGCGTGTTAATCAACGTTAAACCGTCTGCTCCCGCTTTCTCCACCGCTTCGGCAATCAAAGTGATATCACTTGTGTTCGGTGATAGTTTCACATAAACCGGAACATTTGATACAGCCTTCACCCGTTCAGTCAACTCTGCTGCCAAGGCGGGATCGGTACCAAAGGCAATGCCTCCTTGTTTCACGTTCGGACATGAAATATTCACCTCCAGTGCACCAACTGCCCCGGTACTTGAAAGTGCGCCGGCCACCGCTTCATAATCTTCCATCGTACTTCCGGCAATATTGGCAAGAAGCGGTACATGCTTGGAGGAAAAAGAAGGAAGTTTTTCCGATATTACCTTCTCCAAACCGGGGTTCTGCAGCCCGATGGCATTCAGCATACCCGAAGATGTTTCAGCCACACGCGGCGTTTCATTCCCGTAACGCGGTTCAAGCGTCGTTGCTTTCAGTGCAACCGCACCCAGTTCGTCGAGGTCATACAAGGCTCCGATTTCTTCTCCGAATCCAAAACAACCCGAAGCCGGCATTACCGGGTTTTTCATTTCAAGTCCCGGCAGACTTACTGATGTTCTGCTCATAAAAGCACCTCTCCCCATGAAAATACTGGTCCGTCACTGCAGATTTTCCGGTAATCCGTTCCGTCTGTATCTTCCCGGCTGTGACAGACACATGCCAGACAGACTCCGAGGCCGCACCCCATCCGTTCTTCCAGTGAAATGCTGCCCCGCGCTTTTGGATACACCTTCTCGAGAGCTTTCAGCATCGGGACGGGACCACAGGCAAAAATCCGGTCAAAAGACAGTTCCTCTTCGGCCATCACGTCTGTCACAAAACCGGCGGTGCCGTAACTTCCGTCTTCTGTTGACACGTACACATCTCCAAGCTTTCGGAACGGTTCTTCATAAAACACCGCCGCTGCATCAGAGAATCCCAGAACCGTCGTCACCTGTATCCCTTTCTCCCTTAAGTCACAAGCCGTATCATACAAAGGCGGTACACCGATTCCGCCGCCGGCAAGCAGTACATGCTCCTGCGTGGATACGCCGGCTGCCGGAAACCCTCGCCCGAGCGGTCCCAGTACATCCAGGCTGCTTTTTTCCGGAGCCCGGGCCAACTGGTTCGTCCCTCTTCCCTCGGCACGGTAAACGATTGTTAAGCGGCTTCGTTTTTTGTCCGTTTTACAGATGCTGACCGGCCTCCGCAGGAGCATCGAACCGCTGGAAGGGGGCAGGATGTGAAGAAACTGCCCTGGTTCTTCCACCTCCTGAACGAGGTGCCCCTCAAGTTCCATTTCATAAATATCCCGGGCGATGCTGTGGTGGGCGGTTATTGTCATGTTCTCTTTCTTCATACCGTTACTCCGTTGGATGACGGCGTCGTCCGTTTTGTCATTTCCGGCACAGCCTCGGTAGAGAACGAAAACATTTCCAGCACTCTCAGCAGCGCATCCGCTGTGTCCATCGATGTCATGCAGACCACTTCGTTTTCCACGGCTTCACGCCGGATACGAAATCCATCCCGTGCCGGCTGCTTTCCCTTTGTCAGCGTGTTGATGATAAATTGAGCCTGTCCTTTTCGGATAACGTCCAGCAGATCCGGAGAAGACTCGGATACTTTATTTACCGTTTGGACAGGTACATTGTGCCTGCGCAGAAAATCCGCCGTCCCCTTGGTCGCAAGCAGCGTGTAGCCGATGGCATGAAAACGCTGTGCCAGTTTCAATGCTTCTTCCTTATTTTTGTCCGCCACCGTGAACAGTACTGAACCATGCGCAGGTATGCTCATGCCGGATGCAATCAATCCTTTATAGAGCGCTTTTTCAAGAGAAGCGTCGCGGCCGATGACTTCACCTGTAGATTTCATTTCCGGCCCGAGCGAAATATCCACGCGGCGCAGTTTTGCAAAAGAAAATACCGGAACTTTCACAGAAACTTCTTTTTTCTCCGGCAGCATACCGTCAGTGTATCCCTGTTCCACAAGCGTTGTGCCTGCTATGGCTCTCGTTGCCGCGGCCGCAATGGGAACACCGGTGATTTTACTTAGAAATGGTACGGTCCGGCTTGCTCTTGGATTCACCTCGAGAACATACACATCATCTTCATGAATGACAAACTGGATATTGAGCAGTCCTTTAATATTCAATCCTTTGCCGATAGCCATCGTACGTTCCACGATTTTTTGTTTGACTGCCTCGTCAAGAGTCCACGAAGGATAAACAGCAATGGAATCGCCGGAGTGAACCCCCGCTCTTTCAATGTGTTCCATAATACCCGGGATAAAGACAGTCTCTCCATCGGACACAGCATCGACTTCCACTTCTTTACCAACCATGTAACGGTCAATGAGTACAGGATGTTTCTCATTTACTTTGACAGCCCGGTCCATATAAGAGCGCAATTCCGTCTCGTCATCAACAATCTCCATCGCTCTGCCTCCGAGTACATACGACGGCCGCACGAGCACCGGATAGCCAATATCAGATGCTATCTGCTGGGCTTCGCTGGTCGAAACCGCTGTTTTGCCGAGAGGCTGCGGAATATCCAGCTGATGAAGAGTATGTTCGAATTTATCACGGTCTTCAGCGCGGTCCATATCTTCAAGCGTCGTCCCGAGAATCGTTACGCCGCGGGCATGCAGTTCATCTGCCAGATTGACGGCAGTCTGTCCTCCAAACTGAACGATGACTCCCTCCGGCTGTTCCAAATCCACCACGTGCATAACATCCTCTACTGTCAACGGTTCAAAATAAAGCTTGTCGGACGTGCTGAAATCCGTCGATACCGTCTCCGGATTATTGTTCATAATAACAGCTTCATAGCCTTCTTCCTGCAGCGCCCACACAGCGTGCACCGTGGCATAATCAAATTCAATCCCCTGACCTATACGGATAGGCCCGGATCCAAGGACCAGAACAGATGGACGGCCGCTTCGGCTGCTTTCATTCTCCTGTTCATACGTGGAATAGTAGTAAGGAGTTTCCGATTCAAATTCTGCTGCGCACGTATCCACCATTTTGTATACCGGCATGATTCCTTTACGGCGGCGCAGCGCATACACTTCTTCTTCCTGCCAGTTCCACGTCCGCGCGATTTCTGTATCAGGGATGCCGATTTCTTTGGCTGCAGTCAGGTTTTCGATATGTCCCGGTTCGTACGATAATTCTTCGCTCATTCTGACAATCCCCAGAAGTTTTTCGAGAAAGAAAGGATCGATTCCTGTAAGATGCTGCAGATGATCTACGGTCCACGCCCTGCGGAATGCTTCTCCGATGAAAAACAGGCGCTCGTCTTCGGCGTACACGAGTTTGTCTGTCAGTGTTTCATCCGAATACTCCCTGTATTCCGGTGCACACAAATGATGCCTTCCTATTTCAAGGGAGCGGATGCCTTTCATGATGGACTCTTCCATATTCCGTCCGATTGCCATCACTTCACCGGTGGCTTTCATCTGCGTCCCCAGTTTCCGGTTGGCTGCTTCAAATTTGTCGAACGGCCAGCGTGGAATTTTGGTCACGACATAGTCAAGCGCCGGTTCAAAACTTGCATAGGTCGTTCCGGTGATCGGGTTTTTCAATTCATCCAGGCGGTACCCGGCTGCTATTTTTGCGGCCAGCTTTGCAATCGGATAACCTGTTGCTTTGGACGCGAGCGCGGAGGAACGGCTCACCCGCGGGTTCACTTCAATCAGGTAGTAATCGAAACTGTCCGGTGAAAGCGCGAACTGGACGTTGCAGCCGCCTTCGATTTCAAGAGAACGGATAACCTTCAGCGATGCATTGCGGAGCATCTGGTACTCCCGGTCGGAGAGGGTCTGGCTCGGTGCCGCAACAATGGAATCCCCGGTATGAATACCGACCGGGTCGATGTTTTCCATGTTACAGACGACGATGCATTCCCCGGTGGCATCGCGCATGACTTCGTATTCGACCTCCTTGAAACCGGCAATACTTTTTTCAATCAGGCACTGGGTTACCGGGCTGTATTTCAGGCCGGTTTCCACGGTTTCGGCCAGCTCATCTTCATTATGAACAAGCCCGCCGCCGGTACCGCCGAGTGTGTACGCCGGACGGACAATGACCGGATAACCGATGAATTCGACAAAATCCTGTGCCTCTTCAAGGTTGTGTACAATCTCACTTTCGGGAACCGGCTCATTCAGCTCTCTCATCAAAGAGCGGAATACTTCCCGGTCCTCGGCTTTCTCAATCGCTTCAAGTTCTGTACCGAGAAGAGATATCCGGTGGTTTTCAAGTACACCTTCCCTGTACAGCTGCATCGCCATGTTCAGGCCGGTCTGGCCGCCTAGTGTCGGCAGCAGAGCATCCGGTTTTTCTTTGCGGATCACACGGGTTACAAAGTCAAGACTGAGCGGTTCCATGTATACTTTATCAGCCATCGTCGTATCCGTCATGATGGTGGCGGGATTAGAGTTAACGAGAATGACTTCATATCCTTCCTCTTTCAGCGCCTGGCATGCCTGGGTTCCGGCATAATCGAATTCTGCGGCCTGCCCGATTGTAATCGGCCCGGAGCCGATGACAAGTATTTTCTGAATATCTGTGCGTTTTGGCATCTCTCTCTCCCCTTTATACTAAAGATGTCGTTGTTCGCTCTTTGTCCATCATTTTCATAAACTCATCAAACAAATCGTTGGAATCCTGCGGCCCTGGAGCTGCTTCCGGATGATACTGCACACTGAAAGCAGGATGTTCATTGTGAGCAATTCCTTCGACTGTTCCATCATTTACATTGACATGAGTCAACTGCAGGTCCGTTCCCATCAAAGACTGTCTGTCAATGGTATACCCGTGGTTTTGGGATGTCATATCAACCCGCCCCGTCCGTACATCTTTCACTGGATGATTCGCCCCGCGGTGGCCGAACGTCAGCTTCGATGAAGAAGCTCCGCATGCCAGGCTGAGAAGCTGATGGCCAAGGCATATTCCGAATATGGGGATGTGCCCGAGCAGCGCTTTCAATGTTTCCACAGATTCCGGGACATCTTCGGGATCCCCCGGGCCGTTACTGAGCATGATCCCATCCGGGTTCAGTTCAAAAATATCTTCAGGCGGGGTGTCATATGGAAGAACGAAGACGTCACACCCCCGCTGAATGAGATTCCCGGCAATCCCGTGTTTCGCACCGTAATCCATAAGGACGACGCGGCGGCCGCTTCCGGGCGCATGATAGGCTGCGCGGGTCGACACTTTTTTCACTTTATTGCGCGTCGGCTGCAGAGCACGAAGTTCTTCCAATATCTCTTTTTCATCTTCTTCCACGTTGAACATCCTCCCGTAGAGTGTACCGTGCTCGCGGATGATACGGGTCAGCATCCGGGTGTCTATCCCGGACAGTGCAGGGATATCTTTATCTTTCAACCAGTCATCAAGACGGGCGGCACTCCGGAAATTACTTGGGTGATGAGCAGATTCTTTCACAATTAAACCACCTGCTGCCGGGTGAAGCGTTTCAAAATCATCACGGTTAATACCGTAGTTACCAATTAAAGGGTAGGTCAGGGTAACAATCTGATCACAATAGGAGGGATCAGATAATATTTCCTGATATCCTGTCATACTTGTATTAAATACTACTTCCCCTGCTGTTGGGCGCATACTTCCGAGCGCCTCTCCTGTAAATACGCTTCCGTTTTCAAGCATCAGCTTTCGTTTCATTGATCGAGACATCCTTTCTGTTTTTCCAGTACGTGATGCAGCACTGCCATCCTCACGAACACTCCATTTTTCATCTGCTTAAAGATCCTGGACCGGTCGGACTCCACCAATGCATCAGCAAGTTCCACATTCCGGTTGACCGGTGCCGGATGCATGATAACAGCGCCTAGTTTCATGCGTGCTGCTTTCTCTTCATTCAAACCAAACCGTTTATGGTATTCCTCGGGACCTGCCACCATCTTGACTGTATGACGTTCATGCTGAATACGGAGCATCATCATGACATCAGCAGTTTCCACGGCTTCATCCATCGGCAGATACCGCTGGAGAAGCTCTTCACTCATCCATTCTTTCGGACCGCTCACATACACGTTTGCCCCAAGTCTTTTAAGCACTTCCATGTTCGAACGGGCTACACGGCTGTGAAAAATGTCTCCGGCAATGACGATATTCACATTGGTAAAGGTGCCGAATTCCTGGCGGATCGTGAGCAGATCCAGAAAAGACTGGGTCGGATGGTGGCCGCAGCCGTCGCCTCCATTGATAATCGGTATATGGACGTGTCCGCGAAGTTCATCAAAAAAACGCTCCCGGCCGTGGCGGATCACCACAACATCCGCTCCGATACTTTCCAGGGTTTTGACGGTATCGTACAGGCTTTCTCCTTTGATAACACTGGATGTATCCGCTTCGAAATGGAGCAGATCCAGACCGAGGTTCCGTTCCGCCGCTTCAAAACTTATTTTCGTGCGGGTGCTTGGTTCAAAAAAGAGGTTGGCGGCGTACAGGCGCTGCAGCGGCAGTTTTTCCGGGTTGTCGGCAAAATACTGGGCTTTTTCAAGCAGTGCATGAATAGCACTCACATCCCAGTCTTCCATCGTCAGTACGTGCGCCGGGCCGCTGCTTGTTTTCGTTTTGTCATCAGCATCCATTCGAATCATCGGCTGTTCCTCCTTCTTTTTCGTGTCTGAAGAACGCGGGGCATATGAGTAAGTCAGGCGGCTTCGTCTTCTTTCATGCTCTCCTCAAGGGATTCAAACATGGCACCGTTGCCGAACCCGTATTGTTTTCCAGGCAGAACCGCGTTTAGAATAATACCGGTTATCGTTGCAAGGGCCATTCCCGAAACTTCAAGGTTCTCATTGATCTCGATGAAAGCACCTCCTATACCGATAACGAGTATGACAGAGACGATGATCAGATTTCGTTTTACACCGAGGTCAATCTTATTATCTATAAGCACCCGAAGACCGGACGAGGCGATAATGCCAAACAGCAGGAGGGATACCCCGCCCATTACCGCACCCGGAATGCTTGCTATCAGAGCCTCAATCTTCCCGATAAATCCAAAGACAATAGCGAGAACCGCTGCCCCTCCAATGACGTACACACTGAAAACTCTCGTGATCGCGAGTACGCCGATATTTTCCCCGTAGGTGGTATTTGGCGGTCCGCCTATGAGGGAAGCAACAATGGTTGCTGCTCCGTCTCCCATGATAGAGCGGTGCAGACCCGGCTTTTTTACATAGTTTTCGCCGGCGACTTTACTTAGGACGAGTTGATCGCCGATATGTTCGGCCAGAGTAACGACGGCAATCGGCGTCATGATGAAAATAATGCTCCATGACCACTGCGGCTCAAATCCTATAAAAGGTACAACCAGATCCGGGACCCGGAACCAGGAGGCCTGCGCAATGCCGCTCATATCTACGATGCCGGCTTCAAGTGCGATTGCGTAACCTCCCGTCAGTCCTATAAGAATCGGAATGAGATTCAAAAACCCTCTCACAAAAACAGAAACGATAATCGTTATAGCAAGGGTCGCCAGAGCAATGCTGAAATGAAGGGCCGGTTGTACGTACTGCCCGCTCTGATCATCAAAGTTCATCGCCATATCCACCGCTGTGCCAGCCAGACCGAGCCCGATGACCATAATGACCGGTCCGGTTACAACGGGCGGAAGCAGATTCATCAGCCACTGTACGCCTGTCTCTTTTATAAGCAGCGCCGTAATACTGTAGACAACACCGGCTGCGAATGTCCCGATCATGACTCCTTCCGGACCCCCGAGAGCCATGGCGGATGTGACGGGCATAATAAAGGCAAACGATGACCCCAGATACGCAGGAATCTGCCCTTTGGTAATGATCAGGTAAACGAGGGTTCCCAGTCCACTCGAAAGGAGCGCAACAGCCGGGCTGAGGCCCGTCAACGCCGGAACGAGAATAGTGGCCCCGAACATGGCGAATAAATGCTGCATGCTCAGGATAAGCCATTTGTTCCATTTTGGGATGTCGTTTTTTTTCAATTTCACCTGCGTGTCTTCCATATGTCATCTCTCCTGTTCTGGTTGATGTTCTCTTCAACGGGCAAAAAAAATCTTTGCCCGTCAGGCAAAGAGGTACAAACAGGAGACAGGAAGACACGTTTCTCCTGCTCCATTTATACCCCTTTTCAGCCTCACTGGACTGATTTAAAGCGGGTTTAACTGTTTTTATTCTTGATGGTCACTTCATCAAACCGGTCTGTCTCTTGCAGTTTCACGGCGATGATTTCTTCTTTGGATGTAGGGATATTTTTTCCGACAAAATCCGGCCGGACCGGAAGCTCCCTGTGTCCCCGATCGATAAGCACTGCCAGCTGAATGTGGGCGGGTCTGCCGAGGTCCATGACCGCATCCATGGCAGCTCTTACCGTACGGCCGGTGTACAGAACGTCATCCACCAGGATAATTTTTTTGTCTTTGATATCCACCGGAATATCGGTTCCCCGAAGCTCCGGCTCCCCTTCACCGGTTCGGTACGTTAAATCATCCCGGTACAATGTAATATCAGCCTCGCCGACGGGTACTGCATTTCCTTCAATCCGTTCAATGTTTGCGGCTATACGATTGGCAATGTAAATGCCTCTTGTTTTAATACCGACGAGCACGCATTCTTCCACACCTTTATTTTTTTCAATAATCTCATGCGAAATCCGTGTCAATGCCCGCCGCACCGCCTGTTCATCGAGTAATGTCCGATCTTCGCCCACTCGTCCCACGACCTTTCCCTTCCGAAACATTTTGTCATAAAAAAATCCTCCCGCCCGTTTGGGGGAGAGGATGTGCGACCGTGTTTGATACACCACCCCTCTTTCAAAAAGGGGCGGCAGCCGTTTCCTTCCCAGCCTCACAGGACTGTCTTTAAAGGATTTTCATATCGTTTGTATAGATTATGTCAGATTATGCTTCCGGGGTCAATCCTTTTTTCGAAGATCTTGAAGCATGACGTTCATTTCTTCAGGGAGCGGTGCTTCCCAGTTCATCCATTCTTCGTGCACAGGGTGGATGAGAGAAAGACCCGAAGCGTGGAGAGCCTGACTGCTGAGGCCGGTGGTTTTTTTCCGGGTATATTTTGGATCTCCTGCAGCCGGGTGACCGATATAAGAGAAGTGAACCCGGATCTGATGGGTTCTTCCGGTTTCAAGACGGCACTCCACCAATGTGAACTCCTCAAAGCGCTCCATCACCCGGAAGTGGGTGACCGCCTCTTTGGAATGATAATCTGTGACCGCCATCTTCTGACGATCCCCTGTGTCCCTGCCGACAGGAGCTTCAATGACGCCGGTATCATGCACGATACTCCCGTGCACAACCGCCTGATACACCCGCTTCATCTGCTTTTCCTGAAGTTGCGCGGCAAGATGCAGATGAGCGCTGTCGTTTTTAGCACAGACCAACAGTCCCGACGTGTCTTTATCAAGACGGTGGACGATACCCGGCCTTTCATCGCCGTTAACAGATGATAACGACGAGCAGTGATAAAGCAGCGCATTTACAAGGGTGCCTGAATAATGTCCCGGGGCTGGATGAACGACCATCCCTTTCGGCTTATTGACGACGATGATATCTTCATCTTCATGATAAATATCAAGCGGGAGGGATTCCGGAAGCAGCGGCTGCTCCTCTTCCTCTGTTTCATTGACTGCCACCTTATCGCCGTTTCGTAGAACATAATTGCTTTTTACGGCGTCTTGATTGACGAGAACCTTCTCTTCGCCGGCCCACTGCTGCACTTTCGTTCTTGACCAGCCGCTGCCGGAGCCGGCCAGAAATTTGTCAATCCGGCTTCCGGCGTCTTCTTCTGTTATCTGCCATGTGTGGTACTTATCCATGTTTCTCTTTCCTCTTTTCTTTCCAGTCGTCTGCCGCCATTTTCACAATGAGCATCAACACCCCGGTGACAAGTGCGGAATCAGCGATATTAAATATCGGATAATTGTACGAAAAAATGTAGACATTGAAGAAGTCCACCACTTCCCCGAAAAGCACCCGGTCGATAAAGTTACCAAGCGCTCCCCCGAGAATAAGGGCCAGGGGAATGCCGTACCATTTACTCTGCATGCCGTAGCTGTGCAGATAATAGACAATGAAAACAGCCACAATCACCGTCACGATGTAAAACAGCCACATCTGTCCCTGGAGCATGCCAAAAGCGGCCCCTGAGTTACGGTGGGATGTTAAATAGAAAAACCCCTGTATAACCTCTATACTTTCTGCTACATCCATGTACTGAACGATAAGCCATTTAGTCAGCTGGTCGACCGCAATGGTGAACAGTGCCAGTCCATAATATAATAACTTTTTCATATTTATTGGAACACCTGCTTTTCTTCAGCCGCATCCGGCCGAAACATTAGTCGGCTGTATTCACGTGACTGTAATGATTTTTAACAATACCGGCACATTTGCTGCACAGACCCGGGTGGTCCGGATCGCTTCCGACATCCGTCCGCACAGTCCAGCAGCGTTCACATGTATCACCTTCGGCCGGGTGCACTTCAACAGCGGTATGCTCGAAATGCTCTGCGGAATCGGGAGCCGCTTCTTTTGTGTCTGCAAGTTCAGCTTTAGAAACGATAAACAGCTGTTCCAGGTTTTCTCCTGACAAAAACGGATATACATTATTTCCGGCATAAATGGTAACAGCGGCTGTTAGTGACTTGCCGATTTCCTTGTTGTTTCTGGCCTCTTCCAGCGCCTTTAATACCTCGTCACGGATTTCCATAAGGGTATCCCATTTACGTCTCAGTTCTTCGTTCCCCTGTTTTTTGACAGCGTCGGGCATATCCGTCAGCTGCGGCGTTGACGCTTGTGTTCCCGGAATATACTCCCACACTTCATCAGCTGTGTGCGGCATAATGGGCGCTGATAACTGCACAAGGGCAACTAACGTGTCATACATGACCGTTTGGAAAGCACGCCGCGACGAATCATTTTCCGGGTGGATATAAAGCGTGTCTTTGGCAATATCCATATAGAAGGAACTTAAGTCAATCGTGCAGAAATTATGGAGAGTGTGATACACGTTCGCAAATTCATACTGATCATATCCACGCTTGGTTTTTTCCACCAGATCATTCAGGCGGAGCTTCATATAGCGGTCCAGTTCGGACAGTTCTTCCTCAGGGACACGGTTCGCGCCTGGATCAAAATCCTGGAGATTACCGAGCAGAAAACGGAAAGTGTTTCTCATTTTCCTGTATACTTCAGCGACCTGTTTCAGTATCTCGTCTGAGATGCGTACATCCGCCTGGTAGTCGACCGAAGCCGTCCACATCCGCAGAATGTCAGCTCCAAGCTGCTTCATGATATCATTTGGCACCATCACGTTACCGAGTGATTTACTCATCTTCCGACCGTAGCCGTCCAAAGCAAAACCGTGACTGATAATCATGTCGTAGGGAGATGCACCATTGGTCGCCACACTGGTCGTCAGTGATGAGTTGAACCAGCCTCTGTATTGATCGGACCCTTCCAGATAAACATCCGCAGGGCGTTTTAGTTCCTCCCGTTCTTCGAGCACCGCTTCATGGGATGAACCACTGTCAAACCAGACATCCATAATATCCATTTCTCTTGTGAACCCGCCGTTTGGACTTTTTTCCGACGTGTAGCCGTCCGGCAGAAGGTCATTTGTCTCCCATTCAAACCAGATGTTTGACCCGTGTTCCCGGAACAAACGGGATACGTGCTCAATCGTTTCATCGGTAACAATTTCGGTGCCGTCTTCCTCATAAAAGACCGGAATCGGCACGCCCCACGCACGCTGTCTGGAAATGCACCAGTCCCCGCGGTCTCTGACCATGTTGTAAAGACGTGTCTCTCCCCATTTAGGCAGCCATGTCACGCCGTTTACAGCTTCAAGCAGCTCGCTGCGTACATCTTCAATGGACGCGAACCACTGAGCGGTCGCCCGGAATATAACCGGCTTCTTTGTACGCCAGTCGTGGGGATACGCATGCGTAATGAACGTAAGTTTCAGCAATGATCCAACTTCATCAAGCTTTTCGGTGATAGGTTTATTGGCATGATCGTAGAATTCACCCTCAAATCCGGGGGCTTCCTCCGTGAAGTACCCTTTGTCATCTACCGGACAGAGAGTTTCCAGACCGTAATGCTGGGCAATCCTGTAGTCATCTTCCCCGTGTCCCGGAGCAGTATGCACGCAGCCCGTTCCTGCATCAAGTGACACATGGTCTCCGAGAATTACAATGGAATCTCGGCCGTATATCGGATGCGCTGCCGTCAGATGTTCGAGTTCTTTCCCCTTTACTGTCTGCAGAATCTGAGGGGTTTCCCACTCCAGTTCCGTTTCCAGATTTTCCACGAGATCACGCGCAACGATATACTTCGCTTCCTGCACCTGTACAACGGCGTAGTCCAGCTCCGGATGAACAGCCACGGCCAGATTGGCCGGAATGGTCCATGGCGTGGTCGTCCAGATAATAAACTGTTCATCTCCATCCAGAACCCGGCCGCCGTCTTTCACATCGAAAGCTGTATAAATGGACGGTGATTTTTTATCATGGTATTCGATTTCTGCTTCAGCAAGTGCCGATTCCGAAGAAGGAGACCAGAAAACGGGCTTTTGTCCTTTATAGATATACCCACGTTTCGCCATTTCTCCAAAAACCTGAATCTGCCGGGCTTCGTACTCTTTGTTAAGAGTGATATAAGGATTGTCCCAGTCCCCCCGCACACCGAGACGCTTAAACTGACTGCGCTGACGGTCGAGTTGATTCATCGCATATTCTTCGCAGGCTTTCCGGAATTCCGCCGTCGACATCTTTTTGCGGTCCACTTTTTTGTTTTTGGTGAGTGCCGTTTCAATGGGGAGCCCGTGGGTATCCCAGCCGGGAACATAAGGAGCATGGTAACCGTTCATCGATTTGTACCGTACGATAATATCTTTGAGTATTTTGTTCAGGGCATGACCCATGTGAATGTCGCCGTTTGCATAAGGCGGACCGTCATGAAGGACAAAGAGCGGCCGTCCTTTCGTGCGTTCCTGCACCTTTTCATACATATTTTCTTCTTCCCACTGCTTCTGCCGTTCCGGTTCTTTGTTGGGAAGATTTCCTTTCATCGGAAATTTAGTCTTCGGCATTAATAATGTTTCTTTATAGCTCATGATTGATCCTCCTATTGTATTCTCATACCGCTTAAAATCATTTTGGAGCATGTACCTCTCCAGGAACACGGTGCAAAAAAAGCCTTCCCGCCCCTGTAAAGGGACGAGAAGGCCTCGCGGTACCACCCTGATTGTATGACAGATATCGGTATCCATCATCCTCTTGATTCGGTATAACGGCCGCAAGCCGCCTCACGCCTCCTTTATTCGGCGTGGGAACTCCAGGGTGATGTCCTTCAATGAGACCGCTGCTGTGCTCCCACCATCCACAGTTCGCTGAACTAAACGGTTTCTCTCATCAGGCTCGTCCCTTTCTTCGTTCAGATGACTATTCTTTTATTGTAAAAGTATAGAACAGATGAGATCTTTTAGTCAACCTGCCGGGATTCCCCGGTGTGTACACTTTCCTGAACGTTTTCTTCGTTTTCGGTGTCCACCACCTCATCCCAGTCTTCATTATGCAGCATCTCAAGCTGGGCCTCGATGAGCATTTTGAACCGCGTGCGGTACACGGATGCCTGTTTCTTCAGCTCTTCAATTTCAAGTTCAATCTTTCTCGACTTATTCAGGGCATCATTTATGATGCGGTCGGCATTTTTCTCGGCTTCCTTAATGATGAGCTGAGATTCTTTCTGGGCATTACGCTTCACTTCTTCAGCAGACTCCTGCGCAACCAGGATGGATTTGTTCAACGTTTCTTCAATGTTGGAGAAATGCTCCAATCTTTCTTCCAGTTCATTTACTTTCGTAAACAGCTCATTTTTTTCCTGCATGACACTTTCATAATCTTTAATGACCTGATCGAGAAATTCATTTACTTCATCTTCATCATAACCCCGGAATCCTCTTGTGAATTCTTTATTATGAATATCGAGTGGTGTTAATGGCAAATTACCGCACCTCCTGCTATCCTTCTGATAATTATGTCTTCCTGTGTTATAACGTTCGACATCTTCTGTCTTTTTCCTGCTTTATGTGTTTTTGTTATCTGTTTTTGTTCCGTACGTAATCCGGACCCGCTGTTTTTTTGTTTCTCCCGCCGAGCCGATAAATTTTCTTCTGCCTTTGCCCCGCACCGATACATAATCCCCGGGTTCCAGAGTAAAAGAAGGTTTATCTTCGGTTCTCCAGTTGACTTTCACTCTCCCCTTTTCTATAAAAGGCAGGGCCTTGCTGCGTGAAAGCTGATACATGCCTGCAACCATAACATCCAGGCGCAGCGAAGAAACCGTCGTATGTACTTCCTCCCAGTGATCTTCAAGCGGAAGCATCTCTGAAAGGGGGAGAATCTCAGTCCGTACGGAAGCTTTTCCAACCTGTTCGAGGTTCATCTCGATATACAGGGAAATATCAGCCGCGGCCGTAAAATGAAAAATTCCGTCACCTTTCACAATGTCCCCGTATTTCTCCCGTTTGAGACCCAGACCCGTCAACGACCCCAGAACATCAGGATGGGTAAGGGTGACGAACTTTTGCGGGTAGGTAATCTGAAACAGCTGAATATCAAAATCGTCCTCGGTGATCTCTTCATAAAACGGGTAAAGGAGCGCCCTTTTCCGTTCACAGTGCTCCTGTCCTCCCCAAAAAGATAGATAGACGACCTCATCCCGCCCGACGATGGAAGCCAGAATATCCTGTTCTCTTGGATTCAGGAATCCGGTCAGCCTGCGTTGATACATCGTTTCGACCGTGTTTTTCCATTCCAGTGCCTGCTCGACAAAAGGGTGCTCTTCTTTGCGGAAATGTTCAAGTACCGGCATCATCTAAAAAAACAACGCCATTACACCGAATCTTGCGAAATGCAGGGCTACAATGGCAACAATCGGCGAAATATCTATCATACCAAGCGGCGGTATAATCCGGCGGAACGGTTCCAGGTAAGGTTCAACCATCGCGCCTAGTATCCGGCCGAAAGACGATTCCCGGGCATTCGGGAACCAGGACATCAGGATGTAAATAATGATGATATACGAATATATCTCCATCCCTCTTATAAGCAGATTTCCTATGAGTTGCATGCAGGGCATTCTCCTTTATTTATTATTAATCCTGAGGATATAATATTTCAGAAATATCACCGGAAACATCCACATTATCCGGCGTACACAAAAAGTTACTGGGACCGATTTTTTGAATCTCCCCTCCCACAGCATAAACAGTACCGCTCAGAAAATCAACGATTCTTCTGGCCTGCTGGGAATCGACACGCTGCAGATTAATAATCACCGATTTCCGGTTTTTCACGTGATCGGCAATTTCCTGGGCTTCGTCGTATTCGCGCGGTTCCATCAGAATCACTTTGGAAGACTGCTGTACGCTCTGCAGACTCACCACATTCCCGCCTTTTTCCTCTTTTGCGGAATCTGTCCGTTCCTTTTCGGGCGGACGCTCCACTTCTTCTTCGACGACGTCGTCTTCGAGTTCAAAAAAGCGTTTAAATTTGGACTTGAAGCTCATCGGTTTTCCTCCTTGATGGTCCTCCGGATCTATCCGTGCCGGCTCCCGACCAGATCTGTACCAATACGCACAAAAGTTGCTCCTTCTTCGACTGCCACCGCAAAATCGTTCGACATTCCCATCGATAGATGATGACAGGGGGCGTGGGGGTGCTGCTGCTTTTGTATGTCATCACGCAGTTCCCTGAGTTTCCGGAAAACAGGGCGTGTCTGTTCCGGATCTTCTTCAAACGGCGCCATTGTCATCAAACCTACCACCTGGACGGCAGGGTATTCTTTCAGATCAGCGATAAAACCTTCCAGGTCCTGCGGAGCAACTCCGGCTTTGCTGTCTTCCCCGGAAACATTCACCTGTACCATACAGGGAACGACGTGGTTGTCCGGACTTCGTTTCTGGAATTCGCGTGCAAGACCGAGTCTGTCCAGAGAATGAAAGTAGTCATATTTATCTACGATATCTTTTACTTTTTTGCTCTGCAGGGATCCAATAAAATGGAGAAAAGCCTGTCCGCGGCATGTTTCCCACTTTTCAAGAGCTCCCTGCAGACGATTTTCTCCGATATGACGGATGCCTGCATCCACAGCTTCAAGTGCTCTGTCCGTCGTAACGTATTTCGTTACAGCAATGATATGTACATCCGAGCGGTCTCTTCCCGAGCGGTTGCAGGCAGCCTGTATCTCCTGTTCAATCCGGGAGAGATTTTCCTTCACATTCACTAGCAGCATCTCCTTTTTACCTTCCTGTTCCGTTCATCCCGATAAAAGCCGCCATCCGGCCGGAAGCACTGCCATCCCTCCGGTGGGAAAAAAAGTTCTCTTCCTCAAGGTATGTACAGTGCGAGCTCATATAAATCTGTTCCGGCGGCACTCCCGCCTGTTCCAGGAGCAGACGGTTCATCTCTTTTACAGAAAGGAACCATTTTCCGGAAGGGGAAGCTTTCCATGGAGCACGTTCATCTTCCGGGAGCACGTTTTTCATTGCGTCAATGACACCATCGTCCACTTCATATACCGTTTCCGACACAGCCGGGCCGATGACAGCATAAACGTCCTCTGGAGGAATACCTTCCTCCGTGTGCCAGGTGGAGACAAACTTTCCGGCTATATTCATGCTCGTTCCTCTCCATCCTGCGTGCGCGGAGCCGATACAGGCATGTCCCGGAGCCGAGAAAAAGAGCGGAACACAGTCCGCGTATAAACTGACCAGAAGAATGCCGTTTTCGCGCGTATAGAGCCCGTCATAATTCCCCGCATTGCTCTTGCGGTCCAATGCTCCCATGCCGCAGTGCTTATTGTCCACTTTTAATATATCTGCCTGATGAACCTGCTCGGCAGCCACCCAGTTTTCCAGCGGAAATCCAGCAGATTCTGCTGTGAGACGCCTGTTTTCACGGACAGCGCGGGAATCATCTCCAACATGAAAAGCTGTGTTGAGAGAGTCATACGGACGTTCGCTCACCCCTCCTGAGCGGGACGATATGCCGGCTGTAACTTCATATGGCAGAATTTCTGCTTTCACCCGCCAGTGGCGGTTGTCAAAGCGGTAAAACGGTTCCTGTTCCATCCAATCTCTTCCTTTTTTGAAGGATGTCGTTTTCGTTGTATCCATTTTAACATATTTCCCGTGTTTGCAATAGAAAAGCTTTCTTTTCCAGTTTTTCAGCGGTTTAGTCGGGGTCCGGCTCATATAGATTGACAAGAATCACATCCGAACCAATTTTTACTATATGTGTCCACGGTACCATAAACTCGTCTTCTTTATGAAACAGGGCCATCATTTTAGCAGATCCTCCTACAATCACTGCTTCAATATGTCCCGTCTCCACATTGATATCCACGTCTCCTACGTGGCCGAGACGCTTCCCGGTATGCATATTAACAATATCCTTTGCCTGCAGTTCCGATATCCGCATCGAATTATCCCCTTTACGTTCAGGTTCGTACCTTTGTCCGTCCTCCATGGTTTCATGCAGCGCGCGGCAGGAGAGAATGTAATTCATTATATGCAGAGAGTGCGGTCTTCATATTCATTCCGGCAAAAAAAGCCTTCGTCTTTTTTGACGAAGGCAGAACCCCTTATGATTCATGTCATCACATGCTTGAAAAACGGGTCATTTGGGATATGGCTCCTTTTTCCAAACGTGAAACCTGTGCCTGCGATATCCCGATTTCATCAGCCACTTCCATTTGAGTCTTTCCCTGAAAAAAACGCATATCCAAAATCATTTTCTCCCGGCCGTTCAATTGAACCATTGCTTCCTGAAGGGCCAGATGATCGGTCCACTTATGATCCTGCTCCTTGTCATCACTGAGCTGATCCATCACATAAATCGGATCTCCGCCGTCGTTGTAAATCGGCTCAAACAGCGATACAGGATCCTGAATGGCATCAAGGGCAAATACGACATCTTCCTTTGGCATTTCCAGTTTTTCTGCCATTTCCTGAACGGTCGGTTCCTTTTCACGATTTTCTTCCTCCATGAGCCTGTCCCGCATCTGAAGTGCTTTATACGCCGTATCCCGCAGCGATCTTGAAACGCGTATTGGATTATTATCGCGGAGGTAACGGCGTACTTCACCGATAATCATTGGTACCGCGTATGTCGAAAAACGTACATTCTGGCTGAGATCAAAATTGTCGATCGATTTCATTAAACCGATACAGCCGACCTGAAAAAGGTCATCCATATGTTCTCCGCGGTTATTGAAACGCTGAATGACACTTAATACGAGACGAAGATTTCCATTCACCAACTCTTCCCGTGCCATTTCATCACCATGCTGCATTTGACTGAACAACTCGCGCATTTCCTTGTTTTTTAAAACGGGAAGCTTGGATGTATCTACACCACATATTTCAACTTTACTGCGTGCCAACGTTTTCCCCCCCAGGTCTGGATGTCGAAATGAACCGCAGACGGCTTCATTTACTCATCTTGTCTGTTCATGTTCAGTATGTCCTGACGAGGGAAAAATATGCAGTTGGATAAGAGACCATCCCTTTATCCATCTTCCTTGCAGGAAGCGGCGCAAAGGCTTTTGAACCTGTTTTTCAGGCTTCACACCATTTTATTGAATTCTTTGCGGAGACGTTTAATAATCCGCTTTTCCAGACGCGATATATAGGACTGGGAAATGCCGAGCAGATCCGCTACATCTTTTTGCGTCTGCTCCTGGTTTCCAGCCAGCCCAAAGCGCATCTCCATAATTTGTTTTTCCCGGGGGTTCAGTATTTCAAGAGACTTTTTCAGGAGCCGCCGGTCTACTTTTTCTTCTATGCCTTTTGTAATAATGTTTTCATCCGTTCCCAGAATGTCCGACAGGAGCAGTTCATTTCCATCCCAGTCAATATTCAGCGGTTCATCAAACGATATTTCAGAACGGAGCTTATTCGTCCTCCGCAGATGCATTAATATTTCGTTTTCAATGCAGCGGGAAGCGTAGGTGGCAAGCTTAATCTTTTTTTCCGGATTAAAGGTGTTCACTGCCTTTATCAACCCTATCGTTCCGATGCTGATGAGATCTTCTATATTAATTCCCGTATTCTCAAATTTCCTGGCAATATAGACGACAAGACGGAGGTTTCTCTCAATCAGTACGGACCTGGCTGCTTCATCGTTTTCAGGAAGTCTGCTGATATAATGAGCTTCTTCTTCTTTGGATAAGGGAGGGGGCAGGGCTTCACTTCCACCAATATAATAAAGGTCATCCGGCTTCCATCCAACTTTTCTTAGTATTTTCATCCAAAATACAGTGATTGTTCCTTTCTTCAAGCAAATACCTCCTGTCTCAAGATTAAGCACTCCGGGAAGCGTTGGATTCCGGGAGCGCTTCCGCCGGAATAATCATTTGAAAATCATTCGTTCCTGAAAGGGGATAAGGATCGACACCCACCAGAAGCGGGACCGATTCATGCTGTTTCTCTTTCAGATACACTCCGTCCGGACGCAGGGCAAACATCCATTTCATTTCCTGGCCCGCTGAACGGTAAGGGATTAATTTCCACCGCTTTTTCCATATGCTGAAGTCTTCCAATTTCCCCACTGCTCCATTTTCCATTACCTTTTTCCATGTGTTGTACTCTTCTTCCGTCAGAATGGAGGCAAACAGCTGCAGTTCCACTATCATGACAGGCGTGCCGGAAAGCGGATCTTTTAACTGGTTGCCGGTGTCCACCAAGGCGGAAGCTTCCCACCGCTGTCCGTCAATTTCTAAAATGACCTTAGTGGTTTTTTCGATTTTCGTTTCCCGGTTTTTTCCGAGAGTCTGCAGCATATGAATGGTTACGGCTGCAAGAAGAACCGCAGTTAAAATAAATCCATAAGAAAGAGATGCTCCCGGCATCCAAGCCGAACCTTGTCCAACTTGAAAATACACCATCATATGAAGGCCGGTTATGATACCAGCAGTTAAAAAACCGAGCATATAAAACACAAACAGCTGCTGAAGAAATAACGTAACCGAATAAAAGCCAAGCGCTGCCGGTACGAGCACCACAGAAAGAAATAACGCGCTGCCGGGCTGCAGCAGCCAGTCTTCAAATGGAGTCAGAACTGTAAAAACGCTGCAGGATCCTGCCGCCGATACTATCCACACTCTTTTGGCGGACACCTGCTTTCTTGTCCACTTTGCGGTACCCCAAAAGAGCAGCAGGTGAATGCAGACATTCATTCCCCATAAAAGGTCAACATAATATACAGCTCTCCCCTCCCTTCGTTTCATGAACAGGAGAAGTACTGCTTATTATAAATCGGTTCTCGTACAAAGTGTGTCATTTTATGGCAGGCATTTCTTCTTCTTTTCACTAATTTTGTCAAGCTGCCGTCTTTTTCCGTCTGCACAAAACAAGCTCCCTCGGCATAGGAGCCGAGGGAGCTTGTTGGGCAGTATTTATTTTCTTCTGCGGCGGTTCCGCAGAAATGTTGGAATGTCGAGTGTGTCCTCATCTTCGGAGGATTCCTGCCGCTGTTCCTGTGGTTCTTCTGCAGGTTTTTCTTTTTCCGGTGCAGGGCGGGAAGAAGACTGGGACACTTCTTTGCGCTGCTGACCTGCTGGTTTACGTTCTGTCTGCTGCTTCTGGTCATTATTATCTTCAAAACCGGTCGCAATAACGGTAACGACAATCTCATCGTTCAGGTTTTCATTAATGACAGACCCAAAAATCATGTTCACATCGTAATCCGAAGCTTCCGATACAATTTCCGCTGCCTCGTGTACTTCAAACAGACTGAGATTCGTACCCCCGGTGATGTTCATCAGGACACCCTGTGCGCCGGTAACAGACGTTTCAAGGAGAGGGCTTGATATGGATTTTTTTGCAGCTTCTGCAGCACGGTTTTCCCCTGTAGCAATACCAATGCCCATCAAAGCGGATCCTTTTTCGCTCATAATAGTCTTCACGTCGGCAAAGTCCAGGTTAATGAGCCCGGGAACTGCAATAAGATCGGAAATTCCCTGTACACCCTGGCGGAGCACGTTGTCTGCTTCGCGGAAAGCTTCAAGCATCGGCGTATTTTTGTCTACGATTTCAAGAAGCCGGTCGTTTGGAATAACGATCAGCGTATCCACGTTTTCTTTCAGTTCGGAAATGCCGTCTGAGGCCTGGGTCGATCTTTTCTTTCCTTCAAACATAAACGGGCGTGTCACAACTCCAACTGTCAGTGCTCCTACTTCACCTGCTACTTCGGCAATGACAGGTGCGGCACCTGTACCGGTTCCGCCTCCCATACCGGCAGTGATGAAGACCATATCTGCACCGGTCAGAGCTTCTTCAATCTGTTCTTTGCTTTCCTCGGCAGCCTTCTTGCCGATTTCAGGATTGGCTCCAGCACCAAGTCCTCTTGTCAGCTTTCCGCCAAGCTGCAGTTTCGTTTCAGCATGGGACAGCTGAAGGGCCTGTGCATCTGTGTTTACGGCGATAAATTCAACACCCTGCAGTCCGTTTTCAATCATACGGTTTACTGCGTTGGAACCGCCGCCTCCTACACCAATGACCTTAATCTGTGCGAGTGATTCCATATCCATTTCAAATTCCAACATTAAAGGTCCTCCTCATTCGTCAGATCTTTCAAATTACCGTGCACCTTGTTCCAGAACGTCCTTTCCCGTCGTTTTACGGGTTGAAACGTGGAGGGCTGCCGCACGAATCCGCTATTCAAAAAATACCTTAAAGAAATTTTTCATTTTATCCTTCACGCCGGGATCATCTTCCTGTTTTTCTCTTTTTTCCGGCTTGGCCCGTTCAGGCGCAGGGGCCGCTTCCGTTTTACCGGAAGAGACGGAGGCAGAAGGCTCCCGGCCCTGGATTTTCACATTTTGATGGGCAAACTCTATCAAACCGATGCCGATAGTATAAACGGGCTCCCGCACGCCGATATAGTCCGGCACAGCTGTCCGGACGCTCAGGCGCAGCACATCCCGGGCCAGCTCAAGGGATCCGGGAATCATGATGGTGCCGCCGGTGAGCACACAGCCGCCGGGTAGATCCGAATAACCAAGTTTGCGAATTTCATCATCTACCAATTCTAATATTTCTTCCATTCTCGGTTCAATAACATGCGCAATCTCGTATTGTGAATATTCCTCGGGCTCCTCACTGCCAATGGAAGCCACTTCAAACGTTATTTCATCGGAGGCATCATCAATAAAGGCATGTCCATTCTCGCGCTTTATCCGTTCGGCTTCTTCCGAAGAGGTCCGGAGTCCGACGGATATGTCGTTGGTTATATGGTCGCCGCCAATATTCAGAACCGACATTGCCTGCATTTTCCCGTGCTGGAAAATAGAAACCGTTGCGGCCCCGCCGCCGATATCTATCAGCGCGACACCGAGGGCTTTTTCATCTTTGGATACGGCAACCGTTCCGGCAGCCAGGGGCTGAAGACAGATATCTGCCACAGTCAGCCCGGCTTTTTCCACACACCGAAGTAAATTATGTAATGCCGTTTTGGCTCCGGTAATAATAGTGCCTTCCATTTCCAGACGGACACCCAGCATACCGCGCGGGTCGTTGATTCCATCCAGACCGTCAACGATAAACTGATTGGGAATAACATCAATGATTTCGCGTTCAGGGGGGATGGAGAGAACCTGTGCTGCGTCCATGACCCGTTCAATGTCTTCATTATTGATTTCACGATCAGGGCTTGAGACAGCCACAACCCCGCTGCAGTTCTGCATATGAATGTGATTACCGTTTACCCCGACAACCACCTGTTCAATTTCAAGACCGACCATCCTTTCCGCTTCCTGAACCGCGTTTTTGATGGATTGGACGGTTTCATCAATATCAACAATCGCGCCTTTCTTCAGTCCGGTGGACGGAGCGTTGCCCACCCCCATTACTTTCAGGGATCCACCGGACATTTCTCCGACAATGACCCGCACTCCGGACGTACCGATATCCAGGCTGACGTACGTATCTTCGTTGTTCATCTCATGGCACCTCCTACTGCATATGTCTGCTGTATCTGATATGCCTTCTCTTAAGACAGTTGATCTCTATTCCATCATATCATGTAAACCGGCGGTACGTGTGGAAAATGACAGAAAAATTAATTACGTTTTATTTTCAGTGCTGTTACACTTCGCTTTGCCGATCTGATTTTCCTGCATTGACCTGCAACATTCATTTATCTGAACGAATAAGGGAGAGAATTTCCCTTCTGATAACAGCGGTATTTTGAAAGATTCTTATACCAAGCGCTATCAGCGGTGCCAAATATAATTCTACACCAAGTTGGCGGCCCAGAAAAGCCAGTCCCCATGCCAGCAGCAGGCTGAGAAACAGACCGGTGAGAAAAAGAATGTTGGAATAGCTTTGTTTCAGGGTTTCCTTTAATGCTCCGAAAAGGGCGTCCACCATAACGAGCAGAAGAAGAAGAATGTAAACATGATAAGCCGGCGGGATTTCCACTCCAGTCAAAAGTCCAATCAGTATACCTGTTAAAAGCCCGAGTACCGGAAGCCACATTATTCATCTTCCTCCATAACTTCCATATGCTGAACCCGTCTCACTTCATTATGGGAAGGAACAGTGAGATTTTCTTTCTTTTGAACGTTTAATTTCATATTTTCCAAAGAAAAATATTCTTTTGATTCAGAGACGAGCAGTTCGTTGTATAACTGATCCGTATTTTCCGCCACTACTTTTATTTCAAGGGGAATATCCGGAAGTCTCCGGCCGTCGATATGGGTGACCCCGTCTATACTCCGGAAAGCCGTCGTTTCCAGTATACGTTTTCCTTCTATGGACACTGCCCCGGCCCCGAACTGGTTCAGTTCATTTACCATCCGCCGCAAAAGAACCGGCCGGACTGATCTCCCTTTGCCGGTATCTGCATTTCCGGATGGCGAGATCGTTATTTTTACACCGTTTCCACTTTCTTCTGTCATTCCCGCTTCTGCCTTTAGATCTTCTACAGCTTGCTGCATCGCATATTCCCTGCTGTTTTTCTGTTCGGTATTATACTCTTTCAGTAGACTTTCGTTTTCTCTGATGCGTTCATAAAGTTCCTGCCTTCGCTCCTGCTCTTCTTCCAGCGTTTCCTGAAGTTTGAGCACGTCATTACGGTCGGAGGCGTTCGTGAAAGGGATCTGTTCTGTTTTGGATGCTGCGACGTACCCGCAGAGGACGGTCACCAGGAGGACGGCTGTTTTCAGCACAACCCGCAATCTATTCACTCCTTTCTCCCACGGCCGGCATCGTTACGAGATCTTTCTTTTGAATACCTACTTCCACATTCTCATTAACCAGCTGGTCCTTTACACCTCCGTTCATTTCCAAAGCCGCCTCGAGTTGTCCGGATTCTCCAATCGCCTGTATGACAAAAGGAGCGGAGGACGTATGACCATCAATGGTAATGACCGGCCCTGTACATTGAATATATGTATTTTCGGTCACCCGGTAACCGTTGACAGATACAGCTTCTGCACCGGCAAGAAAGAGCTCGTCCATCACCTGCTGGATGTGGCGTTCGTGCACTAAGAACTGGTTTGGATTTTCATCGTCGGGTACGTATTGATAATCATTTAGAGTGACAGCAATACCTTCTCCCCTGACCGAAACTTCTCCGGTGAGCATTCTCATTTTCTTCAATTCTTCCACCAGATTAAAAGAAGATGTTTCACTTTCAGCCAGACTTTCTTCCATCTCCCTTACCTGCTGCTGAAGATTTCTCCATTCTTCTGTCAGCTCTTTGTTCTTCTCCTGCTCTTCAAGTACGCTTTCTCTTAATCGGTCCTCTTCCCGATCATTCGTGTCTTGATCCTGCTGTCCCCCGTCCGCTGCTGTTTGATAGGTTACAGCAAGAAGAAACCCAATCATGAAAAGCAGAGCGGTAAACCAGCGGATATTACTCTTCTTCAACGCTCTCCTCCTCTCCTTCTGCCGCATCAGACTGTTCCGCTTCAAAATAGGGACTCATTTTCATGTGAAGTATTCCTTCTGCCCCGGGATCGACCTGCCTTGCTACAGAAGGGTACTGCGCCATGTGGGAAGCAAAGTTCTGAATCGTCGACTCTACTTCAATTCCATCATTCATATAAAGTCTCAGTCGATTTTGATCATCTTCAACAGGGGAATAAATGACTTCAGAAATACGGTTCATAACCCCTTCTCCAAGATTACTTAGTTCTTTAGAAAAAGCTGCAAGCTTGTCCCTGTTTTCAAAATTCCGCAGAATCGGAGCATCAGAAGGCAGTTCTTCGTACGTTTTTTCCGAAAGAATCTCTCCGTTTTTCAAAACAGGAACAAACGAACCGGTGGTTTCCACGTAAGCCATACGCTGATATTCCTGAACTTGGATGGTAACGGTGGAGGGAAAGGAACGGTCCACCGTTACGTTCTCGATCTCCTGGTGGCTTTGTACGGACTCTTCAGCCTGGGACAAATCCGCCGTCCACATTCCGTCCCCTGTCTGCAGATGGATACGGTCTATTATATTGTCCTGTGAGGTATGCTCATTCCCTTCCACCGTAATATGGCGGATATGACTGAGCGGTGACTGAAAATAAACAACGAGCAGAATAAGGAAAAAAAACACAGAGAGGTATGTGATAAGCCGGCGGTTGGTGCGTTTTTTTCGTTTTTCCTTTAATGCCGGTATCTTTTCTTCTGCGGGTATTACCTTTTTGTCCGCCACCTGCAGACCCTCCTGTCATAGGTTCGCGTTTCGTTCTACTGTCTCCACTTCCGTCTGCATGGTAATCCCGTATAGTTCGTAAATGGTATCCTGAACATGTTTGATGATGGCTGAAACATCCGAAGCTTTGGCCTGATCTACATTAACGATGAAGTTCGCGTGCTGTTCTGAAATACCGGCCCCTCCGTGATGATACCCTTTTAATCCTGCCTGTTCAATCAGGGCTCCGGCATGATCGGGAAGGGGATTACGAAATACACTGCCTGCACACGGATAATTCCATGGCTGGGTGCTGCGGCGGTAATCTTTATGTTTTTTCATTTCTTCCACCACTTCGTCTTTGTTACCTTCTGTCAAAGCCAGAACTGCTTCACAGACCACTGCCCGTTCTTTTTGAAGAATGGAAGTGCGGTAGGAAAATTGCAGCTCCTCGTTGGTAAGCCACACCAAGCTGCCATCCGGATAGAGAACGTGAGCTTTCACTACAATATCAGACATATCCGAGCCATGTGCTCCGGCGTTCATAAAAACAGCCCCGCCGACGGTTCCCGGAATGCCTCCGGCAAATTCAAGGCCGGAGTACCCTTTTTTACTCAAAATCGTAGCAAGTTTAATAAAAGAGAAGCCGGCCCCTGCCCGGATCTGCATATCTTTTTCTTCCATATATTCCATGTTCCGGCCGAGCTTAATGACAACCCCTTTAATACCGGCGTCATCCACCAGAAGATTCGATCCTCTTCCCACAGCCCGCCACGGTACATTCCATGTTGTAATAACGGCCATAGCCCGCTGCAGTGCTTTTATTCCCTCTGGTTCAATAAGCACATCCGCCGGTCCGCCGATTTTCCAGGTCGTATGTTTGGACATTGGTTCCTTCCAAGCCACTCTTCCAATGTCAGCATCCTGCAACTCGCGGAAAACCTGTTCCATCATTCATCGTTCCTCCTTATCGCAGCCGTCCGGCTGCATTAAATGCTGCATAACGCGGAAGATGTCGGCTGCAGCATCCGGCGCAGCCAGTGTTTTCGCTGCTTCATGCATCGTTTCCCATCTTTTTTTATCAGAGAGGATAGCATCTGTTTCATGAAGGAGTGCCGGACCGTTCCATTCATTTTCCTTATACACAACGGCTCCGCCGGCACGGCTCAGCGATTCTGCGTTTTTTTCCTGGTGATTGTTCGTAACATATGGGCTTGGTATAAGAATCGAGGGGACTCCGAGCGCTGTAATTTCTGCAAGCGTTGTGGCGCCTGCTCTTGATATTAACAGGTCCGTAAACGCCAGCACTTCAGGCATATGATGAATAAAAGGCTGAATGATAACATTATCCGGATTACCGGCTTTTTTCGTTTCTTCTATCACTTTATCATAATGAACCGTCCCCGTAACATATAGATACTGCCATTCTTTTTCTGCTGTTTCGGGTAGAGCTTCCAGAAATGAATCATTTATCGGCTTAGCTCCCCGGCTCCCGCCTACAATGAGTACCGTTTTTTTGTTTGGATCAAGACCAAGGGCGGGAAGCGGGTTTTCTGTGCGTGTCCCCGACACTTCTGAGGCTCTCGGGTTCCCTGTAAAACGTACTTTGGAGGCAGGAAAATAAGCAGCGGAATCCTTAAATGACACAGCGACATTATCGACAAATCTGCTTAAAAACTTATTTGTCAGGCCCGGAATGCTGTTCTGCTCATGAATGACAGTCGGAATATCCAGTTTCGAGGCGGCAAATACAACCGGACCGGCCACATAACCACCGGTTCCGATAACAATATCAGCACCAAAGGAAGTCAGCATCTCCTTCGCTTTTTTTGTTCCCCGCCAGAAACGCCATACCGTTCTTACATTTTTCCAGGTCAGGCTGCGCTGAAATCCGCTGATGGTGATCGTTTCAAAACGAATACCCGAACGTGGCACAATATCACTTTCAAGTCCCTGCTCCGTCCCGATATATAAACACTCGCTGCCTGGTTCCAGACGCTCTATTTCTTTAATAAGAGCAAGGGCCGGATAAATATGGCCGCCGGTCCCTCCACCTGTTACAACAACTTTCATCATATCCTCCCATATCCCCTTTTAATCATAAGTTGTTCGGTGCTTTGTGATGTTCAGCAGAATGCCGGCTGCCGCCAATAAAAGAGTGAGCGAAGACCCTCCGTAACTAAGAAATGGCAGTGTAATGCCCGTAACCGGAAACAAACCGGTGACAACACCCACATTGATCAGCACCTGTATAAAAATCATACCGCAGATCCCGGATGCAAGCAGTGCCCCAAACATATCCGGCACGGTCATCGCGGCGGCAAGTCCTCTCCACAAAAACACTCCGAATAACACAAGTACAAATCCAGCTCCGATGAATCCTGTTTCTTCAGCCAGAATAGCAAAAATGAAATCGGTCTGCGGTTCCGGCAGGTAATAGTGTTTCTGCCGGCTTCCGCCAAACCCAAGTCCAAATAATCCGCCGGGACCCACAGCGTACAGGGACTGGATAATCTGAAATCCTGCCCCAAGCGGGTCTGACCAGGGATCCAGAAATGACGTAATCCGCTGCAGACGATAAGGAGCCGAAACAATCAATCCCGCCAGACCGATAATCCCGGCACCGCCCAGTATAAAAAAATGCCTGATTCTCGCTCCGGCTGCAAACAGCAGCACAAAGCATGTCCCCGTCATAACAGCACCGGTACCAAGGTCCGGCTGCATCATAATCAGACCAAACGCCGCAAAAATAAGGGTGAGTACCGGAAGCATTCCCTTTCCAAAGGACGTTATCCGCTTTTGATGGCGCGTTAAGTAGAAAGCGAGGTATATAATCATTCCAAGCTTCATAAATTCAGACGGCTGGATCGAAAAAGCGCCTACACCTATCCAGCTTCTCGCGCCCCCCCGGACCATTCCAATACCAGGTATAAGAACAAGCACCAGCAGCAGGTAACAACTGAGTAACAGCACAGGGGACCAGCGCTGCCACACTCTGTAATCCGTCCGGCTCAGTACCGCCATGGCCGCCAGACCGGCCGCCGTAAACAGAAATTGGCGCTTCAGAAAATAGTAAGGATCCTGCCTGGCGTCTTCCCCGACCACCGTTCCTGCGCTGTAGACCATAAATAATCCTATGATTAACAAACAACAAAGGGAACAAAGCAGTATTTTATCGACGGGCTGCACATGTTTTTTCACAACGGCCACCTCTTTACATGGAAAAGTCTTTTTCCACTATTTATATGCCGGGTGAAATGGAACATGCCTTCTCAACGTGCAGCACTCTACGTAAAAGGTTTTTTTCAAATTACCGGGGGATCTGCACCGATTGAACGGCTTTTATAAACGTATCTCCTCGTTCTTCAAATGTTTGAAACTGATCCCAGCTCGCGCATGCCGGAGAAAGGAGAAAAACATCTTTTTCATCGGTCAGCTGAAACCCTTTGTCCACCGCTTCTGCCAGAGTATCGGCAAACTGCCACGATTCCAGTCCCGCTTTCCGGGCCGCCTCCGCCAGTTTCTCCCTGCTTTCACCGTAAAATACAGCGGCTTTTGTCTTCTGCAGGGAAGGGATGAGTTCATCAAATGAATTGCCCCGGTCCAGCCCTCCGGCGAGTAAAACAACCGGAGCTTCAAACGCTGCCACTGCTTTTTCAGCGGATAATATATTGGTGGACTTGGAATCGTTGTATATGTCCCTGTTATGAATACTGCCTACAAACTGCAGCCGGTGTTCCACTCCCTGAAAACGACGAAGAGTCGTTCGTACAGCGTCTGGTTCCGCGCCGTTAAGTATGGCGCAGGCGATGGCTGCCAGCATATTTTCCTGGTTATGACGACCCGGCAGCGCTGCTTCGTCCGCAGAAAGAATCGCAGTATCACAAAACCAGTACCAGCCATCCCGGATAAAGGCCCCCTCAGTGGACCATCCATTGACAGAAAACGGTACAAGAGCGGCATCTGACTGCTCTGCTATAGAGGCTGCCACAGGGTCTTCCGCATTATAAACGGCTGCATCCGACGCTTCTAGATTCGCAAAAATCTTTGCTTTGGACTGCTGATAATCGTCTCTGGTCCCGTGGTAATCTAGGTGGGCATCCACGATATTCAAAAGCACTGCTGTCCGGGGGTGAAATTCTTCGGTACCTTTTAACTGAAAACTGGATACTTCCGTCACCATCACTTCCCCCGGCTGGACAACCGCCGCTGTCTCACAGGCAACCCGCCCAATATTACCGGCTGCATAAGATGGAACACTGCTTTCCAGAAGCATCTCATGAATCAGTGTCGTCGTCGTTGTCTTTCCATTAGAGCCGGTAACAGCAGCGATGCTGCCTCCGCAGACCATACCGGCCAGTTCAATTTCTGTCACAACAGGCAGTCCTTTGTCGACAGCACGGCGGATAATCGGGGTATCATAACGGATACCTGGATTTTTCACGACATACTCGATACCTTCATCCACAATATGTAAGGGGTGACTCCCTGACATAACACGGACCCCCATATCTTCCAGTACCGATTTTTCCTTCGTGCCTGTCATATCCTTTGCTTCATTGACAGTAACCACTGCCCCCATCTCATGTAAAAGCCTTGCAGCAGCCATGCCGCTTTTAGCAAGCCCTATGACCAGTACTTTTTTACCTTTAAACCATTGTGTATTTCTCATATCCACACCTCAATATAAATACCGGCCACCGCACACACAGCTGCGGCCGTCCAAAAGGTGACGACAACGCGCCATTCGGACCATCCGGATAATTCAAAATGATGGTGAAGGGGGCTCATTTTAAACAGCCTTGTTCCCTTCCATTTGTAGAAAAATACCTGCAGGATAACGGACAGAGTTTCCATAACAAAAACAAATCCGATAATCACAAGCAGCAATTCCATTTTTGTAATAATGGCCAGCGCAGCCAGACCGCCTCCGAGCGCAAGAGATCCGGTATCTCCCATGAATACTTTGGCAGGATGGGCGTTGAATACGAGAAAGCCGAGTACCGCACCGGCTGCCGTTGCAGCAAATACTGCAGCATCAGCCATTTCAGCATGCCAGGCCAGAACAGCAAATGCTCCAAATGCCACAGCCCCTGTGCCGGCCAGCAGTCCATCCAGTCCATCTGTCAGGTTTACAGCATTGGAAGAACCGACAAGCATAACAACAACGAGCAGAAAGTAGAACCACCCGGCTTCAAAAGACCAGGATGTACCCGGAACGGCAATGTCTGTGCTGAAAGAACTATCGTTTAACACACTGAAAAAAATGACGGCAATCAGAATCTGTCCTGCCAGTTTCTGGCGTGAGGTTAATCCCAGATTGCGTTTTTTTGTTATTTTTATATAATCATCGATGAAGCCTACCATTCCAAACCCGATTGTCACCAAAAGAAGAAGAAACGTATTGGTTGACCAGGATAGAACGATACCCTGGATGAGAATGGACGCAGCGAGAACCGACATTAAAATCATGATCCCGCCCATTGTAGGAGTGCCGCCTTTTTTCATGTGGCTCTCCGGCCCTTCCGTCCTGATGCTCTGCCCGAACTTCAGTCGTTTCAGGAGGGGGATGGTAAGCGGCGAAAAGATTACTGTCAGTAGAAATGCCGTAATAAGACCGGCGGTAATAGCAGCAACCATATTTACCTGCCCCCTTTCCTGTTCCACTTATGAACGGCTTTTTCCGCCTCGAGGCGGTCGTCAAAATCAAGAACGTCTTCGCCGGTAACCTGGTAGGTTTCATGCCCTTTCCCGGCAATAATGACAACATCTTCGGGCTCAGCCTGTTGAATCACCCATTCAATTGCTTCCCTTCGGTCGGGAATAATGGAGACATTGTCCCTTTCCGGCGCACCTGCTGCCATCTGCTTTAAAATGGTATCCGGATTTTCCGAACGCGGATTGTCGGAAGTAAATACGGCATAATCCGCCAGCGAAGCGGCGATTCGTCCCATTTCCGGCCGTTTGGCCGTATCACGGTCCCCCCCGCAGCCGACGATGACATACATCGTTTTTTCGGTCATTTCCGATGCTGTCTGGAGGATATTTTCAAGGCTGTCGGGAGTGTGGGCGTAATCAACAACGACAGCAAATGGCTGTCCGGCATCCACGGGTTCAAACCTGCCCGGCACACCCTTTATCTCTGACAAGGCTTCAGCAATGATCTCGGGATGTACACCTTCAGCCATACAGGCAGCAGCGGCGGCAAGCGCATTATATATACTGAACCTTCCGGCGATCGGAAAATGGACGTCTGTACTCCCAAGCGGGGTTTTCAATTGAAATGACGTCCCGCCTGCCGACATCACCGGATTCCCGGCCTGGATATCAGCCGGCGTGTCTATCCCGTATGTCAGAACCGGAGCCGCCGTCATTTTTTTATAGTCCTCAGCAGCTGCGTCATCCGCGTTCAGAACCGCTGTCTGCCTTTCTCCATCATAAGTATTGCCAAGTTGGGAAAACAAGAGACCCTTGGACTGTTTATATGCTTCCATCGTTTTATGGTAATCCAGGTGCTCTGCGGTCAGATTGGTGAAAACAGCTGTATTGAATGCAGATCCTCTGACGCGGCCTAGATCCAGAGCATGGGAGGATACTTCCATCGTACAGACGTCGACTCCTGCTTCCGCCATTTGATGAAACGTCTGCTGCAGAACGAGGGATTCCGGAGTGGTATTACTCGTTTCTGTAACGCCGGTGCCGATTTTTGTATACATCGTGCCGATCAGACCCGTTTGTCGGCCTGCTTTTTGAAAGATCTGCTCAATAAAATGGGTGGTTGTCGTCTTCCCATTGGTTCCTGTCACTCCAACAAGGCAAAAAGACCTGGTCGGGTGGTTATAATAAACGGCGGCCAGAACGGCCATGGCCCGTTTCGTATCCGGAACGACGACCTGCACAACGTCCAGATTCAGTTTTTCTTCGGTGATAACAGCCGCCGCACCTCTTGCAGCTGCTTCTTCTGCGAAATCGTGGCCGTCGACCGTATAACCTCGTATGCAAAAAAATAAGCCCGCAGGCTCCACGGTGCGTGAGTCCATGTGCAGCGAATAAATGCCGGGATTATCCATCGTATTCTGTTGTTTTACTGGAAGATAAGATATCAAGTTGTGTAATGTTTTCATTTTCGAATTCTCTCCTGAAGCAATATTCAAGCTTTATTTATTCGTGCATTTATGCACTTTATCTATTCTAATCGGAAGATGTCGATTTGTCATCCAGATAAAGCCGGATAACGCCACCTTCTTTGATTTTTTCTCCCGGCTGCGGTGACTGCGCCGCAACGGTGGTTCCCTCTCCTTCTTTTTCAATCCGGAAAGGATAATACGCCTCGTGCAGTTCTTTTAATGATTTGCCGGTCACATCCGGTGTTTCGACGAGCGTTTCATCGTCCCACTGCTTCTCTTTTTCAATCTGATCCGACCGTTTTTCCACTCCCATGACAGATAAACTGTCTGATATAATGGTGCCGACAATAGGGGCCGCTACAACTCCTCCGAACTGAAGCGTGTCTTTAGGATTGTCGATGGCTGTATAAACAACGATTTCAGGGTCGTCTGCCGGAGCAAAGCCAATAAAAGACACGATGTGGTTATTCTCAAGGTATTTTCCATCCACCGCTTTTTGAGCCGTGCCGGTTTTTCCACCTATACGATAACCATCGACGAAAGCTCCGCGCCCCGTCCCCTTCGCTACCACATGTTCAAGCGCATTGCGGACTTTTTGAGATGTTTCCTCGGAAATAACCTGTTCTTTCATTTCGGGTGTCCTGGTAGAAATGACTTTTCCGGATTCGGGATCCAGCCATTCTTTTCCGATATACGGCCGGTAAAGATCCCCTCCGTTAACCGCAGCCGCCACCGCAGTAACCTGTTGTATCGGAGTAACCGAGACTCCCTGACCGAATGATGTGGTGGCCAGCTCGAGCGGCCCGACGTTTTCACGGTTAAACAGGATGCCTGTTCCTTCTCCCTGCAGATCGATGCCCGTCTCTTTCCCAAAACCAAAGCGGTCAATGTAATCAAATAAAACGTCTTTTCCGAGTTTCTCACCCATGGCTACAAATCCCGGGTTACAGGAGTTCTGCACGACTTCAAGATATGTCTGCTCCCCGTGTCCGCCTTTTTTCCAGCAGTGAAGTTTTGTACCACTTACTTCGATGTATCCCGGATCATGGAAATGGTCATTCTGTAAATCCACCTTATTTTCTTCCAGCGCAGCGGCCAGTGTTATAATTTTAAAAGTTGAACCAGGTTCATATTGGGACCAAACCGGCTTATTCTGGTTATAAACTTCAGCAGGCACGTCCCTGAACTCCTCCGGGTTATAGTCGGGTCTGCTGCTCATACCGAGGATTTCACCGGAGTCCGGGTCCATTGCAATAGCAAGAGCGCCATCCGGTTGATAGACAGCTTCGGCTGCATCAAGCTCCCGTTCGATAATCGACTGGACATCAGCATCAATGGTAAGCATCAAATCTTTTCCCGGCTTCGGTTTTTCATAGACTTCCGCCATATCTTTTAGTTTCCTCCCTTTCGCATCCGAAAAAAAGGAAACGTTTCCCGGTTCACCGCTCAGGTTCTCATCATAATACTGCTCCAGTCCGGTCAGCCCCTGATTGTCAATACCGGCAAATCCGAGAACATGGGATAGGTAAGACCCTTTGGGATAATGGCGGCGGCTGTCTTCTGCAATATAAATACCTTCGATACCGAGTCCGCGAACCTCCGACGCTTTTTCCATGCTGATTTTGCGGCCTTCAGGAGAAAGACGTACGAGCGACTGATTTTTGGTCAGCCAGTCATAGACTTTATCTTCCGGCGCATCAAGCACTTCTGCCAGACGGGCGGCGGCCTCTTTTGGCTTTACTATCTGCCTCGGGGCTGCCAGCACAGAAGGCGCGCTGATATTGCCCGCAAGCACCTCTTTGTTACGGTCAAGGATATCTCCGCGCTCTGCTTCAAACGGGATGTCCCTGCTCCAGGAATCCTGCGCAAACTCCGTGAGACGCTCTCCCATCGAAAACTGTACAAAAGCAAGCCTAAGCAAAAGAATAACGACTGCCGCTGCCCCGGCTGCAAGTATAAAGAAAAGACGTTTTCTTACTGTAACAAACGATACGCGCATGTCCGATCCACCACCATAACATTGTGATATGTACTATCACCTTATGTTGGTTCACCGGCTCTCAGAACAGCATGTCTGTCTCATTCCCTCTGCTGCTGCTCTTCTTCTCCGCTGTTTTCGCTTTCTTCCTGATCTGGGTCTTTTTTCAGCTCCACGGTTAAATAGCCTCCGTCCTGAATGTCTGCTCCCGGTTCTATGCTCTGCTGGGTTACATAACCGGATCCAATGTGATCAAGTTCCAGGCCCGTCAGCATACTGAGCCGCTTCACGTCCCGCAGGGACCAGCCGCTTATATCAGGCATTTCTGCTTTGCCTTCTGTCTGCAAAAACACTTTATCGCCTATAATAAGTGGTTCACCCTGTGCGGGGTACTGACTCTTGACCGTATTTTTGTTTCCAATAATGACAGGCTTCAAACCATTCTGTTTCAGACCGGATGCCGCATTATCCACCGATTCCCCGCTGTAACGTTCCGCCTTCATTCCGTCTTCTTCATACACCTTTTCTTCTTCCACATCATCCGGTGTCAAGTTCAGATAAGACAAACTCTGTTTCATGACAGGATTGAATATCTGGGACACAGGAGCCGAACCTGCCTCTGTCGGTTCAAGCTCCGGACGGTCTACAGATACGTACACGATAATACTCGGGTCATCTGCAGGGGCCATGCCTATAAAAGAAAAGATGTTTTCATCCGGACCACTTAAATAGCCGGGATTGTCAGGATCGTTAATCTGGGCGGTGCCGGTTTTTCCTGCAACATTAATACCGTCGATCTGGAACGGCTGCCCTGTTCCTTCTTCGGAAGCAACCACCTGTCTCATCCGTTTTCTCACCTTCGCCGCGGTCGATTCGCTGATCGGAGTACCGGCGGCTTCCAGCACAGCTTCATGGGAATACTCTTCCTTTTCCTGATTATACATGCTCTTCACCACAAAAGGTTTCATCATCGTGCCATCGTTGGCAATGGCAGTCGCTGCCTGAACCTGTTGAATGGGTGTTACGGAACTGGACTGTCCAAACCCAGTGATGGCGGTATTGAGTTTATTGGGTTCTGCCAGTAGACTGTCCGCTTCATTCGGCAGGTCAATACCTGTAGGCTCGGAAAAACCAAAGTCGTTCATATACTGAAAAAATGTTTCAGGTCCGAGTTTTTCGAGTGCCACTTTGGCAAACGCCACGTTGGAAGAACGCCGGAATCCTTCATCATACGTGATGGTTCCCCATCCTTCCCCGTTGTTGTGATCATTAATGGTTTCCGAAGCGACACTATAGGTGCCGGATTGATACGTTTCACTGCCGTTATAAACGCCTTCTTCCAGTGCTGCGGCAAGAGTGAACATTTTCATCGTGGATCCTGGTTCAAACCGGTCGGAGACAGCGTAATTGGTGTAATTGGTGATGGACTCATACTGATTCGGATTGAAACTGGGGCGGTTCCCCATGCCGAGTATTTCTCCTGTTTCAGCGTTGGCAACGACAGCTGTCATTTTATTTGGATTGTATTTTTCATTTACCTTGCTCATGGCCTGTTCCAGTACGGTCTGAATATTGGAATCAATCGTCAGGTGAACATCTTCCCCATCTCTGGGTTCTTTCACTGTTTCTTCCATATTCCACAACGGAATACCTTTACGGTTCTGTTGATAGGAGACTGATCCATCCGAAGAGCTTAATGCATCATCGAGTTCCAGCTCCAGTCCCATTTTGGCTTCACTCATGTTACGTTCGGTGTAGCCCAGTACGTGAGAGGCAAATGTTTGATTCGGGTAATAGCGTTTCGGTTCTGCGCGGAAATGGATGCCTTCCAGATTAAGCTGCTCAATTTCCTGTTTTTTTGAGAAGCTTAAATACTTGGAATCCGACCCAAGTTCAATCTGAAATTTCTCTTCTTCTTTTCCTTTTTCCAGCATATTCTCAAGCTCTGCGGTCTCCAGGCCAATCAAGGGCGCCAGCTTTTCCGCTGTCTTATTTACGTTTTTTACATGCTTCTCATACTCTTCATCCAAAACAGCAAACGCCGTATAAGACTGTACTTCTTCGGCAAGCGGCTCCCCGTCACGGTCGTAGATGGTGCCCCGTTCTCCTTCCAACGTCTGGCTTGTCGTCCAGCGTGATTCCGCCATCTGAGCGAGGTTTTCTCCACCAACTTCTTTATTCACCTGAACGTAAACAATGCGTCCTGTGAATACGAGAAAAAAAACAACAACGCCTCCAAGCAGGATGAAAGCCCTCATCACCATTCTTTTTCGTTGATTGTTCATTGTTTCACCACTTTCATCCCGGCGTCAGCGGTAAACGCTGATCGGCATTTCATTTCAACGGCACGGTTTTGTACACACGATAAGGGAGGCAGGCTCCATGCCTTCCCCCCTTTTTCATACAAGCATCCCATCAGGATCCTGAACCCTGAATCACCTGCACCTGCTTGTCGTCCAGTTCCATTCCGAGTTCATCTTTGGCGTAATGCATAATCCGTTCAGGGGCACTTAATTCGGATACCTCCTGCTCCAGGCTTTGGTTCGTCTCTGTCTGCTGGCTTATGGACTGGTTCAGGTTAGCAATCTCCTGCTGCTGCACGTATATCCCGGCGTAGTTTGAAACGAGAATCAGGCAGCCGGCAATAAACGCTGCCAGCATAGCCATGACAATAACCTTTTCACCTTTTGTGACTCTGCCTGGAACATGATGAGTCTTAATTTCTTTATGTACCGTTCTTTCTGTCTGTTGCTGTCTCTGCATCTTCCGGGCCAGATTATCCAACAGAATCCCCCCTCTACTTTTTTTCTGCAATCCGCAGTTTAGCTGAATGGGCTCGGTTGTTCTCTTTTAGTTCCTCTTCATCAGCGGTGATCGGCTTTTTTGTGACCATTTCCATTTCCGGTTCCATTCCTTCCGGGACAACCGGGAGGCCTTTCGGGAGATCCGGGATGGTGCTCTTTTCTTTTAATATTCTTTTGCAGATTTTGTCTTCCAGCGAGTGAAAGGTGATTACGCATAATCTCCCTCCGGAGTGCAGAAGGTCACATGCATGGCGAAGTGTTGTCTCGAATACGTCGAGTTCATCATTCACCGCAATCCGCAGGGCCTGAAAGGTCCGTTTGGAAGGATGACCGCCCGTTCTCCGGGCCGGTGCCGGAATGCCATCCTTAATACATTCATTTAATTCAAACGTCGTGTTTATCGGTGCCCTTTTCCGTCTTTCTTCGATTTTACGGGCAATCTGTTTGGCATACTTTTCTTCCCCGTATCTGGCAATGATTTCATGCAGTTTCTGAAAACTCCATTCATTTACGATGACCCCGGCCGTCCGTTCGATACGTTTGTCCATCCTCATGTCCAACGGGGCATCAAAGCGATAGCTGAATCCTCTTTCCGGCTCATCAAACTGCGGGGAGGAAACACCAAGGTCAAATAATATGCCGTCCACACCATGGACACCTTCTTTTTCCAACGCAGTCGGAAGGCCGCTGAAATTATCATGGATAAATGTGATGCGGTCTTCATAAGGAGAAAGCCTTTCTGCTGCATGATGCAGAGCCGTTGCATCCTGTTCAAAAGCATACAAACGTCCATGTTCTCCAAGCCTGGATACGATACGTTCACTATGCCCGCCGGCGCCGAGCGTGCAATCGGCATAAACCCCGCTTGTTTTCACAGCAAGACCGTCCACAGCTTCTTCAAGCAGTACAGTGTCATGACGAAATGTTCCCAAAAACTCCCTCCTTTTTTCACAGGTTGATGAAACATTCAGTTCTTTATTTAAAAATCAAAATCTACAATATTTTCTGCAATGTCCGAGAATGATTCACGTGACTCTTCAAAGTAAACTTCCCATTTCTCCCGGCTCCAGACTTCCACTCTCGTGGAAACGCCGATTACCACACACTCTTTTTGAATGTCTGCATAACGGCGCAGCGTGGAAGGGATGCTCACCCTCCCCTGTTTATCCAGTTCACATTCTGCTGCTCCGGAGAAAAAGAAACGTGTAAAGGCTCTGGCATCTTTTTTCGTGAAAGGAAGGGACTTCAAACGACTCTCCAGACGCTCCCATTCTTCCATTGGATAGATAAACAGGCATTCATCCATCCCTCTGGTGATGACAAACGTCTCTCCAAGCCCGTCTCTGAAGCGGGAGGGGATAATCATTCTTCCCTTGTCATCTACATTGTGATGATGTTCGCCCATAAACATTGAGCATCCATCTCCCTCCACTTTCTAACTATAACGTACCACATTCCCCCACTTTATACCACGGCTGTTTTAAAATTTTTTGCCGACAAAAAAATCCCCTTCTTTATGAAGGGGACGAAAATCCGCCGCAGGGCGCAGGATTATTCTTATTTTTTACAAGTTTATTAAATGATGGCGTTCCTGGTTCAGCTGGAGAACCTGCAGCACATCCAGTGCGAAATGACTGCCGTACTCATTTAGGAAAAACAATATATTATATACCCTTTCCTGTGGACGTTCATAAGGAAGAAGAATCCGGCCGGCTCTGTTTATCCGCTTGATTCGTTCTTCTTCGCGTTCCTCCTGATACCGGTTGATCCGCCCGGCAAATGCCCGGATTTCCTGTTCGATGATGTTCCAGTTCGTCTCCCCGTAACTCTTCTCAGAGGGAGCGATTGTTTCCCAGGCCGATCTCATCCGGTCATGATAAGGCTGGATGTTTTGCAGCAGTTCTTCCCCGAGAACCGTACCGTCAATGGTTACGGCGTTCTCCCGGATCTGCATCTCATACGCTTTTGGACCGTGTCGGAGAAGAGCCTCGCCATAGAGATTTTCCCTGTTCAGCGCCGACTGCACATTCCGTGGAATAAAAGTTCCTTCCGCCCGGGGGAGGACCGGAGGAACAAACCGGCCGAACTGATGAAAAAGCGGCTGAAGGACCGACCAGTAATTGATTTCACCCGGTCCTCCCACATAAGCAAGGACCGGCAGGAGCATATCCTGAACAAGCGGTCTGGTAAGAGCATCCGTACTGAATTTCTCCGGGTGGCAGGCCGCCTCTTCTTTGAGGAAGGCTGACGAAAAATGAACACGCCCATTTTTATCAGAGAAATCATCGACTCCTTCTTTATAGAGAAGGATGCGGTTCGGGTCGTGATAGAAAAAATGGGAGCTGTTTTCCTGAAAACCGTCCGGTCGTCCATATGCCGTTTCTCCCCGATTCTTCAGCCCGTGTTTCAAAGCCTGTTCCACCGCTTCATTTTCATTAACAAGCTGTTGAAACATGGTAGACTCCAGATTCCGGATCCCCTGGTCGGAGGCATCCATCAAAATTAAGCCGCTTCCGCTGAAAAGCCAGTGCATCACTTCTGCAAAAAAATCCGATACAGAGTCAGATCGCCCGGCCATTTCTTTGAAGCTTTCATATAACTCTTTGGTGTGTGGTGTTTCGTGGAGAATCCCAGAAACTTCTTTCCACCATGCCTCAAATGCTGCTGTCTCCAATTTCTGTTCAGAAACCGGGTGTCCGGGCTTCACTTCTCCCTGATAAGTGATTTTGCTCGGGGCGGTTTCACCGGGAAGATAAATGTGGTTGACCTCTTCCCAGTCATGATCTTCTCCAGCTATCCAAAACACAGGGAACACCGGTTTATTTATCTTTTTTTCTTTTTCTTCTGCTTCTTTCAATACCGTGACAGCCTTAAATATTGTATAAAGCGGTCCTGTCAGAAGTCCTGCCTGCTGTCCGGTGATCACAGCAGAAGACTCCGGATCTTTAACTTTTTCGAGCTGCTCCAGGGTGGAGCGGCTGCATGAATGCTGCTGGTTGTATGTATAAAGAACGTTGTACAATTCTGTGCGTTGAAAGTTTTTAGAGGTCACTTCTCTTTCGCGCTGCTCTATATCTTCGTCCGACGGGCCGTAATCAAAAAAAGCAAGAGCACGGCTGTCCTGTTTTATGTAATCTTCCACGAAGGAAGTTCGATGAAACGGGGGGACTGTTTCTGCCTGCATTGTGTTCCAACCTTTCCAGTGCCGCATCATACTCTTTCTGATATTCAGACTATCATGTTCTTTCAGCCAAGGAAAGTAGAAAGCAAACCACTTCCCCATGAATACAAACAAAGGAGAAGGTACACCATCAGAAAAAGAAAGAAAGTGAAGCGCCATATTCCTTTTACCAGGCGCTTAAATTCAATATCATGCTTTGTTCTATAATGAATCACGGTAAAAGTAACGGCCGTAAGCAGTACAATAATGAGCAGCAGCCATAAATACGAATCACCGGTTAACTCATGTAAAAGAAGACCCACGCCTGCAATGAAGAGTACTGCTGTACTATCCGATGCGCTGCGGAGTGCTTTCCCTTTATTTTTAGTGGTTTTGACGACACTGATATAAATGAGATACCATACTGCCGGTGGAAAAGCGAGAAGCACCGCCCCAATTGCAACCAATACATCTGTCAACGTTCTTCCAACTTTCTGTCTATGTAAATATGTTCTTTGCCAGCATATAAAATTTAAAGACCGTTGACAATATCTAATTCTATTTGAATATTAAAAGAATTACGCCTATTCCCGCACCAGAACATCCACCTCCAAAACAGACCGGTTTTATAGTAAAATGAAGAGAAACCGTTTTATAAGGGAGGATGAATATGACACAACCGGAAATAAAACGACTTCTTGTTAATTTCAAGACCCTTGAAGAATTTCAGAATTTCAAGGAAGTCGGCGTTCAGGAACTTTCCATGAAAGAAGAACTGCAGGAGAATATTATTGAAAATGACAGCGAATCTCCTTTTTACGGCATATACTATGGAGACCGGCTGGTGGCACGTATGTGTTTATATAAAATAGACGCCAAATTTGATTTTTATTTTGAACCACCCCAGAACTACCTGGAACTTTGGAAGCTGGAAGTTCTCGAGCCGTACCGCGACCGCGGATTCGGCGAAGCACTCGTCAACTACGCAAAGTCCTTTAATCTCCCGGTCAAAACAAACGCCCGTCAGCGTTCCGACTACTTCTGGGAGAAAATGGACTTTGAAAATGTCACGTATAACCCGGAACGGGACCGCGGTGAGAACCCTTATGTATGGTACCCGGAAGGGGTGGAACCACAGGAACAGTCCCCCGTTCAGTCGGATATGGCTCCTCCGGAATAAGAAAACAGATAAAAAATTTCCGAACGATTTTTCTGCAAATCGTTCGGATTTTTGTTTCTGGTCATGCTTGTTCCAAGCTCCGTTTGGTCAGCTGCTTTCTTCTACATTATCTTCGGTCAGAGTGGAAAGTGAACCTTCCGACAGCGCTCTTGCTTTATCCATTACATCCATGAGCGCTTTATAATCCTGCCGGAGCTGCATAAACTCCTGTTTGATCCGCTCGAGTTCCGCTTCCAGTTTTTTATTCTCCGCCTCCATGGCCTCTTTTTTTGCGGCCAGTGCTTCCCCATTATCCCCGCGCTCTTCCAGTACGTCCGACAAACCTTTCAGAAAAGAAATAGTTTCCTGCAGCTGATGTTTTAATCCTTCTTCATCATTTTCTGCCGCCCCTCGTTTTACCGGTTCCTGCACGCCCTGGTTGCTTTCCTCTGCGGACGGGTGTTTTATATCCTCGACGTCTTCTTTTTCCTCTTCATCATTTCCACTGCGCCTCATTTTCGCCAATTCTACTGCCTTTTCATATTTTTTACGAATACATGCATTCCACCTGAATCCGCACGCAGCTGCGGTACGGGATAATTTGTCTGCTGCTTCCTGAAAAGCCGCCAGCTGGGTGCTTTTTTCCCTGACATGCCGCAGCACAATTTCTGCGAGCATAATATCTTCATCCGTGGACCACGCGTCCTGCCGAAATCCCGTCATATTTCATCCCTCCGTTCTTTTGTTTCATTTCTATGAACAGCTTCTGAAAGATAGAATCGTTCTATCAAACGATTATATCCCACTCTGTCTCTTTTTATTCCTGAACAAAGGGAAGACGCTTTTTTATTCAGGCAGAACTTTTACATGTCAGGCATACTAAAAAAGCTGTTTTACCGAAAAGTCTTTTCGGTAAAACAGCTTCTCTACACCATTATTAGTTCTTTTCCACCACGGTTTCTCCTTTATAGGAGCCGCAGTTTCTGCAGACACGGTGCGATAATTTCATTTCTCCACAATCCGGGCACTCCACCATACCTTTTATGGTTAGTTTTTTGTGCGTGCGGCGTTTATACTTACGAGTACTGGAAGAACGTCTAGGTTGTACTGCCATCAGTCACACCTCCTTTTAGGTATTTCAGTTTCCATTTTAGAACGAATGCCTTCGCCTGATTTTTATTTGTCAAAATACTTGGCTAAATCGGCCATTCGTGGATCGATATCGTTTTCTTCCTTTTCTTTTCTTTCCGCTGCTTCGTCTTCCGTAATAATATCCCAGTCTTTTCCGTTTTGAGGCGCCGGTGATTCGGTATCATCAATATCTTCGGCAAAAACCTGTATCGGAAGTTCAACCAGAATGTTTTCTTTCACATAAGGAAGCAGGTCTACATAACCATTCTCCGGTTCATGCAGGTGAACATCTTCTTCATCGGCCTGCATACCGTCCAGACGAAAACTTTCCGTCATCAGGATGTTGAATGGGTAGTTGACATCAGCAAGCGAGCGGGCACACGGAAGGACCATCGATCCTTTCAGACGGACATGGAAGGTAACGGTTTCCCCTGTGAAATCTCCTCTTCCGGAAATCTGAACAGGACTGATATCCCGCAGTTCTCTGTCCCGGTCTATCAGTTCACTGACATCGGCCGTCGATTCGATTTCCAGTCCTTCGCCTTTTTTTGCTAAAAGTTGTTGAATACTCCATCTCATTGGGTATCACCTCTGGACAACAAGAGTAATTATATCCACCATAAACCTATTTGTCAATGTTTTTTCTTTACATTATACTGTAATCAATGAAGAATAACTACCACCGGTTTGTCATTGTTCCACCGGGTGGATAAAGGAGCGTACACAGCATGAAAGCTGTCGGTCTGATTGTTGAATACAACCCTTTTCACAACGGGCATCACTATCATCTCCAGGCCTCCCGTGAAGCTGCTGATGCTGACGTTGTGATCTGCGTCATGAGCGGCTATTTTCTGCAGCGCGGAGAGCCGGCCCTGCTTCCCAGGCGCGAACGGACTGAGATGGCTCTGCAGAGCGGAGCCGATCTTGTCGTGGAGCTGCCATACATCTTCTCCAGTCAGCATGCGGAGTGGTTTGCCAGAGGCGCTGTTTCGATTCTGCACCATTTGGGTGCGGATACTGTCAGCTTTGGCAGCGAGCATGGACGGATCGAACCTTTTTTAAATCTGTTCGACTTCCTTCAGGACCGTCGTTTGGAATACGGACATCGTATCAGGGAATACAGCCGTCTCGGCTTCAGCTTTCCAAAAGCGGCTTCGCTGGCGTTTCAGCATATGGCCCCCGGAAAGCATCTTCCCGACTTGTCGCAGCCAAACAATATACTCGGTTATTTTTATACCAAAGCCGTAAATGAACTGGGCAGTTCGATGAGTCTGCAGACCATTCCGCGTGTGACAGCAGGCTATCATGACGACCGCCTGACAGGCGCGGACATTTCAAGCGCCACCAGCATCCGGCGCCGCCTGACAGAGGAAGGGGGTACACCAAAAGCCGTGGAGCAAACCCTTCCTGCTCCGGTATACCGGCATCTTAAGAATTATCTGGATTCCGGTTCCTTCTTTTTTGAATGGGAGAAGTATTTTCCTTACCTGCAGGCCAAAGCACTGACTCTGCCTGCGGCTCTGCTTGAAGAAATGTACGAAGCAGAAGAAGGACTTCACCACCGTATGCAGGCTGTTATCAAGCGGAACACCACGTTCCACGAATTCATGCATGCCTTCAAGACCAAGCGTTATACGTGGACAAGACTGCAGCGTTTTGGCGTCCAGGTTCTTACCGGTACTTCTAAAAGCGAAGCCGCCGCTGCCATGGAAAACGGGCAGGCCGACCACATCCGGATTCTCGGGATGAACAGGAACGGCAGAGCCTATTTAAATACCATCAAAAAACATGTGGATATCCCTATGATTTCCTCTCTGCCCAAAGATAAAACCCCGCAGCAGAAGCTGGACGAAAAAGCTGCGGCAGCTTACTACCTTCCGCTTCCCGCGGCAGAGCGCACCGTCAGATGGCGGCGCGAGTATGAAGAACCCCCGCTTTTTTTCGGGGATTGATTTGTCAGGATGCGGAATCACGGTTTTTCAGATAAGAAACCGCATCCTCCATATGCTGGACGGGAACGATGGTCATGGCTGCGTTTATGTCGGAAGCCGTTTTTTCCGCCTGTTCATAATTGGAAGGGGAGGCTGCATCAGTGTCCGGTGCAAAAAAGACATCCACGCCTGAATTCTCTGCAGCTACAATTTTCTCGGAGATTCCTCCAATTGGGCCTACTTTTCCTTCATCATCTATCGTACCTGTGCCGGCTGCATCAATACCATGTGTCAAATCATTCTCGGTAAGCTGATTGTAAATTTCCAGTGAAAACATTAATCCTGCAGAAGGACCGCCTATCGAACCAGCATCGATTTCAACATTGGGGTCAAACTGAACATTTCGTTTCGTATACGGATACAACAAACCTAAACCGGCACGGCTGGAACTGGTCATTTCTTCTGGAAATTTCGATATCTCCACTGTTTCCTGCAGGGTCTCCTCCCCCCTTTTCACTGTCAGCGTCACCTCTGTTCCAGCTTCCATTCCTTCCAGTCTGCCATTCATTTTCTCCAGGGTGCGCACTTTTTCTCCATTCAACTCAGTAATAAGATCGTCCGCCTGCAGATGATTTCGGGCATCCATCCCCTCAATCACCTCTGAGACTTTGACCCCTTCATATTCTACGTCATACTGTCTGTCCGCCTGTTTATATGCTGCAATTTTAGCAGCTTCCTGGGAGCTGTTCATCAATCTGTTCTGACGGTGGAAATATTCTTCATCTGTCTCCCCTTCCCGGAGAAACTGATCCGTTGGTGTGAGATCGCGGTATTCGGATAACTGCGCCCAGATATAGAGAGGAATATTAGCCCGCTGCTGTCTGATCGTTGTTAAATAAAATTCTCCCTGTTCATCATACCCATTCTTAACAGTAACCATATCATGGAGAGGGGAAGCCTCTCCAGGCTGGGAATAGTAATACGGCAGAGGTATTTGATTCAACGCGAGAACAGCAAACAAAACGATAATAATAATCCAGGTGCGCCGGGAGCGGAGTTGTTTCATCATTCTGGGTTTCTCCTTTTGTCATATATCTTTTTTATTCAAACGGTGTTTCCCGCTTCTATTGTTACATAGATATAAATCAGAACAGGACAACCTGACAATCTGTTCCTGAGTCCATCCTATTTTATACTAAACACAGCAGCGGATGCTTCAAGCTTGGATGCATACAGCTGATTGAAACAGGAGGCGGAATCCGGTTTGAAAAAAAATCAAGTAGCAGGAGCAGCGGCAGCACTTTCTGTCTGCTCCTTTGCCCTGTGTTTAATTCTATACCCCAATGAAGTGCTTGATTCATCAAAAAACGGATTGCTCATCTGGGGACGGAATGTTTTTCCTGCCCTCTTCCCTTTTTTTGTTACTGTTGAACTTTTAACCGCCTTTGGGGTTGTCCGTTTTCTCGGTGTGATGCTTGACCCTGTGATGCGGCCGCTGTTTTGTGTTCCGGGAGCAGGCGGTTTCGTATGGGCGGCTGGATTTATTACCGGTTTTCCGTCAGGAGCAAAATTCACAGCCGATCTTCGAAAACAAAAGAAGGTGACAAGAGGGGAAGCAGAGCGTTTAGTCAGCTTCACCAATGCTTCCAACCCGCTGTTTCTGGGCGGTGCCGTTGCTGCAGGTTTTTTTCACACACCGGAGCTGGGTCTGCTGCTCGCCTTTTCCCATTACAGTTCAACTATTATTGTCGGCCTTATAATGCGGTTTCATGCTTACCGTGATCAAGGTACTGTTTCCTCTTCAGTGTTTTCATTTCGTACGGCTTTCCAAGCGCTGCTTGATGAACAGCAGGAGGACAGGCGCCCGTTTGGGAAAAAACTGGGAGACGCAGTCATTTCTTCTGTGCACACTCTGCTTATGATCGGCGGATTCATCTGTATTTTTTCCGTCCTTTACCGAATGTTTCAGGTAACGGCGGTCATCGAGTATCTCTCCGTTCTCCCGGCGGCCGCTCTTTCTCTTTTGTCCATAGGAACGGAAACAGCCGTTCCGCTGTTATCAGGTATTCTTGAAATCACATCAGGAAGCAGATTGACAAGCAGCCTGGATACTGTATCTCTTCTTGAGAAGATAGTGGTCGTTTCGTTTATTCTCGGCTTCAGCGGTCTATCCGTACACGCTCAGGTAGCGGGGATCCTGGCGGAGACCGATATCCGTTACCTGCCTTTTCTGGCAGCTCGATGTATGCACGCGGTCCTTGCAGCAATCATTGCCTATGTGAGCTTTGAACCATTGTATCTATTCCGGACCGATCAGTCCGTTTTCACAGGTCCGGACCAGGACACGATGATGGTGTCACTCTGGGAACAGGGAATGAATGCAGCCGCTGGTTTCGGCGGTACCGCTTCTATCTGTATTCTTCTGTTCTATCTGATTTGTCTCCATCTCAGAAAAAAGCCGGGACACGCGGCTCACGATAAATAGAGGGGGCTGTTCCTCTGTTGGAACAGCCCATTTTTATTCACCGGAAAACGGTCCGTACTTTTCGTATAAATAAGCGGTGACAGGAGTTGGGACAAGTTCTTTAACGTCCGCTTCGTATTTCGCGACTTCCTTCACAATGCTCGAGCTCAGGTAGGAATACTGATTGTTTGTCATCATAAAAAACGTTTCAATTTCAGGGTCAAGCTTTCGGTTAATGGAAGCTGCCTGCAGCTCATACTCAAAGTCCGAAACCGCACGCAGACCGCGTATAATTGTCTTCGCCTGTTTCTGACGGACATAATCAATGAGCAGTCCGTTAAACGAGTCAATTTCCACATTCGGTATATTTTCAACGGATTCCCTTAACATCGTAAGCCTTTCATCAACCGAGAAAAGCGGTTCTTTATTGCGGTTATGTAAAACGGCAACCACCACTTTATTAAAGACTTTGGCACTTCGTTCAATAATATCAAGGTGGCCGTTCGTTACAGGATCAAAACTACCAGGATAGACTGCAGTTTCCGCCATTTTCTTTCCTCCTTCATTCCGCCGTCCGGTAGATGGATATACTGGTATCCCCGTAATGCCGGACGACCTGTTGTTCCAATCGGCTGATGCGTTCGGGAAGTTCTGCAGCACTGGAATGTTCACAGATAACAGTTCCATTCTGTCGTAAAAGCTCTGCATCGGAAACAGTGCCGAGCAGCGCCGGAATAGGATGATCAGCATAAGGGGGATCCATAAAAATATAGTCAAAGGACCTTTTTCGTTTCGCAAGAGCAGCAAGCGCCCGTTTTGCTTCATTTCGGTATACTTCCGTCTGCTCTTCCACTCCCGCCCCTTGAAGATTCTGCTTGATCACCCGTACAGCCTGAGGATGCTTGTCCACAAATACAGCCTGTTCCATCCCCCTGCTCAACGCTTCGATTCCAAGGCTTCCTGTACCGGCATAAAGGTCCAGTACAGCTCCTCCCTCAAAATACGGACCGATTAATTGAAATAAAGCTTCCTTCACTTTATCAGAAGTCGGCCTTGTTTTCATTCCTTGGACCGCTTTCAACGATTTTCCTTTGTATTTTCCTGAAACAACCCGCATATCAGCGCATCCCTTTCGTCGATGTCGTTCTTATCCTACCATACAACAACAAACGGTCCAACAACAGTATTTGATACTTTTTCCCGTATTCATGTATAGTTTGATAAAATTACGTACACAATGAGAAACAGCAGCATGAATCCGTGCTGCTGACAACCGCGGAGAAGACTTACGTTTCCCCATAAGTTCTTCCTCCGGTTTCTCCTCTCCCATAGTCCGTCATGGTACGGACGGGCTGTTCCTTCTACCCTGAGGAACAGCCTTTTTTTATTTACTTCCCAGTACAGGAACAACCTGCTTTCTCATTAGAACTATGCCGATAAAAAGAAGCAAAGCCGACATGATAAACAAACTTCTTATTCCTGTCACTCCGGCAATAACACCTCCGATCATCGGACCCAGCATGTTACCAAGGAACAAAAAGCTGTTCGAAAAACCGTACGTCCTGCTTTCCATCCCTTCAGGTGCCAGCTGTCGTATCAACGTGTTGGCAGCAGGGAGCAGTCCTCCGAGACAAAGGCCTGTAAAAAACCTCATGGTAATAAGCTGCCACAGTTCGGTGACAAAGGCCTGCGGAATGGAAAACAGAAAAGCGCCGATCAACGAACCGTACAACACATAATGCGCACCCTTTTGGTCACTCCATTTCCCGAGCTTGGGAGAAGCCAGCATATTTGCAAAGCCCATCGACGACACAGCCAGACCGGCAAAGAAAGCACTGTTTATCCCGCCGCTTAAATCTTCCACAAATAAAGAAACAAGCGGATTTATGCCGACGAGTCCAAACTGAATAACAAAGATAATAGCATAAATGGAAGGAATCGGCCGGATCCGGGCGATCGTTTTAAAATCATCCATCGTGCTTGTTTTCTCTTCATGAATCGGAGGAGTGAAATCTTCTTTCACAAAAAATAAAACCGTCAAAGCGGCAGCGGCAATCGCTATTCCTGTAATATTAAAAATCATCCGGAATCCGATGACTTCGGCCATAATCCCTCCAAAAAGAGGGCCGCAGATGCTTCCGGCCACCGCTCCCGCCTGCAAAATACCAAGAGCACGACCAACGTATTCTTTTGGGGTATTCGTGGAAACAAGAGCAATGGAAGCCGGATTAAAGCCCGATATCGTTCCGTTCAGGAGGCGGAAGAAGAAGAGGCTCCAAGGGCCGGAGGCAAAACCCATCAGTATCATAACAACTGCCATCCCAAAACCGGAGCGAAGCACCATCAACCTCCTGCCGTGCCTGTCCGCAAGCCTCCCCCATAAAGGAGAGACGAGAAACGCGCTGAAAAAATTAATGCCGAAAATAAGTCCCGCCCATGTACTTACTTTGGCAGGATCAGTGATTCCAAGTTCCTGCAGGTAAAGCGGGAGAAAAGGCACAATCATTGTCATCGCAGCCATGACAATAAAAATCGAAGCCGTAAGAATATATAAATTCTTCTTCCAATCGATCATTTCCTGTTCCCTTCTTTCTATTCCTGTCATTCTATAATAAATAGAACAACCTCTCAAATGAAGAGAACAAAAAAGAAACGCTTCCGACTATCATTTCTTGATAATCGAAAGCGTGTTTTCCCTTCAGGGATTGATTTGTCCCCGATTTTCTTACAGGCCCGTATTGTAATGGTAATCCTGTTCCTTTGGCTTGACGGGGCCGCTGAACTCGGTTCGGATTTCCGGTTTTCGGGATTTTTCGGTTTTATCAACAAAAGACAGGGCCTCTACTTTTTGTATTACGTCATCAACGTCTGATTGATTACAGTACAACACAGCATATTTAAAACGTTTGGATACATAGTAAACGACTCCGTATCTGCGCAGGTGGCGCACATTTTTGGTGGAACGGAGCCAGACGGCGATCCCTGTTCGTGGTGTAAGCATTCGTCCGCCCCCTTTAACAGTAATATATTTTCAGGATAGCACGAACTATGCCGGGCGGCAAGCTGCTTCATTTCTTTTGAAACCAGTGCTTCCCCGCTTTTTCTATCAATCCGGGACACACCTGGTAAAGGCGGGCCGCAGCATCCATCCACCAGGGCATGTTCAGTTCCCGGCGGGGCCGAGTGATGAGTTTCAGAATGCGTTCAGCTGTTCTGCCGGCATCCAGCATCCAAGGGCCTGCCGATTTTTCATATTGTCCCGAACGGTCGGCTTTTTGAATAAACGGCGTCCGCACCGGCCCGGTATTGACAACAGAAACATACACTCCAAATTCCCGGGCTTCCTGCCGCAGTGCATTGCTGAAACCGATGATTCCATGCTTGGAGGCCGCATAGACAGAAGCTTTCGGCGTCGCGATTTTACCGGCCTGCGATCCAATGTTAATAATGAGACCGCGACGCTGTTTTTTCATAATCGGAAGCACCTGTTTGGTCATGAAAAAAGGGCCTGAAATATTAACATGCAACATCCTGGCTGCGTCTTCTGCATCGAGGTCATCGGCCGCAGAAAAAACTCCGGCGCCCGCGTTATTGATAACAACATCCAGTTCATCCACTTCTTCCATCATACCCGCCACTACCTTTTGACAGGAAGCTTCGTTCGTAATGTCTGCCGGATATATCGTGCATTTCTTCCCTTCCTGATGCAGGCTTTCCTGAAGTTCGGCCAATGCTTCCCGGGAACGGGCAGTCAATAACGGGTGATGCCCTTTTCGTGCAGCGCGGACAGCGAGTTCTTTCCCTATCCCGCTCGATGCACCGGTGATCAGTATCGTTTTCGGCCGTTTCTGCACCATCCAGTCTCTCCCTCCTGTACTTTTCTTTCACTTTATCACTCGTATGACTTGACAAACAAATTCCATGTTTCAGATAATAAGAAGTAGCATAGTAAATATAACAACAGGCGGACAATATAAAGGCTTTGAAAGGGAATAGTAGAAAATACCGCGTTTCCAGTACAGAGAGCGGGGGGAGAGGCTGAAACCCCGGCACGGAAAAGCTGTTTTTCGAACCCGCCCTGGAGCTGCCGGGGAATGAACCCGGCCGGTACTTTTCCGATACAAAAAGATAGAGAGAGACGGACGTGTAAGGTTCGTCTAATAAAGGTGGTACCGCGGGAAAACGTACTCTTCCGTCCTTTTGATTGAAGGATGGAAGAGTTTTTTTATGTTGTTCATTACGTATTCGGAGGATGACAATGAAGAAAGAACGAGTCGTCATAAAAATCGGCAGCAGCTCCCTTACCGCTGACGGAGGCGGACTGAGCCGTTCGAAACTGCTGGAGTTTGTAGAGGCTGCTTCGGCTTTGCATCAGGACGGACATCAGGTTGTTTTAATTTCTTCCGGTGCAGTTGCGGCTGGGTTCTCGGGACTGAAATATCCCACCCGGCCCGTCACGCTTGCCGGAAAACAAGCTGCGGCCGCTGTCGGACAGGGGCGGTTAATGCAGGCTTACACAGAGGCATTCCGTCATTATCAGATTGAAACCGGCCAGATTCTTTTGACAAGGGACAATTTCTCTAATAAATCGCAGTATCAAAATGCCTATTCCACATTAACCGAACTTCTTCAACGCGGCGTTCTGCCGATCATCAATGAAAATGATTCCATTGCCGTTGATGAACTGACGTTTGGAGATAATGACATGCTTTCCGCTCTTGTGGGAGGGCTGATTCATGCTGAATGCCTGATGATTATCACCGATATTAACGGCATTTATGATGCCAACCCGAGCACCGACCCAAACGCCAAACGATATCATTTTTTATCGGAGATAGAAGATGAACAATTTGAACAGGCGGGAGGAAGCGGAAGTGCTGTCGGAACCGGAGGGATGAAATCTAAACTTCAGGCAGCAAAAACCGGTCTTTCTCTGGGACTGCGGGCGTTTATCGGGAAAGCCGAAGGACCTTCTTCATTCCAGGATATTCTTGCCGGAAAGGGAGACGGGACCTACATCGGATTCCCAGGGCGTTTCGTGCTGAACAGCAAAAAGCAGTGGCTCGCCCTTCACTCGCTGCCGGCTGGTGAACTTATCGTAGATGACGGCGCGCGGACGGCCCTTCTTCAAAAAGGAAGAAGCCTGCTCCCTGCCGGTATTTTGGAAGTACACGGACGTTTTGAAAAAGCAAGCGTGGTAGAGGTAAAAGACAACCGGGGAAACCTTATCGGCAAAGGACAGGTCAACATGTCCGCCGACGAAATTAAGGACATCAAAGGAAAGTCCTCCCAGGAAGCTGTGGAACGGACAGAAACACAAAGAGCAGAAGTTATTCACCGGGATGAATGGGTCCCGTCAGAAAAGGAGAGAAAATGATAATGAGTATGATGATTGACCAGGGAAAAAGAGCCAAAGAAGCTTCCGCTGCTGCTGCCCTTTTATCCTCAAATGAAAAAAATGAACTGCTGCGCGTGATGGCCGCTCAACTGGAAGAGGATATACCAGCCATTCTGGCCGAAAACGAAAAAGATCTTAAAGCCGGTGAGGAAAATGGGATTTCCACCGCCCTCATGGACCGCCTCCGCCTATCTGAAACCAGAATCAAGGGAATGGCGGAAGGATTCCGGCAGGTGGCAGCACTCAAAGACCCGATTGGACAGGAGATGGAATCCTGGAGCCGGCCAAATGACCTACACATTCAAAAGGTTCGTGTGCCGCTTGGCGTCGCCGGTATTATATACGAAGCTCGCCCGAATGTGACCGCAGATGCCGCCGCTTTATGTTTAAAAACCGGTAACGCCGCCTTTTTACGCGGAAGCTCTTCTGCCTACTATTCCAACGCAGCGATTGTCGCTTCTATTCACACTGCACTTGCTGCCAGCAGCATGTCCAAAGAAATGGTCCAGCTGGCTGAGGACACCTCAAGAGAAGCAGCTTCAGATCTGTTCACCATGAACGACTACCTCGACGTTCTCATACCAAGAGGCGGCGCCGGTCTTATTCAGACCGTCGTACAGCAGTCTTCCGTCCCGGTACTCGAAACGGGGGTCGGCAACTGCCATGTTTTTATCGATGAAAGTGCCGAAGAAGATATGGCCGTTCGGATAGCAGTGAACGCCAAAACCGACCGTCCATCGGTTTGCAATGCAGCGGAAACGATTCTCGTGCAGGAAAACTGGGCAGAAAAACATGGTAAAAAGCTGATAGAAGCACTTCACGCTGAAGGAGTCGAAATCCGGGGAGATCATTATATTCAATCGCTTCATCCAGATGTTAAGCGGGCCTCTGAACAGGACTGGGAGGAAGAATTTCTCGATTTGACCGCCGCTGTAAAAATCGTGAAAAATCCGGAAGAAGCCGTTGCCCACATCAAACAGTACGGAACGGGACATTCCGAAGCCATCGTTACAGAAAATACGGAGCACAAGCATTATTTTTATAATCAGCTTGATGCTGCTGTTCTTTACCACAATGCCTCCACTCGTTTTACGGATGGATTTGAATTCGGATTCGGCGCGGAGATCGGAGTCAGCACGCAGAAACTGCATGCCCGTGGTCCAATGGGACTCGAAGCATTGACGTCCTTTAAATATCTCGTAGACGGCTCCGGCCAGATTAAGGAATAGGGGGTTCATAAACGATATGGACAAGAAAATCGCATTTATCGGTGCAGGATCAATGGCAGAATCCATCATCGGCGGTCTCATCGCCGATGGACTGCTGCCGCCGCACTATATCCTGGCTTCCAATCATTCCAATGAGGCTCGTTTAGCCCACTTAAAAGAAACCTATGGCATCCGCCCTTTTTCTGACAGCGCCGAAGCTGCTGCAGAAGCAGACATTGTTATTCTGTCCATCAAACCAAAACAACTCGAAGATGCCCTGCAGGCTGCCGCTCCCGGATTAACAAAAGACAAAGTAATCTTTTCCGTGCTCGCCGGCATAAAAACCAACCAGATTGAAGAGCAGCTGCATCATAACAATCCGGTTATACGTGTAATGCCAAATACCTCGGCCAAAGTGGGACAATCATCCACCGCTCTGGCAAAGGGGGTACATGCCCGGGACGAGCACCTGCAGGCGGCTTCTGAATTGTTCTCTGCTATTGGAACGGCTGTCGTCGTGAAAGAAGAAGATATGAACGCGGTTACCGGTATAGCCGGAAGCGGGCCCGCCTACTTCTATTACTTTGCCGAAGCCATGGAACAGGCAGCGGCGGCATCCGGCCTCCCGAAAGAAGAAGCCCGGGATTTGATCATTCAAACCATGTTCGGCGCAGCAGTCCGGATGCGTGAATCAGGTCAAACCTCCGCGGAACTTTACCAGGAAGTACGCAGCCCCGGCGGAACGACAGAAGCTGCCTTTCAGGAAATGGAAAAACATAACCTTCAGGATGCATTCAAAAAAAGCGTACAGGCAGCCATATCCCGCTCTGCTGCCCTGGGAGAACAAAACAGCCCCCCGGATTCTCCTGATACAGGGATGAACAACGCAGACATGCCACCCAACAGTAAAAGGAGCCTGGGACAATAAGGGAAGATGGCAGTGTGAATGCGTACAATATCTGATATCAGATGAAGGGTCGTTAATACAACGTAGTCAAATCCTTCGACTCCTTCCCAGAACAATCCACATCTCGACATCCCGCAGAATGCGAAACAAAAATTCCGAACGATTTCATGTTGAATCGTTCGGAATTTTTTCATTGTCAATGGCTTTATTCCAGTCTCTTTGTTTGGAAGTCTTTTTGCGGAAACAGGATCTTTCGACGCTAAAAGCCGGCCTCCGACATTTAGTGTCCGCAGACCGGCTGCTCATAAAAGGGCTGATCTTTCAGAACAACGGACGTTCTTCTGAATACACGAAAATTTAAGATTTCCACCGTGCCTTCATTCTATGAAGCCTTATCCTGGACATGTCGGCAAATACTTTCTTTCCCTGCTGTAAAACAGACCTCCCTTTATCAGGAAGGCCTTCTCTGCCAGGTTCTCTGTCCCGGCTTCATTTTGTATTGTTTACTGCAGCACTTCTTTTGTGCTGAAAAATTCTTCATACAGTCCACGGATGGCTTTATCTACATTTTCGTCATGAATACCAAACGCGAGGGACACTTCTGAAGATCCCTGGTTAATCATCTCTATATTTACACCCTGTTCGGACATTGCTTTTGTAGCTCTTGCTGCAATGCCGACCGTTTCATGCATGCCTTCGCCGACGAGCATAATCATCGCGAAGTCTTTTTCAAAATAAACATCATCAGCATAAAGTTCATTTTTAATACGATGGAGAATACGTTCTTCTTTCTCCGGGTTTAATTGATCTTTTTCCACTATCACCGATGTATCATCAATACCCGAAGGAATATGTTCATAGGAAATATCTTCATCTTCAAGAATACCAAGGAGTCTGCGTCCAAAACCGACTTCCCGGTTCATTAAGTATTTCCTTACATAAATGGTACTGAAGCCTTTATCTGCTGCGATGCCGATCACCGGATTCATGGCATATTCCCGTTCATTAATGATCATCGTGCCATCTGCAGATGGGTTGTTCGTATTTTTCACGCAGACGGGGATATTGCTTTTGAACGCCGGGATCAGCGCTTCATCATGGAAAACGCCGAATCCTGCATAGGACAGTTCCCGCATTTCGCGGAAGGTCATCCGTTTAATAGAACATGGATTGTCCACTACCGTCGGGTTAGCAGCGAATACAGAATCCACGTCAGTAAAGTTTTCATACAGCGACGCCTGAACTCCGGCTGCCACGATGGAACCGGTAATATCCGATCCGCCTCTTGGAAACGTGACCAGTCCGCCTTCTTTGGAATAACCAAAAAATCCCGGAATAATGGAAATGCCGTCCCGTTCCCTTAAGGAATACAGGTGATCATAGGCTTCATCGAGAATCTGTGCGTTTCCAGGGGTGTCACTGACAAGCAGACCGGCTTCCTGCGGATTTACGTATTCCGAAACAAAACCGATGCTCTGCAGATACCGGGCGATTACCTTTGCATTGTTATCTTCCCCGGCTGCTTTCATCTGATCCATAAAACGCCCGCTGTCCGACGCGTCACAGGCCAGCCGGTTTCTTATATCATCCTCAATTGTTTTCACAATGTCGTTACTCAGCCCGAGCCCTTCTGTAATGCTGCGGTAACGCTCTACTACCAGCTGCAGCGTTTCCTCCGCGGAGCCGTGTTCAAGAAAGGTTTCCCCGAGCTCTATCAATAAATCCGTTACCTTCCTGTCTTTATCACTGCGTTTACCCGGCGCAGAAACCACGACGAATTTGCGCTCGGTGTCCGACGTAATAATGTCCGATACTTTTTTTATCTGCTCTGCATCAGCTAATGAACTTCCACCAAACTTTGCTACTTTCATCTTCGTCTTTACAACTCCTACATATCATAATATCGGGCTATCTTTTAGTTGCTGAAATAAGCTTATCATATGATCCGGAAGCGGACAAAACTGTTTTGTTATCCTCTCCCTCCGTCCTTGGGGATATAACCTCGTGAGGCGTTATCATTTTGAATGCACGCTGTATCTATCATTCATTCTAGTATGTACTGCTTCATTATGGATCCCAGACATCACTGCTCCATTTGCTTGGCTGGAGACCGGTGAGTTTTAAAAGCGCTTCGTTAATGGTGACATTTTCTTCTGTCAAACTACTGGAAGTGCAGGAAGATGCCGGTTCATACCCTTCTCTGGAGGCGTCTCCGTAGGTTGCTTCCTCCAGATAATTGCTGAGTTTTGCATCATTAAAACAAGGAGGACTGACATAAATTTGATTCGTATGATCAAGAATTACACGTACATTAGTGGGAGCCTGCAGCTGCACCGGAATGAAGAATCCGGACAGAATCAATGCAGCAGCAAGTCCCGTACATATCATCATCCATTTTCTCATGTTTTAGACTCCGCTTTATCGACCCAGGTTATGCTTTCATCCAGGTCTCTGTGCTGACGCTTTGGAATCTCCTGCGGATACCCGGCATACAACACAGCTGCAGCACTCTCTTCTTCGCCGGCCCCGATAATGTTATGAAGCTCCTGATCCTGCACAAGAGCACCGGTTGACCATTTCGACCCAACGCCTTCCGCCCAAAGAGCAAGCATAAAGTTCTCCACCGCACAGGCAACAGCCGCGTAGTCTTCCTTTTCACGGACGGGGTCCACGCTGTAACGATGGGCCGTGACAACAATCACCAGAGGCAGTTCGTTAATATATTCATAGGCGGCTTTCCCCGCCTTTTTAGCATGATCGGATTCTTTATCCAAAAATCCTTCCCACTTCATTTCCTTCTTCCGCTGTGCCAGTTTTTCTTTTGCTTCATCCTGCAGTACGTAAAAATGCCACGGCTGCGTCATTTTATGATTTGGTGCATGCACAGCACACTCCAGCGCTTTTCGTATCAATGCCGGCTCAACACTGTCTTTTTTAAACTTATATATCGTTCTTCTCGTAAGCAGTCCTTCCTGTAAATCCATAGTCTCTCACCCTTCCACTCGGTTCTTACTTTTATTATAACCCGATTACCTTTCATTTCCCAGCCGTTCCTGTTATTCAAACAAACCTTCCTGATATTTTCATGAGTATCAGACAACATGTTAATTTTCTTTTTCTATATATGTTAGTTTTTCTAACATATATGATTTCTTTTTCTTTTGTATGTGATATATTTGTACATAAGAAAATGAGTTACAGAAAAAAGGAGTGCATGCCTATGTCTTCCTACAAAGATAAGAAAGTTATCACAATTGGTGTAATGAGTGAACTTACAGGATTATCGGAACGGAAAATCCGCTATTACGAAGAACGGAAACTCATCTTTCCCGATCGTACAAAAGGCGGCACCCGCAAATACTCTTTTGATGATGTGGAACGCCTGATTGAGATTGCCGACAAGATGGAAGACGGAATGCAGACATTTGATATCCGCCGGATGGAACAGAAAAAGCTGCCTAAAAAAGAACTTCGGGAAAGAATGCTCCGCGGTCAGCTGAATGCCGCTTTTAATATGAGAAAATAAAATATTTTCTCATATTCTCCACTCCTCCTCGGGAAACCGCTTGCATTTAACTTGACATTCCTGCAGCTTCCTTCTACTATTATAATTGGTTGTATTATTGAACCTCGTCTGCCTGCGAGCCGCTTTCTTTTAGTTGTCTTATTATCTTAAGGAAAGAAAGTGATGATATTGCTTCAAACATTAAAAAACAGTCAAATTACGGATCATGAGATTCTCCAGCTGATGATCCCCCAGGAAAAAGTGGCACATGTTCAGTCGAATCATCCACTTGATCATGCCCTGCTTGTACTTATTAAATCCGGATACACCGCTATTCCCGTCCTGGACCCGGAGTATAAAGTTCAGGGGCAGGTGGGCAAAGCTCAGATTCTCGATTCCATTCTTGGAATGGAACGTATTGAGATGGACCGGCTGCATGATTATTCTGTTTCCGATGTGATGACAGAAAAAGTTCCACGCATGAAACAGGATGAAACCTTTGGAAAAGCATTGATGCTCTCCATTAATCATCCTTTTGTATGCATCGAAGACGAGGACCGGTCTTTTATCGGTATTATGACACGCCGCTCGATCCTCGCCCTTATTCACCGTCACCTGGAAAAAATCTAGCAGCCAAGCCCCTTTGCCCAGCGCAGCTGCCGCGAATAGAATATTATAAAGAAACGCTTCCGAAGCTGTCGGAAGCGTTTCTTTATAATGTAGAGAGCATAATGATCAGGTTTCTCTTTTCTCTTTTTCCTACTTGAATATTTTCAGAAGTTCCCGTTTCCGCTGCGTGAACATCCACTGCAGTACCGGTTTTATGAAAGATACCGGCACCCTGCTTTCGAATGAAATGTAGTCCGTCACTCCTGTGAACATATCAAGAGTATGTAGGGAATGGTAATGCTTCCAGCTGATCAACGGAAAAGGCGGGGAAACAGCTTCATCAATGAAATAATCCGGTTCCCGCCGCTCTGTAATCAAAGCATTCCAGGTGAGCAGCATTCCTGCTGTTCGAATATCAATATGGATTTTCTGATCAGCATCTCCACGTCTCACCGTGATGCCGCCTGGTTTCGTTATCTTTTCCAAATTCACAGGATCATCAAAAAACTGCCAGACGTCATATCGATCAGCTGGTAAAAGCGTTTGATACACAAACGTTCCATGAAACATAAACCAGTCCCCTTTCCAGCATTTGATCAGGAACAGCCGCAGCTTCCTCCTGATCCACATCCGCCACCGGAACCACAGGATCCTCCAGACGCATCTTCAAAGTAAGGATTGTTTCCCGGAAGTTTAATGGTCGGTGAAACAATGCCGGCCGCTTCTCCGCATACTTCATCGAGCAGTTCTTCAAGTTCACGCTCGGCTCTGCGGTATTCAGCGACAGTATCATGCATATCCATTTCCCTTTTAACCGAGCGGACTTCCCTGGATATAGTTTTATAATCCGGGTGGTATTTACCGAACCGCTGAACTTCATCATATTTATCTTTCACGTCTGTGAAATTCTTTATCAGTTTCTGGGCCTCTTTGTCATTATCCATTCTGTCCCGTGCTTCATTATATTGATGATAGACATCAGATTGAATAATCATTTCTCCCAGCTGCTGCGACTCTTCCAGTATGTTAACAGGCGTTGAAACAACTGCAGACATAAAAACACCTCCAATTCTCAGTATAACATGAGTGATACCTCTAATTGAAGGTACAGTTTAGGAAGATGGAATCTCCACTTCAAATGACGCAGTATCTTTGTTCGAAGAGTTCTGATAAGAAATCGGCTCAATCGTAATTTCGTGCTTCCCGGGAGGTAAATGCTTCAGTACAAAAGCTGCCTGTCCCATCTTTGCTGCCGTTTTCCCGTCGATTTTCACACGAAGAAAACCGTGTCCCTTCTTTTCATTCTCAGCGAGTGGAAAATCCGGAAGGACGCACTCCACATACACATGCTGCTTCTTTATTTTATACTGAAGGTTCCAGTTCTCTGGTTCCATCTGCTGCTCCGCCCCGACAGGAATGGTCCGGACCTCGAGACTGTTTGTCTTTTCCGGAACGGCTGCGGCATGAAAAGTTGGAACAACCCCGATCATGACAACCACTGCCAGAGCCAGAATGTATTTCATGTAAAAACCTCCCTTTACCCTGTAGTATGCGGCAAAGAAAGGTTTTTAAACATAATGCCTTTTTGTTTTTTACAGGTCCCGTTGTTCATACCGTGCTGCATGGTTCCATGTATAATTTCAGAACGGGGCTGTTTCTTTTCTATTAAAACCCCCGGAAAGAAAAGGGATTATGCGGCGGCTTCGGCGGTTCCTCCGGTTTCTTAAAATGCTGCATGACCTGTTGAACATTGCCCATCATACCACTGAACTGGGAAATTTGTTTCTGCAGATCGTCGATATTCACCTGCTCGAGAATAGTTAAAACGCTTGAGAGTGTATCGCCGGTTTTGTCCTTTTTTTCGTTCGAAGCGGACGCCTCTTTTATTCTGTAAAAATCCCACTGTTCATGATTCTCCCCAAGAACCATCCAATCCTGGTAAAGCTGATTCCACGTTTGTTTTCCCGCGCGCACTTCTTTTATTAAGTCCGGGTGCCTGTAGAGAAACTCCCGGAACTCATAAATGGATTCCGGAATGGAACTATTCATGCTCCTGCACCTCCTGTAAACCTTTCTTTACTTCCAGTATACGCAGACGACCATTCAGCGTGCGTCCAATTTTTCATATCGCTATGTATGATTAAAAAAAGGAGCTGTACCTTTTGATACAGCTCCTCCGCTTTTAATGATGTACCTGCCGCTCTTCTGAAATTTCATTCAAAGCAAAAGAAGCTTTGGCATCAGTCTGTTCATCGACAGCAAGGTCTTTAAGTGCAGCAATACCTGCGAGCTGTTGATTTTCGACCACAGGGAGTCTTCGGATCTGCCGGCTGGCCATCAGTTTTGCTGCCTCTTCGATATCCATATCCGGTTCTGCTGTCACAATATTTGTCGTCATCACGTCTTTTACCGGTGAAGAGTCGGATCTGCCTTCAGCGATGCATCGCACGACAATATCACGGTCCGTGATCATCCCCATTAAATTATTTTCCTGAATAACCGGTATAGCTCCGATGTGATGTTCTTTCATCATTTTTGCTGCATTTTCCACACTATCATCCGGTGCGCATGTTTCCACATCTGTGGTCATTACCTCTTTCATTTTTTGCATCTTTTATCCATCCTCCTTTTTTGATCTTTCTATACTATGTACAGGAAAACCCCGGATTATTCTTTCTTCTGTCACACAATAAGATTGCATCTTCAAAATATTCATATTAAGATTAAAGTAGTGCAAAATATGATAAGTTAAGGAGAATCAGGAGGTCCGATATGAAAATTGAAGATTATGATTTTCACGGGAAAGAATTTAACTTCGGCCGTCTCGTACGGATTATGGAAAGTAACGGGTTTATCCACGAAGGGCAATGGGATTATGAACGTGTCACCTTTGACTATAAACTGCTCGACCAGACAGATGACGCCACTTATTATTTGAGGGTACAGGCCGTTACTGTTCAGGGCGAAATACCAAAAGAAGATGCTGAAGTGCGTCTGTTGACGCCGTTTTTCGGCCGCCACTATTATCCTCACGGTATTGAATACGATGAAGATTTTCCTGAAAAAATCATCAAAAAGTGCACGCAGAAGATTGAAAACCTCCAGCAGGATCTGCAGGAGGCAGAAACGCCATAACTCTCGTACATAGCACATGTGACAGTTTGAGCATTCTGCAATACGCATACGCTTATAACATGTTCCACCTTCTCCCATACTGTACGGATATGTAAACTACCGGGGAATGATCAGGAATTCCCCGGTTTTCTCGTTCAATCCGATGAGCCGGATTCTGCAGTGACGCCGGTATCCAGGCGGATTGGCAGGGTGGATTGGATGAGCAGTGCTTTTTTCTGTCCAACCGGGTGCTCCACTATTATAATGAAAGAGTGCCGCTTCGTTTAATACAGGGAGTACGTCGAAAGGAGCATGAAAGTGCCGTCGATTTTTAATAAAAAAAATATACTGCGGGTTTTGGGTGTGTTACTGCTTCTCGTGGGAGCGTATTACATTCTGCCGGTATCAGGACCAATTATTGCAGCTCTGATCACCGCCCTTTTCTTATCACCCGCAGTCCGCTTTCTGCACGAAAAATGGAACATAAAACGAAATATATCAGTTATGATTGTTTTTGTGTTATTTCTGTTAATTCTTGCCCTCTGCGGTTATTTCGTTACAACACAACTCGTGTCTCAGGTGATTTTTTTCATTAATAACCTGCCGGGATATGTCAGTGAATTAAATGACGCACTGTTAAGCCTGCAGTCCCGGATTGACAGTGCGTACCAGACTATGAACCTGCCGCCGGATACCATTAATCAGATTAATGAACAGATTATTAATGGATTGAACAGTTACAGGGATGCTCTGCTGTCTTATGCCGACCGGATTCCGGGAGTACTGGCTTCCATTCCCGGCTTCATCATATCGCTGCTTGTCTATTTGATTGCTTTATTCCTCTTTCTGATGGATCTGCCGCGGTTAAGGAGAAAGATGTACGCTTTCATGAAAGAGAGTACAGCAGAAAAATTTCATTTTATGACGTCCCGTTTGTCATATGTGATACTAGGCTTTTTCAAAGCTCAGTTTTTGGTCAGTCTCATTATTCTCGCCGTAACCCTCGTCAGTTTATACATCTTCACCCCGGATGTTGCCCTGCTGATGTCGATCCTCATCTGGCTGGTTGACTTCATCCCGATTATCGGGTCGATTGCAGTGCTTGCCCCATGGTCGCTTTATCACTTTATTGCAGGCGACTTGTTACTCGGGACTCAACTGATGGTGCTTGCGATTGTGCTTTTGATTATCCGGCGTACTGTAGAGCCAAAAGTAATGGGAAGCCATATCGGACTCTCCGCACTGGCTACGCTCATTTCGCTTTATATCGGGTTATCCGTGCTTGGAGTCGTCGGTTTCATCATCGGACCGCTTGCTGTTATCGCGTTCACGTCAGCCAGAGAAGCGGGAATTATCAAGATGAACTTCAAAATCTGAGAAATACAGAGCAGCAATTACTGATTCAGGCATAGTAAAAAAACCAAACGACTTGGTTAACCAAGTCGTTTGGTTTTTTTTTACTATATACTTCCCGGCTGAAGGCTGCATGATCACTTTGTTAATAATACGGAGAAATCATCAGATAAACGATGACTCCGGTGATACTGACATAGAGCCATAACGGCATGGTGACTCTGGCTATTTTCCGGTGACGGGCTTTCTGATATTTGATCCCCCTTAAAAAGGTCACAATGGCAAGTGGTACGATCACAATAGCCAACAGAATGTGAGTAATTAAAATGAAGTAATAGATATACGCAAGCCATCCTGTTCCACCATAAGCTGTTGATTCCGAAAGAAAATGATACGTAAGATACGTTCCCAGGAACAGAAAGGTCGTCGTAAAAGCACCGTAAATAAAACGACGGTGCATTTTTATATTTTTCCGCAGGATGAAAAACAGCGCAGTCAGAAGAAATACAGTCGTAAAACTGTTCAAAACAGCATTTATAAGCGGAAGAATGGTAAGATCAAATCCCACTTCCCCTTGATATCCGTCCATAAAGAAAAGAACAGTAATCAACCCGTTAATGACTACCGTCAGCGTAACAGCAATCCATGTGTTACTGCGGTCTTTCTTGGATTTTTCCGGATAAGCAGTGTTTTCTGCCATGGCTCATCCTCCTTTTATTCATTGTACAACCATTATACCGTACAAAGTCCGTCCGCCTATGGTGCTTCTATAACAATCAAGTGAACGAGAACTGCTCCTCTTAAAAAGAAGAGGAGCAGTTCTGTTCCATCAATATTTTGTTACACCAAGCAGCAGGATCAAAGCAATCACCGCTGGTGTAGAAACGACAATTCCCGTCAGCATAAAAGCATTCGGCCATTCGTGGTCTTTATCTTTCAGATGCATGAAATAGAACAGCTGCAGTGCAAACTGTACCACCGCCAAAAGAAGAATAAAAGGAACGGTAAAACCTGGAGCGATCATTTCCATCGCGACTGCTATAAACGAAAGCAGAGTTAAAAAGATCATACATGCAAACGCCGCCACCTGTATTTTTCGTTCGCGGTTTATCTTCAACAGTTCTTCATGCGTCAGGGCACTTTTGTCAAACGGCTTGGACATTTCATCGGACATGTATTACGCACCTCCTATAGCCATCAGATACACAACCGTGAAAATGAAAACCCAGACGACGTCGATAAAGTGCCAGTACAAGCTCGCCAGATAAAATTTAGGCGCATTTGTCAACGTAATTCCGGTACGGCTGTAGCGTATCATTAGTGTGATAAACCAGAACAGACCAAATGTTACGTGAGCTCCGTGCAGACCTACCAGGGAGTAAAAGGAAGATCCAAACGCACTGGTCGTAAATCCAAGTCCTCCGTGGTGGACATACTCATAAAACTCGTATATTTCAAAACCGAGAAAAGCAAATCCGAGAAGCACGGTAACAGCTGTGAGTATCATCATGTTCTTGAAATTGTTTTTCTTCATAGAGTACATGGCCAGAACACTGGTCAATGAACTGGTCAATAGCAGCATTGTCATAATAAAGACGAGCGGAAGCGAAAACAGCTCTGACGCTGACGGCCCGCCCGCTGTACCGTCACGCAGGCCGAGAAACGTTCCGAAAAACGTAGCAAACATAATGGTTTCCCCGCCGAGAAAAACCCAGAAACCGAGAAATTTGTTTTTCCCCTCAAGTGTTGCTTTCTCCGGATTGGGAGGGAGGCCTTTGCTTACATCAACGGAATCAGACATATCAGCTTACCTCCTTTTCGATTTTTTTGATCTTATCAAGAGGTATATGATAACCATGATCTTCATGTATCGAGTGAAGCAGCATAGAGCCGAAGGTTATAATAACACCTGCTCCTATAACAATCCATTCCGGAATGAGCGGATTCTCCATCTGCATCATAATCATGCCGAATCCCCAGACAAACAGACCCAGACCTATCGTGAACGGTAGAATAGATCCATTCGGCATGTGAATCTCATCCATCGGTTCAGCCGGTTTCATCGTACCGTCTCCGTGCACTTTTTCATAGAACCACGGATCAAGGGATCGTACCTGCGGTGTCTGGGCGAAATTATATTCAGGCACCGGAGTTGTTGTAGCCCATTCCAGCGTACGGGCATCCCACGGATCGCGTACTGTAACCCGTTTAGACGTGTAAGCGGAATATACCACATTAATTAACAATACAATGATGGCAGCGCCCATCATAAAGGCACCGATACTGGAAACAAGGTTCATGGTTTCCATGCCCTGGCCATCAAGGTACGTGAACACACGTCTGGGCATTCCTATAAGACCGAGAATGTGCTGAATGAAAAATGTCAGGTGGAAACCGACATAAAACATCCAGAACATGAGCTGCCCGAGTTTTTCGTTCAACTTATGTCCAAACATTTTCGGGTACCAGTAAAATGTACCGGCAAGAAGGCCGAGAGCGATACCTCCGACAACGATGTAATGGAAGTGCGCGACAACAAAGTATGTGTCGTGATACAGATAATCCACCGGAACCATCGCCAGCATGACACCAGTTACTCCGCCGAGCACAAACGTCGGCACAAAGGAAGATGCGCAGAGCATGGCTGTGTTGAATATTATTTTCCCGCCCCACATCGTAAAGAGCCAGTTAAATATCTTAATTCCGGTTGGAACACCAATGGCCATCGTTGCAATCGCAAATACAGAGTTTGTAATCGGGCCAATACCGACGGTGAACATGTGGTGAACCCAAACCATGAAGGATAAAAACGCGATAATGAGCGTCGCAAATACCATGGCGGTATATCCAAACAATCGTTTTTTCGAAAAGGCTGGAATGACCTCTGAAATAATTCCAAATGCCGGGAGTACAAGAATATATACTTCAGGATGTCCGAAAATCCAGAAGATATGCTGCCAAAGAACAGGGTTCCCCCCGCTTCCCGGGTTGAAATACTGTGCTCCAAAAATTCTATCCAGCATCAAAAGCGCCAGTCCCGCTGCAAGCGGTGTAAAAGCAAAAACAATGAGAATTGATGTTACAAGACCGGTCCAGCAGAAAAGAGGAAGTCTCATCATCGTCATCCCCGGGGCGCGCATATTGATGATTGTAACGATAAAGTTAATGGCTGATACAAGGGTACCAAGACCGCTGATCTGCAGTCCCAGAACGTAAAAGTCCAGGCCGAGATCGCCGTACTCCCCGCTTGAGAGTGGAACATACGCTGTCCAGCCCGCATCCGGAGCACCCCCGAAAAACCAGCTGACACTTACGAGCAGTCCACCGAAAAAGAAAATCCAGAACCCAAGAGCGTTCACAAACGGGAATGCAACGTCCCTTGCCCCGATCTGAAGCGGAACCACAAAGTTCATAAATGCAAATATCAGTGGAGTGACTGCCAAAAAGAGCATGATAGTTCCATGCATTGTAACAAACTCATTAAATGTCTGACCGCTGAGAAACGTGTTCTCCGCCGACATCAGCTGAATGCGCATGAATATGGCCATGAGGCCGGCTTTTAGAAAAAACAAGGCGCCGGCTATTAAATACAATACGGCAAGTTTCTTATGGTCCACAGTTGTCAACCAGTCCCATAATACACTCTTATTCGTGTTGGTAGCAGTAGCTGTTGCCACGTCATTTACCTCCCCTTTTATTACTGATTCATATTTTCTTCTGCACTAAGGGATTGAAGGTATTGAACGATAGCGTTCATATCTTCATCATTCATATCCGGAAAGGACGGCATGTTATTCCCCTGTTTGATGTCATCGGGATGACGAATCCAGTCCTCGAGGTTTTCATCTGTAGGTTCGAGGATATTGGCAATTTTTTCACGATCGCCGAAGTTGGATAACGTCGGCCCCTGGCCGGTACCCTGTCCATCGACTGCGTGACAGGTTATACAGCCTTGATCTTCAAATGCCTGTCTGCCGTCCGATACAGTGGATGCCCCTTCACCGGAACCGTTGTCTGATGTTTCCTGTTCCGCTCCACTTTCTTCGGACTGCTGACCGCCGGAAGCATTTCCTGAAGCCATTTCTGCTTCCCAGGCTTCATACTCCTCCGGTTCCATAGCAATGACTTTAAAATCCATCAATGCGTGCGACGGGCCGCATAACTCAGCGCATTTACCTTTATAGACACCAGGCTCGTTTGCTTGCAGCCACATTGTGTTTTCCACACCCGGAATAGTGTCGATCTTTCCTCCAAGAGCCGGAACCCAGAAGGAGTGGATAACGTCACTGGCGGTTAAATTAAACCAGACTTTTTCATTTGTCGGGATGTAAACTTCATTGCCCGCCGAAAATCCCTCTGGATAATCAAACTGCCACCAGAACTGGTGCCCTGTAACATCAATAACGAGGGCATCTTCCCCTTGAGAAGACTCTTCTGAAGAACTTTCACCGTTCTGAGAGTCCCCTCCTTCTCCGCTTTGTTCTTCGTCACCGGATTCTTCCCCGCTGGAACCGGCGGCTTCCGGCACTTCCTCGGCCATGTAATATGTACCCCAGATAGTCGGAACAGCGAGTATGGCAAGCAGTATAACAGGTATGATCGTCCATGTAAGTTCAAGTGCTTTACTGCCTTCCACCTGCTTTGGAAGTTCCTCATCCCCCGGCTTTTTCCGGAATTTAAATACAGCAATAAAGTAAAGAACAAATACAACAATCACGACCAGTGCCATGACATACAGGCTTAGAATCATGTTGTCGAGAATCCATTCTGCCTGCGGCCCGTAAGGATCGAGCGCAGACAATCTTTCTTCCCCGCACCCGGCAAGCAGCATAAATACCGCTGTAAGGGGGAGAAGACGCAGTAATCCCAGATGTCTTTTCATCGAATCATCAAACCTCTCTTTCCAATGAAGTAAGAAATACCAAATTTATTTAGTCATCTACAGCAGCATGTATTGAACTGCCGGTAGTATTTCACATATGAACAACAGCCATTACTATAAATAATATCGTCATATATGGAAAGGAATAAACAAACATATAGCGGGCCCATCCTGTATTGTTTCTCAGGAAAAAGCCTGCAACTCCCGGAATCAGCCATCCGGCCCCAAGACAGACGGCTGTTAACGTATAAACGCTTCCAAATTCACGCAAAAAAAGAGTAACTGCAAGCAGAGCTGCAGCGTAAAGAACAATCTGCCTTTTTGCCACAGCGTGTCCGGCTTGAACCGGCAGCACCGGTATGCCTGCGGCCCGGTATTCTTCCGTACGCTGTATGGCAGATGCGAGAAAATGAGGCGGATACCACATAAACAATATACAGAAAAGCAGCCATGAATGAGAGTGCAGGGCCGGATCTACTGCAGCCCATCCAATAAGTGGAGCTGCCGCGCCGGCAAGTCCTCCTGCTGCAGCATGAAGTGTCGAAACTCTTTTCAGCCAAAGAGTATAAATCACTATATAAACAACAAGTCCGGCTGCCGCTGCTACAGCGGAGACAGGCTCCACCGCCCCCAGTATCATAATGCCCAGAGCCGCCTGCACCAAACCTGACGTCAGCATTCGTGCCGGTTTTATTCTTCCTGCTGCGGCCGGTCTATGTTTCGTCCGTTCCATAACCGCGTCTACATCCCGATCCAAATAGTTATTTAACGTAAAACTACCGGCAGCGGTCAGTCCTGCACCGGTCAGTACCAGAGTCAGAATGTGCAGGTTCTGAAGAAGAGGGAAGTCCGAGTAGCTTGAAGCAATAACCATGGACGCAGCAACAAAAACCAGGTAAAAGCACACTGCCGGAATGCCGGCTGCACTTACACAGTCCCTCCATGAAGAAGAGTGCGTTTCTTCTGAATCACCTTTTTTTATATCAGCTGCGTGCGGAACCGCATTGAATTCATCCAAACCCTTCACCCCCTTATCATCCGTCGGTCTGGATTAATACGAGCCCGAAGCAGACAACCTGTTTCAGCGCACTTTATGTCATGGACCACTAATAATCAAATTGTACCATATACCTGCGTCCCTAGAGAATCACAATTCTGCTTTTTTCCCTCACATAGTATACCACAGCTGATGCCGTTTACAGCCACCGATATTTGATTAGTTCAAAAAGTTTCACACGATAGTCACATTTTATGATGTTTCCAAATTGTTCACCCCGCTGAAATTGACTTTTTTCATTCGTTTTCATTACGATAATAATGTACGAATGATAAATGGAATCCATCCGTCAACTGACGGGGAGGTGTATAGTTTGAATAAAGGGTTGAAGACATTTGGTATTGTAACATCAATCGGTATGCTGATTGTGCTCCTTCAGGGAGCGCTTGTTACAAAAACCGGATCTGCTGAAGGCTGCGGGGCAACATGGCCGCTGTGTTACGGCCAGCTAATCCCGGAGTCTTCTGCAAAAGAAACAATTATAGAATACTCCCACCGCGCGTGGTCAGGATTAATGGGAATGTTTGTCTTCATTTTGGCTGTATGGTCCTGGAAAAAACTCAGCCATCTGAGGGAAACGAAATTCCTGGCATTGATGGCTGTACTGTTCATACTTTTCCAGGGCTTCATGGGAGCCGGCGCTGTGATATGGGGCAACAATAACATTGTTCTGGCCCTTCACTTTGGAATATCCACGATTTCCTTTGCTGCGGTCGCTCTGCTTACCGTTTTAGCCTTTGAGGACGGAAAATCAGGTGTCACCAAAGTGCAGGTGTCCAAGACGTACCGCAATTATTTATTCGGGGTCCTCGTATACAGTTATCTCGTTATCTACACCGGAGCTTACGTGAAACATACCGGGGCAACGTATGTCTGCAGTGGTTTCCCGCTTTGTAACGGCAGCCTGTTTCCTGACATGGGAAGCGGGACGGCTTACCAGCTCAGCATCCACATGATACACCGGGCTGCCGCTGTATTGCTTGCAGTGCTGTTTTTTGTGCTGTTAATCTGGACGATCCGCCGCTTCCGGCGGTATTCTGTGCTCTTTTTTGGAAGCATTGCTGTCTTTCTGCTTGTGCTCGTTCAGGCCGGAGCCGGAATTTCGATTCTTTTCGTTGATTCGTATCTTCCGCCCGCTCTCGTCCACTCCCTGACGATTACCGTTTTGTTCACCGTTCTTTCCTACATGGGAATGGTCATTACCAGAAATAACAGCTACTAACCACGCTGTCACACGCACATTTGTAAAAAGAGTCTGGGACAAAAGTAAAATAGGTGGAGGACAATACGAATGTCTTGCAGCGTTGCTCAACAGTCTAATGGTAGCGGAGCCAAAATGCTTCGACTCCTGCTCAGAACAGCACGAGTCACGGGGATCCCGCAGGATGCGATTTTCTTCCGAGGGCCCGCAGGATGCGGGTCAGGTCGGCGCCCGCCAGGAGGTGCCGATCTTAGCCGATCTTCCTCCTTTTGAGCCGTGCCCGCGGCAAAGAAGACACGATGAGCCCCGGCGAATCGATGTCGCCCTTGTGCTCTGGAGTAAAAGCGAAGCATTTTGGCGCAGCGATTCGTCTCAGAAACGAAAAATACCGAACGATTTAAAAAAATCGTTCGGTATTTTTCTATCTTATAAAGGTTTTGTCCCAGACTCTTTTCTATTTCTTTTAGAAAAAATCGTAGATAAAAGGGGAATCTGATGTGACCGCGGTACCAAGTAATGCTTTTGCTTCCTCAGAGGCCTGGATTTTACCAATCCGCCCTGCGACGGTCACAGAAATATAGCCTAATAAAACGGCAGCTGCAGTGTTTATATCCATTTTCAGGCTGTCTTCTGTCCCGCCGCTTGTGAAGTGCTCCACTTCTTGTCCGGATTCATCCTTTCGTACGGTAAATATTCCATTATTCCATGAAGCGCCGGGGTCTTTTACTTGAAACGATAATTCCTGTCCTTCTTCCAACCGGAAAGGATACAATTCCAGGAAGTGCTTCATATCGACAATGCGCGCCATAAAATAACTTTCCCGCTTTTCTTCAATAGATGAGTCCGGCAGCATGAAGCGGCTTGGGTCCTGTACTGCCGGTTTCATCTCGGCTTCTTCAATCATGGAATCATGATTAGCAGTAAACCGCCAGAGCTGCTCCCTTGCTTCTTCATCAAGCGCTACAAATTCATGGACTTTCATGTAATTATTTTTAATTTGATAAATCATGTAGCCTTTATCTTCCCCGGCATCGTTTGAAAAAACGGCTATCTGGCCCTTTTTCTTTTTCAGCACAGTATACCGCCACCATGTTTCATCCCGGTTGATCATTCCATTGTACCACGTTGCAAACTGCTGATAGATGCGTTGAAGTGTCGGCCACTCGGCAGGTGGAATCCGTCGGATTTTCCCTGTAATGATTTCTTCTCTATTTGGAAGCTGTTCTTTTTTGATTTTCCACGTTACAGCATCGGCAAATACCTCCCAGCCGAATTTGCGGTAAAACGGGATGGAAAAAGGATACAAAAAGGATACCACCTGACCGCGGCTTTTCATGTCCTCCAGAGCGGAGTCCAGCAGCTTTCGAACAAGGCCGTTCCGCCTTGACTCCGGCCACGTCGCAACACCTGATATCCCGCCCATGGGCATAAGAGTCCCCCCGATATATACTTCCATCGGCAACATAGTGAGTTTGGACATAAGTCTTCCATCTTCTTCAGCAACCCATGTGTTTTCCGGTTTCATAATCCGTTCATGATTCTTTTTTTCATCCTTGGTGAACTCGAACTGAAAAGCAAACTGGTCCAGTTCGAGACTCTGGCGCATCTGGGAGGCATTCATTTTTCTGATTTTCATACATTCCCGTCTCCTTTGAACATTTCAATAGCTTGTTGTGCTGCAGTCTTATGGGTAACATCAGGCATAGGATAATCTTGTCCCGGGAGGCATGCTGCTCTTTCAGCTTCAGCGTCGTTCATTGTCCAGGGTTCATGAATGCAGCGCACCGGTACCTGGCTCAGCTCCGGCACATGGGTTTTGATATAGATACCGTCCGGATCAAACCTTTTGCTTTGACGTACAGGAGAAAACACCCGGAAATATGGTGCCGCATCACTGCCTGTTGAAGCCGTCCACTGCCATCCTCCAGCGTTGGATGATGGGTCGTAATCTATGAGTTGTCTGCGGAAATAATCCTCCCCAAGTTTCCAGTCTATATGATAGTCTTTTACGAGAAAAGAAGCCGCCGCCATTCTTCCCCGGTTGTGAAGCCATCCTTCCGATTTCAATTGTCTCATGGCAGCATCTACAAATGGAAAACCAGTCCTCCCGTTTTTCCATCTCTCCCACTGCTTTTCTTGATACTCCCACTGCATATTTCGATATTTTTCGTTCATTTCCTTCTTTTTCAGATCAGGAAAATGGGCGTGGATCATATTATAGAAATCTCTCCAGGCCAGTTCAGCCAGAAACTTTTCCGCAGCAGCATTTCCCTTTTCAAGATATGGCTCCATAGCACTGTAAATAGTCCGGACCGACAATTTTCCCGTTTTTATTAACGGGGAAAGGCGGCTTGTAGCATCATCGGCAGGAATATCCCGGCTGTTTTCATAATTCGGAAGATCTTCATGAATGAAAGTTTTCATTTTTTGGATTGCTTGCTCTTCATAAACAGGATCGAACTTCCTATCCATTGATGCAGCATAAGCCTCCAATTCCTTAGCCGCCTGTTCATTTGTCGTCTGCAGAGCAGGTTCGGCCTGCCGGTGCTGAAAACGTTCCAGGCTGCATGGATAAGGCCGGGGCTTGGGGAGGGAAGCCCACATTCTGTAATAAGGCGTGAATATTTTGTAGGGACCCCCGTCTTTTTTCATTACTTCACCGGAGTGGTGAAAATGAGCATCAGAGAAGGCATAAGTATAAACCCCGTGCTGGTGGAGATATTCCCGGACATTGTTGTCCCGTTCTGCTTCCCATGCTGCTTCATCTTCGTTGAAATATACAGCAGACAGCTCTGGTACGGCAGTAAGTAAGTTCTGGAACGCATCGTTTCCGTAGATAAAATGAAGGGTGATTCCTTTCTGTATGCATTCTGTTTCGAATGCTTTGACCTGTTCAAAAAAATAGTGGTGGTGCAGACACTTCTCTTCCAAGAATACCGGATCAACATGAAAAAAAGCAAACCAAGTCGACTCCTTGTCATACTCAAGTACGTTTTCCAGGGCATACATCGCGTAATTGTCTGTTAACCGCAGATCTCTTCTGAACCATAAAGCTTTCATGTTTTCTTAAAACCCCTTTATGCACTGCTGAATGATCATTTGATTTTTCATCCTTGAGCCATTCCCTGTTTAGGAATACAAATAACAATGCAGCCTTTTTTTTAAAAAAAGATCCCGAATCAATATTCGGGATCTTTGAAAAGGGGGAAGGATCCCCTGTATTATTTATTTCTCCAGATCAATCAGCAGATCTCCGGTTTCAATAGTGTCTCCGTCCGTGACATACACATTTTTAATTTGAGCGTCAAACGGGGCCTGAACGGTCGTTTCCATCTTCATGGCTTCTGTAATCATGAGATGGTCGCCTTTTTTCACTTTTTCCCCTTTACCCACAAGTTTTTTCACTACGGTTCCAGGCATTGAAGCGCCGATCTGATTCTCGTCTGTTTTGTCCACTTTCGGACGTTCAGCGCCGGTTGTCTGGGCGTTCTGGTCTTTGATGATAACTTCACGAGGCTGGCCGTTCAGTTCAAAGTAGACGATACGATTCCCGTCATCATGCGGTCTTGAAATGGAAATGAGTTTTACAATCAAGGTTTTTCCCTGCTCGATTTCTACTTCAATCTCCTCACCAAGACGCAGCCCGTAAAAGAACGTTGGTGTATCGAGTACCGAAACATCGCCGAACTGCTGGCGGAATTTCTCAAAGTCCATATACACTTTCGGATACAGAGCATAAGAAATCATATCGTGGCTCGTTACCTGCCGGTCCAGCTTATGATACAAATCTTCCTTGATCTCCTGGAAATTCACCAGTTCCATATTTTCACCCGGGCGGTTTGTAATCGGCTGACGGCCCTTTAGAATGATCCGCTGCAGTTCTTTCGGAAAACCTTGATAAGGCTGGCCGAGATATCCCTGGAATAGTTCTACAACCGAATCCGGAAAGTCGAGATTCTCTCCGTTTTCATAAATATCATTTTCTGTCAGGTCATTTTGAACCATGTACAGCGCCATGTCTCCGACCACTTTGGACGAAGGCGTTACTTTGACAATGTCCCCAAACATGTCATTCACACGGCGGTACATCTTCTTCACTTCATTCCAGCGGCCCTGCAGTCCGACTGCTTTCGCCTGCTGCTGAAGATTGCTGTACTGGCCTCCCGGCATCTCGTGTTCATAAACTTCGGTGTGTGGAGCGTTCATGCCGCTTTCGAACCCTTGATAATACTTACGGGTATAATCCCAGTACTGGCTCAGCTCTTCCAGTGCCTTAATGTCCACTTCAGGCTGACGCGGACTTCCTTTCAATGCATAATACAGACTGTTGGCGCTCGGCTGCGAGGTGAGTCCGGCCATCGAACTGACTGCCACATCCACAACATCGACCCCGGCTTCAATAGCGCGGGCATACGAGAAGATGCCATTTCCGCTCGTATCATGGGTGTGCAGATGAATCGGAATGTCGATTGTCTCTTTTAGTTCTGAAATCAGCTGGTAGGCAGCTTCTGGTTTCAGCAGACCAGCCATATCTTTAATTCCGAGCATATGGGCGCCCGCCTGTTCCAGTTCTTTTGCGAGACCCTTGTAGTATTTCAAATCATACTTGTCCCGTTTTGGATCGAGTATATCACCGGTATAACACATTGCAGCTTCTGCAATCTTGTTCTGCTCCCGGACTTCGTCGATGGTAAGGCGCATGCCTTCCACCCAGTTCAGCGAATCAAAGATCCGGAACACATCGATACCGGCTGAGGCGGATTTTTCCACAAATTCCTTGATGACGTTATCCGGGTAGTTTTTATAACCGACCGCATTGGACGAACGCAGCAGCATCTGCATGAGAACGTTTGGCATTTTTTCCCGGAGAGTCAGGAGCCGTTCCCACGGATCTTCATGCAGAAAACGCATCGCTACATCAAACGTTGCTCCTCCCCACATTTCTTCCGAGAAAAGATTAGGAAGCAGGCGGGCTGTTGGTTCAGCAGCCTTTTTCAAATCATTTGTACGGAAACGGGTGGCCAGAAGCGACTGATGGGCGTCTCGGAACGTGGTATCTGTCAAAAGCACTTCTTTTTGGCTTTTCACCCAATCCGCGAGGCCTTCAGGTCCCTTTTGATCCAGAATTTGCTTCGCTCCTTCCGGAAACGGTTCGCTTTTTTTAATTTCAGGCAGTTCAGGCTGTTCAAAAACTGGTTTTTTTGCGTCTTCAAGACCCGGATAGCCGTTGACGATGGTTTCTCCGATAAAGCTGAGCATTTTCGTTCCGCGGTCTTTTCGTTTTGGAAAGACAAACAGCTCCGGAGCGGAATCAATGAAGGACGTATCATAAGTGCCGGCCAGAAACTGCTCATGCTGAACGACATTTTCCAGAAACGCAATGTTCGTTTTGATACCACGGATTCGGAATTCGCGGAGATTTCGAAGCATTTTTGCTGCTGCTCCCTCAAAATTCAGAGCCCAGGTGGAAACTTTAACGAGTAGTGAATCATAATGAGGTGTGATGACCGCTCCCTGGAATCCGTTTCCAGCGTCAAGTCTCACACCAAATCCACCGCTTGAACGGTACGCGTTAATCCGTCCGGTGTCCGGAAGAAAATTGTTCGCTGGATCTTCTGTTGTTACGCGGGACTGAATAGCGTAACCGTGCGTGCGGATATCCTTCTGTTCAGGAATCGCAAGCTCTTTTCCGTGCAGAGATTTCCCTGCTGCAATATAAAGCTGGGACTGAACAATGTCGACGCCGGTAACCAATTCCGTAATCGTATGCTCCACCTGTACACGCGGGTTTACTTCAATGAAGAAAAATTCTTCTTTTTCGTTCACAAGAAATTCCACTGTACCTGCATTGTAGTAATTGATGTTTTCGGCGAGTTTCACAGCTGCAGCGCTGATGTTTTCCCGAAGTTCCTCACTCAGTGCAACACTGGGTGCCACTTCCACCACTTTCTGGTGGCGGCGCTGTACGGAACAATCCCGTTCATAAAGATGAACAATGTTACCGTCATGATCCCCAAGAATCTGCACTTCAATGTGCTTTGGATTTTCAATGAATTTTTCCACGTAGACAATGTCACTGCCAAAAGCCGACTTAGCCTCGGATTTTGCGCGGTCATAAGAATCTTCCAGTGCTTCCCGGCTGCGGACAATTCTCATACCTCGTCCGCCTCCGCCAAGAGATGCTTTGATAATAAACGGATAGCCGTGCTTGTCGGCAAACTGTTTCACTTCATCCAGTCCCGATACAGGACCGTCACTTCCCGGGATGACTGGAATTCCAGCTTCAATCGCGGTCTCTCTTGCACGCACTTTATCTCCGAACATATGAAGATGTTCTGTGCCGGGGCCGATAAATATAATGCCTTCTTCTTTACAACGCTCGGCAAACTGGAGGTTTTCCGACAGAAAACCGTAGCCGGGATGGATAGCGTCGACATTCGTGGCCTTTGCTGTCTCTATAATACTTTCAATATCGAGATAGGCATCAATCGGTTTCTGTCCTTCCCCGACCAGATACGCTTCATCTGCTTTATAGCGGTGAAATGCGCCGGTATCTTCCTGAGAATAAACAGCCACCGTGCGGATATGTAATTCTGTGCACGCACGGAAGATTCTGATGGCTATTTCACCCCGGTTGGCTACCATTACCTTTTGAATATTTCCCAAGCCGTTCATCAAATTCCTCCTTGGTAAAGTTACTCTCCATGACGTAAACCGCAATGGAGATCTTTTTCAATCAGACAATTCTAAATATATTTTATCATAACACTTTCAGCATATCTGTCAAAAAATTGCGTATTTCATCACTTCCTATTCATGATGGCTTTTTCCTTTAACTGGAATATATTATGCGTTTTCAAAAAAGGGAAAGCAGGAGGTAAAAAAGAACCAAGCTATTCCTTGGAATAGCCTGGTTCTTCTTATTTCCCCGCAAGTGCTGCTTCGTGAAAGGCAGCCAGTTTCCGCTCCAGTTCTGATAATATCTGCTTTCCTGTGTCTTCATCTATCAAATTCAGGCGGATGGCAAAATCAATTTCACGGGAAAGACCAAACATCTGCGTATCCAGAACCTCTTCGTATAGAGGGCACTGAGGCAGTGTGAGGTTGTCCATCTGTACTTCGATTAATTTCCGGATCCGTTCTGCGTCAGCTTTAAGCAGAGCATATGCTTTCTCTTTATGTTCCGTCTGCGCCTCAACGCTCAAGGTGATCCCTCCTGTTCATTTACTCCTGTCACCTATCATATCGACTGCCGGAGAAAAATGCAACAGAACACAGGAAAGAACCCTTTAAAAATTTAGAAAAATCGGCGGGGAAACCCTTTTCTTCATAGCCGCCCTGAAAAAATGCTCAGTTGAAAATCGGATGAAAGTTTTTCAAGAAGACGCGTCCCAGCGGCACTATTACCATGTGAATCAAGCGGCGGGCTGTAAACACCAATCCCTGTGCCATCCGGAAGACTGCCGAGCAGCGCCCCGGACACCCCGCTTTTGCATGGAATTCCCGCTTTTATTGCAAAAGAACCGGACGCGTCATACATGCCGCACGTCACCATAAAAGTCGTTACCATTTCAGCAGTCCAGGCCGGTATCAAATATTCCCCGGTTTCCGGATCCCGTCCGTCTGCACCAAGGACACTTCCTATCCGGGCCAGGTCACAGCTGTTCACTCTGACAGAACACAGATTGATATACGTATTTAGTACATCCTCCACTTCATTTTCCAGTACATGGTGACTTTTCAGAAAATAGCAGAGTGCACGATTAAGATCGGAATGATTTCGTTCAGATGCTGCTGTTTCGGCACATATATCAACATCCGGATTGGCAGTAATCTGCTGAATAAAACGGAGGAACCTATGTACGACAGCATCCGGTTTGTTTCCCTCCAACAGGTCTGCAACGACGAGGGCCCCGGCATTTATCATCGGATTTAACGGTTTGGCCGGTTTTTCTTTTTCCAGCGCCTGAATGGAATGAAAAGGGTTGCCGGACGGCTCCATTCCAACTCTGGAGAACACTTCTTCCTCTCCTCTATCCATTAATGCGAGGGCCAGGCTGATGACTTTCGCTGTACTTTGAAGCGTGAAACGAACGCCGGTATCTCCTGCTTCTTCCCTTTCTCTCCCGTGATGAACCACACAGGCGAACGCATCCGGATCTGCCTGCTGCAAAGCAGGGATATAGGATGCAACGCTCCCTTTGCCGGCTTCGGACTGCACAGCTTCCATGTATGAGGCTAACGCATTTTTCTGAATGAAAAGAGACATTGTGTTTTCACACTCCTCGAAACAGCGCTCCTCGTCTGTTTTTTATATTTATAGTGTGAACCAAGCTGTCTGCTCTCATACAACGAAAAAAATATGTTAGGATGAAAAAGATATAATGAGAAGGAGGGCGTTTTTTTGGATTTTATTGTTTTTATACATGGGAATGTTAAGTATACGATCACCATTGACCCCACCGTCTGGATTTTCGACGAAAGAAAAATTGACTTGAATACGTGGGAAGGTGAAGAAAAAAGAAAGGAAGAAGAATGGGAAGCTTATAAAAAATCTGTCTCTGAACAATTCGACAAGGATATCACAAAGGGAGTCGAGGCTCCAGCCAAGACACGAACCAATGAAGCACGTTCCAAAAAAGAACAGCTGATTCACGGAACATTCGGTATTCCATTTGGATCTTTCATTGGAAACGCAGGACCGGAAAGTTCAGCCACCCGGGTGATGATCGAAACCTCCGGCGGCGATGAGTATGAAGTTGCCCTTGAAGACGCCTTCCATTTGGTGGCCGGTTTTTCGGAAAACGGGGAACCGTTGAAAGAAACAGGACCAATTCATCTTTATTACGGGGATGGAAGCAATAAAGAAAACCCCATCACGTATGTGACGGGGCTCAGAGTCGAATAAAAGAAACGGTTGTCCGGGCTGCCGGTGTTACAAAATATCGGCAGCGAGTTGGGCAAGACCGGAGCGTTCTCCTTTTTCCAGTTTTACATGCCCTCCCACCGCCTGATCCTTGAATTTTTCGACAACGTAGGAGAGACCGTTATTCAGCTCATCCAGATAAGGATGGTCAATCTGACCGGGATCTCCCATAAATATGATCTTACTGCGTTCACCAACCCTTGTTAAGATGGTTTTCACTTCATGTTTCGTTAAGTTCTGAGCTTCATCGATGATAATAAACTGTTCCGGGATACTCCGCCCTCTTATATAAGTCAGGGCTTCCACCTGGATGGATCCCATTCCGGCAAGAATCTGGTCGATTTCCCCCGGTTTTTTTGTGTTAAACAGATATTCCAGATTATCAAAAACCGGCTGCATCCACGGGCGCAGTTTTTCCTCTTTTTCTCCCGGGAGAAATCCGATGTCTTTTCCCATAGGCACCACGGGCCTGGCCACGAGCAGTTTATTGTACATACCGATATCTTCCGTCTGAAAAAGACCTGCTGCCAGAGAAATCAGTGTTTTGCCCGTCCCGGCTTTCCCGGTCAGTGTGACGAGCGGGATATCATCGCGCAGGAGCAGTTCCATCGCCATCTTCTGTTCTACATTTCTAGGATGAATTCCCCAGATCTGTTCCGATTCATGAAAAAACGGGCGCAGCGATTTCCCCTTTTCATCAGCTTTAGCCACAGCAGAAGCAGAACTTCCCAAAGCGTCCTTTAAAATGACAAATTGATGCGGATACAGCTGCTCCATTCCTATTTCAGAAACAGGCAGGCTCTGCGTTTGATAAAACTGGTTCAAGGTGTCTTTTGTAACTTTACTGTAGAGTTTACCTTTATAAATATGATCAAGCTCGGTGACTCTGTCGTTCAGAAAGTCTTCTGCTTTAATGTCAAGAGCATCCGCCTTTACCCGGACGAGTGCATCTTTGCTGACGATAACTACGTTCCGGTGAGTTTCGTTTTTTTCCTGTTCCGCCTGCAGATTCATGGCAACGGCGAGAATCCGGTTGTCATTGGTCATCTCTGCAAACGTCTCCCGTAAAAAGTGGAAGGAACGGTGATTCAATTCAACCCTGATTTTTCCTCCGCCTTCCAGAGGAACCCCTTCATGCAGCATTCCTTTATTACGGAGACCATCAAGGATTCTCGATACTTCCCTCGCATTTCGTCCAAGCTCATCCATGTACCTCTTCTTGGCGTCTATTTCCTCCAGCACCACAGCTGGAATAACAACTTCGTTTTCTTCAAATTGAAAAAGGGCCCGCGGCTCCTGCAGTAAAACATTTGTGTCCAGGACATATATTTTTTCCAAAGCAGTTCCTCCCTATTCAAATATGAAACAGTATACCGTCGTTCTTTTGCATAAAACGCGGACGGAGGACAATACAACGAAAGATTAAAAACGGCCTTGTTCTTTCATATGCTTCAACTTGGACAATATTGACGTAAAAAATACTCGACTTTTTATATCTAACGCATTATTCACTGGAAGCGCTTTTCATTGCATCCATGACCTGGTTGTCCAATTTCAGTGCTGCTTCAGCATCATAGGTTTTTTCAAATTGCGGGTCATTGACAATTTTGGCGCCGTAAAACATAATATCTTTCACTTCCTTGACATGGCACTCGATTAATCCCAGTTTAATCGGCATGTCTTCCACCTCTTCAGAGATGATGGTTCCTTTTCCGGAAATAGCATACGTGGACCCGCTGCCGATAAACGTAATAACAATCTGATTATTTTGTCTCAGGTTATCCAGAATGGCGGACCGGCTTTCCACGCAGAACCGGACTGTCTTTGAGTCCATGGCATAAAGCCAGGAAATGGCACTAACGCTCGGTGCATTCGTCTCATGATCGATGGTGGATAAAGTGACGTAACGTTCCTGTCGGAGCAGAGTCAACAACTCCTCAGTCAAGCATGTTTCCACATGATTCGGCACATTCAGCCCCTCCTTTTTTTGAAGCGGTGCATTCCATTCTCTGTATAAGCTGGTCAGAGGAAGGAATCTTTCAGCAGCCATCCTGAAGACTTTCATCCCCAAGTCAATATGTACTGCTCTACTGCTATGTTATAATGAAACAGCCCTTTTTTCAAAGGGAAGCATCTGGAGGGATAGTATGAAAGTAAAATGTGTCATTTGTGATACAGTACATGATTTGGATAACAATGACCCACTGGCTAAAAAACTGCGGAACCGGCCCATTCACACGTATATGTGCAGCACCTGTCATGACCGTATTGAAAAGAGGACACTGGACAGATGGGCGACGGGAAATTTCCGTCCTTACCGGGACCGGGTTTCTGACGATGATTGGTAAAATCCGGGCGCAGCCATTCAGGCTCCCCGGATTTTTATATAGATTGTGTTCTCCGAATTCTCCTCCGCTTCCTCGTTCCTTCACCGACCTTCTACACATACTTTGAGCCACCTCTCCTTCCGAGAAAAGAAAGAAAAATTTTTTAGTGTTTCACATTAAATTTCTTATGGTATGCTTGTCCTTGTGTCATTTTGAAAAACTGAAAATCGGGAGGAGTTATTTTGTTCAAGGGAAATAGTGTACTTGGTATCTCTTTAGTACTGAGTATTTTGTTCGTATTTATTGGGGTCATCTTCAATAATTGGCTGGATCAAAAAGCATCAGCTTTTTTAGATTTTGCCGTTACTTATTTTAACTGGTTTTATCTACTTATTGGTGCTGCTTTTGTGTTTATTTGTCTGTATTTGATGTTTTCAAAATATGGAAACATCCGTCTGGGAAAGGATACAGACAAACCCGCTCACAGCACATTCTCATGGATTACGATGCTGTTTAGTGCAGGAATGGGTGTAGGCATGGTGTTTTGGGGAGTTGCTGAACCAGTCGCTCACTACACAACACCACCATTCGGAGAGGGATCAACAGGAGAATCTGCCTCCGCAGCTATAAAATATACCTTTTTTCATTGGGGGCTTCATCCTTGGGCACTTTACGGAATAGTAGCTTTGGGTTTAGCATATTTTCATTTCCGCAAAGACCTGCCATCTTCCATGAGCTCCATTTTTCATCCACTACTGGGTGATAAAATTAATGGGCCTATCGGTAAAACCATTGATGTTCTTTCCGTATTTATTACTGCTGTAGGTGTTGCAAGTACATTCGGATTAAGTTCGTTACAAATCAGCAGCGGGATGAATTCGCAATGGGGTATCCCAGATACATTAACCGTTCAACTTTTAATTATTGCGATTGGGTTTATCCTGTTCATCATTTCTTCGTGGTCAGGGTTAAATCGGGGTATTAAATATTTATCCAACTTTAACATGCTGCTATTGGTCCTGCTGACTCTTTCCGTATTAATGATCGGCCCTACTAAACAAATATTTGAAATGTTAATCAGTTCTACTGGAAGCTATGTGGGCAGTATTGTGCCGATGAGTCTGCGGATGGAACCGTTTGATAACGAAGCTAATAATTGGATAGGGGCATGGACAGTATTTTATTGGGCCTGGTGGACCACATGGGCGCCCTTTGTAGGCTCATTTATTGCAAGAATCTCAAAAGGGAGAACCATTAAAGAATTCATTTTATGTGCTTTATTAGTACCTTCCTTAATATCATTTGTGTGGTTTTCCGTTATGGGCGGCAGCGCGATTCATTTCATACATGATCTAGGCAACAGCGCCTTAGCAGAAAATATAAACGCTGATGTTAATGGAGCTTTATTTGAGTTCTTGAGTAACATTCCCTTAGGTTCTGTGTTAAGTATCATTGCACTAATTCTTATTTTCTCTTTCTTTATTACGTCAGCTGACTCAGCTACATTTGTGTTAGGGATGTTGAGCAGCAATGGGGACCTTGATCCATCAAACAAAATTAAAATAACGTGGGGAATTATTATTGCAGGATCAGCCACGGTCTTTTTATCGGCCGGTGGTCTGGATGCAGTCAAAACCATCTCAATTGTTGCAGCCAGTCCCTTTTCTATCATCTTGATTTTTATAAGTTGGTCCATATTAAAAGCATTGAAGAAAGAATATAACGCGGAAATAACACAAATGAATACGAACCATAGAGAAAAAACAAAGGAAAAAACTCTGTGAGAAGCCGTCTTTTCATAAGTTTGGGTTAAAGTCATTCAGCAGATGCCTGCTTTTCTGCTTTGTAATCAATTAGGATCTATAAACGTAGAATAAAAGAGGGTCCGATTATCCTGGCAGGATAATCGGACCCTCTTTTATAAGATAAAGATACCTTCCTTGAAGGAGTTGCGCTGGTGCTTACTGTGCACGTTTGCAAGTCACCGCCAGCAGGGTAAACTCCATCTCATTTTTTCTTCTTCATACCACACACAAAAAAACAGGTGAAACACAGACCTTCAAAAAATCCAAAAGCCGGTTCTACACCTATGTATAAAAGGGTACGGTTTCCGACAGGATCATCGGAAGCCGTACCCATTCATACTGATATTGACCCGTTTGATCCCAACCTTATCTAAAATTGGTCCTTCATTTGACCGGGCGGATGGAAAAACCAGCGGAACAACTGCTTTTAGTCAGGAAGTTGTTGCGTTTTCCTGTTTTTCTTTTTTATGCCGGCGGAGTCTGATTTTATAAATGCCAAGCACGACAGCAGCTGCCAGTAATGACTCCACGACAGGCATACCGATAGCAAATATAGTCAGGGGAAAAGCACCGATTAACATAACGGTGTACACTACCGCATTTTTTAACAGCGGAAGCCTGCGTGCAAATCCGAGGTTATAAACGATGATACACATCACCACAACCGCAGCATACATCAGCCAAAACCCGGTTATCGCCGCCTCATGAATGTTTAAAACACCGGCAAACCAGCTCAGCTGTTCTTTTGTCACTTCAATGTCATTCAAAGGCGCAGCGGCAGTGTACATTTTCTTTCATCCCTTCTCTTTAGTGCGTGGTCTTTTCCATCAAGTTAAGGATTTTTATTTTCCTGTTTATTTCTTTTTTCTTCGCGCTCACGAGTGCTCTTATCCAGTATTTTCTTGCGTAGACGAACGGACTCAGGAGTTACTTCACAATACTCATCGTCATTCAAAAACTCAAGCGCTTCTTCGAGTGTCAATACACGCGGGCGTTTCATCGTAACCGTTGTGTCTTTTGTTGCGGAACGTACGTTAGTCAAATGCTTTTCCTTCGTGATGTTGACAGTGATATCATTTTCACGGGAATGTTCTCCTACAAGCATTCCAGAGTAAATCTCCGTTCCTGGTTCTACAAACAATGTACCACGGTCTTCAACCTGCATCATGCCGTAAGGGGTAGTCTTGCCGTCTTCCATGGAGACAAGCGCTCCCTGGTGACGTCCGCCGACCTGACCGCTGTGAAGCGGCTGATAGCCGTCAAAACTGTGGTTCAGAATGCCGAACCCTTTCGTCTGAGCCATGAATTCCGTTGTATAGCCGATTAATCCCCGGGAAGGAACCATGAAATCCATACGTACCTGACCGTCGCCGTTATTTACCATATCCAGCATTTCGCCTTTACGTTCCCCGAGACCTTCCATGACATTGCCGGTATAGTCTTCGGGTACATCAATCTGTGCTCTTTCCACCGGTTCGCTTAACACACCATCTATTTCTTTAACAATGACCGCCGGCTTGGATACCTGAAGTTCATAGCCCTCACGGCGCATGTTTTCAATCAAAATCGATAGATGCAGCTCTCCACGTCCGGAAACGGTCCACACATCCGGGGAATCCGTGTTTTCCACTTTCAGACTCACATCCGTCTCCAGCTGTGTAAGCAGACGTTCTTCGAGTTTACGGCTGGTAATGAACTTCCCTTCACGACCCGCAAAAGGACTGTTGTTCACAAGAAATGTCATCTGCAGTGTCGGTTCGTCAATACGAAGGCGCGGAAGCGGATCTTCATAATCAGACGGACAGATTGTTTCGCCGACGTTGATATCTTCCACTCCGGCGATAGCAATTAAATCACCAGCCTGTCCTTTGTCGATTTCAACACGCTTGAGCCCCATAAATCCGAACAGTTTGGATACGCGGAATTTTTTCACGGAGCCGTCCCGTTTAATCAGTACGGCCTGGTCTCCGGTCTTTATCGTCCCCCTGAAGACACGACCGACTCCGATACGACCGAGGTATTCATTGTAATCAAGCATCGTTACCTGGAACTGAAATGGCTCTGTGCTGTTATCAACAGGCGCCGGAACATTATTGACGATCATTTCAAAAAGAACATCCATACCGCTGTCCTGCGTGGTCGGATCGGTACTCGCCGTCCCGTTGATTGCAGATGAATATGCTACCGGAAAATCCAGCTGATTTTCATCTGCTCCCAGTTCGATAAAGAGATCAAGCACTTCATCGATAACTTCATTCGGACGTGCCATATCACGATCAATTTTGTTCAGCACAACAAGCGGAGTGAGCTTTTGTTCAAGTGCCTTTTTCAGTACAAATCTTGTCTGGGGCATACATCCTTCATAGGCATCCACTACGAGCAGTACGCCGTCCACCATCTGCAGAATGCGTTCCACTTCTCCTCCGAAGTCCGCGTGTCCCGGAGTGTCCATGATATTGATTCTTGTATCTTTATAGCGTACAGCCGTATTTTTAGCAAGAATCGTGATGCCCCGTTCTTTTTCTATGTCGTCCGTATCCATAGCCCGTTCGTCCACTTGTTCATGTTCATGAAAAGTTCCTGACTGCTTCAGGAATTCATCTACTATTGTTGTTTTGCCATGATCGACGTGAGCGATCATGGCGATATTTCGTAAATCGTTGCGTACTGCCATAACTTTTTCACCGCTCCTATTCTATACGTTCCTTGTTCAACTTACCTATTGTATCATAAACAATATGGTCCTGCACAAACATTTCAGGTTTTCACCGATGTCATTTCGCTGTACACTGGGAGATGAAGACTTTGAAAATGGAAGGTGACAATATGAATCAGATAAAATGGAGTTATCTTATCCTTGCTTTCATCGCTGCCTTGTCAATTGCGTCTTTCGGTATTGCCGTGGCAGAGAGATCCATACTTATTGCCGTCTGCTGTGTACTTGTACTTGGTTTTTCCTTTGCTGCGGCAAGAAGACTTCGGGGCAGGTCCAGTCAATAAATAAAGATTCCCTGGTTAAAGACGGCAGAACCTAGTAATCAAATCCTTTGTGATCATACAGGTAGTCCAGGATTTCTTCGTGAAGTCCGGGTCTTGAGGCAGCAATTTTGCATGGTTCAAGCAGCGGTACGTCATCGTTTTGAAATGTTGAGACCCGGTGACCGGTTTCTTTCAGCAGCACCAGCCCTGCCGCATAATCCCATGGGGAGAGACGGAAGCTGATATAACAATCCAGTCTGCCGCATGCAACGTAGGCAAGCTCAATCGCTGCTGCACCGTAAGACCGGACGCTCCTTGAACGCCGCACCATATGGTGAAGTGACTGCTCATCCGCCCGTTTCTCCCGGGCAAGCCACCGGCCGTTCAAACCAAGGACAGCTTCCTGGAGCGTGACAGGCTGTGTTTGTTCCAGCTTTCTTTCATTAAGAAAGGCTCCCTGCCCGGAAACGGCAGTGAACCATTCATCCTGCATGACATTATAGACAATACCGATTTTTCCCACCCCGTTTTCCACCACAGCGACTGAAATCGCAAAATTGAACTTTTGATGGACAAAGTTTGTGGTCCCGTCAATGGGGTCAATGAGCCACATCACGCCATCAGTGGACTGTATATGACGCCCCGCTTCTTCTTCTCCGATGATTTTATGATCAGGGTGGGAGCGTTCAATTCGTTCTTTTAATATACGTTCCACTTTATAATCCATTTCCGTCACAAGATCATTTGGGTTGGATTTTGTCTGAATTTCGAATTGTTCATAGAGAGATTCTTTTAATATCTTCCCTGCTTCCTCCACCCATTTGACTGCCTCGTTTTTTACATCGTTCCAGTTCTCGTTCATGTAAGTCCTCCTGTGTTCATCTGCTATTTATTATCTCATATGCAGGACAAAAAAAACACAGCCCGCTTCACAGGCTGTATGTTAGAAAGAAGACCGGACGGGATATTTATTCATCCTGTCCGGTCTTCTTTTCCTTATTTTAAAAACGTTTCGTTTTGTCACGCTTCCAGACGAATAAATTCCATCCGTAATTGTTCGAGACGGTCTTTACATTCATTACTTTTATCCACGTTCTCTTCCATCATGGCATCATACAATCCTGCAAGTTCATAATCAATCTCCATGCGGAGAACGGCTATTCTCTCTTCAGCATCGGTTCTTTTCAATGTCTGCATTACTTGTTCCATGGCCACCCACACCCCTTTATTTGTTTCGATGTTCCACGGGCCTTCTGACGGTTGTTGTAACCTTAACAAAATATTCTGAGTATTATGTTTCTGATATTATACCATATGTTTCGATATTTTCAAACGATACTCTTCTTAAAATGAATAAAGATTATATTTGATTTTCTCTGGGTAAAGAGGATAATATGGAACATGACAATAGAAAGGAGAGTTTCATCATGCCTTTTCAAGGATTCAGGCCGTCGGATTTTGAAACATTTTTCATCGATGATCTCGACGAACGAATGGAAGCTATCCGAAACAGAATTCAGCCGAAATTTTCCGCCATTGGCAGCTATTTAACCGACGAGCTGTCCGTTATGCTCGGCATGGAAATGCATCTTCATATTGCCAAACACGCCAGGCGTACCAAAAATCCGCCAACCGACACATGGCTCGCACTGGCAGACACTAAAAGAGGGTATAAAAAACGTCCCCATTTCCAGGTTGGACTTTTTGATGATCATGTGTTTTTATGGTTTGCCTGCATTTATGAAATGCCGGAGAAAGCGGAAACAGCCGGGATTTTTCTGCGCCATCAGGAAACGATTGAAAGCCTGCCTGATCATTTTGTTATTTCCCAGGACCACACAAAAAAGGATGCTTTTTCTTTGAAAAAAAGCAGCAGTGACGATATTACGTCTTCGCTGGAACGTTTCCGCGATGTGAAAAAAGGGGAGTTCCTCATAGGCAGACACATTGATAAAAACGATCCGCTGCTTGAAGACGGAGAGGCTTTCCTGGAGGAAGCCAAAAACACATTTGAAACCCTGCTTCCTGTGTATCAGCTTTCTCTGGGAACAACATCATCCTGATTACTCTGTACGGTTATTTTCCGGACTTCGCTCCGGATTCCCGCCGTTTACAGGCGAAAGATGTGCGTACGGCCGGAGTCCGTACACCGGCCGTATGTTATGTCATCATGAAAGTTTCTTCTGTTTCTTTTCTCCCGGCCTGCTGGACGGTTTTCCAGCACGCAACCCCTGCCTTTTCATCAAAATCCCGGAAATACTGTTTTTCTTCCGCTTTGGAAGGGACAATTTCTTTGAAGCGCCGGTACCTCGACAGTACCGCTTCCTTACGTACCGGCTTCTCGTAAGCTTCTTCTATTACCCGGAAAAATTCCATCACATCAATTATTTCTTCCTTTGTCCACTCCATCGAAAACGGCATTGGATATTCTTCTTCCATTGTAATCCTCCTATCTGTTCCATCTTTCTTTCACATGTTCTGCCTCTTCCATTATTCTGTTGAAAAGTTCCTGCACAGAAGGAATATCGTGGATACGGCCTGCAGCCTGGCCGGCCCAGCCAAAACCGCTGTCCTGCTTCCCTTCGTGAATAAACGTTTTATTGGCTTGTGCATCTATATACGGAAGAAGTTCTTCAACATCCGGGGAAGACTTCTCCATTTCAAGAATTTGTTCGGACCAGCGGTTCTTTAATACCCGGCCCGGTGCACCGATTGATTCTTTTATTACAACTGTATCGGTTTCTGCAGCCCTTGTTAAAGTCTCTTGATACATTGGATGGGCATGTACACATTCTTTCACAGCGATAAATCTTGTCCCCATTTCCACCCCTTCCGCGCCAAGCGCTATTGCTGCCATCATGGAACGCCCATCCGCTATTCCACCTGAGGCAATGACAGGAATATTGACACTGGCGGCCACCTGAGGCAGCAATACCATGGTGCCGGTGTCATCACGTCCAACATGGCCGCCTCCTTCCCGGCCCACAATCATAACAGCATCCGCCCCGGCTTCCTCAGCTTTTACAGCCTGCCGGACTGAAGCAGTCAATACAAGCGCTTTTACGTTGGTGTTTTTCAACATATCAAGTACCGGAACCGGATTTCCACCTGTAATGGATATAACATCCACCTTTTCAGAGAGAGCTGCCTCCACCATCTCCTGATAAGGACGCACCCCTCTGCCAATGGCGATATTGACACCAAAGGGAGAATCTGTCTGTTGCCGGACGCTCCGGATTTCCTGCTTTAATGCCTTTTCATCCGGCAGGGACATCGCTGTAATCTGTCCAAGTCCGCCCGCTTTGGAGACAGCAGAAGCTAAGTCGGCATAAGCCAGATAGGAAAGCCCGCCTTGAATAATCGGATAACGGATATTCAACAGTTCGGTTACGCTGGTATGTAACATTATCCTGCCTCCATTTTTATATTTTGGCTTCTTATTACGCTTCGCTGTTCATTTTCTTTATCTGATCAGGATCAATAAAGCCATATCCCTTTTCTCGCAGCCCTTCTATGATATCGCCCAGTGCCTTTCTGGTCCACTCCCGGTCGTGCATAAGGAGATTTGATCCATGCCCCAGAAGTTCCGTATCAACCATGATATCGGTTAATGCTCCCGGATTCTGATACTCAGCATTCCAGTCGTAACCATAACTCCAGTTCATCCAAGTCATTCCCTGCTCCTCTATATACGCCTTGCTCTCATCAGAATTATCCCCAAAAGGAGCCCGGAAAAATTCCGGTTTTTCTCCGGTAATATCTTCGATTTTTTTATTTAACCCTTTGATCTCTTCTGTCAGTTCGGCACGGGAGAGCTCTGAGACATTGGCATGTGTCATCGTATGGTTTCCAATTTCAAAGCCCATATCTGCAATCTTTTTTAATTTTTTCTTCCCTTCTTCATCGTTCAAAAAATGACCATTTACAAAAAAAACAGCCGGCACTCCTTTTTCCACCATCGTTTTTGCCATCTCTACACTATATGTATCCGGAGCATCATCAATTGTCAGAAGAACTTTCTTCGGATCGACTTCTTTTTTAATCGGGGCCAACGAGGAATCTGCAGGGTTCACTTCATATAGAGGTTCGGTCTCTTTCTTTTCTTTTCCAGCCTGTTTCTCTTCTTCAGCTGCCTCTTCTGTTTTCCTTTTCGTTTTAACGTTATTCGATTCCTCATTATTTTCCTTCTCTTCATTATCCGTGTTTTCTTCTTCGGTTTGTTTTTGGTCCGCCTCTGTAACTGTTGAAGATTCTTCTTCATTAAGACCACAGGCCCCCAGCAGAAGAAAACAGACCGCTGCCGTAATTTTTCTCAATCGTAGCTCCCCCTGTTTTTATTTTTATTTTACCAGAAATATATGAAAATAGGGATCGTTCCAGGGTATGAGTTTTTCTATAAAGATCGATCTATCTATAATGTAATGGGGATTGAATGCATCATTTCTATGTTGATTCCTCTTTCAATCATGGTTATAATGATTTTTGCGGCTTGCGGACAGTACAACATCTCTTTTATTATTATGAAAAACATATTCAGCGGAACAGCTTTTTCTTTTTCACACATGCTTTCTGCCTGACCACATAAACGAAATGTTACTATACGGGGCGTATAGCGCCCCGTTTTTTCCATTTATGTTCCCCGGCACCTGCAGCAAAAAATGTTACTTACAATTACTTGGAAAGGTGGTTCTGCCGGAGATGAGAAAGCTTACACCCGTTTTTTACATCTCGTTTTTTATTGCGTTTGTTTTTATCTTGTGGGGCACAATCGCTCCTGACAACGTAAATGAAGTGCTCGGTTCGATGCAGAGCTTTATATCCAAGCAATTTGGATGGTTCTATCTGTTATCAGCTACAGCCTTTGTTATTTTTGCGATCTATTTAATTTTCAGCCCTTTTGGAAAGATAAAACTTGGGAAGCCGGATGAGAAACCGGAGTACGGATACTTTACGTGGTTCGCGTTCCTGTTTACCGCAGGGATGGGAATCGGTCTTGTTTTCTGGGGGGTGGCTGAGCCGCTGTACCATTACTACGGTCCTCCCTCTGCGGAACCGCAGTCCAATGCAGCCGCCGCTGCCGCGTTACGGTATTCGTTTTTCCATTGGGGGATTCACCCATGGGCTATTTACGCTATCGTTGCCCTGTCTCTTGCCTATTTTAAATTCAGGCATGACGCTCCGGGAGTTGTGAGTGCTTCGCTGCGCCCGCTGTTTGGAAGTAAAATGGACGGCCCTTACGGAACGGCCGTCGATGTGATCGTCGTCTTTGCCACGATTTTCGGGGTGGCAACTTCCCTTGGTTTCGGCGCCGCCCAGGTTACGGGCGGCCTGAGTTTCACTTTTGATTTCATTTCAAACAATATTATCACCCAGCTGATTATTATCGCGATCATTACCGTGCTTTATCTGTTTTCCGCAGGCACCGGATTGAACCGTGGGATACGGATTTTGAGTATGACAAATATCGTGCTCGCTATCGGTTTAATGCTCTTTCTTTTGGCTGTCGGACCGACGGTATACGTGTTGGATGTGTTCACGACCACACTCGGCAGTTACATTCAAAACCTGCCCAGCATGAGTTTCAATACAGCAGCCTTTTCCGGAGACCGGGCCTGGCTGGAGAACTGGACCATTTTCTACTGGGCGTGGTGGATTGCCTGGTCACCGTTTGTCGGCACGTTTATCGCCCGTGTATCCAGAGGGCGTACCATCCGGGAGTTTATGCTCGGCGTTATAGCCGTTCCCACTCTTTTCGGGGCGCTTTGGTTCTCTGTCTTCGGCGGAACCGGTATTTCCGCCAATAGTGCCATGGGTGGCCGACTATACGAGATTATGTCGAATCAGGGGGATGAATTTGCCCTTTTCACCCTGCTGAACGAATTTCCTCTCTCTGGTTTCATGGTGACACTGGCTATTTTGCTTATTGTTTCTTTCTTTGTCACATCCGCGGACTCCGCTACGTTTGTTCTCGGGATGCAGACAACCAATGGAAGTCTGAATCCGCCGGTGTCCGTTAAGATGGTATGGGGAGCTATTCAGTCATCTTCTGCCGGGGTTCTCCTCTATTTCGGAGGTCTCGGCGGTCTTGAGACAGCCATGATTATCGCCGCCCTGCCGTTTACTTTCATTATGCTGCTGATGGTTATATCTATCCTGAAATCTCTTAAAAGTGAGCGCAGTATTATTCAATCGGACAAAGCGGTACTGCAGGCCGAACGCAACAAGTTAAGGGAAGAAAAGGAACGACTGAAAAAAGAAAAAGAAGAGTTAAAGAAGAAAGTCAAAAAATAAAAAGCAAGTCTGAGATAAAACTTCTATAAGATAGAAAAATGAGTTTGGGACAAAACTTTTATAAGCTAGAAAAATACCGAACGTTTTTTGAAATCGTTCGGTATTTTTCGTTGCTGAGACGTTCGTAAGGATGAATTCCGGCGGCTTTCGTATCTTTGTTCTGCATGGAGAATCAATCTGCAGCAGAATATCTCCATCAACCAAAGCATTTTCCTCTTCATAAAAAGGTCCGATTATCGAAATAAGATAATCGGACCTTTTATATTCACGAATTCGACAGATATTACGGATACCGTTACATATCAGGGGTTATTTTGTAACGTGGACTGGAAGACCGAGCGCCACTTCCGCTGTTTCCATCGTTATTTCACCCAGTGTCGGGTGGGCATGAATAGTCATGGCAAGATCTTCAGCAGTCATTCCGCCCTCGATGGCAAGACCAGCTTCTGCAATCATGTCGGAAGCGTTCGGCCCTGCAATCTGTGCTCCAATAACAAGCCCGTCCTCTTTTCTTGTCACAAGCTTCATGAAGCCTTCGGAATCATTGAGGGAAAGAGCTCTTCCATTAGCCTGGAACGGGAATTTGGCTGCTGTTACATCATATCCTGCATCTTTGGCTTCCTGCTCGGTGTAGCCGACGCTTGCAAGTTCCGGATCGGAAAATACGACCATAGGCATGGCAAGATAATCGACCGCCGCCGCTTCTCCGGAAATAGCTTCAGCAGCTACTTTTCCTTCATAAGAAGCCTTGTGGGCAAGTGGTGCGCCCGGAACAATATCGCCGATAGCATAAATCTGCTCGTTTGTGGAACGGCACTGCTCGTCCACTTTTATCAAGCCTTTATCGTCAATCTCGACGCCGATCTGTTCCAGACCAAGTTCGTCGGAGTTGGGCTTGCGTCCTACGGATACAAGCACGTAATCGGCGTCAAAGGACTTTTCTTCTCCGTTCACTTCCGCCGTGACATGCACACCGTCCTCGGATTCTTCGACGGACTGGGCAAAGGCTTTGGTTTCGATCGTGACATTGTTATTCTTAAGCCGTTTGTTAACGAGCTGTGCCATCTGTTTTTCAAAGCCGGTGAGAATTCTTTCTTCCCCTTCAAGTACTGTCACTTCAGTGCCGAGATTGGCATACGCTCCGGCCAGTTCAATGCCGATGTAGCCGCCGCCGATAACAACAAGCTTCTGCGGAATATCTTCAAGGGACAGGGCGCCAGTTGAATCGATAACACGGCTGCTGTATTTGAAATTCGGCAGTTCAATAGGGCGGGAGCCTGTTGCTACGATGCAGTTCTTGAATTTATATGTCTGGGAATTGTATTCATCCGTTGAGACCTTAACAGAATCACGATCGGAGAAATAAGCTTCACCACGCACAATATTCACTTTGTTGCTCTTCAGGAGACCGTCAACACCTCCTGTGAGCTTCTGTACGACGCTTGATTTCCATTCCTGTACTTTGGAGAAATCAACGCTGACATTTTCAGCAGTGATTCCCATATCATCGCCCGTTTGTGCTTCGTGATAACGGTGGCCGGCCTGTATTAATGCTTTAGACGGCACGCAGCCGACATTAAGGCAGACGCCGCCGAGGTTGTCTTTTTCCACAATGGTTACAGATTGTCCCATCTGGGCCGCGCGGATAGCCGCAACATAGCCTCCCGGGCCGGATCCAATAATAAGCGTATCTACTTCTTCCGGAAAATCTCCTACTACCATTTTATCCCTCCATAACTAGTAATTCTGGATCATTCAACAGACGCTTCACATGATTCAGGGCGTTTTGAGCAGTCATGCCGTCAATCAAGCGATGGTCATAACTTAAGGATAAAGCAAGCATTGGCCGGATGACAACTTCCCCATCCCGGACAACTGCTTTTTCTTCAATTCTTCCAATGCCGAGAATGGCAACTTCCGGATGATTAATAACTGGTGTGAACCACTGCCCCTGCGCAGAACCTACGTTTGAAATGCTGGCGGAGCCGCCTTTCATTTCATCCGGACTTAATTTACCGTCCCGTGCTTTGCCGGCAAGTTCATTGATTTCGTCAGCAAGCATGAAAATTGACTTGCGGTCTGCATCTTTTACTACCGGCACAACAAGTCCCTGGTCAGTGTCTGCTGCGATACCGATATTAAAATACTTTTTGTAGACAATTTCTTCGTTGTCATCATCAATGGATGCATTAAGCGCCGGGAATTCGCGGATGGCGGAAGTAAGTGACTTCACGACATACGGCAGGTACGTCAATTTAATATCTTTTTCAGCCGCAACCGGCTTGAACTTCTTGCGGTTGGCCACCAGGTTCTCCACATCCACTTCGTCGTGGTGTGTTACGTGCGGCGCCGTGCGTTTGGAATTCACCATTGCTTTTGCAATCGACTTGCGGATACCTTTCATCGGTACGCGCTCTTCAAGCGCCTGCTGATCCTGGGTGGACGCAGGAGCTGACGCAGCCGGTGCTTCTTCTTTCTGCTCTTCTTCCGGTGCAGAAGCCGGCTTACCGCCTTCTTCATGCGCTTCTACATCTTCTTTTAGAATACGTCCGTTTTTGCCGCTTCCTTCAACTTCCTGTATGTTGATGCCCTGTTCACGGGCGAATTTACGGACAGAAGGCATAGCAATGACGCGTTTGTCATCTTCTGTTTGTTCTGAGTCTGCTTCCGGCTGGGAAGAGCTCTCTTGTTCTGTTTCGTTCTCCTTCGGTTTTTCTTCTTCTTTTTGTTCCTCGGTGCTGGTTTCTTCACCGCTGTCAGCTGCAGGAGCATCTTCACTTCCATCGTCTACGATTAGAATGACGTCCCCTACATTGACTGTAGCTCCTTCGTCAGCTTTTACGTCCTTAACAGTACCCTCTACCGGCGAAGGAATTTCTACAACCGCCTTATCGTTTTGTACTTCACAAAGGATGTCGTCTTCCTGAACGGTGTCACCCGACTGAACGAACCACTTTACGATTTCACCTTCATGAATGCCTTCACCAATATCTGGTAGTTCGAAATTGAAAGCCACTACGGCTGCCTCCTTTATTTATCGATTTCTTGAAACAGAACAAACTGAAAAAGAAAACCTCTGTTTCTTCTTCAGTTTGTATCATAAGCTTCCCGCTTTTTAGAAATTCACTACGGTTTTTGCTTTTTCCACTACATTTGTGTAATCCGGGAGCCAGATGTCTTCGGCAGCTGCGAACGGGAATACCGTATCCGGTGCTGTAACACGAAGAACCGGAGCTTCAAGATGCAGGATGGCATGTTCGTTGATTTCAGCCACTACATGGTTGGCGATGCCGGCCTGTTTCTGCGCTTCCTGCACTACAACAGCCCGGTTGGTCTTTTTCACGGATTCGACAATAGTATCCACATCAATCGGGCTGATAGTCCGCAGGTCTACAATCTCCGCTTCAATTCCTTCTTCCGCGAGCTGTTCTGCGGCTTTCAGCGAGGTGTGAACCATAGCTCCGTAAGTTACGATGGTTACATCTTTACCTTCTCTTTTCACTGCTGCTTTATCAAGATCAACGGTATATTCTTCTTCCGGCACTTCTTCACGGAACGAACGGTACAGTTTCATATGTTCCAGGAAGACAACCGGATCGTTGTCCCGGATGGAAGAAATCAGCAGCCCTTTTGCGTCATAAGGGGAGGAAGGAATCACAACGCGCAGTCCAGGGGACTGAGCCATCAAGCCTTCCAGACTGTCTGCGTGCAGTTCCGGTGTTTTTACGCCGCCGCCGAATGGAGAACGTACAGTTACCGGAGCGTTGTACTGACCCCCGGAGCGGTAGCGGAGCCGCGACATCTGCCCGCTGATGCCGTCCATTGTTTCAAAAACAAATCCAAAAAACTGGATTTCCATGACAGGACGGAAACCTGTCAGGCTGAGGCCGATGGATAGTCCGCTGATGCCGGATTCCGCCAGCGGCGTGTCAAATACACGGTCCTCCCCGAATTCACTCTGAAGGCCTTCCGTTGCACGGAATACGCCCCCGTACTGTCCCACGTCTTCCCCGAAAACAAGCACGTTTTCGTCGTTTTTCAGCTCCGTACGCATCGCATCGGTTATTGCCTGAATCATTGTCATTTGCGCCATAGCTTACTTCGACTCCTTCTCTCTGTATTCTTCGAGCTGATCCTTCAAGTTAGGAGGCAGCACATCATTCATATTTTCAATCAGATCCGACACCTTCTGTTTCGGGGTGTCATCAGCCTGTTTGATAGCGGCTTTAATCTCTTCTTTTGCCGTGTCCACTACTTCGTTCTCGCGCTCTTCAGACCAGAGGTCTTTATTCTCCAGATATTTACGCAGACGAACGAGTGGATCTCTCTTTTCCCATTCGTCATCCATGTCAGACGTACGATAACGTGTCGGGTCATCGCCGGCCATCGTATGCGGGCCGTAACGGTAGCAGAGAGTTTCCAGAAGGGACGGGCCGTCGCCTGCAAGTCCGCGTTCGCGTGCATCTTTTGTTGCTGCGTAAACGGCGAGCACGTCCATGCCGTCTACCTGTCTTCCGGGAATACCGGCAGCGACACTTTTTTGTGCAATGGTTTTAGCAGATGTCTGCGCATCAGCAGGAACCGAGATGGCAAACTGGTTATTCTGCACGACAAAAATCGCCGGAGCTTTGAACGAACCGGCAAAGTTCATTCCTTCATAAAAATCACCCTGGGATGCTCCGCCATCCCCGGTATAAGTAATGGCTACACTGTTTTTCTCTTTCTTTTTCAAGCCGAGTGCAACACCCGCTGTCTGTACGATTTGAGCCCCGATAATAATCTGCGGGGAAAGAACGTTCAGTTCCTCGGGAATCTGGCCGCCGTGATAATGCCCGCGCGAAAACAGAAATGCCTGATACAGCGGAAAACCATGCCAGACAATCTGAGGAACATCGCGGTAACCCGGTACAATCCAGTCCTCCTGATCAAGCGCATACTGCGACCCAAGCATGGATGCTTCCTGGCCTGCCACCGGAGCGTAGAAACCGAGCCGTCCCTGACGGTTCAGCGATACAGCACGCTGATCCCAGATTCTTGTGTATACCATTCTTCTCATCAATTCCTGTAGATCTTCATCTGTAAGATCCGGAAAGGCGTCCTCGTTTACAATTTCGCCTTCCTCATTCATAATCTGAAACATTTCAAAGTGACCTTCCGCCTGTTCTAATGTATTACTAGCCACTAATGTTCACCTCTTCCTTTCTTCCAATGGTAGAAATAAGATACCCGCGCACCTTTTCTCCTACAGCTAGGATAACCATTACCGCCTGAAAACATCAGCGTGGATGTTTTCTTTTAAACGTCATATAATGTTTCGTTTAAGCTGACTTTCATGGTGACTTACGTTTCATGATACAACTGTTTCATTCAAAGTTCAAAAAAAATGAAACAACCTAGATCTGTGATTAGAATATACCACTTTAAAAAGATTCGTCAATCCTTTTACTTCAAACGTTTCTATGATGTTTTGGGGCTGTAGTTACATATGGCTGGACATGTAACTGTTATATATCATTTGATAATTGCTACAAACAGCTTCCCTTTTTGTGAACGGATTCAGATTACTGTTGTTTTTATAACACAGTCTGGGTGAAACAGAAATTTTTTGTTATCTTTTAATGGAGCATAGACAAAGCACAGCAGACAAGAGTCTGGGACAAAAATAAAACAGGCGCAGGAAAACACGAATGTCCTGCGGCGTTGTTCAAGAGCCGCATAGCAGCGGAGCCAAAACGCTTTGGATCCTGCTCCGAACAGTACGGGGCACGGGCTTTTTGCTGCGTTGGCCCATTCGTTGTCCCGCTGAACGCCACGTAGCTTCGTTCCTAATGACGTTTTGAGGGGAGCCGGACCCTCAAAACGTCATTATGAGCCATGTCCAGCGACGTTTAAGAGGCTGCATGATCCCCCAAAGTGCCTTAGACACATTCTGGGCGAATGTCCGTCCCCCCCAACCTGAACGCCACAAACAAACGCCTCCGCTTTCTACAAACCACCATCCATCCGACCTGCCTTTTCTGCATCCATACGGCCGGACCTGTTTCCTTTTCCTCCGTTATACCGGCTGGCGTCGTGATCCCATCGCGGAGCAGCTCAGATGTGGTTTCGATGCCGGCAAACGGGCCCTGGAACGGCCGGGATTGTCGGTTTCGACAAGCCGCTGATCTGATGGAACCACAGCCGCGGGTCGTGCCCGCGGCAAAGAAAACACGGCGAGCCGATGCTGCCCTTGTGTTCTCGCGTAAAAGCAAAGTATGTTGGCAAAGCGGTGTATCTCAAAATGAAGAATGCCGAACGATTTAAAAAAATCGTTCGGCATTCTTATCTAAATAAAGGCTTTGTCCCAGACTCTTTTTTATGTTCCGGAGACTGTTACCTTTTCCTTTATTCTGTATCTCCCGCCTCTTTTGATTCCGATTCGCTGATATCAAGTTCCGCTGCCTCATAGAAATCCTGTTTCGCCTGATTGTATTCATCCGTGTACCTGTTGAATGCATCCCTGTTTTCCACTACAGCATTGTACTGCTGATTAACGGTATCAATCCGGTTTTGAAGTTCGTCGATTGCCAGATCTTCATTGGAAAATGCCTGATACAGGTCAATATCCTGCTTAACTGCTTTTTGATAGCTTTCATAAAGATCCTGGTAGGCGTTATAACGATTTTCCATCGCCTTTTCAACAGCCTGGGCTTCTTCCTGTGCCTGCTCCACCTGATTCATCTGTTCGACCGCAGACTGATACTCTTCATAAGCCGACTCGATGCTTTCCTTTTCCTGCTCAAGCAGCTGTTTTCGTTCTTCGGCCAGTCCGACCGCCTCTTCAGAAAGCGACTGAATCTGCTCCATATCTTCTGTTCCCAGAGAAAGCATATCTTCATATAATTGCTGTTCTTTTTCTTCCAGATTCATGATCGGCTCCTGCTGTTCTTCAAATCCATTTTCAAGCGATGCCGCTTCTTCCAGATGAGTATAAGCCTGTTCCGCGGCATTTCCGCCACAAGCATTCAAAACCAGAAAAACGGCAGCCGCCGCACATACATATAACTTTTTCCTATGTGTCAACAATCTGTTCTCCTCTCTGTTGCATCCAGCTTTTTGCTCTTTAGTGATAGTTTATATAATCTTCATTACGTTCATACCCTCACAATCATAAAACAACTCCTGTAGTAAATCAACAAACTTCCTGTTGGGCAGGGGCCCATTCATTTTTGTGTTTTTGACATAGGTTAAAAGGGAGATGACCTATTATCCTGCATCCTACGAAAGGAGAGAATGGAGTATGTGGGGAAACAATCAAATGTACCAGCCTTATTACGGACAAAACCAGACAGCAGGTTACAGCAGCGGAGGAAATGGCGCAGGTAAAGCATTTGCACTGATTGTAGTGCTTTTCATCCTGCTCGTTATCGTCGGAGCTTCCAAAAACGACTGCAGCTATAAAGACTAATAACAGACTCTGATGAGTCTGGGACAAAACCTCTATAAGATAGAAAAATACCGAACGATTTTTTGAAATCGTTCGGTATTTTTCGTTTCTGAGACGAATCGCTGGGCCAAAATGCTTCGCTTTTACTCCAGAGCACAAGGGCGGCATCGATTCGCTGGCGCTTATCGTGTCTTCTATGCCGCGGGCACGGCTCAAAAGGAGGAAGATCGGCTAAGATCGGCACCTCCTGGCGGGCGCCGACCTGACCCACATCCTGCGGGGTCCCCGTGACTCGTGCTGTTCTGAGCAGGAGTCGAAGCATTTTGGCTCCGCTACCATTCGACTGTTGAGCAACGCTGCAAGACATTCGTATTGTCCTCCACCTATTTTACTTTTGTCCCAGACTCTTTCATGGAATGGGATAGAAACATTTCGACAAAGCGGGCGGCTTTTGCCTCTGCTTTTTTTCTGTTATACTGAGAAAATATTATGGTGTAACACATGTATGTTACGATGCGACCGGAGGGATTAATTTTGCTGACGATGGATGATATTGTCCGGGAGGGTCACCCCGCACTTCGACAAGTAACCGAAGAAGTGCCGCTGCCTCCTTCCGAGGAAGATAAAAACACGCTGAAAGAAATGCTGGAGTTCCTCGAGAACAGCCAGGACCCTGAAACCGCAGAAAAGTATGAACTTCGTTCCGGGGTTGGGCTGGCCGCCCCGCAGCTTGGAATCAACAAACGAATGTTTGCGGTACATGTAACAGACGAAAAAGACCGCCTGTACAGCTATGGACTGTTTAATCCGAAAATCACAAGACATTCCGTTGAAATGACGCATCTTGAAGGCGGGGAAGGCTGCCTTTCTGTGGACAGGGAAGTTCCCGGGAATGTTCCGCGCTATAAACGCATTACACTGGAGGGTACAACTCTTGAAGGCGAAAAGGTGCGGCTGCGGCTGCGGGATCTGCCGGCTATTGTGTTTCAGCACGAATTGGACCATTTAAATGGCGTTATGTTTTATGACCGGATAGAAGAAGAAATTCCCGAAACAGATAAAAAGGACGACGGAGTGCTGTAACCCTCCGTTGTCCTTTTTTTAAAGCAGGCCGATCCGTTCCAGCCCCTGTTTCACTCCATCTTCATGAACCGGGGAGGTCACAAAATCCGCCGTCTGTTTCACTTCTTCCAGCGCGTTGCCCATGGCGATACCGACACCGACTTCTTTCAGCATTTCCATGTCGTTCAAAGCGTCTCCAAACGCTGCTGTATCATCCAAAGAGAAACCAAGGTGAGCAGCCGCTGCCTGAATGCCTTCCGCTTTGGAGCCGCCGGAAGGTACCACATCAACAGCCAGTGGATGCCAGCGTACAAAACGGAACGTATCAAAGGATTCGCGGTAGTTCTGTTCGGCCTCAGGACCACAGAACAGGAGGCACTGATAAATTTCGTGATTTTTATAAAATTGCTGGTTTGTGGGAGGATAAGGCATTTTTAAATCACCAAGACCCTGGGAAATGTAGTGATTCTGATCCGAATCCGCCGCTGCCTGCTCATGATCCATGAAGACCATCGGATGCTCCAGCACTCCGGCTTCAGAATGGAGAGCAGCCACCTTATTTGGTTCAAGCGGTTTTTTCTCAATCACTTCTCCCTCAGCCACTACGTATGACCCGTTGAAGCTGACAAATGTTTCAATTCCGAGTTCCTGACGGAGAGCATCAAACATAAATGGCGCCCTTCCGGTGGCAATCGCTACATACACACCCTTTTCCTTCAGATCCTGAATTGCTTTTTTGGCAGAAGAGGGAAGTGTCATTTCTTTGGTATAGAGTGTCCCATCAATGTCAAAAAAAACAATGGATGGTTTTTTCATGTCTGCATCACCTTACAACTTTCTATGTTTAATTAAACGTGCCTCTATGTCTAACATTTATCGTAACATATCGACCCCGGCGCTTCACGTATTCATTATTTCCTGCCGCAGCCGATGGGTGTTCTATTGAAAAACGAAAAGATTTCCATTACAATTTGATAATTGAACACTTGCGGCGCGGATGAACATTGAAAAGTTCTTTATGGTTACTTGCTCCAATTTGATTTATAATGAGGTACAGATGCCATTAAAGTTCGTTTTACAGGCGTGCCGACCTGCCGGAACCGGAGCCGGTTTACCCTGCACGTCTTGATTCATATACTAAAAAGGAGAGATAACAATATGATTTTTAAAGTGTTTTACCAGAAAGACTTCAGCCAGATCCCTGTACGCGAAAATACAGATACCATGTTTGTTGAAGCGGAAACAGAGCGGGAAGTACGGCGCAAATTGGCAGACAGAGATTACAATATCGAATTCATTCAACCGGTTTCCGAGGGCTTGTTGAAACATGAACAGAAAAAAGAAGATTTCAAAGTGGAGAATCTGTAAAGCATGAAACAGATGAAAAAAAACCAGGTTGCTGTTTTCGCTCTCGGAGGTCTCGGCGAAATCGGCAAAAATACGTATGCCATACAATATCAGGATGAGATTATTCTCATAGACGCCGGAATCATGTTTCCAGAAGACGAACTACTGGGGATTGACTATGTCATACCTGATTATACCTATTTGACCCGCAATAAAGACAAAATCAAGGGCCTCTTTGTCACGCATGGCCACGAAGACCATATCGGCGGCATTCCCTATCTTCTCCGGGAATTGAATGTCCCTATCTACGGCGGAAAACTTTCCATTGGTCTCCTGAAGGGGAAGCTGGAGGAACACGGCCTGCTGAGAAAAGCCAAACTGAATGTCATTAGTGAAGATCAGGTTATTAAATTCAAAAAAACAAAGGTTTCTTTCTTCCGAACCACTCACAGCATTCCGGATTCTTTTGGGATGGTTGTGAACACACCGGAAGGAAATATTGTGCACACAGGAGATTTCAAGTTCGATTTCACTCCGGTTGGAGAACCCGCGAACCTTTCGAAAATGGCTCAAATTGGGGAGGAAGGTGTTCTCTGCCTGTTGTCAGACAGCACAAACAGTGAAGTTTCAGGATTTACCATGTCAGAACGGACTGTCGGCAAAAGTATCGACAATATCTTCCGACAGGCGGAGGGGCGGCTGATTTTCGCCACCTTTGCTTCTAATATTTACCGGTTGCAGCAGGCGGTGGAAGCTGCCGTTCAGGACGGACGGAAAATTGCCGTTTTCGGACGCAGTATGGAATCCTCCATTACCATCGGACAGGAACTCGGCTATATTAAAGCACCGAAAGGTACGTTTATCGACGCATCCCAGTTGAACCGCATTCCGGACAATCAGGCTGCCATTTTATGTACAGGCAGTCAGGGCGAACCGATGGCGGCACTGTCCAGGGTGGCTCACGGCACTCACCGTCAGATTCAGATCATCCCTGGTGATACCGTGGTGTTCTCAAGCTCCCCGATTCCCGGCAACACGTTGTCAGTAAATAAAATTATCAATCAGCTGTCAAGAGCCGGGGCAAGAGTCATTCACGGCTCCCTGAACAATATCCATACCTCCGGACACGGCAGCCAGGAAGAGCAGAAATTAATGCTCCGCCTCTTAAAACCGCAGTATTTCATGCCGATTCACGGAGAATACCGGATGTTGACCATGCACACCAAACTGGCAAAAGACTGCGGTGTGCCGGAAGAAAATTCATTTGTGATGGAAAACGGCGAGGTCCTCGGCCTTACCAGAAAGAGCGCTTCGCCGCTCGGAAAAGTTCCATCCGGCTCCGTTTACGTGGACGGCAACGGCATCGGAGATATAGGGAACATCGTGCTTCGTGACCGCCGCATCCTATCAGAAGAAGGGCTTGTTGTCGTCGTGGTCAGCATAGATATGAAAAATTTCAAGGTCTCTGCCGGGCCGGATATTATTTCACGCGGATTCGTATACATGCGTGAATCCAGTGATCTTATCAACGATGCTCAGACAAAACTGACCAAACATCTTGAAGAAGTAATGAAACGAAAGACAACCCAGTGGTCGGAAATCAAAAATGAGGTCATTGATCAGCTTTCTCCGTATCTTTATGAAAAGACAAAACGAAAGCCGATGATACTTCCAATCATCATGGAAGTATGACATTAAAAAAGAGGCTGTCTTTTAAAGGGACAGCCTCTTTTTTATGTTTCATCAATCCAGCGTCTCTCCAGGCGGGTAATGTCATCATCCGCCCCGATTACAATTAAAATATCCCCTTCTTCTATCTTTTTATCGGGTCTTGGGGATACATGAATATCTTCCTCTCTTTTTACCGCAAGAATGTTACAACCGTATCTGGCACGAAGATCAAGATCCACAATCGTTTCTCCGTCTATGGTCGGCCCCGCTGCCAATTCCACTATACTGTACTCATCGGAAATCTCGAGATAATCCAGCACACTGTTGGATACGACGTTGTGTGCAATCCGCACACCAATGTCCCGCTCCGGATGGATGATTTCATCCGCTCCAATCCGGTTCAGTACTTTTTCATGATAATCGTTTTGTGCTTTCACCGTAACATGTTTCACGTTCATCTCTACGAGAATCAGAGTGGTCAGAATACTTGATTGTATATCATCTCCAATAGCAACGATAACATGATCGAAATTACCGATTCCCAGCCCTTTTAACGCTTTTTCATCCGTTGAATCTGCGATTGCTGCCTGAGTCACAAGCGATGAAAATTCATTGACTTTATCTTCATCCTGATCGATCGCAAGCACTTCACATCCCTCTTCTACGAGAGATTTGCAGATACTTCCTCCAAAACGGCCGAGACCAATCACCGCAAATTGTTTTTTCATGGTTCATCCTCCGAACGTTCGTTCAAATTCTACAGCTTCCTATATTTTAAACGATGAATCGTTTCGGCGCAAAAACAGGAATCTTACCTGCTGTTTCCTCTTACTCCAACTGCCCCAGCAGCCGGTCGATCTTTTTGCGGAGAAGTTTCATGCCGCTGTCTCCTGCTTGTGTATGAAACAGGGTTTTGTTTGGATGAAACAGGTAATAGGAAGGAACATAATCATTTTGAAATTCATCAGATATCTGATTATCGTTATCCACCAGCAGAGGATGAATAATATTTAAATCATCCGCTTTTTGTTTCACTTTATCCATGTCCTGATCTTTAGATGACCGGGGCATGTGTACGGATAAAACATGTAGACTCGTTCTGTACCGGCTTAAAAGGCGGTTTAACGCGGGCATGGCTTTCTCACAGTGGCTGCAGCTGAGCGACCAGAAATGAACAAGCACAGGACGCCCATCTTCTGCGTATTCTTCCTTCCAGAATTCGTTGATCCAGTATTCATCTCCGTTGAAAGCAGGACGTTTCCAATCTTTATTCACCGTTTAACCTCCCTCGTTCCACGTCTAATTCCATTCGAGTGAACGCGCTCCCGGTTTCCAGTCCGCCGGGCATGGTTTTCCTGTCTGCAAAGCTTCCAGCACCCGCAGTGTCTCCCCTACGTCTCTTCCGATGCTGTCATGATGTATCAGCGAGTACACGACGATGCCCTCCGGACTTATAATAAACATGGCTCTTGCCGCCGTTCCTTCTGTTTCCTGAAGCACCCCGTAATCCTTGGATATACGATGACTGCTGTCTGAAACGAGTGGAAATGCGATACGTCCAATTCCATTATCCTCTCTCGGCGTTTTCGTCCACGCCCTATGAACATAAATCGAGTCTGTTGAAACGCCGAGAACATCCGTGTCCAGATCTTCAAAGTCCTCGTAACGATCATGAAGAGCCGTAATTTCGGTTGGGCAGACGACAGAAAAATCCATAGGATAAAAGAATAATACGACCCACCTGTCGTTATTTTGTGAGGAAGACAGGTGAATGGTGTGCTCGGATTGATCCGGGAACAGAGCATCCGCCTTGAAAAGCGGAGCAGCCCTCCCGACAAGGTTAGGCGCTGTCATCCTGCATACTCCTTTCTTCATACTGTAATCAGGTTCTCCCTGTTATCTTATACATCGATCGTTATTATGTTATAATGAGTTTTCCTGACAAAACATGATAGGTTTCGTCAGATATCCACCGGGGTATGGTTAGTTGGATTACATAAAAAAAGGAGTGACGTCACGTGGGTGAATTCTTGGACATATCCACTTTAATCAAAGGAGCATCCAGAATTATAATTCTGGTCATTGCTTTTCTAATCGTACGTGCTGTTGGAAAAAATATTATCAACCGTACGTTCTCCCGCATGAAAGAACAAAGGAATATGCATGCCGGCCGGGTGCAGACCTTGTATAAGCTGTCGGTCAATGTGTTCTCCTATATTCTGATTTTTATCTTCATCACAATACTTATCGGGATTTTCGGTCTCGAGATTGCGCCTATTATCGCAGGTGCCGGTGTGATTGGACTTGCCATCGGTTTCGGGGCCCAAGGGCTCGTCAGCGATGTAGTTACCGGCTTTTTCATTCTGCTTGAAAAGCAGATTGATGTGGAGGATTACATATCAGCTGCCGGTGTGGGCGGTGTTGTGGAAGAAGTCGGACTGCGCACAACCCAGATCCGCGGTTTTGACGGAACCCTCCACTTTATTCCAAACCGCAACATCAGCAACGTGGATAACCACTCCCGCGGCAACATGAGAGCGATGATCGACATCGGTATTTCGTATGACGACAATATTGACGAAGCAGTCCGGGTGCTGCAGGATGTGTGTGATCAGCTCGCCGCAGAAGAACCTGCCATCAAGGAAGGACCGGACGTTCTGGGTGTGCAGGGCATCGGCGAATCAGACGTTGTCATCCGTATTCTCGGGAAAACAGAGAATATGGAACAATGGGGCATCGAGCGTAAACTCCGTAAAGCCTGCAAGGAAGCACTCGACAAAAACGGCATCGACATTCCATATCCCCACCAGGTTTATGTGGACAAGCGCCGGGAACAATAGGAAATACAAAAAAGCCGCGGGAAATCTTTTCCGCGGCTTTTTTTACTCTGTTAGTACCAACAGGGAAAACGAAACGATAAATCCCTGCTGTTGTTACGCAGAACGCGACAAGAAGGATGTCATATGATGGACGGCCTGTATGATGGCTTCTTCTTTTGGTTCCATACGCGCATCATGCAGACCATACGGCGTATCTACTCCGAGCCAGAACATGACACCGGGAATTTCCTCCAGAAAATATCCAAAGTCCTCGCCGGTCATGGCTTCCCCGCATTCCACCAGTTCCATTTCACTTTCTTCCGAGGTAAACCTCATAAATTCATCGGTTAATGCCTTGTCGTTGTTGACCTGGCAGTAAGCCGAACCCCAATCAATGGAAATCTCACAGTCAAAACCGGTTTCGATGCCTGCAACCAGTGATTTGATCCGTTCTTTCACTTCTTTCATGCTCTCCACAGAAAGGGTGCGGACCGTTCCTTCCAGACGTGCCGTCTCTGCAATAATATTCTGCTTCGTTCCGCCGGAAATGGTGCCGACCGTCACAACGGCTGCATCCATCGGATTCACATTGCGCGAAACAATGGTCTGGAGCTGCGTAACAAGGTGTGAAGCCGCTACTACCATATCGTTGGCCATGTGGGGCCTTGCTCCGTGTCCCCCCTTTCCTTTCAGGTCCATAAACAGTTCCGATGTATTGGCAAACAGCAGGCCCGGTTTCAGTGCAACGGTACCGATCTGGTATTCCGGGGCAACGTGAAGAGCATACATTTCATCGGGTTTCCATTCCTGAAACGGCTGGGAACGAAGCATTGGGAGAGCTCCCCCCGGCCCTTCCTCCGCCGGCTGAAACAAAAACAGAAGATTGTTACGGGGCGGGTTCCCGGCAAAATAAGACAGAATGCCGGTTGCAATCGTCATATGTAAATCATGACCACACGCGTGCATATAGCCTTCATAGGTGGATGGAAACGAAAGAGTCGTCTGCTCTTTCATCGGCAGTCCGTCCATGTCCGTCCGGTAGCCGATCGTTTTTTCCGGAGCCGTTCCTTCCACAAACACAAATATACCACTCCGCCACGTGCGCACCGTGAGGTATTCCTGCGGCATCGCGTTGATTTTTTGAAGCAGCAGCTCTTGTGTTTTCCATTCTTCAAATCCCGGTTCCGGAATCTGGTGCAGCTGCCTGCGGAGTGTAAGCAGTTCCTCTTCAGTCATGAATGGATACCTCCTTCAGGAGTTCTTCTTCAAGTGCCCTGACAAACGCATCGGTGTCCTGCGGTTTCAGTGTCAGCGGAGGCAGGAGCCGTATAATGGTCTGCTGGGTGACATTGACCATAAAACCTCGGCGGAGCAGCTGCTGCTGAATACGCTGGACGTCTTCAGGAAGCGCCTGCAGGCGGAGTCCGAGCATCATACCCTGTCCGCGGACTTCACGCAGCAGTCCTCCGCTTGTTACTTTGAGGTATTCGAGACTGTTCCATAAATAAGAAGCATGTTCTTTTCCTTTTTCCAATCCTTCCTGGTCAAGCAGCACATCAAGCACGGCATTTCCCAGCGAGGCGCTGAGGGGGCTGGGTGCAAACGTCGCACCGTGGTCCCCCGGCGCAAACAGCGTATCCAGTCCTTCACGTGCCACCATTCCCCCAAGCGGCAGGCCGCCGCCGACTCCTTTTGCAAAAAGAAGAAGATCCGGTGTTACATCCGTATGCTGATAGGAAAACAGCTTCCCGGTTCTTCCCATACCGGTCTGTATCTCATCCAGACAAAACAGCACGTGATAGCGGCGGCACAGGGAAGCCGCTCCTTCAATAAACGACCGCGACAAAGGCATGATGCCTCCGGAACCAAGGACCGGCTCCATCATGAAGGCCGCCGGTTTCTTTTCCTGAAAAAGGCGTTCCAGCGCCTCCAGGTCTTCCGGGACCGTTTCAAAGACCGGGTAATCGGCAGCCGGGAAGTCCTGGTATACATTTTCCTGACGAGTCAGCTGAACCGCGCCGAGCGTACGCCCGTGAAAACTGTTTTCAAGGACTGCAATGCCGTCCTTATTCTCCGGGTCTTCCTTTTTCCATTTATGAATCAGTTTAACTGCCGCTTCCACAGCCTCTGTTCCGGAATTGGAAAAAAAAACTTTTCCCGGAAAGGTCTCGTTCACCAGCCGTTCAGCCAGTGTAATGGCCGGGGTATTCAGGAACACATTCGAAATGTGCAGAAATCTGCCTGCCTGTTCTTCAAGTTTCTGCACCAGATATGGATGGGAGTGACCTAAAATGTTCACAGCAAGTCCTGTGAATAAATCGAGGTAGCTGTTCCCTTCTTCATCATATAGGTAGTTTCCCTCCCCTTTTGTTACAGCAATGGGAAGACGCTGATAAGTGTTCATGATGTACTGCTGATCCCTGTTCATCCAGTTCATTGTGATTCGTCCCTTCTTTTGATGGAAAAATACCCGGCTGAAAACAGTGTTTCAGACCGGGCAGACAATCGTGTATTATTCGTCTTCGTTTAAGCGGCGCAGTTCCTGCTTCATTTCTGTTTTGCCTTTTGTCTGATCATCAATTTCTTTGATGACACGGGCCGGGGTGCCTGCAACGACGGTATTGGCCGGTACGTCTTCGGTCACTACTGCTCCGGCTGCAACCACCGCACCTTCTCCGACGGTAACACCTTCAAGGATAGCGCAGTTCGCGCCGACGACAACACCGTCTTCGATGACAACCGGCTGTGCAGAAGGCGGCTCAATAACGCCTGCAAGAATAGATCCTGCTCCGATATGGCAGTTGTTTCCAACAGTAGCGCGTCCGCCGAGGGCGACGTTCATATCGATCATCGTGTTTTCACCGACAACAGCCCCGATATTGATCGTGGCGCCCATCATAATGACAGCGTTTTTTCCGATGTCCACCTGATCACGGATCACCGCACCAGGCTCAATACGGGCCTGGATATCTTTCAGGTCAAGCAGCGGAATCGCACTGTTGCGGCGGTCATTTTCGATAACGTAATCTTCGATCTTGTCCGGATTTTCTTCGATTCCTTTTTTAATGTCTTTCCATTCACCGAAAAGAACACCTGTATTCCCGGTAATGAACCGCTTCGTATCGTTGCCGAATCCGATTAGTTCCAGACCGTCTCCTTTGATATGTACTTTTACGGGTGTGGTTTTTTCACTTTCTGAAATAAACGAAATAATTTCATTGGCATCCATTTGCTTCATATCACGTGCCTCCTCAAGTATTCTCCTTCATAGATTATCATACGTCACAGGCGAAAGAAACCATTCAGGTTCTTTTGTATCCCTTTACATAAAAAACCCCTGGTTTACAGGGCTGTGCAAGGTCGTTATACTGTGCAGGTACGTATTTAGTTACTTAAGTAAATAATAAGGAGTTAATGATGGATACAAGCGGATTAATCCACCTAATGAATCAGAAAGCACGCAGTTTCTCAAAAGAACTCAATGAATACGTGCAGCCGCACGGACTGTATACCTCCCAGTGGACCATATTGTACGTCTTGATGAAAAACGGACCGATGACACAAACCGCTATCTGGAAATACCTGCAGGTGGAAGCGCCGACCGTGACCCGCACCCTCGCTAAAATGGAAGAGAACGGCTGGGTCAGCAGAGAGTACGGCAGGGACCGCCGGGAGCGCATTGCTGCCTTAACAGAAGAAGCAAAAACGCAACTGCCGGCAGTGAAAAAGAGTGTCGAAGATGCTGAACATCACTTTACCGGCTCTTTAACCCGGGAAGAAGCAGACCAGCTTTACAGACTTCTGCAGAAACTCGGAACAGAAGAAAGAAGGGATTAACTTGGATCAGTCGAAACAACCGATCTGGACGAAAGACTTCCTCAGCATTTCTCTCGTTCATTTCATCGTCTTTGTTATTTTTTATACGCTGCTTACCACTCTCCCGCTCTATGTCGTCAATGAAATGGGAGGATCCGAGTCCAAAGGCGGTCTTATTGTAACCGCCATGCTCCTTACCGCCATTATCATCCGTCCCTTTTCGGGAAAAATACTGGATTGGGGCGGAAAGAAAAACATCCTGCTTATCACAGCTGTCGTATTTGCGCTTTCTACCTACGGGTATATCTGGATCGATACTTTTCTTCCGCTCATCCTGCTCCGCGTTTTCCACGGCATTTCCTTTGGTGTGCTGACGACTGCCACCGCATCCATTGCTGCAGATGTCGTACCGGAAGCAAGACGGGGAGAAGGACTCGGCTATTTCACGATGTCCATGAATCTTGCGATCGTGGCCGGTCCGTTTCTAGGCTTATCACTGACACAGTTCATGTCCTATCAATTTCTGTTTGTACTGTTAAGTGTCATTATGAGCGCCGGCGTGCTTTCTGCCTTTCTTGTCCATCCAAAAGACATTCCGAAGTCTTCCCCCAGCGAAAACAGTCCGACAGGCTTGCGGGGGCTTATCGAACACAAAGCTCTGCCCATCGCCGCCGCCAGCAGTCTTGTCGCTTTTGCCTATTCAGGAGTCATATCGTTTATTTCTGTGTACGCAGAAGAACTCGGGCTTGCTTCGGTATCCAGTTATTTCTTCCTTGTTTTTGCGGTGACCATGCTGCTCAGCCGTCCGTACCTCGGCCGTTTGTTTGACGAACGCGGCTCGAAAATTGTCATCCTGCCATGTCTGTTTGTTTTTGCTTTGGGACTCGGTCTCCTCAGTGCCGCGGGTGGTGCCGTTATGTTTCTTGTATCGGCCGCTCTGATTGGTATAGGGTACGGAACGCTCCTGCCATCGCTTCTTTCTTTATCTGTACAAACCGCAGCGCCGGAGCGTAACAGTTACGCGACCGCTACGTTTTTCATGATGTTTGACAGCGGCATAGCGGCTGGTTCATTCCTGCTCGGTATTATCGTGTCCTACACCGGTTTTTCGATGTTGTTTGCCGGCAGTGCCGTTTTTGTTCTGCTGCTCCTCTCCCTCTTCCAGTTCATGCTGGGAAAGAAGAAGCCATCGCCGGTTGAGGGGTGGAACCAGCAGGAGGCTGAAACTCCCGGCCGTTAAATGGTCCCCGGTCTTATACAAAAAAGAAAAGACGGAGTGGAACCGTTTCCCGCACTCCGCCTTAACTGATCCATTTCTCTTTTTTATGATGATGTTTCGAACCATACAGTACTGACTTCATCTGCTGTTTCGTCCGGCTTTTCCACGATGATTGTTCCGTCCTCGTATTTATATTCCTGCGTCCAAAGTTCTTCCATTTTGTTCTCATATTCTTCATCCGGAGAACCAATCTGTTTAGAGACCTTTTCGGCTTGAACAGAAGGGTTCTGCACGGCAAATGTCTCTGCCTGCTGTGAGCCATCAGGGAAAAAGAAAGTACCGCTGCCGTAATCCATAAACGCTGCTCCTTCAAATGACCCTTCCTCCACCGGTGTTCCGGCTTCTTTTTCTATCTGCTGCCGGTCACGTTGCAGCATGGAAAATAACGTGGTGATCGCTTCATCTTCAAAGAGGCTGTTAAACTGTTCTGCCCCTTCTTCTTTCTGGTCGGTTGCGCTTTTCACGTCGGAGAGAGGCTGTTTTTCTTCCACCTGCACAGCAGAAGATGTTGCAGCCGCCTGCACTGTACTGTTTTCTTTCATGTCTGATTGTCCACAGGATGCGAGCAGTCCTGCACTAATGAGCAAAACGGCGGTCCCTGTCTTCTTCAACAACGCCCCCTCCTTTCGTTCTTCTACTTATCGTATTTCCCTTTCTCTACGAATTTACACTATGATTTCGAACGCTCTGAAAAATGAAACTTTTGTCTTGATGTTGGGATTACAAGAGAACGGGCCAAACCATCACCAGATAAAAAAATGTTCCGAACGATTCTGTTATGAATCGTTCGGAACATTTTTTGCGGGTGGGAAGGTGCCCGCCGGACTTTTTATATTAATGTCTCGTCGTTTTTAGATAGGACTTTGCGACGTTTCGTACTTCAGGAGTCCAGTTATGAAGGGAAGCCGTCATCGCTTTTTCGACCGATTCCACTCCTTCTTCCTCCCAGTATCCAAGCGTTTCCTGTGCTGCCTGCGCGTCCTCCAGAAAGGAATGAACACTGGATAGTAAGGACGAAGCATCTGTCCCTTTGGCACGGACATGAATCTTGTCGCCGATTCGTATGGTTGTAAATACCGACATCATACCAAGCATACTTTTTCCATTTGCAGAGCTCTGCTTTTTTTCAAAAAAAACGTCACTTTCATACAGCTCCAAATGATGAACCAGCTCCATTACCTTCTGTACAGACAATCCTTTGAATAATGAGAATACAGCCGTCTGTTCCAACGTGCCTGCCCCCTTCTCCATTTAAATCCTCTGCTATTATAAAGGGAGTCTTCTGCATTTTCCACCGTTTAACGAAAGAGTGTCACAGAAATGTTGCTTATTCTTCGTTGGACTCTCGTTTCTCCCGTTCCATCCCTTTCCATTCTTCCGGTATTTTTTCCACATAAAGGGAACGGGATGGGAAAGCGGCGCTTACGCCTTCTTCTTCGAGAATACGGATAACGGTTAAATTAATTTCTTCTTTCACTCTATACCATTCCTGCCAAGCCGTGGACTTTGTGAAAAAGTAGATGAAAATATCATAGGAAGAGTCACTCATTTCACTGAAACGCACGAGAATTAATTCGTTATCCACATCCTTATGATCACGCAGCATCTCATCCACCCGCTGCACGACGGTTTCGATCTTAGCGGGCGGTGTTCCGTACTCCACACCTACTGTAAACATAACGCGGCGGACACTCATTTCCGACCAGTTAGTGATGGCTTCACTGGCAAGGATTTTATTCGGTACGGTAACAAGCGAATCGGCAAACGTCCGGACTTCCGTGCTTCGAAAGCTGATGTCTTCCACCATTCCTTCCACAGTCGGCGTTTCAATCCAGTCGCCGCTTTTAAACGGACGTTCCGTCACAATGATGACGCCGCCGAGAAAGTTGCTGAGCGTTTCCTGGGCGGCAAGCGCCACCGCCAGTCCGCCCAGACCAAGACCTGCCACCAGACCATTAATGTCGTAACCCCACTCGTAAGCAACGACGGTAATTGTCAGCAGTACGATGACAAAACGGGTCAGTTTTGACAAAAACGGAATGACCATACTGTCGGCCCCGTCTTCCATTTTATGCGAAAAACGGTGAAACAGATTCGAACTCGTCGACGAAAAGTTAAACAGCCCCCAGCCGATGACTGCAATCACAATAGAACGGTATATCGTGTTGATCACACCCATGGATTCAGGCGGTATGGGCAGATATAATAGCGCAAGGTATACACCAAGCACCCCGATAAAGAAACGGACCGGCTTTTCAAACGACGTCAGCATATTCGTAAAAAACGATGCCGGAGACTTTTGCGCAAACCTCATCACTATCTTGAAAATGTAACGGGTGAACACTTTTCGAAAGATGAAAACAACGAGAAAGATAAGACATGCTATCCCGATTTTCACCCATGGCAGTCCCAGAAAAGCTTCCCACCATTGATCGATGATATTTAGTACGATATCCATTGTTTTCCCTCCATGTGCCCTGGTTCCGGATCGGTACTGTCCGGCAGCATCATCAGGAGCACTACATGCATCACAACATCTCTTTTCTTTGTATCAATAAACGTCTTTCTTATTTTACTAAAACAACCGCCGCTCTGTATATCCTTCCTTACGCTTATCTCTTTCACGAAGGAAAAGAAGTAAACGGGGAATCCCCGTTTACTGCAGGAAGCCGGCGTATTCCTACCATCACGACCTGCTGCTGTTTTTTTCTTTTATTATACACAAAAGATGAATGGAACCATGAAAAAAGAGCAGAATATAAACGAAATACACGTTTGGAGGATTAGGTATGCAGGAGTCGAACCGTAACATATCATTAACGTCGGCAGAGATCTCCCAATTATGGATAACATATATGAATGACAGTGCAGCCATCTGTCATTTAGAGCAGGAAATGAACATCGTCGAAGATACGGAGATAAGAAATTTACTGCAATACGCCTTGGAAGTTTCCCACTCCCACATTCGTACCGTTACAGAGCTGTTTCATAACGAAAATTATCCAATTCCTCATGGTTTTAAACTTAGCGAGGATGTAGATGTAACAGCCCCTCGTTTATTTTCGGATACGTATTATTTAAATTCGCTGAATCAGTTAGGAAAGCTTGGATTAAATAATTACAATATGGCTTTAAGTTTAGTTGTAAGAGAGGACATTTATTATTTTTACAGTGCCTGTCTTACCGAATCAGATAAAATTATCAAATGGAGCAATGATATTTTATTATCCAAAGGTTCCTATATAAGGCCGCCTTATCTTCCAAAACCAAAGACTTTCGATTATGTTCATAAAAAAAGTTTTTTAGCAGGGTATTTTGGAGAAAGACGACCGTTAACAGGGATGGAAATAGCCAATCTTTATGCCAATTTCCAAAGAAATGCGCTCGGGTCTGCCACCATGATGGGATACAGCCAGATTGCCCAGAACAAAGAGGTGGTCCAATTTTTAAAAAGAGGAAGAGATATGGCTCAAAAACACTGTGACATATTTGAATCCTATTTAAAGGAAAACGACCTGCCCAGCCCGATGATGCTGGACTCCGAAGTAACGGATTCAACGACTTACACCTTTTCTGACAAAAAGATGATGTTTTATTGTTCAACATTAACCACCATCAGTCTTGGATATTACGGCACAAGCATGTCCATGAGTCCACGCAGGGATATCGGTGTTATGTATGGCAGACTGATGGCTGAAGTTGCGCAGTTTGCGGATAAAGGAGCAAACATTATGATTAAGCACGGATGGATGGAAGAGCCGCCAAGAGCCGCAGACAGGGATGAATTAGCGGATAACGATTAATTTTTATACATGCGCCGCGTTCGATCCCGGCAGGTCATCTTATGATTCTCAGTCTTTTTGGTCCATGACCAGCCGACCGGATCCCGATGCCCGGGGTATTCTATCGATATCCAGCTCTCTAAACCATGTCTCTTGATATACCACACTTATGAGCGGTCGTTTTTTCCACGTATGCCATCTTTTGTACCGGTTTTTACGGAGACCTTACCAGTCTTAAAAATGGATGCAGCTTCAGTTAATGAAGAATGCATCCATCTTGTTCACATATCACCTTTTGACTTACGCTTTTTTACTGTAGTTTAGATTATGACTTTTTAGCGTTTCATCTTTGCCGAATAAGAAGTGCTTCTCCATATCCGGTGAATATTTGGAATTAATGGTTTCGTATCCCACCGCTTCTGCTATTGCTCTGATCATCGCAGGGGAGGCTCCGCAGCAAAGACCAATATAATGAATACCAATATCTTTTGCTTCTTTCGCCCATTCTGCTAATTCGTACCGATTGTGATAAAGCGGGTCTAAGGATGTAGGGAACGTGGTTTCGGTCGGCAGGGAACAACTGCATCCTCCATCAGGCAGGTTGAAGAACGTCGGGTGTTCTTCTGTCGTGCGATATGGAATAGGCAGTCCACCGACATACCCTTCTACCTCATTTCTAATTCCCTTCAGGTATGGCTGCATCGTATGTGGTCCGCGGAAACAGTTCATCCCAACCACTAACGCACCTTTTTCAGAAAGAGTCTTACAGGATTCTTCAACCGTATAGCCATCCCGTAGTATATTTTCGCCCATCAGCCCTAATGTAACGACTGCCGGCAGACCCTGCTTTTGAATTTCCTCCAGCGCAATAACGGCCTCTTCATGGTAATAAAACGTTTCCCCATTTATAAAATCAACGCCTTCTTCTTTGCACCACGTGGCCATTTCTGCAAAAATACTTCTTACTTCTTCCGCAGAATCAGCATCTTCCGGATCAAAAATATTCGTATTCGAAATGTTGCCTGCAACTAGCGCTTCTTCTACAGGATGTTCCTTTGCCACTTCTTTCGCCAAACGAATCGCATTTCGGTTTAATGGCTCATGTAAATGTTCTTTACCTATAATTCTCATTTTTTCACGGTGGGCATTATAGGTGAAAGCTAAAACCACATCTGAACCGGCATTCATGTAATCACGATATACCTGCTTTAAAACCTCCGGGTGCTCAAGCGCTACTTCTGGTACAAACGATCCAGCCTGTAAATAACCTCTGCGCTCCATTTCAAATAAATATCCTTCGGCTGCAACGACTGTACCTTCGTTTAATCTTTGTTCTAAACTTCTTTTCCCCACTGCTAACCCTCTCCTTTGGTAATGTAGGGTCAGTGTAGCATTGAATAATGGTATAGCATAACACGTAAAGTCTATACTTTGTCATAGCTTCAAACTATAGCAAAGTTAATTCTTCGGCAATCGTTTCCTTTAAGAAATTGATATAAATCGCTGCCAGCGGGCTGTTTGCTATATTCTTATGTTGAATATACCCGACTGTAATGCTCTCATCCACGTTAAGCGGCACCGCCACAATATCATCGTCGTTGATGTCATAACTGATTATGCCTGTGGAAATGGTGTATCCATTCAATCCTATCAGCAGGTTAAACAACGTGGCCCGGTCACTGACGCGAATATTTTTGCGTCTTGAGATGGTGCTTAATATCTCCTCGGAGAAATAAAACGAATTATAGTCCCCTTGTTCAAATGACAAATATGGATAAGGATCCAAATCAGCTAAGGTAACATACTTCTCGGCCGCGAGTGGGTTCGTTGAACTGATGAACACATGCGGCCTGGCCTGAAACAGCTCATGAAACGTTAAATTTCCTTCTCTCAGAAACTTTCGAATAACCTGTTCGTTAAAATCATTTACATACAAAATCCCAATTTCACTACGAAGGTTTTTTACATCCTCAATGATTTCATACGTCCTCGTCTCCCGTAACGTAAACTCATATTCATCCCGATCATAATTTTTCAACAGCTTCACAAACGCACTGACCGCAAAGGCATAATGCTGGCCGGATACAGAGAAATGCTGCTGCGGGGGTTGAGATGCATTGGCATAGCGGTTTTCAAGCAAGTCTGTCTGTTCCATCACCTGTCTTGCGTAACCTAAAAACTCCGACCCCTCTGACGTAATAACAATTCCCTTATTCGTCCGGGAAAAAATCGCAATCCCCAGTTCATTCTCCAATTCTTTGATCGAATTCGACAAACTCGGCTGACTAATAAACAATTGATGCGCAGCTTTACTAATCGATCGCTGCTTCGCCACCTCAATCACATATCTCAATTGCTGCAATGTCACGTGAACTCCTCCTTCCTATTGTTCTTTACATTCTTTCGTAAAGCTTCTTCTTGTTCGTCCGGCTGTAACTGCTGGATTAGAGTTAACATTTTTGCTTGATAAGATGAAATACTTCCCAGATCCGATATCTAAAAAAAGTATGAACCGAAAGAGAAGTAAATCGAGAAGTCATATGTATATTTATAATATAAAAGCAAGCTGCCTTCAAATTCAATAATACTTTATTCAGGTGAAGGTTTGCAATTTGTTTGCAGACCGTGTCCAGCCAAAAAATGGCACATTATGTATGGCGAGCCGTACTGGATTCGAACCAGTGATCTCTTGCCTGTCAAGCAACCGTTCTCCCACTGAACTAACGGCTCTTTCAGGCGTTATTCTTGCTAAGGTGATGTATAAACGTAACACAAGAGCAGCACAATAAGAAAAAGTGTCGTGACTGCATGACGGCTAATGCAGATTCACTATAGAGCATCCCACCCGCTGGTTATATTTGTCACCTGAAACACACATAATAACACTATTGATAAGGAATGTGGTCTATATGGCTTTTGTATTATTTTTCTTTGCCGCATGGTTTATAACAACAACATTTTTGATAATGCCAAAGAAAATATCGATTATTGAAAATACATTTGTACTTATGGTTATTCTAATCATCAATATTAATTGGGGTTGGATTATATATGAGGGCATGGAACGTATTGAATTAACAGAAGAGAGCATGAATTATACCGCTTTTTTATTACTTAGAAGTGTAATCATTCCATTAATCTTAGTCACACAATTAAATCTGGTTCATAAGTCAAACACCATATTCGTTGTTTTAGTATCTTTAATCATACTGCTGTTTTTTTCAAGTTTGACCTCCATTTTAAATATAGCGGATTATGTGAAATGGAATTTGGGATTTGATGCCATTTACTATTTGCTGCTTCACGTCATTGCCTATTACTCGCTTCTTTTCATACGAAAGATTGCTTATAAAGAGGTGACATACACGTGAGTTTATGGGAAAGCTTTGATAAAAACGAAATATGTCTATTGATAATGCTCTTGCTGGCTTACTCTGCTTTATTCCTTCTTCCTAAGAAATTCACGAGAGACATAGCTTTGTTATTTTCAATGTGGGGTGTCTCGTTTGGATTTTTATTTGACTTTACGATCGGCGGCGGGCTCATTAATTTCTATATAATTAATGATTTACCTGAGTATGAATTATTTGATATTTTTTATTATCTGCTATTTGCCCCTTCGAGTTACATTTTTATTTATCTTTATGAAATATTCAGGGATTACAAAAATGTGTTTTTATGGTATGTCACCATTTTTTCTTTATTTGGTATAGGGATACAGGCGGTATTCACTTGGTTTGAAATTATAAACTTTCAAAAAGGATATCAACCGCTTTTTTCATTTGCCGTTTTTTTAACTATTCAAACCATTACCATTCTTTACTTTGAATTCATATCCTCTAAATTTAACGTTTATAGGTGATTAGAATTTTATTTCTCTTCATCCCCCGCTCATATAAAATACATCAAAAATCTAAAGGTACATTTAATGGGTGTTGTTGCGGTAATAATCGTAATATTGAATAATGGAAAGCAGAATCGTAGTTGATCTTAAGATATAATGGATCTATAAAAATGACGCCGGACCGAGGGTTTCCCTCAAACCGGCGTCACCTGCCTATTATGTATGGTGAGCCGTACTGGACTTGAACCAGTGACCTCTTGCCTGTCAAGCAAGCGTTCTCCCACTGAACTAACGGCTCGTATTGTCTTCAAATCAGCGATATTTCTTATTATAAGACGGAAAATGCAAAGACGCAAGGGGTATTCATTATTTTGTCAGGTTCCCGCAGGAACCTGATATCCATTAAATCTCATTCTTTTCCGTTTCGGTGTCGCCTTCGCCCTCTTCCGGCTTCTGTGGACGCTTGTCCTTGGTAAACAAAGACTTCCACATCTGTTTCAGTTTTTCCCACATATCAGGATTCCCCTTTTATCATTTGATGATAACGGTAAAGCACGGTCGCCAGCTGCTCCCGTGACACAGGTTCTCTTGGGTATTTTCCATTCAACAGTCCCTGCTCCTGCGCCCATTTCCATGCGCTCTGGTGGGAAGGGTTCGGTGTATGGTCGTCCACGGTCTCACCTCCCTGGGACAGGACTTCCTCCAGTTTTTCCATCGTGCGGGGGCCTGCGATTCCGTCTGTTTTCAATCCATGTTTTCTCTGAAATGCTTCCACCGCAGCTTGTGTTTCTGTACCGAACTGTCCGTCTGCTCCGTATATGGAGAGATTTTCTCCAGCCTGCATGAGATCAGCCTGAAGCTGCTGTACCTGCTGACCGGTGTCTCCCATTTTCAGAATAATGGACTCACTGCCTGTCAGCGGTTCTCCGGACCTTAATGCTGCCCTCACTTCGTTCATTTCGATACCGGGACACAGCGTAGATGTCCCCGGAAGCTCCCGGTGGCCGAGAACATCCGAAACGCTTAACTGGAGGTTCTTCATCGCGCGCTGTACCCTTTCGTGCCATGCCTTTTCCTGGACATCGGTAAACGAACCATCTCCGACAAGGCAGATATGGTACGTATAGGAATTGTGTCCGGCTGCTCCGTTGGTGACCATGGAAGGCGCGTAACAGACCTGCACGGTTCCATCGCGGAGAATAATTTCGTGGTATCCTCCTGTCTGCCATGCCGGGGTGAACTGACTCCATGTCTGATTCCAGAAAGACCAGAAATCCCCGCTCTTTGTCGCGGAATGATGACGGATAATTTTGCGAACGCTGCTTTCATTCCTCGTTTCCCCGCGTTTTGGTACTTGGCTGCGAAGATCTTCAATCTGCGGCATCACTCTGCCTCCTTTCCCACTTGGAACCTCACTACTAAAATATGCCGCATCGAACAAAATGGATGGACAGGGAGCTTAATGAACATATGGATTTTTTATCAGCTCGGTTCTCCGCAATAATCTACCGAAAAAAAGCCGTTCCCATGAAAGGAACGGCCCGGGTGGTGCTTAGTATAGGTTATTTAACGACTCACGGCTGTAAGCCTGCAGTTCATCGGCGCGGCCGTCGCGGACTTTTTCAGCCCAGGCCGGGTCCATTAAGAGCGAACGGCCGACTGCGGCCATGTCGAATTCATTATTTTGAAATCTTTCCATGAGACCGTCCAGGCTTGTGGTTTCTGCGCCTGCACCACTTGTGAACTCTCCGTTCAAGCCGATGGATCCAACGATAATCGTAGGTTTGCCGGTGATTTTTTTCGTCCAGCCGGCCAGGTTCAGGTCGGATCCTTCGAATTCAGGCTCCCAGAACCGGCGCGTGGAAGTATGGAAGATATCTACTCCGGCTTCTACAAGCGGAGTCAGAAATGCTTCAAGTTCTTCCGGTGTTTCTGCGATTTTGGCTTTGAAATCGGACATTTTCCACTGGGAAAACCGGAAGATAATAGGGAAATCCGGTCCGACCGCGTCCCGGCAGGCTTCCACGATTTCCACCGCAAAGCGTGTTCTGCCTTTTATATCTCCTCCGTATTCGTCGGTACGGCGGTTGGTGTGGCTCCAGATAAACTGATCGATCAGATAGCCGTGGGCACCATGGATTTCAACAGCGTCAAAGCCGAGCCGCTTGGCATCGGCAGCACCCTGGGCATAGGCGGACACCAAATCGTGGATTTCTTCGGTGGAGAGTGGTTCTGACACTTTTTCCCCTGTCAGAGCAAGCCCCGATGGACCAACCGGCATAGCTTCCACATTCGGTTCATCTCCGGGACTGCGGGTCGTGCCGACGTGCCATAGCTGCGGCGCGATCTTTCCGCCTTTCTCATGTACTTGTTTCACTACCTGCTCCCAGCCCTGAAGTGCTTTTTCGCCGTAGAAGAGCGGGATGGACGACCCCGATACCGATGCCGGATGATCAATGCCGGTTCCTTCGGTAATAAGCAGCCCGACGTCATGTTCAGCGCGTCTCCGGTAATAGGCGGCAACGTCTTCTGTCGGAACTCCCCCCGGGGAAAACCCGCGTGTCATGGGTGCCATCACAATTCGGTTGGAAAGAGCGAGTGTTCCCAGTTGAAAAGGCTGAAACAATGGTTGAACGGTTGTATGTTCTGTTAAGTTCTGCATCCTTTATCTCCTTTACCTAATAAGTTGCACAAGAGGTATTATCCCAAAAGTCAGCCGGCAAAGGAAATATTCTGCTTACTCCATGTCACTGCGCCGCTGTCTGTATTCTTTTCGCATCCCGGCGGATTCATGCAGTCGTTTTTCTTCCTCCGTAACGGGTACAACACCCGGCACTTCGATGGGGCGCCCTTCTTCGTTCACAGCCACCATTGTCAAAAACGACTGCGTGGTTAATCGTTTCTCATTTGTCAGCAGATCATGGGAATGCACCCGCACAAACACTTCCATCGACGTCCGTCCGGTGGATGTTACAAAGGCTTCCAGCTCAAGTGCTTCTCCCGCCTTCGCCGAAGAAAGAAAATCCACCGAATCCATGGAAGCCGTAACGACGATACTGCTGCAGTGTTTCATAGCGGAAAGTGCTGCAATCTCGTCAATATAACCCATCACCTTCCCCCCGAAAATAGTCTGCAGATGATTCGTATCCGGCGGCAGTACAAGCCTTGTCTGTATGGTTCTTGACTCTTCCATCCGCTGCTCTGTTTTCATATAGACCTGCCCCTTTCAAGCACCATTCTACAGAAAAAAGCATCCATTACCTGGATGCTCTTTCCTCCTGCAGACGTCTTATCTGCGATTCGGTTCTTGCAAAAATGGTACCGGCTTCTTCTTCAGAAACGCTGAAATTCTCTGCTGCCTTTTTTTCTACATACGTATCATTGGCAGCTACATCATATTTTTCTCCGGCCTGTTCGAGTTCATCGTATTTCTCCTGCATGAATGTGTATACATCCCGATCCAGTTCCGGAAGCGTTTCAACAATCTGCTGCACTGCATCTTTGTCCATCACGATGTTGTTCCTCCTTCATGTCCTTTGGATATTCATTTTTAAGGCAAAGTTAACTTCATTCCTTGTACACGTCTGCTTCTTCGTTATTATAACACAATTTTTCTGCTAACCAACAAGCCGGCCATAAAAATCAGGACCGCGTGAAAGCGATCCTGCACCTGATTAATCGACCGTTTTCAAACTATAGATCGTATCGCGGATTTCGTCACCGTTTGTGGAATAAAATGCTTCGGATACTTCTCCACTCACATGATACTCTGTGCCGCCTTCTATCCGCACGAGATCAAACGTGATCATACCATTTTCCCTTGTCGTCTGATAATGTGCTTCGTCCCCGTTCTGAAGCGTGACTTCCTGATAGTTCGAAAGGTCCGGGGCGGTACTTTCCATATGATGTGTTCCGTAAGCCCGGATGGTGGAAGCTTCGCTGCTATGCAGAACTTTTCCATCTCCATTATCAGCTTCCCGGCCGGGAGTCCACTCATCCGGATAGGTCACTTCGTAACCAAAACGTTCATTTATATACGTTGTCCGGTCCGGCTCCACGAACTGTTCCGGATCAAGGGCCCTCGCGAGAAATACGGAGAACTGGGCTCTTGTGACGTCTTCATTCGGACCGAATGTTCCGTCCTGATATCCTGTCGTTATATCCGCCTGGGCGATAGCCTGAATGTCATGGAAAAACGCGTCTCCTTCTTCAACATCCCGGAAGTAATTCGAACCCTCTCCATCCGAAAAGTCAAAAGAACGGCTCAGTACAGCAGCCATCTGCCCTCTTTTCAACGAGTTATTCGGTAGAAACTCACCGTTGTTCCCTGTTATTATTTCTTCATCTTTCACAGCCGCCGCTTCTTCATAGGCGTGAAAATCCTGCGAAATATCCGAGAAGTCGGGAGACGGCCGGTCTCCTGTTTCCAAATCCAGGGCTTTCACTATCATAGCCGCAGCCTGACTCCGCTTCACCGGCTCATTGGGGTGAAAACCTCCGTCCTCGTATCCCGAAATGATTCCCCGTTCCGAAAGATAGGTGATTTCACTTTCGGCCCAGAAGCTTTGTGATACATCATCAAATGATTGTGCAAGTGCAGACCCGGCGGCCGAGATAAACAGCCCTGCTGTTAAAACCACCGCCATACCTATTCGTTTCATCGTATTCCCTCCAGCCTGAATGTATTTATAATATCATTTCATCTATTACCCTTTTTCCGTGCAGAAAAATCCCCTTTTTTTTGCGTATACATATACTGCAAAAAAAGCATACTAACCAACAAAAGCGCAAAGGCGCCCTGAAATAGGTGAATTCCGGGTAAAAGGAGGTGCAGCTGCATGAATCTTTGGAACAAATGGACGGAATGGAGAGAAACGGCGAAACAAAAACGAATCTCTGACATGGAACAGCAGGGGAAATGCCCGGACTGCAAAGGCAGAGGCATTCACATAATGCCTAATGAATATTTCCAGACAGATCCGCTGCATTGTCCCGGATGTAATGGCAGCGGAATGTATTCCGACTGGACCGGCGGAAACTACTGACTCCCTCCATCTATGTTAAGACCATCCTTCCCTCCGGTATATATGCTTTCCTCTCCCCATGCGGCCGGTTTTTTCCGGCCTTCATACTGTCATAAAAAGAGCTTCCCTTTAATAACAGGAAAGCTCTTTATCGTATTCATTCGTTTGAAGCTCGGGAGTCTCCTATTTTTGGGGAGCGCTCTGTCTGGCAAATCCCTGTTGACGGAATTCTTTTCGTTGTTTTTTAGACCACGTGTTGTAATCCCGCAGAAAAGCTTCATAGTCGTCGGTGATTTCGGCAAGCGGGCCGGACTTTTTTATTTCTCCGAATTCCAGCCAAATCGCTTTCGTGCAGAATTCTTTCATCTGCGTAAGAGAATGGCTCACAAAAAACATCGTCTTGCCCCGTGACTTGAACTCCTGCATTTTATCAAGGCTTTTTTTGGCAAAAGCTTTATCCCCGACCGATAACGCTTCATCGACAATTAAAATCTCCGGATCGATACTAACGTTAATCGAAAACCCAAGCCTTGACTTCATTCCTTTGGAATACGATTTCACCGGTTGATCGATGAATTTATCCATTTCTGCAAACTCAATAATCTCCGGCTCCAGCTTTTTAATTTCTTTACGTGTGAAGCCAAGCATTAAACATTTCATTTCAATGTTTTCCCGTCCGGTCAGTTTATTGTTCAATCCGGAGGAGACATCGATAATGGCCGGCTCTCCGTGAATAGTAAGTTCCCCGCTGGTCTGAGGTACGATTCCCGCGATAATATTGGACAACGTGGATTTCCCGGATCCATTCACCCCGAGCAGGCCGATGATATCTCCTTTTTCCGCTTCAAAGGAAACATCCCGGAGCGCATAGAACGCTTCCCCGTATTCCCCGGGGAGTAAGAGATCTTTCAGGCGCTCCGACTGGCCGGTATATAACTTGAATGTTTTTGTAATGTTTTTCGCCGATACAGCGGACTGCATAAGATCAGCCTCCCTGTCTACAGAAAATCAATAAAATGCTTTCGAAAACGGGTGTGAAGCAGCGCTCCTGCGGAGAATAACAGCAGGACAACCACCCAGAAATAGAGCGTATACTGCCAGTGCTCCACCATGTACCAGGAACCGCCGAAAAATGCGGCCCGGTATCCTTCGGCCAGGTAGTACAAAGGGTTAAGCTTCATCAAATCCTGAACAAAATCCGGCAGCCGGTCCGATACCCAGAGAAAAGGACTGATATACAAAAACACACGTATTGTCGACTGGATGAACATCTGGATATCCCGTATGACCGTTGTTAATGTCGACGTTATCAACAGTACCGACGTAATAAGCATCAGCATACTTACAATAAAATAGGGGAACTGAAGATAATAAATCGATACCTTATACTCTGTGAACTGCATATAAATAACAACAAGAAGCAGAATCATTACATGCGGATAGAGTCTGGAAATCATGACATAAACCGGGATAATACTCGATGGAAAATTCATTTTTGATACGAGACGTATCTTCGTATAAATAGCTTTGGACCCCTGCGTCACAGCAGAGTGAACAAAAAACCAGATCGTAATGCCCGCTGACATCCAGTTCAAATAAGGAACACCATCCACAGCGCTGTTATCTCCCCGGATACCGTACCCGAACACGAACCAGTAAATAGCCATAAAAAAGAGGGGGGTTATCAGCTCCCAGGCTTCCCCCAGATAGTTGTTGTTGTTTTTTATTTTTATTTCATAAAGAGCGAGACGATTGATTAATTGTATATTCTCCCAAAGTTCTTTGGCAATCTTCAGGATTGCTTTCATTTTAATCCCCTCTTTTTCAGCTGCTTAATCCTCTGGAAAAACCGTTTCTACCACTCTTTTGGCAGCATTCCCGTCTTCCAGCGCGTGAAAAGAGTCTTCAAAGTGACGGATGGGTTCCGCGTACCTCGAGCGGATGGTGTCGGCGTGTTTAATTTCTCCCACCAGGGACTCTGTCGTTTTCACAAGCGGTCCCGGGGCCTCATTTTCAAAATCGAAATAAAAACCGCGCAGCGAATCCCGGTAACTGTCGATATCGTACACATAAAAGATCATCGGACGCTGCAGCACCCCGTAGTCAAACATGACAGAAGAATAATCCGTGATCAGCAAATCGCTGACGATATATAAATCGCGGATGTCTTCGTAACGGGACGCATCCACCGCGAAATCTTCCCAGCCTCTAAGGTCCAGGTGATCGGCAATCAGATAATGAAGACGGAAAATCAGGAAATACTCGTCCCCGAGTTCTTCTTTCATCCTCTCCATATCGATCTGCACGTTGAACTTATATTTCCCGATAAAATGGTACTCGTTATCCCGCCATGTCGGAGCGTATAATATCACTTTTTTTCCTTCCGGCACCCCAAGCCGCTCTTTTACAATATCGATATCTTCCTTCTTGTAATGGAACAAGTAATCATTTCTTGGATAGCCGGTCTTCAGCATCGTCTGGTCAAAGTCAAAGGCCCTTTCAAATATTTGAGCAGAATACTCGTTTGGTGCCACCAGGTAACTCCATCTTCCAGCTTCAGCTACGAAATTTCTTTTATACATTTCCGTTGTGGTACCAGGCATGTGAACTTCTTCCATATCAAGTGCCAGTTTCTTCAGCGGAGTTCCGTGCCACGTTTGGAGATACACCGTATCGACCGGTTTGGGAATCCATTTTGGGAGCCTGCTGTTGAAAACCCAGTATTTCGCTCTCATCATAACGATAAACCAGCGCAGTGAAAAACGATGTATCGTGCGGACGCCGTGTTTTTCGAAATAGTGCCGGTAGCGGTGATCGATACTCCAGTAATACGTGAAGCTGCGGTCCTGCTGTTTGAGTTCTTCATACACCGCACGCGGATTGCAGCTGTACTGCTTCCCAAGAAAACTTTCAAACACGATAATGTTCTCTTTTTTCGGCAGCTTTCCGACCAGACCGAATACCCTCCGGTACATGTTCCTGATGGTTTGGGACTTTTTGAACTTCTTCCATTTCTTAAGGTATTTCTTTTTCCGTTGATTCAACGGTTTTTTTATTCGTTTGTTAAACTTTTTTTTCAGCCGGTTATTCATACAACTCTTTACCCCTCTTTACTCACACCGGTGCTTTTTTTCCACTCGGTTCATTATATAATGTTCAGGAGGGAAAAAACAAAAAAAGAGAGAAAAAATCCCCCTTTTTAATAAGCATTCGCAAGAAGCAGTTCATTTTTAATCTTTGTCGTTGAGATATTGGCGGTTCTCGGAAGGTATACGACATCACAGAAAGGTGCCAGATGATCAAAGCTTCCTTTCCAGTCATCCCCCATCACAAGTAAATCCACATCATGATGCAGGAGATCTTTCTTTTTCTGATTCCATTCATTTTCCGGAATGACTTCATCCACATATCGGACGGCTTCAAGAATTAATTTGCGCTGTTCATAAGGATAATACGCTTTTTTATTTTTTATGGCGTTGAATTCATCTGTAGAAATAGCAACAATCAGGTAATCACCCAGATCCTTGGCGCGTTTCAGTAGATTTATATGGCCCCAGTGCAGCAGATCAAAGGTGCCGTACGTAATTACTTTTTTCATGTGTAATCCTCCTAGTTTGAGACAAACATGATAGTTGTTATCGTTTCTTAAATGTTTTTTCTCTTACAATTATTTTTACAATCTTAATGAAAAAATTAACCTCTTTTTATTGACTTTCAGAATTATATCATACATGTCACGAATGGACTATGTTCATTTCCTCAAATATAGGCATAATAGTATAAAAAAATATGTGAAAATCTCAAAATCGCTCATTTATGTGAAAGGCGGCAATCTGGATTGGATTGCCGCCTCTGCCGGATTTATTTTTTCGTGAAAAGCTGTCCTTTATATCCATCTTCAGTTTTACCTTCCGCTCTGGCTATTTTCCCTTCTTCAGCCAGCTTTTCACAGGCGGCAAGCACATCTTCCAGTGCTTTCTCTCCGTCATACAATTCCTCGTTAATCTCGGCAGGCGTGAACACACGGTTCGCCTGCTCTTCCACCTTTATATTGTTAATAAAATCCTGAATCTCCTGCTGCATTGGTATCCTGTCCTTTCTTAAAGAAACATTTACAATCTTTACAATTCGTTCTGTGGTCTACATTTCTCTTTCAGTCTTTTTTTAAACCTCTTTTTACGAAAATATCATTCATTCCTATCGCAAAAAAGCCCTTCCCCTGCTTCTGAGGGGAAAGGCTGATTTTTCACTCGTCTTTTTCTTTGTTCCAGTGATGCGGGTGAGGCGGGATAAACTGCCGCTCTTCCAGTTTGGCATAACCTTCATCCAGCTGCTCCTTCATTTGTTCCCGTTTTTCTTGCGGGACAACGCCGAATTCGGTATATTTGTCAATCAATGTTTTCCTTTTCTCCAGAATACTGGAATGAATCTCAGCCAGTTCTTTTTGCTGGGCTTCTGTCAACTCAACCTGCCGCTCTTCCTGCTGTTCTTCTGCTCCGCTTACTCCTGCAGGGACTTCCGACAGGAAAAGCGCAGCTGCTGCCGCAGGTATCAACATCCATTTTTGTCTCATCGACACTCTCCTCCTTTTTCAACTGCTGTGCCTAGTTTGTGAAGAGAGAGGAATTCCATGCATTATTTTCATGTTTAATTTGTTTGTTTTTCCCGCATAGTAGAGAAAGGGGGTGATGAGCATAGCACAGGACGTACTTTGCGAAGTTCATAATTGTCACTACTGGGAAGAAGGAAACCTCTGCAGTGCTGAACAGATTTATGTTGTCAGCCACAAAGGCAGTCAGGCTTCGAATGAACAGGAAACCGACTGCAAAACATTTGAAAAAGCTCACTAATAACTAAAAACAAATGTATTTCAAAGCGGTATGCAAAAGGAGGGAGTCCTTTTACAGGGGAGCTCCCTCCTTCTTAAAACAAGATACTCCATAACGCGCTGATAACAACAATAAGACCGATAATCATAAGTATAGTTCGAATCATTTCTGTGACACCCTCTCTTCTGGTTTAGTATCAGCTTTCCCGGTCCCTCCTGTATGCAAACACCTTCCTTTGAACAAGAAGGTTAACAAAGGAAAGGACGGGGAATGACATGAGAAAAGGAGGATGCTGCTATGGGAATACATACCGTGTATCACTTTTTTAAAACTCTGCTGCGGGAAATGGATGAAGACAGGGCATTCGGTCTTGCGGCGGAACAGGCTTTTTACTATATGCTGTCTTTGTTTCCGCTGCTTATTTTATCCCTTTCGATACTCCCTTACTTTTCCATAGAAGCGGCGGAAGTCATGAGTCTTCTGCAGTCAGCGCTGCCTGCCCAGACAGCTGAAATGCTTGAAGAAAATGTTTTCAGCATTGTTCAAAACGATAATACCGGGCTGCTTACATTCGGTATTATCGGTACGATCTGGTCTGCCTCCACCGGTCTTAATGCATTTATAAAAGCCATGAACCAGGCTTTCAATGTGAAAACCCCGCGGGCTTTCTGGCAGACGAGACTGTTATCCATTCTTTTAACGTTTGCGCTGCTGGTCGTTCTTATTCTTATTTTTGTTTTATCCATTTTCGGAGATATGATTCTTCAAACGGTAACCTCGTACCTTCCGGTGCAGGAACATACAGAAGTACTTCTCCAGATGGTCCGCCGCCTGTTAAGTGTGCTCGTCATGATTGCCCTGCTCTGCAGTCTGTATTATTTCGGCCCCAACACCCGGGTGCCGATGAAATACGTCCTTCCCGGGGCAGCCGCTGCGACTGTCATGTGGCAGTTGATTTCTGCCGGGTTTTCTTTTTATGTACAGCAGTTCGGCAACTATTCGGCGACCTACGGAAGTCTGGGCGGTGTTATTGTTTTGATGCTGTGGCTGTTTCTCACGGGGCTCACACTTGTTATCGGCGGGGAAATCAATGCCATACTGCACCAGCGCAAAAATACTACTTGAGGTTTTGTATTCTTTTTTCAAGCTTACGGCGCCATTCCTCTGCCAACGGGGGCACATCGAGAATACGTTTCATTGCAGCCATATTGCCACGCTCATGAAAATAGACGTTGTTGGCATACAGAATACTGATCCGGCGTCTGTCTTCTTTCACCAGCTCCATACGCGAGTCTTCCTGTACTGTCCCTTCCTGCAGCACTCTGCAGAAAAAGCCGGTGAAGCCGGTTGCGGTAAACCTTTTCATCAGGCCGTCGCATCCGGTACGCCTGTCAATCTTAAGACAAGGCACCCTTCCCTGGGTCACTTGAATGACGGCACTTCCGACTTTGTATGTATTGCCAATATACACCGTATCCTCTGTCACGCCTGACACGGTTATATTTTCACCAAACGCCGCCTTATCAAGTTTCCTCCCAAATTCTTCTTCCCATGTGCCGTAATGTTCCAATGGATAGATACAGACCGCCCTGTCTGTGCCGCCATGATTTTTTTTATCCGCCACATCATTGCCTGTAATACCTGTTTTTCTCAGGATTATACTGTCTGCCGTCTGTTTTTGGATACCCGTGCGGAAAGTACGTCCCTGTTGGTCCTGTATGTCCTGCGGACGTCCGGCGGCCAGATGATGAATGACCGGTGCTTGAGATTCCATCCTGCATCACCCCTTTATTGCCTATTTTAGCATGTCAGGGGGAAAAACACAGTTATCCATCCTCGGGAATCATGACTTCCGCCGGGAAATCATCTGCTTTCCTTTCTTTAATAAAAACCCGAGAACAATGGATTTTATTGCTTTTTTAATCATCGTTACACCTCCTTTCACCAAATCATTCCTTTTCTTTCAGTCTTTCAAACGTAAACAAGGCGCCGCCTCGCTCCGGCAGCGCCTTCTTCATTATTTACGGTAACGCCGTATCGCTTTCTGGGTGTCGTTTGCATCCCTGAACAACCGGTACGGTTTACTGATGACGCGGCTCGGCAGGGAAAAAAAGAAGTGACTCAAATCCTCCCGGGACTCTTTTGACATCCGGGCCGGTTTTGTCGTGATACGCTGATACACCTCATCATACAGTTCATTCATGATATCAATGTCGATGTCCACGGCCCGGCTGCACTGGCGGCAGGTGATGGTCGAGATTTCTTCATTTATATACTGAATGACGTGAGGAGTTTCTTCTCTGCATTGAATACAATAAAGGTCCGCCTGCATTTCGTGCGTTTTCACGTTACTCACCTCTTTTTCATGCATCAGATCCCCCGCCATCCTTCATGGATCAGTTCGTTTACTGTTCCTGGAGACGGCGGAGTCTCCAGATGGTGGATTCTTTTGTCTGCTCAATATCATTATACGTCAATGTTTCTCCTTTTTGCACATCACGCAGTACTTTTACATTGGCATCCACCAGGCCAATTGGAAATGCTTCCGCATCATCGGCTTCTGATTTTTCCATCAACGTACCATATACACTGTACCCGCCGATACTGTCGAAGAATTCTCCCGCTTTCAAATCTTTTTTCGCGGTGGCTACCGTTTCAGCCCTGCGGTTATACGTCGGGGCAATAGTCGGCTCCTTGTCAAAAAAGGCGCGAGCCACTGTAAGCGGTGTTTCAAGGCTCGTCAGGTGATATGGTCTGTAAAGGGTATAATGAGGGCCGTTTCCAAGCTTCACATATTGAAGTTCTTCATGAACTTCTTCATTATGAGATGTAATAATGGCAAAAACGCCGGGAGCCACCCCCTGTACGTACTCTACAATACCTTTATGATGAAGCTGACCACCATTTTCTTTCAGTTGAAAAATGTCAGCCAGTTCGTCGACGGTCGCACTGAAACCATGCATTCCTGTCTGATCCGGAATAAAACCGGTTGCATTTGCCACTGCATTCATTTCCACCATCGTTTTCGTTCCGTCCTGGAAGGAAGCAAGCATTTTCGGACTGGCTCCTTTTGCTTTTGCCTCCTCGGCGGCCGTTGATGGATTGGCTTCGAGATTCAATGGATTGTTTTTCCCTTTACCCAGGGCAATGACTTCAAATCCAAGGGCGTCCGCAAAATCAAACAGTTCCATCACCGCTCCGGGCTCATCCCCGGCCGATCCAGTGTAAACAACTCCGGCGCTGTCCGCCAGTTTTTTCAGAACCGGGCCTACCGTCACGTCTGCTTCCACGTTCAACATGACAATGTGCTTCCGGTTCAGAATCGCTTCCCAGGCGATGGCTGCCCCTACGTTTGGAATACCTGTTGCGTCCACGACCACATCCACAGAAGGCAGGGAAGCCACTTTCTCTGCCTCGGAAAAAGCTGTGACTTTTCCTTCTTCCACGGCGCGTACAGCCTCTTCTTCTTTCTCTGTCTGAATAATGTTTTCTTCAGGGATGCCGGCATGCTTATACGCATTGATAACATTGGAAATATTTATATCAGCCACTGCTACCACTTTCATCCCTTTCATTCCCTCAATCTGGGAAATCATGCCGCGCCCCATCTGCCCGGCGCCGATCAACCCTACTTTGATATATTTCCCCTCGTTTTCGAACGCTGCCAGTTTTTTATTCATTCCGAGCATTATTTCTTCCTCCTTCAGCTGTTTTTGCGGAACTGTAATGTCGAGTTGGATACGATGTCATTGCGAATGCCGTCTTCCAGGCACACCGTGCCCGGCATATCTGATTCTGCTTCCCCGTTGAACTGAAGGGTGGCATGACCTAAATCATTCATGGTTTCATTGACTTTACTGCCCACAAAAAGAATCTTATAAGGTATCCCGTCAATCACAAATTCATCTCCGGTTTCAATCATTTCCGAAATGGTGGTTCCGTTGTGAATAACGGATATTTCTTTTAGGTCCTCTGTAGCGGATTCGTTAAACAAGATCAAAATGTTATCCTCTAGCATAAGCTCCACTTCAGGGCCAATGGTCGTTACATCTGCTTCAAAGTATACGGACATGCCTCCGCAGCCTCCTTTTTAATTTTCCACTAATTCCTGCGCTGTCCGGTCATCAATGATAAGAACGTCGAGGTAACCGCCTTTCAGCGCAGCTTCTATGCTCTCAAGTTTATACAGACTTTCTACAATTCCGATGACTTTTGGTATTTTCTTCAAATCCTGCAGGCCAACCCCGATGACACGGTGATTAAGCGGATGGTCGACTTCCTGACCGACTGCATCAAAAAACTTGGAACTGATATCACCCACCACTCCTGCTTTTCTCAAAGAGTGGAGGTCCTCGGGATAGAGGTAACCGATTTCTTCCATAGTTGAATTCTTGAATGGGTCTCCCATTCCTACAACAGCGATATCTACATCCCTGCCCAGTTCCAGAACGTGGGCTACATCCTTGGACTGAATCAGACGATCTCTTAAATCTTCTGTTTCTACGATGGCCGGAGCGTAGAGATAAGAACAGGATGCATTCATTTTTTTCGCCAGGTTAAATGCCAGCGAATTGGAATGGATATTGACATGAGAGCGCCCCATGCCGCCGACTAGCGGTACAATTTGTACATTGTCACGGCGTTCGTAAGGATATTCATCGACGAGAGAAGCAATGGTCGTCCCCCACGACAAGCCGAGTTTTTTATTATCATCCAGCTGGCGTGACAGATAGGAAGCGCCGACTTTTCCCAGAAAGCGTTTCGTCATTTCCGGCGTAAAACCGCTCGTTGATAAAACAATGGCTTCATCGAGTCCGAACTGTTTTTCCAGCTTTTGTTCGAGATTTACTGTTTGAGCGCTTTCATCTTTGATGTAAACCTCTACAATACCGTCCTCTTTTGCTTTATGAAGCAATTTGGATATCACCGGCCGTGATACATTCATTTTTTTTGCAATCCGGGCCTGTGTCCAGCCGTCAAAGTAGTACAGGTTGGCTACTTTCACGATCTGGCGGCGTTCTTCCCAACTGAGCATAGCAATCTCCTTTACTGACAAGCATATTATCCTTAAATGATATCATCAGTGGCGGCTGAAAAGCATTAATGATGAATTCCTTTGCCGATCCAGGAGCGGGCTGCTTCATAGAAGCTTTCCAGCAATGTTGGATGCGGGTGCACCATAGAAGCAAGTTCGTCGACGGTTCCTTCCAGATGGATGTAGGCCGCAGGCTCTCCAATCATTTCGGTGACGTGGGGCCCTGCAAGAACAGCGCCCAGAATTTCACCGTGCTTTTTCTCCGCAATGATCTTGGTAAATCCATCTGACTCTCCCATCGCCATCGCTTTACCGTTTCCCTGCAGTGGAATGAGTTCTGTTTTATAATCATAGCCACGCTGCTGCACTTCTTCTTCTGTCATTCCAACCGCAGCAATTTCCGGGAACGTATAGATGCACCTTGGAATAGGAGACGTATGAATGGAAGACTTGAGACCGAAGGCATGTTCCACTGCAGTAATGCCTTCCGAACTTGCAGCATGAGCGAGTTTCCAGCCTCCCGCTGCGAGATCACCAATTGTATACAAGCCGCTGACACTGGTCTCCATGTTTTCATTCACCCGGACGAACCCATCTTCGTACTGCACCGATGTATCTTCAAGCAGTGCGTTGTTTGGTTTGCGGCCGGCTGTCACGAGTACGTCATCCACACCCATTTCCTCTCTCGAACCATCCTCCCGTGTATACACGGCAGTAAACGCTCCTTCCTGTTTGGTTTGGATATCATCGAGGGCCGCACTGGTTTCCACGGTAACTCCCTGTTTTTCCAAGGAACGCCGCAGCAGAGCGGCGGCATCTTTATCTTCGCCTGTTAGAATATCTTCCTGCATTTCCACCATCGTAACGTCTACATGCAGGCCCGCAAATAGACAGGCATATTCGACTCCCACAATCCCACCACCTACAATAAGCAGGGACGAGGGAAGTTCTCGTTTTTCAAAAATGGTATCGCTGGTGAAATGTGCCGCTTCACGGAGTCCGCTGACAGGCGGCACAAATGGGCTGGTTCCTGCAGCGGCAATGACGTGCGGTGCCTGGAGCAGTTCCGTCCCCCCTGCTTTTTCCACGGTGACTTCTTTTTCATTATTAACACGGCCCCGCCCGGAAAAGACATCAATTTTCCCTTTTTTCATCAGAGCTGTGATGCCGGCCTCGAGCTGGGACACAACCTTCTCTTTTCGTTCAAGCATCGCTGTATAGGAAAAAGAAACGTCTCCCGTTTCTATTCCCCAGGCAGCTGAATCCTCCACCTGATGCAGGACTTCGGCGTGCTGCAGCATTGTCTTGGAAGGAATACAGCCGCGGTGCAGGCACGTTCCGCCGATTTTCAGGTCTTCCACGATCGCGGTTTTCTTTCCTTCATTGGCAGCCCGGAGAGCGGCTGTATAGCCCCCCGGACCGCTTCCGATAATGATGATGTCATACGTATGCATCGGGGTTCCTCCTTCCTTACATCAACAGTTCATAGGGAGCTTCGAGCATCTGTTTCAATTCTGTCAAAAACGCAGCAGCCGGCGCTCCATCTACAATCCGGTGATCAAACGAAAGGCTGCATGTTGTCATCGGACGAAGTTCTACATTCCCATTACGGCCGACCGGTATTTCTTTCATCTGTCCGACACCGAGAATGGCAGCTTCCGGCTGGTTGATGATCGGAGTGAATCCGTCCACGGCATACATACCGAGATTGCTGATTGTAAAGGTCCCCCCCTGCATCTGACCCGGCTTCAGCTGCTGATTTCTGGCATCACGGGCCAGCTCCTTGCTTTCCTTGACGAGATCCGTCAACCCTTTGTCTCCGGCACGCGGAACCACGGGAACGACAAGACCCTGCTCTGTCGCAACAGCAAGCCCGATATTAATGTCCCGGTGGAGCAGGATTTCCTGCTGATCCGAAGACAGGGAAGCATTGATGGATGGATGCCGTTTCAAGGCCGCAGCCACGGCTTTCATAATAATTTCAGTGTAGGACAACTTCGAACCGGTCTGTTCGACGACTTTATCCTGAAGCTGGCTCCGCAGCCGGATAGCTTCGGTCATATCAACATCAGAATAAAGCGTGACGTGCGGAACAGTGGATGCACTCTCGGTCATACGATCGGCAACGACTTTGCGGACACCTTTCATCGGAATCCGGTCCGGTTCGGCTGAAGTACTCTGCTGGGTGCCGCTGGATAGATCTTTTGTATAAATTTTATCAGCAGGACCGGAGCCTTCTACTGTATTTAAATCAACCTGTTGTTCTTCCGCCCATTTACGGGCAAGTGGTGTGGCTTTCGGCGCCTGCGGAGCATTCTTCACATGATTGTACACATCCTGCTGCTGCACGCGTTGTTTCGGACCGCTTCCTGTTACGTCGGAGAGGGTTACTCCTTCCTCTCCTGCCACACGCCGCGCCGCCGGTGTCGCGCGGACCTGTCCCTGTTCGATTTGGTTAACCGGAGCAGACTCGGAACCCTCTGCAGTTGGTTCGTTTTGTTCAGGTGCAGGTTCTGCTTTGGATTCGGCATCTTCTGTACTTTCCGGAGGAGTGTCCGGTACATTCTCTTCTTTCTCACCGATATAGCCGACTACCGTATTTACAGGTACCACATCATCAACGTTGTAATATTTTTTGAGCATGAAACCTTCTTCGTAGGCTTCCACTTCAATGTTTATTTTGTCACTCATGACTTCAAAAACCGGTTCGCCCATTTCCACCGGATCTCCTTCATTTTTCATCCATTGAAGGATGGTACCGGTTTCCATCGTGCTGCTCAGTTTCGGCATGAAAACTTCTTTTGCCACAGGGATTCACCTCCTTACGTACGCTGCAGGGTTTCTCTGCATGCCTGAATCAAATCGTCAGTCTGAGGCGTCATCGCTTTTTCAAGTTCCGGATTATAAGGGACCGGCACCGGCGATGCGCCAAGCCGCTTCACCGGTGCATCGAGAAAATCAAACGCTTCGCTTTCTGTGATCATACTTGCTATTTCTGCGCCGTAACCGCCGCGTTTCACCGCTTCATGAACGACAACGACACGGTTCGTTTTAATGACCGACTGCACGATGGTTTCTTCATCGAGTGGAACGATGGAGCGGGGATCAATAACTTCTACGCTGATTCCTTCTTCAGAAAGTTTTTCCGCCGCATCCAGCGCCCGGTGAACCATCACGGACGTTGCAACAATCGTGACGTCTGTTCCTTCTTTCTTGACGTCGGCCTGACCGAGTGAAATACTGTATGGTTCTTCCGGAACATCGTCACTGCTCGTTTTATACAGCAGTTTGTGTTCGTAAAAGATAACCGGGTTCGGATCATCTATTGCTGCTTTCAAGAGACCTTTAGCATCATAGGCCGTGGATGGCTGCACCACTTTCAATCCCGGAACATGGGCAACCCACGCTTCCAGACTCTGCGAATGCTGGGCGGCCGCGCCTGTACCGGAGCCGGCAGGGGTCCGCAGCACCATCGGAACGTTGCCTTTTCCTCCGTACATGTAACGCAGTTTTGCCGCCTGGTTGGCAAGTTGATCCATCGCAATGGTAATAAAATCGGAGAATTGCAGCTCCACGATCGGCTGCATACCAGTAAGTGCTGATCCAATCGCAGATCCGGTAATTCCCGCTTCCGATATTGGCGTGTTACGTACCCTCTCCGGACCGAACTCTTCAACCATTCCGCGGGTGACTCCGAAGGCTCCACCGTACACACCGATGTCTTCCCCCATCAGAAAAACATTTTCATTTTCTCTCATTTCCTGTGACATACATTCCCGCAATGCTTCTACATACGTTAATTCTCTCACTGATTTCCCCTCCTGTTCCTAAACGGTATTTCAGGCGTAGACATCTTCCAGCAGTGTATCCAGTCCAGGTTCCGGACTTTCTTCTGCGAATTGGACTGCTTCTTCGACATTCTGTTTGGCTTCTTTGCGTATATTTTCTGCTTCGTCTTCGGTCAGAAGCTCTTCATGGATCAAAAGTTCCCGAAAGCGCTTAATGCCGTCTTTCTCTTTCCAGGTCTGTTCTTCTTCCCGGGTCCGGTACTTACGGGCGTCTGATTTCGAATGTCCTTTCCAGCGGTACGTTTTTGCTTCAATCAAAACAGGACCTTTGCCTTCCCGGGCATGCTGCACGGCCTTATCGGTTTCATTCATTATTTCAACAAGGTCGTTGCCGTCTACAACAACTCCGGGGATGCCGTAAGACGAAGCACGTTCGGCAATATCTTCGATGTTTACCATTTCCTTGACGGAACCGGACATACCGTACTGATTGTTTTCGCAGATAAACACAACCGGAAGATCCCAGATGGAGGCAAGGTTAAGTGATTCATGAAAACTTCCCTCATTGGCGGCGCCGTCTCCGAAATAACTGAGAATGACATCTTCCTGGTTTTTCATTTTGGATGTCAGTGCTGCACCGGTTGCAAGGGGAATGCCGCCTCCGACAATGCCATTGGCGCCAAGGTTTCCTTTTTCTACATCAGCAATGTGCATGGAACCGCCTTTTCCTTTGCAGTAGCCGGTGGAGCGTCCAAAGAGCTCCGCCATCATCAAATTGATGTCCGCCCCTTTGGCAATACAATGGCCGTGGCCGCGGTGCGTACTTGTTATTTTGTCTTCATCCCGCAGCACCGAACACGGGCCGGATGCCGTCGGTTCCTGCCCGACACAAAGATGCGTTGTTCCGTGAATCATTCCTTTGGCAAAAAATTCGTCTACTTTTTCATCGAAATAGCGGATTGTCCACATTTCCTTCAACAGACCAATCAACTCATCACTTGATTTTTCCGGAAGAAGTTCTACAGATTTCAGCATAGTGCACCTCCATTACATTTGTTCAGTAATATTACTTTTGTAATTATAGTAGTTTAATTAACGAATAATGTCAACTTTTCTTTTTCTTTTGTTCTAATTGTTTACAAATGTCACAAAAAGAGAAAAAAGAAGGGAAAGTCCCCCCTCAGCCTGCAAGGGAAGGACCCTCCATCTAATAAAGACCAAAACTTGCGAAGTAAGCAATGACAACAGCGATTGGACCTGTGATTAAACGGGAGAAGAGAACCGCCGGTATGCCGACTTCCACCGTTTCCGGTTCTGCTTCCCCAAGAGTCAAGCCTACAGGGATAAAGTCCATTCCTACCTGCGGGTTAATGGCAAACAATGCAGGCAGCGCCATCTGCGGCGGAATATTGCCATTCCCAATCTCTACACCGATCAGCACACCGACAACCTGGGCGATAACTGCACCGGGTGCGAGAATCGGAGAAATAAGCGGTATGGCTCCCAGAAGCGAAAGGATCAACATACCAGTGAGTGAACCAGCAAGCGGGGAAACATAGTTGGCGATTAAATCACCGATTCCTGTATAGTTAATAATACCGATAAGCATACTGACAAACGCCATAAATGGCAGAATATTCTTAATAACAGTATCGACTGTTTCCCTTCCGGACTGGAAAAAGATACTGACGACATTCCCGATTTTATTGCCAAGAGTATCAATAAACTGTCCGATTTTGCTTTTTCCTTTGCCGTTGTACCCCTGTTCTGCTACTTGTTCTTTGGCAGTTTCTTTCGTTACCTTCTGCGTTTCGTCCTTTGCTGATTCTTGATCTTCTATTTCTTCATTGGCTTCTTCGACGCTTTTCTCAACGGCTCCGCCTTCCACATCTTCAATGTTATCGGTTCCAACACCGGAAACAAAGTTCGTTTCCTTGATAAATTTCATCAACGGACCGGACGGGGAATTACTGAACACGTTGATGGTCAAGACTCCCATCCGTGGATATACACCACTTCTTGCCGTGCCGCCGCAGTTGATAACTGCACACAGCATTTCTTCTTTTTCCACGGATTGTTCAAAACCATCTACTGCTGTGGCCCCGGTGCGGTCGGCGATTTCCCGGGCAACTGGGTGGATTCCGCCGCCGGTGACTGATACGACATATTTTTTCTCATCATCGGGCTGAATAACGAGTGGACCGCCCCACCCGGAAGCGCCTTTGTGTACTTTTACTGCATGATACTCACTCATTTATTTAACCTCCTCCGTTTTCCTGCTATTTTTGACTTCCTGTTTTTTATTCTGCTGCAGCTTCTGATTTTCGTTTATTGTTTTTAATCATATAGTTGGTAATTATTTCTGTAACAACACCCCGGAGAAGCATGACAGCAATACCAACAAGCAGAAATCTCAAAGCGAGCGGTCCCTGGGACAAACCGACATCCGAAATCCCCGCGGCAACCCCGGTATAAACGAACAGTTCTGCTGCGTTGGCGTGGGGGAAAAGCCCTGTAATCGGGTGTACAAACGAAACGGCAGAATCATAAAAGGCCGGCTTTTGGCGTTCCGGCAGAAAACGACCGAACGTGTAGCACATCGGGTTGGTGAGAAAGAACACGGCCATAAATGGAAAGATCGTGTAACGCAGAATAAAATATTTCGTACATTTCTGGGCAAAGCGGTTCACCCGTTCTTCTCCGACGAATTTAATAACAGCATTCACGGCTGTAATCAAAACAATTAATAATGGGATAATATCTGTCACCAGACCGGTAAACGTTTCACCGCCTGCTTCGAACATGCCGATAAAGCCTTCAGCTAGTGTAATTAAGAAATCCATGCTTCATTCCCCTCTCTTTTCTTTTTCATTTCTTGTTCAATCATACCGGCAGCACCGGCCAGAGCACTGCTTTCTTTTACCGTCAGCGTCTCAAGGTCTCTGCTCTCCTCCAGCGTCAAACCAATTAATTTTTTAATAGTTCGGAATCTTGCAAACACAGTTAACCCTTTCATCACTTTTGCTTCCTTAATTTTGGTTTCATCATCACAGACTACCAGCATTACAGCACCGTTTCCGAATCTCTTTTTAAAATATCCTGTCCCTAGATAACCTTTGTGTTTCCGGCTCATTTCTCTGATCTTTCCCTGGTAATGTTTTACCTGCAGATGGGTCAATAAAAATTGTAATGTCCAGATTGCAGCAAAGATAATAAAAAAGGTGCCCCACATCTCTTTTCCCTCCTTTTTACAAATGTATAATGTCTTAACTTTTGTAAAAATAATAAAACGCTTTCAAAGTTTTGTCAACCTTCCCGCAGAAAGATTTATTTTTCCATTGTCAAAATGTCTGCTCCAGCAGTATTGCTGCCATGTTATAATCTGTTACCAGCACATCGATGCATCCGCTTTTTAATGCAGCATGAAGGCTTTCCACTTTTTCGACACCGTCGGTTACGGCGACTACTTCCGGTATCCTCCTTAAATCTTCCATCGTTATCGCAATTGTTCGATTGTTCAAAGTGTGTACAATTTCCACCCCATCTTTATTGTAAAACTGCGAGTTAATATCACCGACGGCTTCTGCCTCTCTTAATGAGTCGATATCACCCGGGCTGAAATATCCCATTTCCGCCATGGTCGCCTTCTCCGAGGGAATACCGACTCCCACTACTGCAAGATCCACCGTTCTGCCCTCCTCTATTACTTCGGCAATATCTTTGGACTGCATCAGGCTGTTCTTCAAATCCTCAGTCTCTACGAGAGCCGGCGCATGAAGGTAGGAAGAAGTCGTGTTCAGCTTCTGCGCAAGATGAAAAGTCAGGTGATTGGAATGAAGATGAACATCGTTGCTTCCCATTCCGCCGATTAAAGGCACCAGGTGTACATTTTTCCCCATCCGTGCCGGAAATTCATCGATAAAAGCGTGCATCGACTTTCCCCAGGAAATGCCGATCCTGTTCAGAGTGTCTGTCTTTTTAGAAACATAGGAAGCGGCGGCATTTCCCACCCGTCTTTTAACCACTTCTGTTCCATGGGTGCCGGAAGCAGCAACCACAACATCCTTCAAGTTATACTTTTTTTCTATTTCGTTTTCGAGTTTTACCGTATGGAGCGTTTCATCATTGATATAAATTTCCACGATCCCCATTTCCTTTGCTCTTTGCAGCAGTTTGGAAATGATTGGGCGGGATAGTTCTACTTTTTTAGCTATTTCTGTCTGTGTCCAGTTTTCCAGATGATATAGTTTCGCTATTCGAACCATTTGTCTCCGCTCTTTCCAGTCCAAGTGCAACGCCTCCTTTTAACAATTGTCATTAAATGAATCCTATACATCATAGCAGGAATTTCCTCTGTTGTGGAATGCTCTGCCTGTTTCCAGCATAGTTTCTCCTCAAAATGTAAGCCCTTTATTGACGAACGATAGATAGTACGCTATGCTGAGGCTACCATATTTACAAATGATGTTACAAAGAACTTTCGTAAAGGAGAGAGAGCCTTTGAGTCATACTTTTTCCACTCTTCACCGCGACACGCTCCGCCGGCACATGACAGAAGCAACATTCGACATGATTATCATCGGCGGCGGTATTACGGGTAGTGGTATTGCTTTGGATGCTGCCGCACGGGGATTGAAGACAGCGTTAATTGAAAGAAAAGATTTTGCTTCTGGAACAAGCAGTCGTTCCGGCAAATTGATTCACGGCGGGTTAAAGTACCTGAAAAATTACGAATTTTCCATCGTTCGTGAAGTCGGTACAGAACGTGACATTGTTTACCGGAATGCAAGGCACCTTGTTTACCCTATTCAGATGCTTTTTCCTCTAATTAAGGGAGAATCATTCAATCCCCTCACTTTAAAAATCGGTCTTACCGCGTACGACCGTCTCGCGGGGGTAAAAAAAGAAGAACGGCATCGTCTGCATTCGAAGAAACAAACTCTTCAAAAAGAACCCTTATTTAACAACAATACGGTGGAAGGGAGCGGAGAGTATGTGGAATACCGCACCGATGACAGCAGGCTGACGATGGAAACCGCCAAAACGGCTTCTGAAATGGATGCTTCGGTTTTGAATTACGCTGAAGTGGATGGTTTTACATTCGATGATAACGAAAAGATCAGCGGGGTTACTGTAGAAGATCATGTAAGCGGAGATACATTTACGGTTTCGGGCCGCGTGGTGGTCAATGCAGGGGGACCCTGGGTGGATGAAGTACGAAAAAAAGACGAGCCGGTCTCCGGTAAGCATATGGTTCACGCCAAAGGTATTCATCTCGTTTTTTCTTATGAAACGCTGCCGGTGCAGTCTTCGATTTATTTTCAGCATAACGGACGGATGATCGCCGTTATTCCAAAAGGAAACACGACGTATGTCGGATCAACGGAATCCCTCTATTACAATGATCTGGATGACATGCATGTTTATCAGTCCGAATGTGACTATTTACTCGGCTGTCTGCATGACACGTTTCCTTCTCTTACGCTTACACGGGACGATATTATTTCCAGCTGGGCCGGGGTACGCCCCCTTATCGGTTATGACAACAGTGAACCTTCGGAATTGTCCCGGCACGACGAAATCTTTGAATCCGATTCGGGTCTCATCACGATTGCCGGAGGCAAGCTGACCGGCTACCGTAAAATGGCCGAACGGGTGCTGGCTTATGCCGCCAAACGCAAAAATCTAAAATTATCATCGTCCCGCACCGATGATATTGCACTAAGCGGCGGTCATTTTACATCGGAAGAGGACATCACAGCCTATATCCACGGGCTGACCCGTTCGTATGACCATTTGAAACTAACCTTTGAGGAAGTCGAAGAATACGTATTTCGTTACGGCTCGAACACGGAGGCGCTGCTGCAGCAGATTGACTCGGTGCGTCATTTATATGAACACCCGGTAATACGCAATACAGCAGGAGAAGCCATCTATACAGTAAAAGGGGAAATGGCCGCTTCTCTGGAAGATTTTTATGACCGCCGCACCAGCTATCTATTGTTTCAGCCGGAAAAAGTAACGAAAACACTCGAGGCCGTGAGCAGCGCCATGGAAGACGTGCTTGGCTGGGACCCCCTGAGCACAGAACGGGAAAAAGAAAGAATACGTTATCTTTTACAAAAAACTGTTACCTTTCTTCCTTCATCCTAATACATCCTTTGAAAGGAGGGCATGGCATGTATGCCGTGGCTTTAACCGGAAAACAGCAGCTTGAGTACCGGGAAATGGAATTACCTCCCTGTGGAGCAGAAGAAATAATAATCAAAGTCTTCGCCGTTGGAATCTGCGGATCGGATCTCCGGATTTTCAAGCAGGGGGATTCCAGAATTGATATGCCGAGAGTGACCGGTCATGAAATTGCAGGTGAAATTGTGCAGACAGGCAGTACGGTCTCGGGTTTTGAGAAAGGGGATCGTGTCACGCTCGGCGCCCACATTCCATGCGGCACCTGTCATTACTGTCAAAAAAATATGGGACACCAATGCGTGAAAAAGCACTCTATCGGCTATCAGGTGCACGGAGGCTTTGCGGAATACATTGTTCTTCCACGCGAATTTGTACGTTTTGGATCCATTCAGAAGATTGCCGGCACGACGAGTTTCGAACAGGCCTGCTTGTCAGAGCCGTTCTCCTGCGTATTAAGCGGTCTTCGTGAAGTGGGAGCAGGAGCTGGTGACACCGTCGTTGTGTACGGCGCCGGCGCGATCGGCTGTATGTATATCGCAGCTCTTAAGCAGATGGGAGCAGCGCGTGTTATTGCCGTCCAGCGCTCCGCTCCACGCAGGCAGAAAGCAGCGGAGGCCGGTGCCGATCTTGTCGTCGATCCTTCTTCAAGCAATACATCTGACATTATTGAAGAGGAAACAGGCGGACTTGGGGCGGACTGTGTTATTGTGACCGCTCCCTCATCCAGCTTGCAGAATGAAGCACTGGATGTCGTAAAAAAAACCGGCAGCATCCTTCTTTTTGCTGGTATGAAATCTGCAGAAACCCCGCCCTTTGATACGGATAAAATCATTTACAAACAACTTCGCGTCACTGGAACCCACGGGGCTCCCAGAGATCTTCATATGGAAGCCGTCAAATGGATTGATGAAGGCTTGCTTGATTTTGACTTTTTTATTACGCATACGTTTGCCTTGTATGAAACAGACCTTGCTTTCCATACAGCCGATGGAAAAGAGGGGCTGAAATGCGTCGTACAGCCGCAGAAACCATAGAAGTATGATCCTGTCTTCTACACAGCCATCCCGAAAAAAACAACCCCGGTTCCGCGCAGCAGCTCGGCATTCCGGGGTTTGTCTATTAATCCGAAACTCCAAGAGCAATCTTGGCGTAACGGGACATTTTATCTTTCGTCCATGGCGGAGTCCAAACAATATTTACATCAATTTCATTGATTTCTTTGAACTCCTGCAGGTCACTCAGGGAATATTTAATATCACTGACGATTGTTTCAGCAAGCGGACATCCCATCGCTGTAAGCGTCATAGTGACTTTTACATTGCTCTCTTCATCCACATCCACCCCGTAAACCAGGCCCAGATTTACAATATCAATGCCAAGTTCGGGATCTGTTACGTTTTCCAGTTCAGCCAGAACTCGTTCTTCAAGCTCCGTCATTTCTTCGGCCATCCAGACACCTCCTTTTTCCTTACCCCTACTGTAACAAACATCCACTATTAAAAAAATAAATTTGTCTTTCCCTGTAGTCAGCCTATCGGTGATGCTTGTTCGTATAGTATACTGATAACGACTGGTGAACTTGCATTTTGCTTGAATTATGACCCCGGTGCCGATACAATCCCTTATGGTATAATATATTTTCCTAATAACCCAATGGAGGTACTACAGAATGATGCTGTGGCCAGCTTTGCTGCTTGGAATTGTCAGTCTTGGTTTTTTAATCTTCTTTTATCAGCGGTGGATACCGGTTTTCGGTGTCAGATGCGCCCCTCTTCCCGAGCAGCCACTGCCGGAGGGAAGCATCATTCTAGACGTTCGTGACTATCAGGAGGCCGACCACCTTCCTGTTAAGAATGCGCATCTGCTTCCCTATCCTTATTTAAAACGGCATATTCAAACCATTGAGGCTCAACAGGTGTTTGTTGTTGCACCTGATAAGGTTTCCCGAAATTTGAGCATACGCCTGCTCCATAAACACGGCCGGAGCGTCTCAGGGTTTGCCGTCGTCACCCCTGGTCAGACAGATTCCTCCGCGTTCTCTGTCGACTGCAGCTGAAAAAACGCTCTTCATGGGAGTATGCCCGGAAGTCAGGTCCCACGCCGGCTTCCGGGGTTTTTTTTGATAAAAAGTTTCCGTTATGCGGCAGAAAACGCCACATATTGAAAAATTTCATTCTAATCTCCGTTCGGCCGTCGTATCTATTGTATAGTACGCCGTAATAAGGGCGATTTTTAGAAAAAACGGAGGGCCGCCATGAATATCCTCACACAGCGTTGGTCGACTCATCTGAAAGACGATATAGTCATTGAACCCTTCAGTCAGCGGATAAAAGTGTATAAACTGCCGCCTTTTTCGAAGTGGAATGCTTTTTTGGCATCGCTTTACGACTTTTCGGTGGAACAAAGCTGCGATAAACTGATTTTTTACGTAAAAAACAAAGAAAGATCCCGTTTTGAAAAAGCTCCCTTTATCTGCGAAGGAGAAATCAAAGGTTTTTTCCGTGGAGCCGACGCTTTTATCTATTCCTGGTTTCTGGAGCCCGGGCGTGCTCGTCCTGTGGATCAACTGCAGGAGGATCTCGTGCTGCAGAATGCCGTCGACTTTTCTGCCGAAAAAGAACGCTCTCTTATTCCAACAGGCTATACGATGCGCCACCCGGGTGAAAACGACGCAGAGGAAATGGCGCGTCTTTACCGCTCCGTGTTTCGAACCTACCCTACCCCTATGCACGATCCCCAATTTATCCGGGATGTAATGAAAGAAGAAGTGTATTTCACCATCATGGAACATGAAGGAAACATCGTCAGTGCCTGCTCCGCCGATGTGCTTGAATCTTTTCAGAGCGCTGAGATGAGTGACTGCGCCACCCATCCCGAACACCGGAATCAGGGACTGTTAAGCACTCAGTTTTCCTATCTGATTCAACAGATGCAGCGCAAAGGGCTGTGGTCCCTGTTTTCTTATTCGCGTTCTCTGTCGTTTGGCATGAATCTGGTGAACGTCTACCACGGATTTGAGTACGGCGGAACGATGGTGCGTAACAGCAATATAGCAGGACAGCTTGAATCGATGAATATATGGTACCGGCAGCTTCGAACCCGCTGATACCCCGGAGAGTGAAAAAGGGCATGTACCAGCCGCCTTTGTGCGTTTATCTGCCCAACACTGCCAACCACATGTCAAAAAAGAAAAGACGGAGCAGGATTTTCCCCTTTCTCCGTCTTTTCAACTAAACAGTTTCGTTTTGTTCCAGCCCACGCCTGTTGATTTACCATATAAAGGAATGGGAAAGGGTTCTATGAGGAGGGTGCATCTGTGATCAAAGCATGTATCCCCCTTCTTTTTCGTTGGACGGAGCCGTCTGCCCGACTCCAGCGGGAGAAGCGTCAGCCGAAGATCACCGGGTGATTTTCCCGGTAGCTGAGGCGACGCCCGCGGAAAGCGGGCAGGAAAGGCGGAGTCCAACGAAACGTTTCCTATATTTGCATAATCAACAGCCGTGGTTCCAGCCTTATCTTAAACCCACTGAAAATTACGGCCCCAGCTTTCCTTGGCAAGCTGTTCAATCTTTTCCACAACTTCCTTTTCAACCGCAAACGAATCTCCCTGTTCATAAGGATTGTAATGAAAAGCATACAGCCGGGACACAAATTCGTGAAAAGGAAGGGAGGATTCACCCTCTTTTTCTCCGTGTCCACGGACGCTTGGTTCAATGCCCTGACCCCAGTTCTGGGAGCTGTCATTATTGGGGTTATAGAAATAGACGCGGTACGTATCATCGGGGTCATCTGCAATCCGCTGAATCGTAATGGCGTGGAAGCCTAGAAAATTACCGTACACAGTCGTTACGCAGATGCCGACCGGATTAGGATAAATCATTTCATGACCTTCATTGTAATCGCGGTGATGCGTGGCATAAAATAGACGGACAAATCCCTGATAATCGATGACATTCTGTGTGTTATGCTGAAATACTTTGCTGAATGCTTTTGCTATCCAATCACCGTAAAAGGCAGGATTCACCCATTTATGCGGATCATCACCACGGAACTGTACACGCCGGACCATATCAGCATAAATTCTGTCCAGATGGGGCACGAGGACGAGAGAAACCGGATCCAGTTCTTTATGGAGTTCCGGGGCCAGACCACCCGGGAGATCTTTCGAATGAATCGTCTGCCCTTCAAATGCCATATCAATATCACCGTCCCGGGCCGCTCTTGGGACAAGTTCGAGGAGGTAACCCGGATCATGAATCGACCAGAGGCTGAGGGCTCTCGCACTCTGACATGTAGGATTCAGGCCCTGGCCGATGCCAAGTGGCTGTCCGAGCACACTAATCACGCCGGCTGTCAGCACATCACCTGCTGTCAGACCTTCCTCTTCACTGTCTGAGGCTTCCATCAGCGTTTTTCTGACATCCTGTTTGATATCAAGTTCAATCAGGCGCCGAAGTCCGGGGAGCACCGGCGGCTGGGAGAGCACCCCGCGCTCCAGCATACGGGCCAGTCCGTACAGGGACTGGCGCGTCGGCAGATGAATGGAGACTTTGATGAGTTCCTGTACTGTTTCATAATGTTCTTTCAGGTTGGAACTGCCTTTGCTGCTTAATCCCATGGCTTCCTGGAGTGTTTTTATATCCCCGTTTCGATTTAAATGCCGGATCAATGCCACATGATACCCCGACACGAGCCCCGTCTCTCTCATCGAGCTCCCAAAAGCCGCCGCTTCTTTGCTTAGTTCCTGATTATCAAGGTCCTGCAGCCTGCTTCGGTATTCCCTTTCGCTTTCACACTGTTTTGCCCGCTCTGTAACCGTGGAAATCGCATGGTGGAATGTTTCAATTGCTTTTCTGTCCTTTTCATCCACGTCCTCATGGAGCAGCTGCTCCGCTTTTCTTATCATTAACCGGACTCTGTCTGTCATAATCGGACGCTGCACCATCAGCCGCTTGATTTCATCAATCAGCGTACTCGATATAGACTGCAGCGACAATTCCTCCACCATCAAGGCAAACAGACGCTGAGCCCGCTCTGTTTCTTTTCCCTGCTGTTCCTGTTCTGCGGGATCCTCCGTTTCCTCCGGGAAAATAAAATCCAGATTATTCGCCATTACTTCGTTGAGGTATTTTTTGGCGTCAGATGCGCTCACCTCAGGGTGGGTATGTTTTTCCCGGGCCAGTGCAACCATCCTTAGTTCACTAAGGAGCGCGACAATGGATTCCACCCCATCAGAGCGCAGAGATCCATTGACAAGCGCCGGCTGCAGCTTGGAGGGATCTTCCCACGGCCCTCCTTCAAACACCCCTGCCTCTTTAAAACGCGGCGCATATTCGTAAAGCTTCCGCATTCCTTCTTCTTTTTCCGCCATCTTTTTTGCTGTCTGGAAAAAATGATTCTGGTACATATCCTTGGCATAAGGGGCTGCCTGATTCAATGTTTCAAATGCCTGTTTGAGCGTTTCTTCTTCGCCGCCTGTATTCATCTGCAGTGCCATGAGCAATCTCCTTCCATTTTTCAGTTAGATGTAAAAATCAAAATCAGCATAATCACGTAATGGTTCTCTCACATGATCGTGGTCGTCATGATGGAAAAATACAACACCGTGCGGATTTCCAAATCCTTCTGCTTCCGGGACTTTCCGTTGCACTGGTGTGAACATCGTGTGCCGGTCAAAACCTGGATGTTCTTCAAGCTCCTGTGGAAAATGGAGTTTCTCGATATTTTTCACCTTGGGATAAACCATCAGGCTGCCGGCATGACCTTTGGATTTTCGTTCTTTAGGGAAAAACGACCGGAGATCTTCTTCGCTCGTATTCGGATCGGAACAAAGAAGGTGTGCCTGAAACGGATTGAAGTCGTACGTTTTTTTTATTAAATCAAAGATATTGCCGCCTGGAATACGGGCGGCCACTTCAATGAAACTGATTTTGCCTTCTTCATCAATGAAAAATTCCGGATGAATCAACCCGTACTGAATATCAAACGCCCGGATCAGAGCCTGAACAGCTCCTCTGATTTTTTTGCGCTGCTTCTCAATTTCCGGAGACGGCGGAACCATCATGGAATAGCCGAATACAATATATTCCGTGATATTAAGGAATTGAATAGTCCCATTATGCACAAATACTTCGCAGGAAACTTCCACCCCGTCAAGATGACTTTCCACCAGGTTGGGAAACGCCTCATCCTCCAAAGCGTCAATATCGGCTTCCGTACGGATAATCCTGTGGCCGACGTCTCCTGCTTTATCAAATGCCTTCACGTGAACCGGGTCCTGTTCTTCTTCCCCTGCTTTTAACATGGCATCATTGACGCGCCGGAAAAACTGTTTCACTTCTTCTTTGCTGTCGGCTTCTTCAAAGACACCAACTTTCAGTCCTCCCAAAAGAGCTCTTCGTTTCATTTTTCCTTTATGACGAAAAAGCAGAGAATGCTTGAAAATTTTCGGATCTTCTTTAATTCTTCCGTTAACAGCTGCCGCCCACTCCACTGTATCTTCAAACAACGGAACCGCAAGACCTGTATTCTCCTCTTTCAGTAACTCGTACAGCCCCTCACTCTGCTCCCATACGTCTTCCATGGAATAATTTTTTTTATAATGATCAAAGTCCCACGCAATAAAAGGAAGATCATATTTCTCAGCATACTGCTCGCAGTGCGGCGGCCCTACAATGACAAACGGACGACCTAGTTCGTCCGCTGCCTCAATGGATGGCAGGCTCCATCCGATAAGTGCCGTTTTATACTGATTGTCATTCTGTGTACTTGTCATATTTGTGCATCCCCTTTTTATCGCTTTTAGCTGTTTGCATAATGCTATTTTTACCGGGAATGCAAAACTTTATGAGTTGTTTTTATAAAGAAAAGTGGAAGCACCCTGGAAAGCCGCGACAGGTTCTGGACCGGGTGCGCAGGGCAGCCTGCTGCCCGAAGTCACACGGGAAGAAACCCCGAGCGGCTGGGTGCTGGAACTGGATCCAAAACGCTGACATTCTATACTTTTCCATCTGATAAAAAAAGTCCCGGACTGTAAAAACAGCCCGGGATGCTTCTTTGCAGTTATTATTTGTAGCCGTTCAATGTACTGGCACCGGTAAGGGTCACCACGTTTTCGGTACTGGCCGGGTCAAGGCCTTCCACCGCCACCATGCCGTCCATTGTGCCTTTTTCGGTTTCAAATATCAAATGTTCTTTACGGCTGTCCCGCAGTGCTTCCATAAAGAAGCGCTGGTTTTCCACTCCGTAAAGGACTGCTTCCCACTGCTCCGGATCATTATTTTTAACCGTCAATTCGGCGGTATCAAATACAACTCGTTCATCTTTTCCTAAAAATATTTTGTCAATCTTCATCGTAAGCCTCCTTCAATTGATTGCGTCCTTTTATGTGCGTTCCCCGCTGTCACAATTTTAAACATTAAATCTTAAATGTCAGACATGCCCCGGCCCCTTGAATGAAGGTGCCCCCAATACGGCTGCATTTTCATGAATCGATTATATTCAAACGGACTTCATGCATGATTACAGAAGAAAACGGGAACGGTCCGGGAAAAAGGAGGTAATAAATGATGTCATCTTCTACGTATGTGTTCGATGTATACGGCACTTTATTCGATGTTCATTCCATCGCTGCAGCATGCCGGCAGGCTGCACCGGAAAAAGAAGAAACATTAAGCAGGATCTGGAGGGAAAAACAGATACAATACACCTTTCTGCGCCAGGCTATGGGTAAATACCGCTCCTTTGAACACGTAACCCGGGACGCGCTTCGCTATGCAGCGGCCGCAGCCGGTACCTCCCTGTCCGGTAACATGGAAACTGCGCTGCTGGAAGCCTACCAATCGCTTGAGCTGTTTCCCGAGAGCAGCCGCGTGCTGCAGACCCTGAAAAACAATGGCAGCACCGTTATCGTATTCAGCAATGGCACACGAAACATGCTGGAACCGCTGCTCCACCACGGCGGCATTCGTCCCTATATTGATTTTGTTCTCAGCGTGGATGATGTAAAACAGTATAAACCGTCCCCTGCCTCCTATCAGCTTATTCTTGATCATGTCCCCGTCCACCGGTCCGATATCACTTTTTTATCCAGTAACGGATGGGACATCAGCGGGGCAGAAGCATTCGGCTTTACTACCGTGTGGGTGAACCGCAGCGGCGCACCGGTTGAAGAGCTGCAGCTGCCGCCGGATGAGGAATGGAGTTCCCTGGAACCATTAGAAAAACCTTCTCCTTGATACAGAACATTAGTTCCCTTATACTGAAATGTACAATACGTACGATGGAGCGGTGAATATGGAACGTACTGTTTTTCTTGTCGATATGCAGTCTTTTTACGCCGGCCTCGAAAAAGTTTTCCGGCCGGATCTGGAGGAGCATCCTGTCGTGGTCGCGGGGGATCCGGAGATTCGAAGCGGTGTGATTCTGGCCGCCTGTCCGGAAGCAAAAAAGTGGGGAGTACAGACAGCGGAGGCACTGTGGGAAGCGCAGAATAAATGCCCGCATCTTACCGTCATAAAGCCGCGCATGCAGGCTTATCTCGATGCCTCCATCGAAATTGCCGCTGTTTTCGAATCCATCAGCGACCAGGTGGAGCCGTACAGTGTCGATGAGATTTTTGTGGAAATGACCCACGTGCTCCCTCCGGGTGAAAGTCCGGGAGAAGCTGCCCGTCTGCTGAAACGCCGGGTGAAACGAATGCTCGGTGTAAATGCGCGGGTCGGCATCGGACCGACCAAGGTGCTCGCCAAAATGGCGTGCGACCACTTTGCCAAAAAAATGCCGGATGAGATATTCACCCTGTCCCCTGCCAATTTGCAGCAGCAGTTGTGGCCCCGCCCTGTCGGTGACTTATTCGGAGTCGGCAGGAAAATGGAGGCACACCTGCGCAGCATGGGCATCCGCACCATCGGACAGCTCGCTGCCTTTCCACTGGACCAGCTGAAAAAACGCTGGGGCATCAACGGCGAACTAATCTGGCATACCGCGTACGGACGGGATTCTTCACCGGTTACCACCGACACCCATGTCCATCATAAAGGAATCGGCCATCACATGACACTGGCGCGCGATTATTACAGATGGGATGAAATCCGTGTCGTCCTGCGTGAACTGAGCGAAGAAACAGCACGCCGGGTGCGGGCAGGCGGATACATAGGGTGCACGGTGTCAGCCGGAGCCGGCGGCCATGATTTTGATTTTCCCGCCGACTTTCACCGTCAGGAAAAACTGATGGATTACACGAACGATGGAACGGTCATTTATGAGACGGTCTGCCGCTTATTCCATGAGCATTGGACCGGATTTCCCCTCCGCAGCGTCGGTATTACACTGGATCAGCTGATTCCCGATACATTCCGCCAGCTTTCCCTGTTTTCGACGCTTCAGGACAAAGAAAGCCTGAACCACACCATTGATCACTTAAAAGAACGCTTCGGCAGTGCCGCTGTCCTCCATGCCTCCTCCCTTACAGCGGCCGGGCAGGCTTTGCTGCGGGCGCAGAAAATCGGCGGACATTACAAATAAAGAGTACTGCGAAACGTCCCTCTCCGACATTTCTCCAACATTTCAAAGATAACGCCGTCCTTCCAACACTTCCCGCCGCATAAACCGGTTCCTTCTGCAGAGCCTAAGCTTAATGAAAGGGGGAAGGCTCGTGAATCATGTCATAGCACTCGGCATCAAAGCCGTTCTTACATTCCTGATTCTGCTTGCTGTCCTGTTACCATTCGGTGGATATCCGTTCTGGAATATAGCCGGACTGGCCCTCATTGTGACAGGTACTGCCTACATCATCGGGGATTTATTTATACTAAAAGCGACAAATAATACTGTCTCCACCATAGCCGACATCGGATTGTGCACATTAGTGATTTGGTTCGCCGGACCGTTTATTCTGAAAGGGCCTGTTCCTTTTATTGCAGCGCTCATTTCCGGAGTTCTTATAGGAGCAGGAGAATGGCTTTTTCATAAATATGTTATCAATGCTGTTATTTCTAAAAATCCAAAAGTGTATTCTTGAAAGGAGCGATTATCATTTTTTATCACAAAAAAGAACTTCAATATAATGCAAAACCCGATAAACCGGATCCTGTATATGCCAAAAAGCTCCAGGAAGTGCTGGGAGGACAGTTCGGAGAAATAACCGTAGCTATGCAGTACCTATTCCAGGGCTGGAACTGCCGGGGAAATGAAAAATACCGGGACATGCTGCTTGATATAGGGACCGAAGAAATTGCCCATGTCGAAATGCTGACGACCATGATTGCCCAGCTGTTGGATTCTGCACCGGTAGAAACTCAGGAAACTGCGGCCGAAGATCCTGTTTTGGAGGCAGTCATGGGTGGCATGAACCCCCAGCATATCATTGTTTCGGGATTGGGAGCCCAGCCGGCCGACAGTGCTGGGTATCCGTGGAATTCAAGATACACGATTGCAAGCGGTAACCTGCTGGCTGATTTCCGTGCCAATTTAAACGCCGAATCCCAAGGCAGACTGCAGGTCGTTCGTTTGTATGAATCCACCACCGACCAAGGCGTGAGAGACATGCTGTCTTTTTTGATCGCCAGAGATACAATGCACCAAAATCAATGGATGGCTGCCATCGAAGACTTGGAGCAGCAGCAGTCCGTTGTTGTCCCTGCCACCTTTCCAAGAGAAAAGGAGAAACAGGAAGTGGCCTATTCGTTCATGAATTTTTCCGAAGGGACCGAAAGCCAAACCGGACGCTGGGCCGGCGGGACAAGCATGGATCAGCAAGGCACATTCGAATACGATGGAAACCCGCAGCCAATGGGACAAGTTCCTTATTTAAATCCTGCTCCCCCGTATGTTCATGACACTCCCCTTTCTCCAGAGCAGCATGTGAATGAAAAGAAATCGCCTGGAGAAAATAATACGGGACTGTAGAACCAATAACAGGAGCTGCTCTGAAAAGATAAGTTTTCTTTATCTTTTCAGGCTTTTCCTATAGAGAAGGGAAAGAGTCTTCTACATTACTAAGGAAAAGACTGCATTTCAGAAGAAGGAGGATGGTTTTTCATTGCAATCAAGAACAGACAAAGCAGAAGCTGATATTACCACCCATCTGAAAAATCCATATGACATTGTTCAGGGACTACTGGAAGATGCCACTACTGCACTGGGGCTGAACGAAAATGTGTACCATTTACTGAAACAGCCGATGAGAATGCTTGAAGTTTCCATTCCTGTCCGTATGGATAGCGGACGAATCGAGAATTTCACCGGATACCGCTCCCAGCATCTCGATATTCTCGGACCGACCAAGGGTGGCATCCGATTTCATCCTGATGTAAATGCGGACGAGGTCAAAGCGCTGTCTATCTGGATGTCTTTAAAGTCGGCTATTCTCAACCTGCCGTTTGGAGGGGGCAAAGGCGGCATCATCGTCGATCCGGATAAACTTTCCGAACGTGAACTGGAAACATTAAGCCGTACCTATATCGAGAAAATCACTCCTCTTATCGGTCCTCAAAAAGATATACCGGCACCTGACATAAATACGAGCCCGAGAGTAATGGGCTGGATGATTGATGAATACGACAAACTGCGCGGCCATAATATCCCAGGAATGCTTACAGGCAAACCCGTTATTATCGGCGGTTCGGCAGGAAGGCTGGCCGCAACAGGACGCGGGGTAGCGATTACTATTCAGGAAGCAGCCGCCTTCCTCGGCATGGAACTCGATGGGGCAACAGCAGCCCTGCAGGGATTTGGCAATGTCGGCAGCATGGCGGCTGAGTTTTTACACCGTCTCGGGGTGAAAATCACCGGGATCACCAACGCCCACGGCGGCATCTATGACGAAAACGGACTCGATATTCCAGACATACAGGAATTCGTCAAAAAAGGCAATTTGGTTCACACGTATCCCAGTGCCGAGCCTTTAACAAACGAAGACGTATTCGGGCTTCCTGTCGATATTTTTATACCGGCAGCCGTGGAAAATCAAATTACAAAAAATACAGCCCCTGCCATCCAGGCAAAAATAGTGGCAGAAGCTGCTAACGGACCAACCACACCAGAAGGCGACAAAATAATGGAGGAAAAAGACATTTTCGTCATTCCGGATATCCTGTGTAATGCCGGGGGTGTGACGGTTTCCTATTTCGAATGGGTTCAGAATGCAATGAATTATTACTGGAAAGAAGAAGAAGTCAATGCAAAGCTGACCGAAAAAATGAAAGAGGGATTTCAGAAGGTTCTCGACATACGCAGGAAGAAACAGGTTCGGATGCGCCAGGCCGCCTATACTGCCGGTATCCAACATATCACAAAGGCCTTCTATGCACGCGGATGGATTGAAGAACCATACGAGACATGACACCAAAAGACGGAGCCGGCGAAAAGTACCCGGCTCCGTCTTTTAGTATTATGCCATACCCGCTTTTTCTTTTCGTTTACTCTTCTTCCAAACGGATACCGATAAATTTCAGCTCCGTCATGTCTTCGAGTGCATATTTTACTCCTTCTTTTCCGATACCGCTCTGCTTCACTCCTCCGTATGGATGGTTGTCCTGACGGTAGGTTGAAATGTCATTGATCCAGACCCCGCCGGTTTCCAGTTGATCGGCTGTGCGGAAGGCGCGGTTGATATCTTTTGTAAACACACCGGCCTGCAGCCCGTAAATGGAATCGTTGGCCATTGCGACTGCTTCTGCCTCCGTTTCAAACGGAATGACCGATACAATCGGGGCAAATACTTCTTCGGCTGTGACTTTCATATTGGAGGTAACATTTGTCATAATCGTCGGCTTCAACATCGTTTTGTTCCGGCTTCCACCAGTCTGAACAATTGCTCCTTTGGCTGCTGCGTCTTCAATCCACTGATGAGCCCGCTTTGCTTCCTTCTCGTTTATCATCGGGCCGATATCGGTCGTTTCCTCTGCTGGATTCCCGACGTTTAAGCTCTCGGTCTCTTGTACATACCGATCCAGAAACATTTCGTATATCGTACGTTGGACGTAAATTCGCTGGGCGGAAATACAGACCTGTCCGGAAAAGGCAAACGCTCCTTTAACAAGAGCCCCCACCACATGGTCCAGATCGGCATCTTCAAAAATAAGATTAGGGGAGTTGGATCCAAGTTCCAGTGTCACTTTCTTGAAACCCGCCTCTTGCTGGATTGAGCGCCCCACCGGCAGGCTTCCGGTGAACGTGATTTTCTGCACCCTGTCATCCCTGGTCAGCGGGACACCTGTCTCCTGCCCTGTGCCGATAATCAAGTTCAGCACCCCATTTGGAAGTCCTGCCTCCTGCAGCAACTGTACCAGCTTATACGCAGACACCGGTGTTTTTTCTGCCGGCTTATAAATGATAGTATTTCCTGCCGCCAGAGCAGGAGCGATTTTATGCAGGGACAGATTTAATGGGAAATTAAACGGCGTAATGGCTCCGACTACGCCAATCGGCTCCCGCTTTACAAATCCTTTGCGGCCGGATCCCCCGACCGCTGCGTCCATTGGAAGCACTTCACCGGTGATGTGTTTCGTCATTTCCGACGCGAAGCGGAGTACCTGAATGGACCGATCTATTTCTGCTCTGCTGTAGCGGATCGGTTTACCGGCTTCGAGCATGATCACTTCCGCAAATGATTCCGACCTTTCCTCCAGAAGATCAGCAGCCCGGCGGAGAATGTCAGCCCTTTCATGAGCGGGCATCTGCTTCATGACAGTATGGAACGTATCTTTGCTGTTCTGCACCGCTTCTTTTACATCCTGCTCGTCTGCAGGAAGCAGCTCGGCCACATATTCCTCATTGTATGGGTTTTTTACATACATTGCCGGCTGGTTGGATTTCGTTCTTTCTATGCCGTCAATGATTGATCCAATCCTCATTCACCATGTCCTCCCTAACACAGGATATCTCCAAGTTTTTCAGTCAGTTTCATGTTCTCACCATAATCGACCGGACAATCAATCAGGACCGGCTTCTGCAGGGAAACAGCTTCCTTTAGAGCGGGCTTCAGATCTCTTGGATGATTGATGCCGTATGCTTGTAATCCGTAAGCCCGTGCAAGTTCCATAAAATCCGGATTGCCAAAAGAAATATGGGATGTACGCTCAAAATGACGTCTCTGATGCCATTCAATTAAGCCGTAGCCGTTGTCTCTCCATAATAAAATGATGACCGGCAGATTCAAGCGCACAGCAGTTTCCAGTTCTGCTCCTGTCATCTGAAAACCGCCGTCTCCACAGACCGCAACAACCGTCCGGTCCGGGCGGACCATTTTAGCCGCGACAGCTCCCGGTACAGCAACCCCCATCGAAGCAAGACCATTCGAAATAAGGCATGTGTTGGGCCGGGAGGTATGATACATCCGGGCCATCCACATTTTGTGTGCTCCCACATCAGAAATAACAATGTCCTCTTCATTTAAAACATCCCGCAGATCAGCAATGATTTTCTGTGGTTTCACCGGGAACTCCTCACTCTCCTGAAACGAGGATAGCTCCTCGAGGGCCTGGGTACGGACATTTTTCACCCAGTCGATATCCCTTGTTCTGGAGGACAGAGACTGAGTAAGACCTGCCAGGTTCGTCCGGATACAGCCGGTCACCTGAACGGCTGCCGGATAGTACGCATCGACTTCTGCTTCCTTTCCGTCTACATGAAGAATGGGTGTCCGGCCGTCCGGATTCCAGTTTTTTGGCGGGAATTCCGCCATGTCAAAGCCGACGGTGATAATCAGGTCCGCTTCCCTGAAACCGCATGTGATATAATCATTTCCGCTCAACCCGGCTGTGAGCAGATTTCTTTCGTGATCGCGCGGCAGCGCCCCTTTTCCCATGAATGTATGCACGACAGGGATGTCCTGCTTTTCAACTAATTCAATCAGTTCCTTTGCCGCACCGGCTCTGGCCACACCGTTACCTGCAAGAATTAAGGGGTGATTCGAACGCTGGATGATTTCGAGTGCTTCGTTTATATTCTTTTCTGAGGCTTTCCCTTCTGCATCCGATCGAACAGGGAGCGGAGAGCCGCCGGCTTCCATCCCGGCTACATCTTCGGGAAGATCAATATGAACCGCTCCCGGCTTTTCCCCCGTGCTCTGCTCCACCGCTTTTTGAACAATCTCCGGAATGGTATCGGGTGATTTCACCTGTGTATTCCATTTGGTCACCGGTTTATACATCGAAACCAGATCATAATGCTGATGCGATATTTTGTGATGCCTGTCAAGGCCCGCCTGCCCCGTTATGGCAATCAGCGGACTGTTATCCATGTTCGCATTGGCGACGCCGGTCATTAAGTTAGTGGCTCCGGGACCAAGCGTCGCCAGACACGCTGCCGGTTTCCCGGTCAAACGCCCGTAAGTTCCCGCCATAAAAGCAGCTCCGGTTTCGTGCCGGGTCACGATAAACTCAATCCGGGAATCCATCAGTGCATCCATTACATCAATATTCTCCTCCCCCGGTACACCAAACATATATTCAACTCCCTCGTTTTCGAGGCACGCAAGAAGCAGTTCCGCTGTTTTCACATCGTCCATCCTTTCCAGTCCATATTATTATGGTAGTTTCTGCAGGAATACATATTTTAAACATCACGAAAGAGAGGAATGCAGCCATTTTGATGTTTTTTTCAGGAACGTTTCTAGTATAATGAGGATGATATTCCAACATGAACGGAGGGTACGTTGTGAATCGTCAGGACTTAATTGCACCGGAAACATACAATATCACAGACGACCTGGAGAAATTCTCCGGGGAGGATACAAGAACAGCGATACGCTGGATGGATGAAAATGGAAAAAGAAGAGATATGTCTTACGCAGCATTGGTTCAACAAATCAATCAGTACGCCAATGCTCTTCTCGAGCAGGGACTTCAGAAAGGAGACCGCATGCTGCTCATGTTTCCGCGGCTTCCGGAAGCATACGTCATTCATCTTGCCTGCCTGAAAGCGGGTATCACCGCCGTTCCCTGCTCTGCCATGCTCCGTGCCAAAGACCTTGTGTACCGTATTCAGCATGCAGAAGCTAAAGGAATTGCCGCCTTCCATAACGTGACAGATGAGATGGACAGCATTTCAGAACCACTCCCGTCACTTGAGTACAAGTTTGTATTCGGCGGGGAAAAAGAAGGCTGGCAGGCGTTTGAACCGCTGGCAGCGAAGCATTCGGAAACATACCACGGTGAAAAAACAAAACGGGAGGACATGGCGTTTCTCTCCTATACATCCGGAACAACCGGTTATCCTAAAGCGGTAGTGCATACGCACGGATGGGCTTATGCGCATGTTCGTACAGCAGCCAGGGAATGGCTGGATGTCCGGGAAGGGGATGTCGTCTGGGCAACGGCCGCCCCCGGCTGGCAGAAGTGGATCTGGAGTCCGCTGCTCTCTACCATCACTCTGGGAGCCACGGCCTTTGTCTACCACGGACGTTTTGAGCCGGAAACCTATCTTGAACTGCTTCAGAATGAAGGAGTCAACGCTCTCTGCTGCACCCCGACAGAATACAGGCTGATGGCAAAAGTCGAAGAACTCGAACGTTTTGACCTCAGTGCACTGCGCAGTACAGTCTCCGCAGGAGAGCCGCTGAACCGGCAGGTCATTGAAACATTTAAAATGGCCTTTAACGCAGACGTCCGGGATGGGTATGGACAGACTGAAAACACCCTGCTCGTCGGAACGTTAACCGGAATGGAGATTAAGCCGGGGTCAATGGGCAGACCAACACCTGGAAATCCAGTCGATATTATCGATGAAAACGGCGATCCAGTGCCTGCAGGAGAAGCCGGTGACATTGCGGTATATAAAGACTGCCCCGCACTGTTTAAAGAATATTTCAAAGAACCAGAGCGCACCGCAGACACCTTCCGGGGAGATTGGTACCTCACCGGGGACCGGGCGTACAGAGATGAGGACGGCTATTTCTGGTTTGAAGGACGAAGCGACGATATTATTATCAGTTCCGGCTACACCATCGGACCATTTGAAGTGGAAGATGCCCTGAACTCGCACGAAGCTGTCAAAGAATGTGCCGTTACTGCCAGTCCGGACGAGATCCGCGGGAACGTCGTCAAGGCGTTTGTCGTGTTGAAAGAACAGCCTGCTCCGGAAACGGAAGAAAACTTAAAAAAAGAACTGCAGAATCATACGAAAGAATTAACCGCTCCATACAAATATCCGCGCCGGGTTCAGTTTGTCGACGAACTGCCAAAAACAAACACCGGCAAAATCCGGCGTATCGATCTGCGCCAACAGGATCCGGACCGCGGGTAATAAAAAGAGTCCAGACAAAGCCATTAACAACGAAAAAATTCCGAATGATTCAATATTGAATCATTCGGAATTTTTGTGCTCTGGAGAAAAAGGGTTCGTCTGCGGTGTATGCCCGTATATCAGCGAGACACTTTTTACTGTGGTCCCTGCGGCCGTGGGGCCGTGGACACTATCTGCTGATGACGGTAGTCTTAGTGTCCCCCACTCCCACATCCATGGACACTAAGCATGCTGTCAAACGAGTTTAGTGTCCACGGAGCTGATCCGGTCCTGAACAACCGCATCCAATCTCCAGATGCCGGCCCTTTTTCATCTGGAAGAAAAGCGGTCTCCTGCAGCGCATGTCCCTATTTTAATGGATAATTTTTGGATGTTCGCAGACTTTGCCTGAAGCCTTTTTCCTATTTGCTGCGGTTCATCGTGTCGATCCATTTCTCAAATGCTTCCAGGGCCTGATAGAGTTTATCTTTTGTACGTTCATCCTGAAGATGGCCGGCGTCATCAAGCTTATTTGGAACATTGCCGATATAGAGTTCCGGCTGCTGAAGGACAAAAGATCCGGCTGCAGCCAGTGTCTGTTTCACCTGAGCCTGGGAAAAAGCCGTTCCGAGCGGGGTAGGAGAAGAACCGAGTACATACACCGGTTTCTCGTCGAGCACGTTTCTATTGCTCACACTCGCCGCCCAGTCGAGCGCATTCTTCAGCACGCCCGGCATGCCGTGGCTGTATTCCGGAGTTACAATAAGAAAGCCATCCGCTTCCTTGACGGCATCCTTGAAATCCTCCACCGCTTCCGGGTCCCCATTTTCCTCCAGATCTGCGTTGAAAAGAGGAATATGTTTCAGGTTGAAAATAGAAATATCCATTCCTTCCGGCGTTTTTTGAGCCATTTCCCTAAGGATATGGCGGTTGAAAGAACTCTGCCTGAGACTTCCTGCAATCCCCACTATGTTCTTTTTGTCTGTTGTCATCATCGGCCTCCTCTATTCCTTTACTTTTAAGCGTACCATATCCACAAAAAGGATCAAAAGCCGTGACCGATCTTATTTTTTATGTTACATCAGCTCATAATTTGGTATAGTAATCATGTCCTTCTTCTATACAATAGGAACGAAGATTTCCATTCATGCACTTATCGAACAGGAAGGGGAGGTATTTTGAATATACAAGAGATACTCGAAGCTATCAGTGATTTTGTCTGGGGGCCGCCTTTTTTACTTTTGCTCGTCGGCACCGGCATTTTTCTTACAGTGCGGCTTGGATTCCTGCAGTTTTCCATGCTTCCCTATGCGCTGAAACTTGTCTTCCGGAAGAAAGACAAATCCACCGAAGGCGATATTTCCCACTTTCAGTCTTTGATGACGGCTCTTGCTGCAACCGTAGGTACCGGAAACATTGCTGGTGTGGCGACCGCCGTTGTGGTGGGCGGTCCCGGTGCGGTGCTTTGGATGTGGGTGTCCGCCCTGTTCGGGATGGCGACCAAATACGCGGAAGCGATCCTCGCCGTGAAATACCGGATAAAAGATGACAACGGCGAAATGGCGGGCGGACCGATGTATTACATAGAGAAAGGACTCGGATGGAAATGGCTGGCGGTGTTATTTGCCGTCTTTGCCATTGGAGCGTCTTTTGGAATCGGCAACACCGTTCAGTCCAATTCAGTCGCTGAGGTGCTCCAGTCCAATTGGGGATTCCCTGATGCGGCTACCGGTGTTATTCTCATGCTTCTTGTCGGCGTGGTTATCTTAGGCGGTATCAAAACGATTGGGAAAGTCGTCTCGTTTATCGTTCCAATCATGGCAGTACTGTATGTGGCAGCCGGTCTTGGTATCATTCTATTTCATTTGGGAGACGTCCCTTCAGCCGTTGGTCTGATACTGTCAGACGCCTTTACCGGTCAGGCAGCAGCCGGTGGAGCAATCGGAGTTGTGATTCAGATGGGGGTTGCCCGGGGTGTATTCTCCAATGAAGCAGGACTCGGTTCCGCTCCTATCGCAGCTGCCTCTGCCAAAACAGACTACCCGGGACGTCAGGCTCTTGTTTCCATGACCCAGGTGTTTATCGATACGATTGTCATCTGTTCGATAACCGGTATTGCCCTTGTCATGGGTGGACTGTACCAGGGAAAGAGTTCTGATGTGGAAGGAGCCGCACTTACTTCGGCCACGTTCGAATCGTTTCTTGGACCGGCCGGCTCCTTCATTGTTTCCATCGGGCTGATTTTTTTCTGTTATTCCACGATGCTCGGATGGTCCTATTACGGCGAGCGCTGCATCTATTATCTGACCAGCAGGCCGGTTTCCATTCTTATTTACCGCATCGTGTTTATACTCGCCATATTAGGCGGAGCTGTCCTGAATCTGGAGACCGTGTGGGCACTTGCTGATGTGATGAACGGGTTAATGGCCGCTCCCAACCTGATCGGCCTGCTCGGACTATCCGGGATCGCCGCCGCAGAAACAACCCGCTTTCTGAAAGTAAAACGGGAAGAGAAAAGCGGATAAGCGGACAAAAGGAAAGGGGATACCCGGCAGCAGTATCCCCTTTCCTGTTTTTTTGTATTTCAACAATCGCGGAGGTGGCGGCACCCCCTCCCTTTTTCCGGATCAAACGACTTGGTTGGAAACCGTTTCCCCCCGCAAAGCTTCCAGAATATGATCTGCTGTCATTTCCGCCATCTTCTGTCTGGTTTCTTCGCTGGCACTGCCGATGTGGGGAAGAGCGGTGACATTGGAAAGAGTAAGAAGCGGGTGATCGGCTCCGATCGGCTCCTTTTCAAACACATCAAGGCCGGCCGCCCGGATTTCCCCTGATTTCAGCGCTTCATAAAGTGCCATTTCATCCACAACCGCGCCGCGCGACGTGTTAATGAGCACTGCGTCTTCTTTCATTTTCTGCAGGGCGCCCTCATCAATTAAATGATGGGTTTCTTTCGTATACGGCGTCTGCACACATACAAAATCGCATGTGGTTAGAAGTTCATCCATATCGGCATACGAGGCGCCGAGTGACTTTTCGACATCCGGTTTCGGGGAACGGCTGTTGTACATAATATCCATGTTAAAGCCTGAAGCACGTCTGGCTACAGCCTCCCCAATCCGTCCCATGCCGATAATCCCGATTCTGGCATGATGAATGTCCAGGCCGGTCAAAAAGAATGGGGCCCATGCTCCCCATTCATTGTTTTTAATAATGTCTATTCCTTCCGGCAGTCTTCTGGCTGCTGCCATCAACAACGCAAACGTTAAATCAGCAGTTGTTTCTGTCAGAACATCCGGTGTGTGTGCCACCTGGATACCTTTATCTGCCGCAGCCTGAATATCGATGTTGTTATAGCCGACTGCCATCGTCGCAATAACCTTTAAGTATTGGGCTTGGTTCAGCATGTCTACATCAATTTGGTCGGAAACGTTACAAAAAAGGGCATCTGCCTGTTTTATTTCTTCTTCCAATCTGTCCTGTGATACAGGAGTCTCTTCATATTCCCACATCGACACCCGGCATGATGCTTCCAGTCGTGCCACGATATCTTCAGGCATGCGTCTTGTAATAAAAACATATGGTTTGTCCATGATCATTCCCCGCTTTCTCGAAATTTTTCGATACATTCATCATAATACAAAAAGACCGCTCCGGGAAAGGAACGGTCTTGCGGGCTTTATGACAATTTAAAACGACCGACCTCGTCCTGAAGTTCTCTGGCCATAGAACTCAGGTCTTCCGATGAACTGGATATTTCCTGCATCGCCGCAAGCTGTTCTTCCGTTCCGGCTGCGACATTCTGGACACTTCCAGCATTGGTCGTTGCAGCAGCACTCATGTCTTCCACTGCTCTAGTCACCGTTGTGGAACTGGAAGACATGTTGGAGGATATGTCAGAAACATACTGAAGCCGGCTTCCAACTTCTTCGATCGAATTCTTGATAGTCTGGAACGAATCTCCTGCTTTTTTTACCAAAGCAACGCCTTCCTGCGATTCCTCCGCTCCTTTTTCCATTTTTTCTACGGCTGCGTTTGTCTCCTGCTGGATGGCTTTAATCTGCGACGTGATTTTTCCGGCTGACCGGTTCGATTCCTCTGCCAGTTTACGTACTTCATCTGCTACGACAGCAAACCCTTTTCCGTGTTCACCGGCTCTGGCTGCCTCGATGGCCGCATTCAAAGCTAAAAGGTTGGTCTGTTCTGAAATGTCGGTTATCGTTTCAATAATGGTCCCAATCTCGCGCGACCGTTCGCCGAGTTTTTTAATGGTCTCCGTCGTTTCCTGTGCTGCGTCATTGATCACCGTCATCTGTTCGGAGGAATGACTGATTTCTTCTTTTCCTTTTTCCGCGGCTTCTTCTGTCTCTTTGGCCTTTTGTGATACTTCAAGGGAAGCGGAAGCTATCTTTTCAATATCTTCCAACAGCTCCTGCATCGCCGCAGAACTTTCGGACGCCTTCTCTTTCGTGTGATCGGTCTGACCGGACACTTCCTGGATGGTGGACGCGATTTCATTGGTGGACGCCGACGTCTCCTCGGAACTGGCCGACAGCTGCTCTGAGGAAGCGGCCACCCTCTCGGCAGCGGATGTCGTCTGCACAAGAAGTCCGCGGAGATTATCTGCCATGTCGTTAAAATTACGGGCCAGCTGCCCGATTTCATCTTTGGATTTCGTGTGGATGTTTTCCACCGTTAAATCCCCTTCAGACAGGATTTTTGCTTTACCGGAAACCCGCCGGATCGGTTTTGATATTTTTCCCGACATAATAAACGCAATGACAAGACCAATAATGGAAATACCTGCCCCGGCAGCGATGGTGATCCAAAGCAGGCGGTCTGCTTGACTATTAAGCAGTGCCGCGTTGATATCAACGGAGGCCTGTTCCATCGATATCATACGCTGCAGACTTTCTTTGATTTCCACCCCTTTTGGCATCAAATCATCGGTAAGAGTGGACTCCGCATGCACTTTCATCCCGCCGTCATACCGGTCAAATACATCATTTTGCACTGACGCTTCCCAGTCCTGGGAAGCCGTAATGATGGAATCAAGCCGGCGCTGGTCCACCAGACCTTTCAGGCTTTCCTCCAATGCAGCGGATTCTTCGGTCCGTTCATTGAAACTTTCTTTGTACGTGTTATTATCTGTGAGAATGTAAGCGCTCGCTGCAGACTGCCGCTCTGCTATGTTATAAGCCAGATTCTCATAAGCTTTAATTTTTTTCATGTCATTATTGATAACGCTGTCAATCCTGCTGTTCATGTCCTGGACAGACACAAACATAAACCCCGCATAAGCAAGTAGCAGCACAAGAATGAATGAAAATATCCCCATTAACTTTGCCCGGATCGATCTCAAAAACATCCCCTTCTTTCCTATAAAGTACTTCATACATAAGACTTTTTACTTATATTCGTTTTTATCGGCTCGTACTGAAAAATGTTTATGTTTTTTTCGATGTATTTTGAAAAAAAATACGCGGAATGCTTTTCTTTCGATTGAATTTTTTCTATCCTGAGAAGAGGAAAACTTTTTTGCAGGAAATCCTGCAGGAGACATATTGATCATAAAATAGGAGGAACAAACATGGAATACAGAATCGAAAAAGATACCCTGGGTGATATGCAGGTTCCGGCCGATAAGTATTGGGGAGCGCAGACCCAGCGCAGCCTGGAAAATTTCAAGATTGGCAGGGAAACAATGCCGATTGAAGTCGTTCATGCGTTCGCTGTTTTGAAAAAGTCTGCAGCTCTTGCCAATAAACGTCTTGAAACCATCGAACCGGAAAAAGCCGATGCCATCTCTGCAGCAGCGGATGAGGTCATAAACGGGGAACTGGATGAACATTTTCCACTCGTCGTCTGGCAGACCGGAAGCGGCACCCAGTCGAATATGAACATGAATGAAGTGCTGGCGCGTCGGGGAACGGAAATTCTAAAAGAAAATGGAAGCAGTGCTTTGATTCATCCCAATGATGATGTAAACCGGTCTCAAAGCTCTAACGATACCTTTCCAACCGCTATGCACATTGCTGCGGTACAAAAAGTGGAACATGTACTGCTGCCTGCATTACATACGTTAAAATCCACATTTGAAGAGAAGAAAAAGGCTTTTGATGACGTGATCAAAATCGGCCGGACCCACCTTCAGGATGCGACACCTTTAACCCTGGGACAGGAAATCAGCGGCTGGCACCGGATGCTGGAAAAAAGCGGCGAGATGATTCAGGAGAGCGCCGCTCACGTGAAAGATCTGGCCATCGGCGGCACGGCTGTAGGAACCGGTATTAATGCGCACCCGTCCTTCGGGGACTATACCGCCGAAGAAATCAGCAAGGTAACCGGAATCACTTTCCGCTCCGCGCCTAATAAGTTCCATTCTTTGACGAGTCATGATGAGATCAGCTATGCCCATGGTGCTTTAAAAGGGCTGGCAGCTGATTTAATGAAAATCGCAAACGATGTGCGCTGGCTCGCAAGTGGTCCACGCAGCGGCATTGGAGAAATAACCATTCCTGCCAATGAGCCGGGAAGTTCCATCATGCCGGGTAAAGTCAACCCGACCCAGGCGGAAGCCATGACGATGGCAGCCACCCAGATCATGGGTAATGATGCGGCCATCGGCATTGCTGCAAGCCAGGGAAATTTTGAACTGAATGTATTCAAACCGGTTATTATTTACAACTTCCTGCAGTCTTCGTATCTTCTAGCGGATGCCATGGTTTCCTTTAATGATAAATGTGCGGTCGGTATTGAACCGAATCAGGAAAAGATCGATGACCATCTGCGCAACTCCCTGATGCTTGTCACCGCCCTCAACCCTCATATCGGTTATGAAAATGCAGCGAAAATCGCAAAAACCGCGCATGAAAAAGGGCAGACATTAAAAGAAGCCGTCCTTGAAAGCGGCATGCTTTCTGAAGAAGAATTTGATGAAATCGTAGACCCTTCGAAAATGGTATCTCCAAAAGAATAAATAAAAAGCGCTCAAGGGACGTCCCTTGAGCGCTTTTTATTTGATGCATCAGGATTCATCGTACGTATAGCGGACGACGTATTTGTTTGACTTTAGTTTGCGGATTTCGACAAGCGGCCCGAGTTCATATCCGTTGCTCCAGTTGTCTTCCAGTTTGGCTTTCAGGCAGCCCGCCTGGAACTTGGAGCGGAACGTTTCTTTCCAATAAATCCAACGAGGTTGTGCTGCATTCACAAACATCCTGCTCCTTCTTTTGTTCTTCGTTTCTATTTTATCCCATTATCCGGGAAAAATCACGTCATGCAGCATGATTTTTTTGATTTATTTTTCTCCGGCTGAAAAGAAACTGTCCTTAGAAAGGACAGTTTTGATCTTAATTCTTTTGTTTAACCGATCAGCTCTTCATCTTCCCGCTTTTTTATTTTATCATTGCTTTGACTTTCATCGCGGTCCCTCATCCGGTGGGCCAGTCTCGCGGATGCATTGGAAGCAACACTTGCTACAAGATCATCGAGAAACGTGTGTACTTCGTTTTCTTTGCCGTCAAGCTCTTTAATAACACCGGATTTTTCTTTATCAAGATAGCCGAATGTCGTCACGGCAATACTTCCAAAACCAAATACGGATCCGAGAGCAATCGTTTCATCCACACCGAACAGTCCTTCATCCGTATCAACCAGTGTCTGAAGCGGCTCAGATAATTGATTATTTTCAGCCAGTTTGTCCAGTTCAATGCCAACCAGAATGGCATGCTGGATTTCACGCTTGCCTAATACGGCATCCGCACTTTCGTAACAATCATCCATTGTCAGGTTCGGAGCGTATTTCGCCTGCATTTCATATACAATGTCAGCGATGCTTTCTATCGTGACACCTCTTTCTTTCAGGGCATCACGGGCGGCTTTTTCTACAACATCACTTGCTACGGGTTTTTTCATTCTAAATTCCCCCTTACTTATTATTTTATCATATGCACAGAAAGGCCGTATGATATCTGTTTGACAGTTTCTCTAAGTTGAACTGCGTCCTCCTGCATGTTACGCTCTATATCTATAGTATGTCTTGAAAGGAAGCCCTGCCTTGAATGGAACAATGAAAGCTTTACATTTTTACAGCAGTCTCCTCGATCACACGTTTGAGATGCCCGTTTATCTCCCGCCTCATTACAGTCCGTTATATACATACCACCTGGCCATCACCCAGGACGGCCGGGATTATTTTCAACTCGGAAAGATCGGAAGAAAAATGGAAGCATCTATGGAGCAGGGAGCGGAACAGACCATTGTAGTCGGTATCCCCTATCCTGACAAAATGCAGCGCAGACAGTGGTACCATCCTGCCGGCAGCAGCTGCCGGACGTATATGGCGTTTCTGGCGTCCGAACTTCTCCCATTTCTGGAACAGACGTATTCAACGTACGGCCTTCCACACGGGCGGATATTAATGGGGGATTCTCTCGGAGGAACCATTTCCCTGCTGACGGCCCTGCATTATCCGAATACATTTGCCCGTGTTATTATGCAGTCACCATTTGTCAATGACGAGGTCTTACAGACCGTATCTCAAAACGATGCCTGGAAACTGTTTGATATCTACCATACCATAGGAACCGGGGAAACAGATGTACATACGACAGACGGTAAAGTCGTTGATTTTCTCACGCCGAACCGAAAACTGTTTCACCGTTTCCAGCATAAAAACAGACATTACCATTATGATGAACTGGATGGGGCGCATAACTGGGCAGTTTGGGAAAAAGATCTCCCCCGGGCTCTGCGTTTTATGCTCCACCATGATAGTGGAAAGGAATGATCCCAATATGATAACTGTATCTCAGGTACACGACGACAAACAAAAGCAGGATGCGTATCACGTCCGGTTCCAGGTATTTGTGCACGAACAAAACGTGCCCGAAGAAATGGAAATGGACGAACATGACGAAACAGCTTACCATTTCACGGCGTATGATGATCATCTTCCAGTTGGCGCGGGACGTCTTCGCTTTGTAGACAACATTGGAAAAGCAGAACGCGTCTGTGTTCTTTCTTCTTACCGCTCCACCGGGACCGGCAGAGCTGTGATGGAAAAAATGGAACAGACAGCGAAGGACACCGGAGCATCCGGTATGAAACTGAATGCCCAGATCAGCGCCTCTGATTTTTATAAAAAACTCGGTTATACGGTCACTTCCGGAGAATTTTACGATGCCGGTATTCCCCACGTTGAAATGAAAAAAACATGGATATGATTATCCTCCCAGCATAAAAAGCAGCTTCAGGAAAACTGAAGCTGATTTTTTATGCCTGAAAATCCAGACGTTCTCCAATGCCATACAGTTCCTGTTCTATTTCTTTTCGTTTGTTGATTACGACTGTCTCTTCATGATGGCGGGTGTCATTTCTTTCATTCTTATCCTGGAATTGCGTCATCACCGCTTCCTGTACCCGGTCCACCCTGGGTACCGCTGGTGCCTGTTCTGCTCGGCGGCTTTCATAATTCACGGCGGTCTCATTGTTCACAGGTGCAATATAACCCATTTTATCACCTCTCCGCTATTACTCCGCTCATCATCTTTTGTATTCTTTACAATCTATATACCCGAAATTTATATTTTTAACCCTTTTCCTTCAGAACAAACGCCCATTTATCGTAAATTCGTCTATTTTCATACACCCTTTGCGGGCTGTAGATATATGATGATAAGGAAAAGACAGCTAAAGGAGTGAATGTAATGGGATGCAGAAAACACGAAGAGGCTGCAGGCAGCTGCGTCTGCGATGCGGTTGCGGCCATCAAGAATGCTCAGGATCAGGTTGATAACAATGGTGGCAACTGCCGGAACAAATGCTTTGACAGCTTGTTAAGCCCTTCCGGCAATAACAACGGGCTGGATACAGTTCCGTTCCTTCTTCAAACAAAAACAGGTGAATATTTTTCCTCTGTTGGAGCGGTAGGTAGAAATGACTGCTTCCAGACCGCTTTCTTCCGTGTGGAAAAGATCGATGAAGATAACTGCTGCGCCACCCTTTCTCTTCTTCGTCCTGATAGCGAACTCGAATGCAGCAAATGCTGTGTGGACCCGATGTCGTTATGCGAAGTGGAAGAACTCGAGCGCACCCGCTACTGCATCGAAGTAGATCTCGACTGCTTCTGCGCAATTCAGTGCCTGGATCCAAATCTTGTCGGCGACATCGACCACCACTGCAAATAGGGAAGAACACAAAATCAGCCGGTTCGATCCGGCTGATTTTTTTATAGACTGATGATACGCATGTGGACAATATCTTTTACCGGTATGACGTTTTCTTCAAAACTTCTCCGGTCCCTGAATGTTATTTGTTCTTTTGTTGAATCAAGGATATCCCCGTGGAAGTACTGCTCGTTGGTTTCACACGCCACCACCGGATGAAGAAAGTGAGGAAGGGTTTCTATATAATGCAGCAGATCCCGGACCGTCTGCTCCGAGCTGTCGCTTTCTGCTTCCAATAGGTTCTCCGGTATTTCTTCTTCATCAGGGGGATCATCGTTCTTTTTCTCTTCTTCTGCCTTTTTGGAGCGGTTGTTCTTGCGGACACCATTTTTTCTCCGTTTTCCCGTTCCCGCGTTTTTTTTAATGGAAACGGTCTGCCCCGGCCCTGAAAATGAGGTAAATGCAGGTTGTTCGATGTAGTACAGCGGCCCCGTTTCCTTTTTGGATCCATGCTCTTCCTGTTCCATTCCATCCATCCCCCTCTGCAAACAAAAGTCTTTTTCCTACCTCCACTATATGCATGTGTTTTTTATTCATTCCTGCAACAGTTACATTTTTTTCATTTGATCTTTTTTATTTAATGGATATAGGCATTAAAAAAAAGAGCCCCGGTCCATTTTGAATGGAATCCGGAGCTCTTTTTTGAGCAGCTTCGTTTCTAGCAAACGTAAGCGGACCCAACGATCACGAGCAGGATGAACAGAACAACGATAAGCGTGAAACTGTTGTTAAAACCGTGGGACATCAGCTATTCCTCCCTTTCAAGGAAGATTGAGATATGCTTCTCACCATAGCTGTATGCACAGGGAAGGCTTTTGTTCAAGATTTATCCGGAATCAAACACCTGCCCAACACATGGTTTTTTATCTTACCTGCGCTGCCTGTTTCTGTCCCTTCTTCATATGGTCTTTCGTTTCCATATGAATGCTTTGACCGTCAGAGAGGTTGGTGAAGACGATCGGTGTGATGGTGGAAGATGCATTTTCTTCAATCTTTTGAAGATCGGCAGTCACAAGAGCCTGTCCCTGCTTGACTTCATCGCCTTCCTCTACATGCACATCGAAACCTTCCCCTTTCATGTTGACGGTATCAAGCCCGATATGAACGAGGATTTCAAGACCTTCAGCTGTCTTAATACCGACAGCGTGTTTTGTTGGAAACACATTATGAATCGTACCGTCGACCGGAGAAACAAACTCTCCGTTTTCCGGTTTCACGGCAAAACCGTCTCCCATCATTTTTCCGGAGAATACATCATCCGGCACGTCTTCAATGTTCACGATTTCACCATCTGCGATACCTCCGATCATGATAGAGGACCCTTCCCCGATCTGCACCGCAGGCTCAGCCTCTTTCTGCGGATCGAGTTCAGGTGATTCATCGGTCGGTGCAGCAGGAGCACGGCCGTTGATAATATCCTGCATCTGTGATTTCAGTGCATCGGACTGTGTGCCGAAGATAGCCTGCACATTATTGCCGACTTCCATCACCCCGGATGCACCAAGTTTTTGCAGACGTTTTTTGTCGACGCTGCTTTTATCGTGAACGGTGATACGGAGTCTTGTAATACATGCATCAAGATGATCCAGGTTCTCTTGACCGCCGAACGCTTCGAGTACGTTGTACGGCAGCTCGCCGGCGCTTGAAGAACCGGACTGTTGGTCATTCTCGTCTTCTTCATCGTCTTCACGTCCCGGCGTCATCAAGTTGAACTTCGTAATCGCAAACCGGAAGATAACGTAATACACAACGAATAGGATCAATCCGACCCAGATCACGTGCCACCACGGCGTTGTATTCGGTATAATGCCGAACAGGAAGAAGTCGATGACACCGCCGGAGAACGTCTGACCTATTTTAACATCAAGCAGGTGCATCGCCACAAACGAGAAACCTGCCAATATGGCGTGAATTCCAAATAGGACCGGTGCCACGAATAGAAAGCTGAACGAAAGCGGCTCTGTAATTCCTGTCAGAAACGATGTCAAAGCAGCGGATCCCATGATACCTGCTACATATTTTTTCTTGGCTGCATTGGCACAGTGATAAATCGCAAGTGCGGCACCCGGAAGGCCGAACATCATGAACGGAAAGCGTCCTACCATAAAGGTACCCGCTGTAAACTCTTCCACACCGTCCTGATACTGTGCGAAAAAGATCTGCTGGTCCCCGGTAATGGTCTGCCCCGCTTCATTCACGTACGTCCCAAACTCATACCAGAACGGGTTATAAAACACATGGTGCAGTCCAAACGGTATTAACGCCCGTTCAATGACACCGAAAATAAAAACGGAAATCGTCGTATTCGATTCGGTGACGACATGGGACATATTGTTCAAGAGACCCTGAACCGGCGGCCATACAAAGGTTAATGCCGCACCTATAATCAACCCTCCGAAAGCGGTCGCAATCGGTACAAACCGCTTCCCTGCAAAGAATCCCAGGTACTGAGGCAGTTGAATATTATAATAACGGTTGTACATAAACGCCCCGAGTATTCCGGCAATGATACCACCGAATACCCCTGTCTGCAGCGTCGGTACACCGAGTATTTCGGCAAATGCCGGGTCATTACCTGCCATTTCGGAGGTAACCCCTTCAATAACCCCCATCGTTACATTGATAATGAAAAAGCCGATGAGAGCGGCAAGACCGGCAACGCCGTCTCCATTCGCAAGACCGATTGCCACCCCGACAGCGAACAGGACAGCAAGGTTGTCAAAAACGACTCCACCCGCATCCATCATCAATTGTGAAATGAAAACAAATATTTCAGATTCGAGAAACGGCATAATGGCAATCATGTTGTCTTCCTGCATTGCCGTCCCGATGGCAAGCATTAATCCGGCAGCTGGCAGCAGCGCGACCGGAAGCATCAAGGACCGGCCGATACGCTGAAGCAGGCCGAACGCTTTTTTCCACATTGTATTTCCTCCCTTTTTTTGAAGCAGCAGCATAAAAAAAGGCATGAGAGACAGGCGGTGCGTTTTACTGGATTCGGGAAAGATACACGTATCCCCAAACCTCAAGAAACGAACCAGCCACTTCTCTCATGCCTGCTTGACCAGTCACACGGAAATGATTGGGATATTTATTTATGTTTTCTTGAAAGCCTTTGCAAATGAAGCGTTAAATACACAACTTCACTTTCCGGTACAGGTGTTTTCAATGCCTGCTGCATCATTGTTATCAACTTCCAAGAAAGATTGTAGCACACGGGGTATTCGTATTTCAATACATTTTTTAATGAATCCGGTTCGTCTCCATAGTCCCCTCTTTGTATACGCTCCAACGTCTGGTGGAGATGGCGCAGAAGCCGCTGATGATCCAGATTTTTCGTATTCATGGAAACCTCCAGCGTCTCTTCAATACGTTCGACAAGCCCGGATACAAGCCTTGTATGTTCATTCAACTCCTGCAGCGGGCGCTGGGTCAGTGCTGTATGAATATGGAGCGCGACAAAACCGATTTCTCCTTCAGGCATCGGGATTCCTGTACACGTTTCAAGATGAAACAACAAGTCCCTCGCTGCCTGGTATTCTGCCGGATAGGCAAGTTCTGTCTCCTGTAGAAACGGATTTCGTATTTCCATGCCTTGTTTTATCCGGTGCACCGCATAGTACAGATGATCAGTCAATGCAACGTGAATATGTTCGTGCAGCTGGACCTGAAATCGATTTTCAAGCATCGTCATGCAATCGTTCATACAGCCGATGAATGATTCATCCACTTCAATCAAAAGCTGTTTATATTGTTCCTGCTCCTGCTCGTTTTTCAGGACAAAAAACTTTTCAGCGCCGCTTTCATCCACAGGATCTCCTTCTTTCTTCCCGAACCCTATCCCCTTTCCCGTTAAAATGACTTCATCGAGTTCGGAATGAAGGGCGATGACAACATTATTATTTAGTACTTTTTTCACTTCCATAAACCAACCCCATCTCCAATCTGACTCAGTCCATCATCTTACCTGCGTTTTCTGACATCGTCAACAAAAAAACGGCTCATCCGATGGATGAGCCGGCGTTTCCTTTTACCGTTTACAAACCGACCTTGTTGTACCCAGCGTCGACGTGTATAGTCTCTCCGGTGATACCCCGGGCCAGGTCGCTCATTAAAAAGAGAGCGGTATCCCCTACTTCTTCCTGGGTAACGAGCCGGTTTAACGGAGCTTTTTCCTCCATTTCCTGCAGGACATCGTTAAAACCACCGATGCCTTTAGCGGAAAGGGTGCGGATGGGCCCCGCGGAAATAGCGTTGACGCGGATGCTGTCTTTTCCAAGGTCATTGGCAAGATACTGAACACTTGCATCAAGGGAGGCTTTGGCCACTCCCATTACATTATAGTTCTTTACAATCCGTTCGCCCCCGAGATACGTCATCGTAACGATGGACCCGCCTTCTTTCATCAAGTCCAGTTCCCGGATCACTTTAGCCACCGCCGTCAACGAATAGGAACTGATACTGTGAGCCAGCATAAAACCATCACGGGTCGTATTCAGATAATCCCCGTCCAGTTCTTCCTTATTGGCAAAAGCGATGCAGTGTGCAAGACCGTCAATGTGCCCGACTTTGTCTTTAATATCCTGAAATGTCTTTTCAATTTCATTGTCATCTGTTATATCACAGGGAAGGACCATCGTTTCTTCCTGATCAAGAGAATCGGCAAGCTGTCTCACATTCTTTTCCATTCTCTCACCGGCGTATGTAAATATAAGTGTCGCACCGGCTTTAGAAAGGCTCTGCGATATTCCCCAGGCAATACTTCGTTTATTGGCCACCCCCATGATGACGTATGTTTTTCCTTCGAGTGAAAGATTCATTACTATTCGCTCCTTTTGGACTGGTTGAATGGGTTGATTTTAACATAGTGTTACGATATATTATAGCATTGTTCCATGAGGGAAAAAAGGAGGTTCCGACTTGGAGACATTTGATTTCATCGGTGATGTGCACGGCTGTTATCAAGAACTGACGGCCTGGTTTCACAAAGCCGGTTATAAAAAAAACGGGGACAAATACGAGCACCCGGATGGACGGACCCCGGTCTTCATAGGAGATCTTACAGACAGGGGACCGGACTCTACAAGCGTTATTGAGCTTGTGGCTGCGATGGTGGAGAAAGGAACTGCGCTGTATATTCCAGGGAACCATTGTGATAAGCTGTACCGGTATATGCTGGGACGTCCTGTGCAGATCACCGGAGGGATGGACACCACCATTGAAGAACTGAAGGCCCTTTCTCCAGAACTATCGAAAAGCATTCAAAACACATTTATGCATCTGTTTGAGAAGGCTCCGCTTTACCTCCGGCTGGACCAGGACAGCATTGCCGCAGCTCATGCCGGCATTCCGGAAAAGTATATCGGCCAAAGCGGGAAAAGCGTTAAAACGTTTGTTCTTTACGGAGACATCACCGGGGAGAAAAAGGAGGATGGAACCCCGGTAAGACGGGACTGGGCCGCACATTATACCGGAAAACGCCTGATTGTCTACGGACACACTCCTGTGCCGAAACCACGGCAATTAAATCACACCGTCAACATAGACACCGGTTGTGTATTCGGCGGGCATTTAACAGGGCTGCACTATCCTGAAATGACGTATACCCAGGTACCGTCGAGCATGCCGTATATCCCTGAAAAATTTCGCTTTTTTCCTGACATCTGACTATAGTATGTCCAGCATATCTTCCGGCATATCAGCTTCAATCGTCTGCCAAACTTCCTTTACGGGATGAAAAAAACAAAGGCGGCAGGCATGCAGGGCGTGGCGTGCAGCTTCTCTGTCTTTTGTTCCGTATAAATCATCTCCAACAATCGGATGACCTGCGTAAGCGCTGTGCACCCGGATTTGATGAGTCCGGCCGGAATAAAGAGTGAAACGAACCATGGAGCGCCCGTTCTTCCTTTTCACGACCTGAAAACCGGTCTTTGCTCTTTTTCCATGTGTCGTCACATGCTGCTTCACAATACTGTCCGGCCTTCGTTCTATCGGTGCATAGATAACACCTTCTGAAGGGTACCACATTCGGTCTGTAATGCCGATGTACTGTTTCATGCCGCTGTATGTATCAAAAAAGGCAGCCAGCCGCTGGTGGGCATAACGATGTTTGGCAATCGTTACAATGCCGCTTGTCTCCCGGTCCAGTCTTGAGACAGCATGAAAAGAAGCACGGATATCATACTTTTCGTAATAATAACGCACCGCTCCAGCGAGCGTTTCTGCTTCCCTGCCCCGGCCGGGCAGCGTAGGCAGACCGGGAGGCTTATTTACTACCAGCAGATGATTGTCTTCAAACAGGATATCAAGCGGCAGAGGGGAGGCTGGAATCCCTTCTGGAAAAGGCATTTCCGGCAGATACACACAAAGAAGATCTTTGTACCTGAGGCTGTCTTTCCCGGAAGCCGGGTTATTATTCAGCATGATTTCCCCGTCTCTTTTCAGCACTTTCCACGTGCTTCCCGACATTTTTTTGTTCTGTTTCAGGTAGGTTTTTACGGATCTGCCGTCTGCTTCCTGCGGAATCGACCATTCCAGCTTGTGGAAGCCTTCCATCCCGTTACTCCCCATCTCCAATAAACGATTCCTTCACACGCTTCCAGAAAGGAAAAGGTCTGAATCTGGCAAACCTGACATTTTCCTCAGCCACGCGGCATTGTATCGATTTAATGGATCGGTCGACCATCGACATATGATCTACGGTGATCTGCATCTCCACATCATTTAATGGATTCAGCAGACAGGTGTGGTGCTGGGGCAGGATTAAAGGAGAGCCGATGGTACGATACACCCGGTTGTTGATAGAAGCCATTTCCGTCAGCTGCATGGAAGGCAGTGAAGGGTGAAGAATACCGCCTCCCAGCGCTTTATTATAGGCTGTACTTCCGGAAGGGGTGGAAATGCAGAGGCCGTCTCCCCTGAATGTTTCAAACGGTTCCCCTTTAATATCAACATCACAGACGAGAGAACCTTCCAGTGTCTTCACCGTGCACTCGTTCAATGCCAGATAGCGGTCCGGATTATCGGAGTCATAGTGGCGTACCACCACTTCCAAAAGAGGGTATTCCACCACCTGAAACGGGGTTTTGGCAATATGAATCACAAGCTTTTCGACTTCTTCGGGCTGCCAGTCGGCATAAAATCCGAGATGTCCGGTATGGATACCGACAAAACAGGTATCATCCAACCGTCCGTGATAACTATGGAAAGCTTCTAAAAGGGTGCCGTCTCCCCCAACACTGATTACCACATCCGGCTGTTCGATATCTTCGGTCAGTCCATATTCCTCAAGGCTCAACGTAATGTCTTTTTTCAGCGCGTCCGATACGTCATCTCCCCGGGATGTCACCGCAAAATGCATGATACTGCCTCCCCTGTGAATTTCATTAGTTTGAAGAATTTTCCCTGTTTTTTATAATGATCTGCTGGGCTTCCCGGACTTCCCCTTTGATTTTCGACATTTCTTCGTCCAGCTGGAACGCCGCTTCCGCTGCACGCTGCAGACGTTCTTTTATTTCATCCGGTATCTCCCCGCTGTACTTATAATTCAGGGAGTGTTCAATTGTAGCCCAGAAATTCATAGCCATCGTCCGTACCTGCAGTTCCACAAGTACACTTTTTTCCCCATCTATAGTATGCACCGAATATTCAATAACCATATGATAAGATCGGTAACCGCTCTCTTTTTTCCGCTTGATATAGTCTCTTTCTTCCACTACTTTAAAATCGGATCTGGAACGTATCAGTTCAACGATCGTATCAATATCATTTACGAACTGGCATACAATACGTACGCCGGCGATATCCTGCATTTCCCTGCCGATCCGGTCCAGCGGGATGTTTTTCCGCTGGGCCTTTTCCAGAATGCTTGTCACCGGCTTGACCCGGCCGGTTACAAATTCAATCGGCGTATGTTTGGAAGAGAGCTGATACTGCTCCCGGAGCCCTTTTAATTTCACTTTCAATTCCTCTACCGCCTGCACGTAAGGCGTTAAAAACGTGTCCCAGTTACTGATAACAAGCACCACCTTGTTTTCTGCATCATTCTATTCCAGCTGAAAGGCATCTTCTACAGCTTCAACCATTGTGTTTCCGTAATTTCCGTTTCCCGGGACATTATCAAGAATAAACGAAAGCTCTCCCGGAAAAAGAGGCAGTTCAAGAAATTCCGGCCCTTTCACACAGATCCTCAAATTCTCTTCGTATGCTTTTTTCAAAGACGGCCACACCTGTTTTGGAAGACGCAGCTGCACAAAAGAATCCGGTCCTTCCAGCGTATATACGAATGCGAGAGCATCCGAATCCGCCAGCATACGTCCGCCGTCTTCAAGCTTCACCCACTCTGCCCGCGGCCAGTCTTCTATTGGAATAAGATATACCGCATCTTCTGCATATTCTGTTTCCGTTACTGTAAGGACATGCTCCATCAGTCATCCACCTCATTTCACCTGTCTGTTCCTTATTTTATCACATCTGCACCATATAATAGAAAAGCTCATCTTTTTGAGTGGTGTGGTGCTGGGCACTACAATTTCCAAACGATATGATACCATATAGAAAGCTGGTGCGTCTTTAAAATCATGGGAAACGTAAAAGAAAGGATGAAATGAATAGTTATGAGCCGCGAAACAGAAATTGAAAAGAAAAATCTGCTTACAAAAGAGGAATTTAAGCGTTTATGCCGTAGATTTAACGTGAACGAGGACCAATTTACCCGGCAGGCGAATACGTATTTTGATACGGAGCAGGGAGCAGTCAGAACAGAAGGAGCCGCTCTTCGTATAAGGGAGAAGAACAAAGACATGGTTCTTACTCTGAAACAGCCGGCAGAAGAAGGCTTGCTTGAAACAAATCAAACCCTTTCACCGGACGAAACAGAGGCAGTAATGGCCGGCCGGTTGTTTCCTGAAGGGGAAGTGAAACAAGCTTTGACTGAATCACTGCATATCGATCCGGAACATATCGAACAACTTGGAACATTGGAAACGATGCGCACAGAATTCCCTTTTAAAACAGGAATATTGTTTCTCGATCACAGTACATATCTGGATGTCGAGGATTTTGAGATCGAAATCGAGGGGCCGTCTGAAAAGGAAGTGGAAATTCTGCTTTATGACCTGTTAAAAGAACAAAACATCCCCGAACGGCGCACCCCGAATAAAATAAAACGCTTTTTTCAGCGGAAACAGGAATTAAACGACCCTGACGAACACAGGAGCTGATTGTATTTCCGGGAAAGTTCTGCTATATTTTGAGTAAGACTCCTACTTCAGCGAGGTGACCATCAGTTGAGGATAGACATGCTTTTACAGGCGCTTGGACAGATGAACACTCTTTCCGGCGGCAATAAAAACCAGAGCCCTTCAGCACCTTCTTCTATATTTTCTTCCTTCCAGTCCTATCTGGAACAGGAAATGACCGGATCTTCTTCGGTACCTTCCTCTTTAGATGCTTCTACATCGAGAAGCAGTGGACTTTTTCTGAATCCGGAAGACCGGAGCAGGTATAATGCAGCTGCGAATACGGCTGTTCCCGTTAATCATACAGCATCTTCTACGGCTTCCACACCTGTTTCCGGTGATTACGACAGCATGATTCAAAACAGTGCAGAAAGGCATAACATCGATCCGGATTTAGTCCGGGCTGTCATTCAACAGGAATCCAGCTTTGATTCAAATGCACGCAGTCATGCGGGTGCGATGGGGCTGATGCAGCTCATGCCGGGAACCGCCAACTATTTGAACGTCTCTGATCCTTACAACCCGGCACAGAACATTGAAGGCGGCACGAAATACTTAAGACAGATGCTTGATAAATACGATGGTGATAAGTCTCTGGCACTGGCCGCTTATAACGCAGGCCCGGGCAATGTCGATCAGCATAACGGCATCCCCCCTTTCTCTGAAACCCAGTCTTACGTCCCCTCCGTATTAAGTAAGTATAATAATATGGCATAACTGGCAACGGGTCCGGATGGATTCGCTGCCTTTTTTTTGTCCGGTCATATTGTTTGCTGTCATGTAACAGCGTTGCTACAATATACAATAAGAAACAAAGAGGTATAATACGATTGTACGCCCTCTACACCCGGCTTCTTTGCATTCTGACAATGCTTTGATTTACCGGCACTTTATATGATGAGAACCGTTTTTCTTGCAATCCTGTTCTATAATCGTTATCTTAAAAAAAGTATGCAGTCACTTAGACTACACTTGAGGTGAACCATGAGACAACAGGAAAGTCTTTACGAAGCAATGGGGGGAAAACCTGTTTTAGACCGTCTCGTTGATACTTTTTACCGTAATGTAAAAAATCATCCGGATCTTATTCCTATTTTTCCGGAAGACCTCACCGAAACGGCACGAAAACAAAAGCAGTTTCTCACTCAGTTTCTGGGAGGCCCGAAGTATTACACAGAAGAGCACGGTCATCCAATGCTGCGGGCCAGACACCTCCCATTCACTATTACCAAAACAAGAGCCTTGGCATGGCTGTCCTGTATGGAAGATGCCATGGACGAAATAGAACTTGAGGGGCCCGCCCGGGAAGAAATGATGGAGCGCCTGACGATGACGGCCCGTAACATGATAAACACACCAGAAGATTAACAGAGAAAGGAGTCCGGACCAGTGAAACAAAAAGATAATCAGCTTAACTGCGATGAACAGCTGGGAATCTGCGGTCTTTCTCCTGAAGAAAGTGCTACAATGGAATCGAAGACCTCCAAAAAGCTGGAGCTTTATGTATTTGTTGACCCTTTATGCCCGGATTGCTGGGCGTTTGAACCGACACTAAAAAAATTAATGCTTGAATACAGCCATTACTTTTCCGTTCGTTTTTTTGTCGCAGGTCACTTGGACGCCTGGAACACATCAGACAAAAAGGGATCCACAGCCTATACAAATATGGCCGAGCGATATGAACAGACAGCGGCCAATACCGGGATGCCGTGTGACGGAGACGTCTGGCTGGAAAAACCGGTTCATTCCCCCTATGCCCCCTCCATTGCGGTGAAAGCGGCTGAAATGCAGGGACGGCAGCTCGGAACGGTTTTTTTCAGACGGCTTCGTGAAATGCTCTTTCTGGATAAAAGAAATATCGCTGATGAATCGGTGTTAATCGAATGCGCAGACCTTGTCGGGCTGGATGTGGAAGAGTTTAAAAAAGACATTCATTCCCACTGTGCCATCAATGCTCTGCAGTGTGATGTGAAAACCACAAAAGAAATGGAAATTGACAGCACACCGACTTTCCTGTTTTTTAACGACTGTGTGGAAGACGGCGGGGTCAAAGTACCCGGATTGTATTCTTTCGATGTGTATGTGGAAATCATGAAAGAAATGCTCGGTGAAACACCGGTTCCTAAAGAAAGAATCAGTCTGGAAGCCTTTATGGATCAACACAAACTGGCCGCCACAAAAGAAGTCGCTGTGGTATATGACTGGAGCGAGCGTACAGCCAAAGCAAAGCTGAATGAACTTGCCCTCCAGCAGAAAATTGAACAGGTACCGGTGAAACATGGGACGTTCTGGAGAGTTGTCCGTTCTTCCTGACCCTGGATCATAATAATATCCACCTCTCCATATGATGGTAGTAATCATGAGGGAGAAAGGAGATTCCGGGGTTGAAAAAAGTCATAATCGGTCTTCTCAGTATTGTCGCCAGCTTCTGTCTCTTTACTCTCGGCTTAATGAATTTATTCCCTTTACTGCTTGGAACAGCACTGTTATATTTATCCATATTCTTCTCTATATTCTGCTTTAATGAGCGCCGCCGCTTTAAAGGAATGCGCATGAAATAATATATGCTGTACTTTTGAACAAAAAAGAGGAGCTTCCCCATGAGCAGGGGAAGCTCCTCTTTTTTGTCTTTATATTTCTTCAAGGAGTTTTTCCATTTCCGACAGAGTGTCTTCAAAAAGTTTCATTGCTTCTTCCACCGGAGCAGAAGATGTCATATCGACACCTGCTTTTTTGAGAAGGTTGATTGGATAATCCGAACTTCCGGACTGGAGAAAGGCCAAGTACCGGTCCACAGCAGGCTGACCTTCTTCCAGCAGCTGCCTGGACAGCGCTGCCGCTGCACTGTATCCTGTCGCATACTGATACACGTAAAAATTCATGTAGAAGTGAGGAATACGGGCCCATTCCAGCGCAATATCGTCATCCACTGTCATATCCTCACCGAAATATTTTTCATTCAAAGCGTAATATTCCTTTTCCAGAACATCCGGTGTAAGCGGTTCGCCGGCCGCTGCTTTTTCATGAATAAGCTGTTCAAATTCAGCGAACATCGTCTGGCGGAACACAGTCCCCCGGAATCCTTCCAGGAAGTGATTCAACAAGTACAACCGCTCTCTTTTATTTTCCGTCGTTTTCAGCAGATAATCATTAAGGAATGCTTCATTCACGGTAGATGCCACTTCGGCTACAAAAATGGTGTAATCAGCGTAGCGTACAGGCTGTTCCCGGTGGCTGAAATAACTGTGCATCGAGTGTCCCAGTTCATGGGCAAGCGTGAACATGTTATTCACGTCATCCTGCCAGTTCATCAGAATGTAGGGTTTGGTTCCATATGCCCCCGAAGAATAAGCTCCGCTGCGCTTTCCTTCATTTTCGTACACATCAATCCAGCGGCTTTGAAATCCTTCTGCCACTTTATTCACATACTCACTTCCAAGAGGCTCCACCGCCTTCAATATCTTCTCCTGCGCGTCTTCATACGTAACGTTCATATCCACATCTTTGACAAGCGGGGTATATAAGTCATAATTATGAATCTCATCCAGCTCGAGCACCCGTTTACGCAGTCGTACATAACGGTGCAGAAGATGGAGATGATTATTTACCGTATCCACCAGCTGATCATAGACTACTTCCGGAATATGATTGGAACTCAAGGCTGCCTGTCTGGCCGAATCATAGTTTCGCACTCCGGCTGTGAACAGATGCTTTTTCACTTCACCGCCGAGCGTACTGGCGAATGTGTTTCTATAGTTGGCATACGTATCATAGACAGCTTTAAATGCATCTCTGCGCACTCTCCGGTCGTCACTTTCCAGAAACCGCAGAATACGTCCATGCGTCACCTGCACTTCTTCTCCCTGCTCATCTTTTACAGCAGGAAATGTCAGATCCGCATTGTTGAGCATCCCGAATGTATTGCCGGGAGATGCTGTAACTTCTGACACCTGAGCCATCATGGATTCTTCCGATTCATTCAATACGTGCGGCCGCTCTTCGTTAATTTCTTCGAGAGCCTGTTTATAAAAAGCCAGCCCTTCATGTTCACGTATAAACGAAGCAATCGTTCCTTCCGGGATGGAGAGTATTTCCGGTGTGACAAAAGCAAGGGCCTGGCCTAGTTTCGCAGCAAGGCTGGAAGCCCGGTCCTCCAGCCCCTGGTAATAAGAATTTGCAGTATCCTGGTCCGCTCTCATGTGGGCGTAGGAGAACAATCTCCCGAATCTGGCCCCTAGTTCGTCTTCTGTTTTCAGGCATTGATACAGATTTTCCGCTGACTCTCCAAGTGTGCCTTTGAACGCTTCCACAGCAGGAATATATGTTTTCACTGCTTCAAATTCCGCTTCCCATTCTTCGTCGGCAGAAAATATATCTTCGAGATCCCAGGTCCATTCTTTCGGTACGTCTTCGCGTTTTGGCAATGATTTCGTTTCCTGAGTACTCATTTCAACACCTCCATTTTTCCCTTCCTATTTTACCGGACACTTGGATAAATGACCAATGTTTGCCTTTCAGACAAAAACACTGGAAATCATGCTCTGTTTATGGGTGTAAAAATATAGAATGCTCTGCTGTTTCTTTTTCAAAACAGGAGGGAGAAATATTGTTTGTCCATTTTATATCCTTCGTCAATAGAGGCAGGCAGATACACACCATTTACTTTTTTCCAGCCATCTCCGTTTTTTTGCAGGAGAGGCGTTTTCTCCAGCAATCTGAAATACTGTTCCAATGCCTTATCTACTGGATGGTTCACAAGGGGAGACTGTTTCAAGCGGAGAATGTCCTCTGCCACGGGGCAAAATTCTGCAGCAGCGGTTTGCAGGGAAAAAGAGGTATACAAAGGCAGAGGGTCCAGAAAAGAAAGCAAAACGGCGCTCTGCCAGTGATGAGGGGGTGTGTTGAAGTGAGTCATACCTTCAACAGGCCAGCCCGCTTCAGCCGGAAAATATGGAATATCTGAGCGCCGGTCTGCAAACAGGACGCGCACGTAACGACTGTCCGGGTAAAGGTGCCACCGGCTGCGGGAGTACCTCCACTGTTTTTTGGTATTAAGCCAGGTCTGCATCCACGTTCTCTCTCCCTGAACAACCGAAGGAAGTTGAATCAGTCCGGACACAGACATGCTTGAAAGTTCCACTGTATAAAGATCTGCATAGGTAATGGCTGAGGAAAGAGATGCACGGGGATAAAGAAAGGAGAAACGACCACCGGCAGGGGAGAGATATGTCAGTGCGCTGCAGCGGGTACCGGCTTGTTCTTCACGCAGTCCCGTCCATTCGAACGCATGAATCGAGTATCTTTGGGAGCGGTCAAAACGGAGACGGTCCGAAGAATAAATCCAAAGCGGCTGGATGTGATGGGACAGGTAATCGTTGGTACGCTGGACAGCCTCCTCCGGTGGGATGGAAGCACACTGATATTCCACTGCGTACGTTCCCCCGTTCCACGTAAACAGTATATCAGCCTGGCGCCCCAAATCTGGGAGAAAGACTTCAAGACGTGGTGAAACGTTCTGCCGTTCAAGCCATTCATACAGTACCGCTTTTCCTTCAAGATGTTCTTCAGACTCCGGGGCAGCGCGGCATAAAGAGTGATGGCGGTGGGCAAAATGCCAGCGGCGGACTTTTCCTTTTTTCAATACTACTTCTTCGTTACAGACAGGACAATGATACGGAGGGGAACCAGAAATACCGGTATGGCTGGCGGGATGCAGTATGACCCGTTCTCCCTGTTTCGTGACGGCACTGAACATGGCATGTGCTCCTTTTTCTTTTTGGAGTGAGAACACTTGTATCGCAACCACTTCTTTTTCGACATGCTGGTTCTGTATCCCTTTTTTAACCTAAAAAAAACCAGCTCCATAGTTGGGCTGGTTTTTCAGGCAGGATTATGAAAAGGTGTCCCTCAGTGTCTCGAGACCGCTGGCTGCTGCCACGGTTTTGCCGTATTCCCGGATTCGGAAAATAGATACGTCGGATTCTTCTCCGTACTCAAGAACGTGACTAACCATATCGTCCTGCTCATCTTCTGTATATTGATTGTCGAACATCAAATATAGATAATACGTTCCTTCAAAATGATAAATCTCATTTTGTACTCCCGCCGGTGCAAAAGCCTGGCTCAAGGCAAGTAAATCTTCCAGATCATCAAAGGAAATGACAATTTCAAGATAATCGGAATCTCCGTGAGCCTGTCTTGACTTTTGGGAAGAACGGAACTGCTCATCAAGCATATCAACAATGTTATCATCAACCGGCATATCTTCCCCTTTGCCCTGGGATACCGGTATTTCCAGTTTCACGTTTCCATCGGTTATCTGACCGCGCGTGACTACAATTTCCATGCCGTTATCCAGCGCCTGTACCTGGATCCACAAAGGACCTTCAATTTCAAAATTTTCACGGTCATGCGCTTCATTAATCATTTCAAAAAATAATTCTTCCCCGCGTTCCCGGTTGTACCAGATTTCGTCCCGGTCAAACCCACGATCTTCAATATCCTTATAGGAAATATAACATTTGACCGTAGACTCATTAATTCTTTCGATTTCCACGATTTTCTCCCTCCTTAGAAGGTAAGGTGACTTCCGCTTCCATGTTTTCTCTATATATTACCATCATACCCTTTGACGGGCACCTGTAACCTTCATCCTCATCTTACTGCCATTTTATACGAGGAAGATGCCGGTTGTTAAGGACCAATGCTCATCCCGTCGATATTTTGAGGGAGCGGAGCGTATGAAAAGAGAAAACGCGGTCTTTCCTGCTATTAAATGTATATTGTCAAGGAAAGATTGTGCATTGTCAATAGTTAAATCTTCATTTACCCTTACCGTATTCAAATGAAATGTTCATTATCCTTTTCATTTAAAAGAAAAGCTTTATTACTACAAGGATAACAAAGGTTCTCCCGACATGAAAACAAAAAAACTTCTACTGCTGATAAAAGTAGAAGTTTTTCTGTGCCGCTTTATTTAATTGACCATGTCCCGGGCTTCCATCAAATTGAAAGTACGGACTTTACGGGGCAGAAATCTGCGGATTTCGGCTTCGTTATAGCCGACCTGAAGACGTTTCTCGTCAAAGATAATAGGACGGCGCAACAGTCCCGGATATTCACTGATCAGTTCAAATAAGCGCTGCAGAGAAAGGCTTTCCAATTCTACATTGAGTTCCTGGAACACTTTGGATCGTTTTGAAACAATTTCATCTGTCCCATCTTCTGTAAGCCGTACAATTTCTTTCACTTCATCTACGGTTAACGGGGAAGCGAAAATGTTCCGCTCTTCAAACGGGATATTATATTCTTCCAGCCAAGCTTTTGCCTTCCTGCAGGAAGTGCAGCTTGGAGATGTTAACAATGTAACCATCTGGTTCATCTCTCCCTTCTTCATCCGCCAGATAAGTTCATAAAGGAGTTCTATGCTTCATTATCTACCATGCTGAATTCATACAATGACATTATACAATAATTATTCTAATTTGAAAAGAGTTTTCAATGAACAATAATGCATGGGATTGTTCTTTCCCGCCGTTTGTTTGATTCTATAAGTATTCTGTATCTGCGATGTATTCTTTGTCATTGAAGCAATGGCTTCGTTCTTAGTATTCCACTTTATGAAACACCTCAAACAAAGGTATTGAAAAAAATTGTGATGAAAATGTGACAGAATTATAGTGAAAAGAACTGCCCTCTGACAGAGCAGCTCTTTTTATGAATCACATATTCAAGCCGTGGTTTTCATGCTGGTGGGAGTGGTGGGTTTTTGGCCGCCGGGTGCTTTTTTCCAGTCTTTCAGATTGCCGGGCAGCAGATCTTTCAGGACACGGCGTTTTTTCCGGCGTTTCTGTTTGTCCTTCTTTTTCATTTTATCTCCCCCCTCTTTTATGATTATATCCCCTTTGTTCTTTTGAATCGTCATAGGTCAATACTTCTTCTGCGGGTTCATACGATTTACCGTACAGTTCTTTATCTTTATACGTATGAACATTTTTATACGTTTGTTTCAACTTTTCAAAAATATTTTCTTCTGATTCATCGTCAGGAGACCAGAACATGATTTCCAGTGTGTTGACCTTATCGGTAGCAAGGGACCTTCTGTGGTATCCAATCGATGCTGCCTGCCTGAAGCCGGCTCTTTCATAAAACCGGAATCGTTTTCTGGAATCGGTATCTTCATAATCAAGCGGCTCCACTTCAAGAATAACGGGTTTTTTTCTTTGTTTTAGTTTTTCGATTAACTGCATTCCCGTTCCTTTTCCTCTTGCACTGCGGGAAACAAAAAGATAATCAATGAAGATGAACCCTTCCATTTCGACGTACATCATGACATAGTCCGGACCTTCTTCTTTGTGATATATATCCCCTTTTTCCTGAAGAAGAAGTTCCATGTGTTCCTGTGATTTCATCTCTTCCACGGGAAAGTACTGCCTTAATTTTTCATACCAGTTCATCGATTCCACAAGCGTCTCCTTTTCCTTCTTTTCTTTATTATATACCGAAACGACTGCCTCTGCCCACCTCTTATGGCCAGGTTCTGCGATTTTATGGACTTTACATAAAAAAAAGGGACAATCCAGAGTCTGGACCTCCCTTATTTTACCCACTTAAGGAGTGTAATCCACTCCTTCTGTATAATTATTTGTCGCATTCCACAGCAGAAACTCATGTATCCCCTGCTCCTTCAGAGCGCGGATCTGCGCTTCCACCTCTTCTACGCCGTACTCCTGGTAATTTCCGGAACCAAGCCAGCTGGCGGTGAAATCCTGAATCCAAGGGCGGGTCTGCGGTGTCTGATCCAGTCCTTCGAGTACTTCATTCTCCACTTTTGCATATTCTTTGGTCAGTTCATAAGGATGAAGATCCGGTTTATCGATTCCAAAATACGGCGTCCAGTGGCTCGGGTATATCATAGACGAGATGACATCCACATTCCCCGCAATTTTAGAGAAGTTCTGGCCGATGCCGGGAGCTTGTTCCAGGGTAGCTGAATAACCGAAAATATCAACAGACACATCGACATCGAATGTTTTGTTCAATTCTTCGCGGGCATGTTTCACAAAATCAGTAACTGCTGTTACCCGCTGCTCCACATTGGTTCCTTCTTTGCCGTAGTCTCCCCGTGAATAGCTGAGTTCTTCATCCCGGTGTTCAAATCCTTCCGGAAACCGGACGTAATCAAACTGTATTTCCTGAAAGCCCATTTTGGCAGCTTTTTTTGCAATATCGAGGTTGTAGTTCCAAACCTCTTTTTCGTAAGGATTAACAAAAGCTTCATCTTTTCCGTTCTTCCATATCTCCCCGTTTTTCTGATAGGAGAGATCCGGTCTTTTTTCTGCGAGAACCGTGTCTTTGAACACCACAATTCTGGCTATCGGATAAATATCATTCTCCTCCAGTGTTTTTAACAGCTGTTTGGGATCACTGATCATATTCTTTCCGATATCTGGAATACTGCTGTCTTCGCCGGGCTTGAACGTCAAATTTCCACGGTCGTCTTTAATATCGATAACCATTGAATTCAAATCGGTGGAATTTGTGAGTTCAAGCAGTTCATTAAAACGGGCCCCTCCCGCCGAATGACCGGTTACATAGGTTCCCTTCACTCCATCCTCGGGATAGGTGAAGTCATAACCGCTGTCATAGGTGAACCGGGACATGTCTTCTTCCATTTCTTTATTGATTTCCTTGGTTTGTTTATGTGTGTGATAGGTTATGGCATGATGTTCTTCCCCGCTTGTATCGCTTGTCAACCAGAATATTCCTGCCGCAAGGGCGGCAGCCCCCATAGGTACCCAGATTTTTTTCATGATTTCCCATCTCTCTTTTATTCTATTATATATTTATATCGTACAAAGGCTTCTACTTGAAATTATACATAGTTTTTCATCATTCACCAATAGGTCTAAAGAAAAATATGCCATGTTTTCCGCCTCCGACTATCCTCCTTTTCCAGGTTAAAGATGTTATGGTCATTGTATGCTTATTCCCCTTTAAATTTTTCTTGAAATTGAATAAAGAAATCGTTATAATAGTAAAAATATATTTAATGACACGTTAAGCAGGAGGGTTAAAGATGAGAAACGTAACGTTGGAACAAATATATGAGCACCCGGTAACCCAGAAATATGTGAAAAGGGCCGGCCTTGCTCATGCGATTGCGGCGTCTTATCATGCCTTCCGCCTTGCTGTAAAAAATAAAACCAATCCGGATTCAGCTGCTAAAGCTGCATTCCTGCACGATTCGGGGCACTATACCTGGTATCGTGACGGAGAATGGGATTTTGATCTTTACAGAAACAACGATATTCATGCTATTAAAGGGGCAGAGCGCGCCCATAAGCTGTTGATCCGTCTGGGGGAAGACCCTGCAGCCGCCAAAGAAATTTCTGTGGCCGTGCTTTTGCATACGGACTCTTTTCTCCCTGTAGATCATGACCAGCTGCAGCTCAGCACGCTTCAGCAGATTGTTGCCAAGGCGGATGAGCTTGATGAAGAACCGGAAGGAAAGCATCATTACCGCAGCATTTCAGAAAGAAGGGCCCGCCGGCAGATTGTCGAACTCGACCAACTTATCGACAAAACCCTGGAACCTTCCGCACAAAAACAGACCAGTGACATATAACAGATACTTTTCCACAAAAAAGAGATCCCGATTTAAGCATCGGGATCTCTTTTTGTATTCTTTACTGCTGCTTAGTTGCGAACGGCAGCTTGTTTTTCCAGCCATGGACGTACATTCTCCACGGTGGTGTCGAGAAAATCGATGGTTCCTTCGTCTGCCAGATAACCATTTTCATCCACTTTTTCGTGAACGGAACCAATCAGCACTTCATTTCCCGGAAGAATCGGAGAAGAAAGTCCCGGAGCAAAGAGAATATCGCGCAGGTGCGACTGCGCCTTCACGGTTCCAAGTGCTCCCATGGAAGCTCCAACGATCCAGGATGGTTTCCCGATCATCACCTGATCGACGCGGGAAAGCCAGTCTATGGCATTTTTCATAGCAGAAGTGATGGTACCGTTATATTCCGGCGTGACCCACAATACGGCATCCGCATCTGCAACATTTTTCTTAAACTCCAAAACTTCCGCTGTTGGAGTCATTTCTTCGTCCTGATTGTAAAACGGCAGGTGGCCGATTTCCAGGATATCGAATTCAAACTGGTCCACGTACCGCTCTTTCATAAAATGAGCCAGTTTTAAATTAAATGATTCTTTTCTTGTGCTTCCTACTATCGCAGCAATTTTCACTGCTATCCCTCCCAAAAATTCGTGAAATACTTTGACATACAAAGCTTATTGTAACGAATCGGGGAGAGAATGAAAAGAAAAGTGCACGGGATGTCTGCCTCATGTGCAAGAGTTCCTTCAGGAGTGTTTTCCAGAAGTATACTGATAGAAGGCACTCATATCTTTACCGCCGTACCCCTGCTGATCTGCATCTTCAAACATTTCTTTCACTTTTCTTCCGGCTTCAAGCGGTACTTCTGCATTTCCTGCCATCTCTCCTGCAAGATTCAAATCTTTCAAAAGAAGAGATAAAGCAAAGCCCGGTTCTTCTCTCTTTGCGGCAATAAAATCAGGATAATGCCTGTCAAAAATCTTACTTTGGGCAAAGCTCTGACTAAGAACATCATACAGCATTTTCTGGTCAATGCCGGATTCGTCAGCAAGATGAAGTGCTTCTGCGACTGCTGCGGTATGCATGCCGACCATATACTGGTTGATCAGTTTCACTTTTGTCCCGCTTCCCGCCGGACCGGTATGTGTGATAGTTGCACCGAGCACATCAAAGAGAGGGCGGGCTTTTTCGAATGCACTCTCCTCCCCACCGCACATAATCGCAAGGGTTCCGGCTTCCGCCCCGGCCGTCCCTCCACTGACCGGGGCGTCGAGATACTCCACACCCTCACGTGCCGCTTTTTCCTTCATCTCTTTATGAAGAGCAGGAGATACGGTGCTGAAATCAATGATATGTGAACCGCTGATTCCCATTTCAAACAGTTCAGACAGGACGTCTTGCACATCTTTGGGTTCGGGCAGGCAGGTCATAATAACATCTGCCTTTTCTGCTATCAGAGACAGAGATTCTGCCTTGCGTCCTCCCAGCTCTTCAAACGCCTCTTCCTTCTTTTTTGATCGATTGAAACCATAGACTAAGTATCCCGACTGCACAAGATTTCGTGCCATCGGCATGCCCATGTTTCCAAGTCCGATAAATCCTATTACAGCCATAGGCTTCCTCCTTTTACTCCCATTCGCCGGAAACCATTTCCCATTCGTGTATATGGTATCCGCGGGCTCCATGCTTTACAAACGGGTCATTCAAAACAAGCTCTTCCACCGCTTTTTCATCCGGCATACGGTATATTACCAGTCCACCGGAACCATCGGTAAATTTACCATTAGCGGCTACATTTCCCTTGTTTCTCTGTTCTTTTAGAAACTGAAGATGATCGGGCCTGTACGTCTGCGATAATTCTTTGTCTTTTAATGGAAGCAGTACGGCAAATAATTTCATACAGCCTCTCCCTTCTGAACTTTTTTGCGCCATGTAATACTTTGCGGTATTTTCCCGATTTTCCTGCCTCTCCATCGTGTTTTTTTATATTGACTCCACCTGATTCCGGTGGTATGTTTATTATGGAATAAGAAGGGGAGTAGCGTCCAATAGGATTAATGAATCGTCAGGACAGTACACGGGCAGTGTACTCGGTTCATTAAACTTCACTGCTTTTACGGCGCCTGCAGTGAATGTGCGCAAGACCTTTTTATAAAGGGATCGAAGTATCTTTTTTCGTTCTTTTTATAAAAAGGTCTTTTTTATGTTTCTTCCCCTTTTTTACAGAAAAAGGAGTGAAATCGATGGTTTTTTTCTTGTTCGCCGTGGCAGCCGCTATTACGGTTATTGCTGCTGTTAAATTATCAACCTATGCTGATGTCATCAGTATAAAGTCAAAGTGGGGCGGATTGATGGTAGGTACCCTGCTGCTTGCCGGAGCCACATCTCTTCCGGAGGTGACGACCAGTTTAACCGCGGTATTTCTTGATAATCCGGATATCGCAGTAGGAAACGTTCTCGGCAGCAACATGTTCAATTTACTGATCATTGCTGCCTTTGACCTGTATTATCGTAAAGAAAAACTGTTCTCACGCACAGATGTCTCCCACGCCTACACAGCGTCGCTGGGTATCCTGCTTGCCCTTCTGGTGCTGGCTGCCATGTTTATTCAAACCGAGATCTCCGTGTTCTGGATCGGTCTCGATACACTTGTTATCTTTGCTGTCTATATCGCCGGCATTACCTTTATCAATAAAAAAACCGGAAGCAGCGATTCCGGGCAGGAAGCGGCTCTGGCAGTGGAAGATGAAACGTCGCCTTCCTACGCCATCTCGTTAAAACATGCCGGTGTCGGTTTTGTTATTGCCGCCGTGGTGATTTTGGGCGCCGGATCGATGTTAACCATCACAGGGGACCAAATTGCGGTGCAGACCGGTCTTGGCTCCAGTTTTGTGGGAAGTTTTCTGATCGCAGCTTCCACTTCCCTGCCGGAAGCAGTAGCTGTTCTTGTCGCCCTGCAGCTGCAGAATCACAACCTCGCGCTTGGGTCCATTCTCGGGAGTAATCTTTTTAATGTCATTCTGTTGTTTGTCAGCGATGTCGGATTTTTGAATGGTCCAATCATCGCCGCTTCCAACCCTGTTCATCAGATTACAGCGGGTGCGGTCAGTCTGCTGGCAGCGATTGTGTTGTTTTCAGTGCTCCGCGGCAGGAAAAAAGTTTTGCACTTTTACCCGTGGCCCTCAGCGCTCCTCATCGTTGTTTATTTCATAACATCGTATTTTATTTTCATTTTTTAGAATGTCGTTTCCCGGGACGAAGAGGATGATTTCTCTTCTCTTTGTCCCCAGGTTCCGGCCTGCACATCCGACAATGCCTTTTCCAGCTCGTCTTTTTCAATCGGGCCGTAAAATGTCTTGGTGACAACACCTCGTTCATTTAGTAAAAAAGAAGCGGGAACTCCTCTTACCCCGAAATGATCCATCGCTTCTCCTTGTTTATCCAACAGAACCGGTACCGAAAGACCGCGTGAAAACGAACGCACACCTTCCAAATGAATCTCTTCTTTTGTCACATTGATGGCTGTCATGTTCCACCTGTCTTTGTGTTTTTCATGAAAAGCGGAAAGCTGCGGCAGTTCGCGGCGGCATATACCGCACCAGCTTGCAAAAAAAGTGACAAGCAGCGGCTTATCCATATAGGAAGACAGTTCATAGGTTTTTTCATCCATTCCTTCGAGCTCCAGATCTGCTGCCGCTTCTGTCTGTCCGGTAACCGGATAACCGGATGCCGGCTTTGCTGGATTATAGGAAGCCTGATAAAATAAACCGGTTATGCATATTAGACCGCATAAGGTCAGAAACATTAATCTTTTCTGGAAAAATCGCATGAAAGACCCTTCCTTTCATGATACGAAGGTGGTTCGCATGAATATTTTACGGGTTCTTCTTTACATCCTGACCGGAACGGCTGCTGCTTTTATTCTTTTGTCGAACTGGTTTCCGCTGCTTGGAAAAACTCCGCTTGGGCTGGTTCTGCTTGCCGCTGTTCCTGTGCTTGCTGTATACATGGGGCTGAAGCACCGGAAGCAGTGAGAACCTGGCATACTGTTTGGGTTATTTGTTTCACACTATCCGGTTGCTGCAGCCGCTTCTGTCTTCTTTTCATACGTTCTCTCTCAAACGGTGACTGCAGCAGTGTGGATACCTGCTTCCATACTACGTCAGGACAGTTTCCCTGCCGGGCGGCCTGACGGCGCAGGGCATAACGGGCGTTCATTTCTTCCTGTCCGGGGAGAGGAGCAGTTATGACGACGGGGGCCTCATAGAGAAACGCCTCTGTCATCGTCATGCCCCCGGCCTTTGTGACGAGAACATCACAGATTTGAAGATAATTTTTGAACTGCGGCTTCCAGGGATACAAGAATACGTCATGACCTTCCATTACCATGCGGCTGGTTTTTTTCCACTTCCCGCTGCATAGTACGAGCGTACACAAGGGAGAGAGGCTCCGAATGGCACGAAGGACTTTCTGATAAGGGAATGGCCCTTCCCCTCCCCCGCTCATCAAAATAAGCGGTTTTCCCGGATCCCAACCATTTGCCAGACAGCATTCTTTTTTTGTAAAAGAACTTTTTTGAAAGGACGCCGGAATCCCGAGCGGGAACACAGGGGATGCCGGCTGCTCTGTCTTCACCTGCTCCGGCAGAAAAACCCCATCCACTTCCGGGAGGTTGGCTGCCGGTACGTGCCAATAATCTGTTGCTGCGTGAAAGAGCTTTACCCCCGGATACGCTGCTTTTGCCGAAGCTGCCAGAACTGTCAGAAGAGGATGGACAGATACGACAGCGTCTGCATGAAGTGCCGCCCGCATGGCCCCGGGGCACCACCCTGCCGGCAGGGACGGGGTTTGAAACGGTATCTTTTTTTCCGAAAGGTGCCTCCAGAGAGATGGAAACCATGTTATGAGCTGCTTGTACACATTTTTGCCAAGCTGAAAAAATAAAGGCGGCCCTGTTTCGAGCGGATGAAAGATTTCTGCCGTATGTCCCTGTTTTCTCCATTCCTGCTGCAGCATCCGGGCCGCTTCATTGTGACCGGCACCTATGGAAGCTGTCCATATATGAATGCGCATGAAACCATCCTTCAGGTATACTATGTGGTCAGTATATGCTTGAACGGCAAAAGACATGCATGCTCTTCTGTCATTGTGGTTTACGGAGGGAATGACTTTCGATATGATAAAGAAGAGATAACCGAGAAAAGCGTATAGAAGGGAAGGAATCGATATATATGAGTACAGTGTTTTCCGGTATACAACCCAGCGGCACGTTAACACTTGGCAACTACCTCGGGGCGCTTCAGCATTTTGTCGGCATGCAGGAGGAACATGACAGCTTTTTTTGTATTGTGGATCAGCATGCCATTACGGTTCCGCAGGACAAAACCGAGCTTCGAAAAAATATACGGAGTCTGGCGGCTCTCTATCTGGCGTCTGGCATCGACCCTGAGAAGTCAACATTGTTCATTCAGTCGGAAGTGCCGGCCCATGCCCAGCTCGCGTGGATTATGCAATGCGTGTCCTACATAGGGGAGCTCGAACGGATGACCCAGTTCAAAGATAAGTCAGCCGGCAAAAGCGGAGTATCCTCCGCACTTCTTACATACCCGCCGTTAATGGCCGCCGACATTCTGCTCTATCAGACAGATATTGTTCCGGTTGGTGAAGACCAAAAACAGCATCTGGAACTGACCAGAAACCTCGCTGAACGTTTCAACCAGCAGTACAACGACATTTTCACAGTACCGGAAGTGCAGATTCCAAAAGTCGGAGCGAGAATTATGTCGCTGCAGGATCCGGACCAAAAAATGAGCAAATCCGATGAGAATCAAAAAGCGTATATTTCCATGCTCGATGATGACAAGACAATAACGAAAAAAATCAAGAGCGCTGTCACAGATTCCGATCAGGAGATACGGTTTGACCGGGACAACAAGCCTGGTGTCGCCAATCTAATGAGCATCCTGTCGCTTGCTTCCGGAAAGGATATGGCTGAGATTGAAAAAGAGTACAGCGGCTCAGGATACGGGACGTTTAAAGAAGATACCGCCGCTGCCGTCGTGGAGCTTCTCCGCCCTATCCGGGAGCGTCATCACGAATTGATGGAATCCGAAGAACTGGACCGGATTCTCGATGAAGGGGCGGACCGGGCGCAGCGCGCATCTTTTAAAACACTGAAAAAAGCGGAACGGGCCCTCGGCCTCGGCCGGAAACGTTAAGCAACGCGCGTTCTGAACATGTAAACTTATGCCGAACGATTCTTTTATGAATCGTTCGGCATTTTTTATCATGAGAAGATTTTCTTCTGCTCTCCTCGTTCGTTTCACTTATTAGCTTGCGTCCGGTCTTTATGAATCGATTCCCGGTATTTCTGAATCGATTCTCCCCATTTTCCCACTTTTCTCGATCGATTCTCGGAATTTCTCGATTGATTCTCCGGATTTCTTGATTGAATCACGTCCATGCAGTATCACCGCTGGAGCCGTTTCCAAAAACACCGCTCGTAAATTAAAAACCCCGGACGATTCAAAGACGAATCGTCCGGGGTTATTCAGTCATACTAACCGGGCTTCAGCCGTTTTTAGTATCCCTTCTGTTTTCTCCAAATCTTCCCTATCAGCACACTGAAACCGATAGTTCCCACTGCGAAGAGAATTGTAAATCCCTGCATGACAGCATAAGCCAGTCCATCCATGTCATCACCTGCTTTACAAACTTTTTCTGCTTCTAATTATATGGAACAACAGCGTAAGTGTAAAGCCTTTTCATTTCACCTCTTCTTCGTGCTGCATATTCCACAGCTTTTCAAAAAACGGGTGACCTTTTATCATTTTCCGGCATAATTCATAGTGATGAACGGACCACCCGTCTTTCACTTGATCGAAAAACTGCTGCCACATCGTTTCTTTATTCATGCTGCATTGGATTTCTTCATAAACGGCCGGGTCCCACTCTGTAAACCAATACCGCACTTCTGCGGATTCTCCGGATGTATACAATTGGTCCATCGCCATGAAAAGAAGCTGTTTAAGCTGCCGTTCTTTTCTCGTTAAGCCGGTCATATAATCCGGGTGCGGCGAAAGGATATGGTACTCTTTTTCATCAACGATATCCTTGATGTCAAACACGGAAGATTTGTCATGTTCCATCATTTCCCTTACGGTTCTTTCATGTTTAGGGGCAAGGCGGCTTTTTCGGATCGGCGTTTTATACCCAAGCGTATCAACAGCCAGCACCCTCCCCCCGTCAAACATCACAAAACAATAATCCAGCGTTATCCTTGTCATCTTTTTACGGAGCGTACTTTTTTGAAAAACTTCATGCAGCAGCCGTTCCGGAATATCTTCCAGGCGGTTCTCCACATAATCATACAAACGTTCTGATACTTTCACAATCTCTGCCTGATCAAGCACTTCAATCCGGTCTTCTGCATTCCATTCATGAAAAGGACAGACATTGTATCCATTTTCTTCCCCTTCAAACCAGTTAATCCACACATCACGGATTCGGGGCATTCTTACACCCTCCTTGCTATCCATTTGTATCAACAGTATAGTCAGACCAAAATTGTTTTATTCTCGTGAGCAGATGGAATGTTCTCATGAATTTTCGGGCCAGTATATACTTCCTGTAATCAGGATGCATCCTAAAATAAACAAGGCGGATTCCGAGCGCTGGAGAAGAAAAATCATAAATTCAACCGCCGACAACCCCGCCGGAATGTAATTCAGGAAAGCTATAATACTGATTCCTCCTGCAGAGGCCAGCCCAAACCCTGTAACAAGTACGAGTACTCTGACAATCATGAGTATACTCTCCTTTTTCCATCCGCCTTCCACGACACAACAGGGATTTATGTTTTATACTTGTATATAAATCGTGCAGGCAGACTCATTACGACGTTTGCCACAGCACCGGTATAAATAAGAAAACTTTCGTCAAACTGTAACCTAAATCCTTTTTTCAACGGAAATTTGTATACAGCAATACCTCATAACTAAGTAATACCAGTCTATGCAGGAGGATGGAATAGTGGGAACCCACCGGGAAAAACAACAACAGGAACTGTACCGAAAAATAGAGCAGCTGGATGAGCTGGCCAAAGACATTAACGAAACAGCAGCTCACCTTGGAAATGAAACGTATGTCCCTTCTTTAAGACTTTACCGGGAACAGCAGGAACAGATTCAGGATATCCAGTCTTACTTTGAACAGGTGGACATGCCCCGTTCCAACCAGACCGTGGAACATATACTGGCGCTTTCCCTGAAGGAATTTCACCGGCAGCTGATGCACATCAAAAACGACGATCCGGAGGAATAAAAATGGAAGTGATTCTTTCCCATGAACATATGGACTTTGACGCCCTGGCTTCTATGGCGGCGGCATCCGCTCTATACCCCGATGCTGTCATGGTGCTTTCCGGCAGACAGTCCGAACAGGTGAAACAGTATCTTGCCATATACCGCGATCATTTTCCTTTTATCCCTGAAGAAGATGCTCCGTGGGATCACATCAATCATATTATTGTAACGGATACACCGTCCCTCGAACGTACTCCCGCCGCCTTTCTAAAAGACCGGGATATTCCGGTTACCGTTTTTGACCATCACGCTCTTTCAGAAGAAGAAAAACGCAGGTACACCACCTATTACCTCGATAACACAGGAGCGTGTATTACCATTCTGCTCGAAGAATGGATGAAGCAGGAATGGGTGCCGTCTGAGTCCGAGGTGACGTTATTTGCACTCGGTCTGTACACCGATACAGGTTCCTTTTCCTACCCCGGGACCACACTGCGCGATTTAAAAGCAGGAGTGTTTCTGATGGAGCACGGCTTGGACCTTGAGCTTGTACAGCAGTTTTCTGAGGACACGCTGTCTTCCCGTCAGCAGGAAGTCTTCCGCGGGTATCTTGCTTCTTGTGAACATATCGGCGGACAAGGGCTTGATGTGATCACTTCCATGATGGAAACAAAACATTACGCTGGAAGTCTGAATGTCATAACATCACGACTCATGGAAACGACAGGAGCTGATGCTGTAGTCACCGTTACCGCCATGAAAAACAAAGTGTTCATCATCGGCCGTTCTGCCTCCACACGACTCAGCCTACTGCCGGTCATGCAGCATTTCGGCGGCGGAGGTCATGAGCGCGCTGCCTCGGCTTCTGTGAAAGATGGAAATCCAACTGATATCCTTCAAATGGTGAAGCACCTCCTTGGGCAGTCCATTTCTTCCCCGGTTACCGCTGAAGCGATTATGTCCGCTCCTGTAAAGACCATCACGGAAGATGTCCGGGTCGATGAGGCCAAAAAGCGTCTCATTTACTACGGCCATAATGGGTTCCCCGTTGTGGATACAAATGACGAACTGATCGGCATCATCTCCCGCCGTGACATCGATAAAGCTGTTCAGCATCATCTTGGACATGCACCTATTAAAGGTTATATGAGCACCGACTGCGTCACTGTCTCCAAAACGGCATCCTTTGAGGAAATACAGAATATATTCATCCGGCATAACATTGGACGTGTTCCTGTCATGGATAATGGAATGATCGTCGGCATCGTCTCCCGGACCGACGTTATTGAACAACTGCAGCAGTCTACCGATGAACCGCATGAAAGGGTCAATGTAAAAACGCAGATGGAAACCCTTCTTTCACCCGATGTGGTTCAGCTGTTGAAAATGATCGGTGAGACAGCAGCGGCAGAGAAGATGAATGCCTTCATTATCGGAGGAATGGTACGAGACATTCTGCTTGGGCAGAAAGGCGAAGATATCGATATCGTGGTGGAAGGCGATGGAATATCGCTCGCTGAAAAGACAGCCCACCGGTTTGAAGGAACCGCTGACGTTCATGAAACGTTTGGCACGGCTACTGTAACCCTTCCATCCGGACGGCGTGTCGATTTCACAACGTCACGGACCGAATATTATGAAACACCTGCGGCCCTTCCAACCGTATCACGTTCCAACATTAAAGAAGATCTATACCGTCGTGATTTCACGATGAACGCTATGGCCGCCTCTCTCCACCCCTCTCATTTCGGGGATTTGATTGATTATTTTCACGGCAGAGAGGATATGAAAAAGAAAACACTACGTGTGCTCCATAACCTGAGTTTTGTTGAGGATCCGACCAGAATACTGCGGGGCATTCGTTTTGAACAACGTTTTCAGTTCCATATGAGCAAAGAAACAACGGCATTTATTCATTACTCGGCATCAGCCGTTTCTTCATTGTCCCGCACCAGAATCATCGCTGAGTTCCAGTCATTATTGAAGGAAGCAGATCCTGTTCAAAGTCTGGCGCGTCTGGATGAACTGGGTGTTCTCCATGCCTTTTTTCCTGGGGCCGTCTGGACCCGTCAAACAAAGGACGTGCTGAAGGGTTATCTGGATTCCCCGGAACAACCAAAAGATCTGCCGGAGTGGTTCTGCATCTTGTTCTGTCTTTATTTAACGAACCCGGACACGGTCAAAGCAGCAGAGGCAGCTGCTTTCACCAAGAAACAGAAAAGCGTTGTTCAGAGTACCTCCTTTCTGCTTTCCCTGCTGAATGAGAAAGAATGGAACAGCCTGGGACGTTTTCATTCCTGCGTGTCCCGCGTTTCGGACGAGGCCCTGTTCTTTGCAGCCATTGCTGCAGACAAAAAGCAGGCCGGATTTCTTTTGCAGTACAGAGAAAAACGAAGTAAACTCAAACCGCTCCTTAACGGTCATGATTTAAAAGCAGCGGGGCTTGCACCGGGGCCGGATTTCCGCGACTACTTATTTTCACTCGAGCAGAAAATGCTGGATGAAGAGATTACAACACGGGACGAAGCATTGCATTATATTCGACAACATGAGTGATTTTTTTACATCGTTCATCAAATGGCTTTTTATTTTTTCAATTTTTCATTCAAAAGTTACCTTTTTTTCTGTTATAATCATGGTTGAATGTCTGAGGGGGTTAATATAGTGGCAAGAGAGAAAAAACGATACCGCAGATCATCATCAGCAAAAAAGAAGTTTTACTTCTTAACATTTCTTATTGCGGTGCTGGCTGTCACTGCCACATTCACCACGCTTTCCAAAGACGGCCGGCCTTTCGCGACAGATGAACAGGATAACAATACGTCATCAGAACAGATAGATAATAACTCCAGCGAAAACAGCGGAGAATCACCGCCGGACTCTTCGAAAGAAAACAGCGGTGACCGTTCAAACAGTGATGTGGACAATGCACCCGATGAAAACCTTACTTTTCTTCTGGTCGGCGTAGACGATGAAGAGGAGTCAGGTTCCCAGCGTACCGACACGATTATGCTTGCGAATTATAATCCTGCAAACAACAATGTCCACCTTGCTTCTATTCTACGGGATTCTTATGTAGATATTCCCGGTTACGAAAATAATAAAATCAACGCTTCGTTTTCCTACGGCGGTGTGGAGCTCTTGAGTGACACGATAGAGGAAAATTTCGATATTGCGGTTGATCATTATGCCACGGTCAATTTTGACGGTTTCGTCGAAGTTGTTGATACGGTGGCTCCTGACGGCATAGAAGTGGACATACAGGAACGGATGTATTATAACGACCATTCCGGTAATGTCAATATTGATTTTCAGCCGGGAACACAGAAGCTGGACGGGGAAGAAGCGCTGGAATACGTGCGTTACCGCGGTGGAGAGAATAATGACTTCGGCAGAGTGGAACGCCAGCAGAAGATGCTGAGTCTTCTGAAAGAGGAAGTGCTTTCCTTCAGCAGTGTGACAAAAATTCCGCAGCTGATCGGAGCTGTCCGGCCGAACATTGATACGGATGTCTCAACGGGGAAGATGCTCGGCCTTGGAAAGGACGTCCTGCTGAGCGAGATCAACGATATCAATACGATGCGGGTTCCGCTTGAAGATACGTATCAAAATGCACGATACACCCATGCAGGACTTGTGCTGGAAATGGACAAACAGGCCAACAAGGAAAAGCTCCAGCAGTTTTTGAACCAGTCTTCTTCCTCTGAAGACGTACAAACGGCTTCAGAGGAGAACGAGGAAGAAGAAAGCAGCTATTAAGAAAATTAAAAAACGAAAAAGAGACCCAGCCGGCTTTTATGAGCCAGGTGGGTCTCTTTTTCGTTCATCTATTCTTCATATTTCTGAAAGATGAGGGTGGCGTTGTGGCCGCCGAAGCCGAGTGAGTTACTCAGCGCCGCTTTGACTTCCCGTTCCTTCTTTTCATTCGGAACATAATGAAGGTCACACGCCGGGTCTTCTTCTTTATAATTGATCGTAGGAGGAACGATTCCTTCCTCGATAGCTTTTAACGTGAAGATGGCTTCAATTGCCCCGGCAGCGCCAAGCAGGTGTCCTGTCATGGATTTGGTGGAGCTGACATCCATCTGGTACGCATGGTCACCGAATACCGTTTTCAGAGCGGTTGTTTCATATTCATCGTTGTAGGCGGTACTGGTCCCATGTGCATTGACGTATTCGATATCTTCGGGCTGCAGATCCGCATCATCCAATGCTTTTTGCATCGAGCGGACAGCGCCTTCTCCTTCGGGAGCGGGAGCTGTCAGATGATAGGCATCCCCGGTGGCCCCGTAGCCCTTGATTTCTGCATAAATGTGCGCGCCGCGGCTTTTGGCAGACTCCAGGGATTCAAGAATCAACACCCCTGCTCCTTCTCCCATCACAAAGCCGTCGCGGTTTTTATCGAACGGACGCGAAGCAGAATCCGGATCATCATTGGTTGTGATGGCCTTTGCCGTACTGAAACCGGCAACCGCCATATTCGTAATAGGTGCTTCCGCTCCGCCGGTAATCATCACGTTTGCGTCTCCCCGCTGGATGACTTTAAAGGCATCGCCAATGGAGTTGGTACCGGACGCACAGGCCGTTACCGTACAGGAATTAATTCCTTTCGCACCGGTCATAATCGACACGTGTCCGGAAGCCATATCCGGAATCATCATCGGTACAAAAAATGGACTGACCCGTTTGTATCCTTTTTCTTTAAATTTGTTAAACTGCTCTTCGTACGTTTCCATACCTCCAATGCCGGAGCCGATCCATACTCCAACTTGTTCGGCATTATCGTCGGTTATTGTGTAATCCGCGTCCTTCAGAGCCATTTTTGCAGAAGCAACGGCAAACTGGGTGAAGCGGTCCATTTTTCTGGCATCTTTTCCATCAAAGAAATCCGAAGCCTCAAAATCCTGAACTTCTGCTGCTACTTTCATCGGAAACTCTTCTTTATTAAGCCGCGTAAGTTCCCCGATACCATTCATTCCGTTGGTTATATTTTTCCAGGATGAGGCGGCATCAAGACCGACTGGATTCACAGTCCCCATTCCGGTAATCACTACACGGTTATTTTCACTCATGTCTTTCCTCTCCTTTGTTCTGCGTTGTTTGCTCTGATTTGATTAGTGGATCAGCGTCCCCAGCGCATCGCTGTAGCTCCCCAGACAAGTCCGGATCCAAAACCTACCATAACAACAAGATCTCCATCCTTTATTTTACCATTTTTCAATTCCTCCACGAGGGCAATTGGTATGGAAGAAGAAGAAGTATTTCCGTAGTACTGGACGGTCGTTGCCATTTTTTCTTTTGGAAGTTCCAGTCTTTCTCTAGCCGCCTCCATAATGCGGATATTAGCTTGGTGCGGCACAAGAAAATCTACATCGTCTTTGGTAAGCCCGGCTTTTTCCAATACATTTATAGATGATTCACCCATCTGCCGGACGGCGAACTTAAACACTTCACGACCATTCATAATAATCTGCGGATCCTGCCGGATATGCATCGCACCACTTCCATCGGACCCTAATTCAAACGAGAAAAAGCCTCTGTTCTCCGATGTTGGTCCAACTACAGCAGCTCCGGCTCCATCACCGAAGAGTACAGCTGTATTGCGGTCATTCATGTCAGTAGCTTTAGATAGTTTTTCCGCTCCGACAATAAGAATGTGCTCATACATGCCTGTTTTGATAAATTGATCCGCTGTCGCCAGACCATAAATAAATCCCGCACAGGCCGCCCCGATATCCATAGCTGCCGCTTTGTGCGCACCAAGACGCTCCTGCAGCAGGGAAGAAACCGATGGAAAAGGATAATCGGGCGTAACAGTGGCAACCAGAATAAGATCAAGCTCGGACGCATCCAGCCCTGCTTCCTGTAATGCCTCCATTGATGAATAGTATGCCATATCCGAGGTGTCAACGTCATCCTCAGCGAACACTCTTCTTTCAATACCCGTTCTCGTCCGGATCCATTCATCACTTGTATCCAGTGTTTTTTCCAGTTCTGTATTTGTCACGACCCGGCCTTCGGTAAATGATCCCATACCCCAGATTCCTGACTGTTTCATTTATCGTTCCTCCTCTTTGTTCAAAGACCACAGGTTGGTAAACCACCTATAGAGTTAACACTTCATCTTATGACCTGGTTTTAATTTTATATCATCCGATATGGAATGTCCACTACACTACTTCAGAAATGATAGGGGGTTTCTTCAGGTAAATGTAACATAATACGGACATATTTAAAGCATAAGATAGGCCTGCCGAAAACAGGCAGGCCGTGATCATTGATATATAACTGCATGTTTTTGATACCTTTTCCCGTACCGCTTGTCTCCCGTTTATCCGCCGGCACCAGGCAGTTCTCCCGTTTTCTTGTAATGGTCCATTTCTTTGTTGAGCTGTTGGCGGAGAGCTTCGGGAACTTCCGGACTGAAAGGGCCGAGAGATACGGCACCTTCTTCAAAACCATACGTTTCCACCCCGTTTTTGAGCTCCCCTTGTTGATGCTTTTCAGCTACCATCCGATACACGTTTTCCACATGCTGTATCGTACTTGTCAGTACAGCCGCTTCTCCAAGGTCCGATTGATCCCCTATATAACCGATTGCTTTTTGCCCCTGTTCTTTCGCCTTGTTTATCACATCAACGTGAAATCCATTTCCGGCAGGATATACAATATCAGCATGTTCTGCCGTAACCTTCTGCAGTTTCTGCAGGGCTTTTTCTTTATCATTCCAACTTCCCGTTGTCGTTGATATCACTTCAACCGACGAGTCACTGCTTTTTGCCCCCTCCTGAAATCCGTTGACTTCCGGCTGCCATGACCGGGCTGCAATAACAGCAATCGTACCAGTGTCGGTCATTTCTCCGGCCAGTCTGCCGGCAAAATACCCCATGGCATATCCTTTAAGCTGGACCGATGTAATGTTTTGCGCGCCTGTATCGCCATTGATACTGACAAAACGAATGTCTGGATACGATTCCTTGATTTTCATAAACCTGTCTCCGAATTTTTTTCCGTGGCCGAAAACAAGATCGACTCCTTCTTCCTGGAGTTGTTTCACTTCTTCTTTCAGCTTTGACACGTTTGAAATATTCTCATGGTAGCTTACTTCCATTTTAAGATCCGACTGAATCTGAAGCAGCCCCTGATAGCCTTTGCGGTTCCAGCTCTGCTCATCAATGGTATGTTCAAGCAGCAGGGCAACCCGATTTTCTTCAGATTCGCTTGATACAGGATTTTCACATCCAATAAGCAGGGCCGACCCTATCAGGGTAGAGCAAAACACCCATATTTTCCACGCGGTTCCTGCTCCATGCATACACCGCCACTCCCTTTCCTGTTTCATACAGACACCTCTGCTTAGACCATTATGCATGTCCAGCCGTGCCTATGACCATCTTTTCCGGTACCACCATTCTGAAAGGACCGCTGTGACGAGCGCTCCGATAACAGCCATTCCTTCTCCCGTATGTACTGCATAACGGAGGATACTGAACGTAAGTAAAAGAACCACACAAAAAATAAAGGCCCCTGTATACAATGATTTCATCTTTCCACCTGCTTTCACCGCCCCATATCGCCCACCTCCATTTCAAAAAGCTGCCTTAACAGCAGAGTTGCTGTCAAAGCAGCTTTCGTGTTCCTGATTACATAATGGAAGCAAGCAATGCCTTCTGAGCATGAAGACGATTTTCTGCTTCATCATACACAACCGAATGGATGCCGTCAATGATCCCGGCCGACACTTCCTCCCCGCGGTGTGCCGGCAGGCAGTGCATGAAAATGAAGGAAGAATCAGCGTCTGCACACAACGTTTCGTTGATCTGAAACCCGGAAAAATCTTTTTCCCGCGCTCCCTGCTCCTCTTCAAATCCCATGCTGGCCCAAACATCTGTATAGATGACATCCGCACCCTGCACCGCCTCCTGCGGGGAATGGGTGAGCGTCAGGGATGCCTGGTGATGCTCCGCTGTCTTTTCGATTTCTTTCCATATCTCTTCATCCGGTTCATACCCTTTTGGTACAGCAAGGGACGCTTCCATCCCTGCTTTTAAGCAGGCAATCAAAAAAGAATGGGCGACATTGTTGCCATCACCGACAAAAGCGGCTTTCAATCCTTTGAGTTTTCCTTTATGCTCCTTGATTGTAAGTAAATCAGCCAGAGCCTGGCAGGGGTGATACGAGTCCGTCAGTGCATTGATAACCGGGACATCTGCGTGCGCAGCCAGTTCCTCCACTGTTTCATGGGAGTTTGTCCGGATCATAATGCCGTCCACATAGCGGGAAAGCACGTTGGCAGTATCTTTCACCGGCTCACCGCGGCCAATCTGCATGTCCCTTGGACTTAAAAACAGAGCATGTCCTCCAAGCTGAGTCATCCCTGTTTCAAAAGAGACTCTTGTTCTCGTCGAAGCATTTTCAAAAATCATCCCGAGCGATTTCCCTTCGAGCAGAGGATACACAGGTCTTGATTTTTTGTCTTCCTTTAATGATTCCGCCAAATGAATCAGATCGTGCATTTCCTCCGCCGTGAAGTCCAGCAGCGTCAGAACGTCTCTGTTTTTAAGGTTATTTAATGGTTGTACCCGTTCTGCATTATTCATCTTTCAAACTCCTTCATCAGCCGTTGTATTTGTCTCCAGCCATTCTTCTATGGAACGGGGTTCTCCTGCTGTGCCGGTCATCGCCTGCACCATGACCGCCAGTGTATCCGAATTGGTGACAATCGTTTTCCGTTGCTTCAGGGCTTCCTGGCGCATCTCTTTTCCTGTTGAATAACCGGTTTTTGGAATGCTGAACAGGGCCACCGCATCTGGATGGTGAAGCCACTCCTCAAATGTCATATCGTGACGGGTCACGATGATATATCCTTTGTCCTCCAGCGTTTTCAGAGACGGAGCAGCGGCGGTGCTTACTGTTTCATCGATGTCGCAGAAAATCAGTCCCTTCTTCTTAAAAAGAACCGGCACCTGCGCTTCCGACCAGGCAAACGCCTTATTAAATGCTTCATCCTTATCCCGTGCGATACTGATCAGTTCCCCGGTGGATTTCATTTCCGCTTCCAGAAGCGGGTCAATACCAGGAAGCCTGTCGTTGGAAAAGACCGGTGCTTTCACGGTGTAATACGACGTCTCTGTATGCAGGCCGGTCCGTCCGTTACTCCATTCTTTCAGCGGCGTTCCAAGGAACATTTCCACTGCACCTTCCACCATGTGAATGCCCGTCACTTTTGAAAAAATCGGAACGGTACGGGATGCGCGCGGATTAATCTCTATAACATAGAGGGTTTCTCCATCATAGACAAACTGAATGTTAAAGATTCCCTTAAAATCCATACCTTCAGCAATTCTTTCGGTATACTCTACGAGTTTTTGTTTCACGTCCAGTGATATGGAAAAAGGCGGCGTGACAGCCATCGAGTCACCGGAGTGTACCCCCGCCCGTTCCACATGCTCAAAAATCCCCGGCATGAAAATGTCTGTTCCATCAGTGAGCACATCCACCTCGAGCTCTGTGCCCGGCAGGTAGGCGTCAATAAGTACAGGATACTCCACTTCTTTTCCACTGTCATTAAGGTATTCAAGCAGCTCTGCTTCCGTTGTACGAACCGCCATGCCCTGTCCTCCAATGACGTAAGACGGGCGGACCAGGACCGGATATCCAATATGGGAAGCTTTTTCCATGACATCTTCCTGATTATAGGCCGTTTTTCCCGGAATGTGAGGTACCCCCACCTCATTCATAAACTCGTAAAAACGACCGCGGTCTTCAAGTTGGTCGATGGTATCCGAAGATGTTCCGAGCACCTTCCATCCTGCCTTTTCCAGCTCTTCGGTGAGCGAAATACCAGTCTGTCCGCCGAGCTGAACAATAATTCCTTCCACCTGTTCCGTTTCAGCGACATGCATCACGTCTTCCGGGGTGAGTGGTTCAAAATACAAATGATCAGCCATCTCAAAGTCTGTACTTACGGTTTCAGGATTGTTATTGACAATGACCGCTTCGAAGCCTGCTTTTTGGACTTCCATTGCGCCGTGTACCGAGCAGTAATCAAATTCAATTCCCTGGCCGATCCGGATAGGGCCGGATCCGGCAATGAGCAGTTTCGGTTTGCCGGTCTCTTTTTTGTCGTCGCCTTCTGCATACCAGCTGGAGTAGTAGTAAGGAGTTTCCGCCGTGAATTCGGCTGCGCACGTATCCACCATATGGTAAGACGGCATAAGATTCCACTGCTTTCGTTTTTGGTAAACCGCAGCCGGCTCTACGTTCCACTGAAGAGCCATCCATCCATCGGTGAAACCTGCCTTTTTCCAGCTGTACAACTGTTCTTTTGTTACATTCTCCCAGGCTTTGCTGCGGATGTCATTTTCCAGTGACACGAGCTTCTCAAACGAACGCAGGAAGAACAGATCGATGCCGGTGAGACGGTGAAGTTCAAGAGTTGTTTCCCCTCTGCGGAGGAGCTCCAGCAGGATAAAAAAGCGTTGATCATCCTGACGGTTCAATTCCGCGTAGAGGGTATCTTTTTCTTTTCCGCTCAAGCCCGGAACTTCAAGTCCCGTCGTTTTAATCTCCAGCGAACGAACCGCTTTCTGCAGTGCAGCCTCCAGGTTTCGTTCTACCGCCATGACTTCGCCGGTGGCTTTCATCTGTGTACCGAGTTGTTTATCGGCATGAACGAATTTATCAAACGGCCACCGTGGAAACTTGACGACCACATAATCCAGTGCAGGTTCAAAACTGGCATACGTATGGCCGGTTACTGGATTCAGCAGTTCGTGCAGATGGTAGCCGACGCTGATCTTCGCTGCCATACGCGCAATGGGGTACCCGGTAGCTTTGGAAGCAAGAGCCGAAGAGCGGCTGACCCGCGGGTTCACTTCGATCAGGTAATAGGATTTGCTGTGTGGATCCAGAGCAAACTGAATATTACATCCGCCTACAATACCAAGGGCACGGATCACTTTCAGTGAAGAAGCCCGCAGCATCTGATACTCTACGTCCGTCAATGTCTGGGACGGAGCCGTTACGATGGAATCTCCTGTATGAACACCGACCGGATCAACATTTTCCATATTGCATACCGTGATGCAGGTGTCATTGGCATCGCGCATAACTTCATACTCCACTTCCTTGAACCCGGCGATGCTTTTTTCAACAAGACATTGATGAATCGGGCTGGCTTCAAGACCTCCTCCGATAATATAGCGGAGTTCCGCTTCATCATGGGCAATGCCGCCCCCGCCCCCTCCAAGTGTATAGGCAGGACGCACAATAATCGGATAACCTGCAGTGGCGGCAAACTGAAGTGCTTCTTCCTTTTTCTCCACAATATCACTTTCCGGAACAGGTTCACCCAGTTCATGCATAAGCCCGCGGAATGCTTCCCGGTCTTCCCCCTGTTTAATGGAGCTCACCGGGGTTCCAAGCAGTCTCACATTGTATTTTTCGAATATATCTTCATCTTCCAGGGAAAAGGCAAGGTTCAAGCCGGTCTGGCCGCCAAGCGTAGCAAGCAGACCATCAGGCTGTTCTTTCTGAATAATTTTTTCCACGGATTCAACGGTCAACGGTTCAAAATAAACTTTATCTGCACACGCTTCATCGGTCATTACCGTTGCTGGATTGTTATTTACCAGAATAACTTCGATTCCTTCTTCACGCAGCGCCAGGCAGGCCTGTGTGCCGGAATAATCAAATTCAGCTGCCTGACCGATAACAATCGGCCCGGATCCGATGACAAGTACTTTCTCTATCGTTGTATCTTTAGGCATACGTTTTTTCTCTCCCTTTGTTCTTTAGATGTTCAAGGAACTGGTCCAGTATTTCTTCGCTGTCGGCGGGACCCGGATGAGCCTCAGGATGGAACTGAACCGTCGTAATGTCATGTGATGTGTGAGACAGTCCTTCAATGGACTGATCATTAATGTTTTTGAAACGGACGGTGAACTCACCGGCAGGAAGAGAATCTTCCTTCACAACATAACTGTGGTTCTGTGATGTCATAAACACTCTGCCCGTTGCGGTATCCTGTACCGGCTGGTTCGCCCCGCGGTGCCCGAAACGGAGCTTTTCGGTATCTGCTCCATAAGCAAGGGCAAGCAGCTGGTGCCCCATACATATACCAAGACTTGGGTACAGCCGGGATAGTTCGCGGTAATGACCCAGAAGATGATGCAGCTGCTTTGGATTCCCCGGGCCGTTGGAAAACAACAGGCCGTCCGGATGAAGTGACGCGATTTCTCTTTTGTCTGTGTCATAAGGTATAACAGTCACTTTGCATCCTTTTTCTTTTAAGCGGTGCGCCATGGAATGTTTATATCCAAAATCCAGCAGTACAATGTGCTCTTCTCCGTCTCCGATCGTTTCAGGAGTCTGAATGGTTACGTCATCAATCAGCATTTTACTGCCTATTGGTTCGTAGCTGCCGGGATCTGCTTCAGCAGGAGATGTCGTAATAACAGCTCCCATATCCCCTTTCTCCCGGATGTTTTTCACGAGCGTCCTGGTGTCAACCCCGGTAACCAGTGGAATGCCGGCATGTTCTGCGGCTTCTTTTATTGTCTGGTCTGCTTCGTAATGAAAAGCATCCGGGGAGGCTTCGCTGATAACCAGACCGGCCGGCTGCGGATGATGACTTTCATAGTCTGATGGATTCCATCCATAATTTCCGATGAGGGGATAAGTAAAAACGACAATCTGACCATAAAAAGACGGGTCCGTCATCACTTCCTGATAACCGGTCATTCCGGTAAAAAAAACAATTTCTCCGTAAATGTCCTGCTGTTCTCCTGTTTCAATCGTACCTTCAAATAGTTCCTCATTTTCGAGCTTTATATATCCCTTCATTGATACAAATCCTCCTCGAATCCTGCTTATAATCTATGACTGTATGGAAGAAAGGGCTTCTTTAATATTCTGAACGCCCTTCAGAAGTGTTTCTTCTTTCATCGTGAGAGGGGGGAGCATGCGGATGACATTCGGCCCCGCTCCAATAACAAGCATCCCTTTATCCCGAAGTTCCTTAATAACGGGCGCAGAGGACTCTGTCAATTCGACTCCGGCCATCATTCCCATGCCTCGGACGTCTTGGACAACCGGCAGGGGACGGAGCTCCTGGTCCAGTTCGTTCAGGAATCGTTCTCCCTTAGCAGCTGCCGCTTCCATCTGTCTTTCTTCAAAGAGTGTCCGCAGCGTCGCTGTGACAGCCGCCATCGCCAGCGGGTTCCCGCCAAACGTCGTGCCGTGGCTGCCGGGACCGAAGGATTCTTTCAAAAACAGTTTTCCAATCATGGCACCTACCGGGAACCCATTTCCCAGTCCCTTGGCGCTTGTTATGATGTCCGGCTCGATTCCGTATTGTTCATGGGCAAAAAAAGTACCGGTACGGCCGATGCCGGTCTGAATTTCATCGCAGACGAGCAGAGCTCCGCTTCCCTCGACCTGCTCGACCACCGCTTTGACGAACGCTTTATCAGCGGGACGGACCCCGCCTTCTCCCTGGACCATTTCAATCATGACGGCAGCGGTGTCTTCATCAATGGCTTTCTCCAGTTCACTCACGTCATTAAAAGGAAGTCGGACAAACCCTTCCGGCATCGGGCCGAATCCTTCCTGAACTGCTGTCTGTCCGGTAGCAGCCATACTGCCGAACGTCCTGCCGTGAAAAGACTGGACAAAACTGATGATTTTTTTGCGGCCGGTATGTTTTCTTGCCAGCTTAATAGCAGCTTCATTGGCTTCTGCTCCACTGTTTGCAAAGAAAACAAGATCTCCGCACGAGTGTGATGTCAAAAGATGCGCCGCTTCCTGCTGCTGATTGTAGTGGAAAAAGTTAGACGCGTGCCAGCCCTCATGCAGCTGCTTTTCCACCGCCTGCACAACAGCGGGATGACTGTGCCCGAGATTGACGACTCCGATACCGGCCATGAAGTCCTGATAGGTATTTCCGTTTGTATCCGTGATTGTAGTGTCTTCTGCCTTCGCAAATGTGACATCCCACCGTTTGTAGGTTGGAAATAATTCTTCCTCTACCCCGACGGTATCTTCCTGATTCTTCATTGCTGCCCCTCCTGGTTATTCATCATTTCTATCTTGTGATCGGTTGAAGTATGTTCTTTAACAACGGTCGTCCCTTTCAGGGTTCCGTCTTCGTTTTTGTTTTTTCCATTTCCATTGGCGATGGTTACTTTATTAATGGATCCTTCGAGACACGCAGCTGCAGCCTTGACTTTCGGAATCATTCCACCGTAAATGATACCTTGATCGATGTATGTTTTGACAGATGATTCTGTAAGCGTTTCTTCCAGTCTGCCTTCGCGCAGTACGCCGTCTACATCCGTAACAAAAACCAGCTCCCCGGCTCCAAGTGCTGTTGCCACAGCAGCAGCAGCAGCGTCGGCATTAACATTCAGCCGTCCGTGACTTTCAGAGGAAGCGATGGGAGCGATAACAGGAATACAGCCACTTTCCATAAGCTCTTCCAGCCGTTTTGTATGGACAGTATCAACAGCTCCGACAAGTCCCAGATTCTCTATATCCACCGGGGAAGCCTGAAGCAGGTTATGTTCACTTCCTGTTAATCCAAGTGCAGGGGCACCGCTCTTTTCAAGAGCGTGCACCAGGCCGCGGCGGACATCGCCTGTCAGTGCTTTTTCCACCGCTTCCAGCACTTGAGGCGTCGTCTTGCGGAGACCATCCACAAATTCGGTGGGAACACGGTCCTTCTCCAGCCTGCGGTTTATAGCAGGGCCGCCGCCGTGAACGATGACAGGATGCAGTCCCTGCTTCTGCATAGCAGCTATGCTTTCAAAAAAATCCGCTCCCAGGTTCTCAAGAGCGGCCCCTCCGCACTTCAGGACAATAACATGCTCCATCCCACTTCCTCCTTTCTGCTTTACGTCCGGTAACCGGCGTTTATTCTGACGTACTCATAACTGAGATCACATCCCCAGGCTTTTCCGAATCCACTTCCTGAATGCAGATTCACATGAATGGTGATTTCTTCATTTTCAAGATAAGCTTTAGCTTCTTCTTCCGAAAAAGAAACAGGGCGGCTGTTCTTTAACGTCGTGATGGAACCGAGGGATATATCGATCGTTTCAGGATTCAGTTCCACTCCGCTGTACCCAAGAGCCACGATGATTCTTCCCCAGTTTGCATCCGTTCCATAAATGGCTGTCTTCACCAAATCACTTCCGACAATCTGTTTAGCAGCCTTTGCTGCTTCATGATCATTTAATGCACCGTCCACTTTCACCTCGACCAGTTTCGTAGCCCCTTCTCCGTCCCGGGCTATTTTTTGGGCAAGCTCTTCACAGGTAATCTGCAGGCTTTGGACGAACGTGCTCCATTCCGGGTGTTCCGGGGTCAGCGCTTTATTTTCCGCACATCCGCTTGCCATAACTACAACGTTGTCATTGGTCGATGTGTCTCCGTCCACCGTAATACAGTTAAATGTCTTGTTCGTGACTTCTGATAATGCCTGCTGGAGATACTCCGGCTCGATCACAGCATCTGTTGTAACAAAACCGAGCATGGTAGCCATATTGGGATGAATCATTCCGGATCCTTTGGCCGCGCCGCCAAATGTTACCTGTGTATCATCAATCGTCGTTTGAAAACAGGCATGCTTTTTCACCGTATCAGTCGTCATAATGGCTTCATTGAACTGGTCCGCATCTTTAAAGGCCGGCATCGGCTGCAGGTCCTGAATGCCCGGTACGATTTTGTCCATCGCAAGTCGTTCGCCGATGACGCCGGTAGAGTTCACGGCCACTTGATGAACCGGAAGCTGAAATGTTTCTGCCGCTGTCCTGCGCATTGTATAAGCGTCCTGCAGCCCTTCCTCTCCAGTACAGGCGTTGGCATTTCCACTGTTAATAACAATGGCGCGGAGTTTCCCTTCTTCGGCTATACTTTCTCTTGTTACCTGCAGGGGAGCGGCCTGTATTTTATTTAACGTGTAGACAGCTGCACTCGAAGCCGGCACATCACACAGAATGGCCCCAAGATCATTTCGTTTCCGCTTTACCTGCGTATGAATGCCTGCTGCTTTAAAACCTTTCGGGGTAATAATGCTTCCACCGCTTATTTCTGTAATGTTATCGGTCTTGTATACCGTTCCCATGCTTCTCTCTCCCCTGTTATTCTATTAATGACTTGCTGCCTATGGATATATTGGAATATAGTCGAGTCCTTTGGTTTCCGGGAAGCCAAACATCAGATTCATATTCTGGACGGCCTGGCCGGAAGCACCCTTCATTAAATTGTCCGTGACAGAAACAATAGTGGCACGCCCGGTGCGTTCATCCACCGTAAAGCCTATATCACAGTAATTCGTCCCATACACTTCTTTTGTAAAGGGGAGGGCCCCGTCTTTTCGGATTCTTACGAATGGACTGTTTTGGTAGCACTGCTCAAACAGATTCTCCAGATCCTTCCCTTTCCACCCCGGTGGGAGGGGGGCGTACATCGTTGCCATAATGCCGCGTGTCATCGGCACAAGGTGGGGACTGAATGTAACAGGGGCTTCCTTCCCACTGAAACGCGAAAGTTCCTGTTCAATCTCAGGTGTATGCTTATGCTCATTGACCTTGTAAATTTTAAGATTGTCGTTCATTTCACTGAAGTGCGTGACAGCCGATGGGGAGCGTCCTGCTCCTGTCGTTCCCGATTTTGCATCTATAATCAGGTTACCTGCATCAGCCGCCTGTTCCTGAATGAGCGGCAGAATACCTGTGAGCACTGTGGTTGCGTAGCAGCCTGGATTGGAAAGCAGGCCCGCTGTACGAACTTCTTCTCTATGCCATTCGGTCAATCCATATACCGCTTCCTGAAGAAGAGCGTCCGGTGCACTTTCCCGTCCATACCAGCGGCAGTAGGTATCCGCATCCTTTAACCGGAGATCCCCGGAAAGATCAATAACTCTGACTGCGCCATTCAATGCTGCGCTTAGTTCCGCGGACACCCCGGGGGGCGTGGATAGAAATACGACATCGTGCTTCTTCAGATTTTGCGGTTCAATATCTTCCAGAGTGAGTTCTACAATCCCCGTGACATGAGGATAACTTTGCGCCATCTGTTTCCCTTCCTGAGAAGAGGAGAACACGGTCATGCTCTCTATATCAGGATGATTGTGAAGCAGACGTATTAATTCTATTCCTCCGTATCCGGTTGCTCCCACGATCGCTGCTTTCATAAACTTGCACCTCGTTTTATCTTTATACATCATCTTTTCTTATTATTATAAGTGTGAATATATATTAATGCAACTGTATTTTTATATTTTTCTATACCCATTTTTCAATGATTCGGTATGCGCCTTTTCAATGTTATTACCGCTTTTCACCGTAACAGCCTTTTTGCGCATGATTGTATGTATATACATAACGTAGTATAAAATGCACAACGCCGGAAAGGTCATGCTTTTTGAAATAAGAGCACACTTCGTTTGCAAACGTCCTGCCGCCCGCGCTGGGGCCGGGGCTGCATCATACTCCTTTGAAAGAAAAAGCTGGTCCCATGTACCGGGGCCAGCTTCTGTTTAATTTAACGCATTCTTTATTTTTTCAGCAGTGCTTTCGATATTTGTTCCCCATAAGTCGTTTTCCTGCGATGTGATGAGTTCCCCGTCTCCATTGAAAACCGAGTACCCTCTTACCGACATCCCTTCTCCAGCCATATCGGCTTTCTCTACAACATCAAGGGAAGCGTCGGACAACATGGTAAAGGTGAAACCCATCTGCTCTTTTAACTCTTTATGTGCTTCCGGGGAATCATTGCTGATGGTATAAATATCAGCTTCCATGTCTTCAAACAATTCCATATTCTCCTGCAGCTGCACGAGCTGCGAAACACAGTGGCTTCAATTGACACCTGTGAAATGAAAAAGTACGGAAGGGTTTTCTTTATCTGCGAGGTTGACAGATTCCCAGTTTTCATTATCAAGCGACATCTCCCCGCCGCCTTCTTCCTGTCCACAGGCAGCGGCAGCCAAAACTGCCAACACCGTCATCACAAGGAACCCGGTATATTTCTTCAGTGACCGCACATCCCCACCTCCTTTCTGTACAATCGTTACTAATCGACGGGAGTCAAACGTTTCAGGTCTTCCAGTACAGGCTCGGTGTCATTTTCAAGCCCGTCGTATTTTCTTATCACATTACCTTCGGGATCAATGAGAAAAAAAGCCGTCGCATGTATAATGTTCTGATTTCCGGTATCCTGCTTCAGTGAACTTAAAAAGGACGTTTTGGATAACTGTTTGATCTCTTCCACTGAATAGCCGGTAAGAAAATCCCAGTTGCTGAAATCGACTCCGTAGTTCTCGCCGTACTTCGTTAATGTCTGTGGATCGTCGCGTTTTGGATCAACCGTAAAAGACACTAATCTCACATCTTCCAGTCCTGCTTTTTCAATCTGACCCTGCAGGTTGAGCATATTCGGGGTCATCGTGTTGCAGACGGTCGGGCAGTTCGTGAAAATCATGTCAGCAATCACGTATTCTCCCTGGAGGTCCTTGTTCGTTACCGTTTCTCCGTCCTGATTTGTAAAAGAAAAGGAAGACAAGGATGGTTCTGCGTCCCTCAAGCTGGTTCCATTCTGAGCCCCTTGCGACTGGCCGATCTGATACAGCCAGCCACAGCCTCCGAGCGCTGCCAACAGCAGTCCTGCACCTGCCAAGAGCATGATACGTTTCATCGCTTCACCCTTCTTTCAAGCTTTCTCATTTTAAACGATCTGTATCAGCCGGGATGTCGCTGATGGTCCTTTCTCCCTCTTTGGGCTGTTCTTTGGCCAGCCATTGTTTGAATACATATCCAATGGCTGTGACATACACCAGCTCCTGCGAGATCTTCATGACCACGCCGGCAAGCTGCTGGTCGGAATGAGCCTCCAGAAACGACATCGCCCCCGGTCCATTATTCATCATCGACGTCGGCGGAGCAGTTCCAGGCGGGAGGCAGTATGCCATTACTTCCGACCATACCTCGGGATTGGTGTACGTTTCATAGAGAGGACTTCCCGCAAATATAATCATCGCACACGCCGGTGTGATCAAAATGCCGTTTGCAAAAATGTAGACAATCCGGCGCAGATCCGGGAGCTGGTGATCAGATGGAAGCGGTGACAGCATATGCCACCACATCAGCCACGCAGATGCAAATAATGCGCCCTGATAAACACTGTGAAGAACCGGTGCCTGCATCACTTCATCAAAAACAACCGGAATATGATAAAACGAAAACAAGGCGTTGAATGCAATCAATCCAATAATCGGGTGCAGGACAATGCGGTAGGTCCATTCCGCTTTTTTCCGCCACCAATCAATACCTGATTGCAGGAGCCATTTCGGAAGCGCCAGAATGAACAACGGCACCGCTGCAAAGTAAGCAAATACCATCTGTGTCATATGGAGGGTAATAATAGAATGACCTGCTACATACAATGGACTGCCCCAGCCGAGATACAAAGCAGCCAATCCGAGCAGAAAGTATATATTCCGGCGGACAAAAAACTCGTCCGTCCCTTTGAAATTATGCCTTTTTTTCAACATTATGCCGTAATAAATGAGAGCTGTAAGAGCCAGAACAACCATAAGTTCCGGGGTCCATAACGCACGAAAAGAATAGGTCGAAAAAAAATCCGCGATCACCGCCCACCTCCTTCTTCTTCAATTTAAGCAGAAACTTTCATTTCAACGCCAGCTGAAGTAAAATAGGACACGCACACTCTTTTCATCATATTAGCATATTTGAGCCGCATTATACTCATGATTCATGGTACATTTTTAAGTCATTTCTTACAATCTGATGAACGACACGTTTGCAGCAGCAGTGACTTCCTGACAGAAAGACGAGGGTAAGCGCCATGGAAAAACATTTAATTGTACTGGATTTAGACGGCACCCTGCTGAAAGAAGACAAGACCATCTCGACCAGAACGTACAAAACGCTCCAGGAAGCAAAAAAAATGGGACACCTCATTGCAATTGCTACCGGAAGACCTTACCGGGCCAGTAAAATGTATTACCAGCAGCTCGGCCTGGACACCCCTATCGTTAATTTCAACGGGGCGTACGTCCATCATCCGGGGGATGCTTCTTTTCACACGTACCATTCTCCGCTTGATCTAGTAACGGCAAAAACCATCATTGATACGTGCAAGGCATTTCAGGTAAATAATATGATGGCGGAAGTGGTGGACGATGTATTCCTTCACGACTATGATGAAACGTTTCTTGATATGTTCGCGCTCCACACGGATCCCGCAGCGTGCGGTGACCTGAAGACACTGCTTAAAAGCGGTCCTACTTCCCTTCTGGTCTATCCAAAGCTGGAGCATGCCGAAAAGCTCCGGAACCTCATCTCCGGAGAACACGCGCAAGGAATTGAACAACGGTCCTGGGGAGCACCGCATCACATGATTGAAATTATCAGCACCGGCAACAATAAGGCAGCGGGCCTTGAGAAAGTAGCTCGTTACTGCGGTGTAACACTGAAAGATGTGATTGCTTTCGGCGACGAGGATAACGACATTGAAATGCTGTCTGAAGCAGGAAGCGGTGTTGCTATGGGAAATGCTTCACCTGAAGCAAAACAGGCAGCGGCAGAAGTGACATACAGCAATGAAGACGAAGGAATTGCTGTTTATCTGGAGGAACGGCTCCAATTAACCGACAAGAAAAAATTTGAAAAGCAGAAATAATACTGGCAAGGGAGGAGACCTGACCAATGAATATTTACGAAATACCTAAAAATGCACCGGAAAGTCTGCGTAAAGAAGTGGCGGATCTGTTGATGGAGCAGATGGCTTCCATCGGCAGGGATAACGCCGGCGAATTATTAAAAGAATCCATCCATCTCACCCTTCAGGAACACTCAGGCGCTCACATTTTTGTTGCTGAATCCGATGGGGCTGTGGTTGGAGCGGCCTTTTTCAACCTCGGCATCTCCCTTGAGAAAGGCGGTTATTATATCTGGTTGAATGATTTATTCGTACATAAGGAACACCGCAACCAGGGTATTGCCAAAAATCTTCTCCTGAAAATTATATACTGGGCCGAAAACCAGGGCATTAAGGGTATTGAACTGGAAACGGGCGTCAGTAACGCAGCAACCAAAGCGCTTTACAACTCTCTTGGTTTTTACGATGTTGTCTCCAAACGGTACGGGTTTCGTTTCTGACTGATCGACTGTTTACGAATAATAGATAATCATCATGAAACGTACCATTTCTTTCGTTTCGTTGATGTATCCATGGTCCACGTCCGCTTCAAAACGAAGGGCGTCTCCTTTTTGCAGTTGGAAGGTGTCGCTGCCAACGACGACTCCAAGCTCTCCTTTATTTAGGAAAATGTATTCTTCCACCCCTTCCTGGTGGGCATCGGAATAATAGTGACGGTTCGGGGACAGGTCGACATAGAACACTTCAAATGGTGTATGGCTGTCTTTTGAAAATACAGGCTTCACATCGAAGCCTCCCCGCTCCCCTTCCAGTGTTTCCAATTCATCAAAGCTGATTTTTGCAGCAGGCGGGCGTTCCACTTCTACAAATGTCGTAAAAGGGACCTGCAGGCCGTCGGCTATCTTCCAGAGAGTCCCCACGGTTGGATTGGAAACCCCGCGCTCCATCTGCCCGAGCATGGGCTTACTTACTCCTGTCCGCTCTGCTGTTTCATCAAGACTAAGCCCTTTTCTGTTTCTAATCTCCCGGAGTTTCTTTCCAATATGAGCATTGAGCTGGTCTTTTTTCATTTGCACCACCTTGACGTATTGTATGTTATAACATACAATAATTATACTATAACACAATTCCGGTGTCACCCTGTGAAACAGAAGTTTCACAAGATAGAAAGGAGGCCTCTGTTGAAAGAGTTATCTATGACCGGATCATTCCACCCATTTGTATACGGCTTGAAAGACGGATCTTCCATTGCGCTTGGTTATGTTCCAGCAGCCATAACGTTTGGATTTATTGCCCAGACTGTTCCATTAACAGCCCTTGAAACGCTGCTGATGAGCATGCTCGTGTTTGCCGGAGCTGCCCAGTACATGGCTCTCAGCCTGCTTGCAGCAGGGACTGGAGCGTTTGAAATCATTTTCACGACCTTCATCGTCAATATCCGGCATTTACTTATGAGCGCTTCTTTAAATGAAAAGGTGCTCCCGGACCACCCGTTAAAAAAAGCCGGATACGCGTTTGGTATTACAGATGAAGTCTTTGCTGTCACTTCCATGAAAGAAGGAACAATCAGCTCCGCTTACATTTACGGTGTTTTTTTGATTTCCTACATAAGCTGGGCCGGCTTTTCAGCGGCGGGACACAGTATCGGCGATCTGCTTCCTTCTATGTTACAACAGAGCCTTACATTTGCACTGTACGCTCTGTTTATCGCATTACTTACCCCTTCCTTAAAAAAACACCGGAAAGTGATTTTTCTAGCCTGCCTGGCAGCGGTAATGAACAGTCTCTTTTCATTATGGATCGCCGAAGGCTGGGCTCTGATTCTTTCCGTTATTTTGTCCGCAGTGCTTATAGAATGGGCTGCGCCTCAGGACATGGAAACTCAGCAGGATGTAAAGGAGGAGTCTTGAATGTCCCGGGAAATCATCATCATCATTGCCGGCATGGCTTTGGTAACCTACATTCCAAGAATGCTTCCGTTTATCTTCTTTCGTACGGAAAAAATCCCTCCGAAAATAGAAGGGATTCTAAAAAATGTGCCTTATGCTGCGCTTGGAGCTCTTATTTTCCCTGGAGCGGTATTCATTCACGATAATCCATTGTTTGGAATCACCGGTATTGCTGCAGCCTTTCTGATTTCGCTTGCCGGAGGCGGGTTGATTGTAGTCGTCCTTGGATCCATCGCTGTACTTACCATTCTCACCCCCCTATTTCAGGGAGTTCTGTTTTAATTATCTCTACGGAACATGCCAAAGATTTCGGTCGTCGTAACAATATTGGTGAAAGCACTTGGATCCACTTCTTCAATGACCTCCCGCAGCGCAAAGAGCTCGTACCTTGTAATAACAATCATCAATACTTCTTTTTCACTGTAATCATACCCGCCTTTAGCAGGTATTCTTGTAATCCCGCGGGTAATATGCTGATGAATCGCTTCGCGCAGAGCATCCGGCTGTTTTGTCACAATCATGGCCGTGACCTTCACGTGACGCGTGTGGATGGTGTCAATCACACGGGAACTGACATACACAGCCAGAAGGGTGTACAGCGCACTTTCCCAGTTAAATAGCAGGCCGGCCGCGAGCACAATAATGCCGTTCAACATAAAGAAATAGGTTCCGACCGGCCGGTCACTGAATCGTGCGAGTACGAGCGCAACAATATCCAGCCCACCGGCAGATGCGCCCCATTTCAATGGTAAAGCCGCTCCCATAGCCGTGATAACACCACCAAATACAGCGTTCAGCAAAATATCTTCCGATGGCGCCTCCACTGGTACGATTTCAAGAAAAAACGTCGTCAGTGCAACATGCAGGAAACTGTAGAAGGTGAACAATTTCCCTACTTTATACCAACCGAGGAGAGCAATGGGGATGTTGACAAGCAGCAAAAACACACCGGTGGAAAGTGGAAAAAGGGCCGCAAGCAGCTGTGCAATCCCTGTCGCACCGTTTGAAAAGACATCAGCGGGTATCAAAAACGTGTTCAATCCAACGGCCATCACCAAGGTGGAAATAACAATGATTAGAACTTTCTGTAATTCTTTGAGTATTGTTGAATTTCTTGTAATCATGGAAGAGCCCACCACCTTATAGCTTGTTGCTGAATAGGTTGAACCGCCCGGCCTGTCAAAAACAGTTTCATCTAAAGACAGCACACTTCACCGGCAGAATATTACTGTCGTTGTTTATCGCGGATTTTTCAGGCAAAACCTCACGCCGTTTATGTATGCCTGTATCATGAGAGCCGGTTTTTATGTCGTGTACAACCAGCAGGTATTATTGTTTTCAAACAACGAGTTCCGTTCCATTGTACTTTAAACCTTACGGGGTTAAAAGGAAAAACCATTCTCTTTTTCCGCCCGCCGGTTCTTTTTGGGGACACAGCCGATCCCGGCCGTTTTGTCATGTAAAAACTGCTGTACCGTCTTTCATTCGGGCACAGCAGTAACAACTTGGTTCTATTTGTTATCCTTTATCGTAGTATGAACCGGTTCTTCCCCTTTTTCTTCTGCTTTATCAAAATGATGCACAGAATGCACGGCACCTTCTGATACCATTTCATTGTCTTCGAAATCATAAGGACCCGAGTGACCTACTTTTTCGTTCAATTCCTGATCTTCATCTTCTTTTGTCTTCCCGGTCCATTTCGCAACGGTATGCTTTGATACATCCTTCACTTTTTCTCTTTTTTTCTCATCCATTAAGAAATAAGTGGCGGTTCCAACAGCGCCTGCTACTACTGAGGGCATAAGCAAACTGCATTTTTTCATAATTACACCTCCGCATTGTGCCTGAATAATTTTTCAGTTTTCACTCTTCGTCTTTTTCCCCGTTTGCTTTACAATAAACCTCTGTTTATCTTTCATACCCTTCGAGTTGAAAATCCCATATACCGATTCGTTCCACTTCCTCTTCTTCATTGGCGATGAACCATAAACTTCCGTCACTAACGTGATAAATGTACACCTTCTTGCCGTCGATTGTCTGTTCGATATATTCAGAGCCGTGCAGGCGCCGGACGTCAAACAGTGTGTCACCGACCGCTGCTCCTTTTGCGGTCTCAAAATCAGAGGAAGAAAAAATCATGTATGTTAATTCGTCGTCTATGATTTCCAACTGCATATCCGGTACTTCACCGGAGCGTTCTTCTCCGTAACGGTTCGTGTAAGTAAATTCATGCATGTCCCCGTGAAAACCGATATAGTCTGAAGGTTTGCCGAATCCGGTCTTCCAGTCAATAGTCAATGTGTCATCCACTTCCTCCATGGAATCGCCAATACGCATATCACCTACTGTCAGGAGGTCGGCGGTTTCAAGGTGCAGACGTCCGGGGTTATCGAGCCATTCCGCCCGGATACCCAGTTCCTGAATGTTGGAAACTCTTACTACTTCCTGCCCGTCCACCTCTTCAATATAATCCTGCTCTTCCAGGAAATCAAATGATGATTCTCCTTCGTACGGAACGTTACGATCTATATCTTCCTTATCGTTCATCACCTGTACTGCCGCTTGTATAGGAACATACAATATACCTTTTTGAAAGACCGGACCTCCGGTGTAAGTCTGGAGCTGCCCATCTATGTACAAATCATGCTCCAGTCTGTTTTCTTCCGCTTCTTCTCCCTGCTGCTCAGTATCCCCTGCATTCCCTGCATTCCCTGCATCTGTCTGAAACAAAGCGCGGGCATCCGCTTTTCCTGCCGAAAACAAAAGGCCAAGTGTCATCAAACATCCCAATATCATTCTAATGTTCACGTGCCATCTCCCCTCCCTCGTCCCTTTCCTTTGCATTTGTGTTTCTTTTAGAAAAAAAAGGCTCTATTCGAGCCTTTTTTTTTACTTATACAATCTGCCTATATCATCCTGCACCGGGTTTTCCATGCCGGTGTTCATTTCATCATCCCATGCGAGCATTCCACCGGCGAAATTCTTTACATTCTCGATGCCGTTGTCTTTAAAATACAGAGCCGTATGCTGACTCCGGCCGCCGCTGCGGCAGACAAGCAGGTACTCTCTGTCTTTATCGAGCTGATCAACAACTTCCGGAACCTGATTCATGGGAAGCAGCGGCACTCCTGGAATATGACCTTCAACGTATTCCGAAGGTTCCCGTACATCAATGACAATCGGATTTTTTTCATTTTTTTCGCTGATACTTTTCACTTCTTCTTTTTCCAGTTGTTCAATGCCATCCAATTCGTATCCCATATTTATCTCCTTTCTCTTTAAACCTGCCCTTTACGTTGTATCTTCCGGCGGCTTGTTTCTTAACTTTAACAATCTGTACGTATGACTGACAACTACTTTGCCGACCGCATAGGCCGGAACTGCCAGGAGTAGCCCTACAATACCGGCAAAATTGGAAGCAACCAGCAGCAGCAGGATGATAGTTAAAGGGTGGATATCAAGTTTGCGTCCCATAACCTGCGGAGAAATAAGGTTGCTCTCAATCTGCTGCACAATGACAACAACGATAATGACAAGCAGTGCCATAAAGGGTGATGTGAGCAGTCCGACGATGACACCTGGAAGAGTGCCGATCCAAGGACCCAAAAATGGAATAACATTAAAAAACATCGCTGCCGCAGCCAGTACAAGCGGATAATCGAGTCCGATAATGACATATCCGATAAACACACAGATACCCACAAAAAAGCTGACGATTATCTGTCCCTGAATGTAGGAACTTAACGCTTCGTCCATGTCTCCGAGAATACGGCGTCCTTCTTTTTCCTGTTTAGCAGGCAGAAGCCGCAGAATAAAATTTGGTGCTTTTTTTCCTTCTTTGAGCATGTAGTACAGAATGAACGGCAGAATGAGAATGATAATAACAACATTTGTAATCATTCCTACTACATTTGCGATATTACTCCCAATATCTGAAAACAGTTGATTGGCATATTCACCTGCCCGTGTCGTTACTTCCCGCCAGGAAAAGTCCATTTCAGCGATAAAGTTGTTGAACCATTCCTGATTCTGCAGATTAACAATCATCCGTTGTGCTTCGTTCATAAGCGCGGGCGCATTTTTCACAAGATTATTGAACTGGTTCTGAAGCGCCGGCCCTACTGCGAACACAAGCAGCACCAGCAGACCAATAATAATGATATACAGCAGAAGAATGGCCAGGCTTTTCGGCAGTTTCCAGGAAAGGACGTTCACCACCGGCCGAAACAGATAAAACAGCACCCCTGCAATGACGATAGGGGCAAACAAGGTGGAAAACAGAACAACCAGGGGCTGGAATATAAAATCCACCAATGTTCCGAGATATACAATCAATAATACAATAATCAACCCGTAGCCGAGTCGAAAATATTTTCCCTCCGGCATGCCATCACCACATTACTTAATGATTTTATTGTTCCATTGTACCATATATTTACTTGCAAATATGGGTATGTTTACGCTTTTCTATAGATAAATTCCGCGATTCTTAGTAGCATGAATGTAACAATGTTGAAGAAAGGGTCGTGCTGTCATGCTGAACACATTGAAACGTCTTTTTCCTTCCACCGTGTATGAAAAAGACCTCACTGCTACCGAGCGCGAATATTATACTATTTTTCACTCCAGCCGTTTTCCCGAAGCCTTTGCGATTGAAACCGGGGAATTGAGTGAAAGGGATCAGCAGCTTCTTTTGCTTTCTTTTGACCTGCAGAGTAAAGAAGCTCCGTTTCAAAGCGGGAATCGTGAGTGGTTCACCTACTTTGCAGACGGCGGCGAACGGCCGGACTCCCTGTCCCAGTATTCTTCGTTCCGATTGTATTATCTTGAAGGGCGAAAACTTTATGAAAATCAGTCCGACCTTGGAGAAGCCATTCGGTATTATTTCAATGAACAAGTGAGGACTGTTTTCATCAACAGGGAGTTTCTTCTTGTACTCGTGCCTGAACATTCATCCGAAGAAACCTCCCTGTTTCATGCCGGCGAACTTGCCGGTATCCTCGCTGCCGATTTACTGCTGGACGTATTTATTTATGAAGGCAGACGCGTCCACGTGGAGGAAAATATAAAAAAGATTTTTGCACAGGAGAAAAGACTCTTCCAGCTTTCACGTTCGCTTTTTCCAAAAGAACGAACGTTTCAGGGATATGAAATGCTTCCTTTTGTCCTTGCGCTTCTGGAGGAACACGAACAAAGAGAACTTTATCACTATGCGCTCGCCGGACTTGAAAAAGAATCAGAACTGGTTGAAACCCTGTATCACTTCTTCCTCTGTAACTTAAACCGGAGCCTTACGGCAAAGGAACTTCATATGCACCGCAACACCCTGCAGTACAGACTCGATAAAATTTTTGAAAGAACCGGCATCGACATGAAACAGTTTGCCAACGCAGCTGCTTTGTATGTACTGATCAGAAAACTCGAAAGATAAACGTAAACGCAGGGCTTATGCATCGTGCACAAAAGACATCGCTTCCATTTTGGGCAGTTGTTCTATATGAAAACGCTTCCTGTTACGCTATACTACGAATTAATTCATAACATTAATCACAAAAAGGAGCGGGGACAAAATGGCGGAAATTGCAATGAACCAAATCAAGAAAGTATATGATGGCGGAGAAGCGGCGGTTGATGATTTTAATCTCAAAGTGGAAGATAAGGAGTTTATCGTATTTGTCGGTCCTTCCGGGTGCGGAAAGTCAACCACTCTGCGGATGATTGCAGGACTTGAAGATATCACAGAAGGCGACCTGCTGATTGACGACAAACGAATGAATGAAGTTCCACCAAAAGACCGGGACATTGCGATGGTATTTCAAAACTATGCACTATATCCCCATATGAACGTGTATGACAATATGGCATTCGGTCTGAAACTACGTAAATTCAAAAAAGAACACATAAAAGAACGCGTGGATAACGCTGCCTCCATTCTCGGACTTGAAGAATATCTGGACCGGAAACCGAAAGCGCTCTCCGGTGGTCAGCGTCAGCGTGTTGCTCTTGGCCGTGCTATTGTCCGCGATCCAAAGGTGTTCCTGATGGATGAACCTCTTTCCAACCTGGACGCCAAGCTGCGTGTACAGATGCGTGCAGAAATCATCAAACTCCATAAACGCCTGGATTCTACTACAATATATGTTACCCACGACCAGACCGAAGCTATGACGATGGCAACCCGTATCGTCATCCTAAAAGACGGCATCATCCAGCAGGTCGGAAGTCCGAAGGAAGTGTACGAAAGTCCGGAAAACCTTTTCGTCGGCGGTTTCATCGGGTCACCAGCCATGAACTTTCTCGAAGGCAAACTTGAAGGGAATTACTTTAATATTGGAAATAATATTTCCATCGGCGTTCCGGAAGGGAAAATGAAAATACTCCGGGAACAGGGATTTGAAAACAAATCGCTTCTCATGGGCATTCGTCCGGAAGATATTCACGACGAGCCTTTGTTTCTCGAATCATCGCCGGAATCCAAGGTGTCGCTTCCGATTGAGGTGGCGGAGATGAATGGTGCTGAAATTATTCTTTATAGTACAGTCGGAGGACAGCAGCTGATAGCGAGAGTCGACTCCCGTTCGGAAATTGAAGCGGACACTACAGTCGAAATGGCCTTTGACATGAACAAAGTGCACTTCTTCGATCCTGAATCAGAAGCACGCATCCGCTGATACGTTTCCCGGCCCTGCCGTCAAACGTAAAAAAAGCCTTTCGATACTGTTTCGAAAGGCTTTTTTTACTGGTCAAATTTTTTATCAAGCCGGCTTTTGATACACAAAACATTGGAATGTTTTCCGTTTATTTTTTTGACTATTATGAACAATAATTGTTATACTTTTACTGTTTGTACCAGTACTTTTTACGTTTGTTGATTCTCATAAAAGAAAGGTGATGATACGAAACATGGCCCAGCCCAAGTACTTGACGAAGATTGACCAGATCAAACAGATTTCGGAGGAAGAAAGAGAACGCCTGAAAAAAATAACAGAAAAGTTTGTATTCCGTGTGAACGAATACTATCTGAGCCTGATTAACTGGGAAGATCCGAACGACCCCATTAAGAATCTCGTGATACCCAATGAAGGAGAGCTTGAAGAATACGGGCGGTGGGACGCATCGGATGAAGACACAAACTATGTCGTACCAGGCTGTCAGCACAAATACGAAACCACAGCTCTTCTTATCTGTTCAGAGGTCTGCGGCGCTTACTGCCGTTATTGTTTCCGAAAACGACTGTTCCGTAATGATGTAAAAGAAGCGATGATTGATGTTAATCCAGGACTTGAATACATTAGAGAACACCCTGAAATCAACAACGTGCTCCTCACAGGCGGAGACCCGCTTATTCTGGCAACCAAAAAGCTTCGTTACATTATAGAAGAACTCCGAAGCATACCGCACGTAAAAATTATCCGGATCGGCTCGAAGCTTCCTGTCTTCAATCCGATGCGTTTTTACGAAGATGAAGAACTGTTGAAACTGATCCGTGAATATTCTACGGCGGATCACCGCATTTACATTATGGCGCACGTGAACCATCCGCGTGAAATTACCGAAGAAGCGAAAAAAGGATTTCAGGCCCTCCATGACGCGGGTGCTGTTATTGTAAATCAAACCCCGGTGCTGAAAGGAATCAATGATCATCCGGATGATTTGACCGAACTGCTTGATAAATTGTCCTGGGCCGGTGTCACTCCTTACTATTTCTTTATTAACAGACCGGTCGCCGGTAACAATGATTTTGTTCTCCCTTTAAAAGAAGCCTATGATGCTGTAGAGGAAGCCAAAGCAAGAACGAGCGGCCTTGGGAAGCGTATCCGGTTATCCATGAGTCATACTTCCGGCAAAATTGAAATACTGGCGGTTGAAGATGGAAAAGCATATTTGAAATACCACCAGTCCAGAGATGGGCAGTACGGCAGATTTATGGTGCTGGACTGTCCCGAAGATGCTTCCTGGTTTGATGACCTTCCGGGCAATGAACAATACTGGCACCAGCCGGAGAAAAAAGTGGAAGATGTTGTATCCGTCAACGACATGCCCGATATTCCGCAGAAACAAAACAAACGAGCCCGGGCCGCTTCCAGATAAACTACCAAAAATGTCTGATCAGATCCCTGAAGAAGAGACTGGGACAAAACGATTCATAGATAACAAAACGCCGAACGATCCTTAAATGGATCGTTCGGCATTTTGTTGTTCATCAACTATCGCTGCGTCAAAATACTTCGCTTTCACTCCAGAGCACAAGGGCGGCATCGATTCGCTGGGGCTCATCGTGTCTTCTATGCCGCGGGCACGGCTCAAAAGGAGGAAGATCGGCTAAGATCGGCACCTCCTGGCGGGCGCCGACCTGACCCGCATCCTGCGGGCCCTCGGAAGAAACCCGCTTCCTGCGGGGTCTTGAGACACGTGCTGTTCCCGCAGGAGACGAAGTATTTTGACTACGCTATATAAACTGCTCTCACCATTTCATCCGAAATGTTCGTGTTTTTCCTATCGTCGATCTCTTTTGTCCCAAACTCTTTGTATTGTTTATAGACTATGATACGGCGTAATCTGTTTGCTGGCAGCATACCGAAAAACCGAATAAATATGTTAAACTGAGCCTGTCATATTATAAATAAAAGGATGTTATGTTATGAAGCGGTTTCTGGCCGTTTTTCTTCCCGCTGTTATACTTCTTGAGGCCTGCAGTAATGCTGACACTTCATCCAGCGAAGAGGTTACAACGTTTTCCAACGAATTGTATACCGTAACATTTGAACATACAACGCGTGCCGAAAACGCCGATTCGAACTTTTCCCTCTCTTTTTCAATTGCTGCTGAGGATGAAACGAGACGAATCGATTCTTCCGACGTGACGTTACGTTTTCCCGAGCAAGTGTCGGATGCGCAGGGAAACAACTATCAGACGACAGGAGACGCGCAGTACAGCCAAAAACAAGAGCAAAGCCATATGGTAACGGTCGAACAGTCATTTTCCGGCCCCCTTCATGAAGAGAGCCGTCATATTACAGCGCCGCTTCTCATGGTCATTGAGAGTGACACAGAGGAAGTACTTTTTCAGGATGTCACTGCTGATTCTTTTCCTCTTACGAGAGAAGAATTGAAAATAACGAACATGAAAAGAAACGGGAAAACACTAAACGTTCAGGCTGCAGATTATATATCCGACGGAAAACTGGAGTGGTCCATGAACGTACAGGGAGAAAAAATTTATCCGGCTTTTACAAACACTGTTGTAAACGATAATGGAACATACGAAGGATCTCTGGAGTTCGCCTTTCAGCCGGCGGAACGATTCTCCATCATGGCAGAGCGGTCCCGAACAGAACCGATGGAATGGGAACTCCCTTTCGTTATCCCTGTATCATAATTATCATTGGACTCTGTTTGTGAGCCGGCCCAGTCCTTCGGCAGTAACAACCACTTCATCACCGGGATGTAAAAGACGTGGAGGATTGAATCCCTTTCCCACTCCGGCTGGGGTACCTGTGGCAATAACATCACCGGGCTGGAGTGTTATTGCCCGGGAAATAATTTCAATGAGGGAGGATACCGAAAAAATCATCTGGGAGACAGCCGCCTGCTGCCGGCGTTCTCCGTTCACATACGTTTCAAGTGTGATATCTTTTCCTTTTATTTCTTCCGGTCTCACAATATACGGACCCATCGGGCAGAATGTATCCAGACTTTTTCCGAGAAAGAACTGCTTATGTCTTTTCTGGAGGTCTCTTGCTGTGACATCATTTACGAGCGTATACCCGAAAATGTGATCATCAGCCTGTTCTGCCGAGATACCGCTCCCTTCCTTTCCGATGATGACAGCTATCTCCCCTTCGTAGTCCACTTCCTCTGTGATTCCGGGATGTGAATGTATCTCCTCTCCTGGACCTATAACCGTAGTAGGAGCTTTGGTGAAAATAATTGGATCCTCCGGAACATCTGCTTCACTTCCCATTTCCAACGCATGGTCTCTATAGTTCTTTCCGGCACACATAATATTTTTTAATGGTGCAGGGATCGGCGCGGATAAAGTAACATCGTCAAACGTCTGGATACAGTCTTCACGGTTGTTAGCCAGCACCCACTTTGTCAATTTCTCTGCTTCTTCCCAAAACACCTCTCCCTCCGCAGCTGCCTGGATCATCGTTTCGGGAACGTGGTAATCTGAACCACTCTGCCGGGCAGCCGTTGTCATGTCTATAACACGTTTATCCTCTGTAACAATCGCCAGCTTTTCTCTGACACTTCCTTCTGCCTTGACTGCTGCAGCTTTCATGCTTCCACCTCCTGCATTATCCAAGCACTGCTTTGTCATTTGCCATTTTTTCTCCGCGGAGACGTTGAAATTCTTCGAGCAGTTTTTCAATCGTCAAATTCTGTTTTTCCTCTCCTGCCACGTCCAGAATAATCTGACCCTGATCCATCATAATCAGACGCGTTCCAAGATCCAGAGCCTGCTGCATATTATGCGTAACCATCAGTGTCGTAAGCTGGAACTTCTCCACTACGTCTGCGGTAATGCCGGTAATCAGCTCTGCTCTCGAGGGATCAAGCGCGGCAGTATGCTCATCCAGCATCAAAATGTCAGGTTCTGTAAATGTAGCCATTAACAATGATAATGCCTGTCTTTCTCCGCCGGAAAGCAGTCCGACCTTTGCGGTCATGCGGTCTTCGAGTCCCAGGTTCAATGTTTTCAAATGTTCCCGGAATACTTCTTTTTTCTTTTTATTGACACCCGGCTTCAACGTGCGTTTTTTGTTGCGGGACCAGGCCATAGATAAATTTTCTTCAATCGTCATAGAAGGAGCGGTGCCGGCCGATGGGTTTTGAAAGACCCGGCCGATCATCTGCGAGCGTTTATATTCCTGCATCGGAGTAACAGCCTGACCATTAATAAAAATGTTTCCTGTATCTGGAATGATGGATCCGGAAATCACATTCATCAAAGTTGACTTTCCAGCTCCGTTACTGCCGATAACTGTCAAAAATTCACCGCTTTTCAGTTCGATATTTGCGTTCTGCAGGGCCTGCTTCTCATCCATCGTTCCTTCGTTAAATGTAAGAGAAACCTGTTCAAGTCGAAGCATTCTGCTCTCCCCTTTCGTCAGCCGGTGATGCTTTGGAAAGTTCCGCTTTTTTACGGAGCCTGCGTTTCTTTTCCCGCCGCGATTCAATAAGTTTCGGTGTAATCAGCGCGCCGATAACAATCACCGCTGTAATCAGTTTCATGTCTCCTGTCTCAAGAAAATCAGCCAAAAGAGCCATGGTTACAACAATGCGGTATACAACGGCACCGATAATAACGGCGAACGTGGTGCGTGCTATGGATTTCGTTCCAAACAACGCTTCCCCAATAATAACAGACGCCAGTCCGATAATAATCATGCCGACTCCCATACCGGCATCGGCAAAGCCTCCCTGCTGTGCAACAAGGGCACCTGATAAAGCTACCAGCGCATTGGAGAGCCCGATACCGAGGATGATCAGTCCATCCGTATTGGCGGAAAAGCTGCGGATCATCGACTTGTTGTCACCCGTCGCGCGAAGAGCCATGCCGACTTCCGTTTTGAGAAAGTAGTCGGTGATAAACTTGACGATAAAGGTCAATATCAGCGCTGTGAAAATAATGGAAGGGTCGGTAATGCCGAGGCCGGCCAGAGACTGATTAACGGGCCGGCTGATGCCAAGACTCGTCCAGAACTCTGTTATCATAGTGAATATCGTTTGTTCATTTAACAACGGAACATTGGACTGTCCCCCCATGATACGTAAATTGATGGAATATAAAGCAATCATCATTAAGATTCCTGATAACAGAGGATTGATTTTTCCTTTCGTATGGAGAATTCCGGTAATGCACCCTGCCAGAAAGCCCCCTGCCGTTCCGGCTGCTGTTGCAATAATCGGGGACTGCCCGCTCGTGATAAGTACCGCGGCAATGGCAGACCCTGTCACAAAGCTCCCATCTACTGTAAGATCAGGAAAATCAAGCACCCGAAACGATATGTAAACACCAAGCGCCATTAACGCGTATATGATTCCGGTTTCTACAGAACCGAATAATGCGGTCCACATAACTGCATGTTCCCCCCTTTCCTATAGTCATCAGAAGACCCGGTTCACCGCCGGAAACTGCGGGATCCATAACATTCTGATGCTTCGTTTCCTATTATGCATGAAAAAGTCCGGTCCGTTACTTTGTAAACACAGACCGGACCAGGTTTATCACTAATTGATAAATTCTGCTTCTTCTTTCCATGCTTCCTTTATCTCTACTCCCTGTTCTGAAGCCGCATCCCGGTTAATCATCAGCTGCATTTCCTTTGGATACTCGGCCGGAATGTCGGAAGGAGAGGCTTCTCCGTCCAGAATCCGGGCAGCCATTTCTCCGGCACGATGCCCAATCTGCTCGTAGTCAATACCGTAGGTAACAAGACCGCCGCGTTCCAGAGAATCCGGTTCACTTACTACCATAGGGATGTCCTGCTCGTTCGCAACTCCCACCACAGATTCCAGAGCCGATACAACGGTATTGTCCGTTACAATGTACATAACATCAGCTTCTCCTGCAAGAGATTCCGCCGCCTGCTGTACTTCTGCAGAGGAGGAAACACTGCGTGTTACGGCTTCCAGATTCGTATCTTCCATCGCAGTCTTCACGTCTTCCACCTGTGTCACCGAATTCTGTTCTCCGGAATTATACACCATGCCGACACGGGCTTCCGGAAAGTTTTCGGATATGAAACCGACTGTCCTGTTAATCATTTCCGGATGAAGATCCATTACGCCGGTGATTAATTCTCCCGGAGATTCCGGGCTTTCTATGAGACCAGCTTCTGCAGCATCTGTCACTGATGTGAAAACGATGGGAGTTTCAGAACTGGCCTGCAGAGCCGATTGCGCACTCGGGGTGGAATTGGCGAAAATAAGGTCCACTCCGCTTGAAATAAAATTATTGGCAATAGTCTGAGCATTACTCATATCGTCCTGTGCATTCTGCATATCGTATTCAATATTTTCACCTTCTGTGTAGCCATTGTCTTCAAGCCCCTGTTTGAACCCTTTATACGCTGCATCCAGGGAAGGATGTTCCACAATCTGTGTCGCTCCCACCTGAACCACTTCTTCCTGGGACCCTTCCGTTTCCCCCGAATTTTCTGGACTGCCTTCATCCTGCCCGCAGGCTGCCAATACGGATGTGGACAGTATACCTGTCAACAATACCTTTCCCCAATGACGAATCACCATCTGTTCTTCCCCCTCTTATATGTATGCTTTTCTTATAGTTATACTTATCTTATAAGATGGAACAATTCTTGTAAATATAAATTTTTTCTACAGTAAAGCGTTAATGCAGAGATCTTTTCATGAACATGGAGAAGGCTTCGATAATTATAAAAATCCTCCCGCTTATCGCCGCAGGAGGAGGGGGTGGACGCTTAGGAAGAATCAAGGAGATATCACGCTTTGTTCCAGCTTCACGCCCGGAAAATCGGTGCTTTCGTTTTCTGAACCGGGCGGCAGTTCCGGCTGCCATTCTTCTTCATAAAGCTGCTCAAAAGCAATCCGCCCGCGGTTGATGAACACACCGTTTCCTTCTATATAATTTTCATACTCTTTCAGGAATGCTTCACCATCGGTAATGGTAAATGTATAACGAATGGTTTCTCCGCTTTGTTCTTCATCCCGTGTATAACCGAAATCGTAAAGACGTTCCACAACCGCATACGACCCAAAAGGAATGACCACGCTTTGTTCCCTTTGTGTTTCCTGTATACCATCAGATGTTACGACGCGTTCACCCATAGCCGCCCGGTCGGTGAACCACTCGGCAGTGTATAAATACAAGGCTGCCATCACAGCAGCAAGAATGACCGCGGCTGCCCGTTCTTTCATCTTCGTCTTTTTTTCTTTCTTCTGAATCAACCGGTGCAGCACCATCCCCACTGAAAAAGTGATGCCAAGAAGCAGCACGGACAACAGCAGGTAAAAAATCCAGGTATCCAACATCCAAATCATCTGTATCTCATCCTTTTTTCAATCAATAGAAACGTATCTCGTACCCAGTTTTCTATCATATCACTTCCCCCGCCGCACCCTCAAAACACAAGATTTACGGTGTAGTGGAAATAAGCTTTTCTGCATACTTCTCTACGCTTCTAAGACGTTTGGCGCGCCCGGCTTCATCGGCCTGGACAACGTTGCCAAGCTGTAGAAAGGGGAGGGTCTCAAAGCCGCAGAAAGAAAAAATCTGTTCATCCCACAATGCTTCCAGACGCTCCCGTGATGAACGAAAATCTTCTTCCGGCGCGCCGGTTGTATATACTGCTCCGAGCTTTTTCCCTTTCATTTCAGGGACCGGGGTCTCCCCCTGCATAGTGTAGGCAAACCGATAAGAAAGCACACGATCCATAAATCCTTTCCCCGCCGCAGGGAAACCACCCCACCAGAGGGGAAATACTAAAAGGACAGCATCCGCCCAGTTGATCCAGGAATGTTCATATTGTATCTCTTCGGGATATCTCCCGCGGAGGGATTCATGATACTCGTTTTTCGTTAACTGAAAGGAGATATTTATTTCCGGAATCCAGCGCACATGAGTTTGTACATCCCCACGCTCCAACTTCTGCTGCAGCGTGTTCAGTACAGCCCCATTAAAGCTGTTTCGATCCGGGTGCATAAACCAGATGAGTATTCGTTTCATTCCCGCTTCCCCCTTTATGATGAAGAAAAGAGACGGAAAAAAACACACCGTCTCTTTTCTGCTGCAGGGCTTCCCCCTGTTATATGCATTACTTCGGATCGACAAGGAACAACGGTTGACCGTATTCCACCAGTTCCCCGTCATCCACCAGAATTTCAACAATCTCTCCGGACATTTCCGCTTCAAGTTCGTTCATCAGCTTCATAGCTTCGACGATACAGACTACGCTGTCTTCTTTGACCTGGTCTCCTTCTTTGACATATATGCTTGCTTCAGGAGAAGGAGCACGGTAAAACGTGCCGACCATAGGGGATACAATCTCTTTCAAATGATCATTTTTCTGCGGAGCCCCTTGGTCTTTATCTTCAGGTTCCACAGCAGGGGCCGGTGCCGCCTGCTGTACCGGCTGTACCGGAAGAGCAGACTGAACCGCCGCACCGGAAGTACCTTCTTTTTTAATTGTGATTTTTTCCTGTGTTTCTCCCTGAATTTTCAATTCACCGACAGAAGATTCATCCACCGCCCGGATTAACTCTTTAATTTCATCCATCGTAAACATTTACTACACTCCTTGTCCTCTGTTTCATTAAATTTTTCAACCTACTTTATGCCCCAGGAAAAAGCGCTGGTATTCCGGTTTGTTTCTGGCTTTTTCCGTCAATACCGCCTGCATAATTAAATCAGCATAAATATCAGCTATTTCCCGTACCGAATACGCCCCGTCGGATTTATACCATTTATATGTCCAGTTTATCATACCAAAAATCGCCATCGAGGTAATAGGTACGGGAAGTTCCTGCCGGAAATCCCCCTGGCTTTTTCCGTCTTCAACGACAGAAAACATCATGTCTTTGTAACGGTCCCGTTTCTTTTTTATACTGTCAAAATAAACCGGCGACAAATACAGGCTCTCCTGATAAAAGACCGTCACATGGGCCTGGTATACTTCAAACATACGCACAAACGAATGAACCGTCTCATATAACTTCTCCGCCGGGGTATTCCAGCTTGTATGCGCCTGGTAGGCTTTTTCGATGATATATGTGATAAAGGATTCATGGATGGTATAGAGCAGTTCATCTTTTGATTTAAAGTTATGGTAAAAACCGCCTTTGGATGTTCCGCTTTTTTGTACTATCTTATCGACGGTCACCGCATGAAATCCGGATTCTTCAAACAACTGAAGAGCCGCATCCGTTATCCGCTGTTTTGTGGTTGTTACCGGCACCGTATCACCTGCTTTCTATTCGTCAGAGGATGATTCCATAACCTGATGTTCTTCAAGGAACGCTGTTGTGAAGTCTCCTTTGCGGAACACGTCATGATCCATTAACGCCGCGTGAAAAGGAATTGTAGTATAAACACCTTCGACTACAAATTCTGATAAAGCCCTTTTCATTCTGCTGACAGCTTCTTCTCTGGTGGCACCTTTTACAATCAGCTTTGCTACCATGGAATCGTAATGAGGTGTAATCGTGTAGCCTGTATACACCGCACTGTCTATTCTCACTCCAAAGCCGCCCGGCGGCAGGTACGTATCAATTCTTCCCGGCGACGGCATGAAGTTTCGGCTCGGGTTCTCCGCATTTATCCTGCATTCGAGGGCCCATCCTTCGATTCTGATGTCTTCCTGCCGGTAACTCAAGGGACGTCCAGAAGCTGCCAGTATCTGTTCTTTCACAAGATCTACGCCGGTCACTTCTTCTGTCACCGGATGTTCCACCTGAATCCGCGTGTTCATTTCCATAAAATAAAACTGATTATGTTTGTCCAGCAGAAATTCAACGGTACCTGCTCCGCAGTAATCCACGGCTTTGGCTGCATTAACAGCAGCACGCCCCATCTCCTGCCGTGTTGCTTCGTCCAGAGCCGGGGACGGTGCTTCTTCGACCAATTTCTGGTGCCTGCGCTGGATGGTGCAGTCTCTTTCCCCTAAGTGAATAACACTGCCGTGCCTGTCTGCCATAATCTGAATTTCCACGTGCCGTGGTTCTTCAACAAACTTCTCCATATATACGGCAGGGTCGCCAAATGAAGTCGCTGCTTCCTGCTGGGCCATCTGCACAGCCTGCTGCAGTCCTTCGGCATCACCGGCCACACGCATGCCTTTTCCCCCACCGCCGGCGGTCGCTTTTACAATGACGGGATAACCTATATCTTCTGCAGTATTTAAGGCTTCCTGCTCGTTTTCAATAATTCCTTCGGTGCCGGGAACAACTGGAACACCGGCATGCTTCATTGTTTCCCTGGCAACGGCTTTTGCTCCCATCTTGCTGATGGCTTCCGCTGATGGTCCGATAAACGTCAGGTTATGGTCCGCACAAATCTCCGCAAATTCCGCATTCTCGGATAAAAAGCCGTAGCCTGGGTGTACCGCATCCGCTCCCGTCTTCAGCGCTGTTGCTATCAAATTGGTTTTGTTTAAGTAGCTTTCCGCAGAAGACTTCGGCCCGATGCAGTATGACTCATCAGCCATAAGAACATGTAGAGCTTCGCGGTCCGCATCCGAATGAACGGCTACCGTTTCAATCCCAAGTTCCCTGCATGCCCTTATAATACGTACTGCTATCTCTCCACGATTTGCTATCAATACTCTTTTAAACATTTGAGCACCTTCTCTCCATTGCTTCCAAATCTAAAAAAGACCGACTGGTCAGTCTGTCTGTGACAGAAGAAACATTTATTTCGTCTATAAAGACAAGTTTTCCTTTCATATTGTACGTACCATTCTGCTTTATTACAAGTGTTTTTTTGGAGAAAAAGCTGCAGATAACAGATTTATGTTTCTGTCATCCTTTTCAAAGGAAACGTCACACACCGGAACGCACCTCCGGATTTAATTATTTCCGACAAGTCGACTTCGATGACATGAAATCCCCATTCTATTAATTGGTGATTCACCCGTTTATTTTCCGGAAGTGCAATGACAGTATGAGAGCCGATTCCCAGCACATTCACAGCAAGACGGAACTGTTCTTTTTCTCCTATGGAAATCGTCCGGTAATGCATTCTGATATTTCGCAGCGCTTCTTCGGTCAAAGCCGGTTCATAAATGACAGCTGTGCCTGGAGAGAGAATGTTAAATACACAGTCCAGATGCAGATACTGTTTTTTCAGTGGAATGCGGATCAGTTTTTTCTCCGGAAACCAGCTTTTTAGTTCCTCCAGCGCCTCCGGGGTCGTCCGGCTGCTTTCTCCAGCAAAGAGCAGGAAGTCATCGATAATGATATCCCCGCCTTCCAGAGCGCCTGTTTCCATTTCTTCATAACTCCAGTCATTCGCATCCAGCCATTGTTTCACCCTTGCTGTTTCGGGCTCTCTTACCTTTTCCTTCATGTTTCCGATAAGTATTCCTTTGGTTGATGTAAATCCAAGGTCCCTTGTAAACACCTGTTCCGGCATACTTTCTTCCGGAGGGAGAAGATGCACATGCACTCCGTGATTTTTAAGGACAGTTCTCAGTTCCTGATGCTGTGCTGCCGCCTTCTCCTGATCAATGTTCTTCATTCTATACCTTTTCTGGGTGTCATTGATGACTTCCACGATTTTCATCTGCTCGGGGCTGCACATCAACACTTCCGATAGACGTCCGTATTCGTTTTCTGCAAATCCATTATGCATAGTCGAATTCCTCCCCTTTTCTACTACTACATATAAAGGTTCCCTGTTCTTTTATTTCCTACGCATGGTTTCGTTATGTACCTTTCAGGTTTAAGAATGTTTAATTCAGGGAACGAATTTGTTGTGATTATGCTTAAGGAGGTGTTGCATGAGCACACTGGACAATGAAGTTATCGAACGGCGGCTCAATGAACTGGACGGTTGGAAACGTTCTGATGCGAAGAGCATTGAACGTACCTTTTCTTTTGAAGAATTTCTGACAGGCATTTCGTTTGTCGATAAAGTAGCGGAATATGCCGAAGAAGTACAGCACCACCCTCATGTTACGATTGACCATACAACCATTACCATCCGGTATTCCACGCACGATCAAGGCGGCATCACGGAAAAAGATATGGACTCTGCTGCAGCCTGCAACCGGATATTCAGCGAAATAACATCCTAATGTGTTTTTCTCCGGATTTTTTCCGGAGTTTTTTTGCGTTTACATACGGTCGAAAAAGGGTAAGTGAAAGTTGGAATTTGTCGAATGCATGAAGGGGGATGAGTATGTCTGAGGAACAGGAGACAAAAAACAGAAAACTTGAAAAACGCAGGGAGCCGCCCGAACGGGATGAAATGAAAAAAATGGAGATGCTTGTTAACAAACTGGAAGAAATAACGACAACTTCACGGATGAAAGATTTAGCCTATCATTATACGAAAACATCGGAAGTCATTAAAACAAATTTGATCGCCGGTGTGGCACGCGGCGTGGGGTTAACGCTTGGCACCGCACTTTTCCTTGCTTTATTGTTTTTTCTTCTTACCCAGCTCGCGGGTATACCGGTTGTTGGCGAATACATTAGAAATATGCTGGATATTGTCGCAAATCAAAGGGAATCGTAAACATAAACGGTCCGTTTCATGATAGAATAGGCAAAAGAAACACTAGGAGGGATTATGTTGGATTTAGTAGGAATCAGTATACTTATTATTGCAATCGCATTTGCCGTACTCGTTATTTTCCTTGCACGGACCCTGCACAACCTTACCAACGTGCTTGGTGGAGTGAATAAGACAGTCGAAAAACTCCCGGATCAGCTTGATGATGTAATGAAAGAAACCGGGGTGGTCATTCATAACAGTAATGAAACACTCCTTGATTTAAATGAAAAAATGCGCACACTGAATCCGTTATTCTATATTCTCGGAGATGCCGGTGAAGCTTCGAGAAAATTGTCCTCTTCTCTTGTCGATATGACGGATTCCATGAAGAAAAACACGGACGAAGCCAAAGAAAAAGCGGAGAACCGGGATTTAGGCGGGCTGTATGGCGGCGCGGCTCTTGTCTATTATCTGTATCAAAAACGGAGTGCCCTTAAAGAATTTAAAGAAGGTAACAAAACATCATGAATAAACAGATACGGTGGATCAGTGCTGCCGCAGGCTTTTTTTCCGCTTTTGCCGCCACACTCCTGACGGCTCCCCAAAATGGAAAAACAACGCGCAGACAGATTGCCCGGCTGTGGGGATGGACGATCAATGTTCCTTCCAAAGTGAATGCTGCCTACCGCGGCCGTAGAGATAAAACGTACGAATACGGCAGAGGCCGGTATAAGCAGTGGACCGAAGATTTGAATGCTCTAAAAAAAGAAGCAAAGCAATCAGCAAAAGATGCCAACGACGAATCATAACCACAAACAAAACCCGGATTCCAGGCGGATCCGGGTTTTGTTTGTTTATCACGGGTAATATACAGTGTATAACCACGGAGTGTCCCCGGGGTGCCTGTTTACCGATTATCAATGTTTTCAGGATACATGTCATGATACAGCAGTCTCGTTTCTGCCATTTGTTCATATTTTGTGCCGGGGCGTCCGTAATTGGCATACGGATCAATGGAGATCCCTCCGCGCGGGGTGAATCTGCCGAGCACTTCAAGATAGCGCGGATTCATCAGTTCGACAAGGTCATTGACGATTGTATTTATGGCATCTTCATGAAATCCGCCGTGGTTCCGGAAGCTGAACAAATACAGCTTCAACGATTTGCTCTCCACCATATTTACATCAGGAATATAGCTGATATACAGGGCAGCAAAATCGGGCTGCCCCGTCTTCGGACAGAGCGTCGTGAACTCGGGACAGTTGAATTTAACGAAATAATCCCGGTTCGGATGGCTGTTTTCAAACGTTTCCAGGAGCGAAGGATCATATTCAAACGTATAACTCGTCTCTTCCTGCCCCAGGTGAGATAGGTTCTGGATATCATTTCGTTCCGGCATGGTTATACCCCCTGTTTATTTCCCCACAGCAGTGTGTGCAGCTGCGGCAGTACTTTTACATCATTCAGCCTTTCAGAATGCAGGGCCTGCTCCACCAGCCACTCATATCTATTCAGAAGGTGGGTTAGAAGCCATTGATTCTCGGCTGTGCTCCATTCATCGTTTCCGGTCTGCAGAAACATTTCCACTTCCGGATACCTTTCGTGAACCTCTGCAGCATAGGAAAGATCGGTCTCATCGAATATAACGACTTTCAGGCTGACCTGTTTTTTCTGCCGGCCTTTCAGACGGTGGATATACGTATCAAGCTGTTCCCAGTTTGTCTGCATTCCGGAACTCGGCGGTTTCGGGGAAATCGTAACCTCGTCAATATCTGTCATCCATTCCTTCCAGAAACTTCCCTGGGTTTCCACCGCTGTCTGAATACCTTTCTCCTGAAGAAGACGGACCACTTCGCCAAGACCGTCATGAAGAGCGGGGTTGCCTCCGGAAATAGTGACATGGCTGAAGAGAGATCCACCTTTGGCTTCCAGCTGCGTCACAATCTCCTGCGCCTCCATAAGATCCGGCTTCTGTGAGCCATCCCATGTGAACGCAGAATCACACCATGAGCATCGGTAATCACAGCCGCCGGTCCGCAGAAACATCGTTTTTTGGCCGATTACCATTCCTTCTCCTTGAATAGTAGGACCAAATATTTCTAGTAAAGGGACTTTCTTCATAACGAGAAGTCTCCTTCCTTTGCCCGGTAGACGACGTAGCTTGTCGGTGTTTCCCGGACAATGACCTGGAGGCAGCGGGGCTGGTTGAAACGTGTATCCAGCTCCCGCTGAATGTTCTGCCAGATCGTGCGTGCGACTACTTCTGTCGTAGGAAAGGTGTCAGGATCCCCGCCGTATTGGCCGGCAAAAGCCTCGTCGTCATTCAGGAGGGAATGATCAAAGCGGTCATGAACGAGTTCTTTTATCATTTTAAAGTCGACGAGAAATCCGGTGTGATCCAGCCTGTCCCCTGCTATGGTCACGTTAATGACATACGTATGCCCATGCACATTGGCGCACTTTCCGGCAGCTTCCGCCGGAATAAAATGAGCGGCGGACAGCTGCATATCCTTGTTCAGTTCATAACGATAGGTGTGCGGCACCTGTGGATAAAATTGATGAATCATTCGAGTTCCCGTTCCTTTTCCTGCATATACTGCTCATAGCCGGCCCGGCGCAGCTTACAGGCCGGGCATTCCCCGCAGCCATTTCCGCGGATGCCGTGATAGCATGTCAGAGTGTTGTCTTTTACATATGTCAGCCGGCCGAGCTTATCAGCGAGTTCCCACGTTTCTTTTTTATCAAGCCACATAAGGGGGGTATGAAGCACAAATTCTTTCCCCACCGCCAGATTCAGCGTTACATTTAATGATTTCACAAATACATCGCGGCAGTCCGGGTAACCGCTGTAATCTGTTTCACATACACCGGTGACAACATGTTTGGCACCTTTTTGTGAAGCAAGAATGGAGGCAAAGGAGAAAAACAGCAGGTTTCGTCCCTCTACAAACGTCGAAGGCAGCTCTCCATCCTCTCCTTCTTTCACTTCCATATCGTCCCGCGTGAGCGCATTCGGGGCAAGCTGGTTTAACAGACTCATATCGAGAACGTGATGTTCCACGCCCAGATCAGCTGCAATATCCCGCGCTGTTTCAATTTCATTGTCATGGCGCTGGCCGTAATCAAATGTGACAGCAGTCACTTCCTGAAACTGTTCAAGCGCCCAGAACAGGCAGGTCGTACTGTCCTGGCCGCCGCTGAATACAACCACCGCCTTTTCCTCTGAAAAACCCAATTTCCATCCCTCTTTCTATCTAATCCCGGTACCGGGTACCATTCTTTTGTGTTGTAACGTTCCCATTATAACATTCTCACGCAACCCCGGCTTTTTGTGTGCCTGCGCACACATAAAACAACGGTCCGGCTTCTGTAAAGACCCGGACCGCTGGATGATCACGCTTCCCTGCTCCATGAAAACTCCTGTATTGTTTTCGGCACGGAAAAATAGTATCCCTGGAAGTAAAAACAATCCATCGCCAGCAGTTCCCGGGCCTGCTCTGCTTTTTCAATTCCTTCGGCCACTACTTTCATGTTCAGGTTTCCGGCCGCGTGGATAATCGTTTTAACAATCGCAGCGTTCTTCTGTTTTTCATTCATGTCTTCGATGAAAGACCGGTCGATTTTCAATGTGTCGACCGGCAGCTCTTTTAACTGGCTCAGGGAACTGTATCCTGTCCCGAAATCATCAAGACTCAGACGGAACCCGTATTCTTTCAGACGCTTCAGAACAGGCAGCATCCGGTCCGGGTGCATCATCGTACGTTCGGTGATTTCAAGTTCCAGCTGATGCGGCGCAATCTCATAGGCGTGGACAAGATCAGGAAGCTCTTTGATAAAACCTGAATGCTCCAGCTGCCTGCTGGAAAGATTTACAGCTGCTGTCCAGTTCCGGTGACGCTTTAATACAGGACCGGCTTCTCTGCATACTTCCTTCAGCACCCACCATCCCAGTTGATGAATTAATCCGTTCTCTTCGGCCATCGGAATAAACGTAGACGGAGGAATCATTCCGTGAACCGGATGCTTCCATCTAAGCAGCGCTTCCATTCCTTTGGTTTCACCCTTATTGCCGTAAACAAACGGCTGGTACATGACAAACAGTTCCCCGCGTTCCATTGCAAAATATAAGTCATTTTCTATTTCGTATTTTTTTCGGGCTTCCTGTTCGATACCAGGCCGGTAAACCCCGTACTGCTGATTGCTCCGCTCCGCGTGGGAATATGCAATATCAGCCTGCTGAAGCAGAAGCTCTGCTTTCTTGCTTCCATCTTCATCCTGGGCAATACCGGCTGTAAAGGATACAAAAATGTCCCGGCCGTTTATTTTCACAGGCTGTTCAAAGGCGCGGTCCAACGCATGTACAATCTGCTCTGTGCTGTTTTTCTCCCGAAGAAGAAGCATCAGAAATTCATGATTGTTCTTACGGGCGAGTGCTTCCTGCTCTTCAAGGATAGATTGGAGCTTGGCTGCAGCTGCAGCCGCTGCCCTGTGCTCTGTGTCCATCCCCATTGTTTCACTGATACGACGGAAATGGTGAAAAGTAACAGCTATGACCACCCGGTTCTGTTCTGCATCCATTTCCTGGAGGTGTCTTACAAAGAAAGCTTCATTCGGCAGTTGAGTTGTTTTATCGTAATAAGACAACTCATAGATATTATGTACCGCTTCCTGATAGGCACTGACATCTTTGAATGCTGCAATGATAACCCGGCTGTCTGCAAATCCTGTTTTGGTCGTTTTCACTCTCACCGGCAGTACCCGGTCTGACTCGTCGGTGATCTCCCAGTCAAAGGTCAGTTGTTTATTATCCAGTATTTGGTTCTCCTGCATAAGTGCTTCCTCTTTCCAGGTTCCACTGGACAATTCTTGAAACGTCAAATAGGGGCGTGCTCCCTTTTTGCCCAACCATTCCGACGCCCGTTTGTTCCATTCGTGGAAACGAAGGGGGGCGTCTTTTTCCGGCAGAAACGCAATAAACAAAAAATCTGTGACGTTGTCAAACACCGCTTCATACATCAGGTCTGCTTTTTCTTTATCTTCCCGGTGCATCCGGCTGGCTGCCAGATGTTGCTGCAATACGAAGTAAAGAAGCACAGCAGTACCTCCGACAAACATACTCCCTTTTAGTGTCTGCATGCCGGTTTCCTCAGGCAGCAGACGGTCACTCAGCACAACCCACAGCATTCCTGCTGCAAAATAAAAAACCGTGATAGACAAAGCCTTCTTTCTCATCCTTTACTCCTCTCTGCTGAAACAGCAGGTTCGTCCTACTCTTTATTTCGGACATTTGAAGAAAATTATGAAGGAATTGTATTTTTTATGCACGAGGTGATATTTCCGGCAAAGGTCAGATTAATCGGAGTCTTTGTCTAAATAAACCTGACTTCCGACTGCTTTTTTCTGTCCCTGATACTTCCCGTCATAAGGAGATGAAGCTTCCTGATCCATAAATGCAAAAACGAGCTGGGCAATCCGGCGCTGTGCTTTCAGCCGTATGGGAAGCCGGTTGGCATTGTACAATTCGAGTGTAATTTCCCCTTCAAAGCCCGGATCCACCCAGCCGGCGTTCTGAATAAAAAGACCCATCCTGCCGATGGAACTCCGCCCTTCCACAAACGCTGTGACGTGATGCGGCAGGCGGATGTATTCTTTGGTCGTTGCAAGCAGAAACGAATGAGGAGGAATGATTACTTCCTCGCTTTCAAACTCTACATAACGTGCCGGTTCATCGAGAGCAATAGCCTCTATCGCATTCTCATCTATTTTAAGAAAGTGCGTCCCTAAACGGATATCCACCGAAGCCGGCTGGATTTGATGCTCATCCACCGGGTCAATCTGCAATGTCTCCTGTTCCATCATCTGCTTTATCGTCTGATCTGATAAGATCACCGGTATGCCCCCTGTTTACATGTCGTTCTTCTATTCACCAGTATAACGATTTCTGCCGGGAAACGCCATCCACGGTACAGATATTCTTCAGATTTCCCGAAGCTTCCAGCCGATAGGCTCCTGCAGCCGGTTCCGGATGGTTGCTGCGTGAAGCCCTGCGAGAAGCACAACCCCCGTGTTCATGCCGAGAATAACGCCGTCCATCCGAAGATCAGGCATGGATCCAAGGACATACATCAGAAGAAAGGATACAGAAGTGGACCAGACGGAATGAACAAACGCATCTGTCACAAGCCCGAGCCCGATAAGAAACGCCTGCATCGGAATAACGAAAAAATGAAAGAAAAAATACGGGGTCAGCAGCTGCAGATAGACCGATGCGGGAGACTCTTCAAAGAAGAGTCCCGTCAATTCGTCCGCAAAGAAGAAAAACAGGCACACCGCCGGCACTGAGTAAATGAGCGTAAAAACGGCCATCCGGCGGAGCATCGTTTCCAGTTGATGTATTTCTTTTTTGGCATACGCTTCGGATACGGCTGGGATAAGAACAAGCAGCAGGGAATGGGCGATAAACGCGGGAAAAAAGCCGATTGTAAAGGCCACCCCGGCCAGCTTCCCGTATTGAACGACTGCCATTTCTCCTCCAACTCCCGCCTGCACGAGCGCCGCCTTTATCAAAAAAGGTTTCACCGCGAACGAAGCTGCATGAAAGATTCGAAGTCCCGTAGCCGGCAGGGACACCGACAGTAACAGACGCAGAACCGATTTTTTTTCAATCGGCTTCCGCGGCTTTTGTTTCATCTGCCTGAGACGTCGAAGGCAGGCCGGAAGCAGATACATGCACACCGCAAGCTCTGATGCTATCAGCGTAACCAGACTGAGCAGAATCGCCGCCTCCGTTTCAACATGAAAAAAACGGAATACGATAACAAGAAGTACAAGCTGCGTCACACGTTGTAATACATTGGCTGCTGCAATCTTTCCCATGTACTTCGCGCCCATAAAATACCCTCTGGCCACAGAGGAAAAAGAAGTGATGGGAACAAGCAGCAAAAGAAGGTAGGAAAGCAGCGGATGGTAATCATTAAAAACTGGAAGCAGCGGAAAAATGAGTGTGCCAACAGCCAGGCAGACAATGGTGAATCCTGATGCAAAGTAAAACGTGTGCTGCAGTATACTACGGTGATAAATCGGATCTTTTTCCGCCGTTGCTTTGGAAAGAGAGGCAGGAAGCTCCAGACCGGCAATAACCGCGAGAAACATAATAACCGGAAGGATCGACATATATAGTCCCAGCCCCGTCTCCCCGAGTTCCCGTGCCAGCACAATATTAATTGTAAATTCCAGACATTCTCCAAGCAGTGCCGCACCCATCAGCAGCCATATATTTTTCCATAGTACGGAGGACATGACAGACTCTCCTTTTTTCCAGCTTCGATTATTCTATGAGACAAGCCGGAAAAAGAGAACATCTGCACGAAAGGCCTTCTCTACCTTCCAAGTAATAGGTCCCGCGCTTTTTTTTTTTGGATCAAGTGGCAGATGCGGATGCTGTGGAATAGCGGAGTATTTTGACGGAGCGATAAACGGACGCTGAAATTTTCCATTGATGGTGTTGTCCCCGTCCCATTTCCGGACAGGAGACTGACACAGACGGTTCCCGGCAGCACTTGAGAAGCCGTTTCCAGGAGCGCAAACCCAAGTGTTTTCCAATGCACTAAAAAAGGAGCCGCCTGTTAAGACGACTCCCCCACGGTTTATTTCGTTTTAAAATCGAGTTCGAGTTCATATCCCTGTTCGGAAATAACTTTTCCCGCTCTATATTCGCCAATCAACGCATTGTAGTGTGATGTCAGTTCCTGAAACAGTTCCGAATCCCCGGCATCCAGTGCTTCATCGATCAAGCGGCGCAGACGTTCTTCATTAAAATGATACACGGCGTATTCCATCATCATCTGTGCATACAAAGACTGGAGCACCTGCCTTGACGGTCTTTTTCCGTGTTTATCGGATTTTACTTTCTTCATGAAGTGCTGTTCATGTGTAGGATGTAACATTTTCGCGGAACCCCCTATCTTTTCCACCGGTTTTCATCCGGTTGGTCGACTGCTGTTCCTGTTTTTTACCCACATACATTACGTCTGATTCTGTGTTATTTTATGTGCTTACTGGTAACATACCCACAAGTGTTATCCCTCAAACGTTTTGTATGCGCTTTCCTATAGTATAACGCATCTCCCTTCTCTTTTAAAAGAATCAAATGCCCGGTGCGGAAAAATCTTTTTCCCGTACCGGAATGTTTCTCCACTCTAACCAAAAGGAAGCACTTGTATAAAGGAACATACATTCGGTACAATATATACAAACAAACGTTCTTATCAGGAGGGGCTGTTATGCAGATCAAAGAAGAAGAGCATATTATGGTCCACTACTATATTCTGCTTCTTCTTGTCAAAAAAGTGCTTGAAAAGGACAGAGAACTGTTCGAACATGGATCATTCAAAGTAAAGGATCCGTATCTGAGCGTCATACAGGAGGCGATGCAGCTGCTTCATCAGGATATGCGGACCATTAAAACGTATATGCAAAAACACCAAATGCGGGTCCAGTTTGAGGAAAATGACGGGATGTTTTCACGCTACTCTTACGTCTGCCGGGGCTATGAAGGAACGAGCAGCTACCTGAACGCCAATTTAAAACGCCAGGCCCGCCGCTGCATGGATGTTTATTTTTCGAAACATTCCCCGCTTCATTCAGACTCTATCCTCCATGAGTGAAAAGACATCACCGAAAAATATTTCGTTTTATCTACGATTGACAAACGACGGATGCAAAGAGTACATTACAATTATCTTTGCTGCATCGCGTTCGTTAATCTGCCCGGGAACGAATGAGGGCAGGCGGAGGAGGAGACAGGAACCGTGAAAAAACAATTTGCCATTATCGGATTGGGAAGATTCGGCGTCAGCGTAAGCACAGAGCTGCATAAGCTCGGTCACGAAGTGCTGACGGTCGACATTAATGAAACAAAAGTGAATGAGATGGTCAACGATTCCACCTACAGCTCCGTTGCCGATGGCGCCGACGAAAAATCCCTGCGCAGCCTCGGCATTACAAACTTTGACCACGTCATCGTTGCCATCGGGGACAACATCCAGGCGAGCATTCTATGTACACTGCTGTTAAAAGAAATGGGTATTGAATCCGTGTGGGTAAAAGCCCAGAACTATTATCATCATAAAGTACTCGATAAAATCGGTGCGGATAAAATCATCCACCCTGAACATGACATGGGAAACCGGATTGCCCAGCACCTGGTATCAGACAAAGTGATCGACTATATCGAACTCTCCGATGATTTCTCGATTGCAGAAATTGCGGCACCTTCATTTATGAATCAGAAATCCCTGATCGACCTTAATATTCGTGCCAGATTCGGCGTTACCATCCTGGGACTGAAGCGCGGAAAACAATTCAATATTTCGCCGCGGGCGGAAGATCAAATACAGGAGAACGATATTCTCATCGTCATCGGTCATAAAAACGACCTGAAACGGTTTGAAGAAAACACATAAACCCGGCTGCTTCTGCTGGAAAAAGAGTACAGAAAAAGACCCGGTCCGCTTTTTTCACGCGGTTCGGGTCTTTTTTTCTGAACACGACATAAACCACGGGAAGGTGACGTTTTCTTCCCTGTCATCCGTCCAGGTCGGCAGCAGGACCAAAGAATTCAAAATGCCTGCGTTCTTCAGCAATGTTAAGTTCTTCTTTCAGCATTTTGTGCACCGCCTGTAAAAACGGAATCGGACCGCAGAAATAATAATCCGCCTCTTCGTCCGGGACGATGGAACGAAGCCACTCCGCGTCGAGACGTCCTTCTTTCTGCACATAAGCATCCTCATGATCCGCGTCCATCCATATATCGTAGCAGACATGATACGATACACGATCATATTCGTCTGCTGTTCCCGAAGTGCGGGCATGCATAGCATGAACAGAGCGGGAACGTGCCGTTTGGATAAAAGTGACGGACCGGGACGTTTCAGAAACGAGCGTACGGAACATGCTCATCAGCGGGGTCAGACCAACGCCTCCGCTGATGAGAACAACCGGCCGCGTTCCATCCTGGAGCTTGAAATCACCAGCAGGTGCCGTCAGCTCTATGGTGTCCCCCTCTTCTACCTGTCGATGCAGAAAGGTCGATACTTTTCCATCAGGAAGCGTATCTGTGCTGTCTTCACGTTTTACGCTGATACGAAGGTGACTCTGTCCCGGTGCGTCCGACATGGAGTACTGCCGCAGGTGCAAATATTTTTCTCCGGGGATGTCGGCTTTGACGGTGACGTACTGTCCCGGGTAAAACCACGGCAGCGCCCCGCCGTCCACCGGCTTTAAATAAAAGGACGTAATAACGTCACTTTCCCTGACTTTCTGTGCCACCGTAAAGGTACGAAAGCCATCCCATCCACCTGTCTGGGCAGCTGCCTCCTCATACTTCTCCTGCTCCACCGAAATAAACACATCGGCAATCACATTGTAGGCTTCTTCCCACGCTCCAATTATGTCATCGGTTGCTGCTTCTCCCAGTACTTCCTTCATGGCCGCCAGAAGATTCTTTCCGACAATGGGATAATGCTCCGGCTTCACCTGCAGGCTTCGATGTTTATGCGCAATTTCCCGGACCACCGGGAGCATCGTTTCCAGCTGATCAATATTTTCCGCCGCAGCAAGGACCGTGTTAGCAAGTGCTTCAGGCTGCCTTCCGCTTTCCTGGTTTGTCTGGTTGAAAATATGAAGAAGTTCCGGATGCTGTTCAAACATTCTTTTATAAAAGTGTTCGGTAATTTCTGCTCCTCTTTCCCTTAGTACAGGAGCAGTTGCCTTCACGGTTTCCACGGTGCTTTCTTTAAGTAAAGTTTGATTTGAAGCCATTTTTGTCCCTCCTTAAAATATGCATTTATAATACATATTTAATTGTAGCATAGACACCGAGCAGATGATGTGGCGATTCTGCGAAAATGTGGTACGATGATGTAAATAACAACATGAGACATTGGAGCGTTCAATATGCAATTGACTTCATATACCGATTACTCCCTGCGTATGCTGATTTACCTTGCGGCTGTCGATCACCCGAAACTATCAAGCATTAAGCAGATTTCAAACGCCTATCACATATCATACAACCATCTGACAAAGGTGGGACATGAGCTGTCCAAACTGGGACTGATTGAAACAGTGAAAGGAAGAAACGGGGGTATCCGGCTTGCCAGAAGCCCGGAGGATATTAATATCGGCTGGGTGGTAAGACGGACGGAGGATAACCTCGATCTGGTGGAATGTTTTGATCCGGAAAACAGCATGTGTGTCCTCACCGGCAGCTGCCGGCTGCAGAGTATTCTCCACGAAGCACTTCACGCCTACCTCCAGGTTCTCGACCGTTACACCCTGCAGGATGTGACCGTCAATCCAGAGAAATTGAAAGAACTCCTGCTTTCCTGAAACAAAAAGAAAAATGGCGGAAAAGATATCCGTACATCCTTTCAAAACAAAGAAATGGGAGGAATGAACAGAAAGGATGTCCGGCTGCAGCGCACGCCTTCCATGTTCATCACTCCCTTTTGACTGTTATGGTCTTTTGATACAGCCCCACTTACAGCCTAATCTGTGGTGGGGTGATCTTTTTTAGTCAGGGAAAAGAAAGCAGCACCACCGATAGTTGCAGTAATACATAATATGGCTCCCATCGGAACAGCGGTGGTTTCATTAATACCGACAAGTGGAGAGACGGTGGAGCCGAATAATAACGGAAGCATTCCCAGTAAAGCACTGGCACTCCCTGCCCTGTGTCCCTGATGCTCCATTGCCAGTGTGAAAGTACTTGTTAATACCATTCCCATACAAGTCATGTAAATATATATTGGTATAACCAGTGCTGCCAGCGGCCCTTCGATAATCGTCATAACCAGAAGGAAAGAGGTTGCCATAACGGCTGTAATAACAGCCGTTTTCAATAAATTTCTTTCATGAACAATACCTCCCAGGCGTCCGATGATAAAACTTCCTGAAATAATGGCAAGCCCATTAATACCAAATAAAATACTAAAGGTTTGCGGGGACACCCCGTAAATATCCTGATAAACAAACGGTGTTCCCGAAACATAGGCAAAACTCCCTCCGTGTACAAAACCGATGGTTAAAGCATAACCAATAAACGATCGATCCTTCAAAAGGCTCCCTATCGTTTGAAGAGAATGTCTTACCGAGCTTGGCGTTCGTTTTTCCGGCGGCAGCGTTTCTTTCAGCCGGAATGCTATAACTAAAACGATAATAAGTCCGAGTAAACCCAGGAAATAAAAGATGGTATTCCAGCCTGCAAATGGCAACAGCAAAATGGCTCCGCCCATTATTGGCGCAATCATAGGAGCCACTGCGTTTATGACCATTAGAAGCGCGAAAAATTTCGTGAGATCTCTACCGCTGAACACGTCGCGCACGACGGCCCGGGAAAGGACAATACCTGCTGAGGCAGTTAATCCCTGCAAAAATCTCGCTCCCACCAACGCAGCGATATTTGGCGCCAGGCTGCAAAGAAGAGAAGACAACGCAAATAAAGAGATCGATATCATTAAAGGCTTTTTTCTCCCTTGTGCGTCACTGATAGGCCCGACGATGATCTGACCGACAGCCAGCCCGATCAAACAGCTGGTTAAACTAAGTTGTACAAAGGAAGCACGTGCTCCCAGGTCACTTGCGATATCAGGAAAGCTTGGTAAATACATATCAATATTAAGAGGTCCTAATATGCCGAGCATACCAAGTAGAAGGGCTAAGCCAAAACGCTCTTTCCCCGTTGGATTATGTATCATATATCTATTAACCCCTTTTCGCCGTTTGTATAAAAGCACTCTATTAGAATATCATAAGAAAACAAGCAGAGAGAAATTTTATGTACAAACCCCCCCCAAAGATGTACGTACAATTTCAGGAAAAATATTGAGAAAATTCAGCAATTAGTGTAGGCTGAACATTGAGCGTTTAACTTGTAAGGACATGACATTTTTGTAAGCGGTTCATTTAATGAGAGGGGATAGGTGAATGGAAAGCAGAAAAGTGGTAAAAAAGGCGCTGTTCAGCACACTGGCTGTTGTTTTCATTGGTGTTGTTTTTTGGACAGTCATTATAAGTAACGAGGAGGAAACAACCGTGGAAAGGAACGGATCTGCTGAGAACAATAACAAAAAAAACAAAGAGCCAAACTTTTCAGAAGTTGCGGTACATGATCCATCTATTATAAAAGAAGAGGATACGTTTTATATTTTCGGCACACATATCGAAGCGGCAAAATCAAAGGATTTAATGAATTGGGAATCGTTCACCAATGGATATGAAACGCCCAACAATTCATTGTATGGAGATCTTTCTGCGAATCTGTCGGAATCCTTTGAGTGGGCTGGTGAAGACGATGCGGACAGTCAGGGAGGATTTGCTGTATGGGCACCGGAGATATTTTGGAATGAAGATTATGTGAATGATGACGGGTCAACTGGTGCGTACATGATTTATTATTCCGTATCATCAACCTATATCCGTTCGGCGATAGGTTATGCTGTTTCCAAGGATATAGAAGGTCCCTATGAATACGTGGATACCGTCGTTTATTCCGGATTCACAGAGCAGGAGGATTATGATGAAAACAGCGATGTTAACAAAAAATGGACGAACACAAATATTCCTGATTTGGTTGATGAGGGGCATGTCAGTGAAGTAACCCCCGCCTGGTTTAATCAAGACGGTTCATATAACAATACGATGTATCCAAACGCTATTGATGCCAATGTCTTTTATGATAAAAACGGAACACTATGGATGAGCTATGGGTCTTGGTCCGGCGGAATCTTTTTACATGAACTGGATAAAGAAACAGGCGGGGTCATCCACCCGGAGGAAGACGGAAAAACAGAGGATGGCCGTATGATAGACCGTTATTTCGGGACAAAAATTTCAGGGGGATATGGAAAATCAGGCGAAGGACCGTATATCGTATATGATGAGGAAAGTGAATACTACTTTTTATATAAAACATATGGATGGCTTGGATCGGATGGAGAGTACAATATGCGCGTGTTCCGGTCCGAAAGTCCGGAAGGTCCATTCGTTGATGCACAAGGGAATCCTGCCGTTCTCCCTGAGGATACAGACAATGCACCATTTGGAAACAAATTGATGGGGCACTATACATTTAAAAGTGCATCAGATGACTCCAGCTTAGGTTACTTTTCCCCCGGCCACAATTCTGTTTATGTTGATTCTGATACAAATCAACAGTACCTTGTTTTTCATACACGTTTCCCGGATTCTGGAGAAAAGTTTGAAGTACGTGTGCACCCATTATACATGAATGAAAATGATTGGCCTGTGGCTGCGCCGTATCGCTATAGTGGAGAACGTTTAGAGGAGGTATCAGAAGAAAATGTAATTGGAGACTATAAATTTATTAACCATAAAAAAGATAATACGGATGAAGTGAAAACCTCATCGGAAATAACGTTACATGACAACTATGATGTTTCAGGTGAAATCGAAGGAACGTGGGAGCTTTTAAATGAACATGAAGTTCGAGTCACCGTTGACGATGAGACATACAGCGGGGTCTTTGTTAAACAATGGGACCCGCTTGAAAAACAGAACGTATGGACGTTTACTGCAGCATCTGATCAAGGAATGACCATTTGGGGAAGTCGAACGAGTGCCTTGAAATAAAAGCTGAATAGAAAAAGAGTCTGGGACAAAACTTCTATAAGATAGAAAAATACCGAACGATTTCAAAAAATCGTTCGGTATTTTTCGTTGCTGAGACAAGCCGCTGCGCCAAAATGCTTCGCTTTCCGCGGGCACGGCTCAAGCCTCCTCGGAAGAAAACCGCTTCCTGCGGGGTCTTGAGACTCGTGCTGTTCCCGCAGGAGACGAAGCATTTTAGCTCCGCTTCTATACGGCTTTTGATCAGTGACCCGGAACATTCGTGTTATCTACCGCCTCATGTTCTTCTGTCCCAGACTCTTTTTCCATGATATAAAGAATGTAATGATAGGCAGGAGTGAAAAGAGCCCTCTGCAACACAGGTCCAATACGGGAGCGGCATACTTTCGGCTGCCATTCATCCGCTTGTGGACACTAAGCCCGCTGTAAAACGATGTAGTGTCCACGGAACTGCTGCGGACCGGAATTCACCACAGCCCAGCCTCCACCTTGTTCAGTTCCATCATTAATCCTTTATATCCCAGTCATCTCGTTTGAACGTACCGAGAGTGTGTATACTCGAACGGCCGTCTCCGGCAGAATCAATTTCGAGCAGATCCGGAAACGAAGCGCTGCTGCATAAAACGTGAAACGCTGCGGTGTCTGCCAGATGCGACAGCATTTCGGGATCCGTTTCAAATACATACAGTTTCAGGCGGTCCGCCTGTTTTACGACAGGAACGCTCAGTGTCTCGGCCGCTCCGTGGAAAGGCTGGTATTTTATCCAGCCGGACAGCGTGCCGGATGCACCTTCCAGGAGAGGAAGAAGATGACTGGATACATGTATCAGATAAAGGTAATAGGACGTATCATAAGAAAAGTAATCCGCTGAAATCCGGGAAAACCATGCCGTTTTAAACCATTCTATCAACCGGAAATACGTTCGTTCTTCCGGATCAAGATACAGCACCTGGGCCGTGACGTCGCTTATGACCTCTTGAACCGCGGTCTTCCATGAATCAAGCCTTGAACTATACACAGGTTGGAAGGGATTATCGTGATTGTGATAGGATTCAAATGGTTCGTTCAATGCCCTTCCCCCTTCTCACGCTGTTTTATTACCCATATTGTACGAAACCCTTCGCTCCCTTGTAAATGTATTTTTAAAATTCCGATTCAAAACCAGGAGAGATTTTTTTACACTATTGCATGTATTGAAGCAGCGATGTCGCAATCAAAAAGTAAATCATAAGGCTGATGACATCACTTAACGTTGTAATAAAAGGACCGGAGGCGATCGCCGGGTCCATTTTCAGCTTATTAATAAGCATTGGTACCGTCGTTCCAATCACACTCGCCGCACCGAGCGATATCATAATCGACACACCGACAATAACTCCAAGAAAGAAATCACCATAAAAAAGACCAATGAGAACGATAATAACAGCGGCGCATGCGACCCCGATATAAAAACCGGTAAGAAACTCCCGCGCAATGGTTTTCATGAAGCCCCGTTTTTCCAGATTTCCGGTGGCCAAAGCCCGTACCGCCACCGCAAGCGACTGGGTGCCGGTGTTCCCGGCCGATCCCATTACCATCGGAATGAATGCAGCCAGCAGGACAACCGTCTCCAGCGTGCTCTCAAATACACTGATAACCTCCGCGGTCCCAAGACCGAAAAACATAAGAAGAACAATCCACGGCATTCTGCGTTTCGCTGCCTGGAACGGCCCCAGTGTCACATCCGCCCCGCGTGAAGCAGTAATCTCACCAAGATCTTCGGCTGCTTCTTCTTCCATTACATCAATAACATCATCAAACGTTACAATACCTACCAGCACCTGATGCTCGGTAACAACCGGAACGGCCAGAAAGTCGTATTTCTGAATAATTTGAGCCACTTCTTCCTGATCAGTTTTCACGTGTACCGACACAACACGGGAACTCATAACCGATTCAATCGTTTTGTCGGAATAGGAGGTAATAACATCCCGTATCGACGTAACGCCGACTAACTTACCGGCTTCATCCACGACATAAAGGTAATAGATTGTTTCTGCATCCGGTCCTTTTTCGCGCAGTAGTTCAATCACGTCTTCCACCGTATCAAATGCTTTAACCGAGATGTACTCCTTGGTCATAATCGATCCGGCCGTTCCTTCATCATATGTCAGAAGTTCACGGACGTCATCGGCTTCTTCCCGATCCATGGCCTGTAAAATGACACCGGCCTGATCCTCTTCCAGCTCACTGAAAAAGTCGGCAACATCATCGGCATACATACGGTTGAACATCTCAGCAGCATAGTGGTCATCCAGCTCAAGAGCAATCCGTTTCTGATCTTCGGTTTCCAGCCCTTCAAATACTTCCGCGAATTCGTCCGGACTCAAAAATTCATAGACGCGTTTGCGTTCAGGCGGTTCCAGACTCAAAAACACATCGGTCTGATCTGCGGGGTGAAGTTCAAGAAACATTGTTCGAAATGTTTCTATTTCTTCCGTTATGACGGCTTTCATAATATTGTCCAAATATGATTCTCTTGTTTCTTCATTTAATTTTACCACTATGGATTCCTCCCGCAGCAGAGGTTATTTTCAGGAAAGACCCGGTCCGGGGTTTCCCGTACAGGCCGTACCCGCTTCCGGCCGCGGCCGGCTGTGCTGTAAGATACACATGTTACAATATAATGCCGCTGTCGAAAGCTGTCAATTCACCCCCGGACATTTGGTTCGTTTTTCTTCTGTTTGGACCCATATACTTTTTTTGTGAGCGCAGGAGCATACAGAAATAAAATAATGCCTGACGCGGCCGAAATGACGATGAACAAGCTGCCAAACGCCATCACTTCCGCCGTAGCAGCGCTGGCTATGATAATCGAAAATTCGCCGCGGGGCGTAAAGGATAGTCCAGCCCGAAACGCCGACCTTGGGGACAGGCCGTACAGGCGTCCACCAGCCATGCCTGTCAGCCATTTACCAAGCAGGGACCATCCAATTAATGCAGCAAGCAGTGAAGGATACATGACGCCCCCGTCCAGATTGATCTGGGTGCCGAACCAAAGGAAAAACAGGGGAAGTGTCAGTTCGCGCACCGGCTGAATAAGCGGCTCAAACGTTTCACTGCGCCCGGTTTCAGCCAGCATAATCCCTGCCAGAAATGCTCCAAGCACTTCTGAAAGTTCCAGATATACAGCTATGCCGCTGACAGTCAAGGCCAATCCAATCAAAAACAGGTGAAAAATATCGGACCCTGCATTGCGGTCGATAAAAGTCTTCAATTTCGTGAAAACAAACCTTCCAAGTAATATGGCAGCCAGTGTCAACCCTGCGACCTTAACCGCAAGAAGCAAAAAGTCTATTCCTGTTATCTCTCCTCCTGCCATAATCCCTGCAAGAACAGCGACCATGACAGGAGCGACCATGTCTTCAAAAATAAGCACCCCGAGCAGGAATTCGGATTCCGGGTTGGCGGTCCGCTTCGTATTCTGCAGCATTTTCAGTGTGATCGAAGAACTGGTCGCATAAAGGATACCGCCAATGAGAAAGGCTGTTAAAACATCCAGGCCGAAAAGAAGACAGATTCCTGTTGAAAGGACAAAATTTAGAAATAAGTCAAGCAGTCCGGCAGGTGTTACTCTTTTTGCAATCGCTCCAAGCTTGCGGATGGGAAATTCCATACCCAGCATGAAAAAAAGCAGCACGATACCAATTTCCCCTGCAAAGTACAGAATATCCGAATCACTCAGCAGACCGCTGAACACGATGCCTGCTAAAATAAACAGGATAACATCGGGAATACGCGTTCTCAGCCCGAGAAATCCAATAACAAACATAGCCAAAAGAATAAAACCTGCTGCCAGCAGCTCCGGTATTTCCAATTCCACGTAGGATTACCCCTCTCCTTCCGCCATTTCTTCAAACAACGCAATTTGACTTTTTTTCCCGATTACCATGATCGTATCTTCCGGTTCAAGGGTTTCGTCCACGCCCGGACTCGCAATTACTTCATTATTCCGGAAAATTCCTACTACCGACACGCCTGTTTTCTTTCGTACTTCTGACTCTCCGATGGTTTTTCCGGCAAACTGGGAACTCTCCTGAAGCTCTATCCATTCCACGATGACCTTGCTGCGGAAAAGTTTCATCTGGTCACTATCCACCGGCTGGAACATCGCACCTAACAGCTGTGCCCCCAGTTCCCTCGTTTCATTGGACGTCAATTCCATGGAAAAGTCCGGCTCATCATCATCGGGCTCCTGAAAAAAGTACAACTCTCTTTTTCCTGTGTGATGGGTAACCAACACAATCATATTTCCCTGAGCAGTGTAAAACGTCATTTTTTTGCCGATACCGGGAAGATCCGCTACTTTTACATCCAAACTCCCTCTCTCCTTTCTGTCGCTGTCTCCATCCCTCTATATTGTAAGCAATGAACAGCTTTATGAACAGGCAAACCAGACAAAGCGGTACTTCTTTTTACCCTTCATTCATGATATATTCTAAAAAAAGGCTGTAAAAGGAGCCCCGGTTTTTATGTGGAAGCCCGCGCTTGTTGTATTTATCACCGTACTGCTTACCATTCTTACTGCCGGAGCCGGCTGGGCCTATCATCTATACCAAAAAGCCGGCACCCATGTGCAGGAAATGAACGACAACTACGCCGAAGATGTCGGAACGCCCATCCAATCTTCAGGCCCTCTGCGCGGGACGGTTTCTTTCCTTCTTCTTGGAATCGGAGACCGGCCTGGAGAGAAGGGCCTCGCCGATACCGTGATGGCAGCCTCCATCAACCCGGAGGATCAATCCGTTCTGTTGTTTAATATTCCACGGGATACGAAAGTCAATATACCGGACCACGGCCGGGAAAAAATAAACCATGCTTACGCCTACGGCGGGGCGGGGCTTGTAAAACAGACAGCGGAAAACAAGCTGGATTATTCATTTGACTTTGTGGTGGAGGCGGATATGCAGGGTTTTTCGAAAATAGTGCACCAACTCGGCGGGGTTAAAGTAAAAAACGACTTTGCTTTCTCCCAGGATAACGTCGACCACAGTAGAACCTTCCATTTTAAAAAAGGGCCGGTTACTTTGAATGGAGAAGAAGCGCTGCAGTACGTGAGGATGCGCAAAAGCGACCCAAGAGGTGACCTGGGCCGGAATGAAAGGCAGCGGCAGGTACTCACGGCTCTCTTGGAAGACACCATGTCTCTCCAGCATCTTCCCGACAGCGCAGATATTCTGGAAATACTGGAGAATCACGTCAAAACAAACATGACACTGGAAGAACTCCGCGCTCTGTTCACCCGGTATCGTTCTTCTTTTGACTATATACAAACATTCGAACTGGAAGGAAAGAATCAAAGAGAGAAAGGAATCAGCTATTACGAGGTTACAACGCGTGAATGGGATAAGGCGGCACTGCGCCTGGAAAACCATCATTAAAGCGGAAGATCTGTCACGTTCCGGCCGCCGTCTGTCTCTTTCGCATCAACCAGGTTAATGCAGCGTTATACACGGCGTGGGCAGCGATTGGCGCCCACAATGCTCCTGTTCGTAAAAACAAAAGGCCCAGGACAGCTCCCATCATAAAAACGATGACATGAATAAGCATATTCCCCTTATACTGCGGAATGTGCAGCGCCATGAACAACAGGGAAACCAGAAGCAGTGCCGCTGTTTCTCCTGTATAGCCTGCTGCAATACCAAGAAAAGCACCGCGGAAAAGCATTTCCTCCGAGACGCCTGCTCCAACTGCGATGGTGAACAGACCATATTTTTTTGCTGCCAGCCGTTCGATCAGACGGATGTAGAGATTATCCGGAAGTTTGATCGCTGAAACGCGGTAAAGGCCGGTAACCACGCCGGCAAACAATATTCCGGCACCGGCGCCCGCCGCCGTTTCCTGTACTGCGTTATCCAGACTCCAGAGATTCCAGAAATACTCCGGACCGTAAAAGAGTAGAATCAGGATGACTGCGGCTGCAGCAAGAAACGCGAAACTTTTCCAGATAGTTTTAAGCGGTAGATCATCTGATATTGCTGTCTGCTCCTTCAACGGGAAACGCTCCTATTCTATAACAATAATCGAAGATGATAATACAGCGTTCTGGCTGTAGTCGAAGTATAACTGCTCCACATGTTCCACAACGTGCCTTTTATATCGCTGCCTTCCATCGGGATAACCGCTGCACTCCGCTTCTTTTCCCCGCCGGATTTCACGCGTTCTTTCGTCAACGTACCGGTCAGCATGACACGGTTCCTGTCATTTAACACTTTCCATTCCCCATCGTTACCTGCTTTCAGTGTGGTGTTTGTTCCTTTCTCCTGAAGATAACTTTTTTCTTCGGAAGTAATATAGATGCTTTGATCCGGGGACTGAAAGCGCGCACCCTCCGGTACGGTCTTCCTTTCAAACGCATGAAATCCATAATCCAGAAGTTCCGTCGTGTCTTTGTAGGCGTTGTGATTCGTGTCGGCGTTCATAACAACCACTATCAGTTCTCTCCCCTGTCGTTTTGCCGAGGTCACAAGGGTGTAGCCCGCTTCCGACACGTATCCATTTTTGACGCCGGTCGCTCCTTCATATTCCCAAAGAAGCTGGTGGTGATTGCGCAGCTCGGTTTCCCAGCCCTTCCCTTTCCATTCAAGCGTTTTGGTCGACACAATATCACGAAACGTTTCATTATACATCGCATATCTCGTAATACGAGCCATGTCTTCGGCTGTGGAATAATGATCTTTTTCAAAAAGGCCATGCGGATTGCTGAAAGCAGTATTTTCGATGCCGGTCTGTTCCATCAGATAGTCAGTCATCTGCTTCGAAAACATTTCTTCTGTACCATTGAGATGCTCAGCTATCGCCGTCCCGGCGTCATTTCCGGAATTAATAAGCAGACCCTGCACAAGCTGTTTGAGCGGCATTTTTTCTCCTTCGACGAGATAAACGGAGGTGCCTTTTGTATCTGCTGCACGTGCGCTTATCTCTACTTTTTCTTCCAATCCGCCCTGTTCAAGCGCCGTAATGGCAGTGGCAATTTTTGAAATAGAAGCTGGATACATCCGCTTTGCTGCTTTTTTATCAACCAGCACCTGTCCGGTGCCGGTATCCATCAGCACGGCTGTCTCAGCGGAGAGTTCGGGTCTTTCTTCGACCTCCGTCGCTGCATAGGCCCTCTGCCAGCCCAAAGACAGCAGACATACAACACATGCGATGGCAGCCACATATAAAGTACAGCGTATTCGTTTCATAAGAAAGATACTCCCTTATGACAAACCGGGAGAGAAGACTTTCGGTCTGCCTGCTGCTTTTTCCGCCTTTCATCGTATGTTCGACAGAAACTGCATTTGTTCCTGCTGCTTTGCAGTAATTCAAAGAAAAAGAACCGGATCAGGATGGTTCAATTTCTTCCATATACCCTCTCATTTTCTCTTCTGTCATCGCACCGAGCAGAACACGCTGCACCGTTCCGTTTTCATCTATCAGGAACGTAGAAGGAAGCGGACTGACGCCGTAGCGGTTCAGAACACTTTTGTTTTCATCGATCGGCATAGGAAAGGACAAGTCATGGCGGTCCGCAAAACGATTCACAGCCAGATTCGATTCCCCGACATTGACGGCAAGAACTTCCACGCCGCGTTCTCTAAACTCCTTGTACAATTCATTCATATGGGGCATTTCCTCCTCACACGGCGGACAATAGGTGCCCCAGAAGTTCAGGAACACCCCCTTTCCCCGGAAGTCTTTCAGCTCCACTCGTTCACCGTCCGCTGTTTCCAGCACAAAATTAGGGGCTGTCTCCCCTTCCTGGACATTCGTCTCTTCACCGGACATAAAATTAGTATAAAAAACATAAGCGAGCATCACTGTAATTGCTCCCAATATTGAAGAACGCATAATCAGCCGTTTGCGTTTTTTTGCCATTCAGAATAAACCTCCTCATCTTTCCTGCATAAAAATAGAGAGACCATGTTTAGTATAAATGTTTTTTCGGTATTATGCATTCTACATACAAGCGATTTTATGAAAATATAAAGAAGGAGGAGCTGTATCAAATGTCCGCTTAATACGGAGGCATCCGCTGCAGGTGGACGCTTGCCGCGGGCAGCGCCTCAGCTACATCAAACGGTAAACAGCCGTTTGATGGGATCTTCGGCTGCTGCTCTTCCCGCAGGCGTCGCCGCCTTCCGCTTCTGCCTTGGTTACATTTTCTTTATCATAGAAAAGGAGCTGTACCTTTTGATACAGCCCTCATCTTTTTACTTATTCTCTTTGCTGGAAGCTTCCGTTTCATTGCGGAGATCCGTGTCTTCTTCCACATTTTCCTCTGTTTCGTTTTCTGATTCCTCACCGTGCTGCTCTTTTTCTTCATCCAGGTGCGGATTCAGAGCTTCCTCTGCTTTGTCCTGACGACTCTCTGTAGGTGCAACCCTGAACTGCTGAATATACGAAGCAAGGGTATCACTTTGTTCGTGAAGAGACTCTGCAGAGCTTGCTACAGAACGCATGGCCTCTTTCTGTTCATCCGTGGAAGCATTTACTTCTTCGGCAGAAGCGGCATTGGACTGCGATACTTCAGCAATTCTCGTTATAGCATCTTCCACGGTCTGCCTGCGCTCATCCATCATCGGAATTTCTTCCAGAAGGCGCTGCACTACTGCTGAAATCGATTCTCCGGTTTCTTTTATCTGTTCAAACGAATGTTTTACAGACTGCACCGCTTCCTGCTGTTCAGAAGAAACATGACGGGAACGTTCGACGGTCTGGTGCACCTGTTCGGCTTCATCCGTCAAACCTTTCAGGATAGTTTTCACTTCATCGGCGGATGTACTGGAAGCGTCAGCGAGTTTGCGCACTTCTTCGGCCACAACGGCGAAACCTTTTCCATGTTCGCCCGCTCGTGCTGCCTCAATACTGGCGTTTAAGGCAAGGAGATTGGTCTGATCGGAAATATCTCCGATAGAACCCATTGCTTTTTGAATATCTTCCAGTCTTTCCGACAGACGCGCGAATACGTGCTCAACTTCTTCCATCATCGTCTGGGATTCCCCGGCCTTTTCTGTCAACGTTGATACTTTAGCTGCCCCTGCTTCATTAATTTCTTCCGACGTCTTTGAACGGTTTTCAATTTCTTTCACCTGTTCTTCGAGAAACATAAAGGCTGTTGTGAGTATCTGCATCTCCTGCTTCGTTTTTTCCGCTTCCTCGGCCTGGGATACAGCTCCCTGCGAAATATCATATACGGCATTGGCCACTTCCTCTCCGGAAGCACTTGTCTCTTCTGAAACGGCGCTGAACTGCTCGGAAGAAGAAGCAACCTGGGAGGCTGAGCCTTTTACCTGCTCCACAAGCGTTCGGAGATTTTCAGCCATTTTGTTAAGATCCCGGCTCAGATAGTCGATTTCTTCATGCGAACTTCCCGGGAACTGAACGGTAAGATCCCCTTCCGCCATATCCTTTACTTTTCCCTGCATCTCTTTTACCGGTTTTGTAATCCTTCTGGAAATTATCACCGTAAGGAGAACGGAAAGAATAATCGCCGCCGCAGCAATAATCATAATGGTATCCCGGATACCAGCTGATTCCGACGCCATAGCTTCATCAGAAAAAGCCGTACCAATCACCCAGTTGTTCGTTTCAATCCTGTCATAAAACAGGCTGTACTCTTCATTTTGGTGCTGCAGGGAGGTGCGGCCGCTTCCCTCCGTATCCAAAACAGAATACAGCGGGTCTCCTTCCCCAAGCTGTACACCATCTTGTTCCGGGTGGGCCACCACCGATCCGTTATCACCTATCAGCGTGATAAAGCCGTTGTAAGGCACATCCATTTCCGCCATCATTTCATTCAGATGGGAAAGCGACACGTCTATACCAACAACACCGAGCACATCATTGGTGAGCGGATCTACGACGGCCTTTCCTGCGCTGATGACATAGTTTCCGCCGTCTTCACTTTTGTAAGGCTCTGTCCAGGCTGTCTTTTCGGGCGTTTCTGCAGCTGCCTGATACCACGGGCGGGTCGTAGCATCCATGTCTTCCACATTCACATGAGGTGTCGTATGCGTTCCCCCGTTGGCCGCCCCTGTGAATGTCAGTTCCACGCTGTCATAGTTGTAAATAAGGCGGTTCATCACTTCTATCACACTGCTGTAACCTTTGGAATAATCCGGACTATTCCCGCTCTTATCCTTCAAAAAAGAAGTAACTCTGGTGTCCGAGCTGATCATGTTAAGATGATTTTCAAACGTTTCAAAATACTGTTCTATGTACCGTTTCTCCTTTTCCACCGTACTCGTACCTGTCCCGGCTGCATTTTCCTCCACGACATCTGTCATCTGGTAATAAATAATTATCGCGGCCGCAAGCAGTGATACTGTTACGAGACCACCTGTGAGAAGAATCAATTTCGTATTCAGTTTACGCATTCTTTCATCCCCCATTTTTATGTAACACACCTGAGGCTGAAGTATTGAGTTCATTATAGATTTTCAGTTCCAGGTATTCTGTAAATCCTACCTTTGCCTCATGTTACTTTCATTACTTATATCGACCTTCTTTCTGAATGTTTAATACAATGTGCAAAAAAAGAAGAATCCCTGTAACGGAAGCAGAATATAAAAAAACCGAACGATATCAACGCGGCAAAACAGCACGAAGGACTATCGTCCGGGTTATTTTAGAACTTGTGTTTTGGGATTTACACCTTTGTTTTTGTAAGGTGTTATTCTTTTTGCTGTTCGAAAAAGTATGTTTTGGAATGATAACGCACACTCATCACTATACCGAGGGCAAACATTGTCGCCACGATGGAACTTCCCCCGTAACTAAGCAGCGGCAGAGTAAAACCGGTAACCGGGAGAAGACCGAGCCCCATCCCGATATTTTGAAAGATCTGGAACGCAAACATGCCGATCAACCCGGCACACAGGTACTTTCCGAAGGCATTATGGCAGCGGAGACCTGTCATTAAAATCTGATACAGCAGCACGAAATAAAGGGTGATAACAAACGCTCCCCCCAGAAAACCGTGCATCGAGCTGATAACCGCAAAAATAAAGTCGGTGTGCGCCTCGGGAATGTATACCGATGTACCGGAATTACCATAAAGCTGTCCGGATCCGATGGCTGTCATTGCCTGAAGAACCTGGTATCCGGCATCCACATGTTCAAATGGGTTGAGCCATCCGTTAATCCGGGCCACCTGATACCCGGGGAGATTGGAAAGAAGGTTCCGTCCCACCCATTCTGGAAACTGGTAAAAGGCAAACACAAAGGCAAGACCGGCTGTAATCGGGCCTCCGATTAACACAGTAAGAATCCGGTACGACATTCCCGACACAATCAACAGTGCTGTAACAATGGCCCCGATGAGCATAATGCTCCCCATATCGGGCTGCCGGTAAATCAGGAAAACAACTGGTGCAATGAGCACTCCTATTTTGAGAAGCAGCCAGAGATCTGTCTGCATCGAACGATCTTCACGGTGCCTGGAATTGTGACGATAAATAATCGCACTTAACGTAATGACGAGAAAGATACGCATAATTTCCGAAGGCTGGACTGTCCCAATCTTCGGCACCGCAAACCAACTTACCGCCCCGTTCTGCATGGGAGCGAATGTTTCATTGGGACCAATAACATCGAGAAGCACCAGCGAAAACAGACCGACTCCATATAAAAACCAGTGAATGTTCATGTAGTATTCAAAATCAAAGTGAAGAACGGCAAATGCCACACCAAAACCGAGTACATAATACATCATCTGTGATGTATGGAACGTGGCGTCATACTGCCCCATCTGCTGAGCGTGGTAAATGTAAAAACAGCTGACAACGCCGAACAGGAACATGACAAACAACATGTTAATATCATATTGTTTTTCGTTGATTGGATTATGTAAACTCACCAATGCATCACCAGCATTTCTCTATATGGTTGAAATTTCCCCATAAAAATCATACACGATTATGATTCATACGTATAGAGGGAAACTTCCCGGAGAATTTCAATCCCTTTGTCAAGCATGTTAAACTTAATAGAAATGGTGTCATGTATAAGCCGTATTTTGAGCAGAAGGAGCTGTTGATTTAATGAATACAGCCGGAAAACAAAAACGTATCCAGACCCTTGATATACTGCGGGGCTTTGCGCTGCTCGGTATATTGACAGCCAATATGGCTTCATTCAAATCTCCTTTTTTCCAGCTGCAAAGTCTGCCGGGAGCATCGCCTTCGTTTCCTTCAGACATGCTGGATGGAGGAGTAACATTTATGATCGACTGGCTTGTGATTGGCAAGTTTTATCCTTTGTTCTCCTTTTTATTCGGACTCGGCTTTTTTCTTTTCTATGAAAAATTGAAAGAGAAGGGACTGGATGCAGATAGGTTTTACAAGCGAAGGCTTTTCTTTTTAATGGGGGCCGGGCTGCTTCATTTACTTTTCCTGTGGTCGGGCGACATTCTTCATACATACGCCGCTGCAGGGCTGCTGCTGCTGCTGTTTATCCACCGCAGTCCCCGCACCATTCTCACATGGGCGCTTGTTCTACTTTGCACGGCATCATTTTTCATTGCCTTTCTTACAATCAGCTCCAATATGCTGACGGCCTCAGACACCGGATTCGAAGAACAGGTTCTCACAAGCGCTGCAGAAGCAGAAACCGTGTATTCCACCGGATCCTACCTTGACATCCTTCATTTCCGGCTGAATGAAGAAGTTCCGCTTGTGCTTTCCAATCTGGTACTGAATGTCCCGCACATTCTCGGCTTGTTCCTTATCGGTCTGTATATTGGGAAAAAAGGATGGGTGCAGCGCGCAGCTGAATACCGGGGATTGTGGAAAAAAACGATGATCTTTATGCTCACTGCCGGAGGAATTCTTTCGTTTTTGTACGCGGCTCTTCTCCACGACTTGCTGCCGCTTCCGCTTTGGCTTGCCGATGGCACTGCACAGGGATTAAATATGCTGGCGGGGCCGATGCTTATGCTTGGCTGGGTCGCTTTGTTTGTCACGATTACCGAAAAACAGTTGTTCTCCTCTTTCTTCCGTCCTGTTGCCGCGGCGGGGCAGATGGCGCTGACGAATTACCTCCTGCAGACATTGATCTGCATCTTTCTCTTTTACGGGTTCGGACTGCAGCTCTTTGGAACGATGGGAGCGGCCTCAGGGTTTCTTGTTACTCTTGTCCTATTCAGCACGCAGACCGTCTTCAGCTCTTTCTGGCTCAAACATTGCAGGCAGGGGCCTGTAGAGAAACTGTGGCGCCGCTGGATATACCGCCCGCTTCGTTAAAACAGCATGTGGATGATAAACCCGTTGTTGATGGTCATTATTATGTATTTTCAGGCTGCCATAAGATATCTTACAGCAGCCTGATGATGAGAGTTCTACAGAAAGGGACTGGTCTTTGCCGCGAAACCAGGTTTATTGATCTGTATTCGGCGTTATCGAGACATGCAGAAGCACTTCCCCCGCATCACTCATCAGAGGGATCGTAAGAAACGTTTTTTCCATACGGAAAGTGGACTTCCCCTCATTAATAATCGGCGGTGAAATATCGATAACTGCTTCCGCCTTCGCGAGTTCGGACGCGGCTTTTCCTGCCACCCAGTTACCAAATTCCTGAATAGCGCTCCATCCCATTTCATCCAGAGTCTCAATATTCATACCACCCATCATACTTCCGACAATGGAAAGAGCGGTCTGTTCTTTCATCGTACAGATAATCTGACCTTCCAGAGTTCCATTGACCCCCATCAATACGGAAACATCAGAAGACATAAACTGATTGCCGGATACATATGGCTTGGATTTTTCAATCTGCAAGCCAAGGTGTTCATTTACAATGATAACGGCGGCATTCCTTATCGCGTTGACATGCTGTGCGTTCATCTGCGGTGCTGCACTCATATTAGAGCTCCCCTTTTTATCCCATCACTTTTTGAACGGCATCCATCACCCGGTCTGCCTGAAATGGTTTAACTATAAAATCTTTCGCTCCTGCCTGAATGGCATCAATGACCATGGACTGCTGACCCATGGCAGAGCACATAATTACTTTCGCTCCCGCATGCTGCTGCAAAATTTCTTTCAGCGCTGCAATACCGTCTTTTTCCGGCATCGTAATATCCATTGTCACCAGGTCAGGCTGCTTCTCATTATACATATCCACTGCTTCCTGACCATTAGATGCTTCGCCTGCAATCTCGAATTCATTTTTGGTTAAAATATCTTTAATCATCATCCGCATAAAAGATGCGTCATCTACAATAAGTACAGAAGCCATACTTTCACCTCACGTTTTTATTTGCCGGCCTTACATACCGGAACGCTGTTTGTCATCTTGTTTATTCAAAATCTTATCAATATGGAGAAGCGTAAATAAGCGGTCCTCCAGCTTTATAACGCCGCGCAGATATTCTTCTGCCACACCTCCTACAACTTCAGGAGTAGGCTCAATGTTTGAAGCGGCAATGTCCATGACATCGTTCGCTCCATCCACAATAAACCCGATATCATTGTTATCTCTTTTTAAAACCAGAATTCTTGTTGCTTCATCGTAAGGTCTGCTTTCCAGTTCAAACCTCTTTCTCAGATCCATAACCGGTGTAATAACACCTCTCAGGTTCATCACCCCGATGATATAAGGTTCCACTCCTGGAATGCGGGTGACAGCCTGCATTTTCTCAATGGACTGAACGTCATCCACTTCGATTGCATATTCTTCGTCTTTCAACTGAAATACAATCACTTTCACATATCCTTCTTCTGTTTCTACGGCCATTTCTGCCACCTCCTTATTTAATCAGTGCGTTCGAATCAAGGATGAGAGCAACCTGTCCGTCGCCCAGTATCGTAGCGCCCGATATTGCAAATACATTCGACAGGTAACTGCCGAGTGATTTTAATACAACATCATGCTGTCCGATTAATGAGTCCACGACCAGTCCTGCAATTTTGTCTCCTTTGCTGACAATGACCAGGGAGTAATACTCGTCATCTCCTGCGGTCTCTGTATCAGGCACTTCGAATATTTCATTCAAAAAGACCAGCGGGATGACGTTTCCGCGGAAATCAATCACTTTCTGTCCGTGAGCACTGTGCACTTCATTTATATTGACGATGGCTGTTTCTACAATAGCGGTGAGCGGGACCCCGTATTTTTCTTTTCCTATTTCAACGAGCATGACATCAATAATAGAAAGTGTCAGAGGCAGCTGCACGGAAAATAACGAGCCCTCCCCATAAACGGAGTTGACTGTGATATTTCCACCAAGTGTTTCAAACGTATTGCGCACAACATCGAGCCCTACACCTCTTCCGGATATGTCTGTGATTTCCTGTGCTGTACTGAATCCGGAAGCAAACATCAACCCAAATATCTGCTGATCATTCATCTTTTCGAGATCCTCTTCGTTCACGACCCCATTTTCAAGCGATTTTTTTATCACTTTTTCCTGATCTATGCCGTTGCCGTCGTCTTCAATTTCAATAAAGACGTTATTGCCGCTGTGATAAGCACTAAGATGCACATTGCCTTCAGGCGGTTTACCGGCAGCTTCACGGACGTCCGGTTGTTCAATACCATGATCAATGGAATTACGGATTAAATGGACAAGAGGGTCCCCGATTTCATCAATTATCGTACGGTCAAGCTCGGTTTCTGCACCGGTGATTTCAAGATTTACTTTTTTACCCAGTTCTTTGGAAAGACTTCTCACCATCCGCGGGAATCGGTTGAACACCTGATCCACCGGCATCATTCTCATATTCAGGATGATTTCCTGAAGATCCCCTGAAATCCGGGACATACGTTCCACTGTTTCGTTTAATTCATTGTTGTTAAGTTCACTTGATATCTGCTCCAGGCGTCCGCGGTCAATGACGAGCTCCTCAAATAGATTCATTAAAACATCGAGCCGGTCAATGTTTACCCGAATCGTTTTATTGAGTTCACTACCCTTTTGGGATCCTGTATTTTGTTTCTCTGCTTTATCAGCTTTGGCGGGTTTTGCCGTTTCTTTCTGTTCATTCTTTTCTGCAGAAGCCTCTTCAGCCGGCTCCTCTGATGAATCCGTACTGCCATCAGCCGCTGCAGGTACAGGTTCATCTACATTAACGACTTCCACCGACACATTTGTTATTTCTGATACTTTGAGGACACGCTGTCTTAATTCCTCCAGCTCTACACTGGAAATCACGGTAATAACAAAGGATGATTCGAAATTTTCATCTTCCAGTTCATCCGCGGAAGGGGTGGATTTAATGATGTCACCCACCTGCTCAAGCACATCAAAGACCATATAGACGCGGGCTGCTTTCAGCATCGTCTGTTCATCAAGCGTAATCTCGAGTTTATAGGGGGTGTATCCCTGTTCCTGGGATTGTTTCAGTACCGTCCGCTCATATTCATCGTAGGACTCCTGTACTGCTGTGCTCTCTTTATCGTGTGAAGATTCCACTTGAACAGCAGCTGCTGCTTCAGGCTTTGCAGCTGCTTCTTTGTCTCCTCCGTTTTGCAGCACTTCAAGCTTCTGCACCGCTTCACTTACATCCCTGGATCCGTCTCCGCCGCCGGCAATGTCATTAATCATTTCTTCCAGATCATCCACCGATTCAAACACAACGTCCATGACATGGGATGTAACACTCATATGTTCATGACGAATAAGATCGAGCACGTTCTCCAGATTGTGTGTCAGACGTGCAAGATCCTCGAATCCCATCGTTGCACCCATTCCTTTTAAAGTATGAGCAGAGCGGAAGATTTCCCCTACAATCGATATATCCTCCGGTTCTTTTTCCAGCTGCATCAAATGGTCATTCAGCGTCTGCAGATGTTCCTGACTTTCATCAATAAACACTTCTAAATACTCAGATTGACCCAATATCCAAACCCCCTGATTCTGCAAGTTATCTATGGTAAGAATAGAATTCTTATCTTTTCTGACGATTACTTCACTAATATCGGTTATTATAAGAAAAATTTCATAGTTGATGCTTTATTTTTTGTTAAAAAGCCTTAGTTTTAGTTCTATGTACCTAATAACGCCTGCTTTTTGTTGCTGAAACGAAAAATAGTGGCTGTATCAAAAGTCTACTAACAGCCCGAACATACATCGCTAACAAGTTAGGCATGCGCTGCAGGCGGACGCTTTCACTCCAGAGCACAAGGCGGGCATCGGTTCGCCGGGGCTCACCGTGTCTTCTATGCCGCGGGCAGCGCCTCATTCCCGCTGGAGTCGCCGCCTTCCGCTCCTGCCCGTGATTCCATTCTCTTTATCAAAAGAAGAGTCTGAGACAAAACTTCTATAAGATAGAAAAATACCGAACGATTTCAAAAAATCGTTCGGTATTTTTCGTTGCTGAGACAAGCCGCTACGCCAAAATGCTTTGCTTTTACTCCAGAGCACAAGGGCGGCATCGATTCGCTGGCGCTTATCGTGTCTTCTTTGCACTCCAGAGTACAAGGGCGACATCGATTCGCTGGGGCTCATCGTGTCTTCTATGCCGCGGGCACGGCTCAAAAGGAGGAAGATCGGCTAAGATCGGCACCTCCTGGCGGGCGCCGACCTGACCCGCATCCTGCGGGGTCCCCGTGACTCGTGCTGTTCTAAGCAGGAGTCAAAGCATTTTGGCTCCGCTGCTATACAGCTTTTGATTAGTGACCCGGAACATTCGTGTTATCTGCCGCATCATGTGCTTTTGTCCCAAACTCCAGCATCTAATTTAAATCAAAGTGTTTTCCGTTGGATTCATATACAATCCATTCTGCAAGATTCGTTGCATAGTCTGCGATTCGTTCCACGTACCTTCCGATAAATGCAAGCTGAGTGGTCTGTTCCGCATTCGTTTCGTCGCTCAAAGTAAAAAGCCTTTGAATGTAATGTTTATACTTTCTGTCTACCGTATCATCAAGCGTGGCAATGCGCTGCGCGCGCATTAAGTCTCTATTCTGGTAGGCAATAAGCGCTTCATGAAGCATTTCCTCGGCAACATCCGCCATTTCCCTGATTTCCTGTATTTCGTTTTCGTTTCTCTCCTGTTCCATCCGCTTTGCCGCTTTTACAATATCTACAGCAAGATCAGCAACTCTCTCCAGATCACTGGACACTTTTAAGGCTACAATGGTTGTACGTAAATCTGTGGCGACCGGCTGCTGGCGGGCAATCATCATCGTGGCCTCATCGTGAATCTGAAGTTCGGTTTGATTAATGCTGCTGTCGCCTTCAATTAGAGCTTCTATTTTTTCATCATCATGGTTTTCAAGAAGATGCAGTGCCTGCCTGAATGCAGCGATCACATCCTCCCCCATGGAGGAAATATCGTCTTTCAGCTGGACAAGTTCCTGCTCATAAGTTCCTCTTACTCCCATACATCAGCCCCCCTATTTTATCCGAAGCGGCCGGAAATATAATCTTCGGTACGTTTGTCATCAGGTGATGAAAAGATTTTATCTGTCTGATCATACTCCACAACCTCGCCATTCAGGAAAAAGGCAGTATTATCGGAAATTCTTCCAGCCTGCTGCATGTTGTGTGTCACGATAATGATACTGTAATTTTTCTTTAACTCCTGTACAAGCTCTTCAATTTTCAGAGTGGAAATAGGGTCCAGTGCGGATGTCGGTTCATCCATCAAAATCACATCCGGTTCCACGGCCAGACACCGTGCGATACAAAGACGCTGCTGCTGTCCACCGGACAGGCCGAACGCATTCTTTTTCAGGTCGTCTTTGACCTCTTCCCAGAGAGCGGCCCCTTTTAAGCTGTTTTCGACAATGTCATCAAGCACTTTTTTGTCTTTAATACCATGGATTTTCGGACCGTATACGATATTTTCATAAATGGATTTTGGAAACGGGTTCGGCTGCTGGAAAACCATACCTACTTTCGTCCGAAGCAGTTCCACTTTATATTTCTTGTCGAAAATGTCCTGATTCCGGTAATAGATGCCGCCTGATGTTTTAACAGAAGGAATCATTTCTGTGAGCCGGTTTAATGTTTTAATAAACGTGGATTTCCCGCACCCAGATGGTCCGATAATGGCAGTCACTTCCCGTTCCGGAATGTCCAGTTCGATATTTTTCAGCGCCTGGTCCTCCCCGTACCACAGATTAAGCTGGTCTACCTTATATACTGATTTCCCGGGTTCTTTTGTTTCAACATGGGTGTTCTCGTCAAATTCTGTATTCTTCTTTTGACTTGCCAACATGATATACACCTCTTTTAAAATTTAGAATCGACGTTGAAATTTGTTTCGTATAAACACAGCGATAGAGTTCATCAGAAGCAGCATAAACAGAAGAACAACAATTCCCGCTGCGGCTACCATATGAAATTCTTCCTGTGGACGGTTCGTCCAGTTAAAGATTTGAATAGGCATAACCGTAAACTGTGACATAATGCTTTCGGGAAGGAACGCGATGTAAGTCAGCGCCCCGATCATAATAAGGGGAGCTGTTTCACCAATCGCACGTGAAAGTGCAAGGATATTCCCTGTTAAAATTCCCGGTATCGATGCCGGAAGGACCACTCTGTATATCGTCTGCCAGGTCGTTGCCCCCATGGCGTAAGAAGCTTGTTTCATATCCGCCGGAACCGCGCGGATCGCTTCCTGTGATGAAACAACAATAATCGGCAGTATCAGCAGTGACATCGTTAACGCACCTGCAAGCAGGCTGCGCCCCATAGCCATTTCACGAACAAAAATCGTTAGACCAAGCAGACCGAAAACGACAGACGGCACACCGGCAAGGTTCGATATGTTGGTTTGGATAAGAGCGGTAAAACGATTGGGTTTGGCATACTGCTCAAGATAAATCGCCGTTCCGACACCTAGTACAAATGATATTGGTGCGGTTAGTCCCATCATCCAGATTGTTCCGATAAATGCCGCTTTTATGCCGGCATCTTCGGGGTTTCTGGATGCAAAGGACGTAAACAAATCCCATTCCAGCCAGCCAATTCCTTGAGTGAAAATCCGAATAACAAGAACAAGCAGCATCAACAGGCTGAACGCAACTGCCGACGCAAAGAGTACCCTGGACATGCGGTTTTTCCATTCTCTTTTCGGGAGATTGGATGGTTCTGCTACCTTTGTTTCCTCTTCCGGTGGTATATTTTCCTGACTAGCTTCCTTCATCAGTATTCCTCCCTGAATCGCTTCGAAATAAACTGCGCGAGAATATTCATGGCCAGCGTGAATATAAACAGTGTCATGCCGACCGCATAAATACTGTAATAAACAGTGGTGCCAAACCCGGCATCTCCGAGGCTCATCTGTACGATATAAGCGGTCATCGTCTGCATGGATGACGTGATATCAAGGCCTTGTGCAGGACTTCCGCCCCCGGCAACTGTCACAATCATCGTTTCTCCAATCGCCCTGGATATGGCGAGAACAAAGGAAGCGATGATGCCGGACAATGCCGCAGGAAACACTACTCTCAGCGATACTTCCAGCCTCGTCGCTCCCAGAGCAAAAGCCCCTTCTCTCATCGACTGGGGAACGGCGCTCATTGCATCTTCAGAAAGAGAGGCGACCATAGGTATAATCATTATTCCCATAACAAGACCCGGGCTTAATGCATTATAAATAGCCAGACCTGGAATAATGGCCTGCAGTATCGGAGTCACAAATGTTAACGCAAAAAAACCATACACAATCGTCGGAATACCGGCCAGTACCTCAAGAACCGGTTTGATGGTTCGTCTTGTTTTGTCACTCGCATACTCACTCAAATAAATGGCTGCCGCTAATCCAACTGGTATAGCCACAATCATAGCAATAGCAGCTATGGTAAAAGTCCCCAGTAACAGCGGTCTGATTCCGTAATCCGGATCTGAAAACATGGGATACCATTCGGAACTGGTTATAAATTCAATCATTGATACTTCCGTAAAGAACGTTACTGTTTCAAAAAGCAGTGTGAGAACGATACCGAATGTAGTTAATATCGAGATAACAGCACAAAGCAGAAAAAACTTGGGCATCAAGCTCTCGGCAACATTAGTCATCCCTTTGTTATCAGCTTTCTTTTCTATCATTTGACGTATGGAGGATCGTTCATTATCTGTCATCGTGCATCCCCTTTCTCTTCAACTCCATAAACGTAGACAAAAGGTAAGATGCAGGCATCTTACCTTTTGGCCTGAATTATTCTCCGGATCCAGAACCAGACCCTGCTGCTTCTTCAATCTTTGATGCATTTTCTTCATACACTTCATCCGATGCGTTCACGTATCCTACTTCAAGAGCGAGATCGCCGGCATTTTCATTGAGATATTCTACATAGTCAAGTACCTGCGGCTCCTCGAGGGAAGATTCTTTCACGTATGTGAACAGCGGACGGGAAAGCGGTGCGTAGGAACCGTCATTGATGGTTTCTTCGCTTGGTTCAACCGGGCCGTCACCATTGTCAATCGGAACAATTTTCAGGCTGTCCTGGTTTTCAGCGTAATACGCGTATCCGAAATAAGCGATACCGTTCGGGCTTCCCTGAACGCCTGTTACAAGCACATTGTCATCTTCGGAAAGCTGGGCGTTACGGTTAATGTCTTCGCCTTCCAGGATGGTTTCATTAAAGTAATCATATGTGCCGGAATCTGTACCCGGACTGAAACGTTCAATCGGCTCGTCCGGCCATTCGCTGCGGACGTCACTCCAAGTCTCAGCGCCGCCGTCCACCCAGATCTGCTTCAGCTCTTCTACAGTAAGGTGGTCAACGAAGTCATTTTCCTGATTGACAACAACGGAAAGACCGTCGTAAGCAAGCGTCATTTCAAAGTAATTAATGCCGTTTTCTTCAAGAGCTGCTGCTTCTTCATCCGCGATCTCGCGGGAAGCGTTACTCAGGTCGGTTTCCCCGGCAATAAATTTCTCAAATCCGCCGCCGGAACCGGACACACCAACCGGTGCCTGTACGTTCGGATGTTCGCTTGTATATTCTTCAGAAACTGCTTCCATGATTGGGAATACAGTGGAAGAACCATCAATTGCTACTTCTCCGGATAGTTCTTCACCGCTGCCGGAAGAAGATCCTTCGGAACTGCCTTCGGAGGACGTTTCTTCAGAACTTCCGTCTCCGCCGGATGTTTCTTCGGTCGATTCACCATTTTCTGACCCCTCGGACTCTTCAGATGAACCTCCACCACATGCTGCCGCGAATGCAACAATTGCAGCAAGCGCGATAAACAGCCATACTTTTTTCATACTCAAAAGCACTTCCTCCTCTTTTTCTTGTTTAAATGGATAAGGAGTTTGTCTCTCCCCACTCACATGTGCAAGTATAGGAAATGAACATTAAGAACACATGGTGCTGATGTAAAGATTGTGTAAACATACGTGAAGAAATGTTAAGAACAAAGTCGGTCTTTGCCCATTCGCATGCAAAACACTGCTATGACAGGCTTCCTCATTATTCCTTTACTTTTTCATTCCTTTTTTATGATGATAATTTATATGTCTATTTGTTTATCAAAAATGAACGTAAGCGGCACCTTTTCCTATGCAGGTCCTTCGGCTTTTTTAGGCTGACCCGGAAAGCACCAGTTATCTGCAGTTTCCCATCAACTGAAAAAAGCTGCCCTTTGAAAGGACAGCTTTTTGTTCAGGATAACGTTTTACTCCAACCAGAGGAAGCTATTTCTACTTTTGTATCGGGACATTCATTCTGCGCTTCCCCTATCATCTGTTCATGACTACCAAAATGCGGAAGATGGGTAAGAAGAAGATGAGGAACTTTGGCAAGCCCGGCCATCTGCCCGGCTTCTTCGCTTGTCATATGACCAAACGCTGCACCGTCTCCGCCTTTGTATGCGGTCGACTCCGCTATCAAAAGGTCTGCTCCGAAGGCGGCATGAGCGATCTCAGTAGAAAAGGCGGTATCAGCCGAATAAAAAAGAACAGCGGTTTCCGTTTGAATCTTCATCGCATAACAAGGTACCGGGTGCATTGTTTTATAAAACGTGAATGTAAAAGGACCGACTTCAAGCGCCCGGTCCGGTGTATAAGCTTCTGTCGTAATCGTGTGCTTAAAAGACAGGTTTTCAAATCCCGCCGGATCTTCTTTATGCCCGTAAATGGTCAGAGGCTGCTGTGGTTTATCGGAAATGACCGGCTGCAGCAGACGAAAATAATGAAGAGCTCCAATATCCCCTATGTGATCATTATGATAATGAGAAATAATGACTGCATCGACGTCTGCAAGATCCCTATAGTGCTGCAGTTGGGAAATGACGCCGCTGCCGCAGTCAATGAGCATTCGAAAATCTCCTTCCTCGATCAAATAGCCGGAGGCGGCTTCCCCTGCTTCCGGAAACGCGTGCCAATATCCAATAACAGTGACTTTCATATTGTTTTCCGCCTTTCCCTTTTCGATTTCTGCATTCAGTATAAACCTGAACCTTCAAAAATGGAAAGGTATTTTTTGTTTCCTTCCTGTCTTCTTGTTGAACGGGATTATCCGCTGTTGTCAAATATCCTGTCGGCACAAGGGACGAACGGTCGATAGACGGCATGTACCGACCGCTTCCGGTGAAATTCAAAGCAAAAGTGGTTGATAGAGCTTTGCTGGGAACCATTCAGCTGCTGTCCCGGCTTTCAAACGGATCATAGAACCAGTTTATCGACCACTTCAGGCGTCCATGAATCAGATGACAGACCATAAGCGTAAGCTGCAGTGGATCAAAAGACCGTGCGCGGAATACGGCCGGCCTCCAAAACCCCACAAAAAAAAGCGTCCCGTAGAAACGGGACGCTGCTCACAGATAGGTTACGCTTCCTGCATTTCTTTCGATTCGCTTGCGTAAACGCTCACCTGTTTTTTCTTTTTACCGCGGCGTTCAAATTTTACAACACCGTCCACTTTGGAGAAAAGAGTATCATCACCGCCGATACCTACGTTTTCACCAGGGTGGATGCTCGTACCGCGCTGGCGTACGAGAATGGAACCGCCGGTTACCTGCTGTCCGTCCGCACGCTTCACGCCGAGGCGTTTCGCTATGGAATCACGGCCGTTCTTCGTACTTCCGACACCTTTTTTCTGGGCGAAAAATTGAAGATCCAAATTCAGCATCATGTTTCTCACCTCCTGTCAGTCTGAAATGTGTATATAATCGCCGTACTGTTCGGCAATTGTATGAAGGGAAATGAGCATTCCCTCCAGCAGCAGCTGAACTTCTCTGCCGGTCTGTTCCGAAAGGTCCCGCGGCACCCTGCAGAAAAGCCAGCCGCCTTCATCAGCCAGATCGACATCCAGATCCACTCCGCACATTTCATCCACAGCATTCACTGCTCCGAATGAGACGGCAGAGGCACCAGCACATACCAGATCATATCCGTACGGCCCGCTTTCTGCGTGTCCGGACATCGAAAAAGCTTTTATTTTTCCATTCTCATTCCGGTCCACCTTGATTTCTATCATGGCATTCCGGCCTTATGCTTCGATCTTGTCGATAATAACTTTCGTATACGGTTGACGGTGACCCTGTTTACGGCGGTAACCTTTTCTTTTCTTCATTTTAAAGACAGTGATTTTTTTCTGGCGTCCATGCTTTTGCACTTTTGCCGAAACTTTTGCACCATCAACATATGGAGAACCGGTTTTCACTTCACCGCCGCCGACAAAAATAACGTTGTCAAAAGTGACTTCTTCGCCTTGGGCAGCGTCCACTTTTTCTACGTAGACCTCCTGGCCTTCTTCCACTTTGACCTGCTTGCCGCCGGTTTCGATAATAGCGTACATCTTCTGCACCTCCTATGACTTAGACTCGCCAGCACAGGTGCCGTTTTTGGACTTGAGACCTGCGCGTGTGCGGTTGAAGTTTGGGTGCCAGCCAAACAACTAACAAAGGATATCTTATCACAGCCGTGAAACCGTGTCAATCACGCGCTGAGCGCTTGTTTTCCAGCGCTTCTTTTCTTCTCCGGGCTTCCGTTTCGACCCCTGTGTAACGAATGGTTATGCCGCTGTTCTCATCACCGGGAGTCGTATAAATGACAAATGAATAACGCGAGGCCCATGTGTCGAGCAGAAAAGAGCCTTCTGTGTGCAGCCAGTCGTGTACTCGTTTTGGCATTTCGATCACAAGAGCGTCGGATTCCATCCCCCGGCATTCGTGGATGTAACGTTCCGCCTGGTAGGCCAGGGTTTCCGCAGAGACACGGCGTCCCGTCCCGCGGCAGCCGCTGCATGTTTCCAGTAGAAGATCTTCGACTCCTCTTCTTACTTTTTTGCGGGTCATTTCCACCAGCCCCAGCGTACTCATACCCATTACATTTGTTGTCGTTCTATCCTTTTTCAATGCCTGTTTTAATGCCCCTATTACTTCTTCCTTATGGGAATCCTTTTTCATATCGATGAAATCAATGACCACAATGCCCGAAATATCGCGCAGTCTTAACTGGACGGCAATTTCGGCGGCAGCTTCAAGGTTGGTGCGGCGGACGGTTTCCATCAGATCCGTTCCGCCGGTATAGCGGCCCGTATTTACATCAATCACCGTGAGAGCTTCTGTTTTTTCTATAACAAGAAAACCGCCGTTTTTCAGCCAGACATTAGGCTTTAACGCTTTTTCCACCTCTTTTTCAATTCCTTTTGCTGCAAAAAGATTTTCCCGGCCTTGATAATGGACGACTTTTTTCGTGTCGTTTTCTTCAAAGCGGAGCATCCGTTTCAACTGCTGGACGACGGGGAAGTAATCAGCTGTAATCTGATGAATAGTATCCATGGAATAGTCCCGCAGCAGCTGCTCTACGATGCCGCCGTCCTTCAGGACCAATCCCGGTGCACGCGTCTGCCCGGAAAGGGAGAGGATCTCCTTCCAATCCTCACGGAGATAGTGGATATCTGCAGCAACAATATCAACGTCGAGGTGCTCACAAATCGTTCGTATGATCACCCCTTCTTTTTCATTCAGGTGTTCCTCCGCCCAGGTCCGCCACCCTTCCCGGTTCTCTTCCTCCATCTTTTTTGAAATACCGGTGTAACCGCCTTCCGGAAGGTATACCGTATACTTTCCGGACAGGGATACATTTTCCGTCAGTTTGGCTCCTTTTTTTCCAAATTCCTCTTTCAGCACCTGCACCAGCACAGTCTGGCCTTGTGTAATAAACTCGGATATACTCCGGTTTTCCTTTTCTTCAAGCGGTTCGTTTTTCTGTTTATACCCGACCAGTTCATCGCGGTACAAAAATCCGTTTTTCTCCCGCCCGATATCGACAAACGCCGCCTGCATGCCGGGCAGGACATCTTTCACACGTCCTTTATAAATATTGCCGGCAATCCGGTTCTCGTCAGGGCGCTCCACAAAAATTTCTGTAACCCTGCCATTTTCCCGCAATGCCGCTCTTCGTTCAGTTGTCGATGTGTTCAAAAGGATATCGATCATTTACATTGTGCCTCTCTTCGTCTCTGCCATTTCTGCTCAGGATATGTTTCAGCGTCTCCATACCCTTTCTTTTTTTTGTGATTGTTTCAAGGATATAAGATTCAGACAAGGTTTGTCCATTTTCCACAATATAAAAGGCAGCTGCTCCATGCCTGTGTATCAGCTTCGCAGCATCTACCGGCCGCCGCTGCCAGGATATATGTTCACTTGTACCGGCGTACGCTGAAGGGGGTTCCTCCGTTTTTCTGATTAAGAACCGGTAAAAACGGTAGGGGAGCTGCTTCCACTCTTTTATGTGTACCATGACAAAAAAGGAACCAATCAGCCACGCCTGCAGGTGCATGGGAATGTAAAGAGCGGTAAGAACGATGCAGCTCCCAAGCACAGCACCGGATGTCATCATTGTTTTTCGCTGTGCCTGATAAAACGGAATACGGCCGGCATAAAGACAGAACAGCAACCTGCCGCCGTCAAGCGGGTGAACCGGCAGCATATTGAAACAGAGTATGGATATATTGTAGTGCATGAATAAAGCATGGTCAGCGCTCCCCCAGAAAGCGGCACCCTGAAGGGAGTAAGAAAGAAGGGCAAGCGGGAGATGCACAAGAGGACCGGATAATGCTACCACAGCTTCTTCCCGGAGCGGGCGGGTTCCGTATTCATCGGTTTCCATCATTCCACCGAAAGGGAGCAGCGATATTCTCCGTATCCTCCACTGGTAGTGCAGAGCGGCAGCGGCATGTCCAAGTTCATGGAGCAGGATGATAGTAAAAAGAAGCAGAATGTCATAGAAATACCCCGTCAACACAGCTGTTCCCGCCATCACCCAGAATAACGGATGAATGTGCAGGAGACGAAGCTGTTTAATCAACAGCAATCACATCCATCGGGTCGACGTACTGTCCATCCTGCTTGACCGCCAACGCGTACCTGCCGCTTCCTTCACCGGATTCCACCTTCCCCAGCACATCACCTCCGGCCACATGGTCATACAGTTTCACATCCACCTGATCGAGAAGACCATACCAGGACTCTCCCCCCTCGTAATGCTGCACGCCAACAGCAAGATCCCAGTCTTCATGAGGACCCGTGTGAATCACCAATCCTCCGTTTACAGCTTCTATCTCACTGCCGCTGCCTGTTTCCAGCACCACTCCTTTTCCATTTTCCGAAAAACTCTCGGTGACTGTTCCCGAAACAGGAACTGCGGCCGGATCTGGTTCTTCCGCTGAAGGATCTGAAGAAGCTGTGTTTGCCTCATTACCCGCGTCCGGCAGAAACGCCACCGGACTTCCAAATCGTTCTTCATACCAGGCCGTCACCGAAGCAAACGGGAATTCTTCCTGAAAGGAGCTTTCCACAAACTGTTTTGCTCCCTGAAACGCAGGATGCGCCGATTGAAACAAAATACCGGTTAAAAGGAAGACCATCGCCGCCAGAAAACTCTGGAGCACCCAGACCCCTTTCTGTTTCCTGCGCGGCTCTTCTTTTTTCTCCTGTTTCTGCCATACATAAAATTCCGGCTCATGATAAGGTGTATCACTGTGGCTCGGATAATATCCATAAGCCGGTCCGCGCTCGTTTGAAGCAGCTCTTTTGCGTCGTTTTTGATGAACCTGCCTGCGTACTTTCTGAATGTTTCTATCCATCTTGCTCCCCCTTTTTCCATCAGACAGCTTGTTCTATTTTCTCTTCTGTCGTCATTATATGAAAAAATCAGGAGGATATTATACGAAAAGCACAGGATGCTCTGGACAGCAGAAGTTTGGCTGCTTTCGACGTAATAAAGGTTCCGATGATCCATGCAGGATAACCGGAACCTTTTTTAACATCCATCGCTATTCTCTCTTAATTATTCTGCGGCAAACCGGCGGATGCGCTCCCCGATTTCATCACGGACGCGCTGAAATACCGCCCATTTCTCTTCTTTGGTTCCTTCCGCCTGGGCCGGGTCGTCAAATCCCCAGTGCTCCCGTTTTACATGCGGCGGGGTTGTCGGGCATACGTCGTTTGCATGGCCGCACAGCGTCACCACCATATCGGCATGCTGCAGCAGCTCCATATCGATTTTATCCGAGGAATGCCCGGAGATATCCATTCCAATCTCATTCATCGCTTCCACCGCTTTCGGATTGACACCGTGAGCTTCAATTCCGGCGGAGTAAACATTCCAATCTGTCAGAAATTCCTTCCCGAATCCTTCCGCCATCTGGCTGCGGCAGGAATTACCGGTACAGAGAAAATACATTGTTTTTGTCATTTTCATTCTCCTTTATCCAATAATCAGCAGCCATATATACAGCCCGGTGAGTGTAATAAACAGTGTCGGAATCGTGAGAATGATACCAACTTTAAAATAATACCCCCAGCTGATTTTGACTCCCTTTGTCCAAAGCACATGGAGCCAGAGGAGAGTGGCAAGCGAACCGATTGGCGTGATTTTCGGCCCAAGATCAGAGCCGATAACATTCGCATAAATCAGTGCTTCGCGAAGCGTCCCCATCGTTTCTGTCTCGGAAATGGCGAGTGCATTAATCATAACGGTCGGCATATTGTTCATAATCGAGGATAAAAATGCTGCAGCAAATCCGGTAACCATCGTACCGGCAAACATTCCCTGATCAGCCGCTGCCTGCAGACCGGAGGCGAGCACATCCGTCAGGCCAACATTACGCAGACCGTACACGACCACATACATCCCGAGGGAGAAGACCACAATTTCCCACGGGGCTCCTTTCATGACAGACCCTGTCTCCACCGCTTTGCTTCGCCGGGCCATAAGAAGAAAAAAAATCGCAATAACGCCGGAAATAAACGACACCGGAAATGCTTCGGTCTCTCCCGTCACAGGATTCGTCCACGGAATAAATTCGCTGACGAAATACCCCGCAAGGAGCAGTGCAAGCACCAGCCACGAGAGGCGGAACATTTTCAGATCCTGAATCGCATCAGCCGGCCGGCGCAGATCCTCCATATTATAGGATCTCGGAATTTTTTTTCGGAAATACAGGTACAGCACCACGATACTGGCGGTAAGAGCAAACAGATTCGGCACAATCATGCGCGAGGCGTACTCTGCGAAACCAATCCCGAAAAAGTCGGCGGATACTATGTTCACCAGATTGCTCACAATGAATGGCAGACTTGTGGTGTCTGCAATAAAACCACCTGCCATCACAAACGGGAGCACCATTGCTTCTTCAAACCGAAGCGCCCGTACCATCGCGAGCACAATCGGCGTTAATATCAGCGCTGCGCCGTCATTGGCGAACAATGCTGCCACAACCGCCCCGAGAAGCGATACATACACAAACATTTTCAAGCCGCTTCCATTTGCAATCCGGGCCATATGAAGAGCAGCCCATTCGAAGAACCCGATTTCATCCAGTATTAAAGAAATAATAATAATGGCAACAAAGGTGAGTGTCGCATTCCAGACGATGTTTGTTACATCTCCAACATCCTGAAAAGAGACCACACCGGCAAGTAAGGCAAGCACTGCGCCGAATATGGCGGACCAGCCGATCGACAGCCCTTTTGGCTGCCAGATGACAAGAACCAGTGTGACCAAAAATATAAGTACAGCTATTACTATCTCATTCATATTTCACAAAACTCCTTACCGCCTCGTATCACACCAGACGACACGATTTCCCTCTTTTTCAAAGGTATCCAGTTTTTCTTTCTGTGAGGGAAGGTGATGCAGGACGCTTTCTACAAGCGGGTACAGTTCATTTTCTGTATTCAGCGAATAAAAGACCCACTGTCCACGCCGTGTTTCAAACACTACGCCGGCATCTTTTAATTTACGGAGATGCTGGCTGATGGAGGGCTGGCTCATGTTAAAAATGTCCGTCAATTCACAGACACAGCACTCCCGTTCCATTAAGAGTGCTGTCATCGTCAGTCTCGTCTGATCCCCAAGCAGCTTGAGAACCGTTGCAGCTGTTTCAACCGGCACTTCCGGGATGGTCTTCATCTATCTGCTCCTTTCCTGTTTTTTTGATTACTGTCTCACACTATATATAAGTATATATTTATATGTCAATGATTCCTTTCATTCTATAACAAACACTCGAATATGAAAACGAGAGCATAAAGGGGCATGTTTTTTGTTGGTGAATCATGTCTCTCAGCTGTATCCAGTAATAAACCGGGAGGAGCGGTTGGTGGAATTAAAAAGAGTCATGCACAGTTTCATTGACCACAAAAAACCCGCACGAATCATCCGACCATCGACGAATTCGTGCGGATTTTAATATGAATGGTCATCTGTTGTCTGACCGGGTTTGTTGTTGTTTGCAAAAAGACAGGTGGCGTTCATTCCTTCATGACTGCTGTGTATCTTTGCGCACTCTGGCTTTTTCATATAATAGCGTCATCTCTGTTGTATACCGTTTTAATAATTGATCATCTTCTGTATGCTGGACTTTTTCTTCGAGATCTTCGATTTTTCTTTTCTCTTCTGCGGACAAGTAATCGAAGTCTGCCTTCATCTTTATTCTCCCTCCTTCACCTGTCTCTTTATCATTATGACCGGCTCCTCTTTTTTTAACCGGTGCCCCGTGCCGAATAAGATGTAAAGTCCATGCAACATCAATTATTATAACAAGTGTTGAGGTGGAGGGAAAAACTGTATTGGTTTCTTAAATAAAATTGATTTAATTTTGCTATAGCACGAATAGAAGAAGTGCGTAAATTTTTTCATTCAGTGCTTTCTGTTTTAAAAAAAAGAGTCTGGGACAAGAATAAAATAGGCGCAGGAAAGCACGAGTCACGGGGGCTCCTCAAGAAACGGGATGCCCGTGACGTATTTCCACCGGATCATGACGTTGGAGGGCGCACCGGCTTATGAACGATTCCTTTCTCTTTTTAGGCAGCGGCGCGGGCTCTTGGCTGTGTCGCTGCCCATTCTTTTTTTCCTTTTCCCGCTGAACGCAGCATAGATTTGTTCCCGGGCGACGTTCACAGGGGCACGTCCCCCTCTAAAGTGCTTTATGAATCATGTCTGATGACGTTTTGAGGGGTGCCGTATAGGCTGAAGTGCTTCAGGCGATAGGCCGAACGACGTTTATGGGGACGCACCACCTCCTAAAGTGCCTTCGGACCATTCCCAACGAACAACGCCCGTCCACCCAGCCCGAACGACACGCCCAGACGTCTCCATGTTCTAAACCCGCGTACATCCGCGATGCCGTTGTCTACCTTCATACTGCGTTATACCGGAAGGCGTCGTGATCAGGGACCTGGAGAGGCCGGGCTCCGCCGGTTTCGACAGGCAGCTGATCTGGTGGAATCCCGGCCGCGATCCGGTGCGGCCCTTGTACTCTGGAAGAAAAGCAAAGCATGCTAGCGCAGCAGCTTGTCTCAGCAACAAAAAATGCCGAACGATTTTTTTAAATCCGTTCGGCATTTTTCGTTTCTTTTAGAAGTTTTGTCCTAGACTCTTTTTTTAAGCTTTTAACCCAAGCATTCCTTTCAGCCTGGAGAAGAAACCTTTTTTCTCTTCGATGGACATTAAAGGAACCGACTCCCCGAGAATGCGCCTTGCAATGTTACGGTACCCGATCGCGGCCCGGCTTTTAGGATTCATCGCAATCGGTTCCCCTTGGTGGCCTGCCTTGATGACTTCTTCATCATCCACAATCATACCGAGCAGATCGACAGCCAAAGTGGCTACCACGTCGTCCACATCAAGCATCTCCCCGCGGTTGGACATATGGCTGCGGACTCTGTTGATGACAAGTTTCGGCGAACCTGTCTGTTCCTGTTCAAGAAGTCCTATAATCCGGTCGGCATCCCTTACCGCAGAGGTGTCCGGAGTCGTAACAACAACAGCCTGATCTGCACCGGAAACTGCGTTTTTGTATCCCTGCTCAATCCCGGCCGGGCAGTCTATGATAATATAATCATAGTCCGGCTTGAGTTCCTCCACAATCTGTTTCATCTGCTCCGGATTCAGTGCACTTTTATCTTTTGTCTGCGCTGCCGGCAGTAAATGAAGGCAGTCAAACCGTTTATCCCTGATTAAAGCCTGCTGTACCCGGCACCTTCCTTCGGCTGCATCGACAAGATCATAAATAATACGGTTCTCAAGCCCCATGACAACATCCAGGTTGCGCAAACCGATATCCGTATCGATCAGACATATATGTTTTCCCTGCAGAGCCAAGGCTGTGCCAATATTAGCCGATGTCGTTGTCTTCCCGACACCGCCTTTACCGGATGTAATTACAATTGCCTCTCCCACTGCAATTCCTCCTTCCAGACATGCACGCGTGCTGCTTATACCTTGTTTTGAAATTGTGTTAACAGTCTGGTTTTTTCAAATGATATTTGATTATCCGGCGCTTCTATGTAAGCAAAGACGGGTTCATCAAACATAGGTCTCTGCTGTTGTTTTCTTTCATAACGATCCGGGGCGTAAAACAATACGTCCGATACTGAAATCTGGGTCGGTTCCATCACCGAGGCACATACGACAGCCTGCGTGTTGCCTTCCAGGCCGGCACGGGCGGTGCCCTTCAAAGTGCCCAGTATATATACATTTCCGGTTGCTTCCACCGCCCCGCCGGGATTAACGTCTCCAAGAAGCAGAACGTCCCCCCGGACCGAAATCACCTGTCCGGAACGAACGATGCGGGTGATCGAAGTCAAAGATTCCTCTTCCCTCAGACGCTCTGCTTCTTCCCGGCTGACCACCTCCGACCGGAATTCTTTTATACGGATTGATTCCGCCTCTTTCAGGAGGTTTATGATCTCTTCCTGCTCATTGGTCCCTACATAACGATATCCGGTGTCTACCGTAACCTCCACTTCGGGACCATGGCCGAACACCTGTTTATCTTTTTCGATCTTTTCCTGCAACTCTGTTTTTAACGCATCAAACGAGCAGCGGTCATCCATCATGATTGTAAGACCGTCTTTTGTTCCTTTAATGGTAACAAGGTTTTTCGGGGGTCCTGATTTCATATGCTCCACCTCTGAAACACAAACCATGAACATTCTTTCCTTTCATGGATCGATTATTATTCCTTCCACATCCCTGCCGTTTATTCCTTCTCAAGCCTTGAGATTTATTTACCGGTGCTGCAATTCTTCCATCTCCCTTATTCTGGTGAACAGACGTCGAAATGGATGAATAAGCAGCAGTGCCGCTGTTCCATTCATGATCAGAGAAGGAAGAGCCCTAAGCATGAAAAACTCTTCAAACAACAAGTCCGTTCCTCCAATAATGTAATGAAGTCCATATGTCATCCACTCCAACACAAATATGGCGGAGATGATGATTAAAATGGGCCACACAAAACTCATGCGGACCGACCGATATGTAAAAGCGCTGATATAGGCCGTGAAGCCCATACTGAACATATAGATCCCGATAATATCAGTATACACAACATCATACAATAGACCAAATCCCGCACCGATCAGCACGCCGCTTGCTGCTCCCCGGTAAATGGAGGTCAACACAACAGCAATCAGCACGAACCTTGGTACAAGATAAAATTCCCGGTCCGGCGACGGGGGAACAAAAATCTGAAACAACGTACCTTCCATAAGAAACAACAGAAAAACGAAGAAAGGCAGCGCAAATCGTATCATGATGAGCCTCCTCCACCCGCATCCGGATCTTCTATTTCCACCGGTTCTTCTTCGTTTTCTTCATTCTCTTCGGTTGTGTTCTGCTGAATCGTATCGTCCAATGTTTCACTTGTCCGTTCAATGACATTGACCTGTTCCAGGTTATAATAGTCCGCAGCGGGTTCCACGAGTGCATTATAACTCAACCCGTATTCATCAGGCTCCAGAGAAGTGATGGTCCCTATGGCAAGACCCCGCGGAAACAGACCGCCGAGTCCCGACGTTATAACCTGCTGTCCTTCTTTTATTTCCGCGTCTGACTGGATTTTACGAAGCATCAGTCCTTCTTCTTCCTCATTCCAGCCTTCGATAAACGCATACACAGGTTCGCCGTCTGTAGCAACCATAGCCGAAACACGGTTGGTGCGGCTGTCATCCGAAAGAAGCTGGACAGAGGAAGTGAACTCCGATGCCGTATTCACTTTCCCTATAAGTCCTTCCGGAGTCACCACCGCCATGTTCTCCGACACACCGTTTTGACTTCCTTTATTGATGCCTATCATATCCGTCCACTTGTCGGGACTGCGGTGAATGACAAGAGCGGTCCGTGTCGTATAATCACTCAGGCTGCTTTCTGAATCAATCATTTCCCTCAAGGTGGCGTTTTCCTGTTTTACGGTTTCCAGTTCAGCTGAAAGGGAAGCAAATTCCTCCATGCGTGATTTCAGCATCCTGTTCTCCTCATAAACATTAAATATGTCCGCCACATTCCCAAAGAAACCCGCTGTCATATGAGCGGGTCTGCTTACAAATGATTGCACCACACCAGTCGTGTCCCGTAGAAATTTCTCCGGCCAGGTAATCGTTTCATTATTCCTAGTCGAAAAACCGATTAAGGAAACAAGTACAATAATACTGACCATGAGAAGAATAAGTCGTTTGTTGGAAAAAAAGTGCGGCATACCGGTTCACCTTCTTATAAGGTTTCCCGGCTGGACCTGGCGGTTATTCCCGCCTTCGACCGGAAAAGATGCAGATTTTCAAGCGCTCTTCCTGTACCAAGTGCGACACAGTCGAGCGGTTCCTCCGCGACCAGTACAGGCATATTTGTTTCGTCGCTGAGAACTTTATCCATGTTACGGAGTATGGCCCCTCCGCCTGTAAGTACAATACCTCTGTCCATAATATCGGCGGAAAGTTCAGGAGGCGTCTGTTCCAGCGTGCTTTTAACGGTCTCGATAATGGCGTGAACAGTATCAGCCAGAGAGGCGGAGATTTCTTCGGCGGATACCGATATCGTTTTTGGAAGTCCGGAAACAAGGTCTCTCCCGCGTATATCAAGATTGTCTATTCCTTCGAACGTTCCGGCAGATCCGATTTCCATCTTCAGGGTTTCCGCCGTTCTCTCCCCAATCATCAAGTTGTACGTTTTCTTTATATACTGGATGATGGACTCATCCATTTCATCGCCTGCCACCCGGATGGACTGGCTTGTCACAATTCCACCGAGGGAAATGATCGCTACTTCCGTCGTTCCTCCGCCAATGTCGACAATCATGCTTCCGGTTGGTTCCCAGACAGGAAGATCGGCTCCGATAGCCGAAGCAAATGGTTCTTCAATGGTATACGCTTCTCTTGCTCCGGCCTGTTTTGTGGCGTCTTCCACCGCCCGTTTTTCTACGGCAGTGATGCCAGACGGAACACAGACCATAACATTGGGCTTCCTTGTGAAAATAGAGCGGCTGCGCTGCGCCTGCTGAATAAAATACTTCATCATGGTGGCAGTCGTATCAAAATCGGCGATAACACCGTCTTTCATCGGGCGGACCGCCACAATATTACCCGGAGTCCGGCCGATCATGTTCTTGGCGTCATTACCGACCGCTTCAATAGTATTTGTATCCGTCCGCATGGCCACCACAGACGGCTCCCGCACGACAACTCCTTTTCCTTTTACATATACAAGCGTGTTCGCCGTTCCTAAATCAATTCCAAGATCTTTTGAAAAGCCTCCAAACATCTATGTATCTCCCTTCATCCTTCACAAGCTGTATCCTGTAACACCAGAGCACATTCCCCGGCGGTTCATTTATCATTATACAAGCGGCCGTGCTGAAGCAGTGCCGCTATATGTCATTATACTGAAAACATCATGAAAAACATAGACTTTCCATTTTCTTTCACAAATTTTACACGGCTCGTCACGATGACTTCAAGCATTCTATAGTGTATAAGATAGATTTGGGGTCAACAAGAGCCAAAAGCCATCCGCTACACACTTCCTTGCTCTTTCAGACTTGTAAAGCGGCGGTCCCCGATAATAATATGATCCAGCACATCAATACCGAGAATCCGGCCGGCTTCAATCAGGCGTTTTGTTACATCAATATCTTCCCGGCTCGGTCCCGGGTCGCCTGAAGGATGATTGTGAATGCAGATAACAGCAGCTGCAGACCGGCGCAGCGCTTCCTTGAAAACTTCACGGGGGTGAACGATGCTGGAATTCAAACTGCCGATAAACAGAGTCTGTCTGTGAATCACCTGATTTTTCGTATTCAGACACAGAATAACAAAATGTTCCTGGGTCAAAAAGCGCATCTCTTCCATCACGAGACCGGATACATCTTCAGGCGACCGTATCACCCAGCGTTCTTCTTCGTGATACGTATAGATGCGCCGTCCGAGCTCGATGGCTGCCCGCATTTCAAGCGCTTTTGCCAGACCAATACCTTTGATGGTCTGTAGTTCTTCAATCGTTGCGTCTTTGAGCATAAGCAGTCCGTCAAAGTCATACAAGACGCGCTGGGATAACTGAAGAACAGATTCTTCTTTGGTACCGCTTCGGATCAAAACAGCGAGGAGTTCCTGATTGGAAAGCTGTTCCGCTCCGAATTTGGCCATTTTCTCGCGGGGACGTTCAGAAAAAGGGACATCTTTGATCATTACTGAGGATGAATGCAAAGCTCGCTCTCCTTTTTTATTCAATAAGTGGGGGTGAAGGACGGGACGATCTGAAACAATTTCAGTTCTCTGCTGAGACGGGATACAGGAAGACCCATGACATTGTAAAAATCGCCGTGGACTGCTTCCACAAACAGACAACCCTGTCCCTGCACAGCGTAGGAGCCTGCTTTATCGTATGGCTCAGGTGTGGCAAGATAGGATTGAATCCAGTCTGTATCCAGCGGACAGAAACGGACTTCGGTTTTTACGTAAAAAACGGATTTCCTGCGTTTTGTAAATACCGCTGCCCCGGTATACACCTCGTGGGTTCTGCCGGAAAGCGCCTCCAGAGTGCGCCGGGCGTCTTCTTTGGATGCAGGTTTACCAAGAGTGCGGCCGTCCAGAGAAATCATGGTGTCAGCAGCAAGTACGACGGAATCCGGATTATGTTCCAGCACTTCGTCTGCTTTCCGGCGGGCCAGCTGCTGCACCGCTTCTTCCGGCGCTGATCGGCCGGGAAGCGTTTCCGGCCCTTCTGCCGGGCGGACGGTAAATGTGTAGCCCGCCCTCTGTAACAGTTCACTTCTGCGTGGGGACTTTGATGCAAGGATAAGAGAAGACATGAAGGGAGAACCACCTTTTTAATGCAATATTATATGCATTATATCAGTAGTGAAAAAAGTGTACCAAACAACCGGAGAAACAGCAAGAAATATTTTCCTCCTATTTATGATTTTTCTTCCTCTGTTTCGGTGCCGTTAAATTCATAAACAGCTTGTTCATAGTACAGTACCGTTTCGATAAATGCTTCCTGGAAAGAAGCGGAGGTTTCCTCCTTTTCCGGCCACTCTGTTTCCATACGCTGCATCGATTCTTTCAGCTTGGTATTGGTGGCACCATCCGGTAACGATGCTTCAGAAAGAAAAGCAGCGAACGCTTCACGTACCGTTCCTTCTTCTGTTGAACCATTTTCTTTATCCGCCGCCTGTTCCAGCAGTTCTTTCACTTTGATCAGCTGTTTTTGATTTTCTCCTTTTTCTTCCATTGGTTCGGGATCACGAATCGTTCTTGTCTTTTGAAAAACTTGTATCCCTTTTTCCTCAAAAAATGATATACGCTCGTCCGACGCTTTTTGCTGCAGGTGGACACCTGTAAATAAGTAGTAGTATTCCCCGTCATACGTCAAAATCCCGGGATACCCTTCACTGGTAAGGGACTGCTGCATTTCGACGCCTTTACTTTTCTTAGTGAAAGCTCCGGCCTGAATGAAGTAAGCTGTTAAAGAATCATTAAAGTCAGCTGTGATTCCGGGGGGCTCCGCTTTTGGTTCGGCACCTGATGAAGAATCTCCGGCAGATACAAACTGCAGCAGCATAACGCCGAAAATTAATCCGAGTACAGCAGCACCTGCTGTCAGTGATATAAAATATATGGGAGGCTGAAGTATCTTGTCCGCATCCGGACGGCGGGGTTTTCGTTTTTTGCGATGACTTCCAAGAGGAAGACGCGGACGCTTTCTTTGTTTCGTACCGGCGGCTGCTGCGGCCTCTTCCATGTCTCTCCGGGTTTTCCAGTCCCGGATCTCGGGGGCTGTTTCTTCACGAGACGGCTCGGTATCTTTTGTTTCATTTACGTTTGTTCCATTGATCTTCAGAGAAAAACCAGGCTTGTCCTTTTTCATGACATCCTCCTTCTCACCCTATGCCGGGCATGATCCTATTTCCCGGTGAATGGCTTCCTCTATCTTCCGGGAGTGCCATAACTGTAGCATACCGGCAATAAAAAAGAACGGGAGACTTGTCGCCCCGTTCCTGAAAAGAATGTCAACGTAAATCGGATCAACGGATGGGATTGTCATTTCCATCTGGTTCTTCCAATGTGGAGGATGCAGGAAGGTCCTCCAGATCCTGTTTTTCCCCTGTATAATGAAAAGCCGTTATCACAAGATCGACGGTCAGCGTCCCGCGCTCCTGATCTTCCTGTACTATTTCTTCCCTGCCCTGAAAAGAGATCGAATCGATATTCATCACTCTGTTATTGTTATCCAGTGATTCCACAAGCCGCAGCAGATTGGCATACTCCGGGGTACGGGCCCGGACGTGATAGGCTGCCGTTCCTGTTTCCGTCTCCTCGTACAATACAGGAGTCCCATTCTCTTCTGGCTGCGCCTCCGTGTCCGTACCGCTTTCGGAATCCGGCTGCCCCGTGTCTCCTGTGGTTTCCTGTTCTTGTGACTCCTCTTCCGGTTCTGTATCACCGGCTGCCGTGTTTCCGGGTTCCATTCGTTCCGTGGCTGCAATATAGCTTCCCGAGAGTTCTTCCGCACGGTCAAGCGCAAGCAGGAATTCCTCGGTCCGGGGCTGGAGAGGCAGCTGCTTAAGCCCTTGGAAAAGGGTGGAATCCTCATCTTCCTTTTCTTCTGTGCCGGACGTGCGTTCCTCAAGCTGCGCTTCCATCGCCTGAATGTTCTGCTGCAGCCGTTCCTTTTCAGCTGAAAGGGGCTGTATTCCATTGACGTACTGAAACGCGGCATATCCAGCAAGCAGCAGCACAACGCAGATGACCGCGATCCAGTGCCGCTTTTCCATATCAATCCGCAACAGCTTCACCTTCCTCCTGGACCGCTGTGCCCGTCACATCCATCTCATAAACCGCATCATACCGAGGCATCCGGTTCTGCTCCTCGGGCGATGGTGTATTTTCTCCGGATGGACTCGAGGCATTCAAGCTTTCCATCGTGACATTTTCAATAATAGCTGCTTCCCCTAATGCAAACTGCAGGTCTGCTGCTTGTTTCACTTCATTAAGCTGCACCGTCACACGAAGCGTGGAAGGATAGGCATAATCAAAAGTCTGAATATAGCCATCCGACGGCAGGGAAGCTGATACTGCGCGAATCAGCGGCGAAGCTGGGACGACCGCGTTTTTCAGTTCCTTCAGGGTGCTTTGGTGAGCCTGGATTTGAGCTGTTCTCCCATCGACACCCGCTTCTTCTTCCAGGTCGGCAGTAAGTTCCTGCTGTCTTGTATTCAACTCTGACAGCTGTTGATCCTGACGGCTTTCAGCAATCTGAAAAAACAGAAACACAGCAAGAAACAAAACGAGCAGAATCCCTGCCAGCAGAAGCCATGTAATATCTCGTTTTTCTTTTTCCGGAAGCAGGTTGATATCTGCTGACATAACCGGCCCCTCCCTGTCTGTACTGTGCTGCGGATTTTTAATGAACGTTATGTTTAAGAACAAGTCCGGCATTTTCATAAAATCGTACTGGCATTTCTTCTTCTCCAGCTGTGAGCCGGGCCGCACCGGCCTGTTTCACCGGAATGTCAAAGCGGCGGACGAGCGTATCGGTCCACCGTTCAAGAAAGGGATGATCTCCTCCCGTGAACACAACACCGATACCTTCTTCTCCACGCTTCATGGAATACTGGTAGAAATTCATGATCCGCCCCACTTCGTCAGCTGTTGTTTCTATCTGCTTCTGCAGCTGCTCCGGAGTTCCTTTCCAGACCGGATGGGATTGGGAGCGGCCCGTCTGCAGCGACCAGTCCTCTTCCCCGCTTTCCAGTGAGACCCGGCTGATGAAGAGAGGTCTCCCTTCATGAAAAATACTGATTGTCGCTGCATGCAGATCCACCTGAAGTAACAGCATATGAGCCGCAGGGTGCACCGCTTCGGAATAAGTCAGCACTCTGTACAAGCAGAGCGGTGAAATATCTGCGGCATTCGGACGGCAGCGGATGGATTCAAGTATTCTTCCATATGTATCGACGGGACCACGCGGTGCAACCAGCAGCACCGCAGCGTGTCTCTCCGGAATGTACACATAATCAAATAAAGGTTCATCAAACGGAACGGCAATACTGTCTCCGACTTCCATGTACAAATAGGCGCTGACTTCATCTGTGCTTACCTCATCGGGAAGGGACACTTCTCTCGCCACGACAAATGCATCCGGTACACAGTACTGCACCGGTTCCCCGTGAAGTCCCCACATATCAGCGCATTCATGAAAAATCTGCCGCAGTGTTTCCTCGTCGTGAACCCGCCCCTCCCGAATGATGCCGGGTGGAAGGTACCGTTCCTCCATGGTATCTACTACACCCGTATCCGGTTTACGAGACCTCACGTACCGGATCACGTGATCTTTGATGATGAGCGTATTACGCTTGTCTTTCTTTCGTTGAAACAACGCCATAAAAAAGTTCCTCCCGAGTAAAGCTGGGTTGTGTCCGCAGATCCGGGTTTACAGAAAGCCGGTGTACCATGTTAACAGTGACTCTCCGAAAAAGAGTGTCATCACACTGCCTGCTGCGATGAACGGACCAAACGGCATCGGCACGCCTCGTTTCACCGCCCCGGTCAAGAGTCCGGCGCCTCCCAGGACCGCTCCGGCAAACACCGAGAGAAAAAAGGCGAGAAGAAGCTGCTGCCAGCCGAAGAAAAGCCCGAGCAGCGCAAACAGCTTAATATCTCCTCCTCCCATGCCGCCTTTGCTGATTACGGCAATGGCAAGGAGCAGACAAAAACCCAGTGCCGCCCCCGCAAGTGGATCCCACCATGTTTCGAGCGGAGCGGCCGTCCACCGGAGAAGAGCGATGGGAAAAAGAAAAAACAGAAGGACCTTATCCGGTATCAGCATCGCGGATTTGTCACTGATTGTAATAATGACAAGCAGGGAGATGACAAAAAGTGCCGCGATGGTCTCCCAGGAAAAACCCCAGGTCAGCCAGGCTGCTGTAAACAGCACAGCTGTAACGGTTTCCATGACCGGATAAAAGGGTGGAATCTTTGTGCCGCACGTACGGCAGGACCCTTTTAAAAAGAAGTAGGAGGCGACCGGGATTAACTCCGCCGCCTGCAGGGTTGTGCCGCAGGACGGGCAGTGCGAGCGCGGATGAACAATAGATTCTCCCTGCGGCACCCGGACCCCGACCACATTAAAAAACGAACCGAGCACCAGCCCGAGCACCACTATGTAAACCCCGCCTATGATCTCCATCTTCTACTTCCCCCGACCTTTGTCGTAGATTGTCATGTCTATTTTACCATACCCTGACCGGCGCAGGTAAAAAGGTTTGAAAAAGAAATTGTGCCGAACTTTAAAAAATTTGCAGACTCTCTAGTATTAATAGGTTGCTGCCTATACGTAAAAGCATAGGTTTTTACCAACAAGTACACCTAAAAAAAGCACTTCCGACTATTCTTTTAAATAATCGGAAGCACTTTTATCTTTTCATTTCCGCTAATTCCATTCATCAAATATTCAAACGTACTGTTAACAGGCTTTTTTAGATATTAATAATTACTTTTACTCTCCATCCACAGAAATATACTGACGGCCGTTGTTACGTAGTTCTTCAATTGTAGCTGTGTTGTCCTCAGTAGTAATATGATTGCCGTTCTCAGAAGTCAAAGTAACAGTATACGTTGTATCACCATCAGCACCTCTTTCAATAACTACTTGCGTATCGTCACCATATTCATCCGATGCTCCAGGATTCTCAGGACTTTCCAGGTAATTCCCACTAACCAAATCCTCTAACGTATAAGTAGTACTGCCTTCATTATCTTCTTCATTCACGCCAGATGCCTGAGCAAGCCGGGCAGAACTTACCATCTGCTCGGCATTGGCGATGTGAGCGTCTTTTTTGGTGTTGTCAATGATGCCTCCGATGCTTGGGACGGCGATGGCTGCGATGATTCCGAGTATGACGACGACGGCGAGTAGTTCAATGAGTGTTAGTCCGCGTTGATTTTTCATCAGCTGCGTTAGTTTCTTCATTACTTTATTCCTCCTATGTAAATCTACATGACTGAGACTTAATACCCCTGACTTTTTGTAATTAAACATAAAAAAACGACCATATGCGTCTAAATGTGTAATCAGGCGTAAATGGCCGGTTGCACTAACAGCTTCAAATGGTCCAAGTGCCCATATACAGACCATTAATCTTCACTCCCATCGTTCTCTTTGCTCATGTTCTGTTTTTCATTATAGTGAACAGCACTGCTTTTGTCACGATATTTTTTGCGGGTTACTGCACCTGGCCGAAGATATCGAACATTGGAATGGCAATCGAGGCGACAATGATGCCGACAACGACCGCAAGAAAAAGAATCATAACCGGTTCGATAAGCGATTTGATCTGATCGGCGGCTGCATCCACTTCTGCTTCATAATAATCCGCAATTCGCTCCAGCATCGTATCGAGTGACCCTGATTTCTCACCAACAGCTGTCATTTGGGTAACCATGGGGGGAAATACCCACATTTTTTCGAGCGGTCCTGCCATGGATTCACCGCGCTCCAATGCACCACGGACTTCCTTTAAAGTGGCTGTAATGACGGTGTTTCCCGTCGTGCCTTCTACGATCGCCACAGATTGAATAATCGGGACCGAGCTCTGAAAAAGCGACCCCAGCGTCCGTGTCATGCGCGCAATTTCAGCTTTTTGCAGCAGCGTGCCGAACACAGGAATTTTCAGCAGGGCGTAATCGGTGTAATACAAAAACGAACGGTTTCTGCTTCGCAACCCTCTCCACAGCACCACAAGTGCGGCCGCTGCAGCAGGAAGCAGCCACCAGAAGCTTTGAACGAACCGGCCGGCCTCCAGCACAAACACCGTAATCAAAGGAAGATCTGCTTCAAACGAATCGTACATGTCCGCAAAAGTCGGAACGATATATAGGAGTAAAAACAGCACGACGGCCGCTGCAACGGTTCCGATGACAGCCGGATAAATGAGCGCATTCATTACTTTGCGGCGGGTTTCGTACCGTTTCTCATAGTAGGAAGCCATTTTATCAAGCATATCGTCCAGATTTCCCCCGGCCTCGCCGGCTCTCATCATATTTACAAACAGCGGGGTGAAGACAGCAGGGTGCCGGGAAGCCGCGTGGGAAAACGCGCGACCGGTACGCAGCTCGTCCTCCATCTCCGACAAGATCCGTCGGAACTGCTTTCCCGAGAGCTGCCGGGCCAGAATGTGGGTCGATTCCACGACGGAAATACCGGCTTGCAGCAGCGTGGAGAACTGCCGGAGGAACAATACAAATTCCTTGGCGGTCACTCCGCTGCCAATCGAAATGTCACGGTAAAGAAAACCTTCGAGTTCCTGCAGTTCCTTTACGGCAATGCCTTTGGATTGAAGACGCTCTTTCGCTTCATTTTCCCCGGAGCCTTTCTGCTTTCCACTGACAATCCGGCCTTTTTTATTTCGGCCTGTGTAATGATAATACGGCATGATGTCTCCTGCCTCTCTGCAAAAATACTAAAGGTGCACGGTCTATGGCCGCAGTGATTTTGCCGGCGTTGTTCACGAACGATTCCGGTTATTATTTTCAAGGAAAGGCGATGCATCGTCTAAAGAAACAGCGTTGTCCTGCAGAAGAGACTGAACGCTCATCTCCATCGTATGCATGCCCTCAGCCCTGCTTGTCTGCATCACACTCTGAAGCTGGTGGATTTTTTCATTCCGAATCAAGTTCTGGACGGCTCCGTTATTCATGAGGATCTCCGTCGCTGCCCGTCGTCCTTTGTCCTCTCCATCGCGAAAGAGTCTCTGGCTGATTACAGAGGAAAGGACGGTTGCCAGCTGAATGCGGACCTGATCCTGCTGATCGGAGGGAAACACATCAATGATCCGGTCAATGGTCGCCGGTGCGCTCGTTGTATGAAGCGTACCGAATACGAGGTGCCCGGTTTCGGCTGCGGTAATGGCCGTAGCAATTGTCTCCAGATCCCGCATTTCACCAACGAGAATAATATCAGGATCCTGGCGCAGACACGAGCGCAGGCCGCTTGCGAAGTTCTGCGTATCAAATCCAATTTCCCGCTGATCCACCAGAGACTTCCCGTGCTTATGCAGGTACTCAATTGGATCTTCCAGCGTAATAATGTGGCGTTTCTCCGTCCGGTTGATGTAGTCGATCATGGAAGCCAGTGTCGTTGACTTGCCGCTTCCGGTCGGTCCGGTAACAAGAACAAGTCCCTGGGGCTTGAGCGCAATCGATTCCAGAATAGACGGCAGATGAAGTTCCTCAAGCTCTGGAATGCGCGTCGGTACAATACGGACAGCCATACTGACGCAGGAGCGCTGAAAATAGGCGTTCATACGAAAGCGTGAAACACCACGTATTCCATAAGAAAAATCGACTTCCCCTTTCTTCTGGAATTTGTTCCAGACCGGCTCCAGCATAACCGACCGCGCCATTTCCTCGGTGTCGGCCGGACGAAGAGCCTCTTCCCCTATTCGGTGGAGCTCCCCGTTTATCCGGAAAATAGGCGGAACCCCGACGGTCAGATGAATATCCGATGCTCCTTGTTCAAACGCTTCTGTCAAAAGCGCATCCAATTCTGCCACTCCCGGTTTCCCCCTTCCTATTCATCTACGGCAACCCGCAGTATTTCTTCCACTGTCGTCCATCCCTTCTTCACTTTCAGCAGGCCGTCATCCATCAGAAAAATCATGCCTTCCTGCATGGCATAGGAACGCAGATGGGAAGAGGTCTTATAATTCATCAGCATATTGCGCATTGTATCATCCATCTCCAGCAGTTCCTGAATGGCAGCCCGGCCGCGGTAACCTGTTTCATTACACGATGAGCAGCCTTTGCCTTTATAGATGGTATCCGCAGAAAATCCGCGTTTTTCAAATAGTTCTTTTTCCATTTCGCTTAGTTCATATGGTTCTCTGCAGTCGGGGCAGATGGTGCGCACAAGTCTTTGTGCCACTACTCCTGTTAAAGACGAAGCGACCATATACGGCTCCACTCCCATGTCTATTAAACGCGGTACCGCGGCGACAGCGCTGTTCGTATGCAGTGTCGTGAAAACAAGGTGGCCGGTCAGCGAAGCTCGTATCGCTATCTCCGCCGTCTCGGCATCTCTGATTTCTCCGACCATGACAATATTTGGATCCTGCCGCAGAATGGAACGGAGTCCGGCTGCAAAAGTCAACCCGACTCTATTGTTCACCTGTACCTGATTGATACCCTCCAGCTGGTATTCCACCGGATCTTCCACGGTGATAATATTCACCCCTTCCGTATTCAGATGATGCAGCGCCGCATACAGGGTGGATGTCTTCCCGGAACCGGTCGGCCCGGTTAACAGCACCATACCGGAAGGCCGTTCAATCATATTTTTGAAGCGGGTGAAATTCACCTTGTTCAATCCCAGTTCTTCAATGTTGTTCAATGAACTGCTCATATCCATAATCCGCATCACGATTTTCTCTCCGAAAATGGTAGGCAGAATCGAAATACGCAGATCAACCGGGTTCATATCGATCGTTGTCTTCACACGACCGTCCTGGGGCAGGCGTGATTCCGTAATATTGAGATCTGCCATAATCTTTACCCTGGCGGTCAACACGTTCTGCATATTTTTTGGAAAAGCACGCTCTGTCTTCAGCACACCGTCGATTCTGTAACGGACGAGCACTTTGTTTTCCTGCGGATCGATATGAATGTCACTTGCCTGCTGCTGCAGGCCGTACAAAATCATCTGATTCACCATGCGTATGACAGGAGCCTCACCGTCTTCTGCCGTCTCCACAATGTCATCCGGCACATTCTGTTCTTCAAACGCCTCGAGCGATTCCTGGATATGGTAATGTTTTTGGACAGCCGTCTGTATTTCGCGGCGGGGTGCAATCACCGGTTCAATCTGAAGTCCGGTCGATACGCGGAGCTCATCCATCGCGAAGTAATCCATCGGATCCGCCATCGCAACACGGAGACGATTGCCTTCTTTTTTTAAAGGAAATACCGCATGCCTTTTGGCGAATTCCTTTGAAACCAGCTTCACGGCTTCTTCTTCCACCGGATAATTGTAAAGACTGATTCTGGAGATGCCGAGCTGGTATTCCAGCGTTTCAATCAGCTGCTGCTCGGTAATATGTTTCCTCTCAAGCAGCGCATCTCCGAGCTTTTGATCCGACCTTTTGCCTTCCAGTGTCTCGTGCAGCTCCGTTTCTCTGATCAAACCCGCTTCAAGCAGTAAATCACCGAGACGTTTCCGCTTTTTTTCCATACAGACCGCTCCTTTTTACTCATACCCTTTAATCGACTGCTGTCCGTTCTGTTCTCCTGTACCTCCGCCATCTTCTGAACCTGCTTGTGTCTCCTTGCTGCTTTCGTTCTCTTCGTTTTCCCCGGAGTCTTCGGGTGGGGACTGCTCCGTACTATCCGGGTTGGTGCCTTCGTTTTCCTGTTCACCCTCTTCGTTCTGTTCGTCCGGCATTTGAGATTGGCTGTCGTTTTCGTTCCCCTCTCCATCGTCTGTTACGATGTCTGGCAGCTCTTCCTCCTTTTCATCAGCAGTCTGAAGACTTTCCTCTTCCACGCGATGTTCCGGGGGATAGTAATCCTGACCGAGTACCATTTCTTTCAGCATGTTTCCATCTGCATCCGTCACCACCCGGACCGCTTCTGCGTAATACCCGTTTTCTCCTTCACGGATCGTCTGCCGGCCGCCGCTTGTCCGGTTTTCGTCAAACTGCACGACGGTACGTGGTTGAATGGTTTGTTCGTCTTGCTGCTCGAGCGTATAGGAATGAAGAAACTCCGGTCCGCTCAGAGAAAGCGAGAGCTCGGAACCATTCCAGGAAACATTCCATTGATAGGTGTAGATATTGGGGTTATAAAACACCAGACCACGGTCCGGAACATCGACATGAGCGCCTTCTCCAGGTGCTGCGTATGGTGGAAGTTCCTCATTAATGTGGCGCTCCGACAGTTCAAAATTGGTGGCGGCCAGTACCTGAAATATACCAGTTGCCAGAGCATCAAGTGCCGGATCATCATAGACGGTATTTCCGCTTTCCTCCAGTACTTCCAGAAGGGAGAATACAGAATTTCCTTCCATTTCATAACCATCCAGGGCCCGCGACCAGTCTTCCAGAGCCGATCCGGACATACCAGGAGAGAGTGTCACCCTGTTAAATGTGGTGGATTCCAAGGGAAGCTCCTCCATAAAAAACGTCCCGGTATCCAGAGTCTGTGTCTGATTCTGTGTGACGTTATCGATCGTTCTTATCTGTTCATTCAACGCTGTCATATCTATCCGATCGCGCAGGTGTACAAAGGAAAAACGGTCTAAAGCTTCTGGGAGCGCATTTTCTCCACTATTCCAGGAAACGTGAAGCGGAACATTATGATCTGTGAAAGCCTGCTGTACACTTTCTTTTACTTCGGCTGTGAAACGGTCTCCTTCTATCACCACTTCTTCGTCAAAAAGCCGGAGAGCCACGCCTGCTTGCTGCTGCCAGTTTTTCCATTCTTCAGACACCGATTCTTCTGCTTCCGACCTTTTCATTCCACCAATGTCCACCCCGCCTGCAACAGCTTCGGACGGAAGCGTCTCCTCTTCAGGCCAGACATATTCATACGCCGCCGCCCCTCCAAGCGCAAAAAGCAGAATTACACCTGTCAGACAGGTGAACAGAAGCATTGCTTTTTCTATGTAGCTATTTCGTTTCATGGCCGTTCCTCCACCCGTCTTCCGGATCTTCTGACGGCTTTTCATCGAGCTCATTCAAAAGCTTTGCCCGTTTATCCGACCAATGGCTCTCCTCTGTTTCTTCTGTGGTTCTGGTTTCTTCTTTCTGCGTCGTAAGAATACGGTCCGTTGTATCTTCTTCTGTTTCTTCTTGAGGTTCCTCCTCAATCATAAATGCTCTCCGCTGAAAAAAGTTCTCTTCTTCCATCAGATCATTTTCTTTCATTGAAACAGAATTTTCCGTTTCACGAAACTGTGTTATACTTCCACCGGCTTTCTGCTCTTCCCGGGGCTCTGTGCTGTCTTCTGCAGGCAGCGCCTGATTAAATGATTCTTCCAGCGCTGGTTCCGGTCTTTCTTCCACCGGTTCTTCCTCCCGCATTAAAGGAAGCTGTTCTCCTTCAACGGCTGCTTCCTCTGTATACTGTATCTGTTTTCCGATAAGAAAAGAAAAAAACAGCATGAATACCAGAAAAACAACGGCAGCTGCAGGAAAAGAATATAATTGATGCAGCAAATATATGAGTGCGGCAGTTAATAACGCCGAGAGTACAAGCTGTGCCTGAACCCCCCGGTTCCAAGATGCCGGTAGTTTTCCCAGCACAAAAAAGCAGACAAGCGCTGCGGCGGCCATGGCAGCAAAGACCATAGACCCATCCTCCTTCCATTTCATCCTGCCATTTCGGGTTTCTTTTGTATCATGGCATGTCCAGCCGTTCGGGTCAATGGAATAAAATCCCTTCTACCTGCATCGAATACATCATTCCCCTATATTCTGTCTGTAGTACAAAAGGAGGTATCCAGAAAATAATAACCGATAGGTGTAAAAAGACGAAGCCCGGGACACCTTCCCAAACTCCGCCTTTAACATAAAGCCGCTTTTTTTGTATGATCTGCTCTTCCCCGAGGACTGTACCAGGTTGTTGTCCGGGAGTTTTCGTTTGGTTATGCTTTCGCTGTAATCTCTGAAATAAAATACAGAGAGCCGGAAGCCACAACCAGATCACCCGGCGAAGCTTTTTGCTGTACATTTTCCCATGCGGTCTGCCAGTCCGGGAACGCTTTTGTATCCGGAACGGGGCTCTTGGCTGCGGTTTCTTCTGCCGATGCCGCCCTGAAGAAGTCGAAATCCGCCGCTGCCGCTGATTGAATGGGCAGTGTCTTTAAAGGTTCCAACAACACAGCAGGGTCCTTTTCCTGTGTCATACCGACAATCAGATGAAGGGGGCGTTCAGGAAAGTGATCCTCAAGTGCCTCGGCCAGACTTTCCATTCCTTCTTTATTATGAGCGCCGTCGAGCAGCAGCGGAGGTGTTGTTTCCCGGTAATCCATACGTCCGATCCAGTATGCTTTCTGAAGTCCGCGCCGTATGTGCTCCTCATCCACCGGAAGAGCGTAATACAGCATCAAATACCGAAATGCCATCAAGGCTGCTGCCGCATTTTTTGTTTGATGGCGGCCGAGCATGGAAATGTTTACATCCGGAATATGATTTAAAATGGACTGAAACGAAAAGGTCGATCCGGACGATTCCGCTTCTGCCTCTGTAACATGAAAATCACGATCGATCCGGTACAGTCTCGTCCGCGCATCTTCAGCGGTTTCTTCCAGAATCTCTGTCACTGCAGGATTCGTGTCACACGTAATAACCGGAACGCCCGACTTAATGATACCCGCTTTTTCGCGTGCGATCTCTTCGATCGTATCGCCGAGAATCGCCTGGTGGTCGTGGCCGACATTAGTTATGATCGTGATCATCGGATGTACCGCGTTTGTTGAATCCAGACGTCCGCCAAGGCCGACTTCCCAGACAACCACATCAGGATGCGCCGAAAAAGCAAAGTAATGCGCGGCAATCACGGTCAGTACTTCAAATTCTGTCGGCGGTCCAAAAGGGGTCTTTGCAACACTGTCAACAACCGGGCGGACAGCCTGTGCGCTTTTCAAAAAGTCTTCCTCTGATATTGGTTCCCCGTTAACAGCGATACGTTCCCTGAATTCATGCACATACGGGGAAGTGAAGGTCCCGCATACCAAATCGGCTTCTTTCATCGGTTCTTTCAAAAAGGCAGTTGTGGACCCTTTTCCGTTGGTTCCGCCGACATGAATATTTTTCAACCTCCGCTCTGGATTGCCGATACCCTCAAGCATCATGCGGACCCGGTCCAGACCGGGCCTGATGCCGCGTGCGCTCAATTCCTCAAGCCAGCTGAGGGCTTCTTTGTACGTCTGCATAACTGCATCCCTCTCGATTTCTTTCTATTATGCTTTCAATTCCTGAATCCGGGCTGTCACTTTCTCCCGTTTCTCCAGGTAATCTTTTTCTTTTTCGCGTTCCCCGGCGACGACGTTTTCCGGTGCTTTCCGGGTAAATCCTTCATTCGCCAGCTTTTTCTGAACCCGTTCCACTTCGTTATTGAGCTTTTCCTTTTCTTTTTCGAGGCGGGAGATTTCTTCCTCCAGATCAATCAGGCCGGCCAGCGGCATGTACAGCTCCGCTCCGCTGAGAACATGGGACACAGATTTTTCCGGTGCTTCCATATCAGGATCAATCGTAAGCTCACCGGCATTGCAGAATCGTTCAAGGTACGCGCGCCCGCGTTCCAGGCGGTCCTGCACAACGCTCGTCTGCGGTTTCATCTGCAGGTCGATTTCTTTACCCGGGGCGACGTTCATTTCCGCACGGGTATTACGGACCGAACGAATCACATGCTGAAGCAGTTCCACGTCATCCACTGATTCCGAATCCATCCATGCTTCATCGGCTTTTGGCCATGCTGCCACTGTGATGGATGAACCCTTGTGCGGGAGGTGCTGCCAGATTTCTTCTGTGATGAATGGCATGATCGGATGCAGCAGCCGCATCGTCTGTTCGAGTACGTGAGCAAGAACCGAGCGTGTTGTATGTCTTGCCGCTTCATCATCCCCGTACAAAGGAAGTTTAGCCATCTCAATGTACCAATCGCACACGTCATCCCATATGAAGTTGTATAAAAGACGCCCCACTTCACCGAATTCATAATTATCCATGAGCCGCGTCACATCACGGATGGTTTCCTCAAGACGCGTAAGAATCCAGCGGTCGGCCATTGTTTTGTCCCCATTCAGATCCATATCATCATACGTGAGGTCTCCCATATTCATGAGCGCAAACCGGGACGCGTTCCAGATCTTATTGGCAAAGTTCCAGTTCGCTTCGATCTTTTCCCAGTGAAAACGAAGATCGTTACCCGGGGTTGTTCCGGTAGCAAGGAAGAAGCGCAGCGCATCGGCGCCGTATTGGTCGATCACATCCATCGGGTCTACTCCGTTGCCGAGCGATTTACTCATCTTACGGCCTTCTGCATCCCGGACGAGACCGTGGATGAGAACATCTTTAAACGGTCGCTGTCCCGTGAATTCCAGACCTTGAAAGATCATGCGGGAGACCCAGAAAAAGATGATGTCATAGCCGGTGACAAGCACATTGGTTGGGTAAAAATGCTGAAAGTCCGGGTCTTCCCTGTCCGGCCAGCCCATCGTCGAAAACGGCCAGAGCGCAGAGCTGAACCACGTATCCAGCACATCTTCATCCTGCTCCCATTCTTCAGGATTGGACGGTGCTGTATGGCCGACATGCATTTCTCCTGTTTCCTTATGGTACCAGGCTGGAATCCGGTGGCCCCACCAGAGCTGACGGGAGATGCACCAGTCACGGATGTTGTCGAGCCAGTGCAGGTATGTTTTTTCAAACCGGTCCGGCACGAAGTGTACTTTTTCTTCTTGATTCTGAAGTTCCACCGCCTGCTCTGCCAGTGGTTTCATTTTCACAAACCACTGCGTGGAAAGATACGGCTCCACCACAGCACCGCTTCGCTCCGAGTGACCGACGGAGTGCTCATGGTCCTCAATCTGGAACAGTACACCGTCCTTCTGCAGATCGTTCACAAGCCGGGCGCGGCAGTCGAAGCGGTCAAGCCCCTGATACCTGCCCGCATTTTCATTCATCGTTCCGGATTCATCCATCACAAGAACGCGTTCCAGGTTATGCCGGTTCCCCATTTCAAAGTCGTTCGGATCGTGGGCCGGTGTGATTTTCACGGCACCCGATCCGAATTCCATATCCACATAATCATCGGCGATTATCTCTATTTCACGGCCGATAATTGGCAGAACAACAGTCTGCCCGATAAGATGGTTGTATCGCTCATCCTCCGGGTGCACGGCGACAGCGGTATCCCCAAGCATCGTTTCCGGTCTTGTCGTCGCGACTTCAATATGACCGTTTCCATTTTTCAGCGGATATTTCATGTGATAAAAGTGACCCTGAACATCTTTGTAGTCAACTTCAATATCGGAAAGGGCCGTCCGGGTATCCGGATCCCAGTTGATAATATACTGTCCGCGGTAAATCAAACCTTTATTGTAGAGGGAAACAAAAACTTCACGAACCGCTGTGGACAATCCTTCGTCCAACGTAAACCGCTCTCTGGAATAGTCCAGGGAAAGACCAAGTTTCGCCCACTGCTGCCTGATAAAATCAGCGTATTCTTCCTTCCATTCCCATGATTTTTCCAGGAAACCCTCGCGGCCGAGTTCATATCGGTCCATTCCTTCTTCTTTTAATCTTCCTTCCACTTTCGCCTGGGTGGCAATACCGGCGTGATCCATCCCCGGCAGCCAGAGCGTATCGTATCCCTGCATCCGCTTCAGACGGGATAGAATGTCCTGCAGCGTCGTATCCCAGGCGTGGCCGAGATGAAGCCTGCCGGTTACGTTCGGCGGCGGAATGACAATGGTAAAAGGCTCTTTGTCCCCTGTTCCTTCTGCTTCAAAATAGGACTGCTCCGTCCAGTATGGATACCACTTTGTTTCCGTGTCACGCGGGTCATATTTGGTCGGCATATCCGTATGTTGTTCCGTCATCACATTTCCTCCTCATATATTATATTTAAGCCTTTTTAAAAAGCTTATATTTCGTTTCTTCAAAAGTCTTGTTCATGCTTTGCTGATGGACGGCCACCGTTCCCATACCCTTCGCTTTCCGTGGGCAACGCTTCAGCCTCCTCGGGAGAAAATCGCTCCCTGCGGCGTCTTCAGCTGTTGCTTTTCCCACAGGAGTCTACGTGTATGTCCACGGTTGGCCGGCGCTTTTTTCCAAAATACAGCCTTGTCCCGAGATGTTTTTCTTGGACGTTTTTAGATATTTCCAGATAATGATCGCAGGATCATTTGGGACAATTCTTGTTATTTCTATTTCCGGCATAAAAAAATCCCTCCACCCTGTTCAAAGGACGAAGAGTCTCGCGGTACCACCTTTATTCACAGCTTTCCCTGCTGTGCGCTTCATCTGGATAACGGGGGCTCCGGCTTTTCCTACTGTCGTTTCAGAAAAGCAGCTCCAGGGCGACCTTCCGGATATCCTTCCTCAAAAAACCTCTCAGCCTCGGGTTTTTCTCTCTTTTTCAGGCGGAATGATCCGTACTCCTCCCTGTTGTTCGCAGTTTCTATAGTAAGTATAGTCATATTTTACGGGGAAAAGACTCTCTCGTCAAGGCGCATCCCTTCATGAAATGGAACCTTCTTCAAACGGCAACATTTCCAGAGAATCTGCATATGCATAGGAGAAGAGAAAACTATCCACCGTACAGAAAGGAGGATTTTCATGGGTTATCCCCCTTACCCAGGTCCACCGTGCCCCCCTCCCCGAAAACATAAAAAAAAGCACCACCATCACCGGCCGAAACCGAGGTGGTGGCGGAAATGGAAACTGGCTGTCATGCAGATACTTTTCGTCCTGATTATTTTCCAGATCATCCGTACGTTGATTTTTCCGACTACGTTTGACGTAATGCTTCTCTTTTTGCTGACCGGTGCTTATTTATGCTGCACGGTCACCCGCTGAGCATACGGATAATCCGTGCAGTCCGCCGGTATCAGGTGTTTTCCGGTCCGGGTGTGGAAACAGGAGCGGGAATATACAATATCTGCCCTTCCTCTACATGTTCATGATTCAGCCGGTTAAATCGGAGCAGATGTCCTGCCGTTGTATGATACCGCTGGGCAATCTGTTCGATGGATTCATTTTCCTGGATGATGCACATCTTCAGCCGGGAGAAATCTTCTTCTCCGCTGGTCATCATTTTCGTTAAATACAAGGCATTGTCATCCCTGTCCCCTGTCTGATCTGTTTCGTCCGGATCGCTGCTGTCTTCAGCCTCCATTTCCTCCGGCGGATCTTCGTCTCTGTTTGAATGTGCCGGCAGATGGTCCTCTTCTGTGTCACGTTTATAAAAAGACGTGACAATGTCTGATGCATCTTCCTCCGTTTCCATCTCTTCTTCTCTCTGCTGTGTATCTGACCACAGCTCTGTCTCTTTGTTGTCTTTTTCGCCGCCGGCCTGTTCATTGTCTTCTTTATTCTCCGGCCGGAATACATCTTCCATTTCCCACACCGGGAGGGGCTCAACAGCAGCTGGTTCCCCGGCTTCCTCTGTCTCTTCCTTATGCCCGCGTTCCTGCACCCCCGAAATACTTACATCCGCTGTCAATTGAATGCATCCGGGTTCGGGAAGGTCATAATCAAAGCTGTCAATCGTTACGTACACATCATCGAGATGATGAATCCGGTTCAGCGGGACCGTCACATCTACTGGAAAAAAGTGCTTCAATTCGCCGATCCCATCTTCTCTCCGATTATTTCTTTCAATGTAACGGGGAGCCGGCTCTCTCTCTGCCTCGCTCTCCTCATTTTCTGTCTCGGGATAATACTCCCCTTTCAGGTACAGGCCGCCTTTAATGTCGACATAATCATATTTTTCTTCAATTCTAATATCCGGATCCAATCCCAGTGACACCAATTCCTTGATCTTTTCGCCCTGATTCAGCCACACCGATTCTTCCAGACTGAACGTCAGCTCCGAAGAGTGTGCTTCTGTCATACACTGAGCCCTCCTTTGTATCAGGTTATGCGCAAGGTTGTCTTTATCATGAAAGCTTCAACCTTCATTCGTTATCCCTTTCACTATATGCCGTGTCCGTAAAAACTATGAATAGCAATCCCTGCTGCATTGTTTTTCATAGGACAGATTGATAGAATGTATTCGTGTATCCAAGCGATGGGTTCTCGTCCACCAGTGAGCGGGATATAAAAAAAGGGGATTAGGGATAAGATGAAATTTGCTGATAATAAGACGGTGCGCGGGCTCGGGAAAAATAAACTGCCCGTTCATCCGCCGTTTTTTTATGGTTGGCTGGTTGTTGCCATGGCGGCTCTGGGTGCCTTCTTCTCAGGGCCGGGACAAACATATTCTATTTCTGTATTTATGGACATTTACATTGAAGAGTTTGAAGGAAACCGCACGATGATTTCCAGTCTTTATTCGGCGGCTACTCTTACCGCCGGACTTCTGCTGTTTTTAACAGGACGTCTGATTGATAAAAAAGGACAGCGGTATACAACCGTTCTTGTCGGAACACTTCTTGGGGCAGCATGCTTTTGGAACAGTGCCATTATAGGACCGGTGATGATGTTTATCGGCTTTTTTATGCTTCGTCTTTTCGGACAGGGATCGATGACACTGGTACCAAATACTCTGGTTCCGCAGTGGTTTTCAAAACAGAGGGGGCGTGCCTTCAGTTTCATGACCCTTGGTGTTCTTGCCAGCGGTGCCGCCATGCCGCCTATTCATTTCTTTCTGATTGAGGTCGGCGGCTGGAGATTCGCATGGATGTTTTGGGGAACCATACTTCTTATCGTTTTTGTACCTGCGGCGTTTATTTTTATCCGGAACCGGCCGGAAGATGTTGGCCTGCTTCCAGATAATGACGGCCAAAACGGTAATATGGAGGAAGCAGCAGCTGCATCAGCGAAAGAGCGGGAAGAATCCTCCTGGTCGGTTGACGCCGCCATCCGTACGAAATCGTTTTGGTTTGCACTATTTTGCGCCGTCGTTCCCGCTTTGGTCAATACTGGTATTACAATTCACTTATTTTCGATTTTGGGAGAAAAGGGCATTGGGCGGCCGGTTATTGCGTTTCTGCTCAGTTTAATGCCAATCACGGCGTTTTTGTTCACCCTTGCGGCAGGTTTTGTCGTAGAACGGGTCAAACTCCATATGGTTTATTCCTTCAGTTTCCTTTTGAGCGCTTTAACCCTCATCCTTCTTGTATATGCACAAGCCGTTTGGAGCGTTGTTATTTTCATTGTGTTATGGGGCGTTTTTGACGGAATGACAAAAATCTGCAATAACATGATCTGGCCGGAATACTTTGGCCTTAATCATATCGGCAAACTGAAAAGTTTTGCTACAACTGCTATTGTTATAGGATCAGCGCTGGGTCCGCTTCCGTTCGGCATGGCCTTTGACTATTTTGGACAGTACAACGAGATTCTCTGGATGATGACCATTCTGCCTGTCACAGCCGCATTACTTGCCTTTGCCTCCCCGCCACCGCAAAAGAAGAGCAGCGCCGGAATGTAATCCGGGCGCTGCTCTTCTTTTTTTATGCCTTTATTTTAGAAAACGTCTTTTCTGCGGCGTCGATCGTTTTCTCAATGTCTTCTTCGCTGTGGGCTGTGGAAAGAAAGATTCCTTCAAACTGTGAAGGCGGCAGCGATATGCCCTGCTCCATCATTTCCCGGAAATAAGCGGCAAACATATGGAGATCCGATGTTTTTGCGGAAGCAAAATCGGTTACTTTTTCCTCTGTGAAGAAAAGCGTCGTCATCGCACCGGCACGGTTTACATGATGCGGTATCCCGTGTCTGGCGGCTGCTGCTTCGAGTCCATCGGCGAGCTGATCCCCAAGCTTGCGGAAACGCTCATAATCTGCCGGAGTCAGCTGGCTCAAGGTTTCATAGCCTGCTGTCATGGCAAGAGGGTTGCCTGACAACGTGCCGGCCTGATAAATCGAACCATCCGGAGCGATTTTTGCCATAATATCTTTGCGTCCGCCGTAAGCACCAACCGGCAGTCCTCCGCCGATTGTTTTGCCAAGACAAGTCAAATCCGGTGTGACGCCGAACTCTCCCTGCGCACTGTTGTAACCGACACGAAAACCGGTCATCACCTCATCAAAAATAAGGAGGCTTCCGTTTTCTTCCGTAATATCGCGGACACCCTGCAGAAAGCCTTCCTCAGGCAGTACAACGCCCATGTTTCCGGTGACCGGCTCCATAATGACGGCGGCGATTTCCTCCCCGTATTTCTCAAACGCGAGTTTTAAACTTTCCAGGTCGTTATACGGTACAGTCAGCGTATTGGAAGCAGTGCCGGACGGGACGCCGGGGCTGTCCGGCAGGCCGAGTGTTGCCACTCCGGATCCTGCTTTAATTAGAAGAGAATCCCCGTGTCCGTGGTAACAACCCTCCATTTTGACTATCTTATCGCGCCCGGTAAAACCACGGGCAAGCCGGAGCGCGCTCATGGTCGCTTCCGTGCCGGAGTTCACCATCCGTACGACATCAATCGAAGGTACCCGGTCAATAATGAGTTCAGCCAGTTTCGTCTCCATCTGATGGGAGGTACCGAAACTGGTCCCTTTTTCGACCGTCTTTTTCAGCTGTTCGACGACATGATCATCGGCATGGCCGCGGATCAGCGGTCCCCAGGACAGAACATAATCAATAAATTCATTGCCATCAAGATCCCACACTTTGGAACCTTTTCCTTCTTCAATGTAAACCGGCGGATGGCCGACGGAGTTATACGTACGAACCGGGCTGCTTACTCCGCCCGGCATAAGTGGTTCCGCTTTATCAAACGCCGCCTGGGACTTATCAAACGTTTTCATCTCCAACACTCCTTTACTATGCTTTCCCTTTTCCCCTTCCAGCTTATCAAATAAACCGATGACCTGTCCTCTCTTCCCCTTTTTTCATTATAAAAAAGGAGCTGTAATAAAAAGACAGCTCCCAGTAATTCGTGTTATTGTTCTTGATCTATCCAGGCGGCTGCATCTATCGCGAAGTAGGTTACAATGAGATCGGCGCCGGCTCGTTTCATGCTCGTCAGTTTTTCCATGACCACTTCTTTTTCATCAATCCAGCCGTTGGCAGCAGCAGCTTTTATCATGGCGTATTCACCGGATACATTATAAGCAACGACTGGTTTAGCTGTTTCATCTTTCACTTCGCGCACGACATCGAGGTAGGAAAGCGCCGGTTTCACAATGAGAAAGTCTGCCCCTTCCTCTACATCCGATGCTGCTTCCCGCAGTGCTTCCAACCGGTTCGGCGGGTCCATCTGATACGTTTTCCGGTCGCCGAAAGAAGGAGAGCTGTGCGCTGCATCCCGGAACGGACCGTAAAATGCAGAAGCGAATTTGACAGAATAAGACATGACCGGAATATTTGTGTACCCCGCTTCATCCAGGCCTTTGCGGATGGCAGCTGTAAAGCCGTCCATCATATTGGAAGGCGCGATGATATCAGCACCTGCATCAGCCTGGCTCACAGCGGTTTTAGTAAGCAGATCCAGTGAGGTATCATTGACAATCGTTCCGTGCTCAATAATGCCGCAGTGCCCGTGATCTGTATACTGACAGAGGCAGGTGTCTGCAATGACAGTTAAATCCGGGTGGGTCTGTTTGATTTGGCGGATCGCTTTCTGAACGATACCTTCTTCAGCATACGCCTGAGTTCCATTCTCGTCTTTATGCTCCGGAATACCGAACACGATGACAGCAGGAACGCCGGAAGACTCCAGCCGGTTCATCTCCTCACCGAGATGATCCAGCGACACCTGATACACCCCCGGCATCGAAGGTACTTCGTTCTTTATATCGCGGCCTTCGAGTACAAAAATAGGAAAAATGAGATCTTCTTTCTGCAGTACCGTTTCCCGTACCATTTTCCGTATGCCCGGGGTACGCCGCAGCCGGCGGTGCCGGTGAAATGTCAGCTCATTCATCACGTCATCCTCCTTTTAAAACACTGTTAATGTTCGCACGATACCCTCAACCGTGGATGGTTCCGCCGTTCTGCGGGAAATAAAGCCCTGCCTTGCTGCTTCTTTATCCGTGATCGATCCAATGCTCACCGTGTCCAGTTGTTTCCAGTCTTTCTCCGGAACGTTTCTCAGAAAATGAACAAAGGCTTTAACGGCCGAAGGACTTGTAAATGTTACATAATCCATCCGTCCCTCGTATACCCATGACACCAGCTTATCCTGGTTTTTAAACGCAGGAGCGCTTGTGTAAAGCGGGAGTTCATACACATCCGCCCCTGCTTCCTGAAGCATATCTACAATAACAGAGCGGGCTCGTGCACTTTTTGGAAAAAGAACCGTATCTCCCGGTTTCACTTGGCTGCGCAGCGTTTCGGCCAGGCCGTCTCCGTCATTAACCTCCGGAAGGACAGGATCAGGCCATCCTCTTCTACGCAGGGATTCTGCTGTTTTTTGCCCTACAGCTGCCGTCCGGCATGTTTTCGGAATGGTAATGGAACCTTCCGACAACAGTTCCGAAAAATAAGCCGGTGCGTTGGCGCTTGTGAAAACAACCCAGTCCCACGTTTTCTGTGCAGCACGTTTTTTCAACGCATCCCAGTCATTTGTGCGGACCGTTTCGATCATCGGCAGAACAAGAGCTGTCCCTCCCTCTGCTTCAATCAAACGCTTCAACACACCGCTCTGACCGGGAGGCCTTGTTACTAGAACACTTCTGCCGGCGAGGGCCTGTGTCATGTTTGATCCAGCTCGCTTTTTACTTTGTCGAGAATTTCTTTACCTCCCTGCTGCAGCAGTTCCTCTGCGGCCAGTTCCCCGACCGTTTCCGGTTCAGAGCCCCTCCGGGAAGTTTTAAGTATGGTCTCTCCGTCCGGAGATCCAATCATAGCCGTGAGGCTGATATCTCCATTGGATTCAAGCATGGCATAGCCGCCGATCGGCACCTGGCAGCCGCCCTCAACGGTCTGCAGAAATGCACGTTCCGCTCTCACACGCCTTGAGATAATCTCATCATTCAGTTCTGCCAGGACATCAAGAACTTCTTTGTCATCCTCCCTGCATTCCAGTCCGAGTGCACCTTGTCCAACCGCCGGAAGGCAGATATCAGGATCTAGATACTCTGTTACAATTTTTTCATCCCATCCCATGCGGGTAAGTCCGGCCGCGGCAAGAACGATGGCGTCAAAATCTTCTTCCCGCAGTTTGCGGAGACGCGTCTCTATATTGCCGCGGATCCACTGGACTTCTATATCAGGCCGTCTCGCCAGTATCTGAGAAGAACGGCGCAGGCTGCTCGTGCCGACCACAGCTCCTTCAGGCAGATCATCCAGCAGTACATTGTCTGCTGAAATCAGCACATCCCGCGGATCGACTCTGTTTGTAATGGCTCCCAGCGTAAAGCCTTCTTCCACTTCACCGGGAAGATCTTTCATGCTGTGGACCGCTATATCAATCTCGTTATTGGTGAGAGCTTCTTCAATTTCCTTGATGAAAAGCCCTTTCCCCCCTACTTTAGAGAGAGTTACATCAAGTATTTTATCCCCTTTTGTTACGATTTTCTTCGTATCAAAATGGTAGGGAAGACCACGTTGATTCAATTCATCAATGACCCATTCGGTCTGTTTCATGGCCAGGTTGCTTTTTCTTGTTCCGAGTACGATCGTGCGCATCATATACCTCCATCCGTTAAAACCGGGTGCCGGGGACTAATGTCTTTTCCATCCTGCACCAGAAGGAATACATCTATACATTGTCCCCTGTGTTTTAAAAATACCAGAAATGAAAATCAGTAAGTTCGCTTGATAGAAAATAGTTAATCAAAACGAACATAAACCCCGCTATATTAAACAGCGCCATATTATAGCCTCTACGATGGCGGACTGCCCATAGATAGAGATAAGCGCTGTACACAGCCAGCACGACAGCCGACCCGATGACTTTGGCATCAAGCCACGGCAGCTGGGAAAGCTGAATCGAGGCCCATACAAACCCAAGAATGAAGCCAAGCAGCATAAAAGGAACACCAAATGTTGTCATCCAGAAAATAAAGCGTTCCATTTTCGGAAGATTCTCCAGGCGCAGAAGCCGCTTGCCCCATCGTTTCTGTTTCAGCAGATGATGCTGGAAAACATACAGCGCCGCAAAAACAAAGGCTATGGTGAAGGCAGCGTAGCCTATCATAATAAGAGTCACATGAACAATCAGAAGCTCGGAGATAAGAAGCTCATTCAAATCCGACGGCACATCACCGCCCGGCGTAAATAAACTGAAAGCCATCATGACAAAACCTACGACATTAGTAAAAAACACCAGAAAGTCCACACGGAAAAACCAGTTAATAATCAGAGACAGACTCACGAGAAGCCAGGCATAAAAAAAGAGCCCTTCAAAAGGTGTAATGATGGGCAGTCTGTCATACTGAAGCGCTCGAATAACAAAAAACAGTGTCTGAAGCACCCATACGATAGAAAGCAACCAGAAGGCGGTCCGGTTCACCTTCCGGTTGTTCTGCAGAAAATCAATAAAATATCCGAGCACACTCAGACTGTACAGTACAATCGTTAAAGCATAAATAATGCCCGCAGAAGCAACCATTCGTGACAACTCCTCTCCTAGGAGTGGAAGCTGATATCCTGAGCGTAGGCATAAGGGGAAATCTGACGTTTCTTACGGCGGCCCCATTCCTGTTCCGCTTCTTCCACTTTTAACTGCTTCTCTTCGGCCTCTCTGGCCGCTTCCACTTCCTCATCCAGTCCGAATATTTCGGTGAACAATGCAAGCGACTCATCTGCATCAGGTTCTCCGGCCATTTCTTTCGCTCTTGTAATGGGTTCACGGAGCATCTGATTGACTATGCTCTTCGTATGCTTACGCAGCACCTTTTTGTCACGCTCCGATAAATCCGGAAGTTTGCGCTCCAGGCTGTCCATCGTTTCGGACTGGATGGACAACGCTTTCGTTCTCAGTGCGGAAATGACAGGTACTACACCAAGTGTGTGCACCCACTCTTTGAAAGAAACGAGTTCGTCCTGAATACCTGCTTCTATTTTTTCTGCTTCCATCTTTCGTTCTTCCATATTTGCCGCCACGATGCCCTGCAGGTCATCAATATCATACAGGAAGACATTGTCCAGCTTTTCCAGAGCGGGATCAAAGTCGCGTGGAACGGCAATATCCACCATGAAAAGCGGACGGCCGCGGCGCTGTTTCAGCACACTCTCCATCCATGTCTTATCTATCACATAATCACTGGAGCCTGTGGATGAAATAACAATATCCGCTTTTTCCATGTAGCGGCGCAGTTCTTCCATACTACCAGCCGTACCGAAAAACCGTTCCGCCAGTTCAGCGGCCTTGGCATACGTCCGGTTCAACACCGTCACCTCAGCTGCTCCACCTTCATAAAGGTGTTTAGCTGTCAATTCGCTCATGTCACCGGCGCCAAGCACCATAACATGCTTGTCCCGGAAATCACCGAGAATCTTTTTACCCAGTTCAACAGCGGCATAGCTGACCGAAACCGCATTATCATTAATCTCTGTCTCGTTGTGTGATTTCTTCGCAAACGTGACAGCCTGCCGGAACAGTTCATTCAGTACAGTTCCAGTGGCTTCCTCCTTCTGTGCGAGAAAAAAGCTGTCTTTTACCTGACCCAGAATCTGTGTCTCCCCAAGAACCATAGAGTCCAGCCCTGTGCTCACCCGGAAAAGGTGCTGTATCGCAGTATCATTTTCCCGGATATTCAGGTGAGCCCCGTACTCATCTATAGGAAGGCCGAACCATTCATACAGGAATTTCTTAATAAAATGACGTCCGGTATGCAGTTGATCGGCAACAACATAAATCTCCGTACGGTTACAGGTTGATACAATGGTACATTCCAATATGCTTTTCATGCTTCTAAGTTTCTGCAGCGCATCCGGCAGCGATTCTTCCTGAAACGCCAGCTGTTCTCTGATTTCGACAGGGGTCGTTTTATAATCAAAGCCGGCAACGATAATGTGCATGTTTTCTTCACCCCCGATTGCAGCGATGTCTCTCTCTTTTGTAAAGCGTCACACTTATACGTATACTTGTCTACACCTGACTATTATATCATGCCCGCCATGCACATGAATAATGAAATGTGAACAGCTCCTGACTTTTGATTCCTTGTATGATTCCTTATACAGAAGCCGGCAGGACCGGCTGAGGTTTATATTGTTTTATGATATCATAAATAATCGACATAATTCTAATGACTTGATGGAGGATACATATGAAAAAGCAGAGCATTTTTTATGGTATCATTGTTTCCGGGCTTGCCCTGATGCTTATGGTCGAAAACTGGGAGCTTACCGCAGGCGGACTGTGGACTGCCTGGCCCATACTGCTTCTGGTTTCGGGGACCGCTTTTCTTTTGGAAAGCATCAGCGGGCGTATTCCGCTTTCTTTTCTTCCGGGAGTGCTGCTGTTATTATTCGGAGGTCACTTTTATCTCCTGCAGTTCACCGCATTCTGGCCCGACCACACCGGCATGTATTTTCTGTACTTTGGAACCGCTTTTCTTGCCGACTCGCTGAAAACGAGAAATTCCGGCTGGTTCACAGGGGTTCTGCTCTCCATTTTCGGTGCCGGCTTCCTGTACAGTTCTGTACTCAGACAGACGGCGGGACCGCATGCATCCTATGTTATAGAGATGTTCGGTCCCTTACTGCTTCTTGGCTTCGGTCTTTATATGGCTATTGTGCGAAAATAGAAAAAAAGACGCACTTACACCATAGCCTGGATTAATTTCCAGGCATCTTCTTTCCCCTGCGCCGTTTCTGCTGAAAACAGGACAATATCATCTGCTTTCTCCAGCTCCAGTGTTTCTCTGATGTGCTTGACGTGTTTCGGACGTTTGTTTTTTGATACTTTATCGGCTTTTGTCGCAATGACAAGAACGGGCAGTTCAAACTGTTTAAGATACTTGTACATCTGAATGTCCAGCGCGCTCGGCGAGTGTCTCGAGTCGACAATCATCGCCACTCCGCGCAGGTTTTCTCTGGAGGAAAAGTACGTCTCCATCATTTTTCCCCATGCCGACCGCTCCGATTTTGAAACTTTGGCATAGCCGTAGCCTGGTACATCCACAAACATCAGCTTACCTTCGAGTTCATAAAAATTCAGTGTCTGCGTTTTTCCCGGCTTATTTGAAGTCCGGGCCAGGTTTTTGCGTGTAACCAGTGTGTTAATAAATGATGATTTCCCGACGTTGGAGCGTCCCGCCAGAGCAATCTCGGGCAGACCATTCTTTGGATACTGATCCTGCCGGACAGCACTAATCAAGAGCTCCGCTTCATTTACTTTCATTTTCCTCCCCCAATGCATATGCCAATACTTCATCCAGATGTGAAACCGTAATAAAGGTAAGACCTTTTCTTACACTTTCCGGTACATCTTCAATATCTTTTTTGTTTTCTTCCGGTATAATAATAGTTTCAAGACCTGCACGGTGCGCGCTCATTGCTTTTTCTTTCAGGCCGCCGATTGGCAGCACCCGTCCCCGCAGGGTGATTTCCCCGGTCATACCTACTTCTTTTTTGACAACTCTTTTTGTCAGCGCCGAAATCAGGGCCGTTGCCATCGTTATACCTGCGGAAGGCCCGTCTTTTGGAGTCGCCCCTGCAGGTACGTGAATGTGGATATCATATTTTTCGTGGAAATCCTCGTCAATCTTCAACTCCTCCGAACGCGAACGGATATAACTGAATGCAGCCTGGGCTGATTCTTTCATTACATCACCGAGTTTTCCTGTCAGAGTCAGCTCTCCTTTGCCCTGTGCAAGCGACACTTCAATGGAAAGCGTGTTTCCTCCGGCTGTTGTATAGGCAAGACCTGTAGCCGCCCCGATCTGGTCGGTTTCTTCTGCTTTTCCGTATCTGTATTTAGGCTGTCCAAGCATATCTTCTATCGTATTCACGGTCACAATGACTCGTTTACGCTCTCCGGAAATGATACGTTTCACTGCTTTCCGGCAGACGTTGGCGATTTCCCGTTCAAGACTCCGCACTCCTGCTTCTCTCGTATAGTAACGGATGATTTTCAGAAGGGCGTCTTCCTTAAATTGAATTTTTCCTTTCGACAATCCATGCTCTGCCGTCTGTTTCGGGAGCAGGTGGTTTTTGGCAATTCCCAGTTTTTCCACTTCCGTATAGCCGGCAATCGAAATAAACTCCATTCTGTCAAGAAGAGGCTCGGGAATCGTGGACACGTTGTTGGCCGTCGTGATGAACATCACTTTGGATAAATCATACGGTTCTTCAATGAAATGATCACTAAACGAGTTGTTCTGTTCCGGATCCAGCACCTCGAGCATTGCCGCAGAAGGATCACCACGGAAATCGCTGGCCATTTTATCGATTTCATCAAGCAGAAATACCGGGTTGGTCGAGCCGGCCTTTTTCATGCCCTGAATAATCCTCCCCGGCATCGCTCCTACATAGGTGCGGCGGTGGCCGCGGATTTCCGCTTCATCCCGTACGCCGCCAAGGGACATCCGTACGAAATTCCGTTCCAGCGCGCGTGCGACAGAACGAGCAAGCGATGTCTTCCCGACTCCAGGCGGACCGGTAAGACATAGAATCGGCCCTTTCAGGGACTGGGTCATCTCCTGCACAGCAAGATATTCAAGAACCCGTTCTTTCACCTGGTCGAGACCGTGGTGGTCTTCATCGAGAATATCCTGGGCGTGGTTGATATCCAGACGGTCTTCGGTTTCCTCCGTCCACGGAACGACAGTAAGCCATTCGATATAATTGCGGATAACCGAACTCTCTGCCGAAGAAGACGGCATTTTTTCGTAACGGTCCATTTCTTTATAGGCTTTTTCCTTCACATTTTCCGGCATGCCGGCGTCTTCTATTTTTTGTTTAAGCTCCTCTACTTCCCCTGTCTTGCCATCTTTATCGCCGAGTTCTTTCTGAATGGCTTTCATCTGCTCCCGGAGATAGTACTCTTTCTGTGTCTTTTCCATGGATTTTTTCACGCGCTGCCCGATTTTCTTTTCGAGGCCCAGGACCTCTTTTTCATTATTGAGCGTTTCCAGTATTTTCATCAGACGGTCATGCACCGGTACCGTCTCAAGAAGCTTCTGTTTCTCCGCGATTTTCAAAGGGAGGTGGGATGAAACGACATCCGCCAGCCGCGCCGGTTCTGCAATATCCTGTACGGACTGCAGGGTTTCATTCGATACCTTTTTGGAGATCGACACATACTGCTCAAACTGTTCTATCACATTGCGCATCAAAGCCAGTTCTTCAGAGTCATACTCATTTTCTTCGTTTTCGAGCCTTTTCATTTCCACTTCAAAATAATCTTCCCGCTCTAAAAAGCGGCTGATTTCCGCTCGTGCCAGTCCTTCTACGAGTACACGGATTGTTCCATTCGGCAGCTTCAGCATCTGTTTCACTTTCGCATGCGTACCAATATGATACATATCCTGTTCACTCGGCTCGTCAATGGATAAATCAATCTGGCTGGTCAGCATAATTTCGCTGTCATCAACCATTGCCTGTTCCAGAGCCTGCACCGATTTTTCACGGCCGACATCCAGATGCAGTACCATCGTCGGAAATACAAGAAGTCCCCGCAGCGGAAGCAGCGGAATCTTTCGGTTTTCTTGTTCCACCGGCAATACCTCCATTTTTTTCAGTTCATTTCCATCACTGTAGATATGTAAAAAAAGAAAAGCGCAGGCATCCTGGACACGGACCTTATAACGCTGCAATTTATATATTTTCTGCCTATCCGGAAAATCCGGAAGGAAAGAAAAAGTATCCTCTTCCCTTTTTAAAAAAAGACCCGCTTCCTTTCATCTTGCTTCGTCGCGGGCCTGTTTCTCTATAAAACAGCACAGCATCGTGCGCTTTTTCTTTTCTACTGCATGATGGTTTCATTTTATCCTATTTTTCATTCATTTGTCTAATTCCGGATTCCCCGGTTTCATGATAGGAAATCGGGGAATCACCGGACGGTATGGCGAACCCGGGAGCGGTCTCTTCTGCCTCTTCATCGGGAAGGAGTGCTTTTTTCAGCAGTTCTTCCACCCGCGCTACAGGAATAACCGTACCCTGTTCCTGCTCGTGAAAGGAGGAGCGGTCATTCTCTTGCGGGATGAACACCACCTGTGCCCCTGCCTTAAATGCTGCATCAATTTTTTCCGGCACTCCTCCGACGGGTTTTATATCCCCCCGTACTCCAACCTCTCCTGTTACAGCTGTGAGCGGCTTTACTTTCACCTGCTTCACCGCTGAGTAAACAGCAAGCAGAATGGCTGAACCGGCTGAAGGACCATCGACTGGAATCCCCCCGGGAAAATTTACGTGAATATCATATTCCTTCACCGGCAGATGCATCGTCTGGAGCACCGTAACTACATTTTCGACTGAACTTTTAGCCAGGCTTTTCCTGCGGGTGGAATAAACAGGCGTTCCGTGATTTTCTTCTTCCATGATTCCGGTTACTGTGACGTTACCCGGGTAGGTGCCTTTTTTCGCCGCGGATTCAATATCAAGGATCATACCGGCTCCAGCCGCCGTTACGGCAAGCCCGTTCACTATTCCGACAAAGCGCTTGTGCTGCATAGACCGGCCTGGTTTTGGTTCCAGCCGTCCTGCCTGCAGGACCCACTCTATATCATTTGGCCCCAGCACAGTGCGTTTGTCTTCCTTAGCCGCCCCTGCCGCAATCTGCACGATATGAACTGCTTCCCGGCCGTTACCGGCAAAGCGGGAAATTAAATACAACGCTTCTTCGGTAAGCTGAACCCCGCTCTTTTCCCCGGCCTGAAATGCAATCTCCCGAACCTCTGAGTCATCCAGCGGCCGGAAGTATATTTCCATGCAGCGGGAACGCAGCGCGGCAGGCAGCTCATGCGGCTGCCTTGTCGTCGCTCCTACAAGGCGGAAGTCGGCCGGCAGTCCATTGTTAAAAATGTCATGGATATACGTTGGAATCTGCGGATTGCTTTCACTGTAATACGCACTTTCCAGAAACACTTTCCGGTCTTCCAGTACTTTCAGCAGTTTATTCAGCTGTATGCTGTGCAGTTCGCCTATCTCGTCGATAAACAGCATACCGCCGTGAGCCTTTGTAACTGCCCCCTGCTTGGGCTGGGGGACCCCCGCCTGGCCCATTGCCCCTGCGCCCTGGTAAATCGGGTCATGCACCGATCCGATCAAAGGATCGGCAATACCGCGTTCATCAAAACGGGACGTTGCTCCATCTATTTCCACAAACGCGGCATCTCTCTTAAACGGAGAAGCCGGATTGCGTGCAGCGGCTTCAAGCACGAGCCTGGCCGCTGCCGTTTTGCCAATGCCGGGCGGTCCGTACAGCAGAACATGCTGCGGGTTCTCTCCGCACAGCGCTGCTTTGAGCGCTTTGATTCCTTCTTCCTGCCCGATGATATCAGTTAATGCTGCAGGACGGGCTTTTTCTGTCAACGGCTGGGACAGCGAAATAGAACGCATCCGGCTGAGCTGTTCAATTTCTTTTTTGGAATCCCGTTGAACCGCTGTTTTACCTGCACGCTGCTGCCTGAGCAGATTCCAGAAGTAAAGTCCGATAACGACCCCGAATATCATTTGAACAATAAGTACTACCATCATCAGATTCATTTGCTTTAAGCCTCCTTGCCGTCTTCCCTGATTTAGTATGCCGCTGTCTGCCATTGAACATGCAAAGCGGAGGGTTTCTTTTCAGGAAGTGTGCGGTTTGGAGGCTTCCTTGTCTTTCCACATGCCGGAGGCCGATAAAAGTGAACGGTCCAGCCGAGCTTCGGCTGGACCGTTCTGCCTTAATTTCAGGCGCTTTCTCTAGGTGCTTTGCTTTCCAGATAAACTTCTTTGCCGTCGTGTGTTTTAAGAACCGGAGATACATCATCGGTTACAGCTTCTGCTGTAATGGTACAGACAGCAATGTTTTCTTTATTCGGAAGATCATACATGATGTCGAGCATGATGCCTTCAATAATGGAACGAAGACCACGGGCTCCGGTTTTGCGCTCGATAGCTTCGCGGGAAATTTCGCGGAGAGCTTCATCTGTGAATTCCAGTTCCACGTCATCCATTTCGAGAAGCTTCTGGTACTGCTTCACAAGTGCATTCTTCGGCTGCGTGAGGATATCTACGAGCGCATTTTCGTCAAGTTCGGAAAGGCTCGAAATAACCGGAAGGCGTCCGATGAATTCCGGAATCAAACCGTAGCGGAGAAGATCTTCCGGAAGAATACGGCTCATATATTCATCTTTGTCCATATCGGCTTTTTCCGATTCAGAACCGAAACCAATTACCTGTTTACCAAGGCGTTCCTGCACAATCTGATCAATCCCGTCGAATGCGCCGCCGCAGATAAAGAGAACGTTCGATGTGTCAATTTGAATGAACTCCTGATGAGGGTGTTTACGGCCGCCCTGCGGAGGAACGCTTGCCGTTGTCCCTTCAAGAATTTTCAGGAGCGCCTGCTGCACGCCTTCTCCGGAAACATCTCTTGTGATGGATGGATTCTCTGATTTACGGGCTACTTTATCAATCTCATCGATATAAATAATCCCTTTTTCAGCTTTCTCCACGTCATAATCGGCTGCCTGAAGCAGTTTCAGCAGAATGTTTTCCACGTCTTCTCCGACATAGCCGGCTTCAGTCAGTGATGTAGCATCCGCCATGGCAAACGGAACGTTCAGTATTCTTGCAAGCGTCTGTGCCATCAACGTTTTTCCGCTTCCGGTAGGTCCGATCATACAGATGTTACTTTTAGCAAGTTCTACATCACCCTGCTGTTTCGCTGCTGCGGAGTTCACCCTTTTATAGTGGTTGTAGACCGCTACAGCCAGAGAACGTTTCGCTTTTTCCTGACCGATGACATAATCGTCAAGCGTCACATTGATCTCATTTGGTTTCGGAAGTTCTTCGAGTTCCACTTCCTCTTCTGTGCCAAGTTCTTCTTCTACAATTTCCGTACACAGCTCGATGCATTCATCGCATATATAAACGCCGGGTCCAGCGACTAATTTTCTCACCTGGTCCTGTGTCTTTCCGCAGAAAGAACATTTCAATTGTCCTTTCTCTTCGTTGAACTTAAACATTTTCTCACCCCTTACATGGATATTGTACACGAACTTTTCCGTTTCAGTACAATCATTTGAATGGTTTCCATGTTATACCGAACTTTTTCTTCGAGTACATAATGACCATAGTATATGATTATGTTCTGCATTGTATCATACACTCTGGCCCGACTTGAAACAATACGGCTGGAAAAACGGATATTATGCCGCATCTTATGTAGAAACACCTCTTATATCATAGACACTTTCCTCATATATATTCAACCATGAAGTGCAGCATTCCTTCTTTTTTCACAAAATTAATGATATGCCAGACCTTTTTCCGCCCGGACGGCCTCCGGTTTTTTATTTCTTGTGTTATGAAAAACCCTAAAAGCTTCATCACGCTTTTAGGGTTTAATTTACTTTATTCGGTCTCTTCTGCTTCGCTCTCATTTTCTTCGGACTTCGGCACGGTCTTGCTGTTTTCTACGAGAAAGTCAATCGCCTTCTGAATCTTGAGATCGTCTTTCAGCGCATCCGTACCGCCCTGCATAGCGAGAAGCTGCCGGATTTCTTCTTTATCCCGCTGATACGTGCCGGCCATCTTGTCCAGTTCTTTTTCCACGTCATCGTCGTCAGCTTCGACGTTTTCCGCTTCTGCCACAGCTTCAAGAGTGAGGTTCATTTTCACCCGTTTTTCCGCTTCGCCTTTGAACTGTTCTTTCATGCCTTCTTCGTCCGTACCTGCTACTTGATAATACATATCAAGAGACATGCCCTGTGACTGCAGGCGTTGATCGAATTCCTGCATCATGCGGTCTGATTCTGAGGAAATCATCGCATCCGGAATATCGGCAGAAGCATTTTCCGCCGCTTTTTCAACGACTGTATCACGTTCATGATGTTCTTTTTCATGCTCTTTATCATGCTTGAGCTTGTCTTCCTGTTTTTTCTTCAGTTCATCAAACGTCTCGACGTCTTCATCCACATCTTTAGCGAATTCGTCGTCCATTTCAGGAAGTTCTTTGCGTTTGATATCGTGAATCTTCACAGAAAACACAGCTTCTTTTCCGGAGAGTTCCTCTGAATGATACTCTTCCGGGAAGGTAATCGTAATATCTCTTTCCTCACCAGGAGTCATGCCGGTGATCTGTTCTTCAAACCCGGGAATAAACTGACCGGATCCGATTTCGAGCGAATAATTCTCCGCTTCGCCGCCTTCAAACGCTTCACCGTCTACATAACCTTTGAAGTCCATGACAACGGTATCTCCGTCCTGCACTTCACCGTCCTCAACAACAACAAGCTCTGCCTGCTGTTCCTTGAGTTTGTCGAGTTCTGCCTGTACGTCTTCTTCAGAAACGGAAGTGTCGAATTCTTCCACTTCCAGCTCTTTATACTGACCCAGCTCTACTTCCGGTTTTACGGTAACGGTTGCTTTGAAGACCAGATTTTTTCCTCTTTCAATTTCTTCAATATTAATATCCGGCTGATCGACCGGTTCAATCTGCGTTTCCTGGACAGCTTCGGAATAAGCCTCCGGCAGTACAATATCCACTGCATCCTGATAAAGAGACTCTACACCAAAACGCTGTTCAAACAACTTGCGTGGTATCTTCCCCTTACGGAAACCAGGAACATTCACCTCTTTTCTTACTTTTTGAAACGCCTGATCGAGTGCTTCATCAAATCTTTCGGAATCGACTTCGATTGTCAGGACGCCCTGGTTCCCTTCTTGTTTTTCCCAATTGGCATTCTCAGCGCTCATTTATCTTTCCCTCCAAGTTTCATAGGTTATCTCCGTATTCACAACCTCCTTATTATAACATATCAACTATTCATTTCAATGAATAAACGCCATAAGGAAGCCTGATTGAATACAGATTTCTGTTCATAAAGGACTATCCGGCTTTCAGCGGAATAAAGAAGCCTTTATACATGTGATATTTCGGTTTTTAATGTATCATATTCTTCTTTCACTTCACAAAAAGTTTCCCTGGAAATATTGTAATGAGATATTGCATCTTCTATTTCAACGGAGTACCCGATCCGTCCTGCCGCTTCTGCATGAACGACCGCAGCCAGTCCATCCATCCGCAGAGGCGGTGGAAATGGATAATAATACAACAGCAGTTCCTTCAGCAGTTCCAGGCTGTGTTCAAGCAGGACCGGCTCCTCGTGACCCAGGGCGTCATGGAGAAAACTCCCTGCTTTTATGTACACGGAACTGCCTTCCAGTGAAGGAAGAGAAGCAGGAATAAAGGTGCCCGTGCGCTCAAGTTTCGTAATAACGACTTCCCGGTCTATATGAAAATCCTTCAGTAAAAACAAAAGCATACTCTTTAACAGAGGAGATATTTCCGGATCGGTGAGCAGTATCTCCACCGATGGCACCACGAAAGCAGAAGGGTATTCTTTCATTTCCTGAAGAATGGATAACTTATATTCCGCACCTTCTGACTTCAGCTCGGTGTTCCAGTCGCGGTCCGGCAGTGCCTCTTCCACATCAGGCTCCTCCGTTGTTTCAGCCATGGTGCGTGACAACTCAAGCAGTTCAAACAGCTGTTCTGCCATCTTTGCCGGAAAGCGGTGTTCTTCCTGAACACCTTCGAGGATTGTTACTACTTTTTGATATTCCCCCGCCTGGGCGAGCAGCGAAACATATACCTGGAGCACCTCGAAATAGTTGTCATTGTTCCTGTCCATCAAATCTTCCGCCAGTCTGACGCCTTCTGTCAATCTTCCGGTTTCTGCAAATCCGAGAAGCAGACCATAAGATGCTTCTTCATGAAAGGTATCGTGCTGCAATGCTTCCTTAAAAAAGCTCACTGCTTCTTCTTTGTTTCCTGCTTTCAGCGCCTCCAGCCCCTGCGTCGATAATCGATCCGCAGAGCCGGGAAAAGAAATGACATTATGCTCCGGATCTTTTTTTTCTTTCATGCTGCACTCCCCCTTTCCTGCTCGTGATGGTTAGGAAAAAGAAGGCAGCCTGCGCAGGCTGCCTTTTTGTTTTATCCTGGTACTTGAGCGTACACGAATATTCTCGTTAAGGAAAGAGTTTTATTTATACGTTCATGCTTTTCTCAAACTCATCGATCTTATCTTCATACTGCAGTGTAATGCTGATCTCATCCCAACCATTAACGAGCATTTCCTTATAGTAATTATCGATTTCAAACGTCTCTTCAAAACCTTGTTCATCGGTGATTTTTTGGTTTGGAAGATCAACCATCACCTCATATTTCTGATTCTTCCCTTTTTCCATCAGCCGATACACTTTTTCTTCATCCAGACGTATCGGCAGAATACCGTTTTTGAAGCAGTTACTGTAGAAAATGTCTGCAAAACTCGGTGCGATGATAACCCGGAATCCATAATCCTGCAGGGCCCACGGAGCGTGCTCACGGGAAGATCCACTTCCGAAGTTATGGTCGGCAAGCAGGACGGTCGCCCCTTCAGCCTGGGGCTGGTTCAACTCAAAGTCCGGATTGTCGCTTCCGTCTTCCAGAAAACGCCAGTCAAAAAACAGAAACTGACCGAAGCCGGTGCGCTCCACACGTTTCAAAAACTGTTTTGGAATAATTTGGTCCGTATCCACATTGACACGTGGCAGAACCGCTGTATTCCCCGTGTGTTTCACGAGTGGTTCCATTTTTGTTCCCCCTCTTTTTCATAGATTATTAGTTTGTTACTGCTTCATCCAGATACCGGATATCAACAAACCGGCCGGCAATAGCGGCAGCAGTTGCCATAGCAGGACTGACCAGATGTGTTCTTGCACCTTTGCCCTGACGTCCTTCAAAGTTACGGTTGGACGTGGACGCGCAGCGCTGGCCTTCCGGAACAAAATCGGGGTTCATGCTCAGACACATGCTGCAGCCGGACTCTCTCCATTCAAAACCTGCATCTTTAAAGATTTTATCCAGTCCTTCTTCTTCTGCCTGCATTTTCACCTGCTGCGATCCCGGAACCACCATAGCACGCACACCATCTGCTACGGTCCGGCCTTCTGCAATTTTGGAAGCGGCACGGAGATCGCTGATACGTGCATTGGTACAGGAACCAAGAAATACGTGCTGAATGTGGATATCTGTCATCTTCGTGCCAGGTTCCAGATCCATATATTCAAGCGACTGCTCAATGGCTTTGCGATCTGCACTTGATTCCGCATCTTCCGGTGAAGGAACGGTTCCATGAATGCCGACACCCTGGGACGGGTTGGTGCCCCATGTGACCATCGGTTCAATTTCTTCACTGTCAATTTCCACAACAGCGTCGTATTCCGCACCTTCGTCGGTGGCAAGGGCCTGCCATTCTTCAACTTTCCGGTTGAATGCATCGCCTTCAGGTACACGTCTGCGTCCTTCCAGATAATCGAACGTCACCTGGTCGGGACTGATCAGACCAGCTCTTGCTCCCGCTTCAATGGACATGTTACAGATGGTCATCCGTTCTTCCATCGTTAAACCGCGGATAGCTTCGCCGGTGTATTCGAGGACATGACCGGTACCAAAATCAACCCCGTGTTTAGCGATCACAGCAAGAATAATATCCTTCGCCGTGGCCCCCGGGTTCAAACGGCCGTTAACGCGTACTTCCATTGTTTTGGGCGGTGACTGCCATAACGTCTGGGTGGCCAGTGTGTGTTCCACTTCACTCGTACCGATACCAAAAGCAAGCGCACCAAACGCGCCGTGGGTAGACGTATGACTGTCCCCGCACACAATAATCTTACCCGGCTGGGTGAGCCCCAGTTCAGGACCTATGATGTGGACAATTCCATTATTCGGGCTGTTTAAATCTGCAATTTCCACACCAAATTCATTACAGTTATTTGTCAGTGTTTCCATCTGCTTTTTGGAAACGGCATCTGTGATCGAGGACCTGTTTTCGGTTGGAACGTTATGGTCCATCGTAGCAAATGTCAAATCCGGACGCCGGACTTTCCGTCCTGAAAGACGCAGTCCTTCAAATGCCTGCGGAGATGTCACTTCGTGTACCATCTGCAGATCCACATACATCAAGTCCGGTTTCCCATCTTCTGAGTGTACCTTATGGTTATCCCAGATTTTTTCAATGATTGTTTTTGGCTTCATTCCGCTTCCCTCACTTTACCTTCCCCGGTTTTACCGGTTATTTTTTCAGTACTTCGATTACTTTATCAGTCATTTCATCTGTAGACAGCGCGTTTTCTCCTTCTTTCACGATATCACCTGTACGATGGCCGGCACTCAGTACGTCAGACACCGCCCGATCCAGAGCATCAGCTTCTTCTGTCATTTTAAAGGAATACTTAAGCATCATGGCTGCCGAAGAAATCATAGCAAGCGGATTGGCTTTGTTCTGCCCTTCAATATCGGGGGCGGACCCGTGAACCGGTTCATAAAGCCCCGGTGCCTGTTCCCCGATACTTGCCGACGGCAGCATGCCGAGTGAGCCGGTGAGCATGGAGGCCGCATCGCTTAAGATGTCGCCAAACATATTACCGGTCACCATTACATCAAACTGTTTCGGCTCACGGATAATCTGCATCGCAGCATTATCGACCAGCATGTGTTCGACTTCTACTTCCGGATAATCTCCTTTGATTTCTTCCACCGTTTCACGCCAGAGACGACTCGATTCCAGCACATTGGCTTTATCCACCGATGTGAGTTTTCCGCGGCGGAGCTTTGCCATTTCAAAGCCCTGCCGGACAATTCTTGCAATCTCGGATTTTTTGTAAATCATCGTATCAAGAGCTGCTTCTTCTCCATCTACTTCCCTGCGTTCCTGCGGTGTGCCAAAATAAATACCTCCAGTCAGTTCCCGCAGAATCATCAAGTCCACATTGTCGACCACTTCTTTTTTCAGACTGGAAGAGTCCGTTAAACTTTCATGGCCGGTCACGGGGCGAAGGTTCGCAAAAAGCTGAAGAGCTTTGCGGATGCCGAGGAGTCCCTGCTCCGGGCGCATTCCGGAAGGATGGTTATCCCACTTGGGACCACCCACCGCTCCGAGCAGAACACCGTCACTGCTTTTGCAGGTATCCACCGTTTCCGGCGGAAGAGGGTTTTCATGTTTATCGATGGCTGAGCCTCCGATATCGGCATACTTGTACTCAAATTCATGACCGTACATCTCTGCGACTTTATCCAGTACAGCGGTTGTTGCGTTCACGACTTCCAGGCCTATTCCATCTCCCGGAAGAACGGTAATTGTTTTCTTCATCCTCTTCTCTCCCTTACAGCTTTCGTTGCCGGCCGGCGTCACACATTAACTTTTTCGGCCTGAAGATCGCGTCCGTCCTGATAGTTGAGGGCACGGTTGATTGCATTGATATAAGCCCGGGCGGAAGCTTCCAGAACGTCATTTGCGGTACCGCGTCCGGATACTTCTTCTCCTTCATAATCCATCAGAACATACACTTCAGCAAGAGCATCACGTCCGCCGGTAATGGACTGAATGCGGTAATCTTTCAGATCCGCATGTCCTCCAATCATTCGTTCAATGGTTTGATATACAGCTTCCACACTGCCGGATCCCGTTGCTGCCTCCTGAATGGTTTCACCATCCGGATTCTTCAGCGTGACAGTCGCCGTTGGAATGTTGGTGGTGCCGTAATTCACCTGCAGTGTCTCCACTTCGTAGTGACTGACGGATTCCCCGGCTTTTTCTTCAGACATCAAGGCCATAATATCTTCATCGGTGATTTCACTCTTTTTGTCCGCCAGTGATTTAAATTCCTTAAACACTTTTTTGAGTTCTTCCTCCGACGCCTGGTATCCGAGTGCTTCGATTTTATTTTTGAATGCATGAAGTCCAGACAATTTGCCGAGTACCATACGATTGGCATTCACTCCGACCAGATCAGGGGTGATGATTTCGTAGGTGGAGCTGTTTTTTAGCACACCATCCTGATGGATTCCGGACTCATGGGCAAAGGCGTTGTCCCCGACGACCGCTTTATTGCTGGGAACCATCATACCGGACAGTTTACTGATCATCGTGCTGGTGCGTTTAATTTCATTAAGAGTCAGACCGGTTTCGGCCTTATAGTAGTCATTGCGGATCTTCAGTGCTACAGCAATTTCTTCGAGTGAAGCATTTCCGGCGCGTTCTCCGATACCGTTAATGGTTCCTTCCACCTGACCTGCTCCAGCTTCCAGTGCAGCCAGGGAATTGGCCGTGGCCATACCGAGGTCATCGTGACAGTGCGTGGACAATATCGCTTTATCCGAGTTTGGAACGTTTTCCTTGATATAACGGAAAAGGTGGCGGATTTCATCCTGGGTGACGTATCCGACGGTGTCCGGCAGATTAATCACTTCAGCGCCGGCGTCGATAACTTTTTCAATGATCTTCACGAGAAAGTCAAGATCGGAGCGGCAGGCATCTTCGGCAGACCACTGCACATGCGGGAATTTCTTCTTCGCATGCTTCACCGCTTCCACAGAGCTTTCTATCACCTGCTCCGGGGTCATGCGGAGCTTATGCTCCATATGAATCGGTGACGTTCCGATAAAGATGTGCAGTCTCGGCTCTTCACCGCCTTTCAACGCTTCCCAGGCTGTATCGATATCTTTCGTCACGGTGCGGGAAAGGCCTGTGACAGAACTTCCCTTTACTGTATCAGCGATATTTTTCACTGATTCAAACGAACCGTTGGATGATGCCGGGAATCCGGCCTCGATGATATCGACACCGAGGCGTTCCAGCTGGGAGGCAATCTGCATCTTTTCATCAAAATTGAAATTCACACCAGGGGCCTGTTCCCCGTCACGAAGCGTTGTATCAAAAACATTGACCTTCCGCACTTGCCACCACTCCTTTCTATTTGTTGCCGACAAACGGCATCATTTCACGCAGTTCACGGCCGACTTCTTCAATTTGATGTCTGTTTTCCCGCGCATTGGTTGCATTAAATTCCGGACGATTAGCCTGATTTTCGAGAATCCAACCTTTTGCAAAGCGGCCGGTTTGGATGTCGGAGAGTATATTACGCATGGTTTGTCTTGTTTCATCCGTAATGATGCGCGGCCCTGCCTGGAAATCTCCCCACTGGGCAGTGTCTGAAATGGAGTAGCGCATGCCTTCCAGACCTCCTTCATACATCAGATCCACGATTAGTTTCATTTCATGAAGGCATTCAAAGTAGGCGACCTCCGGCTGATAGCCTGCTTCCACCAATGTTTCAAATCCGGCTTTGACAAGGGCGGACGTACCTCCGCACAGAACAGCCTGCTCTCCGAACAAGTCGGTTTCTGTTTCTTCCTGGAACGTCGTTTCCATAATTCCGGCACGTCCTGCTCCAATCTGCTTGGCATAGGCGAGAGCGATGTCTTTTGCCTGGCCGGTGGCATCCTGATACACCGCGATAAGGGAAGGAACGCCTGCACCATCTTCAAATACGCGGCGGACGATGTGTCCCGGTCCTTTCGGCGCGATCATGAATACATCAATATCTTCCGGAGGAACAATCTGGCTGAAGTGAATGTTAAAACCGTGCGCAAATGCGATAGCTTTCCCAGGGTTGAGCTCAGGTTTGATTTCATTTTCGTAGGTGGCCGTCTGGTGCTCATCCGGAAGCAGAATCATAATAACATCAGCCTTGCGGGCTGCTTCATTGACAGTATATACTTCAAAACCGTCTTCTTCTGCTTTTGTCCAGGACTTGCCTTTACGAAGTCCAATGATCACGTGAACGCCGCTTTCCCTCATGTTTTTCGCGTGGGCATGACCCTGGGAGCCGTATCCGACTACCGCTACCGTTTTGTTCTGCAGAATTCCCTCGTTAATATCTCCGTTATAAAGTGCTTTAGCCATAATCAAATCTCTCCTTTTTCTGTAGTAAAATTGTAGATTAATTTAAGATGGAATGTTTCGGCGTTTCAAAATCACTTTTTACAGCTCCGCGTTTGAAAGCGGTGATGCCGGTACGGGCCAGTTCTTTAATTCCATATGGTTTCAAAAGGTCTATTAAGGCTTCCACTTTCTGTTGATCTCCTGTCACCTGGAGTGTGATGCTCTCGCGGCCGACATCCACCACCGTTGCGCGGAACGGCTCGGCAAGTGCTGATATTTCTCCTCGATGCTGCGGAGCGGCGACAACTTTTATAAGCGCCAGCTCTCTTGCAATAATCGAATCATCGGTAATATCCCGCACTTTGAGTACATCCACCTGTTTGTTGAGCTGCTTGATCACCTGGTCAAGTCCGCGCTCGTTATCAACGTTTACCACAAACGTCATGCGCGAAATTTCAGGATTTTCCGTCATGCCGACGGTGATGCTTTCAATATTGAACTGCCTCCGGGCAAACAACCCAGTGATCCGGTTCATCACACCTGAGTTATTATTTACTGTTGCAATGATGGTTCGTTTCACGGTTTAATTCCCTCCATTTCATGATGGCCTTTTCCGGGCGCGATCATTGGATAGACATTCTCTTCTTTTTCCACCCGGCAGTCCATCAGCACCGGGCCGGGGTGGGCAAGCGCTTCACGCAACACCTCCTGCATGTCACCCGGATTCTCTATTTTCCAGCCTTTGATGTTATAGGCTTCAGCCATCTTTACAAAGTCCGGCTGGATCGGAAAGACAGAGTTTGAATAGCGCTGTTCATAGAATAATTCCTGCCACTGGCGGACCATACCGAGAGAAGCATTGTTCACGAGAATGATTTTTACCGGCAGGTTTAATTCCTGCAGAATAGACATTTCCTGTGCCGTCATCTGGAATCCGGCATCGCCGAGCACTGCTACAACCTGCCGGTCCGGTGCAGCAAACTGCGCGCCGATGGCTGATGGAAAACCAAAGCCCATGGTGCCAAGGCCGCCGGAAGTTACCCAGCAGTCGGGCCGGTCAAATTTATAGTACTGGGCGGCCCACATCTGATGCTGTCCAACGTCTGTCGTGACAACAGCCTCCCCTTTTGTTTCTTCATAAATCATTTCCATGAGATGCTGTGGTTTAAGAAGATCTTTCTCTTCGTGATACCAGAGCGGGTATTCTTCCTGCCATCCCTGGAGCTGTTGTTTCCATTCCGAAAATTCGCCGGGGGTGCCGTTATATTCATTGAGCATCCGCAGTGCTTCTTTTGCATCCCCCACTACAGGAATCTGTGTTTCGATGTTTTTGCCGATTTCGGCCGGATCGATATCAATATGGGCGACCTTGGCATTCGGCGCGAAGTGCTTAAGTGCGCCCGTCACCCTGTCATCAAAACGTGCACCGATACTGATTAAAAGATCGGATTCATGCAGAGCCATGTTCGCGGTGTAGGTACCATGCATACCGACCATACCAAGAAATAGTTCGTGGGTTCCCGGGAAAGCACCGAGACCAAGCAGTGTGCTGGCAACAGGGAGCTGCTGTTTCGTTATATAGTCGTACAGTTCATCTGACCCGTGTGCATGAAGCACACCGGCGCCGGTCAGAACAACCGGTCTATCTGCTTCACTTACCGCATCGGCAAGCTTCTTGATTTGAAGCTTGTTGGGAATGACAGTCGGCTGATAGCCGGGAAGCTCCACCGGTTGGTCATAGTTGAAAAAACCCGAAGCTGCCGCAATGTCCTTTGGCAGATCGATTAGTACAGGACCGGGGCGTCCGGTGGAAGCAATGTGGAAGGCTTCTTTGATCATCCGCGGAAGATCCTCCACTTCCCGGGCCTGAAAATTGTGTTTTGTGATCGGCATCGTCACTCCGATAACGTCTGCCTCCTGAAAGGCGTCCGTACCGATTGCATTGGTTGCCACCTGACCGGTAATAACAACGAGAGGAAGCGAGTCAATCATGGCATCGGCAATGCCTGTGACAACGTTGGTTGCCCCGGGACCTGAGGTGACGACGCAGACTCCGGGATTTCCGGAAACTCTGGCATACCCTTCTGCTGCATGCACCGCTCCCTGCTCATGGCGGGCAAGCACATGATGCATTCCTGTTCTGTAAATTTCATCGTACGTGGTTAAGTTGGCACCACCCGGATAGCCGAAGATGACATCGACATTCTCACGGGCAAGCGCCTGAATAAGCATGCTGGCTCCCGTCATTTCCTGGTTTTCATCTTTAAGCTCGCGGCCCTGCATTTCTTTTGTCTCTGGTCCCATCTCTGCTTCCTCCTTATACCTGGTTTTGTTTCGTTCTTAAAACATTTGAAATAAAAAAGTCTTTCCGCCCTTTAACCAGAATGAATCCAGTTAAAGGGGCGGAAAGACTTTTTTTCCACGGTACCACCCTTTTTTGCGGTTAAGACCGCCTCGGCGGCAGAACGACTGCTGTGTTCTGCCTGTTATGATAACGGGTGAAGTGTACGTGTTACTGCACCCGGCCTGTATTACCGGCAGTTAAGCTTTCACACAGGCACTCAGAGGGGAGTTCATCTACAGCGGCAGTTCCGTTTCTCAGCTTCCACGGATCTCTGTAAAGACCGGAATGCAGACTAATGGTCCTCTTCAGCGTATTTCATCATTTAGTTGTTATCATATATCCAGCAGGAATTGTCCCCGGCTGTTTCAGCCTATTTCCATTTCTGAACGGGACGCTTCAATCTTTACGCCGTCCATTTCCACTTTCTCACGGAATGCTTCCAGAATCCGCTGCGTTTCAGAGCCTGGTTTCCCGTCGCCGATAATGCGGCCGTCCACTTTGATGACAGCAATGACTTCAGCAGCAGTCCCGGTAAGAAATACTTCATCGGCTGTGTATACATCGTGCCGCGTAAAAGGTTCTTCTCTTAAATCATAACCCATTTCACCGGCAAGTTCAACAATGGCCTGACGGGTAATTCCTTCAAGAGCTCCCACATAACCAGGAGGGGTATACAGCACTCCTCCGCGCAGAATGAAAATGTTGTCGGCGGAGCCTTCCGCCACATACCCTTCGTTATTCAGCATCAACGCTTCGTTCACACCGGCGAGACCGGCTTCAATCTTCACAAGAATGTTATTTAAATAGTTCAATGATTTCACTTTAGGGCTCAATACATCCGGGCGGTTTCTTCTTGTTGCAACGGTGACAATATCCAGTCCTTTATCATAAAACTCTTTCGGATAAATAGCGAGTTTCTCCGCAATGACAACAATCTGGGGACGCGCGCACGACGCCGGGTCAAGCCCGAGATTCCCGACTCCGCGGGATACGACAAGGCGGATATATGCGTCACGCAGTTCGTTCTTTTTCAGTGTCTCCACGATAATGTCTGTGACTTCCTGTTTCGTATAAGGAATGTCGAGCATAATCGATTTTGCGGAATTATAAAGGCGGATAAGGTGTTCATCGAGTTTGTAGACATTTCCGTTGTAAACACGGATCCCTTCAAACACGCCGTCACCATAGAGAAAACCATGATCAAAAACGGAAATCTTCGCATTTTCTTTTTCAACAAATTCTCCGTCCAGATAAATCCATTGTTCCCCCATGCCCGATCACCTCTGATGTTCCTTCAATATTAAACGGTAACGTAAATGCATGGTTATTCTGAAAATTATCCGTGTCAATTACGTGTTTGACGTTTATAATACTCCGGTTAAAGCCTTTGGTCAATCCCTTTTTAAAAATTGTTAGACGATTCAAAAAGAAATATACATATTGAATGCGGTTACACCGTTTATTTGTCAATCTTTTTGTCTGATTATCTCTCTTAAAAAAATTTTATTCTTTTTGAGCAAGGAAAGTGAGGGTGTTATACCCGGTCTGTTTGTCTATTTTTTCTGCAGCAACTCTCCAGGAGGCGAATGCTTTCCGCAGTACCTTGGATGCTTCTTCTGCCGCCGGATTCCATGCCGGTTCCGGGAGGGTGTCTTCTGATTGATCGGTGTTCATCACGATGGTGACGTATCGTTTATATACCACACCGGCTTCGATCCGGGACAGGAGGAGCTCCCTCTGTTCCGGGGAAGGAATGTGTTCGAGCAGGTGAACGGCCAGTATCCAGTGGTAATACTGCTCTTGTATCGTAACGTTCTCCGCTTTGTCATGCATCGGTCTGATGTTTGCTTCCACTCCAAAGCGGCGGCTGTTCGTTTCAAGCTGTTCCACCGCAAGAGGAAGGTGATCCACTGCTGTCACTTCTGTATTTGCAGAAGCAGCAGCACCGGCAATAGACAACGCATGTCTGCCCGGCCCGGCGCCGAGATCGAGCACACGGCTGTCCGGAACTCGTTGAATGACCGGGATATAACGTTGAATAAAAGGTGATGGTTTTTCCAGCCAGGAGCCTTTTTCATAAAGATCATACCTGCTGTACAGGTCATGGAAGTACTGTTTTTGATGGGTCACTAATTGCTCTTCATTCATGAATGTCATCCCTTTCGATTCAGAAAACGTGCTGCCGTATCGGTTATAGATCCGTTCCCATTGTATAGGCAGCGTCCTGACAAATCAATTTATTCCTGCAAAAAACGGCGGACATCTGATGCCGTTTCAGCCTGTGTTTTCATCACAGCAGGACTGTAACGGAATGGATGTCCGCCTCTGCAGGAATTACTAACGGAAAGCTTTAACCAAGAGTGACATCCGGCCGCATTTCCTCAATCGTTGCCGGGCCGATGTAAGACACATTGTCCAGCTCTTCCATCGTTTCAAACGGTCCGTTTGCGTCTCTGTAATTGATAATGTTCTCTGCAATCGCAGGACCGACTCCTGTGATGTTCTGCAGTTCTTCATACCCCGCAGTATTTACATTAACGGTTCCCTGCTGTTCTTCCGGCTCGGGAGTGGGTTCCGGTGTTGGTGCAGGTTCTGTATCATCTTTATTTCCGCTTCCTTCCCAAGGTGAAGCTGTAACTTCATAATTGCCTTCTGTGATGGAGAACACAACATCACCTTCGGCAGCCGTGGAATAAATGTCTGCATTGTCATTACGGAGGTTGGTCACAACAGAGGAAGCAGGGTGATCGTAGCGGTTTTCCTCCCCGTAGGAAAGAACAGCAGCTTCCGGATCCACTTCTTCAAGGAAGGCCGTACTGCTCGACGAATCGGATCCGTGATGAGCCGCTTTTAGAATTTCTGCTTCCACATCAAACTCATTCATCATATTCTGTTCCTGCTCCACGCCGGCATCCCCTGTCAAAAGAAGGTCATTTTCTCCGTACGTAAGTTTCAACACGACGGATGCTTCATTGTTGTTACTTGATGACGGGGCGGTGTTCAGCACTTTGGTTGTTACGTCTGACCCTATCCCCAGCGTCTCTCCTTCTGCGGGAGTATTGTAGGAAAGCCCCTCCTGACTAAGATGGGAGCGGTAGTCATCATACGTCTGGGTAGTGTGATCCTTGCCGCTGGTGAGAACATGATTCACTTCCATCTCCTCCAGCACCTGGATTAATCCACCTATGTGATCGGCATCCGGGTGAGTGGAAATCAAGTGATCAATGGTAGAGACCCCTTCGTTTTCAAGATAGGAAACAACCTTCTCTCCAGCCGCTCTCTTGCCACCGTCCACGAGCATATTCTTCCCATTTGGATACTCGACAAAGATACTGTCTCCCTGTCCAACGTCAATGAAATGGGCCTCAAGTTCCGTACTGTCTGATTCCGGCTCAGGATTATTACTTTCATCTTCTGTAACCGGGGAGTCATCCAGAGCCCTCGCTAAAAACACCGAAAACTGGGCTCTTGTCGTGTCGTCATTCGGTCCAAAGGTACCGTCTGCGTACCCGGTTGTAATGTCATGGGAAGCAATGGCCTGGACATCCTCGTAAAACACGTCTCCATCTTCCATATCTTCAAAAGAAGTCTGATTTCCTTCATAGGCGATTTCTTCTGACGCACGGTTCAGCACAGCTGCCATCTGTCCTCTGGTTAAGAAGTCATTAGGCATGAAACGTCCGTTATTTCCATTGATAATGCCTTCATCTTGAACTGCCGCTGCTGTTTCATACGCATAATAACCCGGTCCTATATCTGTAAAATCAGCTTCCGGACGGTCTGTCGTTTCCAAGTGAAACGCCTCTGTAATCATAGAAGCGGCCTGACTTCGTGTCACCGGTTCGCCGGGACGGAATGTTCCGTCTTCGTATCCTGAAATGATCCCCTCTTCTGCCAGATACTCTATCTCTGACCCGGCCCAAAAATTCGAACCCATATCAGAAAAATCGTCAGCTGCAGCTGCGGTCGAAGTAAACAACGCCCCTGAAATTACCGCAGACAGTATGTACTTTCCGAATGCCATCAAATTCCTCCTTTACAGCAATACACACATGTTATCACATAACAGTTAAAATTTTAATATTCTGTGAACAAACACCCCTTCATCATTTTAAAAAAAGAAGCGGAATGTGAAAGAGTTTTCTTTCACATTCCGCTCTATTTTATTACAGGATATTAAGCGCTGCAGCTACAGCGATCAATAATTGCAGAAGTAACTGAATATTAACCGCCAATTGAGTGTCCCTCATGTCCATCGTGACGCCTCGGCTGTTTTCAATATACATATGCTGATACGTCTGCTGTTTGATTTTAGCAGATTGAATTAAATCCTGCGTAAAAGCTTCTGCCCGTTCCGAGTTCCCGCCGATAGAAACAGTTATAAGAATTAAAATAGCAGCTTGAAGACCTGCCTGCACGTTTAGAGCACCTTTAATGTCAGTATTTGATATATTGACATCACAACAGTCGATAATTTCGATATACTCTTCTGACAATTGAATGGTTTTATTGGTCTGCTCTCCGTGCTGAGTGCTGTCACCGCTGCCACCGCAGCAATTTTCAGAAGAACTCTCCAAGGCATTCCACTTTCTATCATTTCTTTTTCTATCTTTTTCTCTTGTTCGAGTATTTCTTTCCATTTATATTCCTCCTTTCTATACTATTCTATGAAGAATCTGTATAGAGGATTGGACAACCTTCCTGATATAAATGCTTATTTTTTCTCTTTTTCCACTGATTCATCATTGATCTGTCCACTGGAAATAAACTGATCCACCCTATCCTGACATTCCTGAATGACCTCTCTCAATTCACTTTTTTCCTCTTCCGTAAGTTCTGTCATAGACTGTTCCAGTCCGTGTTTTTTCATTAGACGTTTCACCAGCATTTTTGTTAGTTTTGGGTTTTGCTGCATATAAACCCCTCCTTTAGCGATTTCTATAGATCCTATGAAAAAAATATATTATTGTATAGGGAACAATCTATTATTTCTGGACAAAGCGGTAACAAATTTAAAACAATGTATCCGAGTATCTATTATTACCCGGAAGAAAACAAAAGAGGACGCCAGGATTTACTAAATCAAGGCGTCCTCCCATCGTTATTTCCGATTCTTTTTCATCATGTCATGCTGTTTATTAATTTCTGTTCATCCCAGCTTATTCTTCAGTTTTTGAAAGATCGATTGAGCTTTCTGTTTTCGATTTTCTGTTTCTTGATGATTTATTGTAATTTCCCGCAATGTCCCGTTCTCGTTACATTCGACTTCTACGACATCGCCTTCCTTTAAATCTTCAGGAAGCTGTTTTGTTGGTACCTTTCTTTGTATGTTTTCATCGCCGGCAGGAAGGAGAACGGCCAATTCCCCCTCCAGCCGATCGACCGTGTATTGTTTCAAATGACCCCTCCTGACCGCAGATCGTATCCAGGCGTATTTCATCTATAGTATCACTGTTACCCGTATCCTCTTTTCCATCACCGTTCCAGGGCTCTGCTTCCGGTACATTGAGACCTTGAGGATGTAACGAAACTTCAATATTTCCGGATTCATACGTGCTGTATAGTTCAACTCCTGCCTCTTTCAGGGTTTTTACAACATTTTCAGAGGGATGGCCGTAATCATTTTCGCCGTAAGAAAGGAACGCTGTTTCAGGATCCACAGCTTCCACAAATTGAGCACTGGTTGACGTGTCTGCCCCGTGGTGGCCAACCTTCAACAAATCGGACTCGACATCGTATTTTTCCATCATTTCCACTTCATTTTCAATCGCGGCGTCGCCCGTCAATAACACTTTTGTCTCTCCGTAAGTGAGATGAAGGACAATGGAGGATTTATTGATTACGTCACTGTCATGATATCCATTCAGAATTTGTACTTCAGCAACCTGCGTGTCTAAATATTCTCCTGCTTCCGCTTTTACAACAGGAATATCCTGTTCATCCATTAATTCGAGGTACTTCTGATACGTTTTTGTCGTATGCTCTTTCCCACTATCCAGCACATTTTTCACGTCTATTTCTTCCAATACCTTAATTAATCCGCCAATATGATCGACATCCGGGTGTGTCGCCACCACCCATTCCAGGGTATCGATATTCTCTTCTTCTAAATAATCAATGATTTCTTCTCCGGACCCGTGCATGCCTCCGTCAATAAGAAGATTTCCACCGGAACCCTCGGGCTCCACCAAGATGCTGTCGCCCTGTCCCACATCCAGAAAATGCACGTTCAAGGCAGCATCCGGTGCAGCTGCAGCTCCGACCTCTTTTGTCGTTTCCTTACATCCCGGCATTTCCTTTTCTTCAGCATGAATAAATGATGTAAGCATGGTTCCAAGTAATGCCATGGTTAATATGTACCTTGCCAATCTCATCAAATTCCCCCTCAAAATGTCTCTGTTATTTTGCCACAAACCGGGCGAAAAAATGGAGTTTGGTGAAAAGAAATGATCATTTTTTGTTCGGGGGAAGTAAACCGGGTGGCAGCTAATCATTTTAAGGAGCTTTTCGAGGAGTAACAGGGGCAAAATTAAATTCTGCCCCAATCCTGCCCCAAAAAGCTAAAATCAAGGCAATTTACAGAAGTGGAATGAATAGTGGTAAATTAAAAAACCCCTTGTCTCCCAAGGGGTTTGGCACTTTTGAGTTTGGTGTCCCACGATGAACACGTACGCTTATATCTTGAAAGAATTGCGGACCAGAGACGAAGAAAAAACCGCCCAAATCTTTGATGAAATGAGCGGCTAGCATGTGCAAAATATGTGCAAAAAAAGTTCATTTTCGTGTTCAACAGAGAACACCTTTTCGGTCTTTGAATGTCAGTCAAAGTACCGTCATAAAGGGATTTTCCGTTTATGGGTTAAAACCCTAAATAGGTAAATGGTGTCCCAGGCAGGATTCGAACCTGCGACCTACGGCTTAGAAGGCCGTTGCTCTATCCTACTGAGCTACTGGGACAAGACGTTTGTTTTTCAGCGACAAATATTATGTTATTATATCCGGCGGCTGAAGTCAATATGATTTTTAAAAGCATCTTCCTGAGTATTGAAAAAAGCAGCCCTGAGTCGGAGCAAGATGCCTTGCTCCGCTCCCAGGCCGTTCTTTTTATTCACTTTTTCCTTCAAACGAAGCATACAAATCTGTTACCTCCTCGGCGGAAACCCGCTCATAAAAACGGATTTCGGCTCCGCCGGATTCATCAAATGATGCAATGGCATACGTCTGTTCGGGACGGGTGCGGGGCTGCATCACACTTCCCGGGTTAACAAAAAGGATGCCTTGATCTTCAAAGGCGGTCGGGTGGTGGCTGTGGCCGAAACACGCCATGCGTGCCTGTGTTTCTTCCGCCCGGTAAGACAGCGGAATATGAGTCATTTTAATATTGTAGAGATGACCGTGTGTGACATATACCCGGACCCCTTCTACCGTTTCAGCTGTATCTTCCGGAAATTCGCCCGGCTTGTCCACATTTCCCTGAACCGTATGTACACCTTCAAGAATAGAAGAATCGTTGGACAATTCAGAGTCTCCGCAGTGAAAGACAGCATCCACTTCCCCGCGGTGCCGCTCAATTACTTCACTCAGTTCTGTTTCACTGCCGTGGCTGTCACTGACCAACAAACATTTCATAGGATTCACTCTCTTTCATCGGATGTAATGTTCAAGCTTTGTTCTTTCATTTTCTGAAGAGCCTGGAACCGGTGGCTGATTTTATTTTTTTCTTCGGGCGGAAGTTCTGCCATCGAAACCCCGCGTTCCGGCAGATAAAAGACAGGATCATAACCGAAACCGTTTGCGCCTGATTTGGCTGGAGCAATTCTGCCTTCACACGTTCCACGGAATGTTTCCGTCTCTTTTCCCGGTGCTGCAGCAGCAATGACACACACAAAACGGGCACTGCGCTTTTCTTCCGGCATACCTTCGAGTTCCTGCAGCACTTTCGCCGTGTTTGCTTCATCGTTTTTCTCTTCGCCTGCATAGCGGGCTGAGTACACGCCGGGGCGCCCGTTCAGCGCGTCGATTTCAAGACCGGAATCATCTGCTATGACAGGCACCTCATAGGCTGCAGCAATAGCTTCCGCTTTTAGTGCAGCGTTCTCTTCAAATGTCTCTCCTGTTTCGGGAATGTCGTCCATTTCCACATCAAGAAGAGAACGGACGGCTGCCTCTGAACCAAACATATCACGGAACTCTTTGACTTTGTTTTCATTTTTGGTTGCAATAATTACGGTACGCATTATTCTGCCGCTTCCTTTTTTGCCTGAATGTCATCATCAATGGATCCGAGCAGCTCTTTTTGAATAAGAAACAATTCATTCATCCCTTTTTCCCCAAGGTCGAGAAGGGAATTAAGCTGGCTGCGGGAATAGGAGGCTTCTTCCCCCGTTCCCTGAAGTTCAACGAATTCACCGTTTCCTGTCATTACGATATTCATATCCACTGCTGCTTCTGCATCCTCTTTATAGCATAAATCCAGCAGTTCCTCTTGTCCAGCGTCAACTCCGACCGAAACAGCAGCAAGATAATCCACAATCGGCCATTTTTTTATTTTCCCTGCTTCCACAAAAGATTTCACAGCCATGGCCATCGCAACAAATGCTCCTGTAATAGAGGCTGTGCGTGTACCGCCGTCTGCCTGAATGACGTCGCAGTCTATCCAGATTGTACGCTCACCGATGCTGGACAAGTCAACGACAGAGCGGAGCGAACGGCCGATTAAACGTTGAATTTCCATGGTTCGGCCGCTCAGTTTTCCCTTCGCGGCTTCCCTGATATTACGTTGTTCGGTTGCTCTTGGAAGCATGGAATACTCTGCGGCGATCCAACCCTTGCCACTGTTACGCATAAACGGCGGAACACGATCCTCAATGCTCGCCGTGCAGATAACTTTGGTTTCTCCAACGGTGATAAGTACCGAACCTTCCGGGTGTTTCAAAAATTCCGTATCAATGGTAACCGGACGCATCTCACTTTTTTCTCTTCCATCAAATCGTGTCATTGTCATGTCTGTATCCTCCTAATTAAAAACCTGTTAAGGTGCACACGTCCGTCAGCTCCCGCCTTCCACAGCAGGAGCTTTACAGACGCCTGGATAAAAAGAAGGCAGCATAGAGCCGCCTTACCCCGCATTTTCATCCTTTGGAAGGAGCATCATTTACAAACGCCGGCCGGGCTGCCGGGTCTGCGAGTGTTTCGCCGTTTACGCGAAGTACTTCTTCCGCCCCTTCCACATTCAATTCTACGTTTTCAACGCTTTCCAGTTCTGTAGCTGTCAAAAGGGCCGCATGCAGTGCTTCTTCCGAAACAGAGCCATTTTGGCCGGAAAGCAGTCCTTCATTAAAGAAAATGGACGCCGTACCCTGCTTTACCTGCGAAGGTTCTGCAAGCAACGTTCCTTCACGCAGAACGTCATGCAGACCGCTTTCCGGAGAAGGGCCTTTGACGAGTTCAGTCATTGCCGCATCCAGCTTGTTATTATCGTCTTTCCCGCTTATTCTGCGGGTGACCGGAACATAGTAGGAGTTTTCCCCAATCTGGGATAAAAAATATACAGTGACGCTACTGCTGTCTGTCATATCGCTGACACGCCCGTTTTCCAGATTAATTCCCTGGGCACGGCTGTAGGAGTCTCCGATCGGCGTTCCATTGACCGGCATGGTCTCCTGTTTATAGCCGTTTATCTGAAAGGAGACATCCTCCACATTATCAAACTGTGTCAATGTCCAGGTTACAGCCTGCAGTACCGCCTGTTCCTGCTCCGGTTGGTAGTCGCGGAATTCCGTTGAAAAGTCGGTGACCGCAGTGCCGTTTTCATCCAAACGGACATCTACTTCTGTACCTTGCGGCAGTACAGCCTGGAATCCATTTGGAACCATCCGGCTGATCGGCCCGCCGGTTACGAGATGCTCCAGCGACTGTTTCAGTACACCTTCTGTTTTAGGAAGAGAAAAGGTCTGCGGGGCAACCTTTCCATTTTCATCAATGAGATAAAGCTCCCTTTCGACTGTTTCCTCTTCCGTTGGTTCCTCTTCTTCATCCGAATTAGAGGATTGCTCCTGTTGTGCTGCTTCCTCAAAGTCTTCCCAAGCTATGTCCTCCGTAACTTCTTCCGGAGGTTCGTCCATATTTCCTGCCTCATCACTGCCGAATCCACACCCCTGCAAAATAAAAGGCACCGCTAAAACGGCTGCTGCCTTCCACGGCATTTTCATTCGTTCTTCCCTCCCAGACCAGTTTGTATTATTTATACGAGCCTGGATGGGAATTAGACCATCAGAATATATTTTACCGTGAAAACACTGGACAAACCGCTGTTTTCACAGCACTTTTTTTGAATGGGCTCTGTCTGTCTGCTCCAGACTGATGGACCGGACATCAGAGGCCGTATCATCCAGCCAGCGGTCCGCGATCATACGGAAATGCTCCACCTGTCCGGTCGTATAGAATGTGTGCTCCGGAAAAGACATATCAGTGTGAAGCATTTCATGGAAATTCAAAATCGTACTTGCTTCGCTGGCTGTTTCGTCTCCAGATGAAATAAGCCGGATGTCATCTCCTACTACTTCCTGAATCACTTCAGCTAAAAGAGGGTAGTGGGTACAGCCGAGAATCATTGTGTCAAAGAAAGAACCGGTGAGCGGACGAAGGGTCCGGCGGACAATCGACAGGGCTTCTTCTCCTTCACAAATCCCCTGCTCGACCAAGGGCACAAAGGGCGGGCAGGCGAGCGACTGCACGTGTACTCCTTCATTTATAGCATGCAGGGCGCGCGGATAGGCGCCGCTCGCAATCGTTCCTTCTGTACCAATGACGGCGACGTGATCTGATTTTGTCAGCTTCAGTGCCGTGATGGCACCCGGCTGTACCACCCCGATAACCGGGATATCAAGATGTTCCTTTACTTCCTCGAGAACGACGGCCGCCGCCGTGTTACACGCAATAATAAGCATTTTTATGTTTTCCTGCTGCAGATGATGAATCATTTCCCACGTAAACTGTTTCACTTCATGGACAGGTCTCGGGCCGTATGGGCACCTTGCTGTGTCTCCGATATATATCATCTTTTCCTTTGGCAGCTGCCGGGCCACCTCCCTGGCCACGGTCAAGCCTCCCACACCGGAGTCTATAATTCCAATTGGTCGATTCACTTATGGTCCCTCTATTTCTCATTGTTTTATTCATACTGCATTTTAGTTTTTTAATGATCGGAGCTGTTCCTTACCATTCAGTCTTCCTGTCAAATGTAAAAGTCAACTGTTTCATACCTTAACATATATATTCTCTCTTTTTTCCGTCGTGATTTCAAGGCACCCGGAATATTTCAGCCGGTTTCATCAATCAGCGGACACGGACCCCGGTAAAGAGAAACTATCAGCATTCTACTGTATTCGCTAAAAAAGCCCCGCATGAAAGCGGGGCCGAATAATGTTTAGTTCCAGCAGTGGATCAGGACCGGATAAAACCTTTTTCGTAAACAAGTGCTTCAACTTCTTTGGCGGTAGGAAGATTGACAGCTTCGGCAGCCAGTTCCTGTGCTTCTTCCTTCGTGAGCGTAAGAAGCTGACTTCTGGCAGGAAGAACAGATGTTGCACTCATACTGAACTCATCAAGTCCAAGACCGAGAAGCAGCGGCACTGCTGTTTCTTCTCCGGCCATTTCTCCGCACATGCCGGCCCATTTCCCTTCATTATGAGCGGCTTCAATCACCTGCTTGACGAGTCTCAGTACGGCTGGATGATAAGGCTGATAAAGATGGGATACTTTTTCGCTCATCCGGTCGGCAGCCATCGTATACTGAATGAGATCGTTCGTGCCGATGCTGAAGAAGTCGACCTCTTTTGCAAAAATATCAGCCGCCGCAGCAGTAGATGGAATTTCCACCATAATACCGGTTTCGACATCTTCTGCCGGCTGCAGCCCTTCCTGTTTGAGGTCATTTTTCACATCTTCGAGAATGCTCTTTGCTTCCCGGAACTCCTCAATCGTGGCCACCATCGGAAACATGATTTTCAGATTCCCGTAGGCGCCGGCACGAAGCAGTGCCCGGAGCTGGGTGCGGAACATCTCTTTTTCCTCGAGACAGAGCCGTATCGCACGGTAACCAAGAAATGGATTCAGTTCCGACGGGAGATCGAGATACGGTAGTTCTTTATCTCCTCCAATATCAAGAGTACGGATAACTACAGCACCGCCGTTCATCTTTTCAAGGACATTTTTGTATGCTTCAAACTGCTCTTCCTCATCCGGAAGTTCATTCCGGCCCATGTATAAAAATTCCGTACGGTACAGTCCTATGCCTTCAGCACCGTTATCCAGGACTCCACTCAGATCATCCGGTGTTCCTATGTTTGCCGCAAGTTCAACACGGGTGCCGTCTTTAGTGATGGACGGTTCGTTTACAAGCTTGGCCCATTCTTCTTTTTTACGAAGATATTCCTGCTGCTTTTCCTTATAGGAAACAATCGTTTCTTCATCCGGCTGGAGAATAACTTCTCCTTCCATGCCGTCAATAATAAGAAAGTCTCCTGTCTGGATGGATGATGTAGCCTGTCTTGTCCCGACAACAGCCGGTATCTCCATGGAACGCGCCATAATAGCCGAATGGGAAGTACGGCCGCCGATATCGGTCGCAAACCCTAGGACATACGTCAAATCAAGCTGGGCCGTATCAGAAGGAGTCAGATCCTCGGCAATAACAACAGTTTCCTCCTGAATGGCAGCAAGGCTTGTATTTTCAACGCCGAGCAGATGAAGAAGAATCCGCTGGGATACGTCCCGGATATCGGAAGCACGTTCTTTCATGTATTCATTGTCCATACCTTCAAACATGGTGACATACATGTCGGCTAATTCTTTCATCGCCGCTTCAGCATTAATCTGCTCTTCCTTAATTTTAGAAGTGACGCCGTCTATGATTTCCGGGTCTTCGAGCACAAGAAGATGGGCGGAAAAAATCTCCGCCTTGTCCTCGCCCATGTCTTTTAATGTTTTATTCTTTATAATCTGAAGTTCCTGCCTGGCACGCTCCATCGCGTCATAAAAGCGTGACGTTTCCGACTCGATATCGCTGACCTGTGTCTTTTCGATGTTCATCTCCGGTTGTTCAAGGACAAATGCTTTTGCAAAGGCAATGCCCTTGGAGGCAGCAATGCCTTTCAAGGTGGTAGTCATTACTCTCCAAGCCCTTCTTTCACTACTTCATCTACTGCTTTCATGGCTTCTTCTTCGTCAGAGCCTTCCACGCGGATCGTTACTTCTGAATTTTTACCGACACCAAGAGACATAACGCCCATAATGGATTTGAGGTTGACGGACTTCCCATTGTACTCAAGCGTAATTTCCGAAGAATACTGGCCGGCTTTATTTACAAGCTGGGTGGCCGGACGAGCGTGAATTCCCGTATCGTTAGTAATAGTGTACGTTTGTTCTTTCATGACTGAAACCCCTTTTCTTAAAAATTATATCGCTTTCATAAACATACTAAGGAATGCAGCGTCAGGTCAAGCGTTTCTGGTGCTTTCTTCAGATCCGGACGGTAGTAAAAAAGGCATGAGCAAACGCATTAGGTCGGTATAGAAACAAGCCGGTACGAATACTTATTTCTTCCTGATGCATTTACTCATGCCTGATCCAGTCAGTAACACGTAAATCTGTACAATGATATGACAATGCCTTCGCTGCAAACTTACGATTTATTATAGCACTTTCGCAGTCAGTCGGCAAGGTTTTAGACGTAATTAAAAAAGAACCAGCTTTCCCAAAGGATAAAAAACAGCCGGTTGTACCGGGTTTCATTGTCTGATTAAGCTTCGGGATTCATACATTCTCCACCCTTCAGCTGTTTTTCCCTTTGCGGGAAGCCGGTCGTTCATTAAATTGAAAGTTCCCCAAGCCGTATGAGTTCAATCACAGCCTGAGAACGCCCCTTGACCCCCAGCTTCTGCATTGTGTTGGAAATATGGTTTCGGACCGTTTTTTCACTGATAAATAACTGGGAGGCTATTTCTTTGGTCGTCTGATCTTGGACGAGTAATTCAAACACTTCCCGTTCCCTTTTAGTGAGCAGGGTACGGTAACCTCTGTCCATCTCTCTCAAGTGGCTTCACCCTTTCTTGACAAGGCTGTCCCCGTCCTCTGCCAGAAGGCGAAAGGGTCGGAGGATGGAAAGAATATAGTCAGCATATTTTATGCGCCCGGGGAAAAGGGCGTTACGGACAGAAGCCTTGAATATGACTGGAATTTTCCCTGAAAAAAAGAAAAAACCTGACGATGCAGCATCCATTTTTGTCAATACCCGTTGTTTCAAAGTTTCCACACGTACGTATGTACTTAAAAAAGAGTCTGAGACAAAACTTCTATAAGATAGAAAAATACCGAACGATTTTTTGAAATCGTTCGGTATTTTTCGTTGCTGAGACAAGCCGCTACGCCAAAATGCTTTGCTTTTACTCCAGAGCACAAGGGCGGCATCGATTCGCTGGCGCTTATCGTGTCTTCTTTGC